>NZ_BMIV01000004.1 GCF_014642735.1 Paracoccus acridae
ACCATCTTCGACGGCACCGGCGTGGGCCTTCAGGACCTCGCCGTCGCATCCGCCGTCGTGGAACTCGCCAAACAACAAGGAAAGGCCGCAAAGGTCGATCTCTGAGGGAAAACAAGACAGCCGTGGAAAGGGAGGTCCGCAATGTCTGACGCAACCTATCAGGGGGGGATCCATCCGGTGGATGAGATCCTTCCCGCCCCCAAGCTGTTCACGCTTGGGTTCCAGCATGTGCTGGTCATGTATGCGGGGGCCATTGCGGTTCCCCTGATCGTCGGGCGGGCGCTGAACCTGCCCCCCGAGGAAGTGGCGTTCCTGATTTCCGCCGACCTGTTCGTCTGCGGCATCGTGTCCATCATCCAGAGCCTGGGCGCGACTCAGTATTTCGGGATCAAGCTGCCCGTGATGATGGGCGTGACCTTCGCTTCGGTCGGCCCGATGGTCGCGGTCGCGACATCCTTGCCCGGCCATGAAGGCGCCCGCGCCCTGTTCGGCGCGATCATCGCGGCGGGCATCATCGGCATCTTCATCGCGCCCTTCATTTCCAGGATGTTGCGGTTCTTTCCGCCGGTCGTCACCGGCACGCTGATCCTGACCATCGGCATCAGCCTGATGCCCATCGGGATCAACTGGATCTTCGGCCTTCAGGTCGGTCCGACCGCCCCCAAGATCGTGGACCCCGAGGCCGCGGCCTGGCTGGAAGCGGCCCGCGCGGCCGGCGAGGTGCCGGCGAGCGTCACGTTGGCGCCGACGGTGCAGAACCCGCTTTATGCGGCGGGGCAGAACATCATGATCGCGATCCTTGTGCTGGGCACGATCCTGCTGGTGTCGAAATTCGCGCGCGGCTTCCTGTCCAACATCGCGGTGCTGGTCGGCATCGTCGTGGGCGGCGTCGTGGCCGCGATGCTGGGCATGATGAACTTCGACAAGGTCGGCGCGGCGGAATGGTTCGCAGTGATCAAGCCCTTCCATTTCGGGATGCCGACGTTCGACCCGATCATGATCGCCACCATGGTGCTGGTCATGCTGGTCACGCTGATCGAATCCACCGGCATGTTCCTGGCGCTGTCCGACATCTGCAAGAAGCCGATGGAGCAGAAATCCCTGGCCGCAGGGCTGCGCGCCGACGGACTGGGCACCGTGATCGGGGGCATCTTCAACACCTTCCCCTATACCTCGTTCTCGCAGAACGTCGGCCTGGTGGGCGTCACCGGCATCCGGTCGCGCTTCGTCTGCGTGGCGGGCGGCGTGATCATGATCGTGCTGGGCCTGATCCCGAAGATGGGCGCCCTGGTCGAAAGCCTGCCCACCACCGTCCTGGGCGGCGCGGGCCTGGTGATGTTCGGCATGGTCGCCGCGACCGGCGTGCGGATCCTGTCGCGGGTCGATTTCGCGAACAACCGGCACAACCTGTTCATCGTCGCGATTTCCGTGGGCATGGGGATGATCCCGCTGGTCGCGCCGAACTTCAACCAGTGGATGCCGCACGCGATCCATCCGCTGATCCATTCCGGCATCCTGCTGGCGGCGATCACGGCGGTGCTGCTGAACTGGTTCTACAACGGCGCGGCCCATGTGGACGAGGAAGAGTTGCGGGCGGCGGGTCATGTCGCGGACCACTAGGACGCTGTTCAAGGGCGCCGAGGTCGTCGTCACCATGGACGACACCCGGCGCGAGATCCGGGGCGGCGATGTCCTGGTCGAGAATGGAAAGATCGTCGCGGCGGGTGAAAACCTGCCGCGCGATGGTGCCGAAATCGTCAATGCTGCCGGCTGCGTGATCACGCCGGGCCTGGTCAACACCCATCACCACCTGTTCCAGACCCTGACCCGCGCGGTGCCCGCAGCCCAGGACGCGGCGCTGTTCGGCTGGTTGCGGACGCTTTATCCCATCTGGTCGCGCATGACGCCGGACGACATCAGCCTGTCGGCCGAGGTCGGGCTTGCGGAACTGGCGCTGTCGGGATGCACCTGTTCGTCCGACCACCTTTACCTGTTTCCGAACGGATCGCGCCTGGACGACAGCATCGAGGCCGCCGGGAAGGTCGGCATCCGCTTCACCGCCACACGCGGGGCCATGTCCATCGGCGAAAGCAAGGGCGGCCTGCCGCCCGATGCCCTGGTCGAGGACGAGGCCGCGATCCTGCGCGACAGCGAACGCGTGGTAGGCGCCTTCCACGACGGGTCCGAGGGTTCGATGGTGCAGGTGGCGCTTGCGCCCTGTTCGCCCTTCTCGGTCAGCCGGGAACTGATGCGGGACGCGGCGATCCTGGCGCGCGAGAAGGGCGTACGCCTGCACACCCACCTGGCCGAGAATGACGAGGATGTCCACTATTCGCTGGACAATTTCGGGATGCTGCCGGGCGATTATGCCGAAAGCCTGGGCTGGACCGGCGACGATGTCTGGCACGCCCATTGCGTCAAGCTGTCCGCGCCCGAGATCGACCTGTTTGCCCGCACCGGCACGGGGGTCGCGCATTGCCCCTGTTCCAACGCGCGGCTGGCCAGCGGCATTGCGCCCGTCCGGGCCATGCGCGACGCGGGCGTTCCGGTGGGTCTTGGCGTCGATGGATCGGCCAGCAACGATTGCAGCCATTTGGGGCTGGAAGCGCGGCAGGCCATGCTGGTCGCGCGGCTGAACGATGGCCCCGCCGCGATGGGCGCGCGCGAGGCATTGGAGATCGCCACGCTTGGCGGCGCGCGTGTTCTTGGCCGCAGCGACATTGGCGCTCTGACGCCGGGGATGCAGGCCGATCTGGTCCTGTGGGACGTGTCGGACCTGCCGCTGGCGGGGCAGTGGGATCCGGTGGCAGCGCTGGTCTTCTGCGCGCCGATCAGGCCGCGTGCGGTCTATGTCGGGGGCAGGGCGGTCGTCGATGATCACCGTTTGCTGACCGTTGATCCGCGCGATCTGCGGGCGCGTGCCGAAAGGGCCGTGGCACGCCTGGCGGACTAGGCCGGGGGGCTGTCTGCCCCCCACGCGCTTCGCGCTCCCCCCGAGGATATTTGCGCCAAAGTGAACGGCGGATTTTCTACGAAATCTTAAGACTACCTTGCTTATGGTCCCTCTCGTGCGGATGCGAAGGGATCGGTTATTCAAGAAAACAGCGATAATGAGGGAGGGCGACGATGCCTGGATACCTGACCACCCATGTGCTGGACACGGCGCGCGGCCGCCCGGCCGAGGGGATGGAGGTGGTGCTGTTCCGTCTTGAGAACGGCCAGCGGACCGAACTTGCACGATTGAAGACCAACCACGACGGCCGCACCGACAGCCAGATCCTGCCTGCGGCGGATTTCGCCACCGGCACCTATGAGCTGGAATTCCACGCGGGCGCCTGGATGGACGCGACCGGGATCGAACCCGAAAGCCCGCGTTTCCTGGACGTGATCCCGATCCGCTTCGGCATGTCGCAGGACGACCATTACCATGTGCCGCTGCTGGTTTCGCCCTTCGGTTATTCCACCTATCGGGGAAGCTGATCCATGCTGCACCTGATCCCCGACCAGACGATCATCTGGGAATGGCTGGCCTTCGCGATCCGCTGGACGCATGTCATCACCGCCATCGCCTGGATCGGATCGTCCTTCTATTTCATCGCCCTCGACCTGGGGCTGCAAAAGGTTCCCGGCCTGCCCAAGGGCGCGCATGGCGAGGAATGGCAGGTCCATGGCGGCGGCTTCTATCACATCAACAAGTACCTGGTTGCGCCAGAGCGGATGCCCGAGCATCTGACCTGGTTCAAATGGGAAAGCTACGCCACCTGGCTGTCGGGCGCGGCGCTGTTGATGGTCACCTATTGGGCGGGCGCCAACCTGTATCTGATCGACACGGCCAAGGCCGACCTGGCGACCTGGCAGGCGATCCTGATCTCGGCCGGGTCGCTGGCGCTGGGATGGCTGATCTATGACACGCTGTGCAAGTCGCGCCTGGGCGAGACGCCCACGATCCTGATGCTGCTGCTGTTCGTCGCGCTTGTCGTGATGGGCTGGGGCTATAACGAGATCTTCACCGGCCGCGCGGCGCTGCTGCACCTGGGCGCCTTCACCGCGACGATCATGACGGCAAACGTGTTCTTCATCATCATGCCGAACCAGCGGATCGTGGTGGCGGACCTCAAGGCCGGGCGGGCGCCCGATCCGAAATACGGCAAGATCGCCAAGCTGCGTTCGACGCATAACAACTATCTGACGCTGCCGGTCATCTTCCTGATGCTGTCGAACCATTATCCGCTGGCCTTCGCCAGCCAGTACAACTGGCTGATCGCGGCGCTGATCTTCCTGATGGGCGTGACCATCCGGCATTTCTTCAACACCATGCATGCCCGCCGGGGATACCAGTGGTGGACCTGGGCCGTGACGGCGGTGCTGTTCATCATGGTGATGTGGCTGTCATCGGCCGGCCTGAACCAGGACAGCCTGGAACAGGCCGAGGCCCGGCCCCTGACCCCGGTCGAGGCCCGCTTTGCCGAGGCCGAAGGCTTCGGGCAGGTCAGCGACGCCGTGCTGGGCCGCTGTTCCATGTGCCATGCGCGCGAACCCGGATACGAGGGCATCCGCCACGCGCCCAAGGGGGTCTTCCTGGAAACCCCCGGCGACATCGCCAAGCACGCGCGAGAGATCTATGTCCAGGCCGGGCTGACCGACGCGATGCCGCCCGCCAATGTCACCTATATGGAGCCGCAGGAGCGCGAGCAGATCATCCGCTGGTTCCGCGCGGCAGGCGGCGCAAGCCTGGCCGGGATGTAGGGCAACCGCGCCTTTCGTGCGCAAAAGCGGCCGCGGCGATCCAGCCGCGGCTGTTTTCTTTTCTCAGCGGTCGAAGATCTTCTTCAATTCCCGCACCGCGAAATCCGCGAACATCCGCACCTTCGGGTCCTGCAACCGCCGATGCGGGGTCAGGCAGCCGAATTGCGACGGCAGCGGGCGGTTCTGGGGCAAGACCTCGACCAGGCGGCCCGCCTTGATGTCGGCGGCCACTTCGTACAGCGGCCGGTTCGCGATGCCTTCGCCCCCACGCGCCCAGGTTGTCAGCACGTCCCCGTCATCCGTGTCGAAACGGCCCGAAACCATCATCTTCTGCGGGCCGTCCTCGGTCTGCAGGACCCAGTAGAATTCGGGGCTGCGCGGATAGCGCAGCAGCAGGCAGTTGTGATCGACCAGATCCTCGGGGGCCTTCGGAGTGCCGTTCTGGGCCAGGTATTCGGGCGAGGCGACCAGCACGCGCGGGCAATCCGCGATCTTGCGCCATTTCAGCGCCGAATCGGCAGGTTCGCCCAGGAAGAAGGCCAGGTCGATGGCGTCCTCGACGATGTTGACGTTGCGGTCCGACAGCCTCAGCCGGAACTCGACGCCAGGGTTTTCCTTGCAGAAGGGCGGGATCAGCGGCGCGATCAGCCGCCGCCCCAGGCCCAGGGGCGCGGTCAGGCGGATCACCCCCTGCGGGCGGCCCGAGAAGCTGGACACAAGCGCCTCGGCCTCGTCCAGGGTGTCGATCACGCGGCGGGCGTTGTCATAGAAGGCGCGCCCGATCTCGGTCGGGGTCAGCTTGCGGGTGGTGCGGTTCAGCAGCCGCACGCCGAACCGGTTCTCCAGATCCTTGATGCGATTCGAGGCGACTGCCGGCGAAAGCCGCAGATCCCGCCCGCCCGACGTGATCGAGCCGAGTTCGACCACACGAACGAAGACGCGCAGGCTTTCAAGATAGGACATGGGTGATAGGCCGTTTTCAAGGAATCGTGTAAAGTCTTCCGGGTCGGGACAGATTTCGCAACCCTTATTTTCCGCCTAGGTTTTCCCATGGTCCACAGCCACGAAGGAACGCCATGACCCCCGCCTTGCGCTTTATGCTGAACGATCAGGCAGTTGAACTGACAGCCGTCGGCGCCTCGGACACGCTGCTGGACTTCCTGCGCATCAACCGCCGCCTGACCGGCACCAAGGAGGGCTGCGCCGAAGGCGATTGCGGCGCCTGCACGGTGCTGGTGGGCCGCCTGACCGACGACGGGCTGATCTATGAACCCGTGAATGCCTGCATCCGCTTCCTGGCGTCCTGCCACGGCTGCCATGTCGTCACGATCGAACATCTGCGCGGGCCGGACGGCGGGCTGCACCCGATCCAGGCCGCGATGGTGGAACATCACGGCAGCCAGTGCGGCTTCTGCACGCCGGGCATCGTGATTGCGCTGTATGGCTTGTGGATGACCAATCCGGGCGCCACGGCCACCGATATCGAGGTCGCGCTGCAGGGCAATATCTGCCGCTGCACGGGATACGAGCCGATCATCAAGGCCGCGCTTGCCGCCGGCCGCGCGGGCGGACAGGCATCCGACGCCCTGGCGGTGGAACGGGAACTGGTGACCGCGAAGCTGCGCGACATGCGAGGCGAGAGGGTCGAGCTGTCCAAGGGTGGCGAACGCGCCATCATTCCCGCTGATGTGGATGACCTTGCCGCCGTGCTGGAGGCCGAGCCGAAGGCCACGATCATCGCGGGCGCGACCGATGTGGGCCTGTGGGTCACGAAATTCATGCGCGACATTTCCCCGGCGGTGTTCATCGGCCATCTGATGAAATCGAAGCGCGTCGAGAGCGAGGAGATCCGCCTGGGCGCGGGCGTCACCTATTCCGAAGCCGCGCCGCTGATCCGTCAGCACATCCCCGCCGCCCATGATTACTGGCTGCGCATCGGCGGCTGGCAGGTGCGCAACATGGGCACCATCGGCGCCAATATCGCCAACGGCTCGCCCATCGGCGACACGCCGCCCCTGCTGATCGCGCTGGGCGCGCGGATCGTGCTGCGCAAGGGCGCGGCGCGGCGCGAACTGCCGTTGGAGGATTTCTTCATCGAATACGGGCGTCAGGACCGCGCGCCGGGCGAGTTCGTGGAAGAAGTCATCATCCCGACCCGCCCGCAGGCGAAGATCGCCGCCTACAAGATCAGCAAGCGCCGCGACAGCGACATCACCGCCGTGGCTGCGGGTTTCTGCCTGACCGTTGAGAGTGGCACCATCACCGACGCGCGCATCTGCTTTGGCGGCATGGCGGGCACGCCCAAGCGCGCCGCCGGGGCCGAGGCCGCGCTGACCGGCCAACCCTTCGCCCGCGAAGCCTTCGAGGCCGCCGCCCGCGCCGTGGCGGACGATTTCCAGCCCTTGTCCGACTGGCGCGCCAGCGCCGATTATCGCCGCACCGTGGCCGCCAACCTGTTCCGCCGCTTCTGGCTGGAACAGTCGGAACCGGGCCTGCCGGTGCGCCTGCATGAAGCCGTTGGAGCATGACATGAAAGACGATCTCATCATTCGCGGCCAGGCGCACCAGGACACGATCCACGACAGCGCCATCAAGCATGTCACCGGCCGCGCGGATTACACCGACGATCTGGCCGAACCCTATGGGCTTCTGCACGCCTATCTGGGCCTGTCGCAATGCGCCCATGGCAAGATCACCGGCATGGATTTTTCCGAAACGCTGGCGCATCCCGGCGTGGTGGGCGTGCTGACCGCCAAGGACATTCCCGGCGTCAACGACGTCTCCCCCAACGGCAAGAACGACGACCCGATCTTCGCCGAGGAGGAGGTCCTGTTCTGGGGCCAGCCGATCTTTGCCGTGATCGCGGAAACCCGCGACCAGGCCCGGCGCGCGGCGCACAAGGCGCGCATCACCTATGACGTGCTGCCCCATGCGCTTGACCCGATGGCCGCGAAGGACGCGGGCATGGGCTATGTCACCGATCCCCTGACGCTGCGCCGGGGCGATGCCGACGCGGGCATGGCCGCCGCACCCCGCCGCATCAAGGGCCGCTTCAACATCGGCGGACAGGACCATTTCTATCTGGAAGGCCAGATCGCCATGGCCGTGCCGGGCGAGGACGAGGACGTCACGATCAACGTCTCGACCCAGCACCCGTCCGAGGTTCAGCACATGGTGGCCCATGTCCTGGGCTGCCAGAACAACGCGGTCGTGGTGAACGTGCGCCGGATGGGCGGGGGCTTCGGCGGCAAGGAAACACAGATGAACCTGTTTTCCTGCGTCGCGGCCATCGCCGCGAAACGCTGGAACCGCGCCGTCAAGATCCGCCCCGACCGCGACGACGACATGACCGCCACCGGCAAGCGCCACGATTTCGTGGTGGATTACGAGGTGGGCTTCGACGACGACGGCCGCATCCGCGCCGTGCAGGGCGACTGGTATGCCCGCTGCGGCTTTTCGGCGGATCTGTCGGGGCCGGTCACCGATCGCGCGCTGTTCCATTGCGACAACGCCTATTACTATCCCGATGTGCGCGTCAGCAGCCATCCGATGAAGACCAACACCGTCAGCAACACCGCCTTTCGCGGCTTTGGCGGGCCGCAGGGCGTGATCGTGGCCGAGCGCATGATCGAGGAGATCGCCTATGCCCTGGGCCGCGACCCGCTGGAGATCCGCAAGGCGAACCTGTACCGGAACGGCCAGCTGACCCCCTATCACCAGGAGGTCACCGACCAGATCCTGCCCCGCATCTTCGAGGAGCTGGAGGCTTCCAGCGACTATCACGCCCGCCGCCAGGCCGTGCTGGACTGGAACGCCAAGGGTGGCGTGATCCGCAAGGGGATCGCGCTGACCCCGGTCAAGTTCGGCATCAGCTTCACCGCGACCTGGTTCAACCAGGCGGGCGCGCTGATCCATGTCTATAACGACGGGTCCATCGCGCTGAACCATGGCGGTTGCGAGATGGGGCAGGGCCTGAACACCAAGGTCGCCCAGGTCGTGGCCGAGGCCTTCCAGTGCGACATCACCTGCATCAAGATCACCCGCACGACGACGGAAAAGGTGCCCAACACCTCGGCCACGGCGGCGTCCTCGGGGACGGACCTGAACGGCATGGCGGCGCTTGACGCAGCGGAACAGATCAAGGCCCGGCTGGTCGAATTCGTCGCCGAACGCTGGCAGCAGCCGCGCGAAGACGTCCAGTTCGTCCCCGGCCATATCCGTGCGGGCGACCACCTGATCCCCTGGAACGAAGTGATCGCCGCGGCCTATATGGCGCGGATCCACCTGTCGGCGGCGGGCTTCTACAAGACGCCCAAGATCCATTGGGACCGTTCGACCGGGCGGGGGCGGCCGTTCTATTATTACGCCTATGGCGCCTCGGTGTCCGAGGTGTCGGTCGATACACTGACCGGCGAATATGTCATCGACCGGACCGATGTGATCCACGATGTGGGCCGTTCCCTGAACCCGGCGCTGGACAAGGGCCAGGTCGAGGGCGCCTTCGTGCAGGGCGCGGGCTGGCTGACCACGGAGGAACTGTGGTGGGACGACAAGGGCCGGCTGCGGACCCACGCGCCCTCCACCTACAAGGTACCGCTGGCATCCGACCGGCCGCGCGTCTTCAACGTGCGTCTGGCCGACTGGTCGGAAAACGCCGAACGCAGCATCAAGCGGTCCAAGGCTGTGGGCGAGCCGCCTTTCATGCTGGGCATCAGCGTCTTCGAGGCGATCAACATGGCCGTTGCCTCCTTCAGCGACTATCGCGAACACCCGCGCCTGGACGCCCCCGCCACGCCCGAGCGCGTGCTGATGGCGATCGAGAAGCTGCGGGGATGATCCGCGTCCGGGTCATCCAGGCCCTGGGGTCCACCCCGCGCGACGCGGGGGCCGAGATGTTCGTCGGCCCCGATCGCGTGGACGGCACCATCGGCGGCGGCCAGCTTGAATACATGGCCATCGACCGCGCCCGCGCCATGCTGGCATCGGGCGAGTCCGAGGCGCGCATGGACATCCCCCTGGGCCCCGAGATCGGGCAATGCTGCGGGGGCAGGGTGGTCCTGCAACTGGACCGCCAGGGTCCCACGCCCGAGGATCACCCGGATGTGCTGGTCTTCGGCGCGGGCCATGTCGGCCGTGCCCTGGCCCTGGCGCTGCAACCGCTGCCGGTCAAGGCGCTTCTGATCGACAGCCGTCCCGAGGAACTGGCCCAGGCCGCCCCTGGGATCGAGACCCGCCTGACCCCGCTGCCCGAGGCCGAGATCCGCGCGGCCCGCCCCGGCAGCGCCGTGGTGATCCTGACCCATGACCACGCGCTGGATTTCCTGCTGGCGGCCGAGGCGCTGTCGCGCGACGACCTGTCCTATGTCGGCATGATTGGCAGCGCCACCAAGCGCGCGCAGTTCAGCCGCTTTGCCCGCGAACGGGGCCTCGACCCCGCGCCCCTGGTCTGCCCCATCGGCGCGGGCTTCACCCATGACAAGCGCCCGGCGGTCATCGCCGCCTTCACCGCCGCCGAACTGATCGCGCGGCTGACCGCAGCTTCTTCGTTGAAAAAATACCCATGCAACAGCTGATCCGGGGCCGCGTCCTTGGCTTCCATGCCGACCCCAACGACACCCAGGACAACCACCGCTACCTCGAGGACGGCGCCATCCTGGTCGAGGATGGCCGCATCCTGGCCGTGGGCGATTACGCCGACCTTGCCCGCGAAGGCCTGGCCGAGATCGACCACCGCCCGCATCTGGTCATGCCGGGCTTCATCGACACGCATATCCATTTCCCGCAGCTGCAGGTGATCGCCAGCTGGGGCGCGCAGCTTCTGGACTGGCTGAACACCTATACCTTCCCCGAGGAAGCGCGCTTTCGCCAGCAGGGCCACGCCCCCGCGATGGCCGAGGCCTTCCTGGACCTGCTGACCGACCACGGCACCACCACCGCCGTGGCCTTCTGTTCCGTCCACAAGCAATCCGCCGAGGCGCTGTTTTCCGCAGCCCATGCCCGCAACATGGCGATGGTCGCGGGCAAGGTGATGATGGACCGCAACGCCCCGCCCGAGGTTCTGGACACGCCCCGGCAGGGATACGACGACAGCAAGGCCCTGATCGAAAGCTGGCACGGCAAGGGGCGGCAGCGTTACGCGATCACGCCGCGCTTCGCCATCACCTCGACCCCCGAGCAGATGGAGATGGCGGGGACGCTGGCGCGCGAACATCCCGATTGCCACGTCCAGACCCACCTGTCGGAAAACAGGGACGAGATCGACTTCACGCTGAGCCTTTATCCCCAGGCGCGCGACTATCTGGACATCTACGAAAGCTACGGCCTGCTTTCGGACAAGCTGCTTCTGGGCCATTCGATCCACCTGCGCCCGCGAGAGATCGCGCGCATGGCCGAAACCGGCAGCCGGGCGGTGTTCTGCCCGACCTCGAACCTCTTCCTCGGCTCGGGCCTGTTCGACGAGGCCGGGCTGCGCGCGGCGGGCGTGGTCAGCGGCATCGCCACCGATGTGGGCGGCGGGACCAGCTATTCGATGCTGCAGACCCTGAACGAGGGCTACAAGATCCTGCAGCTGCGCGGGCAGAAGCTGACGCCCTTGTCGGCCTTTCACTGGATCACGCGCGGCAATGCCCTGGCCCTGGGCATGGCGGACCAGATCGGCACGCTGGAGCCGGGCAGCATGGCGGATCTGGTGGTGCTGGACGCCCGCGCCACGCCTGCGATGGCGCTGCGCATGGACCGGGCCGAAACGCTGGAACAGGAACTTTTCATCCTGCAGATCATGGGCGACGACCGCAGCATCTGCCAAACCTATGTCGCGGGTAAGCCGATGAAGAAACATAGTTAATGCCGTGGCGTCGCGCCAATAATCCGTGATCGTCGGGAACTTCTGCACCGATTTCCGAATTTTATGCGCAGATACGCAGCAAATACGGAAATGGAGATCACGATGAAAACCCTTCTGACCATGACCGCCGTAGCGACCCTTGCAGCTGGTGCCACCTTTGCCGAAACGACCATTGTCCAGACCCAGCCTTCGACCACGGTGACCCAGGTCGAAAGCGATCCGAACACCACCGGCGGCGGCGCGCTGGGCGGTGCGGCGACCGGCGCAGTCGCTGGCGCTGCGGTGGGCGGCCCGGTTGGTGCGGCCATCGGAGGGGTCGCCGGGGCGGTCATGGGCGACGTCAGCGAGGACGCGCTGACCCCCGAAACCCGCACCTATATCATGGAAAACCGCACCGAATCCGTGGTTCTGGACGGCGACCTTGCCGTCGGCACCGTTGTGCCGGAAACGGCGGCGATCCAGACAGTGCCGAACTCGAACGTGCAATACGTCTATGTCAACGACCGCCCGGTGGTCGTCGAGCCCGAGACCCGCAAGGTCATCTATATCTACGAATAAGCGTCGGGGCCTGGCCCTGATTGCAGGCCGGTCCTTCGGGGCCGGCCTTTTCATCTGTGTGGGCTTTTCTGATCCTGCCGGGCAGGTTATCCCTTGCAGAACAAAGACCGG
Organism: Paracoccus acridae; assembly: GCF_014642735.1. Classification (GTDB taxonomy): domain Bacteria; phylum Pseudomonadota; class Alphaproteobacteria; order Rhodobacterales; family Rhodobacteraceae; genus Paracoccus; species Paracoccus acridae. The sequence continues at coordinate 12,260 of NZ_BMIV01000004.1, forward strand.
CCGCAAGGGACAGCGTCATGACCAAGATCACCCCCGTCCTGATGGCCGGCGGATCGGGAACCCGGCTGTGGCCCGTGTCCCGGCAAAGCTTTCCCAAGCAGTTCGCGCCCTTGATGGGGGACGAGACGCTGTTCCAGGCCTCGGCCCGCAGGCTGTCGGGGCCGGATTTCGCCGATCCCATTGTCATGACAAACGCGGACTTCCGCTTCATCGTGGCCGAGCAGCTGGACCAGATCGGCATCCATCCCGGCGCCATCGTGATCGAGCCGTCGGGCCGCAACACCGCCCCGGCGATCCTGGTGGCCGCGCTGATGGTGGCCGCGAAAGACCCCGAAGGGCTGTTGCTGGTGGCGCCTTCGGATCATGTGATCCCCGACAGCGCGGCCTTCGCGCGTGCGGTTCGACAGGGCGTCGGTCCCGCGTCCGAGGACCGGATCGTCACCTTCGGCATCACCCCCGACCGTCCCGAAACCGGCTATGGCTATCTGGAACTGGCGGGGCAGGGCGACGGCCCGCAGCCCCTTGCGCGCTTTGTGGAAAAGCCCGACATGACCACGGCGGCGCAGATGCTGGCGCAGGGCAATTTCCTGTGGAACGCCGGGATCTTCCTGTTCCGCGCCGATACCATGATCGACGCCTTCCGCGCCCATGCGCCGGAATACATGTCCCCCGTGCTGACCGCCCTGGACGAGGCCAGGGACGACATCGGCTTCCTGCGCCTGGCAAGGGACCCCTGGGACAGCCTGCCCGACCAGTCCATCGACTATGCGGTGATGGAAAAGGCCCCGAACCTGACCGTGGTGCGCTTTTCCGACCGCTGGTCGGATCTTGGCGGTTGGGACGCCGTCTGGCGCGAGGCGCTGCTGGAAACGCCCGCCGAGAATGGGGTGGTGACGGACGATCATTCGACTGCCATCGACTGCCATGACGTGCTGCTGCGGTCGGATGGCAGCGATGTGCAGGTGGTGGCGATCGGCCTGAAGGATGTGATGGTGGTCGCGACATCAGATGCGGTCCTGGTGGCCGACAAGAGCCGTGCGCAGGACGTCCGCCATGCCGTCAGCGCCCTGAAGGCCAAGGGCTGCAAGCAGGCCACGGCCTTTCCGCGCGACCACCGTCCCTGGGGCTGGTTCGAGACGCTGGCCCTGGCCGACCGTTTCCAGGTCAAGCGCATCGTGGTGAAGCCCGGCGCATCGCTGTCGCTGCAAAGCCATGTCCATCGGTCGGAACACTGGATCGTGGTCAGCGGCACCGCGCGCGTCACCGTGGACGACAAGGTGACGCTTGTGACGGAAAACCAGTCGATCTATGTGCCGCTGGGCGCCGTCCACCGAATGGAAAACCCGGGCAAGGTGCCCATGGTCCTGATCGAGGTCCAGACCGGCAGCTATCTGGGCGAGGACGACATCGTCCGGTACGAGGATGTCTATGCCCGCGACAGCGCGGAGTGACTGAAAAGCCGGGGGCGCTTCGCCCCCCGGACCCCCCGAGGATATTTGATCCAGAATGAAGGGGATATGCCGCGCGTTCATAATCTTCTGTAGGATTATGAATTTGCCGTCGCCAGCCTGCGTCGTTATACCTGCCCCTTCCTGGCAAGGGTGAAACGATGACCGGCAGACTTCCCCAATCCCCCGCCTTTGCGGCGCTTGATCGTGCCGCGGCCGAACGGATCCTGATCCTTGACGGGGCGATGGGCACGCAGATCCAGCAACTTCGGCTGGGTGAGGATGACTATACCGGCCGCGGGTCGGGCCATGTCTGCCGTCACCATTCGGACCACCCGCAGCAGGGCAACAACGACCTTCTGGTGCTGACCCAGCCCCAGGCGGTGGAGGAGATCCATTACCGCTATGCCATGGCGGGCGCGGATATCGTGGAAACGAACACCTTTTCCGCCACGACCATCGCCCAGGCCGATTACGGGATGCAGGATGCCGTCCACGACCTGAATGTCGAAGGCGCGCGGATCGTGCGCCGGGCGCTGGACCGCGCCACCGCGCAGGACGGGCGACCCCGTTTCGTCGCGGGCGCCATCGGGCCGACCAACCGCACGGCTTCCATCAGCCCCGACGTGAACAACCCCGGCTATCGCGCCGTCACCTTCGACGACCTGCGCGTTGCCTATCTGCAGCAGGCGCGCGGCCTGATCGAGGGCGGGGCCGACATCCTGCTGATCGAGACGATCTTCGACACGCTGAACGCCAAGGCCGCGATCTTCGCCTGCATTCAGGCGATGGAGGCGCATGGGCAGGCCTTGCCGCTGATGATCTCGGGCACGATCACCGATGCTTCGGGGCGCACGCTGTCGGGCCAGACGCCGACCGCCTTCTGGCACTCGGTCCGGCATGCCCGGCCCTGGTCGGTGGGGCTGAACTGCGCGCTTGGCGCATCCGCCATGCGGCCGCATCTGGCGGAACTGGCTGGCGTCGCGGAAACCAACATCTGCGCCTATCCCAACGCCGGGCTGCCCAATGCCTTTGGCCAGTATGACGAAGGCCCGCAGGACACCGCCGTGCAGGTCGCCGAATTCGCCCGCGAGGGGCTGGTCAACGTCGTCGGCGGCTGCTGCGGCACCACGCCCGACCATATCCGCGCCATCGCCGAGGCGGTCGCCCAATTCACCCCCCGAAAGGTGCCCGAATATGCTTGACCGTCACTTGCGCCTGTCGGGGCTGGAACCCTTTGTCCTGACACCCGACATTCCCTTCGTGAACATCGGCGAACGCACCAACGTCACCGGATCCGCCCGTTTCCGCAAGCTGATCACCAACCGCGATTACGCGGCAGCCTTGGAAGTCGCGCGCGATCAGGTGGAAAACGGCGCGCAGATCATCGACATCAACATGGACGAAGGCCTGATCGATTCGAAGGCCGCCATGGTCGAGTTCCTGAACCTGCTGGCCGCCGAACCCGACATCGCCCGTGTTCCCGTGATGATCGACAGTTCCAAATGGGAGGTGATCGAGGCGGGCCTGCAATGCGTGCAGGGCAAGCCGGTCGTGAACTCGATCTCCATGAAGGAGGGCGAGGAGCAGTTCCGCCAGCAGGCCCGCCTGTGCCTGGCCTATGGCGCGGCGGTCGTGGTCATGGCCTTCGACGAACAGGGCCAGGCCGATACCTGCGCCCGCAAGATCGAGATCTGCGCCCGCGCCTACAAGATCCTGACCGAGGAAGTCGGCTTCCCGCCCGAGGACATCATCTTCGACCCCAACATCTTCGCCGTGGCGACGGGGATCGAGGAGCATAACAACTATGGCGTCGATTTCATCGAGGCCACGCGCTGGATCCGCCGGAACCTGCCGCACGCCCATGTCTCGGGCGGGGTGTCGAACCTGTCCTTCAGCTTCCGCGGCAACGAGCCGGTGCGTGAGGCGATGCACGCCGTGTTCCTGTATCACGCCATCCAGGCGGGCATGGACATGGGCATCGTCAATGCAGGCCAGCTGGCCGTCTATGACCAGATCGACGCCGACCTGCGCGAGGCCTGCGAGGACGTGGTCCTGAACCGCCGATCCGACGCGACCGAACGCCTGCTGGACATCGCCGAACGCTTCAAGGGCGAAGGCGGGGCAAAGGCGCGGGAGAAGGATCTGTCCTGGCGCGAATGGTCGGTCGAAAAGCGGCTGGAACATGCGCTGGTGAACGGCATCACCGAATATATCGAGGCCGATACCGAGGAAGCGCGGCAGCAGGCCGAACGCCCGCTGCATGTCATCGAAGGCCCGCTGATGGCCGGGATGAACGTGGTGGGCGACCTGTTCGGCGCGGGCAAGATGTTCCTGCCCCAGGTCGTGAAATCGGCCCGCGTGATGAAGCAGGCCGTGGCCGTCCTGCTGCCCCATATGGAGGCCGAAAAGGCCGCCAACGGGGGCGGCGGCGAACGGCAGGCCGCGGGCAAGATCCTGATGGCGACGGTCAAGGGCGATGTCCACGACATCGGCAAGAACATCGTCGGCGTCGTGCTGGCCTGCAACAATTACGAGGTCATCGACCTGGGCGTGATGGTCCCCGCGCAGAAGATCCTGGAGGTCGCGCGCGAACAGAACGTCGATGTGATCGGGCTGTCGGGCCTGATCACGCCCAGCTTGGATGAGATGGTCCATGTAGCATCCGAGATGGAGCGCGAGGGCTTTCAGGTGCCGCTGCTGATCGGCGGGGCCACGACCTCGAAGATCCACACGGCGGTCAAGATCGCGCCGCGCTATCACCAAGGCCCGGCGGTCTATGTGACCGATGCCAGCCGCGCGGTGGGGGTCGTGTCGTCGCTGCTGTCGCCTTCGCAGCAGGCGGATTACGTCGATGCGATCCGCGCCGAATACCTGGACGTGGCCGAACGCCACGAACGGGCCGAGGCCGCCAAGCAGCGCCTGCCGCTGGCTGCCGCGCGGGCCAATGCGCTGAAGGTGGATTGGTCCGCCTATCGGGCCACCGCCCCGCAGTTCACCGGCACCCGGATCATCGACGACTGGGATCTGGCGGACATCGCGCGATACATCGACTGGACGCCGTTCTTCCAGACCTGGGAGTTGAAGGGCGTCTATCCCCGCATCCTCGAGGATGAAAAACAGGGCGAGGCCGCCCGCGCCCTGTTCGCCGAGGCGAAGGAGATGCTGGCCCGGATCATCGAGGGCAGGTGGTTCAACCCGCGCGCCGTGGTGGGCTTCTGGCCCGCCAACGCGGTGGGCGACGACATCCGCCTGTTCACCGGCGAGGACCGGCAACAGCCGCTTGCCACGCTGCATACCCTGCGCCAGCAGGTGACAAAGCGCGGCGACCGCCCGAACGTGGCGCTGTCGGATTTCGTGGCGCCCGAAGGCCGGCCCGATTACGTCGGCGGCTTCGTCGTCACCGCCGGTCCCGAGGAATCCGAGATCGCCGCCCGCTATGAACGCGCGAACGACGATTATGCCGCGATCATGGTCAAGGCCCTTGCCGACCGCATTGCCGAGGCCATGGCCGAGATGCTGCACGAACGCGTCCGCAAGGAATTGTGGGGATACGGCGCCGATGAAACCTTCACGCCGCAGGATCTGATCGGCGAACCCTACAAGGGCATCCGTCCCGCGCCCGGCTATCCGGCGCAGCCGGACCATACGGAAAAGCTGACGCTGTTCCGCCTGCTGGACGCAGAAAACGCCACCGGCGTGCGGCTGACCGAAAGCATGGCGATGTGGCCGGGATCGTCGGTATCCGGCCTCTATATCGGCCATCCCGACAGCTATTACTTCGGCGTGGCGAAGATCGAGGAAGACCAGGCCCGCGACTATGCCGCGCGCAAGGGCATGGATCTGGCCGAGGTCGAACGCTGGCTGGCCCCGATCCTGAACTATACTCCGCGCAAGAAAGACGAGGCCGCGTAAGCCTCGTCCCTTCTTCGTTGCCGAAATACCCCAGGGGGCGCGGGGGACTGGTCCCCCGCTTCTTCGCCTAGAACCCGGCCTTGATCTTCTCGAACTCGGCCAGTTGCTTTTCCCGCTGCGCCGGGTCGTTCGGGGTCTGCGCCAGGATCGGGGCATCGACCTCGGACAGGCCTTCCTTCACCGCGGGTTCCTCCGCGATGGTCGCCATCGCCTCGGTCGAGGTATGGCCGTATCCGATCGTGTCCAGCAGCGCCTTGCCCGCCGAAGGCTCCAGCCAGGCGTTGATGAAGTCATAGGCCTTTTCCTCGTTGCCCGGCCCGTCCTTCAGGTTGATGTATCCGCAGAAGAAGGTGGACGACCCTTCCTTCGGCGCCCGCTGGAAGGCGACGGGATAGTTGTCGTTCTGCAGATAGACCACGCCGTCGTTCCACGACCAGGCGATGTCCACCGCGCCGGACGCCATCAACTGCGCCTGTTCCGACGGATCAGCCCAATAGGCCGCGACGTTCTGATGCGCCTGGCGCAGCCAGTCGGCGGCGGCCTGGAACTGTTCGTCGGTCACGTTGGTCCAATCGGTCGTGCCCGTCGCCAGATAGCCGAGCGCCCAGACATCGTCCGAGGAATCCGGCAGCGAGGTGCGGCCCTGGTATTTCGGATCGACAAAAACCTGCAGCGTGGACACGTCCTCGGCCGGGACCGTCTCGGGGTTATAGGCGATGGCCGTTGCGCCCCAGTCGGTCGGGATGTACCAGATGCCCTCGTCGTCCTTGAAGACCTCGGAATCCAGGAATTGCGGGTCGATCTTGTCGAAGTTCGGGATCTTCGAGGTGTCCCAGGGCTCGATCAGGCCCGCGTCGCGATACTTGCTGACCATCTGGCTGCAGGGATGGGCCACGTCGGCCTTGAAGCCCGATGCGATCTTCTGGAAGGCCTCGTCATCGTCGCCATAGAAGGCATAGGTCGGGCTGTCGCCGTGCTTGTCGATATAGGCCTGGAAGATCGACGGTTCCTCGAAGCCCGCCCAGTCGAAGACGGTCAGTTCCGGGTCCGCCGCCAGGGCCGGCAGGGCTGTGGCAGAGACAAGGGCGGTGGTGATCAGCAAGCGCATGATTTCGGGCCTTCCTGTTGGGCGGTTTGATCCGAACGCTAGCGGCGGCATAACCGTCGCGCAAGGGCATCGCGCGCCGGTCAAGGACCGTTGATCAGCGCATCCGCAACGCGCCGTCCAGGCGGATCACCTCGCCGTTCAGATAGCCGTTCTGAACGATATGCGCGGCCATGCGGGCGAATTCCTGCGGATCGCCCAAGCGGGCGGGAAAGGTCACCTCGGCCGCCAGGCCGTCCTGCACGTCCTGCGGCAACCCGCGCAGCATCGGCGTGGCGAAGATGCCCGGCGCAATGGCGCAGACGCGGATGTTCAGCCCGGCCAGATCGCGCGCCAGCGGCAGGGTCATGCCGGCGATCCCCGCCTTGGACGCGGCATAGGCGGCCTGGCCCTTCTGCCCGTCGAAGGCCGCGACCGATGCCGTGTTCACGATCACGCCGTTTTCCGCGCGCCCGTTCCGGGCCATCTCGGCCGCCGCCAGTCGCAGCACGTTGAAGCTGCCGATCAGGTTCACCTCGATCACGCGGCGAAAGGCGTCCAGGTCATGCGGCCCGTTCCGTCCCACGGTCTTTTCGCCGATCACGACGCCCGCGCAGTTCACGCAGATGTCGATCCCGCCCATGATCCGCACGGCCTGCGCGATGGCCGCAGCCGCGCTGTCGGCGGATGTCACATCGGCCTGCAGATGGTGCGCATCATCGCTTGCCGCGCGGTCCAGGACGACGACCTGCGCGCCTTGTTCGCGGAAATGCGCGGCTGTCGCGGCGCCCAGGCCCGAAGCGCCGCCGGTGACGATGGCGCGGCAATTTCCCAGGTCCATGGTCCCTCCCTACCTGTCCAGCAATTCCGGCCCACCGGTGATCGCCGGGTCGGGGACCCCGATGGCGTCCGCGTCCTTGCCCGCGAAATCGACCGCGTTCAGGATCGTCTGGATCGCGGCAAGCCGCGCCCGGCGCTTGTCGTCGGACAGGATGACCGTCCAGGGCGCAATGGGGGAATGCGACCGGTTCAGCGTGTCGCGGATGGCATGGGTATAGTCGTCCCATTTCGCCAGGCCCTCCACGTCGATCCGGGACAGCTTCCACTGTTTCAGCGGGTCGGCCTCTCGGTCCAGGAAGCGGCGCAGCTGTTCGGCGCGGCCCACGTCCAGCCACAGCTTGACCAGGATGATGCCGTCATCGACCAGCATCTGTTCAAAATCGGGAAGCTGGCGAAAGAAGGCGTTGCGCTGATGCTCGGTCGAGAAGCCAAAGACGCGCTCGACGATGCCGCGGTTGTACCAGCTGCGGTCGAACAGCGCGATTTCGCCCTTGGCGGGCAGCCAATCGACATAGCGCTGGAAATACCACTGTCCCGCCTCGCGCTCGGTCGGCGTGGGCAGGGCGACGATGGCGGCGGAACGGGGGTTCAGGTTTTCCCGCGTGCGTTCGATCGTGCCGCCCTTGCCGGCGGCGTCGCGGCCTTCGAACAGGACGACCAGCCGCTTGCCGGTCGCCGCCACATCATGCATCAGCCGCACCAGTTGCAGTTGCAGCCGGTCCATCTGCGCCTCGTAGGACTTCTTGTCCATCTCGGCGCGATAGGGATAGGCCAGATCCAGGACCTGATCCTTGGCGGCATTCTCCAGGGCTTTCCTGATGTCCCTGGGCGCGGCCTTCAGCGCCTCGGTGATCTTGCCGACCAGGGGCAGGTCCGGGATCTCCGCCATGTCTTATCCTTCGCCGATGCGGGACAGGTCGTATTCGGTCGTCTGATAGATCTCGTTGATCCAGTTACCGTAAAGCAGATGGGCATGGCTGCGCCAGCGGTTCGAGGGCGCCCGCGCCGGATCGTCGTCGGGGTAATAGTTCAAGGGCACGTTGATCGGCTTTCCGGCCTCGACGTCGCGGTCGTATTCCTCCTTGAGGGTCGTGCTGTCATACTCGAAATGATTGAAGATATACAGCGCCCTATGGCCCGGATCCTCCAGCAGGCAAGGGCCGCACTGGTCGCTGGCCAGTAGCGTGCGCAGGGCGGGGCGGGCGTCAACGTCCGCCTGCCGGATCTCCGTCCAGCGGCTGACGGGCACCAGCACGTCGTCGGAAAAGCCCCGCAGATAGGGCGAGGCCGGGGCCAAGTTGCGGTGGCGGAAGCAGCCGAAGGCCTTGTGGTCCAAGGCATGCTTTTCCAGCCTGTGGAAATGCCAGGCCATCGCCATGCCGCCCCAGCAGACGCCGAAGGTCGAATGGACATGGCTTTGCGTCCAGTCGAAGACGCGGGTCAGTTCGTCCCAATAGGTCACATCCTCGAAGGGCAGCAGTTCCACCGGGGCGCCGGTGATGACAAGGCCGTCGAACTTCTCGCCCGTGGCCTCGACCTCGCGGAAGGGGCGATAAAAGCTTTCCATGTGGTCGGCCGCCGTGTTGCGGCTTTCGTGGTCCGACATGCGGATCAACTGGAAGTCGATCTGCAGGGGCGTGGCGCCGATCAGCCGGGCGAACTGGTTTTCCGTCTGGATCTTCTTGGGCATCAGGTTCAGAAGCCCGATCCGCAGCGGCCGGATGTCCTGCGTCGCGGCCCGGCCCGGAGACATGACCATCACGCCTTCGTCCGACAGGATGCGATAGGCGGGCAGGTTCTCGTTCAGGGTGATGGGCATGGCTTATTCCTTGCGGTCGATGGCGCGGGCGATCAGGGCGTCGAAATCCGCCGGACTGCGGACTTCGGCCACCTCCTCGGCCAGGACGGTGACGCCGCGCCGCGCCATCGCCTGATAGCGCGGCTGGCGATGGGCCAGGGCGCGCGCATAGGTCCAGCGGATGAAGTCGTCGGGATTGACCTCGTCCCCGTCCAGGCCCTTTTCGACCCGATAGGCGATCCAGGCCTTTTCCAGGAATTCCGGCTGGTAATACATGGGCTTGGGCGCCCGGTCGAAGCGGCGCACCAGTTCGGCGGTATGCGCGTCCGACCCCTTGATCCAGACCATCAGAAGGTCGCGCTCCAGCGCGGACAGCACCGGATCGGCGGGATCGTCGGGGTCCACGACCTCGCAGATGGACCCGCCGCTGTCGCAGACGAAATGCGGGATGGCATAGATGTCGCGGGCGCGGTCCATGAAATGGCGCGTGTCCAACAGGGCCGCGATTTCCGCGCGGCGGTGCTGGTTCTGGCGCAGGCAGTATTCGTCGAAGGGCAGCCCCCCGCGGCTTGGGCTGCCGGGCTTGCCCAGATAGGTGGACAAGGGCGCCAGGTTGTCGAAGGTGATGTTCGAGGCAATATAGACGCTGTCGGACAGCAGCAGCTCACGCAGGAAGGGGACCTTCATCGCCTCGCGCTTGAAGTTGTCGGCGATGAATTCGCCCATGTAGCGGGTGCCGATGCGGTAATCGACGCTGTAGTGGAACCAGTCGCCCGCCTCGCGCAGCATGTTGGCCAGATAGGTCTTGCCCAGGCCCGACATCCCGAACAGGACCACGCGCTTGGCGCTTGCCCCCAGCCAGTCGCTGCCGCTGCGATAGATCATCGGATGTTTCCCTCGTTTCGGGCGCATAGGTAATGCGGGGGCCGCGAAAAGCAAAGGCCCCGCCGAAGCGGGGCCCTGTCGTCATGATGGATGCGGCGTCAGAAGCTGTAGCCGATGCGGACGCCGACACCCCAAGCGTGGTTGTCTTCCATCGTGGCGACGGTGGTCTTGTTGCCGCTTTCGCCGATGCCCACGTCGGAACCACCCAGCCGGGTGTAGTTGATGCCGGTCGTGATCTTGATGTTGTCCATCGTGTAGATGCCAGCCAGGGTGACACCCTTGCGCCCGTTGGTCGGGGCAAGTGGCGAAACCGTATCCCCTTCGCTGGGTTCGTAGAGGAACGACAGAGACGCGGACCAGTTGTCGGTAAGCTTGCGCCCGATGCCGATCGTATAGGTCGTCGTATCCTCGACCTCGACCAGCGGCACGGTTCCCCCTGTCGGGGTAGCAATGGGAAAGACAGCGTTGTCCACGATGAACTCTGACCACTTCACCCAACGGATCGAACCGAAGACCAGGGTGTCCTGCGCAATGCCGGTCTGTCCTTCCAGGGTCCAGCTACGCGGTGTCTTGACCGTGTACTGTCCCGAAATCATGTCCGTGATGCCGTCAATCCCGCCGATGATGTCGCCTGTTTCGGTCATGTCGAAGTCGTGGTCGATCGAAGAGTTGTAGGTTAGCGACACACGACCGGCGATTTCGGGTATTTCGTAGGCCGCGCCTAGGACGTAGCCCATACCCCATTCGTCGTCGATCTCCAAGGCATAGGGCGGCGCAATCCGGTTGTACCCTAACCCGTTCAAGGTCACGCCACCATCGGCTTTCGACGCACGAATCCCGCCATGGATCGAAAAGTTGTTCTCGAACTTGTATCGCGCCAATGCCGTGAAGGTGGTCGAGTTAACCTCGACCCGCGTGCCGCCCAGAACGGGCGAACCGGCGGGCGCAAGCGGATAGCGGATGTCCGCCCCGAACGGCTGCTCCATGATGATGGCCGCCGACAAGTTATCGTTGAACTGGTGCTTGTAGGACAAGCCGACAAAGCCATACCCCTGCGCGACGTCGCCGGTCGGGCTAGGAGCAATGCCGGACGGAAAAAGGGGATTGGGCGGAACACCGACATCCGTTCCCTCAACTGTCGGGTCCACACCGCCAAAGCTCAATTCCGCATAATTCCCCTGCTCGAACAGGACCGCCAGCGATTGCGGCGCGCGTTCGATGCCACCGGCGACCAGCGGGGATGCAGTGATCAGCAGAACCGCGCTGCCGGACAAGATTTTTTTCATAGATTCCTCCCTTGGCAGCCATTCGACCGCTGGATTCGAGCTTACCGCCGATGTTCTTCAAATCAATTAACGGTGCAATATGACGCCGCGTCGGGACCCCATATGACAGGGCCCAGTGACATTGCGGCAACTTTCGGTTGTTCCGGCTTACAGCGCGACCGCAAGAAATCCGCGCCGCCGCACTGGACAAACCCCCCGACCCGTGAAAGGGGAAACTGCCAGACGAAATTGACGCAAGGATACCTCCCATGCAGATTCGTGAGGCGCTTACTTTCGACGATGTGCTTCTGGTTCCCGCCGCGTCCACGGTCATGCCATCGACCGCCGATGTGACGACGCGCGTGACCCGCGCCATCGCCATGAACATTCCGCTTCTGTCCTCGGCCATGGACACGGTCACCGAAAGCCGCATGGCGATCGCCATGGCGCAGGCGGGCGGCATGGGCGTGATCCACCGCAACCTGTCCACCGAACAGCAGGCCGACGAGGTTCGTCGCGTCAAGCGGTTCGAAAGCGGCATCGTCTATAACCCGATCACGCTGCGCGCCGACCAGACGGTGGGCGACGCCAGGGCCTTCCAGGAACGCTTCAACGTCACCGGCTTTCCGGTGGTGGACGACGAGGGCCGCGTGGTGGGGATCGTCACCAACCGCGACATGCGCTTTGCCAGCGACAACCGCACGCCGGTGCGCGCGGTCATGACGACGGACAACCTGGCGATCCTGCGAGAGCCGGCTGACCGGCAGCAGGCCATCGGCCTGATGAAGGAACGCCGGATCGAAAAGCTTCTGATCACCGACGGCCATGGCAAGCTGACCGGCCTTCTGACGCTGAAGGATACCGAGAAATCGGTCCTGAACCCGCTGGCCTGCAAGGACGACCTGGGGCGTCTGCGCGTCGCCGCCGCATCCACCGTCGGCGACGAGGGGTTCGAGCGCAGCCAGGCCCTGATCGAGGCGGGCGTGGACATGGTGGTGATCGACACCGCCCACGGCCATTCGGCAGGCGTCGCCAAGGCGGTCGAGCGCGTCAAGATGTTCTCGAACGAGGTGCAGGTGGTGGCGGGCAACGTCGCCACGGCCGAGGCCACGCGCGCCCTGATCGACGCGGGCGCGGATGCGGTCAAGGTGGGCATCGGGCCGGGGTCGATCTGCACGACGCGGATCGTGGCTGGCGTGGGCGTGCCGCAACTGACGGCGATCATGGACGCGGCCTCGGCCGCGGGCGACGTGCCGATCATCGCGGACGGCGGCATCAAGTTCTCGGGCGATTTCGCCAAGGCCATCGCGGCAGGCGCAAGCTGCGCCATGGTGGGCAGCGCCATCGCCGGCACCGATGAATCGCCGGGCGAGGTGATCCTGTACCAGGGCCGGTCCTTCAAGTCCTATCGCGGCATGGGCAGCCTTGGCGCCATGGCGCGCGGCTCGGCCGACCGTTACTTCCAGAAGGACGCCGCGACCGACAAGCTGGTGCCCGAAGGGATCGAGGGGCAGGTGCCCTACAAGGGTTCCGCAAGCGCGGTGATCCACCAGCTTGTGGGCGGGCTTCGCGCCGCCATGGGCTATACCGGCTGCGCCACGGTCGAGGAGATGCGCAAGAACTGCCAGTTCGTGCGCATCACCGGCGCGGGACTGAAGGAAAGCCACGTCCACGACGTGCAGATCACCCGGGAAAGCCCGAATTATCGCCTGGGGTGAGGCAAGCGAAAAGGCCGGTCTTGGGACCGGCCTTTCTTCTTATTCCTCGTCGTTGTCGGCGACATCCGCGATGTCGTCCAGCGACACGTCGCCGTCGTCATCGTCTTCTTCCAGCAGATCGTCGTCCAGCTCGCCGCTGTCCTCGCCCAGATCGTCGTCGTCATCGACCAGGTCGTCGTCGTCGCGAACGGCGGTCTTTTCGGTGACCAGCGTCTTGCCGCGGCTATCGGTCAGGCTTTCCAGCGTGAACGTGTTCCCGCAGGCGGGGCAGGTCATCGGATTGGCCCGCAGGTCATAGAAGCGGGTGGCACAGTGCGGGCACAGGCGTTTCGTGCCCCATTCCTCTTTGGGCATGGCATTCTCCTTCCGCCGCGTTTAGGGAAATCGGTGGTCCCCCTGCCACAGGCGCGGGGGGGTGTCAAAGGCTTTTCTGACAGGGACGGCGGGGCAGGGCAAGGGCAGGCGGATGGCCGAGGCGTTCACCATCGCCAATGGATTGCGGATCACCCTGCGCCGGTCGGCCCGCGCGCGGCGCATGGTGCTGCGGGTGCCGCGCGACGGCGGGCCGGTGGTGCTGACGCTGCCCGCCCATGTGGCGCTGTCCGACGGCGCGGCCTTTGCGGAATCGAAATCGGCCTGGCTGATGCAGGCCACCCAGCGGCGGCCCGCCCCCAGCATCGTTCGCCACGGCGCCGCCCTGCCGGTCGCGGGCGAGATGCTGGCCCTGACGCCCGCCGCCGTCCGCGCGGCGGCTGTTGCGGGCGCGGCCCTGCTGCTGCCCGCCAGCCGCCCTGCCGGGCCGGTGGTGCAGGCCTTCCTGAAGCATCGCGCCATGGCCGACCTGCGTGCCGCCTGCGACCGCCATGCCGGGGCGCTTGGCCGCCCTTATCGCGCCATCGTGCTGCGCGACACGCGGTCCCGCTGGGGCAGTTGCACATCCGACGGGCGGCTGATGTTTTCCTGGCGGCTGGCGATGGCGCCGCCTGCGGTGCTGGACTATGTCGCAGCCCACGAGGTCGCGCATCTGCGCCACATGGACCATTCGCCGCGCTTCTGGGGGGCGGTGGCGGGGCTCATACCCGACTATGCCCGCCACCGCGACTGGCTGAAGCGGCATGGGTCGGACCTGATGGCCTGGCAGTTCCGCGACCCCGCCGGGGATTGACGGGGAGGGGCTTTGTGATCACAACCGGGCCATGAACGCCCCTGCACGCCCCACCGACCCTTCGGCCCATGAAAAGCTGTATCGCAACCTGCGCAGCCGGATCATGCTGGGCGAACTGCCGCCCGGCAAGCCGCTGACCCTGCGCGGCATCGCCCGCGAATATCACCTGTCCATGACCCCCGCGCGAGAGGCCGTGCGCCGCCTAGTGGCCGAAGGCGCGCTGACCCTGTCGGCATCGGGCCGCGTCACCACGCCCGCGCTGTCGGACGACCGGATCGAGGAACTGGCGGCGCTTCGCGCCCTGATCGAGCCCGAACTGGCCGCCCGCGCCCTGCCGCGCGCCCATTTCGCGCTGATCGACCGGCTGGCACAGATGAACGCGCGCATCGCCGACGCGGTCGAAAACCACGATGCCGTGGGTTACATCCGCTGCAACCTGGAATTCCACCGGATGCTGTATCTACGCGCGCAGGCCCCGGCGATGCTGGCCATGCTGGAGACGATCTGGCTGCAGCTTGGCCCGACCATGCGGGCGCTGTACGGCCGGGTGAAGCGGAACGAGCCCCCGCGCCATCACCGCATGATCCTGGCCGCGCTGCGGGCGGGGGACGAGCCCGCCCTGCGGCTGGCCGTGCGCGCGGATGTCACGCACGGGCTGCGTCACCTGACCTCGGGCTAGGGCGGGGGGCTAGTAGCGGCCCATCTGCGGCATCTGCATCTGCGGCAGGCCAAGCCCGCCAAAGCCCAGCGTCGGGATCTCGGACGGGATGACGCGGGTGTATTTCGTGCCCTCGATGGAGGCGCCGGCCATCAGCCCCGCCTGGCCGAAGATCATCGCCACGACCGGAAGCTGCGCGGTGATCGTGTCCGCGCCAAGCGCCATGCCGCCCTGCGGGATCGCGTAGAAGGCATTGGCCCCGGCAAGCCAGCCGGGCGAGGCGCGGAAGGATGCAAGCGCCGCATCGGTCTGGAAGATCAGCACATGGGCATATTGCTGCGCGCCAGCCTGCAGGCCCACGGTGGCGCGGGTGGCGGAATAGTAATCCACCGTCGCCCCGCCGATCCGCAGCGCGCCCTGGCCATAGGCCCCGCCCACGCCAAGCGCGGCCTCGGTCATCAGCGGCATATACAGGACGCCGCGCGCGTTCTGCACCAGGGCCTGCGCCGAGGGATAGTTCTGGATCAGGTAGTTATGCGTCTCGTCCACCCGCGCATCCAGTTGCGCGTTGGCATTGGTGCCGACCGCATTGCTGCACCCGGCAAGCGCCAGGGCAGCGGTTCCGGCCGCGCCCTTCAGCAGCAAGCGTCGATTGATCCGGGTCCGGAAAAGGCTGCTCATCACTTGTCCCCACATGTCGCGCCGGGTGCCCGGCATTTTTCGGCGAATGTAGGAGATTCGGCCGGGGCTGTCACCCGCCACTGTGGGGGCGGGCGACGGATCGCCTGCGCTCAGGCGCGGGCCGCGATCGCCTCGGCCACAAGCGGCGCGAAATAGGTCAGGATGCCGTCGCAGCCTGCCCGACGGAAGCACAGAAGGCTTTCGAACATCGCATCCCGCGATAGCCAGCCGTTGCGGATCGCGCCTTCCAGCATCGCGTATTCGCCGCTGACCTGATAGGCGAAGGTCGGCGCGCCGAACTGGTCCTTCACGGCGCGGCAGATGTCCAGATAGGGCAGGCCGGGCTTGACCATCACCATGTCCGCGCCCTCGGCCAGGTCGCGGGCCACGCAGCGGATCGCCTCGCCCCGGTTGGCGGGATTGACCTGATAGGTCTTCTTGTCGCCCACCAGCCGACCGGATGCGCCGACCGCGTCCCGGAACGGTCCATAGAAGCTGGAGGCGAACTTGGCCGCATAGGACAGGATCGCCGTATGCTTGTGGCCCGCCTGTTCCAGCGCCGACCGCAGCGCGCCGATGCGCCCGTCCATCATGTCCGACGGTCCCAGGATGTCCGCGCCGCTTTCAGCCTGAGCCAGGGCCATGCGGACCAGGGCCTCGACCGTTTCGTCGTTCAGGATCTCGCCGTTCACCACGATGCCGTCATGGCCGTTTGCGTTATAAGGATCCAGCGCGATGTCCGTCATCACCGCCAGGTCCGGCGCGGCTTCCTTGACCGCGCGGATGGCCCGGTTGCCGATGTTGTCGGGATCCCAGGCGCGTTCGCAGGTTTCGGTCTTAAGATCCTGGTCGGAATGGGGAAAGATGCAGATGGCCGGGATGTTCAGCCTTGCCGCCCGTTCCGCCGCGCGCTTGGCCCCGTCCAGCGTCAGCCGTTCCACGCCGGGCATGGAGGCGATCTCGCCCTCGGCCCCCGAAACCTCGGTCACGAAGATCGGCCAGATCAGGTTGGCGGGCGTGACGTCGCATTCCGACACCATGGCGCGGATCGCAGGGGTCCGGCGCAGGCGGCGCAGGCGCGAGGCGGGGAAGGGGGCGATGATCGGCGTCGGCATGGCAGGCTTCCTTTCGGGGGCGCAAGACGGCTTTTCCTTCTGCAACAGCCGTTCTAAGGTCGCGCGCGACCAAGGACAAGGAAGCCCGCGTGCCGCAATTCGACAGCCTGATCGGCTTTCTGGACAGCCGGTCCTTTGGCACGGTCTGGTATTGGCTGGTGGTGATCGGCACCTGGTCCCTGACCGGTCGCAACGTGATCGGCGTCCCGGCCGAGATCGTCAGCCGCGCACGCAGCGCGGTGCAGGCAGGCCAGGGCGACTGCCCCGTGGTCCTGCATCTGCTGGACTGGCTGTCGCTGGTGCTGCCCCGTTGGCGGCTGGGTCCGCGGGAAGGACTGGTCTTCCTGGCGGTGACGGGATTCCTGCTGACATCCTTGGCGATCCTTGGCATCGGCTATGCGCTGGAACTGGCGCTGGCGGCCTTTCTGCTGCTTCTGCCCTTTGCGATCCTGTTCTGGTTGCGCGTGGCCCTGGCCCGCCGCCTGATGCCGCTGCTGGAAGCGGCCGAAGAGGGCAGCCGCCCGATCCCCGAAGCCGCGGCCGAGGCAATCCGGCGCATGGTCATCCACCGGCGACTGGTCACGGTCCTGTCGATGGCGGCCGTCGCCGTCACGGCGCTGTGGGGGGCGTTGTGGTCGGTGATCCATCCTTATGGCTTCTGAACTTGACTCCGCCGCGCGGGGCTTTACCTGACCTCCATGGCCGAACACCTGATCCTTTCCGGCGCGCCCGAAGGCTATGACGCCGCGCTGATCGCGCGCGAAGCCGCGCGCGGCACTCCCGTCATCCACATCGCCCGCGACGACCGCCGCATGGCCGCGATGCGCGCGTCCCTGGCGTTCCTGGCGCCCGATCTTGCAGTCCTGAACTTCCCGGCCTGGGACACGACGCCCTATGACCGCGTCTCGCCCTCGCCCGATATTCAGGCGTCGCGGATGGCGACGCTGGCCGGGCTGGCGCAGGGGGCGGTCAAGGGGCCCTTCGTGCTGCTGACCACGCTGAACGCGGTGCTGCAGCGGGTGCCCGCGCGCGATCTGGTGGAGGGCGCAAGCTTCGTCGCCCGGGTGGGCGACCGCATCGACGAAGGCGCGCTGCGCGACTTCCTGGTGCGCATGGGCTTCACGCAGTCGCCCACCGTGACCGAACCCGGCGACTATGCCGTGCGCGGCGGCATCATCGACATCTTCCCTCCCGGTGAATCCGGGCCGGTGCGGCTGGACCTGTTCGGCGACGTTCTGGACGGCGCCCGGCGCTTCGACGCGGAAACCCAGCGCACGACCGAGAAGCTGTTCCGGATCGAGCTGGCACCCATGTCCGAGGTGATCCTGGATCAGGACGCCATCACCCGGTTCCGCCAGAATTACCGCAGCGAATATGGCGGCGGCACCAACGATCCGCTGTATGAAAGCGTCAGCGCGGGCCGCAAGACGGCTGGCATGGAGCATTGGCTGCCCTGGTTCCACGACCGAATGGAAAGCCTGTTCGACTATCTTCGCGGCGCCTCGGTCGTGCTGGACGACCATGTGGGGCAGGTGATCGACGCCCGCCGCGCCATGATCCGCGAACAGTTCGACGCGCGAAAGGCCGCCATGGCCGCCAAGGGGCGCAGCGACACGGTCTATAAACCCGTGCCGCCCGACGCGATGTTCCCCACCGAAGGCGAATGGAACGACTGGCTGTCGCGTCATCGGGTGCTGCGCTTGTCGGTCCTGCCGCAGCCGCCGGGGCCGGGCGTGCTGGATGCGGGCGGGCGCGTGGGCCGCAATTTCGCGCCTGAACGCCAGGCCGAAAGCATCAACCTGTTCAAGGCTCTGGCCGATCATGTGAAGGTTCTTTCCAAGGATCATCGGGTCATCGTCGCCAGCTTCTCGGACGGGGCGCGGGAACGCCTGTCGGGGCTGCTGGCCGATGAAGGCATGACTGCGGCAAAGCCCATTGCCGACATTCGCGACCTTTCTGACACGCCGGGCACTGTGGGCCTTGCCGTCTGGCCGCTGGACGAAGGCTTCGTGGCCGACGGACAGGCGCTTGGCAGGCTGGCGGTGATTTCCGAACAGGACGTGCTGGGCGACCGGCTGATCCGGGGCGCGAAGAAGCGCCGCAAGGCCGACAATTTCCTGAAGGACACCACCAGCCTGACGCCTGGCGATCTGGTGGTCCATGTCGAACACGGCATCGGGCGCTATACGGGGCTTGAGACGATCAAGGCCGCAGGCGTGCCGCATGACTGCGTTGCGCTGGAATATGCGGGCGGCGACCGGCTGTACCTGCCGGTCGAGAATATCGAACTGCTGTCGCGTTACGGCCACGAGGAAGGCCTGCTGGACCGGCTGGGCGGCGGCGCCTGGCAGGCCCGCAAGGCGCGGCTGAAGGAACGCATCAAGCTGATCGCCGACAAGCTGATGCGCGTCGCCGCCGAACGCCTTTTGCGCGCCGCCCCCGTGCTGGAGCCAGAGGATCACGACTGGCAGGCCTTCGCCGCCCGCTTCCCCTATAGCGAGACCGAGGACCAGCTGTCCGCCATCGAGGACGTGGCCGAGGATCTGGCGGCGGGCCGCCCCATGGACCGGCTGATCGTGGGCGACGTAGGCTTCGGCAAGACCGAGGTCGCGATGCGCGCGGCCTTCATCGCCGCCAGCCAGGGGATGCAGGTCGCGGTTGTCGCGCCGACGACGCTGCTGGCCCGGCAGCATTTCAAGACCTTCGCCGAACGCTTCCGCGGCACTGCGATCTGCGTGCGCCCCTTGTCGCGCTTCGTTTCCGCCAAGGACGCCGCCAAGACCCGCGAAGGGCTGTCGGATGGCAGCGTTGACATCGTGGTCGGCACCCATGCGGTTCTGGCCAAGGGGGTGCGCTTCAAGAACCTGGGCCTGCTCATCATCGACGAGGAACAGCATTTCGGCGTGGCCCACAAGGAACGGCTCAAGGAACTGCGGTCGGACATCCACGTCCTGACCCTGACCGCCACGCCCATCCCGCGCACGCTGCAACTGTCGCTGACCGGGGTGCGCGATCTGTCGGTCATCGGCACGCCGCCCGTGGACCGCCTCTCGATCCGCACCTATGTCAGCGAATTCGACAGCGTCACCGTGCGCGAGGCCCTGCTGCGCGAGAAATACCGTGGCGGCCAAAGCTTCTTCGTCGTCCCGCGACTGGCCGACCTGCCGGATGTGGAACACTGGCTGCGCGAAAACATGCCCGAGGTCAGCTATATCGTCGCCCATGGCCAGCTTGCTGCGGGCGATCTGGACCAACGCATGAACGCCTTCTACGACGGCAGCCACGATGTGCTGCTGGCGACCACCATCGTGGAAAGCGGCCTCGACATCCCGACCGCCAACACCATGATCGTCTGGCGGGCGGACATGTTCGGCCTGGCGCAGCTTTACCAGATCCGGGGCCGCGTGGGCCGGTCCAAGACCCGCGCTTATTGCTATCTGACGACCAAGCCCCGCCAGCCGCTGACACCCCAGGCCATGCGCCGGCTGAAGTTCCTGGGGTCCATCGACGGGCTTGGCGCGGGCTTCAACCTCGCCAGCCAGGATCTGGACCTGCGCGGCGCGGGCAACCTGCTGGGCGAGGAACAGTCGGGCCATATCAAGGAGGTGGGTTTCGAGCTTTACCAGCAGATGCTGGAGGAGACGATCGCCAAGCTGAAATCCGGCGAGATCGAGGGCACGCCCGAGGATGAATGGGCGCCACAATTGAACCTCGGCGTGCCGGTCACGATCCCGGAAAGCTATATCCCCGACCTGGACGTGCGGCTTGGCCTTTACCGCCGCCTGTCCGGCCTGACCACCAAGGTCGAACTGGAAGGCTTTGCCGCCGAGCTGATCGACCGCTTCGGCCCCCTGCCGCGCGAGGTGAACACCCTGCTGCTGGTGATCCGCATCAAGGCGATGGCCAAGCGGGCCAATATCGCGCGCCTGGATGCCGGGCCGAAGGGGGCGACGGTGCAGTTCCACATGGACCGCTTCCCGAACCCCGCGGGCCTGGTGGAATTCCTGACCGACCAGCAGGGGCAGGCGAAGGTCACCGACAACAAGATCTTCCTGGCCCGCGACTGGAAATCCGACGCCGACCGCATCAAGGGCGCCTTTGCCGTCGCGCGCGATCTGGCCGCCAAGGCCAAGGCCGCCAAGTGACCGGACAGGTCCGGTTCGACCGGGGACCGCTGCCGGGCGGCACGCTGTTTGCCGCCCCGCGCATGGTGATCCGCGCGGACAGTCCCTCGGGGGTTGGGCCTGCCCTGCTGGCGATCGAGGCCGCGCGGGCCCAGGGGCTGTGGGTCGCGGGATACCTGTCCTATGAACTGGGCCACGCGCTGACGCCGAAGCTTGCCGCCCTGATGCCTGTCCAGCGGGACTGCCCGCTGATCCTGATGGGCGTCTTCGACCGCCCGCGCCCCGCGCCCGCCTTGCCCGAACCGACCGGTGTGCGGATAGGACCGGCCCGGCCGCTGTGGTCGCGGGCGCGCTATGACGCGGCCATCGACGCGGTGCGCGCCTATATCGCGGCGGGCGACTGTTATCAGATCAACCTGACCTTCCCGATGCTGGCCGAGGTTCAAGGCGATCCGCTGGCGATCTATGCCGCCCTTGCCGCCCGCCAGCCGGTGGGCGAGGGGGCCTTTGTCGATCTGGGCGGGCCGGTCGTTCTGTCGCGCAGCCCCGAACTGTTCTTCGCGGTCGATGACCAAGGCATCATCGAAACCAAGCCGATGAAGGGCACCGCGCCTCGCGGATTGGACGCCGGTGCCGACGCCGATCTGGCGCGCGACCTCGCGCTGTCCGAAAAGAACCGGGCCGAGAACCTGATGATCGTGGATCTGCTGCGCAACGACCTGTCGCGCATCTGCCTGCCCGGCAGCATCCGCGTGCCGCAACTGTTTCATGTCGAAACCTATGCGACCGTCCACCAGATGATCTCGACCGTGACAGGCCAGCTTGCGCCCGGCGTCGGCTTTCCGGATATCCTCCGGGCGATCTTTCCCTGCGGCTCGATCACCGGGGCGCCCAAGATCCGCGCGATGGAGATCATCGCCGAACTGGAGCAGGCGCCGCGCGGGGTCTATTGCGGGGCAATCGGCTGGATCGACCCGGCGGGGCCGATGCGCTTTTCCGTGGCAATCCGCTCGCCGGTGCTGGAGGCGCCGGGGCGGTTGCGGCTGAATGTCGGCGGCGGCATCATCCATGACAGCCGCGCCGGTTCCGAATGGGAGGAAGCATTGTGCAAGGCCGCATTCCTGGACCTGTCCCCGAAGGCCTGACCGTCTTCGAGACCATGCGCGCCGAACCCGATGGGCGCATCGCGCTGTGGCCGCTGCATCTGGACCGGCTGCGGGCGGGCTGCGCCACGGTGGGCTTTGCCCTTGACGAAGCGCGGGTGATGGCGGTCTTGGCCGGGCTGCCGCGCGGCCGGGTGCTGCGAGCGCGGCTGGCCGTCGATGCGGCGGGCCAGGTCGCGCTGACCCACCAGCCGCTGCCGCCGAACCCGGATCTGTGGCGGGTCGTCGTCTCGGATCTGCGGCTGGACAGCGGGGATCCCTGGCTGCGGGTCAAGACATCGCACCGGCCGATCTATGACCGCGCCCGCGCGACCCTTCCCGCAGGGGTGGACGAAGCGATCCTGCTGAACGAGCGCGGCGAGGTTTGCGAGGGCACGATCACCAGCCTGTTCCTGCGCAAAGGCGCGCGCCTGCTGACGCCGCCATTGTCCTGCGGCCTGTTGCCCGGCGTGCTGCGCCGGTCGCTGGTCGAGGCGGGCCGCGCCGAGGAAGCGCGGCTGATGCCCGACGACCTGCGCGACGGAGAGTTCCTGATGGGCAATGCCCTGCGCGGGCTGATCCCGGCGCGGCTGATCTAGGGCGCAGCGTTTCCGACCCCCGTCGAGGGGGCCGGAAACGCCAAGCCTTCGGCTTGCCGCCCCCGCAAAAGGAAAGCCCCGCCGCGAACAGGTCGGGCGGGGCCTCGTTTCTGTCGTGCCGATCAGTCGGCGGTCAGCAGCGGCGTCTTGGACTTTCCAATGCGCGGGGCGTCGGGGCCGGTGATATCGAAGACGGGCTTGTCGTCCTCGATCTTGACGCGGACCACGCCGCCCTTGGTCAGTCGGCCGAACAGCAGTTCCTCGGCCAGCGGCTTCTTGATGTTCTCCTGGATCACGCGGCCCAGGGGACGGGCGCCCATCTTGTCGTCGTAGCCCTTTTCGGCCAGCCAGTCGGCTGCTTCCGGGGTCAGTTCGATATGGACATTGCGATCCATCAACTGCGCTTCCAGTTGCAGCACGAACTTCTCGACCACATGGACCACCACGTCGCGCGACAGCGCGGCAAAGCTGATGACCGCGTCGAGGCGGTTGCGGAACTCGGGCGTGAAGGTCCGCTCGATGGCGGCGGTATCCTCGCCCTCGCGCTTGTCGCGGCCGAAGCCGATCGCCGCCTTCTGCATGTCCGAGGCCCCGGCGTTCGAGGTCATGATCAGGATCACGTTGCGGAAATCCACCTGCCGGCCGTTGTGGTCGGTCAGCTTGCCGTGGTCCATCACCTGCAACAGGATGTTGTAGACATCCGGATGCGCCTTCTCGATCTCGTCCAGCAGCAGCACGCAATGCGGATGCTGGTCCACGCCGTCGGTCAGCATCCCGCCCTGGTCAAAGCCGACATAGCCCGGAGGCGCGCCGATCAGGCGGGACACCGCGTGCTTCTCCATGTATTCCGACATGTCGAAGCGCAGCAGTTCGACACCCAGGGTCGCGGCCAGCTGCTTGGCGACCTCGGTCTTGCCCACCCCGGTCGGCCCGGCGAACAGATAGTTGCCGATGGGCTTTTCGGGTTCGCGCAGGCCGGCGCGGGCCAGCTTGATGGCCGATGACAGGGCGGTGATCGCCGCATCCTGCCCGAAGACCACGCGCTTGAGCGAGCTTTCCAGATCGCGCAGAACCTCGGCATCGTCCTTGCTGACGTTCTTGGGCGGGATACGGGCGATCTTGGCCACCACGGCCTCGATCTCCTTCGGGCCGATGGTCTTGCGCCGCTTGCTTTCGCTGACCAGGTGCTGGGCCGCCCCGGCCTCGTCGATCACGTCGATGGCGCTGTCGGGCAGCTTGCGGTCGTTGATGTAACGGCTGGCCAGTTCCACCGCCGACTTGATCGCATCGTTGGTATAGCGCAGGTCGTGGTGCTTCTCGAAGGATAGCTTCAGGCCCATGAGGATCTTGATCGTGTCGGGCACCGAAGGCTCGTTCACGTCGATCTTCTGGAACCGGCGCGACAAGGCCCGATCCTTCTCGAAGTGCTGGCGGAATTCCTTGTAGGTCGTGGAGCCCATGCAGCGCAGCTTGCCGCCCGACAGCGCGGGTTTCAGCAGGTTCGAGGCATCCATCGCCCCGCCCGAGGTCGCGCCCGCGCCGATCACGGTATGGATCTCGTCGATGAACAGGATCGCGTCCGGATGGTTTTCCAGTTCCTTCACGACCGCCTTCAGCCGTTCCTCGAAATCGCCGCGATAGCGGGTGCCCGCCAGCAGCGCGCCCATGTCGAGCGAGAAGATCGTGGCGCCCGCCAGCACGTCCGGGGTTTCCCCACGCGTGATCTTCAGCGCAAGGCCCTCGGCGATGGCAGTCTTGCCCACGCCGGGATCGCCCACCAGAAGCGGGTTGTTCTTGCGGCGGCGGCACAGGACCTGGATCGCGCGTTCCACCTCGGCCTCGCGGCCGATCAGCGGGTCGATGTCGCCCTTCTTGGACTTGGCATTCAGGTCCACGCAATACTTGCCAAGCGCGGTTTCATCCTTGGATTCCGTCGCGGCCTCGGCCTGCTTCTGTTCGGGTTCGTCCGACCCGACGACCTTGCGGTTCTCGTTGAAGGAGGGGTTCTTCGCCACGCCATGCGCGATGAAGTTGACCGCGTCGTAACGGGTCATGTCCATTTCCTGCAGGAAGAAGGCCGCGTTGGATTCGCGTTCGGCAAAGATCGCGACCAGCACGTTGGCGCCCGTGACCTCTTGCCGGCCCGAGCTTTGGACATGGATTGCGGCACGCTGGATCACCCGCTGGAAGGCGGCTGTCGGCACGGCCTCGGACCCTTCCACATCGGTGATCAGCGTCGAAAGATCGTCCTCGATGAAGTCGATCAGCAGCTTGCGAAGTTCGTCCAGGTCGACATTGCAGGCCCGCATCACCTTGACCGCGTCCGGTTCCTCGGTCAGGGCCAGCAGCAGGTGTTCGAGCGTGGCAAGCTCGTGTCGATGTTCGTTCGCCAGGGCAAGCGCCTGGTGGATGGCCTGTTCCAATGAGGTCGAGAAGCTTGGCACGGTCGTCTCCTGTCAGTCGACTGGCGGTATGGGCATATCTTGAGGCCCACCTGCCCAGACTGTCACGATACAGTTAAGATTTGGTGGAATTCGGGCGGCATCAAGTGGTATTTTTAGCCGATGCCACGGTTTTCCCACGGTTGAGGCAAATGTGATGCGCCATGGTGCGGATTTCAAGCGCCAGCCCCTGCATGTCGATTTTCACTTGCCGGTCAGAATGCGTCCTTCATCGCGCGGAGCTTCGCGAAGACCTTGGCATCCGAGGCATCTTCCATCCCCAGCCCCGTGCGCAGGGCCGCCACACGCAGGAACGGATTCGTCTCGCGCTCAAGCGACAGGGGGGCAGGGGCGCAGGGCATCCGGGCGCGCTGGACGGTGTCCAGGCGGTCGCGCAGGGCTTGGTTGTCGGGATCGACCGACAGGGCGAAGGCGCCGTTGCCCGCGCAGTAATCGTGGCCCGAACAGATCAAGGTGTCTGCCGGCAGGGCGTTCAGCCGCGCCAGGCTGTCCCACATCATCTGCGGCGTCCCTTCGAACAGGCGGCCGCATCCCAGGGCCATCAGGCTGTCGGCGGTGAAGGCAAAGCCCGATTGCGGAAAATGAAAGGCGACATGACCGACCGTATGGCCGGACACGTCGAGGATCTTCACCGGCTCGCCCAGGGCTTCCAGCGGCTCGCCGGGCGTGATCCGCAGATCCAGCGGGGGCAGGCGATGGGCGTCGGCGGCGGCGCCGATCACCATGGCGCCGGTTTGCTTCACGATCTCGGCCACGCCATCCACATGGTCCGAATGGTGATGGGTCAGCAGGATCGCCGACAGGCCCCAGTCGCGCGCCGCCAGTTCCTGCAGGATCGGCGCGGCCTCGGGGGCGTCGATCAGGACGGTGCCCTCGTCGCCATGCAGCAAATAGGCATAGTTGTCCTTCAGGCAGCGCAGCGTGACCAGTTCCAGCGGCATTGGCAAAGTCCTTTTCCTGTGATGTGGTCAAGCCTGTCAAAAGCCGGGCCGGGGCGCAATGCACCACGATATCGCCGACCTTCGCCAGTTCTATTACCAGCGGTCACTGGGGCGCGTGGTGCAGCGCATCCTGCGCGACCGGCTGGTGTCCCGCTGGCAGCCGGCAGGCTGCACCGGCATGAACGTGGCGGGCTTCGGCTTTGCCGCGCCGATGCTGCGTCCCTATCTGCCCACGGCGCGGCGGGTCACGGCCTTGATGCCGGGGCCGCAGGGGGTGATGGCCTGGCCTGCCGGGATGCCCAACCACAGCGTCCTGTGCGACGAGACGGCCTGGCCGCTGGAAACCGGAAGCGTGGACCGGCTGGTGATCCTGCACGGGCTGGAGACCAGCGACGATCCCGCCGCCCTGCTGGCCGAGGCCTGGCGCGTCCTTGGACCCGGCGGGCGGGTCATGGCGATGGTGCCGAACCGCGCGGGCTTGTGGGCGGCATCAGACCGCACGCCCTTCGGCCTGGGGCGCAGCTATACGACCGGACAGATCGAGACCCAGGCCCGGCGCGCGGGCTTTGTCCCGGAATGGCACGGATCGGCGGTGTATATCCCGCCCTCGGACCGGCGGTTCTGGCTGGGCAGCGCGCAGATGTGGGAACGCACCGGCATGCGGATCAGCCGCGTGCTGATCGCCGGCGTCGTGCTGACCGAACTGTCAAAGCAGGTCCGCGCGCCCATCGGCCCGGAACTGCGTGTCCATGTGCCAAGCCCGCTGGAGATTCTGGACGGGGTCGTCGGCCCCCGCCCGGCCCGTGCGCCGCTGGGCCGAAACTTGCACCATCTGCAGAAGAGAGGGCGTGCCCCCGGGTCGAATCGCGAAGAAACCTGTCCATAAGGTGAACTGACGGCCGTCACCGGTTTCGCATATAGCCTAAAGTCGTAACTGGTAGCCTACTTTTGTGTCCGTCCGTCCGGTCGGTCCTGGTATCGGCAGGACGGTCAAGCCGTCCTCTGTACAGTGCTCGGTTGCGCCCGGCATGCGTGCACTGCGTCCGCGGGTCACGCATGCCGGGTTTTTTCCGGCCCATTTGCGGAAACGGTTCCCCCTGCGTCCAGGGAAGCGGGGCCTGTTCCGGTCTTGCCACGATGCGGGACGGGGTGTTTTGCGCACCGTTCCGCGGGCTGAGGATCGTTAGCCCGCAAGCCTCTTATTTCCATGCGCTATCCGGTTGCCCGGCCCGCAATCACCTGCTAGAGACGCCGCAGATTTCCGAACGGCCCTCCATAAGCCGTGCGACTGCGACCCGCACCCCGCGACAGACCGGCAGCAAACCGGCCCGCCAGTGGGGCTTGCGCAAACCGTAAAGGATGACCGTGGCCAACTCTGTTTCCATGTCCCAGAGCATCGCCGGGCGCTATGCGCAGGCCGTCTTCGACATCGTCAAGGAAGACGGGGGCCTGGACGCCCTGGCCCAGCAGACCGAGGATCTGGGCGCCGCGCTGCATGACAGCGCCGACTTGCGCGCCCTGATCAGCTCTCCCATCTATACCCGTGACGACCAGGCCCGCGCCATCGGTGCCCTGGCGCAGAAGATGGGATTTTCGCCGGTCCTGGCCAACACGCTGCAGCTGATGTCGAAGAACCGCCGCCTGTTCGTGCTGCCGCAGTTGGTGCGCCAGTTGCAGGCGCTGATCGCCGCAGAACGCGGCGAGGTGACGGCCGAGGTGACGAGCGCCGTTGCGCTGACCGACGACCAGCAGGCCCGCCTGCGCGATACCTTGGCGCAGAAGTCGGGCAAGAAAGTGAAACTGAACACCCGCGTCGATGAGGCTCTTATCGGCGGCATGATTGTCAAGCTGGGCTCGCAGATGATCGACAGTTCGATCCGCTCGAAGCTCGCTTCCCTCCAGAATGCTATGAAAGAGGTCGGATAATGGGAATCCAGGCAGCCGAGATCTCGGCCATCCTCAAGGATCAGATCAGGAATTTCGGTCAGGAAGCCGAAGTGGCCGAAGTGGGCCAGGTGCTGTCCGTCGGTGACGGCATCGCCCGCGTCTATGGCCTCGACAAGGTGCAGGCCGGCGAGATGGTGGAATTCCCGGGCGGCGTCCGGGGCATGGTGCTGAACCTCGAAACCGACAACGTCGGCATCGTGATCTTCGGCGACGACCGCGACATCAAGGAAGGCGACACCGTCAAGCGCACCCGCTCCATCGTGGACGTGCCGGTCGGCAAGGGCCTTCTGGGCCGCGTCGTGGACGCGCTTGGCAACCCGATCGACGGCAAGGGCCCGATCGAGTTCACCGAGCGTCGCATCGCCGACGTCAAGGCGCCGGGCATCATGCCGCGCAAGTCGGTGCACGAGCCGATGGCGACCGGCCTGAAGTCGGTTGACGCCATGATCCCCGTTGGCCGGGGCCAGCGCGAACTGATCATCGGCGACCGCCAGACCGGCAAGACCGCCATCGTTCTGGACACGATCCTGAACCAGCAGAACTACAACGGCCGCGAGGCCGAGGGCATGAAGACCCTGCACTGTATCTATGTCGCCGTGGGTCAGAAGCGTTCGACCGTCGCCCAGCTGGTCAAGAAGCTGGAAGAAACCGGCGCCATGGCCTATACGACCGTGGTGGCCGCGACCGCGTCCGACCCCGCGCCGATGCAGTTCCTGGCGCCCTATTCGGGCACCGCGATCGGCGAATACTTCCGCGACAACGGCATGGACGCGCTGATCATCTATGACGACCTGTCCAAGCAGGCCGTGGCTTACCGCCAGATGTCGCTGCTGCTGCGCCGTCCGCCCGGCCGCGAAGCCTATCCGGGCGACGTGTTCTATCTGCACTCGCGCCTGCTGGAGCGTTCGGCCAAGCTGAACGAGGCCAATGGCGCAGGCTCGCTGACCGCGCTGCCGATCATCGAGACGCAGGCGGGCGACGTGTCGGCCTATATCCCGACCAACGTGATCTCGATCACCGACGGCCAGATCTTCCTGGAAACGGAACTGTTCTTCCAGGGCATCCGCCCTGCCGTGAACACCGGTCTGTCCGTGTCCCGCGTGGGTTCTGCCGCCCAGACCAAGGCGATGAAGTCGGTCGCCGGTCCGGTCAAGCTGGAGCTGGCCCAGTACCGCGAGATGGCGGCCTTCGCCCAGTTCGGGTCCGACCTCGACGCCGCGACCCAGCGCCTGCTGAACCGCGGTTCGCGCCTGACGGAACTGATGAAGCAGCCGCAGTATCGTCCGCTGACCAACGCCGAGATCGTGATCGTGATCTATGCCGGCACCAAGGGTTATATCGACAACGTGCCGGTGCGCGACGTCGTTGCCTGGGAAGACGGGCTGATCCAGTTCCTGCGCAACCAGAAGGCCGACCTGCTGGACGACATGACCCGCAACGACCGCAAGGTTTCGGGCGATCTGGAAGACGCGATCAAGGCTGCTCTGGACGCATACAACAAGACCCGCGCCTGAGAGGGGGAATAGATGCCCAGTCTCAAGGATCTCAAGAACCGGATCGGAAGCGTCAAGAACACGCGGAAGATCACGAAGGCGATGCAGATGGTCGCCGCCGCGAAGCTGCGCCGCGCGCAGGACGCGGCGGAAGCCGCGCGCCCCTATGCCGACCGCATGGCGGCGGTGATGGCCGGACTGACCGCGAATGCGGCCGGTTCGGCATCCGCGCCGCGCCTGCTGGCGGGGACGGGTGCGGACCGCAAGCATCTGCTGGTCGTGATGACCTCGGAACGCGGTCTGGCCGGCGGCTTCAACAGCACCATCGTCAAGCTGGCGCGGCAGCACGCCGACCGCCTGCGCGGCGAGGGCAAGGAAGTCGCGATCATGACCGTCGGCAAGAAGGGCCGCGAACAGCTGAAGCGTGAATACGGCAGCCTGTTCGTGAACCATGTCGACATGTCCGAGGTCAAGCGCGTCGGCTATGACAACGCCCGCGCCATCGCGGACGACGTGCTGGACCGCTTCGAGGCCGGCGACTTCGATGTCGCCACGATCTTCTACAACCGCTTCGAATCGGTGATCAGCCAGGTTCCGACCGCGCGCCAGATCATCCCCGCCGAGATGCCGGAAGGCGAGGCGGCTGGCGGAGCCTCGGCGCTTTACGATTACGAACCCGGCGAGGAAGCCATTCTGGCCGACCTGCTGCCGCGTTCGGTCGCGACGCAGATCTTTGCGGCGCTTCTGGAAAACGCCGCGTCCGAACAGGGCGCGCGGATGACGGCCATGGACAACGCCACGCGCAACGCGGGCGAGATGATCGACCGTCTGACGACCGAGTACAACCGCTCGCGTCAGGCCGCGATCACCAAGGAACTCATCGAAATCATCTCGGGCGCCGAGGCGCTCTGACACGTAGGGGTAATCACATGGCAGAGGCCACTGGTAAAATCACGCAGGTGATCGGCGCCGTCGTTGACGTGCAGTTCGACAATCACCTGCCGGCGATTCTGAACGCGCTTGAAACCACCAACAACGGCAAGAAGCTGGTCCTGGAAGTGGCCCAGCATCTTGGCGAGAACACCGTCCGCACCATCGCCATGGACTCGACCGAAGGTCTGGTCCGCGGCGAGCGCGTGAGCGACACCGGCGGCCCGATCACCGTGCCGGTCGGAGACGTGACGCTGGGCCGCATCCTGAACGTCGTGGGCGAGCCCGTTGACGAGGGCGAGCCGCTGAACGTCAGCGAACGCCGCGCGATCCACCAGCCGGCGCCGGAATTCGCCCAGCAGGCGACCTCGTCGGAAATCCTGGTGACGGGCATCAAGGTCATCGACCTGCTGGCCCCCTATTCCAAGGGCGGCAAGATCGGCCTGTTCGGCGGCGCCGGCGTGGGCAAGACCGTTCTGATCATGGAACTGATCAACAACATCGCCAAGGTGCACTCGGGCTATTCCGTGTTCGCGGGCGTGGGTGAGCGCACCCGCGAAGGCAACGACCTTTACCACGAGATGGTGGAGTCGGGCGTCATCAAGCCGGACAACCTGGCGGAAAGCCAAGTGGCCCTGGTTTACGGCCAGATGAACGAGCCTCCCGGGGCGCGGATGCGCGTCGCGCTGACCGGCCTGACCGTGGCCGAGCAGTTCCGCGACGCCACCGGCACCGACGTTCTGTTCTTCGTGGACAACATCTTCCGCTTCACGCAGGCCGGTTCCGAAGTGTCGGCGCTGCTGGGCCGCATCCCATCCGCCGTGGGTTACCAGCCGACGCTGGCCACCGACATGGGCGCGATGCAGGAACGCATCACCTCGACCAAGAACGGCTCGATCACCTCGATCCAGGCCGTCTATGTTCCGGCCGACGACCTGACCGACCCGGCGCCCGCCACGACCTTCGCCCACCTGGACGCCACGACCGTGCTGTCGCGCGCGATCTCGGAACTGGGCATCTATCCGGCCGTGGACCCGCTGGATTCGAACAGCCGTATCCTCGATCCGGCCGTCGTCGGAGAGGAGCATTACCAGGTCGCCCGCGACGTCCAGGGCATCCTGCAGAAGTACAAGTCGCTGCAGGACATCATCGCCATCCTGGGCATGGACGAACTGTCCGAGGAGGACAAGCTGACCGTGGCCCGCGCCCGGAAGATCCAGCGCTTCCTGTCGCAGCCCTTCGACGTGGCGAAGGTGTTCACCGGTTCCGACGGCGTCCAGGTGCCGCTGGAAAAGACCATCGCGTCCTTCAAGGCCGTGGTCGCGGGTGAATACGACCACCTGCCCGAAGCCGCCTTCTACATGGTCGGCGATATCGAGGACGTGAAGGCGAAAGCCCAGCGTCTGGCGGCAGAAGCCGCGTAAGGGGGCGAAATGGCCGATACCATGCAGTTCGACCTCGTGTCGCCGGAACGGAGACTTGTCTCCGTTCCCGTGCGCGAGGTGCGCCTGCCGGGCACGGATGGCGATCTGACCGCCATGCCCGGCCATGCGCCCACCATCGTCACGCTGCGGCCCGGCCTTGTCACGGTCGTGGGGGCCGACGGATCGCAGACCGAATTCGCCGTCACCGGCGGATTTGTCGAGATCAGCGCCGATTCGGTCAGCCTGCTGGCCGAACGCGGCCACCCGCGCGAGGAAATGACCCAGGCCGTCTATAACGACATGATGGCCGAGGCTCGTCGTCGTCGCCAGGCCGTCGAAGGCAAGCGCGATTCGGTGGGCGAGGATGTCGTCACCGCCGCGGTCAAGCTGCTGGCGGACATGGAGGCCCTGGGCACCCATGTGGGGCTGGATCCGAATCAATCGACCGTGCCCGCCTAAGCGGCCGGCTTGAAGAAAGAAAACCCCGGCGCGGCAGCCCGCGCCGGGGTTTTTCATGCCTGCGGCGCAGCCCCGGTGCCCCGTTCCCGGTAAGGCGTGCTGCCGTAAAGCGCGCGATAGCATTTCGAGAAATGCGAGGGGCTGGAAAAGCCGGACGCCAGCGCAACCTCGATGATCGACATTTCGGTCTGCATCAGAAGATTGCGCGCGCGGGCCAGCCGAGTTTCCATGTAATAGCGTTTCGGGCTGCGGTTCAGATAGCGGCGGAACAGGCGTTCCAACTGCCGCGTGGACATGCCCGCATCCGCCGCCAGCCGGGCAGGGCTGATCGGGTCTTCCAGGTTGCCCTCCATGCGGGCGATCACGGCGGCCAGGCGGGGGTGGCGGACGCCGATCCGGGTCGGGATGGACAGCCGCTGCCGGTCCTGGTTGGTGCGGATCGTGGTGTGCAGCATCTGGTCCGCGACTTCGGTCGCGATGGCGTCGCCCTGCGCCTCGGCGATCAGGTGCAGCATCATGTCGATGGACGACGTGCCCCCCGCCGCCGTCAGCCTGTTCCCGTCATTGACGAAGACCGACCGATACAGATCGACCTGCGGAAAGGCCTCGGCGAAGCCATCGTGGTTTTCCCAATGGATCGTGGCCTTGCGCCCGTCCAGCAGCCCGGCCTCGGCCAGGATCCAGGCGCCGGTGCAGACCGCGCCCATGCTGGCGCCCCCGCGCGCCTGTTTGCGCAGCCAGGTCAGAACGGGCCTGGTCGCCTCGCGGGCGATGTCGGTGCCGCCGCAGACGATGACCACTTCATCGCGTTCGGGGACAATCTCGGCATCCAGGCCGCCGTCCAGGGCCACCCTTGCGCCGTTTGAGCAGGTGGCCCAGTCGCGGCCGGCGCCCACCAGACGCCAGGAATAAAGTTCGCCCCCGGCGGCGCGGTTGGCCAGCCGCAGCGGTTCGATCGCGGCCGTGAACGGCAGCATGGTGAACCTGTCCAGCAACAGGAACGTGAAGCGTCGGGGTTTTTCGGAGGGCATGGGGCAGTCTTCGCGCGTGATCACGACACATCATCAGGGATTTGCGACCGCTGCAAGGGGATCCGCCTTCTTCCCCCCGGCATCATTCCCGTCTATACCTGCACGATCATTTTTCCAAGGAGTCCGTGCCATGACGCAGGAGAACCGCAAGACCGTTGCCACCCAGTCCTGGGACAAGGCCGGTTGGCGCGCCTATCCACGCGTGCAGATGCCGGAATATACCGACCCGGCCGCCCTGAACGCGGTCGAAGCGCAGTTGCGCCGCTATCCGCCCCTGGTCTTTGCCGGAGAGGCGCGCCGCCTGAAGGCCCAGCTTGCCCAGGCGGCCGAAGGCCGCGCCTTCCTGCTGCAGGGCGGGGATTGCGCCGAAAGCTTTGCCGAATTCAGCGCCGACAACATCCGCGACACCTTCAAGGTGCTGCTGCAGATGGCCGTGGTCCTGACCTGGGGCGCGCAGATGCCGGTGATCAAGGTCGGCCGGATGGCGGGGCAGTTCGCCAAGCCCCGCAGCGCCCCGACCGAGGTGATGAACGGGGTCGAGCTTCCCAGCTATCGCGGCGATATCATCAACGGCTTCGACTTCACGCCCGAAGCGCGGATCCCCGATCCGCAGCGAATGCTGGCGGCTTACACGCAGGCGGCGGCGTCCCTGAACCTGCTGCGGGCATTCTCGACCGGCGGTTTTGCGGACATGCACCGCGTCCAAAGCTGGATCGCCGATTTCGTGGGCGGCCCCGAGGCGGCGAAGTACCGCGACATCGCTGGCCGGATCAGCGACGCCATGGCCTTCATGCAGGCGGCGGGCGTGAATTCCGACACGGCGCACCAACTGTCCAAGGTCGATTTCTACACCAGCCACGAAGCCTTGCTGCTGGAATATGAGGAAGCCCTGGCCCGTGTCGATTCGACGACCGGCCTGCCAGTGGCCGGGTCGGGCCACATGATCTGGATCGGAGACCGCACCCGCCAGGTGGATGGCGCCCATGTCGAGTTCTGCCGGGGCGTGCAGAACCCCATCGGGTTGAAATGCGGCCCGACCACGACGGCGGAAGACCTCAAGGTCCTGATGGAGAAGCTGAACCCGCAGAACGAGCCGGGCCGGCTGACCCTGATCGCGCGCTTCGGGGCGGGCAAGGTGGGCGACCATCTGCCGCGCCTGATCCAGACCGTCCGGTCCGAGGGCGCGAATGTCGTCTGGTCCTGCGACCCGATGCACGGCAACGTCATCAAGTCCTCGACCGGCTACAAGACGCGGGCCTTTGATTCGATCCTGCGCGAGGTGCGAGAGTTCTTCGCCGTCCACAAGGCGGAAGGCACGATCCCCGGCGGCGTGCATTTCGAGATGACGGGCCAGGACGTGACCGAATGCACCGGCGGCGTCCGCGCGGTCACCGACGAGGATCTGTCGGACCGTTACCACACCGCCTGCGATCCGCGCCTGAACGCCAGCCAGTCTCTGGAGCTGGCCTTCCTGGTGGCCGAGGAGTTGCGCAACCGCCGCGAAGCCGCCGTCCGAACCCCGGACGCCATGGTGGGCTGATGCCTCACGGCCGCCCTTGCCGGGCGGCCGATTTTGTCTGCACCATGGCTTTGGTGGCAAGGTGGTCGTTCCAGCCGCCGGTGCCGCTGTGTCTCGTCCGTCCAACGGATCGGCGCAAATGAATGGCCCGGCCGCCTGCGGTCGGTGAACAGCACTCGCAGCATGGGACAGCCTTGGGGTGTGATATCCGGTGACAGAACTCCGCAACCCAGGCCGCAACAAGGACAGATCGTGCGGGTTGCAGGACTAAAGTGGTGGATGGCCCTGGGCGCTCCTCAGGCGGCGCTGCGGCGAAGCAGGGTGGCCTCGATCAGGATGCGGCCCTCCTGCACCTTGGCGGCGAAGGTCCGCACCCGGCCTTCGTCCGCGCCCTGGGCCTGGCCGGTGTTCATGTCGAAGACCCAGTTGTGCAGCGGACAGGTGACAAAGGTGCCGTGGACGATGCCTTCGGACAAAGGCCCGCCCTTGTGGGAGCAGCGATCCTCCAGCGCGAAGACGCGGTCGTCGGCGGTGCGGAACACGGCCACGCAGCCCTGCGCGGTCCTGACCACGCGCGCGCCTTGGGCCGGGACGTCGTCAAGCGATCCGATATCGACAAAGATGGTCATTCCGCAGCCTCCAGCGTCAGGTCGGCAAGGGGCGCCCATTTGGGCGTCTCGGATGGGGTGGAGAGATCGGCCCAAGGGTCGCGGCGATAGACGGACTGGCTGATCTCGAACCGTTCCACCAAGGCGCGGCGGTTTTCCATGTCGTCCACGACCTGCGCCTTGATCCAGCCAAGGCCGACCTTGTCCATCCATTTCCAGATGCGATCCAGGTATCGGGCATTCTCGCGGTAAAGCTGGGTCACGGCGAGGATGATCTGGATCGCCTCGTCTTCCGACGGGGTCGAGGCGAGGGGCACCGTCTCGCGCACCTCCATCCCCGCCGCGCCGCCGATCACGATGTTGTAGCCGCTGTCCACGCAGACCACGCCGATGTCCTTGCAGGTGGCCTCGGCACAATTGCGGGGGCAGCCGGACACGCCCAGCTTCAGCTTGTGCGGCGTCCAGGACCCCCACATCAGCTTTTCCAGCTTGATGCCAAGGCCCGTCGAATCCTGCGTGCCGACGCGGCAGAATTCCTGGCCGACGCAGGTCTTCACCGTGCGCAGGCCCTTGGAATAGGCGGCGCCCGACACCATGCCGGCGGCGTTCAGGTCGGCCCACATATGCGGCAGGTCTTCCTTCCTGACGCCCAGCAGGTCGATCCGCTGGCCGCCCGTGACCTTGACCATGGGCACGCCGTATTTTTCGGCCGCGTCGGCAATCGCGCGCAACTCGGCAGGCGTGGTGACGCCGCCCCACATGCGCGGGACCACCGAATAGGTGCCGTCCTTCTGGATATTGGCGTGGTTGCGTTCGTTGACGAAGCGCGACTGCCGGTCGTCGCGGTATTCCAGCGGATATTCCGCCAGCAGATAGTAGTTCAGCGCGGGTCGGCAGGAATGGCAGCCGCCCACGGTCTTCCAGCCAAGCTCCTGCATCACGGCGGGGATCGACTTCAACCCCATTGCCCGGATCAGACGGCGCAGGTCCTCGTGGCTGTGGTCGGTGCATCTGCACATGCCCATGGGGGCGTCCTGCACCGCGTCGCCCAGGGCCAAGGCCATGACCTGCTGGACCAGCCCGGTGCAGGTCCCGCAGGAGGCGCTGGCCTTGGTGCAGGCCCGCATCTGGTCCAGCGTGCAGGCCCCACCCATGGCGGCGTTCATGATCGTGCCCTTGGAAACGCCGTTGCAGCCGCAGATTTCCGCCTCGGGCGGCAAGGCTGCGACGGCCGCCACCGGATCCGGGGCGCCGCCCCCCTGGAAGGCCGGGCCGAAGATCAGCCTGTCGCGCATCGGGCCGATGTCGGTGCCGTCCTTCATCAGCCCATGGAACCAGGCGCCGTCCGCGGTGTCGCCATACATGACCACGCCGACGATGCGGTCGCCTTCCAGCACCAGCCGCTTGTAGATGCCTCGGCCTGGGTCGCGGAAGACGATATCCTCGCGCCCCGGCGCATCCGCGAAGTCGCCCGCGCTGAACAGGTCGCAGCCCGTCACCTTCAGCTTGGTGGCGGTCTGGACGGGGACAAATGCGGCATCCTGGTCCAGCAGGGTCCGGGCCAGCACCCTGGCCTGGTCGTAAAGCGGCGCAACAAGCCCGAAGACCTGGCCGCGATGTTCCACGCATTCGCCAAGCGCGAAGATGTGGGGATCGCTGGTCCGCATCGCGTCATCCACGACGATCCCGCGCTCGACCTCCAGATGCGCATCGACGGCCAGGCGGGTTTCGGGCCGGATGCCCACGGCCATGCAGACCAGGTCGGCCGGATGGACGGCGCCGTCTTCCAGCAGCACGGCCTCGGCCCGGTCCGTTCCCAGGATCGCCTTGGTCGCGCCCTTGCAGTGGACCGTGATGCCGCGCCGTTCCAAATCCTTCTGCAGCAGGTATCCCGCCGCCGGATCAAGCTGGCGTTCCATCAGGTGCCCCATCAGGTGGACCACCGTGACGCGGGCGCCGCGCGCGGCCATGCCCGCCGCCGCCTCCAGCCCCAGCAGGCCGCCGCCGATGACCACCGCGTCCTTGCCCCTGGTGTCCATCATGGCCCGCGTGTCCTCCAGGTCGCGATAGGTGACGACGCCGTGCAGATCCCTGCCGGGAACGGGGATGATGAAGGGCGCCGACCCCGTGGCGATGACCAGGGCGTCGTAAGGCGCGCCGCCGCTGTTCGAATAGACCACGCGGTTCTTGCGGTCGATCCTGACCACCGCCTCTCCGAACCGGCAATCGACGTTGTGGGCGGCATACCAGGCATCGTCATGGGTGACGATCTGTTCATAGGTCTTCTCGCCCGACAGGACCGGCGACAGCATCAGCCGGTCATAGTTGCCGCGCGACTCGGCGTTGAACAGGGTCACATCGAAGATGTCGGGCGCGGCGCCGAGCAGGTGTTCCAGCATCCGCCCCGAGGCCATTCCGGCGCCGATGACGACAAGTTTCTTTTTCATGGCTTTTCCCTTCAGGCGGGTTGGAAGGTGGCGCGGGACGGTCGGATGGACGGGTGCATCCACGGGGTGCAGCCCGCCACCCGCAGGAACAGGACAGGGGCCCGCAGCCCCGCAGGACCGGATCGAACCGTCACGCTTTCAGGAAATGCCGCATCATTGCGAACGGACCAGTGACGCGCCATTGCGCCGGGCCTTGGGTGCAGACTGGCCGAGTCTTGCGCCGGGGCCAAGCTGCAGGGATCGTGACCGCGCGTTTTCGGGCCGAAGATTGCTGCAAGCGCAAAAGGTCTGTGCGCGCTGCCTGCGGATCGGTCAGTTTGGAAACCCGGCCACGAATGAACCCTGCGGCTGGCAAGGTCTGGAGGATTGGAAGATCGTTTTGGAGATTGGTGGAGCCGAGGGGAATCGAACCCCTGGCCTCGTCATTGCGAACGACGCGCTCTACCAACTGAGCTACGGCCCCACTGGCGTTCTTTTTGTCCCGGCCGCCGGGAATGTCAAGCGGGTGAATTGCGCGGTGCCAGGTGGATTGTGATGCCGTCGCGTCCCCGGACGGTCAGGCGTGCGACCGGGGTGGGGGGCCGGGGGCCGGGGCGAAGATGGAAGGCCTGGGCGATGCGGGCCAGCATGACCACGCCCTCGACCATGGCAAGGCCCGCGCCGGGGCAGACCCGCTGGCCTGCCGAAAAGGGGATAAAGGCGTCGCGGGCGCTGTTCTGGGTTTCCGGGCGATGCCATCTGGCAGGATCGAACTCATCCGGCCGGTCCCAGAGGCGCACATGGCGATGCAGATGCCAGGGCGACAGGACCAGTTGCGCGCCGGGCGGCGCCCTGCGCCCGCGCAGCGTTTCCGATCGCGCCGCCTGCCGGACCATCATCGGGACCGGGGGATAAAGCCGCAGCGCCTCTCGGAACACCGCGCGGGTGGTGCGCAGGGCCTTGACCCCGGCCATATCGGGGGTCAGGGACGCTGCCTCGGCGGCGACGGCCTTCTGCCATTCGGGATGGGCCGCCAGCAGCCACAGCGCCCAGGCAAGCGCCGAGGCGCTTGTTTCGTGACCGGCCAGGAAGAAGATCGCCACCTGGTCCACCATCTCGGCTTCCGAAAAGCGGCGGCCGGTCTGCGGATCAGGCGTGGTCATGATCCGTGTCGCCAGGTCGTCGGGCGCCCCGCCGACGCGGATCGCGTCCATCCGGCCCTTGACCAGCCCGGCGATCAGGCTGCGGATTTCCCCCGCCGTGCGTCGCGTGCGCCGGGAATGGAGATGCGGCAGCCAGCGGGGCCAAGGCAGCAGCGCGGCCCAGTTGACCACCGGCTGCGCGTCCTGGTGCGCGCGAAAGGCGGCAAAGACCCGTTCCGCCGTCTCGTGCTCGATCGGCATCGAGAACATCGCGCGGAAGATCACGTCGGCTGCGGCATGGCTGGCCTCTGGCTCGATGTCCTGGGGGCCCGGCTTCAGCCGCGCGACCATGGCATCGGCCGCACCGAAGATGGCGGGCAAGGTATCGTGCAGCCTGCCGCCGTCGAAGGCCGGGTCGATGATGCGGCGCTGCGCAGCCCATTCCGGTCCATTGGTCACGAAGACCGAGGCCCCCAGCAAGGGCGCAAGGCCCGTACGAAGGCGGTTCGACTTGGGAAAATCCTGGGGCCGGTCCTTCAGGATCAGGCGTACCAGGGCCGGATCGTTGCAGAAGAAGCTGTGGACCAGCGGGCTGCGGAATTCGGCCATCCAGGCGCGATACAGCCGTTCAGGCAGGGCGGACAGCAGGTCGCGGCGAAAGGCGCGGGCAAAGCGAAGCACGCTGCCCCGGCCCTCGGTCGTCTGGGGGCGGGGCGGGATCATGGCAGGCCCGGCCCGGCCGGAATGGCGATGCGTCCCGGCGAGGGATGGCGCCCGGCGAAGCGGTCGGCAAGCCGACGCGGCCCGGCGGTGATGGCGAAATAGTCGTAATCGCCCGGCCGGTCGAAGGCGCAGAGATATTGCAGATGCAGCCGGAACCACCGCCACCGCAGATCGCGCTGCTGACGCGGCGACAGGGTCTGCGTGAAGGCCGCCGACAAGACCAGCGGCCATCGCTGCCCAGGCCTCGCGACCCCCGACACCGCGACCGGATCGCACAAGGCGAAGCTGCAGGGATCCCCGGGGGCGGTGACGTCCAGCCAGAACAGATCCGGGCGTTCCGACAGAAAGGCCAGGTCGGCCCGCAGCCGATGCGCGCGGGGCAGGAACGAGGCCATCGGCACCACCTGACCCAGGGTCAGAAGCGCCAAGGCCGGACGATCCGACGCCGGTCCGCCCCGCCGGATCATGTCCGCCAGGACCGAGACCGCCAGATAAGCGCCCGAGGAATGGCCGACGACCAGGACCTCGTCCAGATCTTCGGCCAGGGCCTGGGCAATGCGGTCGGCGAACTGCGCCAGCCGTTGTTCCAGTTGGGGCGGATAGGCGCCGTGCAGGCCGGCGGTGAAGGCATAGTCCTGCATCAGGTAGTGGGCAAACAGGCGATGGTCCTGGGACCGCGCTAGGACCAGCACCCACCAACCAGTTGCAAGCGCGGCGCCCATCCCAAGCCATTCCAGCCCCGTCAGGGCCGTCGCGCCCCATCCCGCCAGCATGGCCAGCAGGACTGCGGCCAGAAGTTGCAGCACCAGCACCGCGACCGGATAGAGCGCCGCCAGAACCGGCCCGCGCCGCAATCG
Organism: Paracoccus acridae; assembly: GCF_014642735.1. Taxonomy (GTDB): domain Bacteria; phylum Pseudomonadota; class Alphaproteobacteria; order Rhodobacterales; family Rhodobacteraceae; genus Paracoccus; species Paracoccus acridae. Next base: position 52,659 of record NZ_BMIV01000004.1, read on the forward strand.
CATCAGCCGCCGCAGCGCGCCCGAGGCGATATAGATCCACGCCGTCCGCAGCATCCGCGCATAGGTCGCAAGGATGCCCCCCTGCATCGACGCCTGCACGAGGTCGGACCAGACCAGAACCTCGACCTGCGCCTGGGCCATGCCCTCCGGGAAGCAGGCGCGGGTCTGCCAGCCGAAAGCGGCCCCGCCGGCGGGTTTTTCCACCGTCAGATCAAAGCCGCCGACCTGTGCCTGCCTTCGGGATTCGCGGCGATAGAGTTCGCGGTAGCGACGCGGAGGCATGGGATCGAAGCCGGGCACATAGAACACCCGGCGGCGGAACGGTCGCGTCATCGTCTGTCTCGGTTGTGTCAGGACAGCATAAGACAACCGCCCGTTGCTGCAAGGGTCTTCAGCCTTGCTGCCACCGTGCCTGGTTCTGCTGGATGGCGGCGATGCGCCTGGCCGTTGGCGGATGCGACAACAGCCAGGCCGGGGCCGATCCCCCGCGATTGCCGGTCAGGCGTTCCAGCTTGCGGAACAACGAGATCTGCGGATCCGTCCCCAGGCCCGCGCGGATCATCAGGGCGCTTGCGAAGCGGTCCGCCTCGAATTCGTCGTCGCGCGACAGGCGGGCGGCGACGGCGGTGGCGATCAGTCCGGCGATCCAGGCGCCCAGGCCGGGGATGATGCGCCCCAGAACGCCCGCAAGCGCCATGCGGATCGCGTTCTGCCCCGCAAAGTCGATCATCCGCCGCCGGGCATGGCCGTGGGCCACATGACCCAGTTCATGGGCGATGACGCTGGCCAGTTCCTCGGGCGTGACCTCTCCGGCGTCCAGCTTGCGGATGAAGCCGCGGGTCAGGAAGATGCGCCCGTCGGGGGCGGCAAGCCCGTTCACGGGTTCCACCTCATAGACATGGGCGCGCACGGGCGGCAGGTCCATGGCCCGGCCCAGCCGTTCCAGCATCGGCACCAGCCGGGGATGGTTCAGCGGCGTCGATTTCTGGTTCAGTTCCTGCCGCAGCCGGTACAGGGAAAAGAACCACATGGCGGCCAGATACAGAACCAGCAGGATGATCGGCAGGTATTTCATCATGCGCCCAATATGGTCCCGTCCAGGCCCTCGCGCCAGAGGTTCAGCCCAGGATCCGCATCGCCTGCGTCAACCCGTCCAGCGTCATGGGCATCATCCGGTTTTCGAAGATTCGGCCGATCATGGCGATGGACTGGGTATAACCCCAATGCGCCTGCGGGACCGGGTTCAGCCAGACATGGTCGGGCCAGGTCTCGGCCGCGCGGCGCAGCCAGACCTCTCCGGCCTCGGGGTTCCAGTGTTCGTTGGCCCCGCCGGGAACCGCGATCTCATATGGCGACATCGACGCATCGCCCACGAAGATGCATTTGTAGTCGCGCCCGAAGCGGTGCAGCACGTCCCAGGTCGGCGTCTGTTCGGTCCAGCGGCGGCGGTTGTCGGTCCACACGCCCTCGTAAAGGCAGTTGTGGAAATAGAAATGCTCCATGTGCTTGAACTCGGCCCGCGCGGCCGAGAACAACTCGTCCACGACGCGGATATGGTCGTCCATCGACCCACCCACGTCCAGAAACAGCAGCACCTTGACGGCATTGCGCCGTTCCGGCCGGGTCTGCACGTCGATATAGCCGTGATCTGCCGTGGCGCGGATGGTGGCGGGCAGGTCCAGTTCGTCCGCCGCCCCATGCCGCGCCCATTGGCGCAGGCGCTTCAGCGCGACCTTGATGTTGCGGGTGCCCAGTTCGACATTGTCGTCGAAGTCGCGGAATTCACGCTTGTCCCAGACCTTGACCGCACGGCGGTGGCGGGATTCGTCCTGGCCGATGCGCACCCCTTCGGGGTTGTAGCCATAGGCGCCGAAGGGCGAGGTGCCGCCCGTGCCGATCCACTTGCTGCCGCCTTGGTGGCGCCCCTGCTGTTCGGCCAGCCTTTCGCGCAGTTTGCGCATCAGATCCTCGAAACTGCCGCTGCCCTGGATTTGGGCCTTTTCGGCATCGGTCAGCAGCTTTTCGGCCAGCTTCTCAAGCCAGTCGCGGGGGATCGCCTGTTCGGTCACAAGCGCCTCGACCGGAATGGCTTCAAGGCCCGAGAACGCCTCGGCGAAGGCCCGGTCGAAGCGGTCGATGTGGCGCTCGTCCTTGACCAGGGCCAGACGCGCCAGATGATAGAAGCCATCGACCGTCCAGCCTGCGACACCCGCCTGCATCCCGGCCATCAGGTCCAGCCATTCCCGCAGCGAGACCGGGACCCCTTGCCGGCGCAGGCTGTCGAGGAATGGAATGAACATCACATCATCCGGTCGATGATGACGGTCGCAAACAGGCCCACGACCGCGAAGGCGATGGCGAAGCCGGCCGCATACTGCGCGCGGTCGCGTCCCGTGCCGCCCAGTCCGACGGCGCGGCGCCAGCCCAGGATGGCACCGATGATGGCGGCGACGATGACGATCATGGGGGCCTCTGGTCCTGTTCCGTCCCTCCAGATAGCCGCTGGTCCGGCGTGGTGCAACCAAGGGCATGGGAACGGGTGTCCCCGAAAGGGGTTGAGCCACAGGCGAAAACGCAGGAGGACGCTATGGCCGAGAAGGAAAACCCCGACGCCGTTCCCCCCGGCACCCCCGGCGCGGGCGAGAACATCTGCCGCAAATGCGAAGGCAGCGGACGGATCGAGGGCAAGGAATGCCCAGAATGCGGCGGCACCGGCAAGGTCACGACCGGCATCGGCGGGGGCTGAGCAGGGTTGGCGGCCCGCCGATCAGGCGCTTCCTGGGGCGAAGCGCAGACCGTCTTCCTAGGCCGCGGGCCTGCGACGGACGGTCAACTGGCGCCAGAAGAAGACCAGGGTGAACAGCGCGGTCATGACCACCACGATGGTCGGGGCAGGCGCGCTGTCCAGCCAGAAACTGATCCAGATGCCTGCCAGGCTGCATCCTGCGCCGATGACCACCGACAGGACCAGCATCGCCTGCAGGCGACGGGTCAGCAGGAAGGCAATGGCCCCCGGCGCGATCAGCAGCGCCACCGACAGGATGATGCCCACCGCCGACAGCATCGCCACCACCACGGCCGAGATCATCGCCAGCATCCCGTAATGCAGCCAGCCAACGGCCAGCCCGGCCACCCGCGCCTGAACCGGATCGAAGACCAGCAGCGCGAAATCGCGCCATTTCAGCACCAGGACCAACCCCACCACGGCCGAGATCGAGCCGGCCGACAGGAAGTCGTCCGGCCCGACCCCCAGGATGTTGCCGAACAGGATATGATCCAGATGAACGTCGGTCGGGAATTGGGTATAGATCACCAGCCCAAGCCCGAACATCCCGGCCATCACCACGCCAAGCGTCGTGTCGGGCTTGATGCGGCTGTTGGCATCCAGCCAGCCCGCCGACAGCGCACAGATCATCCCCGCCACGAAGGCCCCGATCAGCAGGGGGATGCCCGCCAGATAGGCCAGCACGATCCCCGGCAGCACCGCATGGCTGATCCCGTCGCCCATCAGCGCCCATCCGCGCAGGACCAGAAAGCAACTGAGAAGGGCCGCGGGGATGCTGACCATGACGGCGATCAGCATGGCCTCGACCATGAAGGGGAAGGCGAAGGGCGCCGTCAGCCAGGTCATCGGGTAACCTTTCGGATGCGGCGGCGGCTGGCAAGCAGGCCGTGGCGGGGGGCGAAAATGAAGGCCGCAAGGAAGATCAGGGTTTGCAGCACGACGATGATGCCGCCCGTCGCGCCGTCCAGGAAGAAGCTGACATAGGCGCCGATGGCCGAGGTCAGCGTGCCGATCGCCACCGACAGCGCGATCAGGCGCGGAAAGCGGTCGGTCAGCAGATAGGCCGTGGCGCCCGGCGTCACGACCATGGCGATGACCAGGAAGGCGCCGACGGTCTGCATGGCGGCGACCGTCGATCCGGCCAGCAGCGTGAAGAACAGCACCCGAAGCCGCCCCGGATGCAGCCCGATGGTGCGCGCATGGCTTTCGTCGAAGAAGACCACCATCAGGTCGCGCCACTTCGCCAGCAGGATCACCAGGGATACTCCGCCGATGACCGCCAGTTGCAGCGTGTCGGCGGGCGTGATCGCCAGGATGTTGCCCATGGTGATCGCCTGAAGATCGACCGAGACCGGATTCAGAGAGATCATGAACAGCCCGATCCCGAAGAAGCCGGTGAAGATCAGGCCGATGATGGCGTCCTCCTTCAATCCCGTGCGGCTGTTCAGGAACAGCATGGTCAGCGCGGCCAAGCCACCCGAAAGGAAGGCGCCAAGGGCGAAGGGCAGGCCCAGCATGTATGCGCCCGCGACGCCAGGCACGATGGAATGGGACAAGGCGTCGCCGATCAGACTCCACCCTTTCAGCATCAGGTAGGCGGACAGGAAGGCGCAGACCCCGCCGACCAGGGCCGAAACCCAGATGGCGTTCGCCATGTAGCCGTAGGTGAAGGGGATCAGCAGGGCATCCCACATCAGGCGTCGCCAGCGGGGGTTTCACACCCCCGCACCCCCGTGGGATATTTTTGCCAGAATGAAAGGGCGCGGGTCATTCGTCCTTCTTTCGCGCGCGTTGGTCATAGAACACCAGCGGCCGTTCGTCGTCGGTGAACACGTCCACGCTGCGCCGGTCGGCGTCGTCGTGCAGCGCCGCGCCCCCCAGGACGAAGTGGCGCAAGACGCCGCCGAAGGCATGGCGCAGGTTTTCGGGGGTGAAGGTCGTCTCGGTCGGGCCGCTGGCAAGGACGGTGCCCTTCACCATCACCACCCGGTCGCAATATTCCGGCACCGAGCCGAGATCGTGGGTCGAGACCAGCATCACCCGCCCTTCCTCGCGCATGGCCTTGAGCAGGGCGATGATCGCCTCCTCGGTCTTGACGTCCACGCCGGTGAAGGGTTCGTCCAGCAGGATCACCCGCGCCTCTTGCGCGATGGCGCGGGCCAGGAAGACGCGTTTCTTCTGGCCGCCGGACAGTTCGCCGATCTGGCGCCGGCGGAAATCGGTCATGCCGACGCGGGCCAGGGCCGCGTCCACCGCCTGCCGGTCGATGGGGCGGGCGCGGCGGAAAAAGCCCATATGGCCGTATCGGCCCATCATCACGACGTCTTCCACCAGGACGGGAAAGGTCCAGTCCACCTCCTCGGCCTGGGGGACATAGGCCACGAGGTTTCTTGCCAAGGCCTGTTCGACGGTGCCGCCCATGATGCGGACCTGGCCCGAACTGTGCGGAAGAAGGCCCATCAGCGCCTTGAACAGCGTTGATTTTCCCGCGCCGTTGACGCCGACAAGGGCGGTGACGGACCCTTGTGGCACGGTGAAGCTGGCGTCGCGCAGCGCAGTGACGCCGTTGGAATAGGCAACGGTCAGGTTCCGGACCTCGATCCCGTCATTCATTCCGCAGACCATCCACGATGGTTTCCGATGTCACGCGCAGCAGGTCCAGATAGGTGGGGACGGGGCCGCTAGCCTCGGACAGGCTGTCCACGTAAAGGACGCCGCCATAGATCGCCCCGGTTTCGGATGCGACGCGGCGGGCAGGGCGGTCGGAGACGGTGGATTCCGAAAAGATCACACGGACATCGTTTTCGCGCATCACGTCGATGACATGGCGCACCTGCTGGGGCGTGCCCTGCGCGTCCGCATTGATCGGCCACAGGTAGAGTTCCCGCAGGCCGAAGTCGCGGGCGAGATAGGAGAACGCGCCCTCGGAGGTGACCAGCCAGCGGCGGTCCTGGGGCAGGGCGCGGGCGGCATCGCGCAGGGGGGCGATGGTGTCGGTGATCCGCGCCTTGTAGGCTTCGGCATTCGCGCGATAGGCCGCGGCGTTGTCGGGATCGGCGCCCGCCATCGCGGCGGCAATGTTGTCCACATAGATCAGCGCGCTGTCCAAAGCCATCCAGGCATGGGGATTGGGCTTGCCGTCGTAATCGCCGCCCGTGATCGACATCGGTTCGACGCCGTCGCTGACGACCGCGACGGGGATATCGCCCATCTGGTCGATGAACTGCTGGAACCAGCTTTCCAGGTTCAGCCCGTTCGCCAGGACCAGATCGGCATCGGACGTGCGGATCAGATCGCCCGAGGTGGGCTGATAGTTGTGAATCTCAGCCCCCGGCTTGGTGATCGATTCCACGTCCGCCGCATCGCCTGCGACATTGCGGGCCATGTCCGCGATGATGGTGAAGGTGGTGGCGACCTTCATCCGCTCGGCATGGGCGGGAAGGGCGGCCAGGGCAAAGGCGAGAACAAGGAATGACTTCATGATGCAGTTATGTGCGAGTGATTCTCATCTGTCAATAGTTGAGAACTAGTTGCAACTGAACGCGGGATGCGGCATGAAGGTTCCATGGAAAGCCGTGCCTTACAGTTGGAACAGGCCCTGCGCCGGGCGGGGGTGCGGGTGACGCGGCAGCGCGCGGCCCTTTTGCGGGTGATCGCGGGCAGCGAGGATCATCCCGATGCCGCCGAACTGCATCGCCGGGCCGAGGCCGCGGGGGCCGGGGTGTCGCTGGCGACCGTTTACCGCACATTGACCACGTTGCAGACCCAGGGGGTCATCGAGAAGCTGGAATTCCAGGGCGAACCGGCCCGGTGGGAGGCTGCGGACCAGCGGCACCACGACCACATGATCGACGTGGACACGGGCGAGGTGGTCGAGTTCACCAATGACCGCATCGAACGGTTGCAGGCCGAGGTCGCGGCCGAGATGGGATACGAGATCGTCCATCACCGGCTGGAACTCTATGTGCGGCGGCGGGGCGCCTGAACCGCGGATGCAGGTCTTCGACAAGATCATCTCGGACCGAGGATCGCGCTATGCCGTGGCGGGCGGGCCTGCCGCGACGCGGGCCGAGGCCCAGGCCCTGCTGGCCGAACTGAAGCGCAACAAGCGGTTCGCCAAGGCCACCCACAACAGCTGGGCCGCGATCCTGGCCGATGGGCCGGTCAAGGACGACGATGGGGAAGCGGGCGCGGGCGCGCTGATCCTGCAGATGCTGGAACGCGCCGAATTGCGGGACCATGTGGTCATCGTGACCCGCTGGTTTGGCGGCAAGCAACTGGGCGGCGACCGCTTCCGCCATGTGGCGGATGCGGTCAGGCATTACCTGCGGGAAACCGGCCTGGGCTAGCGCCAGCCAAGCGCCGGGGCCACATGGCGCAGGATGCTGTCCAGGACATGGACGTTGTAATCGACGCCCAGCATGTTCGGGACCGTCAGCAGCAGGGTATCGGCCTCGGCAATGGCCTCGTCCTCCCGCAACTGGTCGATCAGGCGATCCGGTTCGTCGGCATAGCTGCGCCCGAAGACGGCGCGATAGTTGTCGATATTGCCGATCTGGTCGCTGTCCTTGCCGCCGCGCCCGAAGAAGCGGCGGTCCATGTCGCTGACCAGGGCGAAGATCGACCGGCTGACGGATACGCGCGGGGCACGGTCATGGCCCGCAGCCGCCCATGCCTCGCGATAGGTGCGGATCTGGCGGGCTTGCTGGACGTGGAACGGCTCGCCTGTCTCATCGACCTTGAGGGTCGAGCTTTGCAGGTACATCCCCATCTGTGCCGCCCATTCCGCCGTCGCGTTGGAGGCCGAGCCCCACCAGATGCGGTCGCGCAGCCCCGGCGAATGCGGCTCCAGCCGAAGAAGGCCGGGCGGGTTCGGGAACATCGGGCGGGGGTTCGGGCGGGCGAAGCCCTTGCCTTCAAGCTGCTGCAGGAAAACCTCGGTATGGCGGCGGGCCATGTCCTGATCGCTCTCGCCCTCGGCCGGCTGATATCCGAAGTATCGCCAGCCGTCGATCACCTGTTCCGGGCTGCCCCGGCTGATGCCAAGCTGCAGGCGTCCGCCGGAAATCAGGTCGGCCGCGCCCGCGTCCTCGACCATGTAGAGCGGGTTTTCATAGCGCATGTCGATCACGCCGGTGCCGATCTCGATCCGCCTGGTCCTTGCGCCGACGGCGGCCAGCAGCGGGAAGGGCGAGGCAAGCTGGCGGGCGAAGTGATGGACGCGGAAATAGGCGCCGTCCGCGCCCAGTTCCTCGGCAGCGATGGCCAGGTCTATGGATTGCAGCAGCACGTCCTGGGCCGTGCGGACCTGTGATCCGGGTTCGGGCGACCAGTGGCCGAAGGACAGAAAGCCGATCTTCTTCATGCTGTTCCCTTTGCTGCGTCATGCGCGTTGCAAGGGGACATAGGGGCTTGCCGCACCGTCAGGCAAGGATCACGGGCGCGCAGGGCCTGTGCGCCCGTGCCTATTTCCAGCGGCGATGGACCCAGAACCACTGGTCCATGTGCTGGCGGACAAGCATTTCCAGGTCGTCGTTCAGCGCCTGCATCATTGCCGCCGGTTCGCCATGTTCGACGGGTTCGCCCACATGGACGCGAAAGCGCAGCCCGTCGGGGCAGCGGATGCCGTGGACCGGGATCAGCAGCGCGTCATAGCGCAGCGCGAGTTCGGCAGGCGTCAGCACGGTCCGGCTGGGCAGGTCGAAGAAGCGCAGCTCGGGCGCGTGCCGGTCATACTGGTCAAAGCCCAGGGCCAGCCAGCCGCCGCCCTTCAGGAAGCGCAGCATGGCCGTCAGGCCCGACCGCCCGCGCGGGAACAGCGGCTCGGCGATGGCGCTGATCGCGGGGATGTAGTGGCGGTTGAACGCCTCGTTGTTCATGGGCCGGTAGAGCGCGCCGACCGGCCAGCCGCGACCGGCAAGCGCGGTGCGCATGGCGTCGTAATTGCCGAAATGCGCGCAGGCGATGATAACGGGGCGGTGCGCCTCGAAGGCTGCTTCAAGCGCGGGCAGGCCGGGGCCTTCCAGGGGATCGGAGTCGCGGATGCGGCTGGTGAACTCCTCGCCCGAATAGATTTCGGCCACGGAACGGCCCGCGTTGTTGGGGACGGCGCGGGTCAGGGCCTTCACCTCCTCGGCCGTCAGGTCGGGTCGGGCCAGAGACAGGTTTTCGCGGATCCGCCGCCGCCATCCGGCCAGCGGGCCAAGGACATGCGCGAACAGCCAGCCCACGGCAGGGATGCGCCTGTCATAGGGCAGCAGCCGGGCAAGCCCGATCACCGACAGGAAGGCCGCGTTCGCGATGCGGTCGGACAGGGGCGGGGTGTCGGGATGGCTCATGGGGTCCTTCGCGCCAAGCTTGCCTCTCGGGACCAGACATAAAGGCCTGCCGCCACGATGATCGTGGCCCCGGTCACGGTCCAGCCATCGGGCAACTGCCCGAACAACAGCCAGCCCCACAAGCCCGCCCAGACCAGCCCGGTATAGCCGAAGGGGGCCAGCACCCCGGCCTCGGCCGTGGCGAAGGCGCGGACCAGCAGATACTGGCTGAGCGTGCCGAAGACCCCCAGCAGCGCGAATGCCCACAGGTCGGAGGCCGCGATCGGCTGCCAGACGAAGGGCACGACAAGCGATGTCAGGACGCTGCCCACGACCGCCGACCACATCACCGAGGTGGCGACCGAATCCGTCCGCGCCATCCGCGTCAAAAGCGCGCCCGTGGCATAGGTGAAGGCCCCGGCCAGGGGCAGCAGGGCGGCGGGCTGGAAGACCCCCAGGCCGGGCCGGATGATGATCAGCGCGCCGACAAGGGCTGCGGCGATGCCCGCAAGCCGGCGGGGGCCGATCTTCTCGCCCAGGAACAGGGCCGCGCCTAGGGTGATCAGGACCGGGTTCAGGTCCATGATCGCCGTCGCCTCGGCCAGGCCGATGACCTGGAGCGAACTGAAGAACAGCGCGACGGACGCAAGCTGCATCAGGGCGCGGGCGAATTGCAGGCCGGGCCTGCGGGTGCGCATCACCGTGGGCATCGCGCCCCGGAAGATGACGGCGAAGATCGCCAGGTTGCCGATGAAGCGTGCCCAGACGACCTGCGCGGGGTGATAGGCCTGGGTCAGGTGCTTGGCCGTCGCGTCCATCAGGGTGAAACCCAGGATCGCGGCCAGCATCAGGGCGATCCCGGTGGCCTGGACATTGGCGGGCTGGCGCAGGGCAAGTGTCACGGGTCTAGGTCTTTCGGGCCAGGGGATGATGGGTCAGGACCAGATCGCGCATCCTTTCGTCAAGGACATGCGTATAGATCTCGGTCGTGCCCAGGTCGGCATGGCCCAGAAGGGTCTGGATGGAACGCAGGTCGGCGCCGCCTTGCAGCAGATGCGTGGCGAAGGCGTGACGGATCACATGCGGCGTCACGCGGGCGGGCGAAACGCCCGCATGCACGGCCATGTCGTTCAGAAGCCGCCCGAAGGTCTGGCGCGGCATGTGGCCCGCCGCGCCGGGGGCGGGAAACAGCCAGCGCGCGCCCTTGCCGGCGACAAGGCGGCCAAGCGCGCTGTCCCGGGGGGCGTCGTCGCGGATCGCCAGCCAGGCCGACAGCGCCCGGCGGGCCGGGGGCGTCAGCGGGACCATGCGTTCCTTGTCGCCCTTGCCCCGGATCAGCAGAACGCGCGGATCGCCCCGGCAGGCGGCCACCGGCAGGGCCACGAGTTCGCTGACCCGCATCCCCGTGGCATAGAGAAGCTCCATCAGGCAAAGGTTGCGGGCGCGTTCGGCATCCGTCCGCCCGATCAGGGGCGCCGCCGCCAGCAGGGCGTCGATCTCGTCGCGATCAAGGGTCTTGGGCAGGCGCTTGGCCCGGCCCGGTCCGCTGATGCGGATGGCGGGGTCGTCGTCGCGCCAGCCTTCCTCAAGCGCGAAGCGGGTGAACTGCCGGATGGATGACAGCCGCCGCGCCCGTGTGGCGCGCGACAGGCCCTGCGCGTCGCAATGGGCCAGGTAATCCTCGACCCGTTCGCGGGTCAGATCCGCCAAGGCCAGCCTGCGCGCGGCCAGCCAGTCCGACAGGTCGCGCAGGTCGCGGCCATAGGCCAGGACCGTGTTGCGCGCCGATCCCGATTCGGCGGCCTTGGCGTCCAGAAAGGCGGATATGGCGCGGTGATCGGCGATCATGGGTTCTGCCGCATCACCGGCAACAGCGACAGCTGCGCGGCCGCCAAATCGGCCTCGGCCGCCAGTCCCAGGGCGCGCAGGGTGGCAAGGCCACGGCCCGCGCGGGGCAGATCCCCGTCCAGGCCCGCGTCGATATCGGCCATGGCAGCCAGAAGCGCCTCTCCCTTCTGGGTGGCGGGGGGCTGGACCGGGTCGGCCTTCAGCGCGGGATCCAGGACCAGCGGCACCGGCACGGGCAGCCCCTGCCACTGGCGCAGCCAAGTGGCAACCTGCGCGGCCCGACCCTCGCCCCCTTCGGGCAGGCCAGCGGCGATCATCGCGGCCATCACATCGGTCATGCCCGCCTGCTTGAACTGGTCGAATGCCGAGGGCAATGCGGAGGAAAGATCGCCGCTGGCCAAGGCGGCCTCCAAGGTGCGCATGGCGCCCGCGCGTTCCCAGACGCCGCCCGAAGCCGCAGGGCTTTGTTCGGTATAAAGCGCGCGCAGGGTGGCGGGGGCGATGGCGCCCGCGCGGGCCAGGCGTTCGGCCGCATCCAGCCGGGCCTTCCAGCCGTTGTTCGGGCGCAGGTCGGAATGGGCAAAGGCGATGGGCAACGACGATGTGGGCAGCGGCTGGCCGATCGCCTCGTGAATGCGGAAATCCAGGGGCGTCATGCGATCCGGCGTGGCAAGCGTCTCGCCGCTGTCCACATAGGCGTCGTCCAGGAAATGCGTCAGAAGCACCGCCTGTTGCTGGTCCAGCAGGCCCAGCGTTTCCGCGCCGTGCAGGCTGATCGCGGCGGCCGCCCAATCGCCGGTCTGGGCCAGGCAGAAGATCCGGGCCGCAAAGCTGGGCGCGATGCCGGGCGTGGTGTTCATGATCTCGCAGGCGCGCGCCTCGTCCCCTTCCAGCAGGGCGATGTCGAACAGGCGGCGGAAGATTTCCGGGTTGCTGGGACCGGCGGCGGTCAGAAGCGCCTGCGCACGGTCCAGCGCGCCCCCATCCAGCAACCGGTCGGCGCGGGCCAGAAACAGTGTCCCCTGCGGCGCGTCCGACCCTGCGGGAGGGGCGAGTTGCGTGGTCAGCACCCGATCCAGAAGCGCGTTCATCGCCGGAAGGCGTGCGGGCGTGCGCAGGATCAGACCGGCCAGCGTCGCAGCGTCGCTGCCCTGCCACAGATCGGCGGGAAGTCCCGCCTTGCGCGGCGTCCTGAGGCCCACGCTGTCGGGATTTCCGATCCCGAGCCGCGTGACCTGGACCGAGCCGACCTCGCCCGTCGTGGCGACGGGCTTGGGTCCGGGCGCGCCGGGAACGCCGGGGGGCGGCGCGTCGCCCGGACGCCAGGCCGAGCTTTCGCGGTCCGGCCCGCGCACGCTGCCCGACAGCCAGTCGCTTGCCGAAAGCGGCGTCTGGGCCTGCGCGGAACAGGCAAGGCCAAGCATCATGGCCAGGGGCAGCAGGCGCCTGCTCACTCGGGTTCAGCCTCGGTTGCGGGGGCGGCCGGGGCCGAGGGGGCGGCGCCGATGGGGCTGCGGACCTCGGACCGGACCGGCTGCATGTCGCCGAAATAGGCGTAACCGGCCAGGCCGATCACCGCAGCCAGAATTAGCACCACCAGAACCTTGAGCAGCCGCATCGAATTTCGCCTCGTTCATCGTTGTTTTTGCCTTGAACCCGGTCTTTCGCCGGTTCGTCCCGAATATATATGGCATTTTCCGAAAGATCACGCCATTCAGTCGGCCAATGAACGGGGGACGGACATGCGCCAGCGCCTGAGGCGCCATATCGTGCTGATCGGGATGATGGGGGCGGGCAAGACCGCGCTGGGGACGGAACTGGCCCGGCGCCTTCATGTCCCCTTCACCGATTCGGATGTCGAGATCGAGGCAGCCGCCGCCATGTCCATATCCGAGATCTTCGCCCGCGACGGCGAGGCCTTCTTCCGCGACCGCGAAGCCCAGGTGATCGCCCGCATCCTGCGCCAGTCGCCGCGCGTGATCTCGACCGGCGGCGGGGCCTGGATGCAGGAACGCAACCGCGCGGCCATCAAGGCTGCGGGACTGTCGGTCTGGCTGGAATGCGACTTGGACACGCTGTGGCACCGGGTGCGCCAGCGCAGCACGAGGCCCCTGCTGCAAACCGCCGACCCCAAGGGCACGCTGGCGCGCCTGCTGGCGGAACGCAATCCGACCTATGCCCTGGCGGAACTGACCTTTCCCGCCCGCCCCGCCGACAGCGTCGATGCCGCCACCACGCGGCTGCTGGACGCCATCCGCGCCGCCGATGCAGACCTGCTGATCGAGACACCATGACCCCCGAACCCGTTACCGTCCATGTGCCCTTGGGCGACCGCGCCTATGACGTCCGCATCGGCGCCGGCCTGATCGACCGCGTCGGGGCCGAGATCGCCCCCCTGCTGCGCCGCCCGCGCCTGGCCATCGTCACCGACGAAACGGTCGCGGCCCTGCATCTGCCGCGATTGCAGGGCGCGCTGACCGCCCAGGGGATCGTGTCCGAGGCCCTGGTCGTGCCCCCGGGCGAGGCCACGAAAAGCTGGCCCCACCTGACGACCTGCGTCGAATGGTTGCTGGAACAGCGGATCGAGCGGCGAGACATCGTGGTGGCCTTTGGCGGGGGCGTGATCGGCGATCTGGTGGGCTTCGCGGCCGCCATCCTGCGGCGCGGCGTCCGCTTCGTGCAGATCCCCACAACGCTTCTGGCGCAGGTGGACAGCAGCGTCGGCGGCAAGACCGGGATCAACAGCCCCCATGGCAAGAACCTGATCGGCGCCTTCCACCAGCCCTCGCTGGTGCTGGCCGATATCGCGGTGCTGGACACCCTGACCCCGCGCGATTTCCTGGCGGGCTATGGCGAGGTCGCGAAATACGGGCTGCTGGGGGACGCCGAGTTCTTCGAGTGGCTGGAAGCGAATGCCCCCCGCCTGCGCGACGATATGGCCCTGCGCCAGCATGCCGTGGCCCATTCGGTCGCCATGAAGGCCGGGATCGTGACCCGCGACGAAACGGAACAAGGCGAACGCGCCTTGCTGAACCTGGGCCATACCTTCGGCCACGCGCTCGAATCTGCCACCGGCTATTCCGCGCGGCTGCTGCATGGCGAAGGCGTGGCGATCGGCTGCGCGCTGGCCTTCGACCTGTCGGCCCGCATGGGACTGTGCAGCCAAGAGGCGCCGTCCCGCGTGCTGGCCCATCTGCGGCAGATGGGAATGCCCGCCGCGATCCGCGACATTCCGGGCGACCTGCCCGACGATGCGGCGCTGATCGCGCTGATGGGACAGGACAAGAAGGTGGTGGACGGCCGTCTGCGCTTTGTCCTGGCGCGCGGCATCGGCGAGGCTTTCGTCAGCGACGACGTTCAGCCCGATACGCTGGCGGCCGTGCTGCGGGACGCGCGCTGACCGCGCGCCCCACCTGGACGATCAGAACGGGATCTCGTCGTCATAGTCGCTGCGGCTGCCGCCGCCGCTGCCTTGGCTTCCGCCCGACGGGCCGCCCCGGTCGTAATCGTCATAACCCCCGCCGCCGCCTTGGCCACCGCCGCCCGAACCGCCACCGTCGCGGCCGTCCAGCATCTGCAACGTGCCGCTGAAGCCGCGCAGCACGACCTCGGTCGTATAGCGGTCCTGGCCCGACTGGTCCTGCCATTTGCGGGTTTCAAGCTGGCCCTCGACATAGACCTTGCTGCCCTTCTTCAGGAACCGCTCGACCACGTTGACAAGGCCTTCGGACATGATGGCGACGCTGTGCCATTCGGTCCGTTCCTTGCGTTCGCCCGTGTTGCGGTCCTTCCACTGTTCCGACGTGGCGATCCGCAGGTTGGCGACCTTGCCGCCGTTCTGGAAGGTGCGGATTTCGGGGTCGCGGCCCAGATTGCCGATCAGGATGACCTTGTTGACGCTGCCTGCCATGACGTTTTCCTGCAAATGTGTCCTTGGCGAAATGGTCTAGCGCAGCCCCTGCCGCGATGCAAATGCGCGCTTTGCCGCCATCGGCCTTCTGATCGAAAAGCCATGCTGGCGACGCGGTCCGATTTCTGTATAGTCCCATCAAAACCCACAACAACGAGGGACAGGGACATGACATTCATCCCTACCATCAAGGCGGGTCTGTGCGCGTTGCTGATCGCTGGAATCGCCGTGCCTGCCTCGGCCGAGGGGCTTCGCCTGTCGGGCAGTTCGTCGAAATCGCGGGCCGAACAGTTCGCCCGGCAGACCCGGCTGATGGATTCGCGGCTGGCGGGGCAATATCAGCAATCCGCGCGCCTGCGCCCCAATGCGCGCAGCGGCAGCGACAGTTCGGTCGATATCCAGCTTTCCGCGAACATCCCCGCCTATCGCGGCAAGCGCAGCGACTTCATCCCCCATGCGCGCGAGGCCGCCCGTCGATACGGCATCCCCGAGGATCTGTTCCTGCGCCTGGTTCAGCAGGAATCCGGCTGGAACCCAAGCGCGCGGTCGCACAAGGGGGCCACTGGCCTGGCGCAGTTGATGCCCGGAACGGCGGCCAAGCTGGGCGTCAACCCGCATGATCCGGTCCAGAACCTGCATGGCGGCGCGCGCTATCTGCGGATGATGTACAACCAGTTCGGCAATTGGCGCCTGGCGCTTGCCGCCTATAATGCCGGGCCGGGCGCGGTGCAGAAGTACAACGGCATCCCGCCTTACCGCGAAACCCGCAACTATGTGCGGATCATCGCGGGAAGCTGATTCTTCCTTGCGCAGACATTCTTGGCGGTGAATTCCCTTGCAGAGGCAAGAGGGGGCGCAAGCGCCCCCTTTTTTCGTCAGACTTCCTCGATCCGCAACTCGACCGGATCACCCGCCAGGACCCCGGTGCGGGGCAGGGCCTCGATGGCGAAGTCGATGGCTTCGGGGGTGGTCTTGTGGGTCACGACCAGGACCGGGACACTGTCCGGGCTGTGCTGGCCATATTGGCGCATCCGGTCGATGGAAATGCCCGCATCCCCCAGCACCGTCGCCACCTTGGCAAGCGCGCCCGGCTTGTCCTGCAATTCCAGGCGCAGGTAATAGGCCGCGGGAACGGCCGTCCGTGCGGGCTGCGCGGCCTTCAGGGATGCCGCAGGCTGGCCGAACACCGGCAGGCGCACGCCGCGCGCGATTTCCACGATGTCGGACAGGACGGCGCTTGCGGTCGGACCTTCACCCGCGCCTGCGCCGCGCAGCACGATCTGGCCCACGCTGTCGCCTTCGACCACGACCATGTTCGTGCCGCCCATCAGCTGCCCCAGCGGGCTGTCCGCCGGAACCAGGCAGGGCGACATGCGCTGTTCCAGCCCGCGCGGGGTCATCTGCGCCACGCCCAGAAGCTTGATCTTGTAGCCCATGTCGGCGGCGCGGCGGATGTCGTCGATGCTGACGCGTTCGATCCCCTCGATCTCGACCGCATCGAAATTGACCTGGGTGCCGAAGGCGATCGACGACAGGATCGACAGCTTGTGGCCCGCGTCGATGCCGCCCACGTCCAGCGTCGGGTCGGCCTCAAGGTATCCCAACTGGCGCGCTTCCTCGAACACCGCCTCATAGGGCAGGCCCGCGCTTTCCATCCGCGTCAGGATATAGTTGCAGGTGCCGTTCATCACGCCCATGACACGGCGGATTTCATTGCCCGCCAGCGATTCCGTCATCGCCTTGATGACCGGGATGCCGCCTGCCACCGCCGCCTCGAAGCGCAGGGTGCGGCCCAGCCCCTCGGCCAGTTCGGCAAGCGCCTGGCCGTGGACGGCCAGCAGCGCCTTGTTGGCCGTCACGACGTCCTTGCCCGAACGCAGCGCCGCCTCGATGCTGTCCTTGGCAATGCCGCTGTCGCCGCCCACCAGTTCGATGAACACATCGACATCATCCGCGGTGGCGACCGCCATGGCATTGTCTTCCCAGCGATAGGCCGACAGGTCGGCATCGCGGTTCTTCATCTTGTCCCGCGCGCAGATGGCGGTGATCGACACGGGGCGGCCGGTGCGGCGCGCCAGAAGATCGGCGTGTTTCTGGACGATCTTGACGACACCGATCCCGACGGTGCCAAGCCCGGCGATACCCAGGCGGAGGGAGGACGACATGAAGGCCTCTTGCGTAAGGTCGTCCGCTGTTAGCGCGCCGCGCGTCGTCATGCAACGCGCGAAAGGGCACAGTCACAGCCAGCGGCGCGTGCGCTGCCGGTATGTCGCGAATGCCTCGGGAAAGGCTTGCGCCAGCCGTTGTTCCTCGTGCGGGATGAAGCGGGCCGAGATGACCAGCACGAACCCCGCCACCAGCGGCAGGGCTGCCAGGGGCGCGCGGAAGGCCAGGCACAAGCCCGCCAGGATCATCGCATCGGCGACATAGATCGGGTTGCGCGACAGCCGGAACGGCCCCGACGTGACCAGATGGCGCGGCTGGCCATGGGGATCGACGGTCGTCTGCGCCCGGCGCATGGTCCACCCCGCCCATATCATCAGCGCCAGCCCGGCCAGGGCCAGCACCAGGCCCCAGCCTGCAAGCCAGCCGGGACCATGCGGCGCAAGGCGCCCCGCCAGCCACCCCGCCAGCACGAACAGGGCAAGCCAGATCTTGGGATAATCAGCAGTCAGCTTCATCACGGGTTGTCCTCGTATCCCGCCCATTCGCCGTCGATCCCTGTCTTGCGCATGATCGACACCACGCGCCGGGCGGCAGCCAGCGTGTCGGCGTGGATGGCGTGAACGGCCGCCGGATCCATCTCGTCCGGGTAACGCTCGCCCCTGGTGTTTATGAAGGTGGGGTGCCAATGGCCCGGTTTGCTGCCCGGCCGCCAGGATGCGTGGCACAGCAGGTTCCGCTTCAGGCGAAGGGTCCGCAGGTCAGCCGACAAACCCTCGCGCCCTTCGATGCCGGCCTGCTTCATGGCGGCGGCAAAGCTGTCGATCAGCGTGCCAAGGGTATCGTCGGCGATCTCCTCGATCCGGCGCAGCCAGTCCTGCAAGACGCGCTCGCTCACATCCTCGCCCAGTTGGCGGCGCGTCAGCGAGAAGATGGCGCGTTTCAACGCTTCCTCCAGGAAGCCGAATCCGGCAACGGCGTGGCCGATGGCCGCCGCCATGTCGTCGGGCAGGCGATCGGGCGCGCGCGGCAGGCTCATGCTATTCGCGCCACAGATCTTTCACCCAGGTCGCGGGCAGCAGGTAATGGCGCAAGTGCCGGGACAGGCTTTCCCGACGCTTTCCCGAAAAGGCTTCGCGCAAATGATCCAGCGGCGGGCGGTGCACATCGTCTTCATGCCATCGTCCGGCAATGGCATCGGGGGGATTGAGGTTGCCCGCAAAGATCACGATGCGACTGTCCTTGGGCACTTTCGGTTCGCGCAGATAGTTCATCGGGAACGTCGGGACCGAGTGCATCCGGAAATGCGCCAACCAGCCGCGCGGCCAGAACTTGACGCCGCCGGGCGCGTTCCGGGTCACGAAGCGCTGTTCATACTTGTACTTGTCCGCCACGCCCTGCGGATCCGCGCGAAACAGCCCCTGCAGCGGCGCCAGCTTGCCGACCCGCATCCGATAGACCGAGGTCTGGCCCAGCTTTTCCAGTGGCGTGTTCGGGTTGCGTCCCAGGATCGTGTCGTCAGGGTCGCCAAAGGTGAAGAACGGGTCCAGGTTTCCCGTGATGATCACGTCCAGGTCCAGGAACAGCACCACCCCGGTCACGTCGCCCAGATCCCCCCACAGCCGCGACTTGGGCCATTTGCCGCGCGTGTTCACCGGCGCCTGATAGTCGAAGACGGGCAGGGGACGCACGGCGATGTCGGGATGCAGGCCGGTGGCGTCGTCGGTAAAGCAGAACAGCCGGAAGGGCGGGGTGATGTTGCGGCGGATCATCCCAAGAAGGCGGTTGACGTATTCCGGCCCGAACTTCGTGCCCCACTTGATGCAGATGATCTGCTTGATCTCCGGCGCGTCCATCACACCCTCTCCTGGTCGAGGCGCAAGGTTTCACAGCCGCCGGGCCAAGGCAATGTTCTTTGCCTTGGTCCAAATATCCTCGGGGGGGGTGCAGGGGGGCAGACGGCCCCCCTGCCACCGCGGGACGCAAATTCACGCCGCGCGGTTTTCCCGGATCAGCCGCAGGATGTCGGCGGCGGCCTGGGGGATGTTGGTGCCCGGCCCGAAGATCGCCTTGACGCCCGCCTGGCGCAGGTAATCGTAATCCTGCTGCGGGATCACGCCGCCGCAGATCACCAGGATGTCCCCCGCCCCTTGGGCCTTCAGCGCCTCGATCAGCTTCGGCGCAAGGGTCTTGTGGCCCGCCGCCTGGCTGGAAATGCCGACCACATGCACGTCGTTGTCCACGGCGTCTTGGGCCGCTTCCTCGGGCGTTTGGAACAGGGGGCCGACGTCCACGTCGAAGCCGATATCGGCGAAGGCCGTGGCGATGACCTTGGCGCCGCGGTCATGGCCGTCCTGGCCCATCTTGACCACCAGCATCCGGGGCCTGCGGCCTTCTTCCTCGGCAAAGGTTTCGACGTCGCGCTGGATTTGCGCGAAGCTCTCGTCGCCCTCGTAGGCCGCGCCATAGACGCCGGCCAGGGTCTTCACCTCGGCCCGGTGGCGGCCCCATTCCTTTTCCATCGCCATGCTGATTTCCCCTACGGTTGCTCGGGCGCGGGCGGCCTCGACAGCGGCCTCCAGCAGGTTGCCGCCCTCGCGGGCGCGGCGGGTGATTTCGTCAAGCGCCGCTTGGCAGGCGGCCTCGTCCCGCGTCTGGCGGATGCGGTTCAGGCGGGCGATCTGCGACTCGCGCACCGCCATGTTGTCGATGTCCAGGATGTCGATCGGATCCTCGCGATCCTTGCGGTACTTGTTGACGCCGACGATCACCTCTTCGCCCCGGTCGATCTGGGCCTGGCGACGGGCGGCGGTTTCCTCGATCCGCAGCTTGGGCATGCCGGTGGCGACGGCCTTGGTCATGCCGCCCAGTTCCTCGACCTCCTCGATCAGCGCCCAGGCTTTTTCGGCCAGTTCGGCCGTCAGGCTTTCGATGTAGTACGACCCGGCCAGCGGATCGACGACATGGGTGATGCCGGTTTCCTCTTGCAGGATCAGCTGGGTGTTGCGCGCAATCCGTGCCGAAAACTCGGTCGGCAGGGCGATGGCCTCGTCAAGCGCGTTGGTGTGCAGCGACTGCGTGCCGCCCAGGGCCGCCGACATCGCCTCGTATGCGGTGCGGATCACGTTGTTATAGGGATCCTGTTCCTGCAACGACACGCCCGAGGTCTGGCAATGCGTCCGCAGCATCAGGCTGCCGGGCTTCTTCGGGTTGAAATCCGACATGATGCGATGCCACAGCAGGCGCGCGGCGCGCAGTTTCGCGATCTCCATGAAGAAGTTCATGCCGATGGCGAAGAAGAAGGACAGCCGCCCCGCGAACTGGTCCACGTCCATGCCGGCGCTCAGGGCGGCGCGCACATATTCGCGCCCGTCCGCCAGCGTATAGGCCAGTTCCTGCACCAGGTTCGCGCCCGCTTCCTGCATGTGATAGCCGGAAATCGAGATCGAGTTGAACTTGGGCATCTCGTTCGAAGTGTATTCGATGATGTCCGCGATGATCCGCATCGAAGGCTCGGGCGGATAGATATAGGTGTTGCGGACCATGAACTCTTTCAGGATGTCGTTCTGGATCGTGCCCGACAGCACCGCGCGGGAATGGCCCTGTTCCTCGCCCGTGACGATGAAGTTGGCCAGGATCGGGATCACCGCGCCGTTCATGGTCATCGACACCGACACGCGGTCCAGCGGGATGCCGTCGAACAGGATCTTCATGTCCTCGACCGAATCGATGGCGACGCCCGCCTTGCCCACGTCGCCCACTACGCGCGGATGGTCGCTGTCATAGCCCCGGTGCGTCGCCAGGTCGAAGGCCACGGACACGCCCTGCTGCCCGGCGGCAAGCGCCTTGCGATAGAAGGCGTTGGATTCCTCGGCCGTGGAAAAGCCCGCGTATTGGCGGATCGTCCAGGGGCGGCCCGCATACATCGTGGCGCGCGGGCCACGGGTGAAGGGGGCGATGCCGGGCAGGCTGCCCAGGTGGTCCAGACCTTCCAGATCGGCCTCGGTGTAAAGCGGCTTGACCGGGATGCCTTCCAGCGTGTTCCAGGTCAGGCTGTCGGGATCGGCGCCCTTCAGTTCCTTCGCCGCCAGCTTCTGCCAGTCGTCCAGCGTGGGTTTCGTCATGGTCTGTCCTTTCGCACGGCGCGGTCCACCCTATATTCAAGGCAGAAAGGGGTGCCGATGAAGTTGAAATTCCTGATGGTTGCGATGATGCTTGCCGCAATGGGACCGGCCCGAGAGGCGCCCCCGCCAGCCGTCGCGCCGCAGCCCGCCAGCCCCGAGGAGGTTGCGGCGCCCGAACCGGAACCGGCGCGGCCCGAACTGCGCATCCTGTCCGCCGCGGAAACCCAGCTGGCCGATTTCCTGTGGACGGCCCGTCCGGTCGTGGTCTTTGCCGATACGCCCAACGACCCCGCCTTCCGCGAACAGATGCGCGCATTGGAGGCGGGCGGCGCAGCCCTGATCGAACGCGACGTGGTGGTGATCGCCGACAGCGATCCCCAGGCGAACAGCGCCTGGCGCCAGCAACTGCATCCGCGCGGCTTTTCGCTGGTCATCATCGACAAGGACGGACAGGTCAAGCAGCGGCGCCCGCTGCCTTGGGACGTGCGCGAAATCAGCCGCGCCATCGACAAGCTGCCGCTGCGCCGCCAGGAAATCGGCCGGGCCGGACTGGTGCCATGAGCGTTGAAAGCCCGAACGCCTTCGCCTATATTCGGGGCGAAGGAACAGGAGGTTCGACATGAGCACGACATCCTATAACCCCCGCCCAATCACCGGCCGAACCGGTCCGATGCCGGGTTATTCCCGGCGCTGAACCGCGCTTTTTCGGCCGCGATCCAGGATGTGACGCCCGCTTTGGTTTCCGCAAGGCGGGCTTTTTGCTGCGAATCACTCAGCCGTGCGACGGCCTCGCGGCCGCCGGTCAGATGGGCCAGCAGAAAGGCCATCGCTTCCTCGCCCAGGGCGATCGCCTCGATCTTCATCTCGATGTAATGGCGATACATCCGCGCGGCGCGGGTGGCCTCCAGACGGTCCAGCTTCAGTTCGCGCAGGTCCGCGATCATCGCGCCGATGGTCAATAGCTGGTTGTAGTACTGCACCACCGGATCGACCACCCTGAAGGGCAGGACGTGAATATCCTCGACGATGG
This sequence comes from Paracoccus acridae, assembly GCF_014642735.1. GTDB lineage: Bacteria > Pseudomonadota > Alphaproteobacteria > Rhodobacterales > Rhodobacteraceae > Paracoccus > Paracoccus acridae. The sequence continues at coordinate 74,836 of NZ_BMIV01000004.1, forward strand.
CGCTGAACAGGCGGTCGTTGTGTTCGGTAGGGATCACCGGAAAGAAGCCGTCGTCCTTCAGGATCAGCGCCTCGATTTCCGCGCCATAGCGGGGCAGGTTCTGGCTTTTCAGCGTCGCCACATGGACCCGGATTTCGGCATAAAGCGCGCCCTGCACGTCGCGGACCCGTTCGGCCCGCGCCGCCCGGTCCCGCGCCGCGCTGAGAAGATGCGTCACCACCCAGCCACCCGCCACCACCGCGCCGCCGATCATGGCGGCCACGACGCGCGGGTCGGACAGGGCGGTGGCGAAGGTCATTCGAATTCCATGATCACGTCATCGACCTTGAGGCTCTGGCCTGCCTCGGCATTGACCGACTTGACGACGGCCTTTCGTTCGGCGCGCAGGATGTTTTCCATCTTCATCGCCTCGACCGTGGCAAGGGCCTGGCCTTCCTGAACCTCGTCGCCAGGGGCCACGGCGATCTTCACCACCAGGCCCGGCATCGGACAGAGCAGGAACTTCGAGGTGTCGGGCGGCAGCTTTTCAGGCATCAGCCGGACCAGTTCGGCCGTGCGCGGGCGGCGGACCTGAACCCTAAGGTCGGCGCCGCGCGTCCGCAGGCGGAAACCGGCGGGGATCTTGTCCACCTTCATCACCAGCGGCCGGCCATCGACCACCAGCCGCGCCAGGGTCTGGCCGGGCTTCCAGTCGCTTTCCACGCGCAACTCGCGGCCGTTCACGGCGACGGTGGCGCCGTCGCGGTCGGCGCGGATGCGCGCGGGAATTTCGCGGCCGTTGACGAAGACCACCCAGTTTTCGCCCACGCGGCGTTCGTGGTTGTCCAACCGCCCGCTGATCCGGGTGCGGCGGATTTCCGCGACGCGGTGCATGGCGGATGCGGCGGCGGCCACGCGGGCCAGTTCGTCGTCAGGCAGGGTCGCACCCCCGAAGCCTTCGGGATATTCCTCGGCGATGAAGGCCGTGGTGATGTCGCCCGACACGAATTTCGGGTGATCCATCACGGCGGACAGGAAGGGCAGGTTGTGGCCGATGCCCTCGACCTCGAATTCGTCCAGCGCCACGCGCATCGCCTCGATGGCTTCCCCGCGCGACGGGGCCCAGGTGCAAAGCTTGGCGATCATCGGGTCATAGAACATGCTGATCTCGCCGCCCTCGAAGACGCCGGTGTCGTTGCGGACCACATGGGTGGCCTCGACGACCTCGGCCGGGGGACGATAGCGGGTCAGCCGCCCGATCGAGGGCAGGAAGTTGCGATACGGATCCTCGGCGTAAAGGCGGCTTTCCATGGCCCAGCCGTTGATCTTCAGATCGTCCTGGGCAAAGGGCAGGGGTTCACCGGCGGCCACGCGGATCATCTGTTCCACCAGATCGATGCCGGTGATCAGTTCCGTCACGGGATGTTCCACCTGCAGGCGGGTGTTCATTTCCAGGAAGTAGAAGTTCTTCTGCCCGTCCACGATGAATTCCACCGTGCCCGCACTGGTATAGCCCACGGCCTTGGCAAGCGCGACGGCCTGTTCCCCCATGGCGCGACGCGTTTCCGGGTCCAGGAAGGGCGAAGGCGCTTCCTCGATGACCTTCTGGTTGCGCCGCTGGATGGAACATTCGCGTTCGTGCAGATAGACCGCGTTGCCGTGCTTGTCGGCCAGCACCTGGATTTCGATGTGGCGCGGCTGGGTCACGAATTTCTCGATGAAGATGCGGTCGTCGCCGAAGCTGCTGGCAGCCTCGTTGCGCGACGATTCGAACCCCTCGCGGGCTTCCTGCGCGTTCCAGGCGATGCGCATCCCCTTGCCGCCGCCGCCGGCGGAGGCCTTGATCATCACAGGATAGCCGATCTGGTCGCTGATGCGCACCGCTTCATCCGCATCGGCGATCAGGCCCATGTATCCGGGAACGGTGCTGACGCCCGCCTCTTGTGCGATCTTCTTCGAGGTGATCTTGTCGCCCATGGCCTCTATGGCGGGGGACGGGGGGCCTACGAAGATCACGCCTTCGCGTTCCAGGGCCTCGGCGAACTTCATGTTCTCGGACAGGAAGCCGTATCCGGGATGGACGGCCTCGGCGCCGGTCTGGCGGATCGCGTCCATGATCTTGTCGATCACGATATAGGACTGGTTCGCCGGGGGCGGGCCGATATGGACGGCCTCGTCCGCCATCTTGACGTGCAGCGCATTGCGGTCGGCGTCGGAATAGACGGCGACGGTCGCGATGCCCATCTTGCGGGCGGTCTTGATGACGCGGCAGGCGATCTCGCCCCGGTTGGCGATCAGGATCTTCTTGAACATGGGCCCCCCCGGCCAGGCATGAAAAAGCCGCCCGAGGGCGCGGGGCCCAGGGCGGCGATCAGGATATCGCGGCGCGACGAACGCGCCAGGATCAGGTCGTTATTCGCAGAGACGCACGTCGTTGCAGAGCGCGCCGGCAGCGCCGCCGATGGCCGCGCCCTTGACGACGTTTTCACCGCTGACGCTGGCGATGGTCGCGCCCACGCCCGCGCCGATGAGCGCGCGGTCGGTGTCGGTCGGGTTGATGCCCTGGGTGCAGCCCGCGATGGCCGTGGTGCCGACAAGGGCGGCAATGGCAAGGAATTTGGACATTCTGGTCTTCCTGTCGTTTGAAAGGCTGGATCGGAACGCCGATCCAGCCCGTTCGGTTCTGAAAAGCCTGCGTGATCAGTAGCGACGCTGGCAGACGCCGGCGTCATCGCACAGCGCGCCGCCGACGGCACCGATGGCCGCGCCCGTTGCCAGATCCTCGTCCAAAGCCTTGGCGATGACGGCGCCAGCGACCGCGCCGCCTGCCGCACGCTGCGCATCGGGCGACAGCCCGGTCGCGGTGCCATAGCCCTGGTCGCAGGCAGCCAGGCCCAGAAGAACGAAAGCGCCGGCGGCGACGCGGGTGAACAGCGAAGTCTGCATGGAAAGTTGCCTGTATAGTGGGCCGCGCAAGCGGCCAGTGGAAGATGGTACCCGACTATCGCATAGCCCAGGGGCGCGTCAAACTGACATGGGTGTGAGATCAAGGCCCTAGGCAGCAAATTGCGCATTTTCAGCGGTCCATGCCGTCGTCGTCGTCGTTGTCGTCATCGTCCCAGCCTTCGTCGTCCCACCCGAAGTCGGGCGGGCTGTCGGTGGCGAAAAGCTCGGGAAACGAGGCTTCGGCCGCGGCCATGTCCACCTGCAGCAGCTGGTCGTAATCGGTCGGATCGAAGGGGCCGACAGCCTTCACCTCGCGCCCGATCAGCCAGCCCAGGCGGCCCGCGTCAAGGTTGCCGCGAACGAAAGGTTCTTCGCCGAAATGTTCGATCAGGGCGGCAAGAAAGCCTGCGTCGGCGCGGCGGTCGGCGGGCTTGCGGTCGCGGAAGCGTTCGCGCCGGGTGATCGGCGTCGCGCCCTTCTTGCGATTCTCGCGGCGGATGACGAATTGGAAATCGGTGCCGGGAAGGCGCCCCGGAAAGCCCTTGTGCTTCAGCATGATGGTCCCCCATGGCGGGGGCCGGGCCGTGCCGGGCCGGGAAGGCGCGGGCAGCCGGACCGCCCGCGCAAGATCAGTCGGTTCGGATCAGTTGGCGCCGTACTTGCCCTGATAGACCGGCTCGGTCGTGACGGGGTTCGGGGCAGGCACGTAAACCTCGGGTTCGGCTGCCTGACGCTGGCACGCAGCAAAGGCCGAAACCAGCACGAGGCTGAGGATGATTTTCTTCGACATGTTGTCTCGCTCCTGTAAAGCGGGCGCGGCTGCGCCCGTCTGCTCGGGTTGTTCCGGGGGATGTCTTGATGCATCGCCCCGCCGGGCATGATAGCGGCGGGGCAGGGGCGCAGACAGACAGGCCGGACCGCCGGGGGCAAATGCCGCGCGGCCTGTGGCTGGCCTGCATCAATCACGCGTTTGTGCAACTGCGTTAACATCTTACAAAGGAATGTTGTCGTGCTTCTTCCAGGGATTCGACAGCCGCTTGGTGCGCAGGCTGGCGAAGGCCCGTGCGACCCGCTTGCGGGTCGAATGGGGCTGGATCACCTCGTCGATGAAGCCCTTTTCGGCAGCGACGAAGGGGTTGGCGAAGCGGTCCTCGTAATCCCTGGTCCGCGCGGCGATCTTGTCCGCGTCGCCCAACTCGCTGCGATACAGGATCTCGACCGCGCCCTTGGCGCCCATCACCGCGATTTCCGCCGTGGGCCAGGCATAGTTGAAATCGCCGCGCAGGTGCTTGGACGCCATCACGTCATAGGCCCCGCCATAGGCCTTGCGGGTGATCACCGTGACCTTCGGCACCGTCGCCTCACCATAGGCGAACAGCAGTTTCGCGCCGTGCTTAATGACGCCGCCATATTCCTGGCCCGTGCCCGGCAGGAAGCCCGGCACATCCACGAAGGTCAGGATCGGGATCTCGAAGGCGTCGCAGAACCGCACGAAACGCGCGGCCTTGCGCGAACTGTCGATGTCGAGGCACCCCGCCAGCACCATCGGCTGGTTGGCGACCACGCCCACGGTGCGGCCCTCGATGCGGATGAAGCCGGTGATGATGTTGCCCGCGAAGTCCTTCTGGATCTCGTAGAAGTCGCCTTCGTCCGCGACCTTCACGATCAGCTCCTTCATGTCATAGGGCTGGTTCGGGTTGTCGGGGATCAGCGTGTCCAGGCTTTCCTCGATCCGGGCGGGATCGTCGAAGAAGGGCCGCACCGGCGCCTTGTCGCGGTTGTTCAGCGGCAAAAAGTCGAACAGGCGGCGGATTTCGGTCAGCGCCTCGACGTCGTCTTCAAACGCCCCGTCGGCGACCGAGGATTTCTTCGTATGGGTCGATGCGCCGCCAAGCTGTTCGGCCGTCACCACCTCGTTGGTGACGGTCTTCACCACGTCCGGGCCGGTCACGAACATATAGGACGTGTCCTTCACCATGAAGATGAAGTCGGTCATGGCGGGCGAATAGACCGCGCCGCCCGCGCAAGGGCCCATGATGACGCTGATCTGCGGCACGACGCCCGACGCCATGATGTTGCGCTGGAACACGTCGGCATAGCCAGCAAGGCTGGCCACGCCTTCCTGGATGCGCGCGCCGCCCGAATCGTTCAGCCCGATCACCGGCGCGCCGTTCTGCATCGCCATGTCCATGATCTTGCAAATCTTCTGGGCATGGGTTTCGGACAGCGACCCGCCGAAGACGGTGAAGTCCTGGCTGAAGACATAGACCATGCGCCCGTTGATCGTGCCCCAGCCGGTCACGACGCCGTCGCCATAGGGGCGGTCGGCCTCCATCCCGAAATCGGTGGAACGGTGCGCCACGAACATGTCGAACTCCTCGAAGCTGCCTTCGTCCAGCAGCAGTTCGATCCGTTCGCGCGCCGTCAGCTTGCCACGCGCGTGCTGCGCGTCGATCCGCCGCTGTCCGCCGCCCAACCGGGCCAGAGTCCGGCGGTCTTCCAGTTCCTGAAGAATGTCCTTCATCTCAGCCCCCTGTCGATCCGTGGTCGATCCTTGCGCCGCAGCCTAGTCAGGCAGGGCAGGGCGGGGAAGCAAAAACGAGAAAATTTGCAAACTGTGTCAGGCAAGAGAGGAGGAAACTGAAAATCTGCAAATGCAGCAGGTGCGCGAATGTCGCGCGCCGGGTTCGTCTGAATGCGGGAAAGGGTGAGAGGCTGGACAACGACCCAAGCGGGGCTCGTTACGGCTGCTTCCTTCCGGACCTGACCGGGTTGGCGAGGCGCCTGCCCGCGCCAACCTCTCGATGCGTTAGATAATGCGGGTTCGCGGGCGATGCAAGCCGTCAAAGATGCAGGCGGATGACGGCGAAGTCGCGGTCGTCATGGCCCACATGATCCATCCGGCGGCCGCAGCGTTCCGCGACCTCGGCCAGAAGGGGCAGGCCTTGGGGACCCGTCTCGAACAGGACCGTGGTGTCGGGCATCGGCATGAACTGCCAGGCCGGGCTTGGGTCGATGGACAGGCAACGGCGCTGGCGCAGGTAATCGCGGATCACGTTTCTGGTCTGAGGGCCTGGGGGCAGGGCGATCGGCTTGCCGATGGTCAGGGGCGCGAACAGCCCGCAGGCCGCCAGTCGATAGGAATTCGTGGCAAGGACGAACCGGTCCTCGTCGCGAACGGGGCGGCCGCGCCATGTCAGGTCGCGGATGCGGCTTCCGCCAGCCGGAAAGCCATCGACCGAAAAGGCGGGTGGGGCCGACAGGTCGATCCGCCACGCGACATCCTGGATGACATCGAACTGATAGGCCGGAAAACCCGGGTCGGTCAGCGGCTGGTCGTGTTCGCCAGGGCGGATCTGTCGAAACACGCTGGCCGAGCGTTCAAGCCAGTTGCGCAGGTCGGCGCCGTCGATCTGCAAGGCGCAGATGCGGTTCGGAAAGGAATAGATGTCGGTCAGGTTCCCCAGCCGCAGCCGGCCGGGCGCGACATCCGTGTAATAGCCGGGGCCACCCCGCCCGCCTGCCCGGAAAGGCGCGGCGGCCGACAGGACCGGAAGACCCTCCAGCCGGGTTCCGGCCAGGCTTTTGCGCACGAACCAGCGTTGCGCCATGTTGACCAGGGACAGCGCGGGGTCCACGCCCACCATCGCGAAATAGCTGCTGATCCGCTGGTCGCTGCGGGCGATATGGGTCCGCAGCCCCGCCATCGTCTTCCGGTGCGCGGGCGACACGACGCCCGTGATGGCAGGTGCGGGGGGCAGATCGGGACCGACAGCCTCGCAGTGCGATGTCGCATCGGACAGGCGCCAGCCAGTGCCAGGACCGCGGGTCAATGACAGGTCGACGATGCCCAGATGTGACCCGGCAAAGCCCGGCATCACGGCCGGCTTGCCCGACAGGGTGCCGCCCGCCGTATCGACGCCCGGCCTGCCCGCCACCTGATGGCCTGGAAAGACCTCGTGGGTATGGCCCGCAACGATCACGTCGATCCCGTCGATGACGGCAAGTTCGGCCGCGACATTTTCGCCAAAAGGGGCTGCGGGACGGTGCGAAATTCCGCTATGCGCCAGGGCGATGATCAGATCGGCGCCCGCTTCCTTCATCTGCGGAACGACAAGGCGGGCCGTGGCCAGGATGTCGTCGCAGGCCATCTGCCGCGACAGGTCGCGGTCCCAGGCGGTCGTCTGCGGCGGCAGGAAACCAACCAGGCCGATCCGCAGGCCGGCCGGGCGCCCGTCATCGGTCAGCACGCGCTTGTCCAGGATCGAGAAGCGGGGAAAGTCCGGCCGTCCCCGAAGGCGCAGATTAGCAGCAAGAAACGGGAACCGTGCCTGACGGGCAGCCGCCTGTAGAACATCCAGGCCAAAGGCGAAATCGTGATTGCCGATGGCCGCCGCGTCATAGCCCATCTGGTTCATGGCGGCGATGGCCGGATGTCGCCCGCCCGCCTGTGCCGCCTGGTCCCCCAGCGGCGTTCCCTGCAGGAAGTCCCCGTTGTCCAGAAGCAGCGTGTTCCGCCCCGCCCGCCGCCTGTCCACCAGCGACGCGATCTGCGCCAGGCTTCCCTGCCGGCAGGGACGATCCGCCAGGTAATCATGGGGCAGAAGCTTCATGTGCATGTCGGTCGTCGCCAGGATGCGCAGACCGACGGTATCCGTCAGGTCCGACGTCGGGTCGTCTTCGTTTGCCACGCCCGCTGTGTCCCGCATTCCAATCCTCGACCACAGGCGCGGCGCGACGGCGGCATCCTGTCCTGATCAAATTATCGACAGCACGACGTCTTCACAACCACAGATTGTCGTGCAACCATCATCCCCCGCACATTGACGATAAAGGCTGCAGCCGTGGCTGAATCGGCACAGGGCTTACGCCTGCCGGTGATCCGGCGACAGGGGATACCCTTGCGGTTGAAAGAAATGGCCTGGATCGTTATGAACCCCGCAATTTGCAGCAGCCGGGCCACCGCCGGCATTGAATGGTCAGGCAGAAATGAAATTCTCGACCCGCTTCGATACCGACAAGCCGTCGGCCGAGCTTTTTGACATCATCAGCGATTTTTCCCGAAGCGAACGCACCCTGGGGGCGCGGGGCGCGCAGGTCCGGCGGATCGACCCGGCCCAGGACCCCGGGACCGGGCTAGGCTGGACCATCGACTTCAACTGGCGCGGGCAACGGCGGAACGTGCGGCTGGATGTCACCCGGTTCGACCGCCCGTCCCACATCACGCTTGACGGCCAGTCAGACCAGTTCGACCTGTCCATCAACATGACCGTCGTGGCGCTGAGCCGCGTGAAATCGCGCCTGCTGTTCGAAACCGAGATCCGTCCCCGTACCATGCGCGCCCGGTTGTTGTTGCAGACCGCCAAGCTGGGCAAGGCGCAACTGGACCGGAAATACGACCAGCGGATCGCCGATTTCCTGACGCACCTGCGCGCGGCCTAGCCCGCCTGCCGCTGCGCCTCGCGCAGGGGATCGGCGGGATAGACGCCCAGGATGTCCAGCGACGAGGTGAAATAGCGCAATTCGTCAAGCGCGCGCTGAAGGGCCGGATCCTCGGGGTGGCCTTCGACATCGGCATAGAACTGGGTCGCGGTGAAGACACCGTCCACCATATAGCTTTCCAGCTTGGTCATGTTGACGCCGTTCGTCGCGAACCCGCCCATGGCCTTGTAGAGCGCGGCGGGAATGTTGCGGACCCGGAAGACGAAGGTGGTCAGCATCCGGTCGGAGCGGCGGTTGTAATCGGGCTGCCGTCCCATGATCAGGAAGCGGGTGGTGTTGTGGTGATGATCCTCGATGTCGCGGGCCAGCACCTCCAGCCCGTGGATCTCGGCGGCCAGTTCGCTGGCCATGACGCCTTCGCCCGGCATCCGGTCGCGCGCAAGATCGGCGGCGGCGCCCGCGCTGTCGGCCGAGGCCGAGGCGGTCATCCCATGCCGCGTCAGGAAGCCGCGCGCCTGCGGGATCAGCACCAGATGCGCGCGGACGTGGCGCACATCCTCCAACCGGGTGCCCGGCAGCGACATCAACGCAATGCGGACCCGCACGAAGGCCTCGTCGATGATGTGCAGGCCGGATTCCGGCAGCATGTGATGGATGTCGGCCACCCGGCCATAGGTCGAATTCTCGACCGGCAGCATGGCCAGGTCGGCCTCGTGGCTGCGCACGGCCTCGATCACGTCCTCGAAGGTGCGGCAGGGCAGGACCTCCATCCCGGGCCGCGCCTTGCGGCAGGCTTCGTGGCTGTAGGCGCCGGGTTCGCCCTGGAAGGCGATGCGGTTGGTCGTGGTCGTCATGGCCGCTGTCCGAATTTTGAAGGCTCGTGTGGTCAACTATACCTTGATCCTTCAAAGCGAAAGCGGATACATACCCCACGAATTGACGAGCTTACCAAGGCGGGGATCGCACGCGATGTTCAACACCATGACCGTGACCAAGGCCGCAGGCGCGCTGATCGGCGCGCTGCTGTTTCTGATGCTGGCCAACTGGGCGGCGGGATCGCTGTATCACGTCGGCTCCACCCATCACGGCGAGGGTGAGGAGGTCGCGCAGGCCTATACCATCCCGGTCGAGGAGGCCGCGGGCGGCGAGGAAGCGGCCGAGGAGCAGATCGACTTCGCGGCGCTGCTGGCTTCGGCCGATGCCGCCGCGGGCGAAAAGGACTTCGGCAAGTGCAAGGCCTGCCACAAGCTGGACGGCACGGACGGCGTCGGCCCGCACCTGAACGGCGTCGTGGGCCGCGAAGTCGCCTCCGTCGCGGGCTTCAACTATTCCCCCGCCATGGTCGAGCACAAGGCCGAGGCGCCTGCCTGGACGCCCGAGGCGCTGCAGGAGTTCCTGGCCAACCCCAAGGCGGACGTGCCGGGCACCAAGATGTCCTTTGCCGGCCTGAAGGATCCCCAGGATCGCGCCGACATCATCGCCTATCTGCAAACCCAGCAGTAAGGCTGTCCGCATCGGAATGGGGCGCATCGCGGGATGCGCCCTTTTTCATGCGCGCATCCCACGCGGCCTCACGAAATCGCGGCTTGATCGTGTCCCCCGCGCTGCCTAGCGTGCAGCAGACACCACAGCCGGAGTTCGCCCCATGCGCCGCCTTGCCCTGATCGCCACCCTTGCCCTTGCCCCGGCCGGTGCCGCCCTGTCGCAAGAGGCCGAGGCGACCGGGAACGGCGAAACCGTCATCAAGACCCACGCGATCGCGCTGTTCGGCGAACCCGCGCTGCCTGCCGATTTCCCCCATTACCGCTATGTGAACCCCGACGCGCCCAAGGGGGGCGAGATTTCCTTTGGCGCGGTCGGCGGCTTCGACAGCTTCAACCCCTTCACCCATCGGGGCCGGGCCATCGCCCTGTCGGTGATCCAGCTTGAACGGCTGATGGACAGCCCGGCGGACGAGCTGGGCGTCGATTACTGCCTTTTGTGCGAGACGCTGGAATATCCCGAAAGCAAGGACTGGGTGATCTTCAATCTGCGCCCCGAGGCGAAGTTCAGCGACGGCACGCCGCTGACCGCCCATGACGTGCTGTTCAGCTTTGAAACCCTGCGCGACAAGGGCCTGTCGTCCTTCCGCATGGCGATGCAGCAGATGGTCGCCAAGGCCGAGGTGCTGGACGACCACCGCATCAAGTTCACCTTCGCCAAAGGCTATCCCCGCCGCGACGTGATTTCTCAGATGGGCAACCAGATCGTCTTCTCGAAGAAGGACTTCGAGGACAACGAGCGCGACCTGGAGCAGAGCACGAACATCCCCTATGTCGGGTCCGGTCCCTATATGTTCGACCGCGCCGACATGGGCCGCACCATGGTCGTGAAACGCAACCCCGATTACTGGGGCAAGGACCTGCCGATCAACCAGGGCCGCTTCAACTTCGACCGCATCCGCTACGAGATGTTCGGCGACTTCGACAGCGCCTTCGAGGCTTTCAAGGCGGGCGAATACACCTTCCGCAACGAGACATCCTCGATGCACTGGTCCACGCGCTATGACTTTCCGGCCCTTGCCTCGGGTGCCGTGGTGCGGGAAACGCTGCCCAACGGCCAGATCGCCAGCGCGGATGCCTGGGTCTTCAACCTGCGCCGCGAGAAGTTCCAGGACATCCGCGTGCGCGAAGCGATCGGGCTGATGTTCAACTTCGAATGGACGAACCAGACGCTGCTTTACGGTCTGGAAACGCGCGTCAATTCCTTCTGGGACAACAGCGAATTCCGCGCCGACGGCCCCCCCACGCCCGAGGAGGTCGCGCTGCTGGAACCCGTCGCGGCCGATCTGCCCGAAGGCATCCTGACCGATGACGCGGTGGTCCAGCCGACCTCGGGCGAACGCCAGCAGGATCGCCGGAACATGCGCCAGGCCATGGCCCTGCTGGACGAGGCGGGCTGGGCCGTGGGCAGCGATGGGATGCGCCGCAATGCCGCCGGAGAGGTGCTGCGGGTCGAGATCCTGAACGACGACGTGGGCAACGATCGCATCCTTAACCCCTTTGTCCAGAACCTGCGCGCCATCGGCATCGACGCCGTGAACCGCCGCGTGGACAATGCCGAGATGGAGCTGCGCACCCGGTCCAAGGATTTCGACATGGTCGAGGATTCGCTGGGCCAGTCCTATGCGGTCGGCGGTTACGCCGGCCAGGTCTTCGGGTCCGAGGACGCGGACGACGTGTTCAACCCGATGGGCCTTGCCAATCCCGCCATCGACCGGCTTCTGGAACTGGGCCAGCAGGCGGAAACGCAGGAAGAAAACCTTGTCGCCATCAGCGCCCTGGATCGCGCCCTGCGCAGCCTGCGCTTCTGGGTGCCGAAATGGTACAAGGCCGAATACACGCTGGCCTATTACGACATGTATCGCCACCCCGAACAGATGCCGCCCTATGCGCTTGGCACGCTGGACTTCTGGTGGGCAGATACCGCGCGCGAGGCGGAACTGAAGGCGGCAAGGGCGATCCGCTGACGTCAGGGTTGATTTCCGGGCGGTCCCGCCCGACAAGGGCGGGATAAAGGACAAGGGGCCGCGAAGGCCCGCAAGGGGCAAGGGCAATCCGATGGGCGCCTATATCCTGCGGCGGTTGCTGCTGATCATCCCGACGCTGATCGGGATCATGGTGGTGAACTTCACCCTGACGCAATTTGTCCCCGGCGGTCCCATCGAACAGATCGCCGCGCAGGTGCAGGGTTCGGGCGACGCCTTCAGCAACATATCCGGCGGGGGCGCGGGCGCCGACACCGGCGTGGTCGAAGGATACGAGGGCGCGCGCGGCCTGCCGCCCGAGTTCATCGCCCAGCTTGAGAAAGAGTTCGGCTTCGACAAGCCGCCCTTGCAGCGCTTCCTGACGATGATGGGCAATTACCTGACCTTCGATTTCGGCACGTCATGGTTCCGGTCGATCAGCGTCATCGACCTGGTGATCGAGAAGATGCCGGTGTCCATCACGCTGGGCCTGTGGTCCACGCTGCTGGCTTATCTGATCTCGATCCCGCTGGGGATCCGCAAGGCGGTGCGCGACGGGACGCGGTTCGACACCTGGACCTCGGGCATCATCATCATGGCCTATGCGATCCCGGCCTTCCTGTTCGCGGTGCTGCTGATGGTGCTGTTCGCGGGCGGCAGCTATTGGCAGATCTTCCCGCTGCGCGGTCTGACCAGCGACAACTTCGCCGACCTGACGCTTTGGGGCAAGATCAAGGACTATGCCTGGCACGCGACCCTGCCGGTGGTGGCCTCGACGATTTCCAGCTTTGCCACGCTAACCCTTCTGACAAAGAACAGTTTTCTGGACGAGATCAACAAGCAGTATGTGATGACCGCGCGCGCCAAGGGCCTGACCGAGGGGCGCGTGCTTTACGGCCACGTCTTCCGCAACGCCATGCTGATCGTCATCGCAGGGTTTCCGGCGGTGTTCCTGGGCGTCTTCTTCGGCGCTTCCATCCTGATCGAGACGGTTTTTTCGCTGGACGGCCTTGGCCGCCTGGGCTTCGAGGCCGCGGTGCAGCGCGACTATCCGGTGATCTTCGGCACGCTTTACGTCTTCGGGCTTCTCAGCTTGGTGGTGGGGATCCTGTCGGACATGATGTATGTCTTCGTCGATCCGCGCATCGACTTTGAATCGAGGGCCGGTTGATGGCACTCTCGGAACTCAACCGCCGCCGCTGGCGAAATTTCCGCCGCAACGGCCGCGCCTTGTGGTCGCTGGTGATCTTTTCAATCCTGTTCGTGATCGCCATGTGTGCCGAACTGGTGGCCAACGACAAACCCATTGTCGCCAGCTATCGCGGGGAACTGTATTTTCCTGCCTACAACTTCTATCCGGAAACCGCTTTTGGCGGCGATTTTCAGACCGAGGCGATCTATAACGACCCGGCCGTGGAATGCCTGATCGTGACCGGCGGAAGCCAGGATTGCTGGGACACGCCCGAGGAACTGATCGCCGCCGTGGACGCGGGCACCAGCGACATCCCCAAGGATGAACAGGGCTGGATGATCTGGCCGGTGATCCCGTTCCATTATTCGACCATCAACAACGTGGGCAGCGCCCCAAGCGCGCCGGACGGCACACATTGGCTGGGAACCGACGACACCGCCCGCGACGTGCTGGCCCGCGTGATCTATGGCTTCCGCATCTCGATCCTGTTCACGCTGATCGTGACGGTGGTGGCATCTGTCGTGGGCATCGCGGCGGGGGCGATCCAGGGATACTTCGGCGGGCGGACCGATCTGGTCTTCCAGCGGGTGCTGGAGATCTGGGCATCCACCCCGTCGCTTTACGTCATCATCATCCTGTTCGCGATCTTGGGGCGCAGCTTCTGGCTCTTGGTCTTCGTGACGATCCTGTTCGGCTGGCCCGCGCTTGTGGGCGTAGTCCGGGCCGAATTCCTGCGGGCGCGGAATTTCGAATATGTCCGCGCCGCCCGTGCCCTGGGCGTGTCCGACCGCACCATCATGTTCCGCCACATCCTGCCCAACGCGATGGTCGCCACGCTGACCATGCTGCCCTTTGTCGTGACCGGCACGATCAGCGGGTTGGCCGCGCTGGATTACCTGGGCTATGGCCTGCCCGCATCGGCGCCCTCGCTGGGGGAACTGGCGTTGCAGGCCAAGCAGAACCTGCAGGCGCCCTGGCTGGCCTTCACCGCCTTCTTCACATTCGCCATCATGCTGTCGCTTCTGGTCTTCGTCTTCGAAGGCGTGCGCGATGCCTTTGACCCCCGGAAGACCTTCAAATGACCGAAGCCGTTCTGTCGGTCCAGGACCTGCGCATCAGCTTTCGCCAGGAAGGCCGGACTGTGCCCGCCGTCAAGGGCGTCAGCTTCCACATCGGCAAGGGCGAGACGATGGCCCTGGTGGGCGAATCCGGGTCGGGCAAGTCGGTGACGGCCCTGTCCACCGTGCGCCTGCTGGGCGATTCCGCCGTGGTCGAGGGATCGGTCAAATACGCGGGCCGTGAGATGGTGGACGCGCCCGAGCCTATGCTGCGCGACATCCGGGGCGATGACATCAGCTTCATCTTCCAGGAACCGATGACATCCCTGAACCCCCTGCACACGCTGGAAAAGCAGCTGGGCGAAAGCCTGGCGCTGCACCAGGGGCTGACCGGGGCCAGGGCACGCGCACGGATCGTCGAACTGCTGACCCGCGTGGGCATCCGCGATCCCGAATCGCGGTTGTCGGATTACCCGCACCAGTTGTCGGGCGGGCAGAGGCAGCGCGTGATGATCGCCATGGCGCTTGCCAACGGGCCGGAACTGCTGATCGCGGACGAGCCGACCACCGCGCTTGACGTGACGATCCAGGCGCAGATCCTGGACCTGCTGGCGGAACTGAAGGCGGCCGAGGGGCTGTCGATGCTGTTCATCAGCCATGACCTTGGCATTGTCCGCCGCATCGCCGACCGAGTCTGCGTGATGAAGGACGGCGAGATCGTGGAACAGGGCCCGGTGGCCGAGATCTTTGCCAATCCGCAGCACGACTATACACGCAAGCTGCTGGCTGCCGAACCGACGGGCAGGGCCGACCCCATCTCTGATACTGCCGAAACCATGGTCGAGACGCGCGACCTGAAGGTCTGGTTTCCGATCCAACGTGGCCTGCTGCGCCGCACGGTGGGCCATGTGAAGGCCGTGAACGGCGCGACCCTGACCCTGCGGGCCGGGGAAACCCTGGGCATCGTCGGGGAATCAGGCAGCGGCAAGACGACGCTGGCCTTGGCGATCATGCGGCTGATCGCCAGCGACGGGCCGATCCTGTTCATGGGCCAGGACATTTCCCGCTGGCAGTCGCGCCAGTTGCGAAGGCTGCGCCGCGACATGCAGATCGTCTTCCAGGATCCCTTCGGCAGCCTGTCGCCCCGGATGACGGTCGAACAGATCATCGCCGAGGGCCTGACTGTCCACGGGGTCGAAAAAGGCCGCGACCGCCGCACCATGGTTGCCGAGATCATGGCAGAGGTGGGATTGAACCCCGACACCATGCACCGCTATCCGCACGAATTTTCCGGCGGGCAGCGACAGCGCATCGCCATCGCCCGCGCCATGATCCTGCGGCCCAAGGTGGTGGTGCTGGACGAACCGACAAGCGCCCTGGACATGACGGTGCAGGTGCAGATCGTCCAGCTTCTGCGCGGCTTGCAGCAGAAATACGGGCTGGCCTTCCTGTTCATCAGCCACGACCTGCGCGTCGTGCGCGCCATGTCGCACAAGATCATGGTCATGCGCGCGGGCGAAGTGGTCGAGCAGGGGACCACGACCGAAATCTTCGACGCCCCGCAGCAGGACTATACCCGCGCGCTGCTCGCGGCGGCATTTCGTGATCATCACCGATGAAGATCCTGTTCGTTCACCAGAATTTTCCGGGCCAGTTCCCCCATCTGGCCCCCGCTCTTGCCGCGCGCGGCCATCAGGTCCTGGCCCTGACGGATGAAAAGAACCAGCGGACCAGCCAGGTTTCGACCGTGCGCTACAAGATGCCCGACCCGGTGCAGGTAACCGGTTTCGGCCGCAGCTATGCCACCCATGCCGAACGTGGCTATCTGGCGGCACGCGGCGCGCGGGCCTTGCGGGACCGGCACGGGTTCACCCCGGATGTGATCATCGGTCATACCGGATGGGGCGAAACGCTGTTTTTGCGTGAAATCTGGCCCGATGCGAAGCTGCTGGTCTATGCCGAGCTTCTGTACCGCACGCGCGGCCAGGATGTGGGCTTCGATCCCGAACTGCAACAGGACAGCGACGAATCGCGGATGCTGACCGTGGCGCGATCGGCCCATCTGATCCAGGGCATCGTCCAGGCCGATGCCGCGATCGCGCCCACCTGTTACCAAGCCGAAAGCTTCCCGCCGGAACTGCGCGGCAAGATCACGGTCATCCACGACGGTATCGACACCGACCGCGTCTGTCCGAACCCCCGGGCCACGCTGACCCTGCCGGGCGGTCGGACGTTGCAGGCGGGGGACGAGGTTCTGTCCTATGTCAGCCGTTCGCTGGAACCCTATCGCGGGTTCCACATCTTCATGCGGTCGCTTCCTGCCCTTCTGGCTGCCCGACCGCAGGCGCAGGTCGTGATCGTAGGGGCCGAGGGCACCAGCTATGGCAACGCCCCCAAGGACGGCGGCACCTGGAAGGCGCGGATGCTGGACGAACTGGGCGACCGGCTGGATCTGTCCCGCGTCCATTTCCTGGGCCGTGTCGCTTACGAGGATTACCTGTCGCTGATCCAGCTGGCCCGCGTGCATTGCTATCTGACCTATCCCTTCGTGCTGTCCTGGTCCCTGACCGAGGCGATGGCGGCGGGGGGCTATGTCGTGGCCTCGGATACCGAGCCGGTGCGGGAACTGCTGCGCAACGGTGAGAACGGGCGGCTGGTGCCGTTCTTCGACGTGCCGGCGCTGTCGGACGCCCTGATCCGGGGCCTTGCGGGCGATCCCGATGCGGACCGGCTGCGGAGAGCGGCGCGGCAGACGATCCTGGACGGCTATGACCTGCATCGCCACAGCCTGCCGCGCCAGATTGCATGGGTGGAAAGCCACGCGCCGATGGGCTAGATCCGCCACATCACAGAAAGGCGCATCATGGTCGAGATCCGGCTGACGAATACCCGCACCCGCAAGAAAGAGGTTTTCGAACCCCTGGACCCCCGGAACGTGCGCCTCTACCTGTGCGGGCCGACCGTCTATGACCGCGCGCATCTGGGCAATGCCCGGCCGGTGCTGGTCTTCGACGTGCTGGTGCGCCTGCTGCGCCATGTCTATGGCGCGGATCACGTCACCTATGTCCGCAACTTCACCGACGTGGACGACAAGATCAACGCCCGCGCCGCCGCCACCGGTCGCACCATCCGCGAGATCACCGAGGAGACCGTGGCCTGGTATCACCAGGACATGGACGCCCTTGGCGCCGCGCGTCCCGACCACGAGCCCCGCGCGACCGAATACATCGTCCAGATGGTCGCGATGATCGAGACCCTGATCGCGAACGGCAACGCCTACGAGGCCGAGGGGCATGTCCTGTTCGATGTCCGGTCCTTTCCCGAATACGGCCGCCTGTCGGGCCGTTCGGTGGACGACATGATCGCCGGCGCGAGGGTCGAGGTCGCGCCCTTCAAGCGCGACCCGATGGATTTCGTGCTGTGGAAGCCCTCGGACGCCGACCAACCCGGCTGGGACAGTCCCTGGGGACGCGGCCGTCCCGGCTGGCATATCGAATGCTCCGCCATGTCGGCGGCGCTTCTTGGCCCCAGCTTCGACATCCACGGCGGCGGCATCGACCTGCAATTTCCTCATCACGAGAACGAGGTCGCCCAAAGCTGCTGCGCCCATCCCGAGGCAGGCTTCGCCAATGTCTGGCTGCACAACGAGATGCTGCAGGTCGAGGGCAAGAAGATGTCCAAGTCGCTGGGCAACTTCTTCACGGTCCGCGATCTTCTGGACAAGGGCGTGCCGGGCGAGGTGATCCGGTTCGTGATGTTGAGGACGCACTATCGGAAGCCTATGGATTGGACGGAGGCAAAGGCAAACGAAGCTCAGACAATTTTGTCTAATTGGCATGAGATGGTGGTAGGTATCGAGCCAGCAACCAAACCTGCTAAAGAAGTGGTATCCGCACTAGCTGACGATCTAAATACCTCTGTTGCAATAGCGGCATTGCATGAACTGGCAAAAGCAGGCGATGCACCACGTTTGTTAACATCGGCCCGCCTTCTCGGGCTGTTGCTGCCGGGAGATTACGGGTGGGCAGCAAAACGTCCATCTGATGAGGAAATTCTAAGTCGTGTAAAGCGATTGGCTGAAGTGTGGTTTGGTTTACGTGCAGTGAAGGATTATCAGGCCGCTGATCGTTTGCGGGAGCAACTGCTGGACGCTTCGGTTCAGCTTTCGGCCGGAAGGGACGGTCCTGCTAGGTTTGACTTCCTCACCCCTACCTCTTCAGACTGGGCGAAGGAAATTGTTGTAAAGCTTGATGCTATTGAAAGCAGATGGCTGTTATAGTTTCTCTCAGTCAGGGAGAACCTGATGACCCTTGAAGCCTGCACCAACTTGGTCCGGTCCGAGGATCCCGACCGCTTCGGTGCGGTCTTGGTCGCCGATCCGCAGGATCGGCCTGGGCTTATAACGCTTTACGCGCTGAACCTGGAAATCGCGCGGGCACCTTTTCAGTCGGGCGAGCCGCTGTTGGCCGAGATGCGGCTGCAATGGTGGGTGGACCGGCTGGCCGAGATGGGCACGGGCAGACCGCCCCCCCTGCATGACGTGCTGACCCCTTTGTGGGAGGCCTGGGGCACCGAGGCCGGGCAGCTTGCCCCCCTGGCCGAGGCCCGCCGCCGCGACTGCTTTCGCGAACCTTTCGCAACCTCCGAGGAGGTGGCCGACTATGTCGCCCACACCAGCGGGCGGCTGATGACGCTGGCCGCTGGACGGCTGGGCGCGGATGCGCGAGGGCAGGCGGTCGCCGCCGATCAGGGGCTGGGCGCGGGGCTGGTGGCTTGGCTGCGCGCGCTGCCTCGACTGCAACCCATCGGCCTTGGACTGGCAAGCGCCGACACCGCCGATGCGGCCCGCCTGGCCCGACTGGCGCAAGAGGCGTTCGGCCGTGCCGCAGGGTCGCGCAGGCTGCTGCCGAAACGGGCGGCTGCGGCCCTGTATCCTGGCCCGGGGGTGGGGCCGCTGTTGACCGGCGTCCTCAGCGGCAAGGTGAACATCTTCAAGGAAGTGCCTGTTGTTGCACCGTTTCGACACCGGGCTTCGCTGGCGCGGCTGGCGCTGACCGGGCGATGGTGGCGCTAGCCCATGGTCTTGCCTCGGCCATAAACCCTCTTTTCATGCTTTGGCTGATATGAAAGGAATTGGGACACAGGGACGGCGGGACGGACGGATGGCCAAAGGACTGGATGCACAGGCGAGGCAGGGCTATGCCCTGATCGCGCCCCCGTTCCTTTATGCGCTGCTGATTCTGGCGGCGCCGCTGTTGACGATCCTGACCTACAGTTTCCTGACCGACGGCTATCTGACGGTCGTGCGCGACTTCACCTGGGCCAATTACGTCCAGGTCTGGACCGATCCCATCGTGCGCACGGTGATGCTGCGGTCGCTGACGGTATCGGCACTTGTCACGCTGGTGACGGTGCTGCTGGCCTTTCCGGTGGCCTATTACGTCAGCTTCATGGTGCGGCCGGAAAAGAAGGCGACCTGGCTGTTCCTGATCACCATTCCCTTCTGGACCAGCTATCTGATCCGGGTGTTCCTGTGGAAGGTGATCTTGGGCTATAATGGCGTCATCAATTCCAGCCTGACCGGGCTTGGCATCATCGACGAGCCCCTGACCTTCATCCTCTATAACGTGAACTCGATCGTGATCACGCTGGCCCATGCCTATGCGCCCTTCGCCATCCTGCCGATCTTCGTGGCGCTGGAAAAGATCGACCGGTCCCTGCTGGAAGCCGGGCGCGACCTGGGCGAAAGCCGGGCGATGACCTTCTGGCGCGTCACGCTGCCCCTGGCGATGCCCGGCGTGCTGGCGGCGGTGCTGATCGTCTTCATCCCGACCATCGGCGATTACGTCACCCCCGAACTGATCGGCGGCGGCAAGATCCCGATGATCGCGAACCTGATCCAGGTGCAGATGCTGGCGCTGGACAACCGCCCGCTGGGATCGGCCCTGGCCGTCACCGCAATGGCCATCGTCGCCCTTGTCAGCATCGTCTTCCTGCTGATCAACCGCCGCTTCCTGAAGGTGCGGTCGTGAAGGGGCAGGGGCGCGGCCTGCAGGCCTATGCGCTGCTGTATCTGCTGTTCCTTTACGCGCCGATCATCCTGCTGCCGCTGTTCGCCTTCAATTCCGGCACGATCATCGCCTTTCCGCTGCAGGGCTTCACGACCGACTGGTTTTCGCAGATGTGGGCCAATGCCACGCTGCGCACGGCCCTGACGAATTCGCTGATCATCGCCGTGTCCGCCGCGATCCTGGCGACCTGCCTGGGCATCTTTGCGGCCCGCGCATCCACGCGGTTCGAGTTTCCGGGCAAGGGCGGCATGATGGGCTTCATCCTGCTGCCGATGGTCCTGCCAGAAATCATCGTCGCCATGTCGCTGCTGGTCGTGCTGCTGGGCGCGGGGGTGCAACTGTCGATCCTGACCGTGATCGTCGGCCATGTGCTGATCTGCATGCCCTATGCCATCGCGATCCTGACCACCGCGTTCTCCAGCCTGGACAAGTCGCTGGAGGAAGCGGCCTATGACCTGGGCGAAACACGGTGGAGCGCGTTCCGACTGGTCACCCTGCCGCTGGTCATGCCGGGGATCATCAGTTCACTGCTGATTTCCTTCACCATCAGCCTGGACGAATTCATCATCGCCTTCTTCCTGGCGGGCAATCAGCCGACGCTGCCCACCTATATCTTCAGCCAGCTTCGCTTTCCCAAGCAGATCCCGATGATCATGGCGCTTGGCACCGTCCTTGTGGCGCTGTCCATCGTGCTGCTGGCGTTGGGCGAATACTTCCGCCGCCGCGGCAATGCCCGCATGGGCGGCAATCCGACCGGAGGGTTCCTGTGACCGACGACCGCAAGCCGATGATCGAATGTCGCGGCGTCCACAAGCATTACGGCGACTATCACGCGCTGCGGGGCATCGACCTGACCATCCGGGCGGGCGAGTTCTTTTCCCTGCTGGGGCCCTCGGGCTGCGGCAAGACCACGCTGCTGCGCACCATTGCCGGGTTCGAGGACATTTCCGAAGGCGCGATCCTGATCGACCAGAAGCATATGGAGGAGGTGCCCGCGAACAAGCGGCCCACCAACATGGTCTTCCAGTCCTATGCGATCTTTCCCCATCTGACGGTCGCGCAGAACGTGGCCTTCGGCCTGCGCCGCGATCCGCGCGGCAAGGCGGAAAAGGCGGCCCTGGTCGAGGAGGCCCTGGCTATGGTGGGCCTGCGCGGATATGGCAACCGCGCCGCGCACGCGCTGTCGGGCGGGCAGCGCCAGCGAGTCGCGCTTGCCCGCGCGCTGATCCTCAAGCCCAAGGTGCTGCTGCTGGACGAACCGCTGTCCGCGCTGGATCGCAAGATGCGCGAACAGATGCAGGTCGAACTGATCAAGCTGCAACGCCAGGTCGGCATCACCTTCGTCCTGGTGACCCATGACCAGGAGGAAGCCCTGGTCATGTCCGACCGCATCGCCGTCATGTTCGAGGGCGAGATCGCCCAGCTTGACGGACCCGAGGCGCTGTATGCCCGTCCGGCCAGCCGCCGGGTCGCGGATTTCATCGGCGTGATGAACTTCCTGCCTGCCCATATCCTGGGCGAAAGCGACGGCGTGGCCACGGTCGAGGCTCCGGGCCTGGGCGTGGTGGAACTGCCCGCCCGCCAGATCAGCCGCGCCAATCCCGACGATGAAGGGCCGACGATCGGCTTTCGCCCCGAAACCATGACTCTGGTCGGCCCGAACCAGGCCCACAGCCAGCCGCGCGAAACCAACGCCACCATCGACGAGGTCGTCTATTACGGCGACATGACCTATTACGACCTGCGGCTGGACGGCGCCGCCGCCATCGACGGCAAGGCGCACACGGTCCGCATTTCCATGCGCAACGTCTTCGGCCGCGACGTGCAGGAGGTGGGGACCCGCACCCGCCTTGCCTGGTCGCCGGGATCGCTGGTCCTGTTCCGCTGACGCTTGCAGAAGCCCGGCCGCTTGCCTAGAACGCGCCAGACTTAGCAAAAGGGGCGCGTCATGGGCTTTCGCATGGGAATTGTCGGCTTGCCGAACGTGGGCAAATCGACGCTGTTCAACGCGCTGACAAAGACCGCCGCCGCGCAGGCCGCGAATTTCCCCTTTTGCACCATCGAGCCCAATGTGGGCGACGTGGCCGTGCCCGACCCCCGGCTTGACACGCTGGCCCAGATCGCCGGCAGCAAGCAGATCATTCCGACGCGGATCACCTTTGTGGACATCGCGGGCCTTGTGAAGGGCGCCAGCAAGGGCGAGGGGCTGGGTAACCAGTTCCTGGCCAATATCCGCGAGGTGGACGCCATCGCCCATGTCCTGCGCTGCTTCGAGGATGGCGACGTCACCCATGTCGAAGGCCGCGTCGATCCCATCGCGGACGCGGAAACCATCGAGACCGAACTGATGATCGCCGACCTGGAATCGGTCGAGCGCCGCCTCGCGAATATCGCGCGCAAGCTGAAGGGCGGCGACAAGGAGGCCGTGGCCCAGGAAAAGCTGCTGAAGGCCGCGCAGGCCGCGCTGGAATCCGGCAAGCCCGCGCGCACCGTTCAGGTCGCTGACGAGGATCGGAAGGCCTGGAACATGCTGCAACTGCTGACCGCCAAGCCGGTCCTGTTCGTCTGCAATGTGGAGGAGGAGAAGGCCTCGACCGGCAATGCCCAGTCCGACCGCGTGGCGAAGATGGCGGCGGAACAGGGTGCGGGCCATGTGGTGATTTCCGCCCGGATCGAGGAGGAGATCAGCCAGCTTCCCACCGACGAAGCCGCCATGTTCTTGGAGGAGATGGGCCTGCACGAGGCGGGCCTGGATCGCCTGATCCGCGAAGGCTACAAGCTGCTGGGCCTGGACACCTATTTCACCGTCGGCCCCAAGGAGGCCCGCGCCTGGACCATCCACAAGGGCACCCTGGCCCCGCAGGCCGCCGGCGTGATCCACGGCGATTTCGAACGCGGCTTCATCCGCGCGGAAACCATCGCCTATGACGACTATGTCGCCTACAAGGGCGAGGCGGGCGCGCGAGAGGCGGGCAAGTTCCGGGTCGAGGGCAAGACCTATGCCGTCAAGGACGGCGACGTCCTGCACTTCCTGTTTAACGGCTGACGCGGTCAGCGCAGCCAGAGATACCAGGCAAGGGCCACCGCCACCAGGATCGCAATGATCCCGAACGGGCCGCGCCACCAGGGGGTCCGTTCCAGCGGATCGAAGGACAGCGGCGCCAAGCCATGCCCCAGGCTTTCGCGAATCCGCTGCCGCGCGCGGGCAGGGGCCATGACCGGTGTCAGGTCGCCCGCAAAGCGTGCAAGCCGTTCCTGCCAATCGGCAAGCTGGGCCTTGTCCTGGGGTTCGCCCCCGCGCAGCGCAAGCGCCTGTTCGGCCGTGGCAAAGCTTTCGCCCTCATCGGCGGTATGTCCAGCCAGCCGTTCCAGCCCTTCGTGCAAGGCATGTCGGGCCTCGTCGGCGGACATTCCCAGGCGTTGCCCCAGTCCGGGATAATCCAACCCCTCCAGATAGGCGATGCGCACCAGTTCCAGCCCATCCCCGGCGAGCCTGTTTCCGGCACCGGCTTGCACCGGCGCGGGAAGTCCGCGCAGGCGATCCACCGCCCGGTCCCGTGCCTGCGTGACCAGCCAGGCCATCGGCGAAAGCCCGCTGTCCGCGAAGCGCGCGGCATCCTTCCAGATGCCGATATAGGCCTGTTCCAGCACCTCCTCGGCCTCTCTCCGGTCTTTCAGGATCGACAGGCACAATGCGTTCAGCCGCGCGGACGTGGCCTCGTAAAGCTCGTCAAAGGCGCGGCGGTCGGCCTTGGCGACACGTGCGATCAGATCGGCCAGCAGGGGCTGTCGGTCATGTTGCAAGGGGCAGGGATCCTCTTGTGGTTGCAGCCAACTTAGCAGCCGTCCCGCCTTCGTCAACGCAGCCCCGGCTTGCGCATGGCGGACTTATGCGCAATCAAGGCAGCCGATGCGATGAAAGGGCCTTGCGATGCTGGAGACGAACGCCAAACCGACTGAGGAGATCGACCTGCGCGAGGTGTTCGGTCTGGACAGCGACATGAAGGTCAAGGGCTTTTCGGAACGAACCGACCGCGTGCCCGAGATCGACAGCACCTACAAGTTCGACCCCGACACCACGATGGCGATTCTGGCAGGCTTTGCCTATAACCGCCGGGTGATGATCCAGGGCTATCACGGCACCGGGAAATCGACCCATATCGAACAGGTGGCGGCGCGGCTGAACTGGCCCTGCGTGCGGGTGAACCTGGACAGCCATGTCAGCCGGATCGACCTGATCGGCAAGGACGCGATCAAGCTGGTGGACGGCAAGCAGGTCACGGTCTTCCACGAGGGCATCCTACCCTGGGCCTTGCGCAACCCGACCGCCATCGTCTTCGACGAATACGACGCGGGCCGGGCCGACGTTATGTTCGTGATCCAGCGCGTGCTGGAAACCGACGGCAAGCTGACGCTGCTGGACCAGAACGAGGTGATCACCCCGCATCCCTGCTTCCGCCTGTTCGCGACCGCGAACACCGTGGGTCTGGGCGACACGACGGGGCTTTATCACGGCACCCAGCAGATCAACCAGGGCCAGATGGACCGCTGGTCGCTGGTCAGCACGCTGAACTATCTGTCCCACGACGCCGAAGCCGCGATCGTGCTGGCCAAGAACCCGACCTACAACACGGAAAAAGGCCGCAAGATCATCAGCCAGATGGTGACGTTGGCGGATCTGACGCGCACCGCCTTCATGCAGGGGGATCTGTCCACCGTCATGTCGCCGCGCACGGTGATCGCCTGGGCGCAGAACGCCCGCATCTTCGGCAACAACATCGGCTATGCCTTCCGGCTGACCTTCCTCAACAAGTGCGACGAGCTGGAACGCCAGACCGTTGCCGAATTCTATCAGCGCCTGTTCGACGAGGAACTGCCCGAAAGCGCGGCCGCGCGCGCCAAATAAGGGCGGCATCGGTGCAAAAAGGAAAGGCGGGCCCGCAAAGGCCCGCCTTTTTCGCGATCAGACTTCCTCGGCGACCGGGTAATCGACATAGCCTTTCGGCCCGCTGCCATAGAAGGTGGCGGGATCCTGCTGGTTCAGCGACAGATCCTCGGCAAAGCGGCGGGGCAGGTCGGGCGTGGCGATGAAGTCCTTGCCGAAGGCCGCAGCGTCGGCGCGGCCCGACCGCACCAGTTCGCTGGCGCTGTCGCGGGTCAGCTTTTCGTTGGCGATGAGCACGCCGCCGAAAGCCGCCTTGATGTCGTCCATCAGGCTGTCGGCCCCCAGGTATTCGCGCAGGCAGATGAAGGCCAGGCCGCGCTGCTTCATCTGGCGCGCCACATATGTGAACAGCGCCTTGGGATCGCTGTCGCCCATGTCGTGGTTGTCGCCGCGCGGGGCGAGGTGCAGGCCGACCCGGTCAGCGCCCCAGATGCCGATGGCGGCATCGACGATCTCGGTCAGGAAGCGGACGCGGTTCTCGATGGGGCCGCCATACTGGTCGGTGCGGCGGTTGGTGCTGTCCTGCAGGAACTGGTCGATCAAATAGCCGTTGGCCGCGTGGATCTCGACCCCGTCGAAACCCGCGCGCTTGGCGTTCTCGGCCCCCTTGCGATAGGCCTCGACGATGCCCGCGATTTCGGCGGTTTCCAGGGCGCGGGGGGTCTCGTATTCCTTTTTCGGCCGGACAAGGCTGACGGTGCCCGCGGGCTTGATCGCGCTTGGCGCGACGGGCAGTTCGCCATTCAGGAACATCGGGTCGGAAATGCGGCCCACATGCCACAATTGCAGAAAGATCAGCCCGCCCGCGTCATGGACGGCCTTGGTGACCTGCTTCCAGCCTTCGACCTGTTCGTCGTTCCAGATGCCCGGCGTGTCGGCATAGCCCACGCCCATCGGCGTCACGCTGGTGGCTTCCGACAGGATCAGCCCGGCCCCGGCGCGCTGCGCGTAATATTCGGCCATCATCGCGTTCGGCACCCGTTCGGCTCCGGCCCGCGCGCGGGTCAAGGGCGCCATGACGATGCGGTTGCGAAGGGTCAGGGGTCCAATCTGGAGAGGATCGAAAAGGGTCGGCATCTAAGGTCCTTTCAGTTCTTGCGTTCTGTGCAACTGTGTATCGCCAGGGTCCGTGTCAACATGATCCCGGCGCATGACAGCCTTGGCCTGGACGCCCTGGCCGGTTAGAACCACCTTCCGTTTCCCGGAGGATCCCATGGACACAGCCGCCCGCATCGCCCGCACCATCGCGACCGAGATCAATGCCACCCCCGCCCAGGTCACGGCTGCGGCCGATCTGCTGGATGGCGGCGCGACGGTGCCCTTTGTGGCGCGATACCGGAAAGAGGCGACGGGCGGCCTGGACGACACGCAGTTGCGCACGCTGTCGGACCGCCTGGCCTATCTGCGGGACATGGAGGCGAGGCGGGCGGCGATCCTCAATTCCATCAAGGACCAGGGCAAGCTGACCGACGACCTGGCCCGCGCCATCGCCGGGGCGGAAACGAAATCCGCGCTGGAGGACATTTACCTGCCCTTCAAGCCCAAGCGGCGCACCAAGGCGATGATCGCGCGGGAAAACGGGTTGGAGCCGCTGCTGCGCGCGATCCAGGACGACCGCGCGGCCGATCCGGCCGCGCTTGCCGCGGGCTATGTGATCGGGGCGGTGGCCGACGTGAAGGCCGCGTTGGACGGCGCGCGCGACATCCTGGTCGAGGAACTGTCGGAAAACGCCGCGCTGCTGGGCGCCTTGCGCGACTTCATGCGGGCCGAGGCCTTTATCGCCGCCAAGCTGATCGCGGGCAAGGAAACCGCAGGCGCGAAGTTCAGCGACTATTTCGACCATCGGGAAAAATGGTCGGCCATCCCCTCGCACCGGGCGCTGGCGATCCTGCGTGCGGCGAAGGAAGAAGTCGTCACCATCGACATCGCGCCCGACCCCGAAACCGGCGCTCAGCGGGCCGAGGGCATCGTGGCGCAGGCCATCGGCATCCGGGGCAGCGCGCCGGGCGATCAATGGCTGCGGCAGGTGGCGGGCTGGACCTGGCGCGTCCGGCTGTCCAACACGATGTATATCGACCTGATGACCGAATTGCGCAAACGCGCGCATGACGAGGCGATCCGCGTCTTCGGTCGCAACCTGCGCGACCTGCTGCTGGCCGCGCCTGCTGGCGCGCGGGTGACGCTGGGCATCGACCCCGGCATCCGCACCGGCTGCAAGATTGCGGTCGTGGACGCGACCGGCAAGCTGCTGGACACGGCGACCATCTATCCCTTCCAGCCGAAGAACGACCTGCGGGGGGCCGAGGCGACGCTTCTGGCGCTGATCGCGAAACATGGCGCGGATCTGGTCGCCATCGGCAACGGCACCGCCAGCCGAGAGACCGAGCGCCTTGTGGCCGAGGTGCTGAAGCGCCTGCCCAAGGGTGTGAAGGCGCCGACCAAGGTGATCGTGTCCGAGGCGGGCGCCTCGGTCTATTCCGCGTCGGAACTGGCCGCCAAGGAGTTCCCGCAGCTTGATGTGTCGCTGCGCGGCGCGGTGTCGATCGCCCGGCGACTGCAGGATCCGCTGGCCGAACTGGTCAAGGTGCCGCCCGAATCCATCGGCGTCGGCCAATACCAGCACGATGTGGACCAGCGGCAGCTTGCCAAGACGCTGGAAGCCGTGGTCGAGGATGCGGTGAACGCCGTCGGCGTGGACCTGAACACGGCATCCGCCCCGCTGCTGGCCCATGTCGCGGGACTGGGGCCGTCGCTGGCGCAGAACATCGTGGCCTGGCGCGACGAAAACGGCGCCTTCCCGTCGCGCGCGGCGCTGAAGAAGGTCGCGGGCCTTGGACCGCGCGCCTTCGAACAATGCGCAGGCTTTCTGCGCATCCGCGACGGCAAGGAGCCGCTGGACGCATCCGCCGTCCACCCCGAGGCTTACGGCGTCGCCCGCAGGATCGTGGCCGCCTGCGGGCGCGACATCCGCGCAATTATGGGCGACGGTGCCGCCCTGAAGGGCATCCGCGCCGAACAGTTCGTGGACGATCATTTCGGCCTGCCCACCATACGCGACATCCTGTCCGAACTGGAAAAGCCCGGCCGCGACCCGCGCCCCAGCTTCGTCACCGCCAGCTTCGCCGAGGGCGTGAACGAGATCACCGACCTGAAGCCCGGCATGACCCTGGAAGGAACGGTCACGAACGTCGCGGCCTTCGGGGCCTTCGTGGACATAGGCGTCCACCAGGACGGGCTGGTCCATGTCAGCCAGCTTGCCAACCGCTTCGTCAAGGATCCGAACGAGGTGGTGAAGGTCGGCGACGTGGTCCGCGTCCGCGTGACCGAGGTGGACGTGCCCCGCAAGCGCATCGGCCTGACGATGCGGACCGACGGCGAGGCCGCGAAACCCACGCAGAAGCCGCAAGGATCGGCAGGCCGCGCCACGGCTGCCCCCAAAACGGCCGGTCAGGGCGGATTCGGGGCTGCCCTGGCCGAAGCGATGCGGCGGAAATAGGGATCTTTTCGTCCCCACGGATCCAGCACGGCCCGGCCATCGTTCGGTGCCGTGGTGATCGGGGGGCGCGATGCAGATCAGGATCCAGGTCGAACTCGAATGCAGGTTCACGACCCCGGGACCGGCGTTCCTTGCGGTCGAGGCCGCCGGAGCCTTCAGGCAGGAGATCAGCAAGGCGTCGATCGACTTTGGCCGGGTCGAACATCTTGCCCGTGTCCCGGGCGAGGAAGGGATCGGCGAGAAGATCATCATCCGCACCGCCTCCCAGATCGTCAGCGTCACACCCGGAGGATGAGCGCGCAGGCAGGGCCATGGGGCCCATCCTGCCGCAAGCTCGGGCTGTTGACCGCAGGGTTGCCAGGGCGCAGGCTTCGCCTTGACGACGGCCATGTGAGCAGATTATAGAAATGAACGGTCGTTCAATAAAAGCGGAGGGGATGCGCGATGTTCACGCGGGGGATGGAATTCGACCTGGGCGAGGATGTGAACGCCTTGCGCGACATGGTGCATCGTTGGGCGCAGGACCGCGTCAAGCCCATCGCCGCCGAGGTTGACCGCACGAACGCTTTCCCCAACGAGTTGTGGACCGAGATGGGTGACCTGGGCCTTCTGGGCATCACCGTCCCCGAGGAATTCGGCGGCGCGGGCATGGGCTATCTGGCCCATGTGATCGCGACCGAGGAAATCGCCCGGGCATCCGCCAGCGTCAGCCTGTCCTATGGTGCGCATTCGAACCTTTGCGTGAACCAGATCAAGCTGAACGGCACCGACGAACAGCGCCGCAAGTATCTGCCCGACCTGTGCAGCGGCAAGGCTGTCGGCGCCCTTGCCATGTCCGAGGAGGGCGCGGGCAGCGACGTGGTGTCGATGAAGCTGCGGGCGGAAAAGAAGAACGACCGCTATGTCCTGAACGGCAGCAAATACTGGATCACCAACGCCCCCGACGCCCATACCCTGGTCGTCTATGCCAAGACCGACCCGGATGCGGGCAGCAAGGGCATCACCGCCTTTATCGTCGAACGGGGGATGGCGGGGTTCAGCACCTCTCCGCATTTCGACAAGCTGGGGATGCGCGGGTCCAACACGGGCGAGCTGATCTTCGAGAATTGCGAGATCCCCTTCGAGAATGTCCTGGGCGAGGAAGGCCGCGGCGTGCGCGTGCTGATGTCGGGCCTGGATTACGAACGGCTGGTGTTGTCGGGCATCGGCACCGGCATCATGGCCGCCTGTCTGGACGAGGTGATGCCTTACGTCCGCGACCGCAAGCAGTTCGGCCAGCCGATCGGCTCGTTCCAGCTGATGCAGGGCAAGATCGCCGACATGTATGTCGCGCTGAACACCGCCCGCGCCTACGTCTATGAGGTCGCGCGCGCCTGCGACGCGGGCAAGGTGACCCGGCAGGACGCGGCGGGCGCCGTGCTTTACGCCAGCGAACAGGCGATGGTGCAGGCGCATCAGGCCGTGCAGGCGCTTGGCGGGGCCGGGTTCCTGAACGACAGCGTGGTCAGCCGCCTGTTCCGCGACGCCAAGCTGATGGAGATCGGCGCGGGCACCAGCGAAATCCGCCGGATGCTGATCGGCCGCGAATTGCTGGGCCTGGTCTGATGCGCGTCCTTCTGGCCTGGGCGCTGCTTGCTTCGCCGGTCTTGGCGCAGGATGCGGAAACGCTGGCGGTAGATGCCTCGATCGTCGAAGCTTGCGTGGCCGACACCCCGGCAGGAGAGTTGACGCCCGCCTGCATCGGCGCCGCCGCCAAGGAATGCCAGCAGGCACCGGGCGGCGATACCACCATCGGCATCGTGCAATGCGTCATGGCCGAACACGCCGCCTGGGACGAGGCGCTGAATCGCGAATACAGGGAAACCCGCGCGGCCTATGGCGAGGATGAAACCGCCGCCGCCAGCCTGCTTGCCGCGCAACGGGCCTGGATCGCCTGGCGCGATGCCGAATGTGCGTTCCAGTATGACCGCTATGGCGGCGGCTCGATGCGGTCCGTGGCCGCCGCCAACTGCAAGATGAGCATGACGGCCATGCGCACCCTGGAACTGAAGGCGCTGCGCGGATGATGGGAGGGCGCCGCAACCCGATCGGCAGGCGCCCCGCCGGGGCGTCAGAACTTCATCACATAGCTGACGCCCGCCACGACCGGGTTTACCTCGACCTGGCCGATGTCGCCGCCGTTCAGCGTCACGTCGGCGTCGATGTCGATCCAGCGCAGGTCGGCGCGCAGGGCCGAACGGTCGTTGATCCAGTAGTCAGTGCCCAGATGCGCGGCCAGGCCCCAGCTGTTCTTCACGCGCAGGTCGCTGCCCGCCAGCGGCCCCCTGGCTTCCGCGTCGAAGAAGCCGGTGAAGTTCACGCCGATGCCCACGAAGGGCTTCAACTGCGGCGTGGCGTCGAAATGATATTGCAGCGACACGACCGGCGGCAGGTGCTTGACGCTGCCGATCTCGGCCCCGTTCGAACGGATCGAATGCTTGAAGGGCAGGGCGGCCAGAAGCTCGACCCCGATATTGTCGCGGATGAAATATTCGACGGTGATCTGCGGACGGGTGTTGTCGCCGATGCTGACCGGAACCGTGCCGCCGACCAGGGCGCCATTGTCGGACTTGGGATTCACATTGGCCAGGCCCAGACCCAGGGTCAGGTCGCCCGCCTGCTGCGCAGCCGCCGGGGAAATGGCAGCCAGAACGGCCACGGCGGCAAGGCACGGAATTTTCATCATACGACTCCTTCAAAGGTTACCGATTGCTGCCTGGACGCGGCGTACGGCCGAAAACATGATCTGGATCAAACCGCTGTGAAGATAAGCTCGGCTGCGACACTGCGCCGCGCCTCCCTTGGGAAAGCCTGCCCATGAAGCTGACATCCTCTGCCCTGACGACATCGGACATTTTCCGCGCCAACCGCGAGGCGCATCTGGCGCTGATCGAGGTCGCCCGTCAGGCGGCCTTGGCCGCTGCCGCCGGAGGCGGCCCCAAGGCGATGGAACGCCATACAAGCCGCGGCAAGATGCCGCCGCGCGAACGGGTGGCGAACCTGCTGGACGCCGGCAGCCCGTTCCTGGAAATCGGCGCCACGGCGGCGCATGGCATGTATGACGGCGCGGCCCCCGGCGCGGGCGTGATCGCGGGCATAGGACGGGTGCATGGCCAGGATGTGATGGTCGTGGCCAATGACGCGACGGTGAAGGGCGGCACCTATTACCCCCTGTCGGTCAAGAAGCACCTGCGCGCCCAGGAAATCGCCGAACAATGCCATCTGCCCTGCGTTTATCTGGTCGATTCGGGCGGTGCCAACCTGCCCAACCAGGACGAGGTCTTTCCCGACCGCGACCATTTCGGCCGCATCTTCTTCAACCAGGCGCAGATGAGCGCGAAGGGCATCCCGCAGATCGCCGTGGTCATGGGCAGTTGCACGGCAGGCGGCGCCTATGTGCCAGCCATGTCGGACGTCACCATCATCGTGCGCAACCAGGGCACGATCTTCCTGGCCGGTCCGCCCCTTGTGCGCGCCGCCACCGGAGAGGTCGTCAGCGCCGAGGATCTGGGCGGCGGCGATGTCCATACCCGCCTGTCCGGCGTGGCCGACTATCTGGCCGAGGATGACGGCCATGCCCTCGCCATGGCCCGCCGCGCCATCGGCAGCCTGAACCGCCGGATGCCCGACAGCGTCGTCTGGCAGTCGCCCGAACCCCCGGCCTTCGATCCCGAGGAGATCCTGGGCGTCGTCCCCGCCGACCTGCGCACCCCCTACGACATCCGCGAGGTGATCGCCCGCGTGGTGGACGGCTCGCGTTTCGACGAATTCAAGGCCCGCTTCGGCGAGACGCTGGTCACGGGCTTTGCCCATGTCGAGGGCTGCCCGGTTGGCATCGTCGCCAACAATGGCGTGCTGTTCTCGGAAGCGGCGCAGAAGGGCGCGCATTTCAT
Source organism: Paracoccus acridae (assembly GCF_014642735.1). Classification (GTDB taxonomy): domain Bacteria; phylum Pseudomonadota; class Alphaproteobacteria; order Rhodobacterales; family Rhodobacteraceae; genus Paracoccus; species Paracoccus acridae. The sequence goes on from NZ_BMIV01000004.1 coordinate 107,402, forward strand.
CGAACTGTGCAGCCAACGGTCCATTCCGCTGGTCTTCCTGCAGAACATCACCGGCTTCATGGTCGGGCGCAAATACGAGAACGAAGGCATCGCCCGCCACGGCGCCAAGATGGTCACGGCGGTCGCCACGACCAATGTCCCCAAGATCACCATGCTGGTCGGCGGCAGCTTCGGCGCGGGCAACTATGGCATGGCGGGCCGCGCCTATTCCCCGCGCTTCCTCTGGACCTGGCCTAATTCGCGCATCAGCGTGATGGGCGGCGAACAGGCCGCAGGCGTTCTGGCCACCGTCCGCCGCGAGGGGATCGAGCGCCAGGGCGGCACTTGGTCCCCCGAGGAGGAGGCCGAGTTCAAGCGCCCCACGATCGAGATGTTCGACCGCCAGTCCCACCCGCTCTACGCCTCGGCCCGGCTCTGGGACGACGGCATCATCGACCCGCGCAAGACCCGCGACGTTCTGGCCCTGTCGCTGCGCGCCAGCTTGAATGCCCCCATCGAACCGACGCGCTTCGGCGTCTTCAGGATGTAGGCCGATGCATCATCCATCTTCTGTGTCCAAATATCCCGCGGGGGTCCGGGGGCGCGAAGCCCCCGGCTTGGCCCGCCACACGCAGGTGCCGCCATGTTCCAGAAAATCCTGATCGCCAACCGGGGCGAGATCGCCTGCCGCGTCATCGACACCGCCCGCAGGCTGGGCATCCGCACGGTCGCGGTCTTTTCGGACGCCGACCGCGCCGCCCGCCATGTCGCGATGGCTGACGAGGCCGTCCAAATCGGCGGTCCTGCGCCCAAGGACAGCTACCTGCGCGGCGATGCGATCATCCGGGCTGCGCTTGATACCGGGGCGCAGGCGATCCATCCGGGCTATGGCTTCCTGTCCGAGAACCCGGATTTCGTCGATGCGGTGACGGCCGCGGGCCTGGTCTTCATCGGCCCCTCGGCCGATGCGATCCGGGCGATGGGTCTGAAGGACGCGGCCAAGGCGCTGATGGCCCAGGCCGGCGTCCCGGTCGTGCCCGGCTATCACGGGGAAAACCAGGATCCCGCCTATCTTGAGGAACAGGCGGGCCAGGTCGGCTATCCGGTGCTGATCAAGGCCGTGGCGGGCGGCGGCGGCAAGGGGATGCGCCTTGTCGAGCGTCCGGCCGACTTCGCCGCCGCGCTGCAATCTGCACAGGGCGAGGCCGCGACGGCCTTCGGCAACCCTGCCGTCCTGATCGAGAAATACATCCAGCAGCCCCGCCATATCGAGGTGCAGGTCTTCGGCGACGGCACCAAGGCCGTCCACCTGTTCGAACGCGACTGCTCCCTGCAGCGCCGCCACCAGAAGGTGATCGAGGAAGCGCCCGCCCCCGGCATGACGCCGGAAATGCGTCAGGCCATGGGCGATGCGGCAGTGCGGGCCGCCGAGGCCATCGGCTATGCCGGTGCGGGCACCATCGAGTTCATCGTGGACGGCAGCCAGGGCCTGCGCCCCGATGGCTTCTGGTTCATGGAGATGAACACCCGCCTTCAGGTCGAACACCCGGTGACCGAGGCGATCACCGGCGTCGATCTGGTCGAATGGCAGCTGCGCGTCGCCAGCGGCGAACCCTTGCCCGCGCGGCAAGACGACCTGACCATCAACGGCCATGCCTTCGAGGCCCGCCTTTATGCCGAGGACGTGCCCGCGGGCTTCCTGCCCGCCACTGGCCGCCTGGCGCATCTGCGCTTTGCCGACGATGCCCGCAACGAAACCGGCGTGCGCCAGGGCGACACGATCAGCCCCTGGTATGATCCGATGATCGCCAAGGTCGTCACCTGGGGCAAGACCCGCGCCATCGCGCTGAGCAAGCTGGAAGCAGCCCTTGTCGATACCGAGGTCGCGGGCACCGTCACCAATATCGACTTCCTGATCGCCCTTGCGCGGCACGACGGCTTCCGCAAGGGCGAGGTCGATACCGGCCTGATCGCCCGCGACCTCGACGCGCTTGTCGCGGCGTCCGAACCCCAGCCCGCAGCCCGCGCCCTTGCCGTCATCGGGCTTGCGGGTCTTGCCGATCCCCAGGTCAAGGGCGGCATGACCCTGTGGCAGCCCCTGCGGCGCACGATCCACTGGCAGGGCGGGCAGGCCGTGCTGGAGGTCCTGGGCCCCGGCGCGGCCCGTGTGACGCTGGACGGCCAGCCGCATGAGGTCCGCTGGCAGGGCGACCGCTGGTGGGTGGACGGCAGCCTTTGCCGCCACCGCATCACCGCCCATGACAGCGGCGTCAGCGTCTTCGGCGCGGGCAGCCTGCATCTGGCGCCGCTGGACCCGCTGGATCGGCAGGCCGATGCCGGGGCAGGGGCGGCGCTGACGCTCTCGCCCATGCCGGGACTGGTGAAATCGGTCGAGGTCATCGCCGGGCAGGCTGTGAAGACAGGCGACCGGTTGTGCGTGCTGGAGGCGATGAAGATGGAACACAGCCTGACCGCCGCCCGCGACGGCGTGGTGGCCGAGGTGCTGGCGCAAGCGGGCGATCAGGTCGAAGCCGGCGCCCCCTTGATCCGGTTGGAGGAAGAGGATGCCTGACACGCCCCCCGAACCCACGCCGACCGACGCCCCGCCCCCTGCCCAAGGCGGGCCGGTGGGCGACAGCGGCGAGATCATCCTGTGGCATGTGCCCTTGTCGCGGTCCATGCGGATCCTGTGGCTGCTCAATGAACTGGAACTGCCCTTCGCGTTGCGGGTGATGGACCTGCGCAGCAAGGACATGCGCGGCGCGGAATACGAGGCGATCCACCCCGTCGGCCGCGCCCCCGCCCTGCAGATCGACGGCAGCGTGATCCACGAATCCGGCGCGATGGTCGAATACCTCTGCGAGACGCGCGGCCCGCATCTGTGGCGCGCGCCGGGGGCCGAGGGGCGGCTGGGCTGGCTCGACTGGCTGCATTTCGCGGAAACGCTGGGCCAGCATATCGCCAACCTGACGCAAAGCCACCTGATGCTGCGCGACCCCTCCACGCGTTCGCATACGGTGATGAAGCTGGAAACCGCGCGGCTGGGCCGGGCGCTGCGGATGGTGGAACAGACGGTCGATGGGCAGGACTGGCTGATGGCCGGCGGCTTTGCGGGCGTGGATTGCGCCGTCGGCTGGTCGGTCTGGACCGCCGGCCGCTTTGTGCGTCTAACGCCCGCGCTGCAGGCCTATGCCGACCGCTGCACCGCGCGCCCCGCCTTCCGCCGCGCGCTGCCGCAGGAAGGCGAGCCGCAGCTTTACACCCAGGATTTCTACGAGCTTCCCGATGCCTGACTTCGTCGAAATCTTCGAGATGGGCCCGCGCGACGGGCTGCAGAACGAAAAGCGGCTGATCCCCGCCGCCGACAAGATCGCGCTGGTGGACCTGCTGTCCCAGGCGGGTTTCCGGCGGATCGAGGTGACCAGCTTCGTCAGTCCGAAATGGGTTCCGCAGATGGGCGACGCGGCCGAGGTCATGGCGGGCATCGCCCGCGCGCCCGGGGTCAGCTACGCCGTCCTGACGCCCAACATGAAGGGCTACGAGGGTGCAAAGGCCGCCCGCGCCAGCGAGGTCGCGATCTTCGCCAGCGCGTCCGAAGGCTTCAGCCGCGCGAACCTGAACGCCACCATCGCCGAAAGCCTGGAACGGCTGGTCCCGGTCGCGCAGGCGGCGCAGGCCGACGGCATCCCGGTGCGCGGCTATGTCAGCGTGGTCACCGACTGCCCCTTCGACGGCCCCACACCCCCCGCCAATGTCGCCCGCGTCGCGGCGGCCCTGCGCGACATGGGCTGTTACGAGATCAGCCTGGGCGACACCATCGGCCAGGGACGCCCGGAAACCATCGACGCCATGCTGGCCGCCGTGCTGGAGGAGATGCCCGCCAACCGCCTGGCCGGCCATTACCACGACACGGCTGGCCGCGCTCTTGACAACATCGATGCCAGCCTTGCGCGCGGGCTGCGGGTCTTTGACGCCGCGGTCGGGGGGCTGGGCGGCTGCCCCTATGCCCCTGGTGCTGCGGGCAATGTCGCGACGGAAAAGGTCGCGGCGCATCTGGCCGCGCGGGGCCATGCCCATGGCCTCGACATGACCATCATCGAAAAGGCCGCGGCCTTCGCGCGCGGATTGCGGGGAATGACCCATGCCTGAGACGATCCGCATCGACACCGACGCCCGTGGCGTGGCGACCCTGTGGCTGGCGCGGCCCGACAAGCACAATGCCCTGTCCCAGCGGATGATGGAGGAACTGACCGAGGCCGCGGCCCTGCTTGGCGCCGATCCCGCCGTGCGGGTGGTGGTCTTGGCGGGCGAGGGCGCCAGTTTCTGCGCGGGCGGCGATCTGAGCTGGATGCGGGCGCAGATGGATGCAGATGCGGAAACGCGGCGGGCCGGCGCGCGGGTGCTGGCCGGGATGCTGTCGGCGCTGAACCTGCTACCGAAGCCTCTGATCGCCCGCGTCCATGGCAATGCCTTTGGCGGCGGCGTGGGCATGATGGCGGTGGCCGACATCGCCATTGCCGCCAGCACCGCGAAGTTCGGGCTGACTGAGGTGAAGCTGGGCCTGATCCCCGCCACCATCGGCCCCTATGTCCTGGCCCGGATGGGAGAGGACAAGGCCCGGCGCGTCTTCTTCTCGGCCCGCCTGTTCGGCGCGGACGAGGCGGTGACGCTGAACCTTGCCGCCCGCGTTGTCGCGCCGGACGATCTGGACGGCGCCGTCGAGGCCGAGGTCGCGCCCTTCCTGCTGGCCGCCCCTGCTGCGGTCGCTGCCGCCAAGGCGCAATGCCGCGCCCATGGTCCGCGCATCGACCATGCCGTGATCGAGGACAGCATCGACCGGCTGGTCGCCGTCTGGGAGGGCGACGAGGCCCCGGAGGGGATCGCCGCCTTCTTCGACAAGCGCAAGCCCCGCTGGCAGGTCTGATCCGCATCCGCTAAGGCTGGCGAAGGACAGCAAGAGCGGCAGGCATGGAAGTCAGGATACTGGATGCGCGGATCCACGAATGGGGTCTGCCGGATTACCAGACGGCGGGCTCGGCGGCGATCGACCTGTTCGCCTGCCTGGACGCGGCGACCGCCATTGCCCCGCAGGCGCCCGCTGTGCTGATCAGCGCGGGGATCGCGCTGTCCTTTGACGATTTCTCCTTCGCGGGGCTGGTCCTGCCCCGATCAGGACAAGGCCACAAGCGCGGGCTGGTCCTGGGCAATTCGACCGGGCTGATCGACCCCGACTACACGGGCGAAGTGATGATCAGCACCTGGAACCGCAATCCGCCGGGATCGGACCCCATCATCATCCAGCCGGGCGAACGTATCGCGCAGATGATCTTCGTGCCCGTGCTGCGGCCGCGCTTCACGGTCGTGGACGCCTTCAGCCGGACCACCGCGCGGGCCGCGGGCGGCTTCGGCTCGACCGGGGCCTGAGGCGCGTGACCGGGTTCTGGCTGCTGCTGGGCGTCGCGGTGGCGGGCTGGGTCTTCGGCCTGCCGCGCCGGATGCTGCTGGCGGCTGTCGCGGCGGTCTGGGCGCTTGTCGTGCTGGCGCATCTGCTGGCCCCGGCCCTGGGCGCGTTCTTCGGCGGATCGGCGCGCGGCTGGCTGGTCGCGGGAGGTCTGGCGGGCCTTGTTCTGGCCTATCGCGCCGTGCTTGCCTGGTTGCGCGCCCGCGCCGTGCCCGTAGAACAGCCCGCACCCGCCGCCGCCCCGGTCAGGGATGCCGAACTTGACCGCTATGCCCGCCACCTTGTGCTGCGAGAGATCGGCGGCCCCGGCCAGATGCGCCTGCGCGAGGCGGAGGTGCTGGTGGTCGGCGCGGGCGGGCTTGGCGCGCCGGTCTGCCTTTACCTGGCGGCGGCGGGGGTGGGGCGGATCACGCTTGCCGACGACGACACGGTCGGCCTGTCGAACCTGCAACGCCAGGTGATCTTTCGCAGCGACCAGCAGGGGCAGCCCAAGGCCCAGGCCGCCGCAGTCGCGATGCGCGCGCTGAACCCGCTGGTCCAGGTGACGCCCCTGCTGCGCCGCATCACCGAGGCCGATGCGGACCTGATCGCCCAACACGACCTGGTGCTGGATGGCACCGACAGCTTTGACGTGCGCGATGCCGTGAACCGCGCCTGTGTCGCGGCCAGCGTGCCGCTGATCGCGGGGTCGATCGCGCAATGGGAAGGGCAGGTCACGCTCTATGATCCCGCGCGCGGCGGGCCCTGCCTGTCCTGCCTGTTCCCCACGGCCCCCGCGCCTGGTCTTGCCCCGCCCTGCGCCGAGGCTGGGGTGGTCGGCCCCTTGCCGGGCGTGGTCGGCAGCATGATGGCGCTCGAGGCGATAAAGCATCTGACCGGCGCGGGGCAGGGCCTGCGCGGGCGGATGATGATCTTCGACGGGCTTTACGGCGAAAGCCGCATGATCGGCACAACGCGGCGGGCGGATTGTCCGGTCTGCGGATCGGGTCTGGAAGGTGGCGCGACCGCCCCTTAGGTTCATGGCAAAGGAGACGCCATGAACGCCGAACTGACCCGCTGGACCGGACCCGAGGGGCTTCCCCGCTTCGACCTGATCGCCGACACCGACATTGCCCCCGCCTTCGACCGCGAACTGGCCGCAGCCGAAGCCGCGATGGAGGCGATCGCCGCCAATCCCGAAGCCCCGACCTTCGCCAACACCGTCGCCGCCATGGAGGTCGCCGAGGAAGGGCTGAACCGCGTGTTGTCGATCTTCTACACGCTGGCCAATGTCGATTCGAACCCCGCGCGAGAGGCGCTGCAGCGCGATTTCGCCCCCCGGCTTGCGGCCTATAACAGCAAGACCGGCATGGACCCGCGCCTTTATGCCCGCGTCAAGGCGGTGGCCGAGACCGCCGACACCCTGCCGCCCGAGGATCGGCGCATCACCGAACTGGCGCTGCGCGGCCTGACCCGGTCCGGCGCGGGGCTGGAGGGCGGGGCGCGTGACCGCATGGCCGCGATCCGCGCCCGCATGGCGGTCCTGACCACGCAATTCTCGCAGAACGTGCTGGCCGACGAACGCGATTATGTCCTGCCAGTGCCGGATGACCGGCTGTCGGGGTTGCCCGACTGGTTGCTGCGGTCCATGCGCGCGGCGGCGAAGGCGCGGGGGATGGACGGGCAGGTCGTCACCCTGACGCGGTCGCTGATCGTGCCCTTCCTGGAACATGCCGGCGACCGCGCGCTGCGCGAGATGGCCTTCAAGGCCTGGGCCGCGCGCGGGTCGGGCCAGGGCGCGGGCGGCAAGGCCACCGACAACCTGCCCCTGGTGGCCGAAATCCTGGCCCTGCGCCACGAACGCGCCCGGCTGCTGGGCTATGCCGATTTCGCCGCCTACAAGCTGGAACCCGAGATGGCGGGCAGTGCCGACCGGGTGGCCGACCTGCTGGGCCGTGTCTGGGAACCCGCCCGCAAGCGTGCGGCCGAGGACGAGGCCAGGCTGACCGCCATGGCGCATCAGGACGGCGTGAACGGCGCGCTGGAAGCCTGGGACTGGCGGCTTTACGCGGAGCGGCTGCGGCGGCAGGACCATGATTTCGACGCCGATCAGGTCAAGCCTTACCTGACGCTGGACGCGATGCTGGGGGCGATGATGGATGTCGCGCATCGCCTGTTCCGGCTGGAGTTCCAGCCCTTCGACGCGCCGCTGTGGTCGCCCGATGCCCGCGCCTGGCGGATCACCCGCGACGGGCGGCTGATGGCGATCTTCGTGGGCGATTATTTCGCGCGGCCCTCGAAACGGTCGGGCGCCTGGTGTTCTTCGCTTCAGGTCCAGCATAAGATCGGCAAGGGCCAGCGGCCCATCGTGGTCAATGTCTGCAACTTCACCCCGCCCGAGGAACCGGGCGCGCCCGCATTCCTGTCCTGGGACGACGCCCGCACGCTGTTCCACGAATTCGGCCATGCGACGCATCACATCCTGTCGGACGTGACCTGGCCCTCGATCTCCGGGACATCGGTGGCGCAGGATTTCGTGGAACTGCCAAGCCAGCTTTACGAACATTGGCTGGAACAACCCACTGTTCTGGACGCCCATGCGCGCCATTACCGGACGGGCGAGCCTTTGCCCGCCGATCTGCGCGACCGCCTGCTGGCGGCGGGCAAGGCCGATGCGGGCTTTGCCACGACCGAATATCTGGAAAGCGCGCTGGTGGATCTGGCCTTTCACCGGGGCGAGCCGCCCGCCGATCCGATGGCCGCACAGGCGCGCGTTCTGGCCGACCTGGATGCGCCCGGCGCGATCCCCATGCGCCATGCCACGCCGCATTTCAGCCATGTCTTCAGCGGCGACAGCTATGCCAGCGGCTATTACAGCTATATGTGGTCCGAGGTGATGGACGCCGACGCCTTTGCGGCCTTCCAGGAAACGGGCGACATCTTCGACCCGGCGACGGCAAGGCGGCTGGAGGAGACGATCCTGTCCAAGGGCGGATCTGCCCCGGCGGACCAGTTGTGGCTGGCCTTCCGCCAGCGCATGCCGGGGGTGGATGCGCTGCTGCGGGGACGCGGACTGGCCTGAAGGCTTCCGGCCTAGTCCCGCACCTCGTCCGGGTCCACGCCCCAGATGGCGGTCTTGGGCACCCAGCCGCGCTGTCCGCCGCCGGAAATGCGGCACCAGCCGGGGTCGCATTCGCCCAGCCGGACGATGGCGCCCATTTCCGCGCGTGCCACGATGTCGGCGTCGGGATTGGGGCGGCTGCGCAATTCGACCATGTCCTGCGTGACAAGGGCGGTGCGCACGCCCGACAGCAGCGCGTAATGGACCCAGCCGCCCGCGCCGTCCTTGTCCTCGACCCGGCGCCAATGGCCGAATTCCGCGACCACGCGCAAGGGCATCCCGGCATGGCGGAACACCCAGTCGATGCGGTGCGACAGGCTGGGGCCGCGCCGGGCATTGCCCTCGGACCCTTTCAGGCTGACATAGCGGGGGACGGGCAGGTTGGTGACGGGTCCGCGGGTTTCCCCGCCATCCTGGACGCGCATGATCCGCGCATCGGCCGATTGCGGCACGCCCTGGGGCTGGGCCAGTGCCAAACCCGCTGTCGCGATCAGGATCGCCGCGCCGCCACTTATAAGCGTCCGTATTCTCATGTCCCGTCCGTTCCTGCCGACCGCCGTTCAGGCGGCCCTTTCTGCCCCTTGTCCGGGGCGCGCGCAGGCACCCCCATGGGGTCTTGTGCCTGCCCCATAACGCGGGCAGTTTGCCAAAGACGGCCTGTCTTTGGAAGGCCGCCACGACATGACATCGAGAAAGTGAGGCCATCATGCACAGCCCGCAACCCTCGCGCCAGAAACTGCGCGTCGTCGTGACGCGCCGCCTGCCCGAGGCGGTCGAGACGCGCATGAAGGAACTGTTCGACGTGGTGCTGCGCGACGACGACACGAAGATGTCGCGCGACGATCTGGCGGCGGCGATGCGCGGCGCGGATGTGCTGGTGCCGACGGTGACCGACCAGATAGACGCCAACATGCTGGCCCAGGCGGGCGAACGGCTGAAGCTGATCGCCAATTATGGCGCGGGGGTGGATCACATCGACGTCCATTCCGCCCGGCAGCGGGGCGTCCTGGTGACCAACACCCCCGGCGTCGTGACCGAGGATACCGCCGACATGGTCATGGCCCTGATCCTGGGCGTCACCCGGCGCATCCCCGAGGGCATGGCCGAAATGCAGGCGGGCCGCTGGTCCGGCTGGGCGCCGACATCGCATCTGGGCGGGCGCGTGGGCGGGCGAAGGCTGGGGATCCTGGGCATGGGCCGGATCGGCCAGGCGGTCGCGCGGCGTGCCAATGCCTTCGGGATGCAGGTCCATTACCACAACCGCCGCCGCCTGCGCCCCGAGATCGAGGAGGAATTGCAGGCGACCTATTGGGAAAGCCTGGACCAGATGCTGGCGCGCATGGACATCATCAGCGTGAACGCGCCGCATACGCCATCCACCTTCCACCTGCTGAACGCGCGGCGGCTGAAGCTGCTGAAGCCGACCGCCGTGGTCGTCAACACCTCGCGCGGCGAGGTGATCGACGAAAACGCCCTGACCCGGATGCTGCGCGCGGGGGAAATCGCAGGGGCGGGCCTCGACGTGTTCGAACACGGACACGAGATCAACCCCCGCCTTCGCGAATTGCCGAACGTGGTGCTGCTGCCGCATATGGGATCGGCCACGATCGAGGGGCGCGCCGAGATGGGCGAAAAGGTCATCATCAACATCAAGACCTTCGCCGACGGGCATCGTCCGCCGGATCTGGTCGTGCCGTCGATGCTGTAAGGGGGCGCTGCCCCCGTTCCCGTGCCGGGCCTTCCCCGGGATATTTCATGAAGAAGACAGGATCGGGATGACCGACAGAATCGGACTGGGGGCTCGCTGGGCCGTGTCGGCGCTGTTCTTCGCGAACGGCCTTGTGGTCGGAAGCTGGGCGCCGAAGCTGCCCGCGATGATGGCGCGGCTGGGGATCAGCGAAGCCGTGGCCGGCTTGCTGGTGCTGGCGCTTGGCATCGGATCGGTCTGCCTGATGCCGGTGTTCGGCGGTCTTGTCGCGCGGCGCGGATCGGCCCATGCGGCGAAACTGGCGGCCGTCCTGTTCACGCCCAGCCTGATCTGGATGTCCCTGGCGCCGAATGTCTGGACAGTCGCCCTGACCGTGCTGGTCTTCGGCGGGCTGATCGGGGGGATGGACGTCGCCATGAACGCCAATGCGGTGGCGGTGGAACGCGCAAGGCGCCGGGCCATCATGTCGTCCTGCCACGGGTTCTGGTCCCTCGGGGGGCTTGCCGGGGCAGGGGCAGGGGGCGCCGTCATCCAGGCGGTCGGGGAAACGGCGCACGCCGTCATCGTGTCGATGATCGTGGCAGTGATCCTGGCCCTCGCCTTTCCGCGCCTGTTGCGCGACAGCCCGGCGGGCGAACACAAGCACCAGCCGCTGCGTCTGCCGCGCACGCCGCTGCCTTATCTGATCGGCGTGATGGCGCTTGCCTGCATGATCCCGGAAGGGGCGATCCTCGACTGGGCAGCAGTGTATCTGCAACGGGAAATGGGCGCCTCTTTGGCCGTGGCGGGCTGGGGTTTTGGCGCCTGTGCCGGAACGATGGCCGTGATGCGCTTTCTGGGCGACGGGATACGGCGCCGTTATGGTGCGGTCAGGACGCTGCGCGTCAGCGCGGTGATCGCCATGGCAGGGCTGGCCGTCGCGGCACTGGCGCCGACGCCCCCGGTTGCGCTTGTGGGCTTCGGGCTGGCCGGGATCGGTATCGCGAACCTTGTGCCGATCGCCTTTTCGGCGGCGGGCAATGTGCCGGGACTAACGCAGGGCATCGGGCTGTCGGTCGTCACCACCATGGGCTATTCCGGGATCCTGCTGGCACCCGGCAGCATCGGATTTCTGGCGGAACAGACAAGCTTTGCCGTCATCTATGGAGGCTTGTCGCTGCTGTTGCTGGTGCCGCTTCTGATGTCGCGCCTGGCGCGGACGGCCGATTTCGGCGGCTGATCCGTTTCAGGGACGCAGCGCGCCCGCCACCAGCATCACCGACACCAGCCCCAACCAGACCGAGGCCGCGCGCTGGATCACCTGCATCCGACCCGCGCCGCCGTGCCCCATCCGGGCCACGCTGCCCGCGCCGCCCCAGATCAGCGCCACGGCAGCGGCCGTCACGCAGAACAGCGCCAGCCGGGATGCAAAGGCCGGGGCGGCGGGGGCGGGCAGCAGGACCAGGGCGATGATCAATGCCTTGGGATTCAGGACTGTGGTGACATAGACGCGGCGGGCCGTGATGTCGCCGCCTGCCTGCGCCAGCGACCCGCGCCCCCACAACTTGACCGCCAGAACCATCACCCAGGCTGCGGCCGCAAGCTTGATCCCCTGCGCCGCAAGGGGGAAGTTCCCCAGAAGGCTGTGCCCGACCAGGGCCAGGGGCATGATCGTCGTCAGATATCCCAGGATTTCGGCCGGGATCAGCCGGGCCGTGCGGCCCATCCCATCCGAGGCGCCGGCAAGGCCCATCAGGGTATTGGTCGGGCCGGGGGTCAGCAGCAGGCCCAGAACGGCGGTCAGAAAGGCGGCAAGGGTCATGGTCGTCCGTCGCGTTGTTTCCGCCTGCCTATCGTCAGGCGGTCGTGGCGACCTTGACCTGGATCAGTCACCGATAGACGTTTTCCTCGGCCGGAAATTTCCTGTCCCGCACCGCTGCGGCATATGCGGCGATGGCCTCGTCGGCGTTGCGGCCCAGGTCGGCGAACTTATGGACGAAGCGCGGCACCCGCGCCGAGAGGCCCAGCATGTCGTCCAGAACCAGGATCTGCCCGTCGCAGCGGGCGGAGGCACCGATGCCGATGGTGGGCACTGTGACCGCTTCGGTCATGCGCACGGCCAGCGGCTCCACCACCCCCTCGACCACGATCGAGAAGGCCCCGGCCTCGGCCACGTCCACCGCGTCCTGGATGTGGCGCGCCCAGCTGTCGGTGTCGCGCCCCTGGGTCTTGAAGCCGCCAAGGGTATGGGTCGCCTGCGGCAGCAGGCCCACATGGCCCATGACCGGGATGCCCCGTTCGGTCAAGAACCGGACGGTGGGCGCCATCCGGCTGCCGCCTTCCAGCTTGACCGCGCCGCAGCCGGTCTCGGCCATGATCCGCGCGGCGTTGCGGAAGGCCTGCCCGGGGCTTTCCTCATAGCTGCCGAAGGGCATGTCCACGACCACCATCGCACGCTGGCTGCCGCGCATCACCGCCTGGCCGTGCAGGATCATCATCTCGGTCGTGACGCCCACGGTCGAGGGCAGGCCGTGGATCACCATGCCCAGGCTGTCGCCGACCAGGATCAGGTCGGCATGGGCGTCCACCATCGCCGCCATCGGCGCGGTATAGGCGGTCAGCGCGACGATGGGCGTCGCGCCCTTGCGTTCGGCGATCTGCGGCGCGGTGACGCGCTTGATGCGGGTTTCAACGGACATCGGGAACGCCTTTCGGATGGGCGACCCGCTGATCGATCAGCAGCACCTCGCCCAGGCGGACGGCCAGCAGGATCACCACGGGGGCTTGGATGATTGCGATGCGCGACAGGTCGTCCGCATCGCGAATGTCGATGGAGCGGACCTGCGCCAGGGGTTCCGTGGCGATGACGCGGCGCAGTTCGGCGCGTATGGCGGACAGGCCCGCGCCTTCCGCCACCATCTGCGCCGCGCGGTCCAGGGCGCGGTTCAGCACCGGGGCGGCGGCCCGTTCGGCCGGCGACAGGCGGCGGTTGCGCGAGGACATGGCCAGCCCGTCCGCTTCGCGCATCGTGGGCACCGCCAGGATCTCGACCGATACGTCCAGGTCGGCCACCATCTGCCGGATCACGGCGAGCTGCTGATAATCCTTTTCGCCAAAGGCCGCCGCATCGGGCCGGACGATGTTGAACAGCTTGGTCACGACGGTCGCCACGCCGCGGAAATGGCCGGGCCGCAGCCGGCCCATCAGCATCCGCGACAGTCCCGTCACCTCGACCACGGTCTGCGCGCCGGGGCGATAGATGTCGGCCACGGCCGGCAGGAACACCGCGTCGCAGCCCGCCCGCCGCAGCAGGGCGATGTCGTTTTCCTCGTCGCGCGGATAGGTTGCCAGATCCTCGCTGGGGCCGAACTGCGTGGGGTTCACGAAGATCGAAGTGACGATCCGACCGCCGCCTTGCGCGTCCAGCCAGCGCCGAGCATGGGCCACCAGCGACAGGTGGCCGTCATGCAGCGCACCCATCGTCGGAACAAGGGCCACGCGGCCTTGGCCCCCTCGCCAGTCGCGCATCGCCTGCTTGTCGCGGCAAATCTGCATTCCGCCCCCCTTTGGTGGCGCAGACCCTAATGGAACGACACGGATTCGCACAAGTGCTGCGTTGCAGCATGTCGTTTTTGGCCATTATAGGTCGGGCCCATCTGACGGGCAGGATGCAGCCGTGGCAGTAACGGGCAACAACACCACCCAAGGAGTCGCGCGAATGAAGTCGCATGTGAAGGTTCTTGTCGTCGGAGGCGGCGCAGTCGGCTGCGGCATCGCGCTCCATCTGGCCCGCGCCGGGTGGGAGGTGATGCTGGTCGAGCGTGACGAGCTGACGGCAGGATCCACCTGGCACGCGGCCGGGCTGCTGCCGCTGTTCAACATGAACTATGCGACGACCCATATCCACGACTACTCGGTCAAGCTATACGCCGAGTTGGAGGCGCAGACCGGCCTGAACGCGGGCTTCACCCGCTGCGGCAACCTGCGCATGGCGCAGACGCAGGACCGGATGGACGAATACATGCTGTATTCCGCCACCGCCGAGACGGTCGGGATCGAGCATCACTTCCTGACCCCCCAGCAGATCAAGGACCGCTGGCCCCTGGTCCGCACCGAAGACCTGAAGGGCGCGCTGTTCCACCCGACCGACGGATACATCAACCCCGCCGACGTGACCCAGGCCATGGCCAAGGGCGCGCGCATGGCCGGCGCCACCATCGAGCGCAAGATCCAGGTGAACGGCTACAAGTGGACCGGATCGGAATGGATCGTCACCTGCGAAAAGCTGGTGGAGAAGGGCGGCAACCTGGTCGGCTCGGGCGAGGTCTTCGAGATCCGGGCCGAGCATGTCGTGACCGCCACCGGCAACCACGCGCAGCGCACCGCGCGGCTTCTGGGCATCAAGATCCCGGCGATCCCGGTCGAGCATCAGTATATCGTCACCGAGCCCGACCCGGCCCTTGCGAAATGGCGGGCCGAGGGCAACCCGGAACACCCGGTCCTGCGCGACGCCGACGCCAAGTGGTATGTGCGCGAGGAACGCGGCGGCTGGATCCTTGGCCCCTATGAGCGCAACGCCCCGGCGCGGTTCCTCTATGACGTGCCCGAATCCTTCCGCGCCGACCTGTTCCCGCTGGACCTGGAACGGATCGAGGAGGAATACATGTCGATGATCCACCGGATCCCGACATCCGAAACGGTGGGGCTGAAGGACGACTATAACGGCCCGATCTGCTATACGCCCGACGGCAACCCCCTTGTCGGCCCGGCGCCCGGCCTGCGCAACATGTGGCTGGCCGAGGGCTTCAGCTTCGGCATCACCGCGGCAGGCGGCGTCGGCCATTACCTGACGCAGATGATGGTCGAGGGCGAGGCCGAGATCGACATGGCATCGCTGGACCCGCGCCGCTATGGCGGCTGGATGACCACCGAATACGCCGCCCGCAAGAACGAGGAAGCGTATGAGCATGTCTTCATCCTGCACCACCCCGACGAGGAACGAGAAGCCTGCCGACCGCTGCGGACCTCGCCCGCCTATGACCGGCAGAAGGCGCGAGGGGCGCAGTTCGGGCAGGTGAACGGCTGGGAACGGCCGAACTACTATGGTCCCGAAGGCTTCGACGACCATGCCTCCCGCAGCTTCCGGCGCGGCGGATGGTGGCAATATGCGAAGGAGGAAGCCGAGGCGATCCGCAGCGCGGCGGGCCTGATCGACGCCATGGCCTTCGCCAAGCACATCGTCAAGGGGCCGGGCGCGACGGCTTTCCTGGACTGGCTGACCACCAACAGGTTGCCCAAGGTCGGCCGCATCAACCTGACCTATGCGCTGACCGACGCGGGCACCACGCGGACCGAATACACCATCGTCCGGCTGGCCGAGGACAGCTATTACCTGGTGTCCGCCGGGGCATGGGCCGCCTATGACGGCGATCATCTGGTGAAATCGGCCGAGGATTTCATGGCGGCGGGCGGCCATCATGTCGGCATCCAGGACGTGACGACCCAATGGGGCGTCTTTGCCCTGGCCGGTCCGGCGTCCCGCGACATCTTGGCGAAACTGATCCGCGACGCGCAGCCGGAAACCGCCCTGTCGAACAAGCGATTTCCCTGGCTGTCGGCCAAGCGGATCGAACTGGGCATGGTGCCGGTGAACGCCATACGCGTGGCCTATACCGGAGAGCTTGGCTGGGAGCTGCACCACCCGATCGAGATGCAGAACCATCTGTTCGACCGGCTGATGGAAGCGGGCGAGCCGCTGGGCATGAAGCTGGTCGGCGCACGGGCGCAGAACTGGCTGCGGCAGGAGAAATCCTATCGCGCCTTCGGCACCGAACTGGGCCGGGACGCGACTCCGCTGGAAGCCGGGCTGGACCGTTTCGTGGACCTGTCCAAGGACTTTCGCGGCAAGGCGGCGATGCAGGACAAGGGTATCCGGTCCCTGTGCGTCACGCTGCTGATCGATGGGCCGCAGGACGCCGATCCCTGGGGGCGCGAAGGGATCTTCCTCGACGGGACCAAGGTCGGGCGCCTGACCTCGGGCGGCTATTCGGTCGCTTTCGGCAAGCAGATCGGCATGGGCTATGTCCGCCCCGACCTGGCCGCGCCCGGAACGAAGCTGAAGGTCCGCATGTTCCGCGAATTGTGGGACGCCGAGGTGGCCGAGGACAGCCCCTATGACCCGCAGAACGCCCGCATCCGCGTGGACGGCTAGGCGGCCGCCCTGCGCCTCTGGTCAGCCGACCAGCAGGCGCAGGGCCTCTTCGTAAGACGGCATCTGCACCGGCGATCCGGGCGGATATGGCTGATCCAGGTTCAGCATCGCAAAGCCATGGGTCATGGCCCAGATCGCGGTCTCGAACGGCGCGCGCTTCCGATCCTGAACAAGAGGGGTGCAGCACTGGTGAAGCACGACATAGGTCGCCTGGGCGGTCATGCGCAGGTCGTCGTCCTGGGTCGGCCATTGTTCGAACATCAGCCTGAAAAGCGCAGGATGGCGGCGAGCAAAACGAATATAGGCCAGATTGACCGTCAACAGGCGCTGGAACGGATCGGCGTCACCGGGAAGCGAGTCCTGGGCAGCGACAAGATCCCCGTAGAATGCCTGGAAACCCTGCGTCGCAATGGCGTTCTTCAAGCCGGTCAGGCCACCGAAGTGATGCGCAGGCGCCGCATGGGACACACCCGCCCGCGCCGCGATTCGGCGCAGGGTCAGACCCTCGGCGCCTTCCTCCTCGAGGATGGTCAAACCGGCCTTTACCAGCAGCTGGGGCAGGTCGCTACGCATATTCATCGCCAATCCCATTACTCAACTTGACAGTGTAAAGGAAATCACCGATGTTGGCTTATCCCGGATGGTTAACGGCACGCTGAACAGCGAGACGGCCGTGTCTTTTTGTGTTGAGTACAGGGTTTCTGGGCCGCCTGATTAAAGCTCTGGCCTGTTATTATCTGTGTTTTGTTTATCAGTTGTAAGGTCAGAGCCTTTTTCATGGCATCATAGTCGCCATTGCAGATTATGCAACCATAAGGTGACCAGTTTTTGCACGAACAAAACAAAAAAGCCGAACCCGAAGGTCCGGCTTTTTTGTTTGGAGCGGGCGATGAGATTCGAACTCACGACCCTAACCTTGGCAAGGTTATGCTCTACCCCTGAGCTACGCCCGCATCCGTTCCGTCAGCGCTTCGTTTCCGTCTCGCCTTCGGTGAGGCGTGATTTATGGGACTGCGCCGGGGGGTGCAAGAGGGAAAATCGCCCGGCGGCGCAAAATTATTCAGGTCGTTGACATCCAAAGGCAAAGAGCGTGAATTTTCCCGGAAACCAGGGGCGGGCGGGATGGGATCGGCCGATCAGTTGTCAGACTTTGTCCGTGATGCCTTGGCGGCGGGACATGACGGTGCGCGCATTCGCGCGGCCCTGGCGCAGGCCGGGTGGACCGCGCCGGAAATCGAAGGCGCGGTGACGGCATGGTCCGCAGGTGGCGACCTGCCGCCCGTTCCGCGTCCGCGACCCTATGTCTCGGCGCGAGAGGCGATGCTTTACGCGCTGCTGATGATCGCGCTGGTGCTGGTCTGCTTTCACGTCCTGCGCCTTGGATTCCAGGTCATCGACCAGGCGATCCCCGACCTTTCGGAAAGCGGCGCATCGGACCGCTGGTCCATGCGTTTCTCCATCGCCGCGATCCTGGCCTTCCTGCCGCTGTTCGTGTTGCTGGACCTTCGCATGGCCCGGCACATGGGCGCAGGCGACCAGAGGCGGCGGTCGCAGGCGCGCCGGATCTTCGCCTCGGTCACGGTCTTTGCCGCCGCGCTGGTGCTGTTGGGCGATCTGGTGTCGGTCGTCTATGCCTTCCTGTCGGGCGACCTGACGCCGCGCCTGGCGGCGAAATGCGCCCTGGTTGCCGTCATGGGCTTGTTGGTGGCCGGTTGCTATCGCGAGGATCTGGATGGCTAGGCCCTGGCCCGTCTGGGCGCTTACAGCGCTGTCGCTGGCGGTTTTGGTGGCGGGCATCGTCGCCATCGGCGGACCCGCGCAGGGCAGGGCGGAAAAGCGCGACCGGTTGCGGGAAAGCGACCTGTCCCAGATCCAGTCGCTGCTGTTCTGCAAGGCGCAGCAGGCGGGACGGGTCGTGACCGATCCCACCCCGACCGAGGCCTGCCCGATGACCCCGCGCCTGGCCGATCCCTTCACCGCCGCGCCCTATCGCATCGAGCTGGTGTCGCCGGACAGCATCCGCCTCTGCGCCGGGTTCGAGCTGCCCGCCCCGTTTCCGACCCGGGACGAGGCTGGCTGCACCGTTCAGCGGATCGCGCTGGACTGACGGCTATTCCGCCGCCGTCCGCACCCGTGCGGGCTTCAGCATCGGGGCAAGATAGCGTCCGGTGTGGCTTTCATCGACCTTCGCCACATCCTCGGGCGTGCCGACCGCGACGATGCGCCCGCCGCCGTCGCCGCCTTCGGGACCGATGTCGATGATCCAGTCGGCGGTCTTGATGACATCCAGGTTGTGTTCGATCACGACGACCGTGTTGCCCTGGTCTACCAGCCGGTGCAGCACCTCCAGCAGCTTGCGCACATCCTCGAAATGCAGGCCGGTCGTGGGTTCGTCCAGGATATACAGCGTCTTGCCGGTGGATTGGCGCGACAGTTCCTTGGCAAGCTTGACCCGCTGCGCCTCGCCGCCCGACAGGGTGGTGGCCTGCTGGCCGACCTTGACATAGCCCAGGCCCACCTCCATCAGCGCGTCCATCTTGTTGCGGATCGCGGGCACGGCGGAAAAGAAGCCCTGCGCATCCTCGACCGTCATGTCCAGAACGTCGGCGATGGACTTGCCCTTGAACAGCACCTCCAGCGTTTCGCGGTTGTAGCGCTTGCCCTTGCAGGTTTCGCAGGTGACATAGACGTCGGGCAGGAAGTGCATCTCGATCTTGATGACGCCATCGCCCTGGCAGGCCTCGCAGCGGCCGCCCTTGACGTTGAAGCTGAAGCGGCCGGGCTTGTAGCCGCGCGCCTTGGATTCGGGCAGGCCCGCATACCAGTCGCGGATGGGCGTATAGGCGCCGGTATAGGTGGCCGGGTTCGACCGGGGCGTGCGACCGATGGGCCGCTGGTCGATGTCGATAACCTTGTCCAGATGTTCCAGCCCGGTGATCGTCTCGCAGGGGGCGGGGGTCTGGCGGGCGCCGTTCAGGCGCAGGCTGGCGGTCTTGAACAGGGTTTCAATCGTCAGGGTGGACTTGCCGCCGCCCGACACGCCGGTGACGCAGACGAACTTGCCCAGCGGGAATTCGGCGGTGACGTTCTTGAGGTTGTTGCCGGTGGCCTTGACCACCTTGACGGCCTTGCCGTTGCCCTTGCGCCGTTCGTCGGACACCGCAATCTCTCGAGCGCCCGACAGGTATTGCCCCGTCAGGCTGGCCGGGTCGGCGGCGATTTCCTCGGGCGTGCCCTGGCTGACGACCGTGCCGCCATGGACGCCCGCGCCGGGACCCATGTCGAAGACGTAATCCGCGTGGCGGATCGCATCCTCGTCATGTTCCACCACGATGACCGAATTGCCCTGGTCCCGCAGCCCCTTGAGAGTGTCCAGAAGGCGATCATTGTCGCGCTGATGCAACCCGATTGAGGGTTCATCCAGCACATAGAGCACGCCCGTCAGACCGGACCCGATCTGGCTGGCAAGGCGAATCCGCTGGCTTTCGCCGCCCGACAGCGTGCCCGCCGCGCGGGACAGCGTCAGGTAATCCAGTCCCACGTTGACCAGGAAACCCAGCCGTTCGCGGATTTCCTTGAGGATCGCGTGCGCGATCTCGTTCTTCTGTTTGCTCAGGTGCCGGGGCGCGGCCTCGGTCCAGGCCAGGGCCTCCTTGATCGACAGTTCGACCACCTGGCCGATGTGATTGCCCGCGATCTTGACCGCCAGGGCCTCGTCCTTGAGGCGATAGCCGTGGCAGGCGCCGCAGGGGCGGTTGTTCTGGTAACGCTCGAATTCCTCTCGCAC
Source organism: Paracoccus acridae (assembly GCF_014642735.1). Taxonomy (GTDB): domain Bacteria; phylum Pseudomonadota; class Alphaproteobacteria; order Rhodobacterales; family Rhodobacteraceae; genus Paracoccus; species Paracoccus acridae. The sequence continues at coordinate 127,627 of NZ_BMIV01000004.1, forward strand.
CCAGGCGCTGTCGGATTCGCGCATCCGGCGTTCCATGTTGGGGATCACGCCCTCGAACACGCGGGTGACGTTATAGACGCGGCCCGCGTCATCGAAGCGGAAGGCGATCTCCTCGGACCCGGATCCGTGCAGGAACATGCGCCGCACGTCTTCGGGCAGATCCTTCCACTTGGTCTTCTTGTCAAAGCCGTAATGCTTGGCAAGCGCGTTGATCGTCTGCGTCAGATAGGCCGACTTCGACTTGGCCCAGGGGGCGATGGCGCCCTTTTCCACCGACAGCGCGGCATCGGGCACGATCAGCCGTTCGTCGAAGAACAGTTCCGCCCCCAGGCCATCACAGACCGGGCAGGCGCCCATGGGCGCGTTGAAGGAAAACAGCCGCGGCTCGATATCCGGGATGGTGAAGCCGCTGACGGGGCAGGCGAAGTTTTCGCTGAAGGTGGTGCGTTCCGGTTCGTCCCCGGCCGTTTCCACGATGGCGATGCCGCCCGCCAGATCCAGCGCGGTGCGCAGCGAATCGGCCAGGCGGGTTTCCAGCCCCGCGCGCACGACGATGCGGTCCACCACCACGTCGATGTCATGGCGGAACTTCTTGTCCAGGGTGGGCGGCTCGTCCAGTTCGTGGAACTGGCCGTTCACCTTGACCCGCTGGAAGCCCTGCTTGCGAAGCTCCAGGAATTCCTTTTTGTATTCGCCCTTGCGGTCGCGCACGATGGGCGCCAGCAGATAGGCGCGCGTGCCCTCGGGCATCTCCATGATGCGGTCCACCATGTCCTGGACCTGCTGCGCCTCGATCGGCAGGCCGGTGGCGGGGCTGTAGGGCGTGCCCGCGCGGGCGAACAGCAGCCGCAGATAGTCATAGATTTCCGTGACCGTGCCCACGGTCGAACGCGGGTTCTTGCTGGTCGTCTTTTGTTCGATGCTGATGGCGGGCGACAGGCCGCTGATGTGGTCCACATCGGGCTTGCCCATCATGTCCAGGAACTGGCGCGCATAGGCCGAGAGGCTTTCCACATAACGGCGCTGCCCTTCGGCATAGATCGTGTCGAAGGCGAGGGAGGACTTGCCCGAACCCGACAGCCCGGTGATGACCACCAGCTTGTCGCGCGGGATGTCCATATCCACGCCCTTCAGGTTATGCTCGCGCGCACCGCGAACCTCGATGAACTTCTGTTCCATACTTTGTCCCTGGACGGCCAAGCGCATCACATAGGCGCGCGGTTCCAAAAAGCAACCGCAAACTGGGAACATAGGGCGAACACGACCCAGCGTAAACCTTTTGTTGCAGGCGCTTCATTGTGCTTCTTGCGCTGCGCTGCGGCATTGCTACTGTCCCACCCAACGTCGAGGGGGACCCGTATGTTTCAGAAAATCCTGATCGCCAACCGGGGCGAGATTGCGATCCGCGTGATGCGGGCGGCCAACGAACTGGGCAAGAAGACGGTGGCCGTCTATGCCGAGGAGGACAAGCTGGGCCTGCACCGCTTCAAGGCGGACGAGGCCTACCGGATCGGCGAGGGGCTGGGGCCGGTCGCGGCCTATCTGTCGATCCCCGAGATCATCCGGGTGGCCAAGGAAAGCGGCGCGGACGCGATCCATCCGGGCTATGGCCTTCTGTCGGAAAACCCCGACTTCGTGGACGCCTGCAAGGCTGCCGGGATCACCTTCATCGGCCCGCGCGCCGACACCATGCGCGCGCTTGGCGACAAGGCATCGGCGCGGCGCGTGGCGATCCAGGCGGGCGTGCCCGTCATCCCTGCGACCGAGGTTCTGGGCGACGATTTCGAGGCGATCAAGGCCGAGGCGGCCGCCATCGGCTATCCCCTGATGCTCAAGGCCTCCTGGGGCGGCGGCGGGCGCGGGATGCGCCCGATCAACGGCCCCGAGGAATTGGTGGACAAGGTCCGCGAGGGCCGGCGCGAGGCCGAGGCCGCCTTCGGCAATGGCGAGGGCTATCTGGAAAAGATGATCCTGCGCGCCCGCCACGTCGAGGTGCAGTTGCTGGGCGACACCCATGGCGGCTTGTATCACCTGTATGAACGCGACTGCACCGTGCAGCGCCGCAACCAGAAGGTCGTGGAACGCGCCCCCGCGCCCTATTTGACCCCCGAACAGCGGGCCGAGGTCTGCGAACTGGCGCTGAAGATCGGCCGGGCCGTCGGATACCAGAACGCCGGCACGGTCGAGTTCCTGATGGATATGGACACGAGCCGGTTCTACTTCATCGAGGTGAACCCGCGCGTCCAGGTCGAGCATACCGTGACCGAGGAAGTCACCGGCATCGACATCGTGCAGTCCCAGATCCGCATCGCTGAGGGCGCGACCCTGGCCGAGGCGACAGGCGTGCCGTCCCAGGATCAGGTCACGCTGTCGGGTCACGCGCTGCAATGCCGCGTGACGACCGAGGATCCGCTGAACAACTTCATCCCCGATTATGGCCGGATCACCGCCTATCGCAGCGCCACCGGCAACGGCATCCGGCTGGACGGCGGAACGGCCTATTCTGGCGGGGTCATCACGCGCTATTACGATTCGCTGCTGGTCAAGGTCACGGCCTGGGCGCAGACGCCCGAGGGGGCGATCCGCCGCATGGACCGCGCCCTGCGCGAGTTCCGGGTGCGCGGCGTCAGCACGAACATCGACTTCGTCATCAACCTGCTGAAGCACCCCACCTTCCTCGATGACACCTATACGACCAAATTCATCGACACGACGGCGGAACTGTTCCAGTTCGACAAGCGCCGGGACCGCGCCACGCGGATCCTGACCTATCTGGCCGATATCAGCGTGAACGGGCATCCCGAAACGGCGGGCCGTCCCACGCCGCCCGCGCAGGCCCGCCCGCCGGTCCCGCCCGCGCCCAAGGCTGAACCGGCGCCCGGCACCCGGCAGATGCTGGAACAGAAGGGCGCCCAGGCCGTGGCCGACTGGATGGCCGCGCAAACGCGCCTGCTGATGACCGACACCACCATGCGCGACGGGCACCAGTCGCTGCTGGCGACCCGGATGCGGTCGATCGACATGATCCGCGTGGCGCCGTCCTATGCCGCTAACCTGCCGGGGCTGTTCAGCGTCGAATGCTGGGGCGGGGCGACCTTCGACGTGGCCTATCGCTTCCTGCAGGAATGCCCCTGGCAGCGGCTGCGCGACATCCGCGAACGGATGCCCAACCTGATGACGCAGATGCTGCTTCGGGCCTCGAACGGGGTGGGCTATACCAACTATCCCGACAACGTGGTCCAGTCCTTCGTGCGCCAGGCGGCGGAAAGCGGCGTGGACGTGTTCCGCGTCTTCGACAGCCTGAACTGGGTCGAGAACATGCGCGTCGCCATGGACGCGGTGATCGAGACCGGCAAGATCTGCGAAGGCACGGTCTGCTATACCGGCGACATGCTGGACCCCGACCGGTCCAAGTATGATCTGGCCTATTACGTCAAGACCGCGCAGGATCTGAAGGCCGCCGGGGCCCATGTTCTGGGGCTGAAGGACATGGCGGGCCTGCTGAAGCCCGCCGCCGCGCGCATCCTCATCAAGGCGCTGAAGGAGGAGGTGGGCCTGCCCGTCCATTTCCACACCCACGACACTTCGGGGCTGGCCGGGGCCACCATCCTGGCCGCTGCGGACGCTGGCGTGGACGCGGTGGACGCGGCGATGGACGCCTTCTCGGGCGGCACCTCGCAGCCTTGCCTTGGCTCCATCGTCGAGGCGCTGGAAGGCACCGAACGCGACACCGGCCTGGACATCGCGGCGATCCGGCAGATCAGCAACTACTGGGAACGCGTGCGCGAGAACTATGCGGCCTTCGAATCCGGCCTGCAGTCGCCCGCGTCCGAGGTCTATCTGCACGAGATGCCGGGCGGGCAGTTCACCAACCTCAAGGCGCAGGCGCGGTCGATGGGGCTGGAAGATCGCTGGCACGAGGTGGCGCAGGCCTATGCCGATGTGAACCGCATGTTCGGCGACATCGTGAAGGTCACGCCGTCGTCCAAGGTGGTGGGCGACATGGCGCTGATGATGGTGGCACAGGGGCTGACGCCGCAGCAGGTCATGGATCCGAATGTCGAGGTCAGCTTCCCCGACAGCGTGGTGGACATGATGAAGGGCAACCTGGGCCAACCGCCCGGCGGCTGGCCCGAGGCGCTGCAGCGCAAGGTCCTGAAGGGCGAGGCGCCGATCACCGACCGCCCCGGCGCCCATCTGCCCCCCGTGGACATCGAGGCCACGCGGGCAAAGCTGTCCGAGGATCTGGGCATCGAGATCGACGACGAGGATCTGAACGGCTACCTGATGTATCCCAAGGTCTTCACCGACTATCGCGCGCGGCACGAGACCTATGGCCCGGTCCGCACGCTGCCCACGCGCAACTTCTTCTATGGCATGGAGCCCGGCGACGAGATCAGCGTCGAGATCGACCCCGGCAAGACGCTGGAGGTGCGCCTGCTGACCCTGGGCGAGACGGACGAGAAGGGCGAGGTCAAGGTCTTCTTCGAACTGAACGGCCAGCCGCGCCAGGTCCGCGTGCCGAACCGCAAGGCCACCGGCACCAAGGCCGCGCGTCCCAAGGCCGACCCGTCGAACGCGGGCCATGTCGGCGCGCCGATGCCGGGCGTCGTGGCCTCGGTCGCGGCGGCGGCAGGGGCCAAGGTCCGCCAGGGCGACCTGCTGCTGACCATCGAGGCGATGAAGATGGAAACCGGCCTTCACGCCGACCGCGACGGCACCATCAAGGCCGTCCATGTCCGCCCCGGCGAACAGATCGACGCCAAGGACCTGCTGGTCGAGGTCGAATGACCCCCGGCCGCGGCCCCTAGAGCAGGGTCGCGGCCAGCAGCACCCACAGGGTCAGCGCCGCGCCGGTGGACAGGGCATAAAGCCCGTTCCACTGCGTTCCCGCATGACGCGCCTCGACACCGCCCAGCTTGCCCACAAGCAGGACCGAGGCCGTGAAGGGCGAGGTGTTGCCGCTGATCGCCCAGCCGCCGGTGATGGCGACGACCATTGCCGTCGGATGCACGCCCAGATCGGCGGGCGAGGGCAGCAGCGGCACCAGCAGCGACACGGCCAGGATCGGGTTCATGCCGATCTGGCCGGTCAGCGGGATGGCCCAGACAAGCGCCGCCAGGATCAGCAGCGGCGGCAGCGCCGCCAGGTCCGGCCCATGCGCCTGCATGATCGGCACCAGAAGCCAGGCACCCAGGCTGCCGATGAAGCCCGCCATGAACAGCAGGATGATCTCTCCGCCATAGCCGGCAAGGTCGCGGGTCGCGAACTGCCCGATCCGCGCGGCCAGCGTCGCCGCCCGCCCGCCGGGCATGGGCGGCAGGATCAGCGTCCAGGCCGTCGCCACCAGCGGCACCACGGTCATCACCGCGCCGGTCACGGCGACCCCGGTCGTCAGGTGCAACAGGAAGACGCCGCCCACCACGATTGCCAGCAGGACCAGCAGCGGGCGCAGGCGGCGCAGCCAGCTTTCGGTCTCGGCCGCACGGGTGGGCGCGGGCGCGGAAAGCTGCGGCTTGAACAGCGCGTCCAGCCCCCAGCCGATGCCGATCATCAGCACCGAGCTGACTAGGCACAGCCCGACGGCCGCAGGCCAGGACGCGCCTTGCACGACCGACATCGTGACGGCCATCGACAGCGCCATGGGCGACCAGCACAGGGTCGAGGCGAAGCCCCGCTGGATCGCCACCAGCATCCGCCGCAGCCGGTGGCGGCGCAACTCCTGGTTCGCCTCGCGCGCCGTGCTTTCGGCCGCCAACCCGCCCAGCAGCGAGATCGAGCCGTAAAGCAGGATCAACCCGAACAGGTGCCCGCCGACCGTCAGCGCAAGGTAGCGCCGACCCGGCGGCTGGCGGGCCAGGAAGCGCCCGCAATCCAGGATGTCCTGCGACCCCACCGCCGCGCTGCGCAAGGCGGACAGCGCCGTGAACAGCGCGATGATGAAGCCCCCGCGCGTCAGGGCGGTCAGCACCGCCTGCGCCCAGTCGGGCCGGGTGGCCGCCGCCCAGGCGACCAGGGCCAGGCCCACGGCCACGAATGCCAGCCGCGACGCCCGCGCGGTCAGCGAGAACATGGCAAGCGCCCCCACCAGCAGAAGGTCGGCGGCCATCGCGAAGCCCGGCCCGGACCCGAACTGGTGCGGGATCGTCGCCAGCAGGGCGCAAGCGGTCAGGATGCCGCCGATCCGGGCGCTTCTTGGGGGCATGGCATGGTCCGTCGTTAGGGTCGGTCCGCCATAGCCCTGCCTTGCACGATGCGCAATTCTTCAGCCGCCTGCCACGAAGGGCAGGCGATAGCTGATCGCCTCGGCCAGGTGGGGCGCGCGCACAGTGGCGGAACCGGCCAGGTCCGCGATGGTGCGCGCGGTGCGCAGGATGCGGTGATAGCCCCGCGCGGTCAGGCCCAGCCGTTCCGATGCCTTCAGGATCAGCGCCCGGCCTTCCTGATCGGGCGCGGCGATCTGGTCCAGCAGCCCGCCCGAGGCCTCGGCATTCACGCGGACCTGCGGATGGTCGCGAAACCGCGCGGTCTGCACGTCGCGCGCGACTGCCACCCGCGCCGCCACTTGGGCCGAGGTCTCGCCGCCCGAGGGCAGTTCCAGGTCCATGAAGCTGACCGCCGGAACCTCCAGCCTCAAGTCGAAGCGGTCCATCAGCGGACCCGAGATCTTGCCCATGTAATCCGACCCGCAGACGGGCGCGCGGGAACAGGACCGCGCCGCATCGGCCAGATAGCCGCAGCGACAGGGATTGGCGGCGGCGATCAGCAGGAAGCGGCAGGGATAGCGGATATGGGCATTGGCGCGGGCCACCACGACCTCGCCGGTTTCGATCGGCTGGCGCAGGGTTTCCAGAACCTGCCGGGGAAATTCGGGAAATTCGTCCATGAACAGGACGCCGTTATGGGCCAGGCTGATCTCGCCCGGCTTGGCGCCGCGCCCGCCGCCGACGATGGCGGCCATCGATGCGGTGTGGTGCGGTTCGCGGAACGGCGCGCGGCGCGAGATGCCGCCGTCGTCGAGCGTGCCGGCCAGCGAATGGATCATGGATGTCTCAAGCGCCTCGACAGGTCCCAGCGGCGGCATCAGGCCGGGCAGGCGGGCGGCCAGCATCGACTTGCCCGCGCCGGGCGGCCCGACCATCAGCAGATGATGCCGGCCAGCCGCCGCGATTTCCAGGGCGCGCTTGGCGCGTTCCTGGCCCTTCACCTCGGACAGGCAGCCGCCCAGGGGGGCATCGCCGATCATGCCGGGGGCCGCGCGGGCGATGGGCGCGCGGTCGGTCAGGTGGTCGATCACCTCGCGCAGCGTAGCGGGGGCAAGCACGGGGACGGCCTCGACCCAGGCGGCCTCGGGGCCGCAGGCGCGGGGGCAGATCAGCGCGCGCTCATCCTCGGCCGCGGCCATGGCGGCGGGCAGGGCGCCGGTGACGGAAACCAGCCGTCCATCCAGCGCCAGTTCGCCCAGGGCCACACAACGCGACAGTTCCTCGGCCGGGACGATCTCCAGCGCGGCCAGGATCGCAAGCGCGATGGGCAGGTCGAAATGCGATCCTTCCTTGGGGATGTCGGCGGGCGACAGGTTCACGGTCAGCCGCCGGTTCGGCATGGCGATGGACAGGGCGCCGAAGGCCGCCTTCACCCGTTCACGCGCCTCGCTGACGGCTTTGTCGGGCAGGCCCACGATGGCAAAGCCCGGCAGGCCCGCCGCGACGGAACACTGAACCTCGACCAGCCGCGCCTCGATCCCTTCGAAGGCGACGGAATAGGCGATCGCGACCATGGCTTCCCCTTGTCCTCTACGCGATGGTTAACGGGCTGGGGCTTAAGGAAAGGTTAACAGGCCCCCGATTGCTTGCGGCACCGGGGCGGGGGGGCTATGTGACGAGGGGCGCAAGGTCATGGGGGCAAGATGAACGGCAAGCGTATCCTGCTGATCGTGGGCGGCGGCATCGCGGCCATGAAGGTGCCGCAGCTGATCCGCCTGCTGCGCGCCGAAGGTGCGGCCGTGACCCCCGTCCTGACCCAGGCGGGGGCGCAGTTCACCACCGCCATGACCCTGTCCGTGCTGGCCGGAGAGGCCGCGCATGACAGCCTGTGGAACATCGCGGCCGAGGCCGAGATCGGCCATATCCAGTTGTCGCGCAATGCCGATCTGGTAGTCGTGGCGCCCGCGACGGCGGACCTGCTGGCCAAGATGGCGCAGGGGCTGGCGGACGACCTGGCATCCACCCTGCTGCTGGCGACGGACAAGCGAGTGCTGGTCGCGCCCGCGATGAACGTGCGGATGTGGCACCACCCCGCCACTCAGCGGAACCTGCGCACGCTGCGCGAGGACGGCATCCTGTTCGTCGGCCCCGAAGACGGCGACATGGCTTGCGGCGAATACGGCACCGGCCGCATGTCCGAACCCGAGGCGATCCTGAAGGCCATCCGCGACGCACTGGCCCCGCAACCCCTGAAGCTGCTGCCCGAGGCGCAGGTCCGGTCCGGCGCGCTGTCGGGGCGGCATGTGATCGTGACCTCGGGCCCGACGCATGAACCCATCGACCCGGTGCGCTATATCGCCAACCGATCCTCGGGGGCGCAGGGGGCGGCGATCGCGGCGGCCCTGCGCGACCTTGGCGCGCGCGTCAGCTTTGTCACCGGCCCGGCCGAGGTCGCCCCGCCCGAAGGGGTCGAGGTGATCCGCGTCCAGACCGCCCGGCAGATGCGCGATGCGGTCGAAACCGCGCTGCCCGCGGATGCTGCCGTGATGGCGGCGGCGGTAGCCGACTGGCGGATCATGAATTCGTCGGCGAACAAGATGAAGAAGGACGGCAGCGGCAAGGCGCCGGTCCTGGAAATGGCCGAGAATCCCGACATCCTGGCCTGGATCAGCCAGGCGGGCGACAGCCGCCCCCGGCTGGTCGTGGGCTTTGCGGCCGAAACGAACGATGTCGTGGCCCATGCCACCGACAAGCGGCTGCGCAAGGGCTGCGACTGGATCGTCGCCAACGATGTCAGCGAAGGTACCGGCATCATGGGCGGCACGGAGAACGCCGTGACGGTCATCACCGACGAAGGCGCCGAGGAATGGCCGCGCATGGGCAAGGATGCCGTAGCCCGCAGGCTGGCGCAGAAGATCGCCGGGGTGATCGGATGAGAACCTATCTGGACTGGAACGCCACCACCCCCCTGCGCGAGGAAGCCAAGGCCGCGATGCGCGAGGGGATGGAGATCGTGGGCAACCCGTCCTCGGTCCATACCGAGGGGCGCGCGGCCAAGATGGCGATGGAACGCGCGCGCGAACAGGTTGCGGCGGCGCTTGGGGCCGAAGGCGCGGACGTGATCTTCACATCCGGCACGACCGAGGCTGCGGCCATGGTTCTGGCGGGCAGGGGCATCCATTGCGCCCCGGTCGAACACAGCGCGATCAAGGTCTGGTGCGACCAGGATCTGGCGGTGGACGCGGACGGCACTGTCACGGTGCCCGATCCCGCGAATGCCAGCCTGCAACTGGCCAACAACGAAACCGGAGTGATCCAGTCCCTGCCGGAAGGGTTGGGATCCAGCGACCTGACGCAGGCCTTCGGCAAGGTGCCCTTCGCCTTCAACTGGCTGGGCGTCACGGCGGGCTTTGTCAGCGCGCACAAGCTGGGCGGGCCCAAGGGGATCGGCGCGCTGGTGGTCAGGCGCGGCACCGACGTGCCCGCGCTGATCCGGGGCGGGGGCCAGGAACAGGGCCGCCGCGGCGGGACCGAGAACCTGATCGGCATCCTGGGCTTTGCCGCCGCCGCCACCGCCGCGCAGAAGGAACTGGAGGTTGGCCTGTGGGACGAGGTCGCCGCCCGCCGCGATGCGCTGGAGGAACGGCTGCTGTCGCTGCCGGGAACAATAGTGGCCGGAAAGGGCGCCAGACGCTTGCCGAACACGACCTGTCTTCTTACATCGGGCTGGAAGGGTGAAACCCAGGTCATGCAGATGGATCTGGCGGGCTTTGCGATTTCGGCAGGGTCGGCCTGTTCGTCGGGCAAGGTCCGGGCCAGCGGGGTTTTGCAGGCCATGGGTTTCGATGACAAGGCCGCGCAATCGGCAATTCGGATCTCGATAAGTCCGGCTACGGACGACGATCAGGTGAACCGATTTGCGGATGCGTGGGAAAGCGCGTATTCACGCTGGCGCGAACGGAACGGCTAGGCGGCAGGCCCGGCCCGAGGAAGGACAAAGGATGACTGCAACCATCGATCTTGAAGTGCGCGAGGGCGTTGACCGGGAAACGGTCGAAACCGTGCAAAGCATGGGCAGCTATAAATACGGCTGGGATACCGAGATCGAGATGGACTATGCCCCCAAGGGGCTGAACGAAGATATCGTCCGCCTGATCTCGCAAAAGAACGAAGAACCCGAATGGATGCTGGAATGGCGGCTGGAAGCCTATCGCCGCTGGATCACCATGACGGAACCGAAATGGGCGATGCTGAACTATCCTGAGATCGACTATCAGGACCAGTATTACTATGCCCGCCCGAAAAGCATGGAAGTGAAGCCGAAGTCCCTGGACGAGGTCGATCCCAAGCTGCTGGCGACCTATGAAAAGCTGGGCATCCCGCTGAAGGAACAGATGATCCTTGCAGGGGTCGAGGGCGCCTTGCCGTCGCCCGGCGTGGACATGGCGATCGCCGCCAGCGAAGGGCGCCGGGTCGCCGTCGATGCCGTCTTCGATTCGGTGTCCGTCGGGACCACCTTCAAGGACGAACTCGCCAAGGCAGGGGTCATCTTCTGTTCGATCAGCGAAGCGATCCGCGAACATCCCGAACTGGTGAAGAAATATCTGGGCAGCGTCGTGCCGCAGTCCGACAACTATTTCGCCACGCTGAACAGCGCGGTGTTTTCGGACGGGTCGTTCGTCTATGTCCCCAAGGGCGTGAAATGCCCGATGGAGTTGTCCACCTATTTCCGCATCAACGCGGAAAACACCGGCCAGTTCGAGCGCACGCTGATCATCGCCGACAAGGGCAGCCATGTCAGCTATCTTGAAGGCTGCACCGCGCCCAAGCGCGACACGCATCAGCTTCACGCGGCGGTCGTGGAAATCGTCGTGCTGGAGGATGCCGAGGTGAAATACTCGACCGTCCAGAACTGGTATCCGGGCGACGAGGAAGGCAAGGGCGGCATCTACAACTTCGTCACCAAGCGCGCCGACTGCCGCGAGGCCCGTGCCAAGGTGATGTGGACGCAGGTGGAAACCGGGTCCGCGATCACCTGGAAATACCCGTCCTGCATCCTGCGCGGCGACGAATCCCAGGGCGAGTTCTATTCCATCGCCATCGCCAACAACATGCAGCAGGCCGATACCGGCACCAAGATGATCCATCTGGGCCGCAACACCCGGTCGCGCATCGTGTCCAAGGGGATCTCGGCGGGCAAGGCGCAGAACACTTATCGGGGTCTGGTGACGATGCATCCGCGCGCCACCAACAGCCGCAACTATACCCAGTGCGACAGCCTTCTGATCGGTGATCAGTGCGGCGCCCATACGGTGCCCTATATCGAGGTCAAGAATACCAGCAGCCGCGTGGAACACGAGGCGACGACCAGCAAGGTGGACGACGACCAGCTGTTCTATTGCCGCCAGCGCGGGATGGACGAGGAAGAGGCCGTGGCCCTGGTCGTCAACGGCTTCTGCCGCGAGGTGCTGCAGGCGCTGCCGATGGAGTTTGCGATGGAGGCCCAGTCGCTGGTCGCCATTTCGCTGGAAGGTTCGGTCGGCTAAGGCCGCGAAGGATTTGATGATGGTGCCGTTGCTTCGGCACCGCCACCACCATCTGATGAGGAAAAGATGCTGAAAATCGACAACTTGCACGTCAAGCTTGAGGAAGAAGACAAGCAGATCCTGAAGGGTCTGTCGCTGGAGATCCCGGCCGGTCAGGTCCATGCGATCATGGGTCCGAACGGGTCGGGCAAATCGACGCTGTCCTATGTCCTGTCGGGCCGCGACGGCTATGAGGTGACGGAAGGGTCCGCCACGCTCGACGGCCAAAGCCTGCTGGACATGGAGCCCGAACAGCGCGCCAGCGCCGGCCTGTTCCTGGCCTTCCAGTATCCGGTGGAGATTCCGGGCGTGGGCAACATGACCTTCCTGCGCACCGCCGTGAACGCGCAGCGCAAGGCGCGCGGCGAGGCCGAACTGTCCTCGGGCGATTTCCTGAAGCTGGTTCGCGCCAAGGCGGCCGAACTGCAGATCAGCCCCGAGATGCTGAAGCGTCCCGTGAACGTCGGCTTCTCGGGCGGCGAGAAGAAGCGCAACGAGATCCTGCAGATGGCCATGCTGGAACCGCGCATGTGCATCATGGACGAAACCGACTCGGGCCTTGACGTGGACGCGATGCGGCTGGTCAGCGACGGCGTGAACGCGCTGCGTTCGCCCGACCGCAGCTTCCTGGTCATCACCCATTACCAGCGGCTGTTGAACCACATCCAGCCTGACGTGGTGCATATCATGGCGAACGGCCGGATCGTGAAATCGGGCGGGCCGGAACTGGCCTTGCAGGTCGAGGAAGAAGGCTATGGCGATCTTCTGGCGGAGGCTGGCTGATGGCTGACATCGCAGTTCAGACCAAGGGCCAGACCCCTTCGGTCGAGGGCGCGACCAAGCCCGCCAACGCGCTTGACGCGCGCCTGTCCGCGCTGAGCCTGCCGCAGGGCGGCTTTGCATTGGCACGCCGGGACGCGCTGTCGCGTCTGCAGGACATGGGTCTTCCCGGTTCGCGCGACGAATACTGGCGTTATACCGATCCGCGCCCGTTCAACGCGCCGGAAGCCACGGCCCTTCCCGTTCCGCAGGAACAGGCCACGCCCTTGTTCGAGACGCTGGACCGGCTGACGCTGGTCTTCGTGGATGGCGTCTTCGACGAGGCCGCATCCGATGACCTGGCGCTCGAGGGGGTCGAGATCACGACCCTTGCCAAGGCCGACGAGGCGAACTGGGCTGCCGATCTTTATGGCAGGCTGGAAGCTGCGGGCCAGAACCCGGTCCGCCGTCCCTTCGCCACGCTGAACACGGCTGCGGCCCAGGACGGGTTGCTGATCCGCGTGACCGGCAAGCCGTCCAAGCCGATCCATGTCGTGCATCGCCGCGCCTCGGACAATGCGGATGCGATCTGGCACCACGTCATCCGGGTCGAGGCCGGCGCAGAACTGACGCTGCTGGAAACCGGCATGTCCGGCGCCCGGTCGAACAGCGTGATCGAGGTCGATCTGGCCGAGGGCGCGGCCTTCCACCATGTCGCCTCCAAGCGCGCGGTCGATTCCCGGGTGGGCATCGGCCATATCTTCGCGCGTGTTGCCGCCAAGGCGCAGTTCAAGTCCTTCACTCTGTCGGTGAACGGCACCGTCATGCGCAACGAGGCCGTGATCGACATCGCGGGCGACGATGCCGTGGCCCATATCGCCGCGGCCGTGCTGGGCGACGGGGGCAAGGCGCCCTTCCACCAGGACGACACGGTTTTCATCACCCATGGGGCCGAACGCTGCGAAAGCCGCCAGGTCTTCAAGAAGGTGCTGAAGAACGGGGCCCAGGGCGTCTTCCAGGGCAAGATCCTGGTCAAGCCCGGCGCGCAGAAGACCGACGGATACCAGATCAGCCAGGCGCTGCTGCTGGACGAACGCAGCCAGTTCCTGGCCAAGCCGGAACTGGAGATCTATGCCGACGACGTGAAATGCTCTCACGGTTCGACCACGGGGGCCATCGACGACGAGGCGCTGTTCTATCTGCGGTCCCGCGGCGTGCCGCGCGAACGGGCCATCGTGTTCCTGGTCCTGTCCTTCCTGGCCGATGCTTTGGCCGAGATCGAGGACGAGGCGATCCGCGACTGCATCTATGAACGGCTTGACGTGTGGCTGACCCTGAACGCGGTTCAGTAAGGGCGGTGCCCGCGGGCATCGTCCCCCGGGTGCTGCAAAGCTGGGTGGCCCCGCGCCGGGTGGTGCGGGGCCTTTCCGCCATGTCGGAAGGGTCCAAGCTGGCCGTGCTGATGGTCGCGATGCTGATCTTCCTGATCGCGCAAGCCCCTGCCAATGCACGGCTGGCGCAGCTTGACCCTTCGGTTCCGTTCCAGGCCCGCATGGGCGGTGCGCTTCTGGGCGTGATGTTCATGATGCCGATCCTGGCCTATGCCCTTGCTGCCCTGGTTACCGGCCTGTCGCGCCTGACCCCATGGTATCTTGCGCCCGAGGATTCGCGCCTGGCGCTGTTCTGGGCTTTGCTGGCGGTGGCGCCTGCGATGCTGCTGGCGGGGCTGGTCGCGGGCCTGGTCGGGCAGGGGCCGGGCCTGACCCTGGCCCAGGCGGCCTGTGGCATCGGCTTTCTGGTGATCTGGGGCGCCGGAATATCAACTCTGTCGAGGCGAAGATGACTTTCGACGACTTCAAGGCCCTGATCGGCCTGTCCTTCCGCGATCCGAATGCGGCGGCGCATGCGCTGATGGGGCAGGGATGGCCGATCCAGGCCCGCTGGATGGCGCTGCTGGCGGCTGTGTCGCTGTCGGCGCTGCTTGCCTCGCTGGCGGCGATGCTGTTCAGCACGCCGGCGCCCGATGGAACCCAGGTGGTGATCCTCAGCCATCAGCCCATGGTTCTTGCCCTGATGCAGTTCGGGGCGATCGTCATGGCGGCGGGGCTGATGTCCAGCGTCGGCCGGATGTTCGGCGGTCACGGCCGGTTCGAGGACGCGCTGTTGCTGACCGTCTGGATCGAGGTTCTGCTGCTTGTGGTGCAGGCCGCCCAGTTGGTCGTGTCGCTGGTCCTGCCGGGCGTGGCGGGCATGCTGGGGCTGGCCGCGCTTGTCCTGTTCCTGTGGCTGACCGTCCAGTTCACCAAGGCGCTGCACGGTTTCCGCAGCAGCGCCAAGGTCGCCCTTGGCCTGATCGGAACCGCCTTCGTGGCGGGTTTCGTTCTGTCCCTGATCGCTGCCGCCCTTGGAATCCTGCCGGAGATGCCGCAATGAGCTTTGACGTCGATGCCGTCCGCGCCGATTTCCCGATCCTGTCGCGGCAGGTTAACAACCGCTCGCTGGTTTATCTGGACAGCGGCGCCAGCGCGCAGAAGCCGCGCCAGGTGATCGAGGCCATCACCCGCGCCTATGAAGGCGAATATGCGAATGTCCACCGGGGCCTGCACTTCCTGTCGAACCTGGCGACCGACAACTATGAACGCGTCCGCGCGATCATCGCCCGCTTCCTGAACGCCCCGCACGAGGATGAGTTGATCTTCACCAGCGGATCGACCGAGGGGATCAACCTCGTCAGCTATGGCTGGGCCGCGCCCCGCCTGCAGGCGGGGGACGAGATCGTGCTGTCGGTGCTGGAACACCACGCCAATATCGTTCCCTGGCATTTCCTGCGCGAACGGCAGGGGGTGGTGCTGAAATGGGTCGAACCCGAACCCGACGGCAGCCTGCCGCCTGAAAAGGTGCTGGCGGCGGTGGGGCCAAGGACGAAGCTGATCGCCGTCACGCATATGTCGAACGTGACCGGCACCGTTATCGATATCGGCGCCATCGCGCGGGGCACGGATGTGCCGGTGCTGGCGGACGGCAGCCAGGCGGCGGTCCATATGCCGGTCGATCTGGCGGCGCTTGGGGTCGATTTCTATTGTGTCACGGGTCACAAGCTTTACGGGCCTTCAGGCTCCGGCGCGATGTGGATCCGCCGCGAACGCCAGGCCGAGATGCGGCCCTTCCTGGGCGGCGGCGACATGATCCGCACCGTGACGCGGGACGCGGTCGAATACGCCGACCCGCCCCTGCGGTTCGAGGCGGGAACGCCCGGCATCGTCAACCAGATCGGTCTGGGCGCTGCGCTGGAATACCTGATGGACCTGGGAATGGACAACATCGCCGCCCATGAACGCAGCTTGCGCGACTATGCCCGCGACCGGCTGGGCAGCCTCAACTGGCTGCAGATCCAGGGCGACGCCCCGGACAAGGGCGCGATCTTTTCCATGACCATGCAGGGCGCCCATGCCCATGACCTGTCCACCATCCTGGACAAGCGCGGCATCGCCGTGCGCGCGGGCAGCCATTGCGCCATGCCGCTGATGGAGTTCTTCGGAATCACTGCAAGCGCGCGGGCATCCTTCGCCATGTACAACACCCGGCGGGATGTGGACGCTTTGGTCGAAGGTTTGACCTTTTGCCACGAGCTTTTCGCATGAATCTTGCAAAGTTTTCATAGGTTACCGAAGATCGTCTTGCCCAGCCGCCGAATGTCTGCATCCCTGATCAAAACACGAACAGGGTGCGGATATGGCAGAGATTTTGGTCCTGGGTGCGGGCATGGTCGGCGTCACGACCGGGCTGGCCCTTCAGGCGCGCGGGCATCAGGTCACGATCGTTGAACGCGGCGTGCCGGGGCGGGAAACCAGCTATGGCAATGCGGGCCTGATCCAGACCGAGGCGGTGGAACCCTATGCCATGCCGCTTGCCCCTGCCGCGCTGATCCAGATCGCCCTGGGGATGGGATATGATGTCAGGTGGAACATCCCCGGTCTTTTGTCCCAACTGGGCGCGGTCTGGACCTATGCCATCAACTCGCTGCCCGCAGGCCACCGCCGGGCGACCCTGACCTGGGGCAAGCTGATCCGCCAATCGACCGAACGCCACGCCCCATTGGTCGAGGCTGCGGGCGCCGACAACATCATCCGCCGCAACGGCTATATCGAGGTGCATCGCACCCCTGCGCGGATGGAAAAGGCCCGCGCCACCGCCAAGCGGTTCATGGACGAATTCGGGGTCGAGGCCAAGCTGATGGACGGCAAGGCGCTGCGCGCGCTGGAACCCGCCATCAAGATCGAGGTCGAGGGCGCGACCCATTGGGCCGACGCCTGGACCTGTTCGGATCCCGGCGGACTGGTGGCCGCTTACGCCGCGCTGTTCGAAAGGCGCGGCGGGCGGATCGTGAACGCCGATGCGGGCGATCTGCACCGCGCGGGCAGTGGCTGGCGCGCGGGCGATGAGACGGGCGAACATGCCGTGGTCGCCCTTGGCCCCTGGTCGCCCATGCTGCTGCAACGCTTTGGCCTGACGGTCCCCATGGTCTTCAAGCGCGGCTATCACCGCCACTATCGCATGGAGACGCCGCCGAACCACCCCATCGCGGATTTCGGCAACTCGGTCGTGCTGTCGCCGATGCGCCGGGGCCTGCGGATCGCGACCGCCGCCGAACTGACCAGCCATCCCCGCCTGACGCCGCCGCAACTGAAGCACGGCGAAAAGGCTGCGCGCGAACTGTTCGACATAGGCTCTCCGGTCGAGGCCGAGCCATGGACCGGCCGCCGCCCCTGTATCCCCGACATGCTGCCCGTGATCGGCCGCGTGCCCGACCAGCCGAACCTTTGGGCGCATTTCGGCCATGGCCACCAGGGCTTCACCCTTGGTCCCGTCACGTCCGAAATCCTGGCCGAGGAAATGGATGGCGGGCAGGGATGGGCGGAAATGCAGCCTGCGCGGTTCAAGCGATAGGCGCTTCTTCTGTGCGAAAATATCCTCGGGGGGTGAATTGGCCGCAGGCCAAGAGGGGGCGAGAGCGCCCCCTGCTGACGCAATCCGTCAGCAGTGCCGGTTGACTTTCGGGCGCGCCACCACACCTTACAGGCTCTGCCGCATGAAGGTTGCCGATGGGTCACAACAATACCAATGCGCCGGTCGCGCGTCCGATCGAAGTCACGCGTCCCAAGCTGGAAGGCGGGCGGCGCTTTGTCCTGAAAACCGAGTTTGAACCCGCAGGGGACCAGCCCACGGCCATTGTCGAACTGACCCAGGGCGTGCAGGCGGGCGAACGCGACCAGGTGCTGCTGGGCGCGACCGGCACCGGCAAGACCTTCACCATGGCCAAGGTGATCGAGGCGACGCAGCGCCCCGCCATCATCTTGGCGCCCAACAAGACGCTGGCGGCCCAGCTTTACGGCGAATTCAAGGGCTTTTTCCCCGACAACGCGGTGGAATACTTCGTCAGCTACTACGACTACTATCAGCCCGAAGCCTATGTCCCCCGGTCGGATACATACATCGAGAAGGAATCCCAGATCAACGAGGCCATCGACCGGATGCGCCATTCGGCCACCCGCGCGCTGCTGGAACGCGACGACGTGATCATCGTGGCCTCGGTCAGCTGCATCTACGGCATCGGCTCGGTCGAGACCTATTCGGCCATGACCCAGGACATGGTCGTGGGCGACAGCTATGACCAGCGGGAATTCATCGCCCAGCTTGTGGCGCAGCAGTATCGGCGGCTGGATGCGGCCTTCCAGCGGGGCGGTTTCCGCGTCAAGGGCGACGTGGTCGAAGTCTGGCCCGCCCACCTGGAAGATCGTGCCTGGCGCTTCGACTTCTTCGGAAACGAGCTTGAGGCGATCACCGAATTCGATCCCCTCACCGGGCAGAAGACCGACAACTTCCGCCAGATCCGCATCTATGCGAACAGCCATTACGTCACGCCGCGCCCGACGCTGCAGCAGGCGATCAAGGGGATCAAGGCGGAACTTCAGGGTCGGTTGAAGCAGCTTGTCGATGAAGGCAAGCTGCTGGAAGCGCAGCGGCTGGAACAGCGCACCAACTTCGACATCGAGATGCTGGAGGCCACCGGCGTCTGCAACGGCATCGAGAACTATTCCCGCTACCTGACCGGCCGCGCGCCGGGCGAGCCGCCCCCCACGCTGTTCGAGTTCATCCCCGACAATGCCATCGTCTTCGCCGACGAATCCCACGTATCGGTGCCGCAGATCGGCGGCATGTATCGCGGCGACTTCCGACGCAAGTTCACGCTGGCCGAACACGGCTTCCGCCTGCCAAGCTGCATGGACAACCGCCCGCTGAAGTTCGAGGAATGGGACGCGATGCGCCCGCAGTCGGTCTTCGTCTCGGCGACCCCCGCGCAGTGGGAGATGGACCAGACCGGCGGCGTCTTCACCGAACAGATCATCCGCCCCACCGGCCTTCTGGACCCGCAGATCGAGATCCGCCCGGTCGAGATGCAGGTGGACGACCTGCTGGACGAGATCCGCAAGGTCAGCGCGGCGGGCCTGCGCACGCTGGTCACGACCCTGACCAAGCGCATGGCCGAGGATCTGACCGAATATTTCCACGAACAGGGCATCCGCATCCGCTACATGCACAGCGACATCGACACGATCGAGCGGATCGAGATCCTGCGCGACCTGCGGCTGGGCGCCTTCGACGTGCTGGTGGGCATCAACCTGCTGCGCGAGGGCCTGGACATTCCCGAATGCGGGCTGGTGGCGATCCTGGACGCGGACAAGGAAGGCTTCCTGCGGTCCGAAACCTCTCTGATCCAGACCATCGGCCGCGCCGCGCGCAACGCCGAAGGGCGCGTCATCATGTATGCCGACCACATCACCGGCAGCATGGAACGCGCCATGGCCGAAACCGAACGCCGCCGACAGAAGCAGATCGCCTATAACGAGGCGCATGGCATCACCCCCCAGACCGTCCGCAAGAACGTCGAGGACGTGCTGGCGGGCCTGTGGCAGGGCGACACCGACCAGTCGCGCATCACGGCCAGGGTGGACCGCCCCATGGTCGGAGCGAACCTGCAGGCCCATCTGGACGCGCTGCGTTCGCAGATGCGCAAGGCTGCCGAGAACCTGGAATTCGAGGAGGCCGCCCGCATCCGCGACGAGGTCAAGCGCCTGGAAGCGGTCGAGCTTGCCGTGGCCGACGATCCCCTGGCCCGCCAATCCGTGATCGAGGAAGCGGCCGAGGAAGCCGTGAAGGCCTCGGGCCGGTCCACGGCGGGCAGGGCAGGGCAGCGCGGCGGCAACAAGCGGTCCAAGCGGCGGCGCTGACGCCCTCAGCCCATGGTCGCCGCGATCTTGCGCGCCAGTTGGCCGAAGCTGAACGGCTTGGGCAGGAAATTGCCCTCGGCCTTGACCTTCGCGTCGATCTCGGACGAATTGCCGGTATATCCGCTGGCATAGACGACCTTCAGATCGTCCCGAAGCCTGCTGGCCTGTTCGACCAGTTGCGGCCCGGTCATCTGCGGCATCACCACGTCGGTGAACAGCAGGCTGATATCCGGGCGTTGCGCCAGGATATCCAGGGCGGACGGCCCCGACGCGGCTTCCAGCACCGTATAGCCCAGTTCGCGCAGGGACGCGACCGTGAAGGCGCGGACCCGGTCTTCGTCCTCGACCACAAGGATCACCTGATCGGGCCGACCCTGCGGCACGTCATTGGCAAGATCGTCCGCCGTTTGGGCCGCGTGATCCAGGCTTCGGGGCAGATACAGGTCCACGGCGGTTCCCTGGCCCACCCGGGACGTCATCGTGACATGGCCGCCCGACTGGCGGATGAAGCCATAGACCTGGCTCAGGCCCAGGCCGGTGCCGCGTCCCGTGGGCTTGGTGGTGAAGAACGGATCGAAGGCCTTGGCCAGGACCTCGGGCGTCATGCCCATTCCCGTGTCCTGAACCCGGATGCGCACATAGGCCCCGGGCTCGATCCCGACATCGCGGGCCATGCCGGGCGTCAGATCGGCGTTTGCGGTTTCCAGTGTGACGCGACCGCCATCCGGCATGGCGTCCCGGGCGTTCACCGCCAGATTGATGATGGCGTTTTCAAGCTGGTTAGGATCGACCTTGGTTGCCCAAAGATCGGGTTTCAGCTTCGTGTCCAAGACAATGGTTTCGCCCAGTGACCGCGACAGCATTTCGGACAGCCCCATCAGCAGGGCGTTGCCGTCAATCACCGCAGGCTCCAGCGGCTGTTGTCGCGAAAAGGCCAGCAGCCGCTGCGTCAGCGCGGCGGCGCGACCCGCCCCGTCCAAGGCCCCCTCGATATAGGGGCCGACATCGGTATTGCCGCGCGAAAGCTGCCTTTGCGTCAGGTTCAGGCCGCTGATGACCACCGCCAGCATGTTGTTGAAGTCGTGGGCAATGCCGCCCGTCAACTGGCCCACCGCTTCCATCTTCTGCAATTGGCGCAACTGGCGTTCCGCGGCCTCGCGGCGCTCGAACTCCTCGCGCAGGACGATCTCGCGCTGCTGAAGCGCGGCTTCCTGCTCCTCGACGCGGCGGCTGAGGCTGATCAGCGCCTCGGCCCGCTCGATGGCCAGCCATGTCTGCTGCACGATTTCCTTGGCCAGGATGATTTCGGGTTCGGTCCACTGTCGGACATTGGCCTGATGAAGATAGATCCCCGCCGCCCATTTTCCATCCGTCAACAGCGGCACGCATATTCCGGCCAGAACACCTTCCTCGGCATAGGGCGTCAGCTTGCCGCCGCTGTCTTGGCGGCTGTCGCCGAAAACCAGGGCACGGCCCGCGCGGCGTTCGGCATCCGCATGCTGTCCAAAGTAATCCGTCGGCTGCGACCCCGTCAGGGGTTCCAGGGTGCCATCGGACCAGGAAGCCTCGTGACAGACAAGCCGCGGTTCGGTCAGCCGATAGAAGCCGACACGGTTGACCCCCAGCCGCTTGCCCAAGGCCTCCGAGGACGCTCGCAGGATTTCCTGCGGATCGCTTTGCATCCGCTGTCGCGCGAACTGTTCAAGAACGAATTCCCGTTCCTCTTTCGCGGCGCGCAACTGAAGTTCGGCCTCTTTCAGCCGGGTGATGTCATAGCTGACGCCCGGCATCCGCACGCAACGGCCGTCGGGCCCTGCCATGCACTGCCCCTGCGCCGATACCCAGGACACCGTGCCGTCGCGGCCCAGCAGCCGGTATTCCGACGAAAACTTTCCCATGGACGCAATGGTCCGGGCCACCTCCGCCTCGACCCTAGCGCGGTCTTCGGGATGGATGCCCTTGAAGAATTCCCCGACCTTGGTCCCTGCAGCAGCGCGGTCGGGATCGACGCCATAAAGGTTCGCGAAATTGCTGTCGGCGGTAAGGCGGTCTGCGATCACATCCCAGTCCCAGATGCCGACGCTGTTGCTGGAGGACATCGCCAGTTCCAGCCGTTCGGCCGCCTTGGCGCGGGCACGTTCGGCAAGGATTCGGTCCGTGGTTTCGCCGGTGACGCAGATCAGCCCGACGATGTCGCCCTTGGTGTCGATGACGGGGGAATAGGTAAAGGTCCAATAGCTTTCCTCGGGGAACCCGTTTCGGCTGAGATCCAGCCGCATGTCCACCATCTTCTGACTTTCGCCCGCCAGGCATCGGTCCACCAGCGGCGAGATATCGTCCCAGATGCTGGCCCACAGATCGCGGAAGGGTTTGCCAAGCGCGTCCTTGGCCCGATATCCCAGAATCGGCTCATAGGCGTCGTTATAGAACGAGATCAGTTCCGGTCCCCAGGCCAGATACATCGGCGTGGGGCAGGCCAGCACCGTGCCCAGGATGGCGCGCAGATCCGCGGACCAGGACTCTACCGGTCCCATGCGCGTATTCGACCAGTCCCGCCTGGCGATGGCGCGGGCCACCCCGCTGTCGCACCTTGCCAGCCAGCCGCCCAAGGAGCGTTCGATATCCATCTGTCATTCCTGATCGCGCATCGCCGCAAAGTCGCATTGGCCTTGCGAGGTTCCTGCCATTGTTCCGCGCCGATATTCGCGTCTGCGTGCCGCGACCGCAAGGCCCTGAAGGCTGGCCGTTGACAGAACGCAACTGCATGTCGGTGGCCGGCGCTTGCCGCGGGCGATGCCGCGCCTGCGGTCGAGTGGCTGCGCGAGAACGTGCAGCGCCATGGCGGGCTGAAGCGCCCGCGCCCGCTGATCGAGGAGGCGACGGGCGCCGATGTCTCGCCCGAGCCGCTTTTGTCCTATCTGGAGGCGAAGTTCGGCCAGATCTACGGGCTGTGACGGAAAAGGCCGGGCGATCCGCCCGGCCTTTCGCTTATCTGTTGGGCCACAAGGGGGCGTGGCGGTTCACGTCCTTGTANCCCGCCCGCATAGCAGGCCTGCGGGCAGAAGGCGCGCAGCCACATGTAGTCGCCCGGTCCCACCTCGACCCAGTCGCGGTTCAGGCGATAGACGGCCTTGCCCTCCAGCACGAACAGGCCGTGTTCCATCACATGCGTCTCGGCAAAGGGGATCGAGCCGCCCGGCTTGAAGGTCACCACGGTGATGTGCATGTCGTGGCGCAGGTCGGCCGGGTCCATGAAGCGGGTGGTGCCCCAGGCCCCGCCGGTGTCGGGCATCATCGAGGGCGCAATGTCCTGTTCCTGGGCGACGATCGGGTCGGGCCGGTCCACGCCGTTGCAGGGCTGCCAGCGCTTGCGCCACCAGTGAAAGCCGGTGTTGCCGGGGGTGGTGTTTCTGACCGACCAGGCCGCGCCGGGGGGCACATAGGCAAAGCCGCCGGGGGTCAGCAGATGCTCGGCCCCGTCGATGGTGACCGACATGGAGCCGCCGGTGACGAACAGGGCGTGCTGGATCTCGGGGTCGTCGTCGGGGTGGTCCGATCCGCCGCCCTCGGCCAGTTCGACGATGTACTGGCTGAAGGTTTCCGCAAAGCCCGACAAGGGCCGGGCGATCATCCACATCCGCATGCCGGTCCAGCCGGGCAGGTAGGAGGTGACGATGTCGCGCATCACGGTGCGGGGGATGACCGCATAGGCCTCGGTGAAGACGGCCGTGTCGGTGGTCATGCCGGTCTGCGGCGGCAGCCCCGCCACCGGTCCGGCATAGGGGATGCGCTGCGGATCGGCCCGCGGGACTTCGGCCACGTCGCCAGTCGGTGCGCCGGCGGGGGGGAGGTCTTTCATGTCATTGCTTCCTTTCAGGACCACGGGATTATCCATGGGCCACCTGTCCCGCTGGAACGCCCAGCGGTGCCGGTTCCTCAAGCACTTCAAGGCCGTCCACGTCCTCTCCGTTCAGGACGCGATGGGCGCGGTCGCGGTCGATGTCGCCGACCCAGGACGCGACGGCCACGGTCGCCACGCAGTTGCCCAGGTAATTGCCAAGCGCGCGGGCGATGCCCATGAACCAATCGACCGACAGGACCAGCACCAGCCCGATCGCGGGAATGGCCGGGACCGCCGTCAGCGTCGCCGCCAGGATCACGATCGCGGAGCCCGGCACCCCATGCGCGCCCTTCGAGGTCACCAGGGCCACGGCCAGGATCGTCAGCAGATCGAGGAAGGCCAAGTCGGTGTTGGTGGCCTGCGCGATGAACAGCGCGGCCAGCGTCAGATAGATCGAGAAGGCGTCGAGGTTGAAGGAATAGCCCGTCGGCACGACCAGACCAACGGTGGTGTCCTTGATGCCCAGATGTTCCAGCTTGCGCATGGTCTGGGGCAGCACGCTGTCGCTGCTGGTGGTGCCCGCCACGATCCCGGCCTCGGCCCGCAGGTAACGGATCAGCTTGATGATGCTGAAGCCCGACAGCCGCATCACCAGTCCCAGGATGCCAAAGACGAACAGGGCGACGGCGACATAGAACAGCACCACCAGATAGCCCAGTTGCGCCAGCGAGCCCACGCCATAGGTGCCCACGGTATAGGAGATCGCGCCGAAGACGCCGAAGGGCGCCAGGCGCACGATGAAGGACATGATCTTGAAGGCCATCTCGCCCGCAAGCTCGATCACGGTCAGCAGCGGCTTGGCGCGTTCGCCCATCAGCGACAGCGCGCAGCCCGCCAGGATCGCCACGATCAGCACCTGCAGCACGTCGCCGGTCGCGAAGCCGCTGAACACAGTGGTCGGGATCAGCTTCATCAGGAAATCGACCATGCCGCCCTGGCTGACCTCGTTCGCGCGGTCCACATAGGCCGACAGCGCCGAGGCATCCAGCGTGCTGGTGTCGATGTTCATGCCCGCGCCGGGCTGGAAGACATAGGCCAGCACGATCCCCAGGATCAGGGCCACGGTCGTGATCACCTCGAAATAGATGATCGCCCGGACGCCGACGCGGCCCACCTTCTTGATGTCGCCCGCGCCCGCGATGCCGTGGACGACCACGCAGAACACGATGGCGGGGATCAGCATCTTGATCAGCTTGATGAAGCCGTCGCCCAAAGGCTTCATTTCGGCGGCAAAATCGGGGGCCATGGTGCCTGCAAGCACCCCCAGGACAAGGGCAAGGCAGACCTGCCCGAACAGTGACTGCGACCAGCTTGGCATGTCGATTTTCTCCCTGACAGAGGCGGCGTTCATGCGCCGCTTTTGAGTGCCAAGAAGTGTTGGGCGAATCCCTATTCCTGTCTAATATTGTTTTTATGCCGATCCATATGGTTTCGATATGAGAATACGCCAGCTGCAATGTTTCGTCGTTCTGGCCGAGGAGCTGAACTTCACCCGCGCGGCCAGGCGCCTGAACATGTCGCAACCGCCGCTGAGCCTGCAAATCCAGGCGCTTGAACGGACGGTCGGCACCGCGCTGTTTCAGCGGACCAGCCGCAGGATGACCCTGACAAGCGCGGGCGAGGTGTTCCTGCGCCGAGCCCGCAGCATCCTGGCCCAGCACGACCGCGCCCTGCTTGAGGTGCAGGAAGTGCTGTCGGGCCAGCATGGAACGCTGGATATCGGCGCGACGGGATCCATTCTCCGCGCGGGGCTGGCAGACCTTCTGGCGCAGTTCTGCCGCGCGCATCCCTTGATCAGCGTCCGGCTGCACGAGCAGGCCCCCGCATTGCAGGTCAGCGATCTGCTGAGTGGCCGCATGGATATCAGTTTCAATCGCTCGGTTCCGTATCATGACGACCTGAGTTGCCAGCTTGCCTGGCGCGAGGAGCTGGTCGTCCTGTTGCCCCCGGATCATCCACTGGGTGCCGAACGCAGCTTGAGCATCGACGATCTTCGGCACGAGCAGCATGTCATCCTGCGGCCCGACAGTTCCGATTTCGCGGCCTTCATTCTGTCGATCCTGACCCAAGGGGGCGCGCGACCGCGTGTTTCCCAGCAGGTGATCGATGCGCAATCCATTCCAAGCCTGGTTTCTGCCGGTTTCGGAATAGGCCTTGTTCCGGCAGGCATCGCGGCGACGGCCGGACCGCTGATCCACCGGCCGATCGCACCCGATCCCCCGGTGTCGGACATCTTTGCAGTCTATCGCCGGGGCGAAACCACGCCGGCGCTTGCCGCCCTTCTGGCGACACTTCAGAAGTCGTTCCCGCAAGACAGGGAGGAGAAGCAGCGGGCCGCTGTGCTGGACTGATCACGGATCGGCGGTCGCGACGATGACGCGCGTTCCGGCGCCCTCGCACACCTTGGCCAGGGCTTCCGGTACCGGCTGGTCGATGAACAGCGCGTCCAGTTCGCCCAGCGACACGACCCGGATCGGGGCCTTCTGCGCCAGCTTGGCCGAATCCGTCACCAGCCAGCGTTCGCGTGCCTGGCGCAGGATGGCGCGGCTGACGCGGACCTCGGCCATGTCGAAGTCCAGCAGGTCGCCGTCCTCGTCCAGGGCGGAACAGCCGATGATGGCATAATCCGTCTTGAAGTTCGCCATGAACTCGCTGGTCAGGTCGCCGACAAGCCCGCCGTCCGACCGCCGCAGCAAGCCGCCCGCGACCAGCACCTCGCAGCTTTCGTTGGCGGCAAGGATGTTGGCCACGTTCATGTTGTTCGTGACCACGGTCAGGTTGCGGTGGCGCAGCAGGGCGCGGGCGACCGCCTCGGTCGTGGTGCCGATGTTGAGGATGACGGAACTGTTGTCGGGGATCTGGGCGGCGCAGGCGCGGCCGATGGCGGCCTTGGCGCCCTCGTTCATCCGCCTGCGTTCCTCATAGGCGATGTTGCTGGCGCCGCTGCGCAGGATGGCGCCGCCATGGACGCGGTCCAGCACGCCTTGGTCGGCCAGTTCGGCCAGGTCGCGGCGGATCGTCTGGGGGGTCACCTCCAGCCGCGCGGACAGTTCCTCGACGCTGGCGCGGCCCGAAGCGCGCACGACTTCAAGGATCTGCATCTGCCTGATGTTCATCCGCTTCCCTGCCCACCCGCCGTGGTTTCGCGCCCCGGATCCAGAAGACCCCTTGCAACGCCTGTGTCAAGCGAAACAAAATGCGCGAAAGCGAACATCCATGTTGACAGATCGCGTGCGTGGATGTTCGAATTGAACACGGGGAAGTGAGGAATGGCTATGTCGGCGACGGATCTGTTCGTCATCGGTGGGGGCATCAACGGCACGGGGATCGCCCGGGACGCCGCCGGCCGGGGCCTGTCCGTCCGGCTTGCGGAACAGGGCGACCTTGCGGGGGCGACCAGCAGCGCCTCGACCAAGCTGTTCCATGGCGGGCTGCGCTATCTGGAGTTCCTGGAGCTGCGCCTAGTCCGCGAGGCCCTGCGTGAGCGCGAGGTCCTGTTGCGCGCCATGCCCCATATCGCCTGGCCGATGCGCTTCGTCCTGCCGCTGGACCCGAAGATGCGGTTCGCGGGCAAGACGCCGGTATCGCGGATCCTGTCGGTGCTGATGCCCTGGGGACGTGGGCACCGCCCCAACCTGGTGATCCGAGCGGGGCTGTTCCTGTATGACAACCTGGGCGCGCGGGAAATCCTGCCCGGCACCTCGACGCTGGACCTGCGCCAGGCACCCGAGGGTGCGCCGCTTCAGGACCGCCTGACCCGCGCCTATGAATATTCGGACGCCTGGGTGGACGATGCCCGGCTTGTCGTCCTGAACGCCCGCGATGCCGCCGCGCGCGGGGCGGACATCATCGTCGGATCGAAGGTGACCGAGGCCCGGCGCGAGGCCGAGGGCTGGCTGGTCCGCCTGTCCGACGGCCGAGAGTTCCGCGCCAAGGTGCTGGTCAATGCGGCGGGTCCCTGGGTCGGCAGGGTGATCCACGACGTGGCGCATCTGCCCAGCAACGAAGGGGTGCGGCTGGTGCGGGGCAGCCATATCGTCACGCGGCGGCTGTTCGATCACCAGAAGGCCTATTTCCTGCAGGGACAGGATGGGCGGATCGTCTTTGCGATCCCCTATGAACGCGACTTCACCCTGATCGGCACGACCGACGTGGATCATGATGGACCGCCCGACCGCGCCGTCTGCACGCCCGAGGAGGTGGATTACCTTTGCCGCTTCGTGTCCGGCTACTTCAGGACGCCGGTAACCGCCGACGACGTGGTCTGGACCTATTCGGGGGTCCGGCCGCTTCACGACGACGGCGCGTCCACGGCGACTGCGGCGACGCGCGATTACGTGTTGTCGCTGGATGACAGGGGCGCGCCCTGCCTGCATGTCTTCGGCGGCAAGATCACCACCTATCGCCGCCTGGCCGAGGCCGCATTGGCGAAGCTGTCGCCGCATCTGCCGGGCGCGGGCGCGGCCTGGACGGCGGGCGCGCATCTGCCCGGCGGCGACTTTCCGGTGGACGGGGCAGGTGCGCTGGCCCAGGCGCTGCGGCGCGACCATCCTTTCCTGACCGAGGACTGGGCCAACCGGCTGGTGCGGGCCTATGGCACCGAGGCGGCGCTTGTTCTTGGCGGCGCCCGGACGGCTGCCGACCTTGGGCGCGACTTCGGCGCGACGTTGACGGAAGCCGAACTGCGCTGGATGATCGAACGGGAATGGGCGCGCGATGCCCAGGGTGTCCTGTGGCGGCGATCCAAGCTGGGCCTGCGCCTGACGCCAGAACAGGTCGCGGCCGTCGAGGATTACATGGCAAGCGAAAGGGCCGCGGCATGACGCTGGAGCTTCGGGGCGTCACCAAGCAGGTTGCGGGCCAGGACTGGATCCACCCGACCGATCTTGTGCTGGCGCCCGGAAGCATGAACGTCCTGCTGGGTCCGACGCTGTCGGGCAAGACCACGCTGATGCGGCTGATGGCCGGGCTGGACCAGCCGACGACCGGGCAGATCCATTGGCAGGGCCAGGACGTGACCGGCCAGCGGGTGCAGGACCGGGGCGTCGCCATGGTGTACCAGCAGTTCATCAACTATCCCTCGATGACGGTCTATGACAACATCGCCTCGCCCCTGCGGCTGCAGCGTGTGGCGCGGGCCGAGATCGACCGCCGCGTGCGCGAGACGGCCGCGATGATGCGCCTGACCCCGATGCTGGACCGCCGCCCGCTGGAACTGTCGGGCGGCCAGCAGCAGCGCACGGCCCTGGCGCGCGCCCTGGTCAAGGGCGCCGGGCTGGTGCTGCTGGACGAACCGCTGGCGAACCTCGACTACAAGCTGCGCGAGGAGTTGCGGGCGGAAATCCCCCGCATCTTCGAGGCCTCGGGCGCGATCTTCGTCTATGCCACGACCGAACCCGAGGAGGCGCTGCTGCTGGGCGGCCATACCGCGACCCTGTGGCAGGGCCGGGTGACGCAGTTCGGTCCCACGCCGCAGGTCTATCGCCGCCCGCAGGACGCGGTGACGGCGCGGGTCTTCAGCGACCCGCCGATGAACTTCAAGCCGGTGCAGGTTTCCGGCGGCGAGGCGATCCTGGACAGCGCCCGCTGGCTGGTGGATGTCCCGGATGGTCGCTATCTTGCCGGATTTCGCGCGCCCCATCTGACGCTGGAACCCGGGGCAGGGACCCTTGGCCTTTCGGCCCGGCTGGACGCGACCGAGATCACCGGGGCCGAAACCTATCTGCACCTTCGCCACGGCGATGATCGCTGGGTGGGCCTGGTGCCGGGCGTGCGCGACCTTTCCGCCGGCGCCGCGCTGACGGTCTGGCTGGATCCGGCGCATGTCTATCTGTTCGACGAAGGCGGCAGGCTTGCCCGCGCCGCCCCCTATGCACAGGCGGCGTGATGGCCCAGATCACCTTCGACAACCTTGCCCACAGCTATCTTCCCGCGCCCAAGGCGGATGCGGACTGGGCGCTGAAGCCGATGTCGCTGACCTGGCGGGACGGCGGGGCCTATGCGCTGCTGGGAAGTTCGGGCTGCGGCAAGACCACGCTGCTGAACATCATCTCGGGCCTGCTGCACCCGTCGCGCGGGCGGGTGCTGTTCGGCGACCGGAACGTCACCGACCTGTCCACGGCGGAACGCAACATCGCCCAGGTGTTTCAGTTCCCGGTCGTCTATGACACCATGAGCGTGCGGGAAAACCTGGCCTTTCCGCTGAAGAACCGCGGGATGCCTGCCGACCAGATCGCCGCGCGCGTGGATGCGGTGGCGCGCATGATCGGCATGACCGATACGCTGGACCGCCGCGCGCGCGGGCTGACGGCGGATGCCAAGCAGAAGATCAGCCTGGGCCGCGGCATGGTCCGGCAGGACGTGAACGCGATCCTGTTCGACGAGCCCCTGACCGTGATCGACCCGCAGATGAAGTGGGAACTGCGAACCCAACTCAAGGCCCTGCACCGAGAGTTCGGCCACACGATGATCTATGTGACCCACGACCAGACCGAGGCGCTGACCTTCGCCGACGAGGTGGTGGTCATGTCCGAAGGCCGCGTCGTGCAGGCGGGCACGCCTCAGTCGCTGTTCGACGCCCCGGCGCATACCTTCGTGGGTTATTTCATCGGCTCGCCCGGCATGAACCTGCTGGATGCGGAAATCCAGGGCACGACCGCCCGCATCGCCGGGACCACGATCCCGCTGGCCGCGCCCTATGCGCCGCCGAAGGGTCGCGTGCAGATCGGCATCCGCCCCGACGCCGTGCGGCCGGCATCCGAAGGATTGCCCTTCCGCCTGATCCGCACCGAGGATGTGGGCCACCACCGCATCCTGCGCGGAGAGGTCGCGGGCGCACCCTTCAACCTCGTCGTCCCCGAGGATCAGCCGATCCCCGCCGCGTTCGACCGCGTGGCGCTGGACCCCGCGCGCATCGGCGTCTTTGTCGATGACTGGCGCATCGAGCCGCTGGAAAGGGCCGCGTGATGGACAAGCCCGTCAACAACCGCGCCTGGTTCCTGGTCCTGCCGGTGCTGGTGCTGGTCGCCTTTTCCGCCGTGATCCCGCTGATGACGGTGGTGAACTATTCCGTGCAGGACACCTTCGGGAACAACCAGTTCTTCTGGAACGGCCTCGGCTGGTTCCAGGAGGTGCTGGAAAGCGACCGCATCCATGCAGCCCTGGGCCGGCAACTTCTGTTCTCGGCCATCATCCTGGCCATCGAGATCCCCTTGGGCATCTTCATCGCGCTGAACATGCCCAAGCGCGGCTTCTGGGCCAGCCTGGTGCTGGTGCTGATGGCCCTTCCGTTGCTGATCCCGTGGAACGTGGTGGGCACGATCTGGCAGGTCTTCGGCCGCGTGGACATCGGCCTGCTGGGGCACACGCTGGCGGCACTGGGCATCGACTACAACTATGTCAACGACCCGGTGGATGCCTGGGCCACGATCATCGTGATGGATGTCTGGCACTGGACCAGCCTTGTCGCGCTGCTCTGCTATGCGGGGCTGCAATCCATCCCCGACGCCTATTACCAGGCCGCGCGCATCGACCAGGCCAGCCGCTGGGGCGTGTTCCGCTATATCGAACTGCCCAAGATGTCGGGCGTGCTGCTGATCGCCGTGCTGCTGCGCTTCATGGACAGCTTCATGATCTATACCGAGCCCTTTGTCGTCACCGGCGGCGGTCCTGGCAACGCCACCACCTTCCTGTCGATCGACCTTGTGAAGATGGCGATCGGGCAGTTCGACCTGGGCCCGGCGGCAGCCTTCAGCCTGATCTATTTCCTGGTGATCCTGCTGATCAGTTGGGTCTTCTATACCGTCATGACCGCGCAAAGGGACCGCACATGACCACCGCCCGCGCATCCCGAGGGTCTGCTGTCGTCATGACCCTGTATCTTCTGTTCCTGCTGGTGCCGATCTACTGGCTGGTGAACATGAGCCTGAAGACCAATGCCGAGATCACCGGCACCTTCAGCCTCTGGCCCCAGAATCCCACGCTGCGCAACTTCCGCGTGATCCTGACCGATCCCAGCTGGTACATGGGATACATCAACAGCCTGATCTATGTGGTGATGAACACGGTGCTGTCGCTGGCCGTGGCGCTGCCCGCCGCCTATGCCTTCAGCCGATACCGCTTCCTGGGCGACAAGCACCTGTTCTTCTGGCTGCTGACGAACCGCATGGCCCCGCCCGCCGTCTTCGCGCTGCCCTTCTTCCAGCTTTATTCGGCCGTCGGCCTGTTCGACACCCATATCGCCGTGGCGCTGGCGCATTGCCTGTTCAACGTGCCGCTGGCCGTCTGGATCCTGGAAGGCTTCATGTCCGGCGTCCCGCGAGAGATCGACGAGACCGCCTATATCGACGGCTACAGCTTTCCGCGCTTCTTCACCCGCATCTTCATGCCGCTGATCGCCAGCGGCATCGGCGTCGCCGCCTTCTTCTGCTTCATGTTCAGTTGGGTGGAACTGCTGCTGTCGCGCACGCTGACCAGCGTGAACGCCAAGCCCATCGCGGCGACGATGACGCGGACGGTCAGTGCCTCGGGCCTCGACTGGGGGGTGCTGGCGGCGGCGGGGGTGCTGACGATCCTGCCCGGCGCCTTGGTGATCTGGTTCGTGCGCAACTACATCGCCAAGGGCTTCGCCCTGGGGAGGGTGTGATGCGCGGGCGTTCCGTCAACCTGGGCTTTGCCGCCGCCGCCCTGCTGATGATGGCCGCCTTGGCATGGCTGTTCATGCTGGTCCCGGCCGAGGACGGGGTGCGGGAATGGACCGGCAGCCTCAATCCCGGCGGCTGGATGGCCTGGACCTTTCCGACCGCGCTGTTCTTCTGGGTGATCGCGGCGCTGCTGCTGCTTTTCACCTGGCTTGCCATCCGATCCCCCGAAACGCCCCGCAAGGGCGTTCTGGGCATCTGGACGACCCGGGGCGACCGGCTGTTCATCAGCCTGCTCGGCTCGGCCTTCATCAACCTTGCCTGGCTGGGTTTCGGGGGAACGCCCGCCTGGGGAGGATTGATCGTGTCACTGATCTACGCCGCGGCGGTGTTCCGCTGGGTGTGAAAACGGGCCGCCAAGGCCCATCCTGGGGAGGAGAAGACATGAAGTTCTATTTGACGACGGCCATGAGCCTTGCGCTGATGGTCACCGGCGCGCAAGCCGGCATGGAGGAGGCGAAGGCCTTCCTGGACGCCGAGATCGGCGACATGTCCAGCCTGGACCGCGCCGCCCAAGAGGCCGAGATGCAGTGGTTCATCGACGCCGCCCAACCCTTCGCGGGGATGGAGATCAAGGTGGTGTCCGAAACCATCACCACCCATGAATACGAAGCCCAGACCCTTGCCCCCGCCTTCACGGCCATCACGGGCATCAAGGTCACGCATGACCTGATCGGCGAAGGCGACGTGATCGAGAAGCTGCAGACGCAGATGCAGTCGGGCGAGAACATCTATGACGCCTATGTCAACGACAGCGACCTGATCGGCACCCATTGGCGTTACCAGCAGGTGCGCAGCCTGACCGACTGGATGGCGAACGAAGGCGCGGATGTCACCAACCCCAACCTCGACATCGACGACTTCATCGGCAAGTCCTTCACCACCGCGCCGGACGGCGACCTGTATCAGTTGCCCGACCAGCAGTTCGCGAACCTTTACTGGTTCCGGGCGGACTGGTTCGACGACGAACAGAACAAGGCCGAGTTCAAGGAGAAATACGGCTATGACCTGGGCGTGCCGGTTACCTGGTCGGCCTATGAGGACATCGCCGAATTCTTCACCGGGCGAGAGATCGACGGGAAGAAGGTCTATGGCCACATGGACTATGGCAAGAAGGACCCGTCGTTGGGCTGGCGTTTCACCGATGCCTGGCTGTCCATGGCGGGGAACGGCGACAAGGGCATCCCGAACGGGTTGCCGGTGGACGAATGGGGCATCCGCGTGGATGAAAACAGCCGCCCCGTGGGCAGCTGCGTCGCGCGTGGCGGCGACACCAACGGCCCGGCTGCGGTTTACGCGATCCAGAAATACTTGGACTGGATGTCGGCCTATGCGCCCCCGGCCGCCCAGGGCATGACCTTCAGCGAAAGCGGTCCGGTCCCCAGCCAGGGCGAGGTCGCCCAGCAGATGTTCACCTATACCGCCTTCACGGCCGATTTCGTCAAGGAAGGCCTGCCGGTCGTGAACGAGGACGGGACGCCGAAATGGCGCTTTGCCCCCTCGCCCCACGGCGCCTATTGGCAAGAGGGGATGAAACTGGGCTATCAGGACGTGGGGTCGTGGACGCTGATGAAATCCACGCCCGACGACCGCGCGAAGGCCGCCTGGCTTTACGCGCAATTCGTGACCTCGAAGACGGTGGACGTGAAGAAAAGCCATGTCGGCCTGACCTTCATCCGCCAGTCCACGCTGGACCACCAGTCCTTCACCGACCGCGCGCCCAAGCTGGGCGGGCTGATCGAATTCTATCGCAGCCCCGCCCGGTTGCAGTGGTCGCCCACCGGGACCAACGTGCCGGATTACCCGAAGCTCGCGCAGCTTTGGTGGCAGGCCATCGGCGACGCCGCCTCGGGCGCCAAGACCCCGCAAGAGGCGATGGACAGCCTGTGTGCCGAGCAGGAAAAGGTGATGGAACGCTTGGAACGCGCGGGTGTCCAGGGCGACATCGGCCCCAAGATGGCCGAGGAGCATGACCTTGAATGGTGGAACAACTATGCCAAGGAGCATGGGGGCATCGCGCCCCAGCTGAAGCTGGAAAACGAGGATCCGCAGCCCGAAACCATCAGCTATGACGAATTGGTGAAAAGCTGGCAGGAGTGACAGGCCTCGCGCCGACGGGAACCCGGAAATCCGGGTTCCCGCCTTCGGAAAGCAAAGTGGGCAACGGATCGCAGCCCATTGTTGAAGCTTGCCGGATCAGACAAAAACCAGCAGGGCGCGGGCACAAGCCGCGCCCTGTGGCGTTTCGTCAGGGCGCCTCGACGAGGATTTTCACATGGGATTTCTGGCTGGCCAGGGCCTCGAACCCCTCGTTCACGATATCGTCGATCGCGATGCGCCGCGTGACCAGCTTGTCGGCGCTGAAATAGCCCTGGGTCATCAGCTCCATCACCGCCGGATAGACGTTGCGATAGGCGATGGTGCCCTGAAGCTGACGTTCCTTCAGCACGACCGTGTTGGGCTGGAAGCCGGCATCGGCTTCCCAGGTCGAGACGATCAGGGTCTGCCCTTCGTGCCGCGTGGCGTCGATGCATTGCGCAAGAACCTGCGGCACGCCTGTCACCTCGAAGGCGACATGCACGCCGCCGGTGGCCTTTCGGATCAGGCCGACGGCATCCGCCGCCGTTGGATCGGTGGCCGTCGTGGCACCAAGTTCCAGGGCTTTTTGCCGCCGCACCTCGGACGGTTCCACCACATGGATCTGCGCCGCCCCCGCGACCCGCAATGCCTCCAGCACCAGAAGCCCGATCGGGCTGGCGCCGAAGACCGCCGCCGTGTCGCCGGCCTTGATCTTCGACAGCCGGACGGCGTGCAGGGCCACGGCGGCAGGCTCGACAAGTGCGCCTTGTTCCATCGACAGCCCCTCGGGCATCTTGTGGACCATGCGCGCCGGCACCACGGAATAGGCGGCAAAGCCGCCGTGACCGCCCGACAGCCCCACGAAGCCCAGCGAGTCGCACAGGTTGTATTTGCCGTCCCGGCAGGCGGCGCAGGTGCCGCAGGCAAAGATCGGCTCGATCGCCACGCGATCGCCGACCGCGACGCTGGTGACGCCCTCGCCCAACTCGGTCACGGTGCCGCAGTATTCGTGGCCCATGGTGATCGGTGCCTTGTCGTGGCTCAGCGGGTGGTCCTTCTCTACCGGCACGAAGATCGGACCCGCGAGGTATTCATGCAGGTCGCTGCCGCAGATCCCGGCCCAGGCGACCTTCACCTTGACCTCGCCCGGACCGGGGGTCGGTTCCGGGACATCCTCGACGCGGATGTCCTTCACGCCATGCCAACGTGCTGCTTTCATCTTGATCTCCGAACAAGGGGATGTGCGCCCGGCCAGGAGGCAGCCGGGCGCAAGATGCATCACGACAGGTGATGCACCTGTTGCAGGCCATAGACGGGCGTGTCCAACCCCTCCATCCGGGCCTTGAGCTGAAGCGCGAGATACAGGGAATAGTGGCGCGACTGGTGCAGGTTGCCGCCGTGGAACCACAGGTTTTCCTGCTGCGTGGGCTTCCACATGTTGCGCTGCTCGCCTTCCCAGGGACCGGGGTCCTTGGTGGTGTCCGAGCCCAGGCCCCAGACCTTGCCGACCTTGTCCGCGACCTCCTGGCTGATCAGATCGGCGGCCCAGCCGTTCATGCTGCCATATCCAGTCGCCAGGACGACCAGATCGGCTTGCAGCCGCGTGCCGTCCGTCAGCACCACGGCATCTTCCTCGAAATGATCGACTTGGCCCTGGACCAGCTTCACCTCGCCGTCGATGATCAGTTGGCTGGCCCCAACGTCGATGTAATAGCCCGACCCGCGCCGCAGGTATTTCATGAACAAGCCCGATCCGTCGTCGCCCCAGTCAAGCTGGAACCCCGCCTTTTCAAGACCGGCATAGAAATCGGCGTCCCGTTCCCGCATCTGGTCGTAAAGCGGGATCTGGAATTCGTGCATGATCCGATAGGGAAGCGAGGCGAAGATCATGTCGGCCTTTTCGGTCGTCACGCCGTTCGCCAAGGCATCTTCGGAATAAAGCCCGCCAAGCCCGATCTCCATCAGGCTGTCCGACCGGACAATATGGGTGGATGATCGCTGCACCATGGTGACGTCGGCATCGGCTTCCCACAACGCCGCGCAGATGTCGTGGGCCGAGTTGTTGGAACCGACGACCACGACCTTCTTGCCGGTCCAGGCATCCGGCCCCTTGTGCTGGGATGAATGCTGGATTTCGCCCTTGAAGCTTTCCATGCCGGGAAACCGGGGCATGTTCGGCTTGCCCGACATGCCGGTCGCCAGCACCAGTTGCGTGGGCTTCAGCGTCACCTGTTCGCCGTCGCGGTTGACCTTGACCGTCCAGGTGCCGGAAGCTTCGTCAAAGCTGGCCGACTGCACCTCGGACCGGGTCCAATAGTTGATCTCCATGACCTTGGTGTACATTTCCAGCCAGTCGCCGATCTTGTCCTTGGGCGTGAAGACCGGCCAGTTGTCGGGAAACTTGATATAGGGCAGGTGGTCGTACCAGATCGGGTCGTGAAGACAGAGCGACTTGTAGCGGCTGCGCCACTGGTCGCCGGGTCGGTCGTGCTTGTCCAGAACGATGGTCGGCACGCCCAGTTGCCGCAGCCTGGCGCCAAGCGCGATGCCCCCCTGACCGCCGCCCACGATCACCGTATAGGGCTGGGCGTCATAGCCCAGGCGCGTTTCCTCGGCCTCTCGGCGTTCCTTCCAGGACTGGCGGTTCTTCTGCGCGCCGTGTTCGGCGCCCATGGGACGGCGCTTGCCGCGGCTTTCCTCGAAACCCTTCAGTTCCTGCAGGGCCGTCAGAAGGGTCCAGATGCGGTCGTCCTTCAGCCTCATCAAACCCCAGCCGCGTCCGGCCTTGGTCTCGAAAGTGATCCAGGTGGTGATGACGCCGCCGTCCTCGGCGGGCGCCTCTCCGTCCTGGATCCGGAAATTGCTTGGCGTCGTATGCGCCAGCTGCTGCGACAGCATGTCTGCCACGCCCTCCGGCCCCTCGACCGTCTTCAGGTTCCAGGTGATCGACACCAGGTCGCGCCAATAGCTGTCGGTGGCGAACAGCGCCTTGACGCCATCCACATCGCCCGCAGCCAGCGCGGTGTTCAGGGCATCCAGCACCACCTGCGTGCGGGATGTCGCGGTTGAATCAAGCATTGCCTCTCCTCCTGTGTGCAAGGAGAAGTATCGGGGTCCGTTGGCTGCCCGATCCACGGAAATGAAGGCTGCGCGGCCGGAAAATCGCACGCTGCGATGCGGCATGTTGCAGGCGCAACGCCGCGCAACGCCCTAGGCCGGCGGTTGCAACCCGGCACGACGCAGGCGGCGCAGGACGGTCGAGCGGTTGACCCCAAGGCGCCGCGCGGCACAGGACATGTTCCATCCGCAGGCTTCCATGACCTGCTCCAGCGGCTCGTCCGCTTCGCTGTCCCGGCGCGCGGCATCGACGGGCTGGGGCAGGTCGGGCTGGTCGATCACGCGCCCCTCGCAAAGGGCGACCGCCACATCCAAGACCTGTTCAAGCTCGCGCAGGTTGCCGGGCCAATGACGGCCCAGAAGGGCGGCGCGGGCCGATGGGGACAGGCGCATGTCGTCGGGTGCGCGTCGCCGCAGCAGCCGATCCAGCAGCGTGCCCAGATCCTGCCTTTGGCGCAGCGGCGGCAAGGACAGCGTGGCACCCGCAAGGCGGTGGAACAGCGGCCGAGGGAGGCTCTGGTCCGAGGGCAGGGCGCAGGTGGTCGAAAGCGGCCTCAGAAGCTCGTGGCTGTCCAGTATCGCAGCCAGCGCGGCTGCCGTCCCGGCGTCCAGATCCTCGATCCGGCGAAGCAGCAGGGTGGTCGGGCCGCTGATATCGGCACAGGCTTCGCGCAATACCTCAGCGGACAGCCCTGCACAGTCGAGGGCCAGAAAGCCGCTTGCCGTTCCGGCCATGTGGATCGCGCGCGCCAACTTCGTCTTGCCGGTCCCCGTCTCGCCGGCGATCAGCAGCGGCACGTCCGTGCGTGCAAGCTTTGCCGCACGCGCAAGAAGCTGTTCCATCACCGGATCGTCGCCCGCCAGTCCCGCCAGCGGCCCGTCGCGGCGGCTGCTGCGCAACGCGGCGCGCGGCGCCTGCGGTGCGATGGCATGGCCGAACAGCGCACCGCCGCCCTGCATTTCGACGATTCGATCCTCGGTCGGGCGGTCGCGCATCAAGTCCGGCAGGTCGTCCACCGTGACGCCCAGAACCTCGTCGATGCGGCGCCCCAGGATCGGACCGCCATCGGGGAAAAGACGCCGCGCAGCGCGTGTATAGCCAAGAACGCGCCCCGACCCATCAAGGCGAACGGCTGCCTCGGGATCGACGTCCAGGAACTCGGGGCTGTCGGAGAGCCGCAATATCCAGTCACGGCGCCCTTCTGCCATCAGGTTCGCCATCTCGACCCGGCGGGCGGCATTGGTGACAAGGCTCATCGCAAGGTTCTGGCTGCGCTTCGGCGTCGGCGACCGCAGCAGGGATATGTCCAGCACCGCAGCCAGCCCGCCCAGGCTGTCGAAGATCGGCGCCGCGGTGCAGCTGAGCGAGACATGGGCATTGCCGAAGTGGTCGTCCTGGTGAACGGTCACCGGTTCCTGCGTGACGATGCAGGCCCCGACGCCACAGGTGCCCGCCAGATCCTCGGACCAGTTGGAACCGAGGTAAAGCCCGGCACCGCGCAACTCGTTGACGAAAAGGTCGTCCCCGAAGAAATCGACGCAGACGCCCTTCGCATCCGTCAGAAGCAGAACATAGTTCTGCCCGGCAACCTGCCGGAACAGGCTTTGCAGGCTGGATCGGGCGGCCCCGATCATCCATTCCGCCTGCTTGCGGTGATCGCGCAATTCGGCCTCGGTGACGATATGGGCCGGATCGTTCCGCGACGGGTCCATGCCGTATAGTTCGACGCAACGCCGCCAGGATGCCGCCACGAAACCGTCCCGGCCCGTCTGCGTGCCGTCAAGAACCTGCTCGATCTCTCTGACGTGATGACGATCGGCCATTCCGCCCTCCCTCGGCCAAGCCAGAACCGGCGTCCCAGCCTAGCATGAAGGGGGGCGTTCCGAGGACCAGACTTTCGTGCCATCCCGTGTGATGGGCCGACCCTGCGTTCCCCATCAGGGTTCAGGCAGAGGACCGGGCGTGGCCGAGAGGGGCTTTCAGAACCACTGTCCCGGCTCGATCAATCCCAAATCCAGGAATTGCTGGGCGCGCCATTGAAAGGGTTCCGAATTCTTCCACCGCAAGGTGCGAATCGCCTCTCTCGAGCCGGGATTGGTCGCAAGCGCCTTGGCAGCCCGGAATGACGCAATCGCCGCCGTCAGGTTGTGGTGCCAGGGACAGGAATAGGTGTTGTATTCGGGAACAGAGAAGCGGTGGTCCGCCTCAAGACGCAAGGTGGCTGCGCTGCGGAACAGGGCCACCCTGTCGATCCGGCGTCGCGATGGCGGAATGTGTTCCTCGAAACGCCAGCGCAGGCCGCCGTGGAAATCAAGCTGGCGTTCCAGGGGCAGGCCATTCCCGTCCTTGCGGGCAAGCGCGAAATA
Source organism: Paracoccus acridae (assembly GCF_014642735.1). Classification (GTDB taxonomy): domain Bacteria; phylum Pseudomonadota; class Alphaproteobacteria; order Rhodobacterales; family Rhodobacteraceae; genus Paracoccus; species Paracoccus acridae. Next base: position 167,629 of record NZ_BMIV01000004.1, read on the forward strand.
TCCCGTCCGGTCGAACATCGCGTCCCCCAGGCTGACGGCGTTCGGATCCCGGTCCAGATCGGGGGAATAAAGGTCGATCACATAGGTCAGCATCGCATCGCGGCGTTCCTCGGTGTGAAAGGACAAAAGTTCTCCCACGGTGCGGGTTTCCGAGAAGGGAAAGAACAGGAACTCGGCGTTGAAGCCATAGTAAAGCCAGGTCCCCGCAGGGACGGCCGCGATCACGGCATTGACGGCGTCCCGGTGGGCGTCGGCCTGGCGCGTGTTCCATCGCAGGTTGGTGATACGCCCCGTCGCGTCGGGCGGCAGAGTGATCGGATCGGGGGACAGGGCCAGGATGTGACGAAAGCCGATGTCCAGATGATGCCGCAGCGTTTCGGCGACGACGGCATCGTCCTCGACCAGGATGATGGCCAAGGGACCGCGCGACAGGACGGCCGGGCGCGACTTCAGGAAATCGGCCAGCGGCGGATGCATGGTCACGGCATCACGGCCTTGACCTGATCCAGGGCCTGCCGCAGCAGGTCGGGATTGTTCCCAGCCGTTTCGACCAGGCGCTTCAGGGTGGCCTTCTGGGCATCGCCGATGGCGGCGCCGTCGATGATCCGCGTAACCTGATCGGCGTCGAAACCTTCGGGCGTCAGCAGCGACTGGATCCGCGTGGCGGCAACCGCCGCGGTGGCGGCCTGATCGGTGGCCGCAGCGGCGTCGTTGGCCGCCTGCGCAGCGTCCTGTGCCGCCTGCGTCACGGGGGCAGAGGCGCCTTCTGCCGCCGTTGCCGCGGCATCTGCCGCGCGGTCGGCGGCATCCAGGGCCGCTTCGGCAGCGGCCTCGGCCTCGGCGGCAGCCTCGCTGACGGGGGCGACGCCTGCTTCCTCGGAGGCCTGGACCGCCTCGGCCGCCACATCCGCGGCCACGGCTGCGGCATCAGCTGCTGCATCGGCGGCGGCATCGGTCGCCTGGGTGGCCGGTTCCTCGGACGCCACGACGTCCTGGGGCGGGACGACGCTGCCGTCGGGCTGGTTGGCCTGCCAGATCCTCCAGCCGCCGAACCCAAGGGCAAGAATCAGGATCAGGGCCAGCAGAACGCGCATCACAAAGGTTCCTTGCAGAAGGTTTGCGAAGCTATGGCACATGCAAACCGCGTCGAAAAGCCGCCGGAACGGTCCGCAACCATTCCATCGGCGATCAAATCCGGTTGAATCATCGCGCTTTGACGCTTATTTTCCGTCCATTCCGATTTGGCTATCAAAGGAGCACAGCCATAGCCCGCCGACCGCATAACGCACCGCCCACCCGTGATACCGGCCCCCGCGTCAACGAACGCATCCGCGTATCCGAAATCCGCCTGATCGGCGCCGACGGAGAGAATGTGGGCGTGGTCCCCCCTTCGGTCGGATTGCAGATGGCGCAGGAAGCCGGGCTGGATCTGGTCGAAATCTCGCCCAACGCCGTTCCGCCTGTCTGCAAGGTCATGGATCTTGGCAAGTTCAAGTATGAACAGCAGAAGCGCGAGGCCGAGGCCCGCAAGAAGCAGAAGATCATCGAGATCAAGGAAATCAAGTTCCGTCCGGGAACCGATGACCATGATTACAATGTGAAGATGCGTTCGGTCATGAAGTTCCTGGGCGAAGGGGACAAGGTCAAGGTCACGCTGCGCTTCCGCGGCCGTGAGATGGCCCACCAGGACCTGGGGCTGGAGCTTCTGAACCGCGTCCGCGACGATGTGGGCGAGGCCGGCAAGGTCGAATCCATGCCCAAGCTGGAAGGCCGGCAGATGGTGATGATGATCGCCCCCAAGTAAGGGCGTGATTCCTTAAGGAAAGGCCGCGCGGCGATGCCGGCGCGGCCTTTTTCGTTACGAGCGGCCCGCCATCAGCCGCTGCCGGATCACGGCCTGGTCGCCCCGGATCATTCCGGGGATCAGGAACAGGTCGATGAAGGCCCAGACGCAGACAAGCGCGATGGGGATCCAGCCGATCAGGATCGGCGCGGTCAACCAGCCCAATCCCCACATCAGCAGCATAATGATGCCGCTGGCCCACCGGCCCAGATACATGCGATGCGCCCCGAATCCCCACAGCACGATCGCCAGCAGATAGGCGACCAGCTGCGATTTCGATTCGTTTGCAACGCGCTGTTCGATCAGCAATTGCTGTTGGACCTTGTCCGGCACGGGCTTCTCCTTCCGTCGGGCGGATCAGCCGCCCCTTGCAGATTAGATAGGACGGCCTGTTCCGGGTGCAAGGATCAGGGCACCCGCTGGAACCGGTCGAAGATCAGCCCGATCGGGCGGATCGGGCCGGTGGTGCCGTCGTTGCGGCTGACGTCGATCACCCCCAGGTGATAGCGGCCCGGTTCCAGCAGGACCGGCCCCAGGCGCGCATTCGTGCTGCCGTCGATGTCGTCGTTCTCGGCCACCGGGGCGCCCGACGCGGCAAAGAGCACCAGCTTGGGATCGGCACCCGTCAACGATCCATAGCCGCTGATGATCAGCACCGTCGGTTGATCCAAAGCCAGGCCCAGCCATTGCGCAGCGCCATCGTGCAGCACGACCGTCTGCGTCTGCTGGTCCAGATCGACGTCCTGGATCGGAAAGCCGCCATCCGCAGGCGGCGCCAGTTCCCCCCGGCGATAGGCGTTGCGAAGAAAGGCTTCGGGGTCCAGCTTTTCGGCGCTGAGGGTCACCTCTCCGGGCTGCCCGCTAAGCGAGGCGGCGGCGACGCAGTAATCCCCCGCCGCCAGCGGTGATGCGAAGTCCAGCCGGGAATTCAGGCCATCCGCGTCGTCATTCTCTGCCAGCAGCACGCCCTGGCCGTCGAACAGTTTCAGAACCGGATCCAGGGTCGGGCTGGCGGCGCGCAATGTCAGGGGCATCGGCTGTGACAGGCTGAAACGGTAATAATGCGTCGTCCCGTCCTGGGCCGTCGTCACCAGCCCCTGATCCAGCCGGCCGTTCAGGGCCTCGGGCGACAAGACCTCGGCGGGGGTGTCTGTCGTGCAAGGGGCGATCGCGTCCATGCCCGCTTGCTGATTGTCCCCGGCCAGCAGCGCGGGTTGGTCCTGGCGAGAGACCTGGACCGTCGCCGCCAGGGCGCCGTCGTTCGCCGACCGGAGTGTGACGCAATACACCCCCGGGCCAACCGAGGTTTCCAGCAGCGAATTCAAGGAAACCGCCGTATCGTCGTTCTCGGCGATCAGATGCCCGTCCTCGGTCAGCAGGGAAATCGCGGGATCTCCTTCGGGCGCCTCTGCCTCGACACGCAGCGCAAGGGCGTCGCCGCTGACACGAAAGGCAAAGAACGCCCGCTGGCCCGCCGCAACGTCGGCCGCAGTCACCAGGGGCGTTTCGCTGGTGGAAACATCCCCGTCAGCCTCTGCCCCCAGCCACTGTGCATCCTCGCCGCAGATCTGCGCGGTCGCAGGCAAGGCAAGACCTGTGGCGGCCAGAAGAACCAGTCCGGCCAGAACAGGTGGGCGGGGATGGGGCATGATCTACTCCGTGGTAGGATGGCGGTTTCGGGCGAACTCTTGCATTACGGAAGGGGCCGGGCAATCCGGGCCGACATTAATTCCGCCAAACTCGGCTTGACGCTTGACCATCCCGCCGTGGAACGGTTCAACGCAGGCAAACGCCCCTGCGGCGCGAAACGGAAAGCTGCGTCATGAAATTCACCCTCTCCTGGCTCAAAGAGCATCTCGATACGAACGCGACCCTGGATCAGATCACCGAGGCGCTGACCGACCTGGGCCTCGAGGTCGAGGAGGTGCGCGATCCCGCCGCCAAGCTGCGCAGCTTTACCCTGGCCCGCATCCTGCACGCGGAACAACATCCCGACGCCGACCGCCTGCGGGTCTGCCGCGTGCTGACGGACGAGGGCGAGAAGCAGATCGTCTGCGGCGCCCCCAACGCGCGCGAGGGGATCACGGTGGTGCTGGCCAAGCCCGGCGACTATGTGCCCGGCATCGACACCACTCTTGGCGTAGGCAAGATCCGCGGGGTGGAGAGCCACGGCATGATGGCGTCCGAGCGCGAGCTTGAACTGTCGGACGAACACAACGGCATCATCGAGCTTCCCTCGGGCGAGGTCGGACAACGCTTCGTGGACTGGCTGGCGCAGAACGCGCCGGAAAAGGTCGATCCGATGATCCATATCAAGATCACGCCGAACCGGCCCGATGCGCTTGGCGTCCACGGCATCGCCCGCGATCTGGCGGCGCGCGGCCTGGGCGTGCTGAAGCCCGTGGCGGATGCTGTGGTTCCTGGGCACTTCCCCAGTCCGGTCGGCGTGAGCATCGACCCGGCCATTGCCGACAAGGCCCCTTATTTCGCAGGCCGGGTGATCCGGGGCGTCAGGAACGGCCCCGCGCCCGAATGGCTGCAACAGCGCCTGCGCGCCATCGGGCTGCGCCCGATTAACACATTGGTCGATATCACCAACCTGTTCACCTATGACTTGAACAGGCCGCTGCATGTCTTTGACATGGCGAAGGTATCGGGGGATCTGGCGGTCCGTCCGGCTGCGGCGGGAGAGGAGATCCTGGCCCTCGACGGCAAGACCTATGCCCTGCCCGAAGGGGCCATGGTGATCGCTGACGCGAATGGCCCCGAAAGCATCGCGGGCATCATGGGGGGCGAACATTCCGGTTGTTCCGAAGACACTTCCGAGGTTTTCCTTGAAAGCGCCTATTGGGATCCTATCGCCATCGCGGCCACGGGCCGCGCGCTGAAGATCAACAGCGACGCCCGCTATCGCTTCGAACGCGGCGTGGACCCGGCCTTCACCCGCCCGGGGCTGGAACTTGCGACGCGGATGATCCTGGATCTGTGCGGAGGAGAGCCCTCCGAGGTGGTCGAGGCCGGCGCCGTTCCCGACACCGCGCGCGCCTATCTCCTGGACACCGCCCGCACCGCCAGCCTGGTCGGCCTGGACATCCCGGCGGATGAACAGCGCGCCACCCTGACCGCGCTCGGCTTCCGCATGGAAGGCGACATGGCCCATGTCCCGACCTGGCGCCCCGACGTCCTGGGCGAGGCCGACCTGGTCGAGGAGATCGCCCGCATCGCCAGCCTGACCAGGCTGCAGGGCCAGCCTCTGCCGCGTCCGCGTCCCGGCGTGCCCCAGCCGGTCCTGACCCCGCTGCAGGTCCGCGAACGCGCGGCGCGGCGGCAGGCGGCGGCGCTGGGTTACAACGAATGCGTGACCTACAGCTTCATCGACAGCGACGCGGCCGCGCTGTTCGGCGGCGGTACGGATGCGGTGCGGGTCGAAAACCCCATCAGCAGCGAGATGACGCATCTGCGCCCCGACCTGTTGCCCGGCCTTCTGGCAGCCGCTGCCCGCAACCAGGCGCGCGGCAGCGCGGATCTGGCGCTGTTCGAACTGGGTCCGGTCTTCGCAGGCGGCGAGCCGGGCGAACAGGCGACGCAACTGTCGGGCCTGATGATCGGCAACACGGCGCCGCGCGATCCCTTCGGCAGCCGCCGCAAGGTGGACCTCTACGATGCCAAGGCCGATGCCGAGGCCGTGCTGGCCACCATCGGCGCGCCCGCCAAGGTGCAGGTGAACCGCAAGCTGGACCCATGGTGGCATCCGGGCCGCGCGGGCAACATCGCCTTGGGCCCGAATGTCCTGGCGACCTTCGGGGAAATCCATCCCCGCATCCTGCGCGCCTTCGATGTCAAGGGCCCGGCCGTGGCCTTCACCGTCCGCATCGCCAACGTGCCCTTCCCCAAGGCCAAGACGGCAACCCGCCCGGCCCTTGCCATTTCGGAACTGCAGGCGGTCGAACGCGACTTCGCCTTCGTGGTCGATCCGCAGGTCGAGGCGCTGACCCTGGTCAACGCCGCCGCCGGGGCGGACAAGGCGCTGATCGACAGCGTGACGGTCTTCGACCAGTTCACTGGCCTTGAAGGCGGGCGCAAGTCCATCGCGATCACCGCGCGCCTGCAGCCGCGCGACAAGACCCTGACGGATGCGGAAATCGAGGCCGTCAGCCAGAAGATCATCGACAAGGTCCAGAAGGCGACCGGCGGCACCCTGCGCGCCTGAGCCTTCACTTTGGTCCAAATATCCTCGGGGCTTCCTAACGCCCGGAAAAAGGTCCAGTGGACCTTTTTCAGTGAGGAAGGGGCCGGCAGGCCCGAGCGGGGGCAGACAGCCCCCGGCTAACGCTGCAACTCTGCGATCACGAACAGGCGCAGGGCCGTCGCCAGCCCCACCTCGGGCGGGCGGGCGTGGTCGATCCGGCCGATCAGTTCGGCGCGGGTCATGCCCCGCGCGCGGGCCGCATCCGCGATGCCCCGCCAGAACGCATCCTCCAGCGAGACCGAGGTGCGGTGCCCGTCGATGGTCACCGACCGCTTGGCCGGGGGCGTCATCGGCGGCAGGTCAATCATTGCCTTGCGGATCGTCCAGCCGGTGCGCGTCATGGATGCGGTCCGCGCGCGCGGCCTCGGCCTGGCGCGCATCGCGCAGGGGCTTCGCCTCGCCGAACTTGGCGGCGTTGGCATCGCCCGCCGCGCGCTTGTCGTCGCGGGCGCGCTGCTTGCGGGCCTGCCGCAGGTTGATGATCTTGGTCATGGGTCCAATGAAAAACCGGGACGCGTCAGCATAACGCGCCCCGGCCCGATCAGGTCAAGCCCGATCAGCCCTTGGGGCTGATCATGTCCTCGGGGCGGACAACGCGGTCGAAGGTCTCGCCATCCACGAAGCCAAGGGCGATTGCTTCCTCGCGCAGGGTGGTGCCGTTCTTATGCGCGGTCTTGGCGACCTTGGTGGCGTTGTCATAGCCGATGGTGGGCGCCAGGGCCGTCACCAGCATCAGCGATTCCTTCATCAGCTTCTCGATCCGCGGGATATTGGCCTGGGTGCCCACGACCATGTTGTCGGTGAAGCTGCCCGCCGCGTCCCCCAGAAGCTGCATCGACTGCAGCACGTTATAGGACATCATCGGGTTATAGACGTTCAACTCGAAATGCCCCTGCGACCCTGCAAAGCCGATGGCCGCGTCATTGCCCATGACATGGGCGCAGACCATGGTCAGCGCCTCGGCCTGGGTCGGGTTGACCTTGCCCGGCATGATGGACGATCCCGGCTCATTCTCCGGCAGGATCAGTTCGCCCAGGCCGGATCTCGGCCCCGATCCCAGCAGGCGCATGTCATTGGCGATCTTGAACAGGGATGCCGCGACCGTCTTCAGCGCGCCCGAGAAGAAGACCATCGCGTCATGCGCGGCCAGGGCCTCGAACTTGTTGGGGGCGGTTACGAAGGGCAGGTCGGTGATCCTGGCGATTTCCGCCGCAATGGCCGTGTCCCAACCCTTTTTCGTGTTCAGCCCGGTGCCGACCGCCGTGCCGCCTTGGGCCAACTCATAGATGTCGGTCAGCGCCAGCTTGACGCGCTCGATGCCCTTGGCGACCTGATGGGCATAGCCGCCGAATTCCTGGCCCAGGGTCAGGGGCGTGGCATCCTGCGTATGCGTGCGGCCGATCTTGATGATGTCCTTGAATTCTTCGGACTTCGCGACCAAGGCCTTGTGCAGCTTTTCCAGGCCGGGGATCAGCGTGTCGCGGGCCACCATGCCGATGGCGACATGCATCGCGGTCGGGAAGGTGTCGTTCGAGGACTGGCCCATGTTCACATGGTCGTTCGGATGGACCGGCTTCTTGCTGCCCATCTCGCCGCCCAGGATCTCGATCGCGCGGTTCGAGATGACCTCGTTCGCGTTCATGTTGGACTGCGTGCCGGACCCCGTCTGCCAGACGACCAGCGGGAAGTTGTCGTCGAACTTGCCCTCGAAGACCTCGGTCGCGGCCTGTTCCATGGCCTTGCCGATGGACGGGTCCAAATCGCCATTGGCCTGGTTCACGCGGGCCGCTGCCAGCTTGATCGCGCCAAGCGCGCGGATGATCGCGACCGGCTGGCGTTCCCAGCCGATGGGAAAGTTCTGGATCGAGCGCTGCGTCTGCGCCCCCCAGTATTTGCTGGCGTCAACCTCCAGCGGGCCGAAGCTGTCGGTTTCGGTGCGGGTCTTGGTCATCGGAAGGCTCCCTCGCAATTTCGCGGGGTTCTATCCGCCGCGCGCGCGATAGGCAATCGGTATGCAACGGTATGCTAATGCTGGCGGGTGTCCAGGGCGGCGATGGCGGCGCGAAGTGTGTCGTCATGGTCAGACAGGGGCAGGATCGGGCGCGGCGGCTGGGCCTGGGTCAGGCCCATCAGGTTTGCCGCGTGATGCACGGTGCGAAAGCTGCTGCGCGTCCTGAACAGGTCCCACAAAGGCGCAAGTGTCGCGTCGATCCGTCCGACCTTGGCCGCGTCGCCCTGCCGCGCCGCGCGCACCAGCCGCAGCATCGGATCGGGCCACAGCCCTGCGGCGACGCTGTAGAAGGCATCCGCCCCCGCCAGCATCGCGGGTGCGCAAACCCAATCGACGCTGTAGCCGACCGAGAAGCCCTTTGGCAGGGCGGCGCGCAGTTCGGCGATCTGGCTCGCATAGTCGCCCGAGGACACCAGCGGCATCTTCACGCCCCGGACGGTGGGAAGGGTTGCCAGCCGGGCCAGCAGCGCGGTGGAAAAGGTGAAATGTGTCGTGCCGGGATTGTTGTAGATGCAGACCGGCAGGTCGCTGGCCGCGGCGATGGCGGCGAAATGGTGGAAGACCTCATCCTCGGTCAGCGGGGTATAGGACATGGGCGCGACCAGCAGCCCGGCGGCCCCAAGATCGGCCGCGTGGCGGGTAAGGCCCACGGCCGTGTCCGTGCGCAGCGCGCCGACCCCCACGATCACCGGGACGCGGTCGGCCAGTTCGGCCACGGCCGCTTCCGCCACGGCGCGCCGCTGGTCCGGGTCAAGATAGGCATAGCCGCCCGTGCTGCCCAGCACACAGATCGAATCCGGCCGGCCCTCTGCGACGTGGCGCAGGATTCGCTGAAGGTCGGGCAGCATGACGCGGCCGTCGGCGTCGGCGGGCGTGATGGGAAATGCGGAAAGGCCCTTGAAGACGGTCATGATGCGATCCTGCCCTGGGGGGGCAGGTGGTCACAGAGACGGGGCCAATGCAAGGTCAGGCGAACAGCATCCCGTCCAGTTCGTTGCCGAAGTCGTCGACAGCATGGCACCAGACGCGGAAGCCTGTCAGCGTATGGGTGCCGAACGTGTTGAGCAGCGGCACGTCGGCCGCGTCCAGCCCCCGCGCGACGACGACCCGGCCGATCCGCCGCTGGTTGTTGCGTGGATCGAAGGTCCACCACTTGCCGCCCAGGAAGACCTCGATCCAGGCGGCGAAATCCATCGGCGCGGCGGCGGCGGGCACGCCGATGTCGCCCACATAGCCGTTGACATAGCGGGCCGGGATGTTCAGCGCCCGCAGATAGCCCAGCGTCAGATGCGCAAAGTCGCGGCAGACCGCCACGCCGTCCTGTCGGGCGCTTGCGGCGGTGCGAAACTGCGAGGCCAGCTTGTAGTCGAAGACCATGCTGCCGTTCACATGGTCCACGATATGCTGCACCCGATTCCATCCGGGCGCGACATGGCCGAACAACTGCCAGGCCTCGTCGCTGACCAGGTCCACCTCGACATAGCGCGAGGCGGTCAGGTAGCCCAGGACCTCGGGTGGCAGGGCCTCGACCGCCCATTCGGCGGCGCCGAAATCGGCCTCGTCGCGCGTGCCGGGGTCGTTCAGGGTGATGTCGCTGAAGATCGTGAAGCTGCCCGCCGGCGCCACCATGCGCCGGCAGATGTTGCCGAAGCGATCGACATAGGTTTGGACCGGGACCGAGGGGATCGTCCTTGCATCCTCGGGGAAGACATAGTCGCGGTGCCGGGCCGTTTCCGGTGTCGTCAGGCTGATCAGCGGCGTGTCCTGCGGCACCTCGATCGTCATCTCGTGCCCGATCCGGATACGCATCACGCGACCGTCGCGTCCATCGTGACCTCGGCGTTCAGCAGCTTCGAGATGGGGCAGCCTGCCTTGGCCTTCTGCGCCAGTTCCTCGATCTGTGCCTTGTCGCCGTCGCCAGAGATCTGGGTCACAAGATGCGCCTTGGTGACGGTGAAGCCGTCGCCGTCCTTGTCCAGGGTGATCCGGGACGTGGTCTTGATGTCGATGTTGCCGATGCCGGCCTCGGACAGCATGTTCGACAGCGCCATGCTGAAGCAAGCCGCATGGGCCGCGCCGACCAGTTCCTCGGGGTTGGTGCCGGGCTCTTCGCCGAAACGCTTGTTGAAGCCATAGGACAGGCCGTCCAGGGCCCCCGACTGGGTCGATACCGTGCCCGTGCCGTCCTTCAGCCCGCCTTGCCAGGTGGCCGATCCGCTGCGTGTGACCATCGCGATGTCCTTTCTGCGCTCATCCTTTGGCGACTGAACGCGCGGAAGGGGCAGAGGTTCGCGGCTTGCGGAAATATCAGCGGCCGGGGAACAGCCGCTGATGTTCGGCGATGGCGAAGCGGTCGGTCATGCCTGCGACGTAATCAAGAACGATGCGGGCGCAGGCGGTTTCGTCGCCTGCCTTGCGGGCCAGATCGCTCCAATGATCGGGCATCTGGCCGGGATCGTGCAGGAACAGCGGGAACAGGTCGTTCAGCATCGCCGTGACATTGGTGCGTTCCACCACGACGGAAGGCGCGCGATACATGCGCGTGAACAGGAAGGACTTGATCGCCTTGATGTTCTGATACAGCGGCTTGGAAAAGCGGATGATCGGCCCGTCCATGTCGCGGATTTCCTGCGCCGATTGCGGCTGCAACCCGGCCAGACGGTTCTGGGCCACGGCGATGACGTCTTCCACCATGACGCCGAAGACGCGGCGCAGCGCCTCGTAGCGGCGGCGGGTCGGGTCGAGGCCGGGATAAAGATAGTCAACCTCGGCAAAGGCGGGGCCGACCACGGGCAGTTCGGCCAGTTCATCCTCGGTGAACAGTTCGGCGCGCAAGCCGTCATGCAGGTCGTGGTGGTTGTAGGCCACGTCATCGGCGACGGCCGCCACCTGAGCCTCGGCGCTGGCATTGGTGTGCAGTTCCAGATCCCAGTCGGCGTTCACCTCGGCCAGGGCATAGGGCAGGGGGCCGGTCACGGGGCCGTTGTGCTTGGCGATGCCCTCCAGCGCCTCCCATGTCAGGTTGAGGCCGTCGAAATCGGCGTAATGCCGTTCCAGCCGCGTGACGATGCGCAGCGCCTGGGCGTTGTGATCGAAGCCGCCATAGGGCTGCATCAAGGCGGCAAGCGCGTCTTCCCCGGTATGGCCGAAGGGCGGGTGGCCAAGGTCATGGGCAAGCGCCACGGTTTCGGCAAGGTCCGTATTCAGGCCAAGCGCGCCCGCGATGGTGCGCGCGACCTGGGCGACCTCGATCGTGTGGGTCAGGCGGGTGCGGAAATAATCGCCGCGATAGGCTTCCCCGTCATGTTCGACAAAGACCTGGGTCTTGTGCTTCAGCCGGCGAAAAGCACTGGAATGGATGATCCGGTCGCGGTCGCGCTGCCAGGGGCTGCGGAAGGTGGACATGCGTTCCGGGTGCAGCCGCCCGCGGCTGGCTTCGGGTTGGCAGGCGTAAGGGGCGATCGCACTGGACATCAGGGGGGCAGGGCCTTCCTTGCAACAGGTCTGGTGGACACTATATTTAGGCACTGCCGACGAAAACGGGAACGACCCATGAACCTGCCCCCCAAAGTCACCGAACGCGCCTTTGCCCGCCTGGCCGAGATCAACGATTCGGGCGAGGTCCGCCCGCTGCGCGTGGCCGTGTCGGGCGGCGGCTGTTCGGGTTTCCAATACGACATCCGCTTGGACCAGGCCGAGGCCGACGACCTGGTGCTGGAAGGCGCGGGCCAGAAGGTCGTGGTCGATCCGGTGTCGCTGCCCTATCTGGCAGGGGCCGTCATCGACTTTGCCGATGAACTGATCGGCGCGCGCTTCGTGATCGACAATCCCAACGCCTCGTCCAGCTGCGGCTGCGGGACGTCCTTCTCGATCTAGCCGCAGACCCGGGTGCGGGTATCCACGTCGATCTCCAGCCGCCGCAGGCCGGGGGTGGGCAGGCGGTTCCGATCATCCCTGAGTTCGTCGTCCAGTTCGATCACCTCCGTCGTTATCGTCAGGCCCTGGCACAGGTCCAGCGCACCCGATGAGGCGACGCGCACCTTCCCCTCGGTCTCGATCAGGCGGATGATATAGCCGTGCTTGCGCGCGACCGATGCGCCGAAGGTCATGGGTTCCGCGACTTGGGTCCATTCGGTGTCGGGACCGAACAGCGCATCCTCTCCCTGCCAGTCGGTGCCATGGGCAAAGCGGATGGTCCAGGTGCCCGGCGGCACCAGCAGGCGGAAGAACGTGCCGCCGTGGATATAACCCGCCATCACCGGATCGCCCCCGATGTCGGGCGACAGGAACAGCGCATAGTCGCGCCCGGGCAGGGTCTGCACGACCAGTGGCAGGGTCGCGGGCAGCCCGCTGCGGTTCCACATCAGCCCCGCGCGCGGCCGGTCCTGCGCCAGGGCAGGCAGGGCGAGGGCTATCGTCAGCAGAAGGGCGATCAGGCGGCGCATAGGGTGAAAGGTAGGTGTCCCGACCCCGGTTGCCAATCGCCGGGGGGCGGATAAAGATGCGCGCATGAAAATCGCGACATTCAACATCAACGGCGTCAAGGCCCGGATTCAGGCACTGACCGACTGGCTGGCGGGATCGGGCGCCGATCTGGTCGTCCTTCAGGAAATCAAGTCCGTGGACGAGGGCTTTCCCCGTGCCCATTTCGAGGATCTGGGCTGGACCGTCGAAACCCACGGCCAGAAGGGCTTCAACGGCGTGGCGATCCTGTCCAAGCTGCCGTTGGAGGACGTGACGCGGGGCCTGCCTGGCGACGAGGCCGACGAACAGGCCCGCTATATCGAGGCCACCGTCATCAGCAGCCAGGCGGTCCGCATCGCGGGGCTTTACCTGCCCAACGGCAACCCGGCGCCGGGGCCGAAATACGACTATAAGCTGGCCTGGATGGAACGCCTGCGCCTGCGTGCCGCAGAACTGATGGAAAGCGAACTTCCGGTGGTGATGCTGGGCGATTTCAACATCATCCCCGAACCGCGCGACGCCGCCCGGCCGCAGGCCTGGGTTGATGACGCCCTGTTCCTGCCGCAAAGCCGCGAGGCCTTCCGGCGGATCGTGAACCAGGGCTGGACCGATGCCGTCCGCATCCGCGATCCTTGGTCCACGCGCGGTCCCTTCACCTTCTGGGATTATCAGGCCGGGTCCTGGGCCAAGGACGATGGCATCCGCATCGACCACCTGCTGCTGTCGCCCCAAGCCGCAGACCTGCTGGTCGAGACGGGCATCGACAAGGAGGCCCGCGCCGGCGAAAAGCCCAGCGACCATGTGCCCGTCTGGGTCAGGCTGGCGGCCTAGAGCACCAGCACGCCCGAATGCTTGGCCTTGTGTTCGGGTTCGACATGGATGGTGATCTGCGCGTCATCCAAGCGGCGTTTCAACGCGGCCTCGATCCGGTCGCAGATGGCGTGGGCCTCGGCCACCGGGGTTTCGCCGTCCACGACCAGATGGAAGTCGATGAACGTCATGCTGCCCGCGTGCCGGGTCCGCAGGTCATGCGCCTCGATCGCCCCATCGGCGTTGTCCGAGATGGTGGTGCGGATATCGCGCAGCAGATCCTCTGGCACCGCCCTGTCCATCAGACCGCCCAGGGAAACCGCCATCACCTTCCATCCCGACCACAGGATGTTGATCGCAACCAGCCCCGCCAGCACCGGATCAAGGATCGGATAGCCCGAGATCACGGCCATCGACACGCCGAAGATCACTCCGGCCGAGGTGATGACATCCGACAGCAGATGCTGGCCGTCGGCGACAAGCGCCGGGGATTTCAGGCGGCGGCCGTGGCGGATCAGCACGAAGCACCAGCAGGCGTTGATGCAGCCCGCGAAGGCATTGATCAGCAGACCATTGACCGGGGCGTCCATGGGCTGGGGGTCGCGGATGCCGTGATAAGCCTCCTCGAGGATCAGCAGGGCCGCGACGATGATCATCACGCCTTCCAGGACGGCCGACATGAATTCGGCCTTGTGGTGCCCATAGGGATGGCCGCGGTCGGCCGGACGCTGGGCGATGCGGATCGCGATCAGCGCGGCAAGCGCCGTCGCCACGTTGACGGTGCTTTCAAGGGCGTCCGACAGAAGCGCGACCGATCCCGTGATGTGCCAGGCCAGGGTCTTCAGCCCCAGGACCACGATCCCGACTGCGATGCTGCCAAGGGCAATTTTGATGGTGCGATTCATCGCGACGGTCCTTCATGCCATGCCCCCCGTCGGGCTGCATGTGGCAGAACCCGCCCCCAGTTGCAACTGGAAAGGCGTGCTGGACGGCGCCGCAAGCCGTCGTTAGACGGGTCGGATGCAGGTGCTTGCGATCTATCTGACTGCCGCCTTGGCGGAAATCGCCGGCTGCTTCGCCTTCTGGGCGTGGTATCGGCTGGACAAGTCGCCGCTGTGGCTGGTGCCCGGCATGGCCTCGCTGGCGCTGTTTGCCTGGGTCCTGTCGCTCAGCCCGGCCGATCAGGCGGGACGGGCCTATGCGGCCTATGGCGGCGTCTATATCACCGCATCGCTCCTGTGGCTTTGGCTGGCCGAAGGGCGCAGGCCCGATCAGTGGGATGTGATGGGCGCCGCGATCTGCCTGGCGGGCGCCGCGGTCATCCTGTGGGGACCGCGCGCCGCCTGACGGTCAGTTGTCACCGTCGTCAGGATATTCGTCGTCATCGCCGAAGCGGGCGTCATCGGCATATTCATCCTCGCCCTCGCCCACATACTTGGCGCTGAGCGCGATGGAATGGTTGTCATGCGTCGGATCCATGACCACGTCCGACGGAATCTCTCCGGCCAGCCATTCGCGCAATTCCTCGCGGATTTCGGACGGTTCCTGGCCGGTCGCCTCGGCAAGATAGGCCACGAAGGCGCGCTGATCGCCGTCGATTTCATCAAGGTCGGTTTCGTCGACCTCGGGCCACTTCTCGACGATCGCTTCGTAGAACGCAGCCCAATTCTGCTGCACATGGCTCCATTTCATCAGTATCCGCCTCCCATCGAGGATTGCGCCCAGTTTGCAATTCCGGTGATGTCCTCACCGACCCCAGCGACCGTATTGCAGCCAGCCAGCACCGTGCAGGCCAGCAGCATGCCCAAGACTGCCTTCATTCTTCTGCCTCCTGCCACCACAGCTCGGGCAGGAAGCCCGGCCAATCTCCGTAAAGTGGCGTTGTCTGGGCAGGATACCGCAGGTCCGCAGCATGGGCCAGCCGCGAGACCGGCGAGAACCCGGCCGGTATCACGTAACGCCCTGCGGTTAGGATTCGATCCAGGGCGCGAACGGCCGACGTGAAATCCTCGTCGGTTTCAGACTGGACCATGGCGGCGATGACGGCATCGGCCGCCGGGCTTTTCATGCCCATCCAGTTGCGGCTGCCGGGCTGGTCCGCAGCCTCGGACCCCCAATAGAGCAGTTGTTCGTTCCCCGGCGACAGCGACAGGGCGCGTTCATACCAGGTCATGTCGAACTGAAACTCATTGGTGCGCTGCACAAACTGCGCCGGATCCAGCAAGGTGATGCGCACCTGCATCCCCAGGTTCCGCAGCGCCTGGACATAGATATCGGCGATCTGCTGGGTCTCGGACGCGGTGCGCATGGCGGTGCCGGACTGGTTCAGCAGGATTTCGAAGGCAAAGGGGCGGCCATCTGCGTTCCGCAGAACGCCGTCCTGCACGGTCCATCCCGCGTCCGACAGCAGCGCGATCGCCCGCCGCAGGCCCGCCCTGTCAAGCGCGCGGTCCGATCCCTCGGGCAGGGCATAGCCCTCGATGGTGCTGGGGGGCAGGTCCGCCGAGAAGGGCGCCAGCAATTCGGCCACCCGGCCGGTCGCGGGTCCGGGCTGCATCGCCAGGCTGGAATTCGCGAAATACGAGGTGATCCGCCGGTCCTTGCCGCCGTTCAGCGTGGCATTGATGAAACGGAAGTTGAAGGCCTCGATCATGGCCTGACGGACCCGCCAGTCGGCAAACAGCGGGTTGCGGGTGTTCATCACCAGCCCCATGATCCCAGACGGGCGGCCATTGGGGATTTCCGCCTTGACCGCATCCCCCCGCGTCATCAGGGGGAAATTGTATTCCTGGTCCCACTTGTTCGCGGACAGTTCCCGCCAGACCGTGACCTCGCCCGCCTTGAAGGCCTCGAACATGGCGTTGGCATCGCCGAAATAGTCATAGCGGATCACGTCCAGATTGTTGCGCCCCCGGTTGACGGCCAGATCCTTGCCCCAGTAATCGGGATCGCGCCGGAAGGTGATCATGCGCCCCGGATCGACCCGGTCCACGACATAGGGACCGGAGCCGATCGGCGCCTCCAGTCCCGAGGCCGAGAAGTCCTTGCCTTCCCACTGGGCCTTCTTCAGGACCGGCCGCAGCCCCATCAGCATCGCCAGTTCGCGGTCGTTTTCCGAAAAGGTGAAACGGATGCGGGCGGGGCCGGTCTGCTCCATCTTCGCGACCTTGGACCAGGCACCGTGATAGCGCGGATGCCCCTGCGTCCCCAGCGTCTCGTATGACCACATCACGTCCTCGACGGTCACGGGCGATCCGTCCGAGAAACGCGCCTCGGGGCGCAGGGTGAATTCCACCCAACTGCGGTCCGGTGCCGTTTCGACAGACTGCGCCAGAAGTCCGTAAAGCGTGAAGGGTTCGTCAAGGCTGCGATACATCAGCGTCTCGGCGACATGGACGCCGACGCCCCATGCTGCATTGCCTTTCAGCACCCAGGGCTTGAGCGAGTCGAAGCCCCCCGGTTCGGCCAAGCGAATCATTCCGCCCTGGGGCGCGTCGCGGTTGACGTAGGGGAGTGCTTGGAATCCTTGAGGTAGAGCAGGCTGACCATACATTGCAAGCCCGTGGGCCGGTTCGGCACGCCCTTCAAGCGGCATTGATGCAACAGTCAGAAAACCGCCAGATATCAGGCACAAGGCACGGATAACCGCAGATTTGTTAAGGTTTCTTAAGAATTTCATTGCCTGTCTGCTCGATTTTCTTCTTTTCGATACAAATTCAACTGACTTGAACCGGGATCGTCAATGCCGGGTCGAACTTCTTCGTTGGACTCTGACAGGCATTAGCGTATAAATGGCTTACTGCTCGATAGGTTTCTTGCCTGTATGAAACCTGCCTCATGACTTGCGCCCGCCTTGTGCGGGCGCTTTTTTTTCCCCATGCTGCACCTGCAAACGGCTGGGGCCTTGCGCCCTGTTAAAGCCGACAGTCAGGAGGGGGGCGATGTTTCAAAAGTTTCTAGGCGGTAAAACCGCAGTCGTGACGGGTTCTAACTCTGGGATCGGGCTGGGCATCGCGCACCGCCTGGCCATGGCGGGGGCGGATATCGTCCTGAACAGTTTCACGGACCGGGACGAGGATCATGCCCTGGCCGAGTCCCTGGCGCGGGACCATGGCGTCACCGTCCGCTATATCAAGGCGGACATGTCCAAGGGCGACGAATGCCGGGCCTTGATCGAACGGGCGGGACGCTGCGACATCCTGGTGAACAACGCGGGCATCCAGCATGTCGCGCCGATCCCAGACTTTCCGGTCGAGAAATGGGACGCGATCATCGCGATCAACCTGACCTCGGCCTTTCACACGACCGCAGCGGCCCTGCCGATGATGCGTGCCGCGGGCTGGGGGCGCATCGTCAACGTCGCGTCCGCCCACGGGCTGACGGCAAGCGCCTTCAAATCCGCCTATGTGGCGGCCAAGCACGGGATCGTCGGGTTCACCAAGGTCACCGCCCTTGAAACCGCGAAAGAGGCGATCACCTGCAACGCGGTCTGCCCTGGCTATGTCCTGACGCCGCTGGTCGAGGCGCAGATCCCCAACACGATGAAGGAATACGGCATGAGCCGCGAGGAGGTGATCCAGAAGGTCATGCTGGAACGCCAGCCGTCCAAGGAATTCGTCACCGTCGAACAGTTGGGGGATACGACGGCCTTCCTGTGCAGCGACGCCGCGGCCCAGATCACCGGCACGGCCATCAGCGTCGATGGGGGCTGGACCGCCTTGTGACGAAAGCCGCCGGCATCAAGGGCCGCTGCCTATAAGGACAGCGCGTCCTCGATGGCGCGAAGGTCGGAATTCGTCAGGTTCCTGGCCACTTCCCTGCGCAGGCGGAATTGCAGTTCCTTGTGATACCGCTTGCGCAACACCCCCAGGGTGGGCGGATCCGCGATGATGACGACGTCATCTGCCTTGTGCTTCAGCACCATGTCGTTCAGGTGATCGGCAAGCCGGGCCGCAAACACGGCAGGATCGCCCGCAGCGACGATGCCCGGACTGGCGTCACCCGCCTTGTGCTGGCTCATGCTGTCCAGTGTGATCCGTTCGGTCTCAGACAACTCGATGCCGTGCTTGGCGGCATTGCGGAACAGTGTCGCCGACTGGCCGTCGGTCACGACAACCAGAGTGTCATGAGGCAGCATCGTGATCTCCTGTCGTTACCAGATCCGGTAACGCAGGGTCACACGCGTCAGTTGCACCCTTCGCAGAAGCGCCGGATGCGGCTCACGGCCTCGGTCAACTGTTCGTCGCTGGTCGCGTAAGAGATGCGGAAATGTGGCGAAAGGCCGAAGGCTGCGCCGAACACCACCGCAACGCCGGTTTCATCCAGCAGCGCGTTCGCGAAGGCCTCGTCATCCGTGATCGTGGCGCCTGCGGCCGAGGTCTTGCCGATCAGCCCCTTGATCGACGGATACACATAGAACGCCCCCTGCGGTGTCGGGCAGTCGATGCCGGGGCAGGCGTTCAGCCCGGCCACCACCAGGTCGCGCCGGCGCTGAAAGACCGCGCGGCTTTCGGTGATGTAGTCCTGGGGTCCCGTCAGCGCCGCCTCGGCTGCGTACTGGCTGACCGAACAGGGGTTCGAGGTCGATTGCGACTGCAGTTTCGCCATGGCCTTGATCAACCCCTCGGGTGCGGCGCCATAGCCGATGCGCCAGCCTGTCATGGCATAGGCCTTGCTGACCCCGTTCATGGTCAAGGTGCGGTCCTTCAGGCGCGGCTCCACCTGGGCAGGGGTGACGAATTCGAACCCGTCGAACACCAGGTGTTCATAGATGTCGTCCGACAGGATCCAGACCTGCGGATGGCGCAGCAGCACCTCGGTCAGCGCCTGCATGGCCGCGCGGTCGTATCCCGCTCCAGACGGGTTGGAGGGCGAGTTGAGGATCAGCCATTTCGTGCGCGGCGTGATCGCGGCCTCAAGTGCCTCAGGTGTCAGGCGGAAGCCCTGATCAATCCCGCATTCGACGATGACCGGCTTGCCCCCGGCAAGCAGCACCATGTCGGGATAGCTGACCCAATAGGGGGCAGGGATGATCACCTCGTCGCCTTCGTCCAGCGTCGCCATCAGCGCGTTGAACAGGATCTGCTTGCCGCCCGTGCCCACCGTGACCTGCGACGGGGCATAATCCAGCCCGTTTTCCCGCGCGAACTTGTCGCTGATCGCGCGTTTCAGCGATGGCGTCCCATCCACGGCGGTATAGCGCGTGTGCCCCGCATCGATGGCGGCCTTGGCCGCGCCGCGGACATGGACGGGCGTGTCAAAGTCCGGTTCCCCGGCGGACAGGCTGATGATGTCGCGTCCCTTCGCCCGCAATTCGGCCGCGCGGGTCGTCATCGCAATCGTTGGCGAGGGCTTGATTCGGCTCAGGCGGTCGGACAGGAAACCCATGGCGGTC
This sequence comes from Paracoccus acridae, assembly GCF_014642735.1. Taxonomy (GTDB): domain Bacteria; phylum Pseudomonadota; class Alphaproteobacteria; order Rhodobacterales; family Rhodobacteraceae; genus Paracoccus; species Paracoccus acridae. The sequence continues at coordinate 187,400 of NZ_BMIV01000004.1, forward strand.
CTTGCTGGTTTGAACGTCTTGCCCGCATGGATTATGCTGCGGTTCCCAGGACGGCAAGCGTCGCGGAAGGATGGAAGAATGATCGAATCGGCTGAAACCCGTCTGCGCCGCCTGAAGATGCGCAGCTGGCGCCGGGGCATGAAGGAAATGGACCTGATCCTGGGCCATTTCGCCGATGGGCCACTGGCATCGCTGAATTCGGCCGAACTGGATATCTATGAGGCCATGCTGTCTGAAAACGACCAGGATCTTTATCTGTGGGTGACGGCGCGGGTGAATGGCGGGACCAATCGCGGCCCTGCCGAAATCAGTGCGATCCTGGATCGGGTCGCGGATCATGCCGCGGAACGGCTGAGGCCGGTTCGATAAAATTCTTCCTATTCTTGCCGGGAAGTTCTGTTGCATTAACTGAAGATTTTGATTTTTGCGGCAATGTCGGGTCATGAGGAACAAATCAGGACCGCAAGACGCCATGATTTCCCCCGCGCCGCGCGACATGCGCCCCCAGGCCGACGTTCAGGCTCTGCCGGATCTGGCAGACACGACCGAAGCCTATCTGGAATCCCTGCAGCTTCTGGAACGGCTGCACCGGCTGATGCTGGACCTGGTCAAGGACGAATTCGAACGTCTGGGCCAACATGACCTGACGCCCGTACAGGCCATGATCCTTTACAACCTCGGCGGGGCCGAGGTGTCGGCGGGCGAGCTTCGGTCCCGTGGCATGTATCAGGGATCGAATGTCAGCTATAACCTGAAGAAGCTGGTGACGATGGGCTATGTCCATCACGAACGCAGCGACATGGACCGCCGTTCGGTGCGGGTCAAGCTGACCCAGGAAGGACAGGCGATCCGCGACATGGTCCACCGCCTGTTCCTGCGCCATGCCGAAGGGCTGGCCATGTCCGGCGTGCTGGAAGACCCGCCCTTGGAGCAGGTCAACCTGCAAAGCCGCCGGATCGAGCGGTTCTGGCTGGAACAGATCCGCTATATCTACTGACCCGCGGGTATCGCCTTACCAGTGGCCGGTATTTTCCATGCTGGCCCAGGGTTCGGCCGGGGGCAGGTGATCGCCTTCCTGCAGCAGTTCGATCGAGACATTGTCGGGGCTGCGCACGAAGGCCATGTGCCCGTCCCGCGGCGGACGGTTGATGGTGACCCCGGCGTCCATCAGCTTCTGGCAAAGATCATAGATGTTGCCGACCCGATAGGCCAGGTGGCCGAAGTGGCGGCTGTCCGAGGGCAGACCTTCGTCCCCGTCCCAGTTGAAGGTCAGTTCGACCGGACATTCCGGCTGACCCGGCGGGGCCATGAAGACCAGGGTGAAGCGGCCCTTGTCGTTGTCGATCCGGCGCGTCTCCTCCAGCCCCAGCAGCTTGAAGAATGCGATGGTCTTGTCCAGATCCTTGACGCGAACCATGGTGTGCAAGTAGCGGATATTCATCGGGATCCTCCTGTTGGGTCAGCGGCGGCGCAAGTATTCGAAAAGGGTGCAGCAGGGCGTGTCCTGGCGCAAGACCAGCGAACCCAGGCAATGCCACTGATCCTTGTCGAAATCGGGAAAGAACGCGTCCGCATCCGTGACGGCCAGGTCCACCTGCGTCAGCAACAGCCGGTCGGCCATGGGAAGCAGGGCCCGATAGATGCCGGCCCCGCCGATGCCATAGACCCGGCGATGACCCAGGCAATGCGCGTGATCCACGGCGGCCTGGGGCGTGGGAAGGACGTTCTCGGCCACAGCAAGGTCGGAGGACACGACCAGATTCAGGCGGTTCTTCAAGGGTTTGAACGGCAGGCTTTCCCAGGTCCTGCGACCCATGACGACAGCGCCCCCGGTGGTTTCGCGCTGGAAGAAGGCCAGATCCTCGGGCGCGCGCCAGGGGATGTCGTTGTCCTTGCCGATGGCGCCATTGCGGTCGCGGGCTGCAATCAGGGTCAGCATGGATCAGACCGCCACGGGGGCCTTGATGGCCGGGTCGGGGTCATAGTTCAGTACCTCGAAATCCTCGAAACGGAAATCGAAGATGGATTGCACATCCCGGCGCAGGCGCAACCGGGGCAGCGGCTTCGGGGTCCGTGCAAGCTGGGTTCGCACCTGATCCAGGTGGTTCGAATAGATATGCGCGTCGCCGATGGAATGGACGAAATCGCCCGGTTCATAGCCGGTGACATGGGCCAGCATCACCTGGAGCAGCGCATAGGAGGCGATGTTGAACGGCACGCCCAGGAACATGTCCGCCGACCGCTGATACAGTTGCAGATGCAGCTTGCCCGCCAGGATCCGCACCTGCCACAGCGTATGGCAGGGCGGCAACGCCATGTCCGGCACGTCGCCAGGATTCCAAGCGGACACGATCAGGCGGCGAGAGTCGGGCGTCTTGCGGATCGCTTCCACAAGATCCGCGATCTGATCGACATGGCCCGCGAAGAACAGCGGCCGACCGTCGGCGTCAAGGCCGCTTGGCACCAGCTTGGGAAAGTGGCGCCATTGCCGGCCATAGACCGGCCCGAGGTCGCCGTTCTTGTCCGCCCATTCGTCCCAGATCGAGACGCCGTTTTCCTGCAGATAGCGGATGTTCGTGTCGCCCGACAGGAACCACAGCAATTCGTGGATGATCGACTTCAGGTGCAGCTTCTTGGTCGTCACCAGTGGAAAGCCGTCCGACAGGCGGTAACGGCATTGCAGCCCGAAATGGCTGATCGTGCCGGTGCCCGTCCGGTCGGTGCTTTCAAGACCCTGTTCCAGAACCATGCGCAGGGCGTCGTGATATTGCTGCATCTCAGACGTCCAGTTCTTCGGCGAAGCGGGCGTTTTCCTGGATGTATTCGAAGCGCAGTTCCGGCTTCTTGCCCATCAGGCGTTCCACAAGGTCGCCGGTCTCGCCCCCCTCGTCATCGTCGATGCTGACCCGGATCAGCTTGCGGGTCTTGGGGTTCATCGTCGTGTCCTTGAGATCCTTGGCGTCCATCTCGCCCAAGCCTTTGAAGCGCTGCACGTCGATCTTGCCGCGTCCGCCCAGGCCCTTGGCCAGCATCCGTTCCTTTTCCGCATCATCCGCGACATAGACCCGGTGCGCCCCCTGAGTCAGGCGGTAAAGCGGCGGACAGGCCAGGTACAGGTGCCCCTTGTCGATCAGCGGCCGCATCTGCGTGAAGAAGAAGGTCATCAGCAGGCTGGCGATATGCGCGCCGTCCACATCGGCGTCCGTCATGATGATGACCTTGTCATAGCGCAGGTCATCGACCTTGAACTTGGATCCCATTCCGACGCCAAGTGCTTGGCAAAGATTGCTGATTTCCTGGTTCGCCCCCATCTTGGTCGAGGCCGCGCCCAGCACGTTCAGGATCTTGCCCCGCAGCGGCAGCAGCGCCTGGTTGGTGCGGTCGCGCGCCATCTTGGCCGACCCGCCCGCGCTGTCGCCTTCGACGATGAACAACTCGGTCCCGTCGCGGCTGGTGGCGCTGCAATCGACCAGCTTGCCCGGCAGGCGCAGCTTCTTGGTGGCCGTCTTGCGGGCGGTTTCCTTTTCCTGCTTGCGGCGCAGGCGTTCGTCCGCCCGCAGGATCAGGAAGTCCAGGATCGCGCCCGCCGACTTCGTGTCGGCCGCAAGCCAGGTGTCGAAATGATCGCGCACGGCGTTTTCGACAAGGCGCGCGGCCTCGGTCGTGGCAAGGCGATCCTTGGTCTGGCCCACGAATTCCGGCTCTCGGATGAAGCAGGACACAAGCGCACAGCCGCCGGTCAGCAAATCCTCTCGCGTGATGTTCGCGGCCTTCTTGTTGTTGATCCGTTCGCCATAGGCCCGCACGCCCTTGAGGATCGCCGACCAGAAGCCAGCCTCGTGGGTGCCGCCTTCCGGCGTGGGAACGGTGTTGCAATAGGACTGGATGAAGCCGTCGCGCGAGGGCGTCCAGTTGATCGCCCAATCCACCTTGCCCGGCGCGCCCTGGCGACGGAAATCGACGCTGCCCGCGAAGGGCCGGTCGGCATAGGTGCTGGCGCCGTGCAGCGTTTCGGACAGGTAATCGGCCAAGCCGCCGGGGAAATGGAAGGTCGCCTCGCGCGGGGTTTCGCCGTCGTCGATCTCGGACTTCCAGCGGATTTCGACGCCGCTGAACAGATAGGCCTTGGACTTGACCATCTTCAGAAGCCGCGCGGGCTTGAAGCGGTGATGGCCGAAGATCTCCTCGTCGGCATGGAAGGTGACGGTGGTGCCGCGCCGGTTGGGGGCCGCGCCGATCCTGGCCACCGGACCCTGCGGGATGCCGCGCGAAAACCGTTGCTCGAACAGTTCCTTGTTGCGCGCGACCTGCACGATCATGCTGTCCGACAGCGCGTTCACCACGGACGCGCCGACCCCGTGCAAGCCGCCCGAGGTCTGGTAGGCATCGCCCGAGAACTTGCCGCCCGCGTGCAGCGTGCAGAGGATTACTTCCAGCGCGGACTTGCCCGGAAACTTCGGGTGCGGGTCGATGGGAATCCCGCGGCCGTTGTCGCGCACGACCACGCTGTAATCGGCCAGCAACTCCATCTCGATCCGGCTGGCATGGCCTGCCACCGCCTCGTCCATCGAGTTGTCGAGGATTTCGGCCACAAGGTGATGCAGTGCGCGTTCGTCGGTTCCGCCGATATACATGCCGGGACGCTTGCGCACAGGCTCCAGCCCCTCCAGCACCTCGATGGAGGCGGCGGAATAGCTGTCGGTCGCATCGACTGCGGAAAGAAGGTCGTCGGCCATCGGGTTCTGCTCTTGTTCTTGGTTGGGGGACTATCTCATGCTGGCGGGGTCAAGGCCAGTCCCGCCGAACAGGGCCGCGTTGCAGCGCGCCGACGGGATATGTGCACCATATCGGATGTTCCTGTGTCCGTTTCAATCTCACTCGGGTTCCGCCAGCCGTGCCTCCCACATCCTGCGGAAGGCCGAGCGGGACTGGCATCGTTCCAGCCAGGACATGACGGCCGGAAACTGGCTCATCAGTTCCCCGTAACCTTGGGCATAGCGCAGAACCTCGGCCAGGTTCAGGTCCGCCACGGTAAATCGTCCGCCGACCAGATGTTCGTGCGTGGACAGATGCGGCTCGATCACCTTCAGCGGGCGGATCAGCCGTTCGGCGGCATTCGCAACGATCGCCTGGTCGTCGCCCGATTGCAGGCGCGACGGCGCGTGCAGGAACAGGATCGTCAGGGCGTCCGGTTCGACGCTGGTGGCGGCGTAAAAGCTCCACTGCATCATCAGCGCGTCCTCGGCCAGGTCGGCCGGGCCAAGATCGTCGCCGTACTTGCGCGCCAGATACAGGGTCGCCGCAAGGGATTCGCCCAGGACCAGGCCGTCATCCTCGATCACCGGGATGGTTCCGGCGGGGGACAGGGCAAGGAATTCGGGGGAATGGGTGTTCAAGGGGGCATCCGGCGCGTCCGGGTCGGCCAGACGATAGGCCTGGATGACCGGAACCTGGCGAAACTCCAGCCCGATTTCGTGGCAAAGCCAGATGATGCGAGAGGCGCGCGAACGGGTGACGCCGTGAATGGTCAGCATGGAAAGCTCCTTCCTGGGCGCAGGTTACGTCAGCGCAGGACCGGCGGAAAGCGCGATGATCCGCGGCTTGCGCAAGGCGTGGCCGGACCCTGTCGTTTGATGCAGGTCAAGGAATCGCCCTTCGGGCCGGTCTAGACCGGGTGTCGCGAAACAGGAGCGATTCTTACAATGTCCAATTCCGAATTGGACCACCCCAGCCTTTACGCCAAGCGGGAGCCGATCTTTCCGAAACGCGTCAAGGGGCGGTTCAGGAACCTCAAATGGATTGTCATGGCGGTGGCCCTGACGATCTATTACGTCATGCCGTGGCTGCGCTGGGATCGTGGTCCCACCATGCCCGACCAGGCCGTCCTGGTCGATCTGGCGAACCGGCGGTTCTTCTTTCTCTGGATCGAGATCTGGCCGCACGAATTCTATTTCGTCGCGGGCCTTCTGGTCATGGCGGGGTTGGGCTTGTTCCTGTTCACCAGTGCCCTGGGACGCGTGTGGTGCGGCTATGCCTGCCCGCAGACGGTCTGGACCGACCTGTTCATCCTGGTGGAACGCTGGATCGAGGGCGACCGCAACGCCCGCATCCGCCTGCATCGTCAGCAATGGGACGCGCAGAAGATCCGCCTGCGGCTGGCCAAGTGGGCCGTCTGGCTGGTGATCGCATTGATGACCGGCGGGGCCTGGATCTTCTATTTCACCGATGCGCCGACGCTGCTGGGCAACCTGCTGACCGGCCAAGCCCATCCTGTCGCCTATATCACCATGGCGATCCTGACGGGGACGACCTTCCTGTTCGGGGGTTTTGCCCGCGAACAGATCTGCATCTATGCCTGTCCCTGGCCGCGCATCCAGGCGGCGATGATGGACGAGGACACGCTGACCGTCGCCTATCGCGAATGGCGGGGCGAGCCGCGCGGCAAGACCAACGTGCGCCACCGCCCCGCGGCCGTGGCCTTCCAGGCCGAGGCGGAAAGCCATGCCGCAGGTCCCGCCGCCGGGGGCAAGTATCCGCCCGTTCCCTATCCCGGCGTCCCGACCGGCGTCGGCGGTCCGATCCCCGTCAATTCGGCGGGCGACTGCATCGACTGCCTGGCCTGCGTGAACGTCTGCCCGATGGGCATCGACATCCGCGAAGGACAGCAGATGGAATGCATCACCTGCGCGCTGTGCATCGACGCCTGCGACGAGATCATGGACAAGATCGGCAAGCCGCGCGGGCTGATCGACTATATGGCGCTGAGGGACGAGACCGCCGAACGCGCAGGCGCGCAGCCGAAATCGGTCTGGCGGCATATCTTCCGGCCGCGCACGATCCTGTATTTCACGCTGTGGGCCGGGATCGGGGTCGCGCTGATCGTCGCGCTGTTCGTGCGCTCGCCCTTTGACCTCAACGTCTCGCCGGTGCGCAATCCGCTGTTCGTGACCATGTCGGACGGCGCCATCCGCAACACCTATGAAGTACGCCTGCGCAACAAGCAGCACGACGCCCGCAGCTTCAGCTTCGCGGTCGAGGGCGCCGACGGCCTTGTCGTCGCGGTCGAGGGCGCGCCTTCCGCCATCGCCGAGGTTCCCGCGGACGAGACGCTGAGCCGCAGGCTTTACATCACCGCGCCGGCCGGGTCCGAGATCGCGACCCAGGCGACGACACAGCTTGACCTGGTCGTCCGGGACGAGGTTGACGGCACGACCGCATCGGTCGGCACGATCTTTCACGGAAAGGGTGAATAGGATGACCAGGGAACTTACCGGACGTCATGTCCTTTTCATCACGCTGTCGGCCTTCGGCGTCATCATCGCCGTCAATCTTGTGATGGCCTTTCTGGCCGTCGGCAGCTTTCCGGGGCTGGAGGTCAAGAACAGCTACGTCGCCTCGCAGCAGTTCGACCGTGAGCGTGCGGCCCAGCAGAACCTGGGCTGGACCGCGAAGGCCGGCTATGACGGCGGGCAGATCGTGATCGAGATCGTGGACGCCACCGGCGCACATCCCATCTTGCTCGACTTCTCGGCCACCATCGGGCGGCCCACGCACAAGCGTGACGATGTGACGCCCCAGTTCGAACAGGCAGGCGGCGGCATCTATCGCGCGCCGCTGAAGCTGGAGCCGGGGGCCTGGAACATCCACGTCCAGGCGGTCGCGCCCGATGGCACGGCATTCCGGCAGCGGCTGGACCATATCGCAAGATCCGGGGCGAACTGACATGACCGACCTGACCGCATCCGGCTTCAGCGCCTGTCCCGCCTGCGACGCGGCGCCCCTGGCGCAACGTCTGGCGCACCGGGCCGACGTGGCGCAGGGAACGGTGATCCTCTCCCTGCCGACCGCCCATTGCGCAACCTGCATCACCGATGTGGAAACCGCCTTGACCGCGCATCCGGGCGTCCGGGCGGCGCGCGTGAACCTGACCTTGCGCCGCGTCACCGTGGATGCGCCGGGCCTGAACGCCGACGACCTGATCCCTGTCCTGGCTGGCGTGGGATACGAGGCCCACGAGCTTGACCCGGACGCCTTGTCGGCCACCACCGCCGACCGGCAGGGCCGCGACCTGCTGATGCGCATCGGCGTGTCGGGCTTTGCCATGATGAACATCATGATCCTGTCGGTCGCGGTCTGGTCCGGGGCCGAATCCGCAACGCGCGACCTGTTCCACTGGATCAGCGGCGCCATCGCGCTTCCCACGGTGTTCTTCGCGGGCCAGCCCTTCTTCCGCAGCGCATGGGCGGCGATCCGCGTCGGACGGCTGGGCATGGACGTGCCGATTTCGCTGGCGCTGATCCTGGCAAGCGCCATTTCCGTCTATGAAACGATGCAGTCGGGCCATCACGCCTATTTCGACGCGGCGGCGATGCTCTGCTTCTTCCTGCTGATCGGCCGTTACCTGGATCACCGCACCCGCGCCATCGCGCGGTCCGCCGCAGCCGAACTGACCGCGCTGGAGGTTCCGCGCGCCACGCTGCTGGTCGATGGCGCAGAACAGACCGTGCCCGTGGCCAGCCTGCGCCCCGGCGACCTGATCCGCATCCGCCCCGGCGCGCGCATCCCCGCCGACGGAGAGATCACCGAGGGCCGGTCCGAGATCGACCGCGCCCTGTTGACGGGCGAGACCCTGCCCGTGCTGGCGGCGCCCGGCCAGATGCTGTCGGCGGGCGAGGTGAACCTGACCGGTCCCCTGACCCTGCGCGTGACGGCGGCCGGCCGCGATTCCTCGCTGGCGCGGCTGACCGCCCTTGTCGAGGCCGCCGAGGCCGCACGCGGGCGCTATACATCGCTGGCGGAACGCGCGTCACGGCTTTATTCGCCCAGTGTTCACCTCATGGCCCTGTGCAGTTTCGCAGGCTGGATCTGGGCCACCGGCGATCTGCGCCTGGCGGTGAACATCGCGGCGGCGGTGCTGATCGTGACCTGTCCCTGCGCGCTTGGCCTGGCAGTTCCGGCGGTCGCCACGGCGGCATCGGGACGGCTGTTCCGGCGCGGCTTGCTGATCAAGGACGGCACCGCCCTCGAGCGTCTGGCCGAGGTCGATACGGTCGTCTTCGACAAGACCGGCACCCTGACCCTGGGCCGTCCCACGCTGGTCAGCGCCGATCCGCTGCCCACCGGCTTGCGTCCGGTTGCCCGCGCCATGGCGCTGGCTTCCGCCCATCCCTTGTCGGCGGCCCTGGCTGCCGCCTTGGCCGATCACCCGGCTGCCGATCTGACGGATGTGACCGAACATCCGGGGTTTGGCGTCTCGGCCCATTGGCGGGGCAGGATGATCCGGCTGGGCCGTGCCGACTGGCTGGGCCTGGCGGACGATGAGGAACGTCCCACCAGTGCGGCCTGGCTGGCAGTGGAAGGCCATGCCCCGGTCCGGCTTGAATTCACCGACGAACTGCGCCCAGGGGCTGCCGATTGCGTGGCCATGCTTCGCAAGGCGGGGTTGCGGGTCGTGCTGATCTCGGGCGACAGGCAGGCCGCCGTTGCGGATCTGGCGGCGCGCCTTGGCATCACGGATTTCCATGCCTCCGTCGATCCTCAAGGCAAGGAAGCCATGGTGGCCGATCTTGCCGCCGGTGGCGCGCGCGTGCTGATGGTGGGCGACGGGCTGAACGACACGGCGGCGCTGGCGCGCGCCCATGCGTCGATTTCGCCGGCAAGCGCCCTTGACGCCGCAAGGGTGGCAAGCGACATGGTGCTGACCGGCAGCGACCTTGTGCCCGTAGCCGAGGCGGTCGCGACGGCGCGCCGTGCCACCCGCCGCATCCAGGAAAACTTCGCGATCTCGATCGCCTATAATATCGTGGCGGTGCCCCTGGCGGTGGCGGGCATGGTGACGCCGTTGATCGCGGCCCTGGCAATGTCGCTCAGCTCGATTACGGTGACGCTGAATGCGCTGCGGCTGCGGGATTGAAAAGGAAACGTCATGGAAATCCTGTCCATCCTGATTCCGGTATCGCTGGGCCTTGGCGCCGCGGGGCTTGTCGCCTTCATCTGGGCCTTACGGTCGCGTCAGTTCGAGGATCCAAAGGGCGATGCCGAACGCATCCTCAGCGACAAGTGGGACGACCGGCCCAAGCCGGACTGAGGGCACCGGCAGACATGAAGAAGGGGCGGAGATCACTCCGCCCCTTCTTCATGTCAAGGTGATGGCGGGCGTTCAGCGCCCGACCACCTGGCATTCCTGGGACCGGCTGATGAAGCGTTCGCAGACCAGTTCCGCATTGGCCTTGGTCAGGTTCGCGAAGCTTGGCTGAAAGCCCCGCTTGGTATCCGCGACATGGCGCTGTGCCCCGCCCAGGATCGCGCCATCCTGCAAGGCGCTGCGCAGCAGCAACTTTTCGGCCTCGGCCTTGGACTTGAACATGCCCAGCGTCACGCCCCAGCCGCGACCGCTGTTGGACGGCCGGGACACGATCTCCAAAGCCTCGGGGTCGGCCAGGTCGCCTTCGCCCATGGCGGCGAGGATGACCGTTTCCGAACGCGGCTTCGGCGCGGGCGAGGCCAGCAGGGACATTGAAGCGCCCCCGTCCTGCGGCACGGCCTCGGCCACGGCACGGGCGATGGCTTCAGGCTCTGCCCCTGGATTGACGGCTTGGGGCGCGGCGATGCTGGCCGTGGGGCGCGAACGTGGCGCCGGAACCGGGCGGGCGGAAGCGGCAAGGACCGGCGCGGCCAGGCTGGCCGATTGCGGCACGGGCGCGGTCTCGACGGCCGGCGCCTCTGCCACGGCGACGGGTGCGCGGCGGCTGACGGGACGGGCGCTTGCGGTCAGGGACAGCCCGCCCACCGGCGCGGCCTCGGGCGCGGTTTCGACCACGGCTGCCGTCGATGCCAGGGTAGGGCGGCTGACCCGCACGGGCGGGGCCGAGGCCGAAAGCACCAGCCGCTGCGGCTCGGGCGCGGTCGCGGCTGCCGAAGGTGCGACCTGGGCGCGGCGCACGACCCGCTGCGCCAGCAGGCGCGGTGCCTCGGGCCGGACTTCGCGCACGCGATTCGGCACGCGGCTGAAGCCCGCGTCCAGCAGTTGCGCCATGACCTGGTTGCGATGCGCGGTCGAAGTGCCGCCCAGGACGGTGGCGACCAGCCGCTTGTTTCCGCGCTGCGCCGATGCGGTCAGGTTGAAGCCCGCCGCGCGGGTATAGCCCGTCTTGATGCCGTCCGCGCCTTCATAGGCATCCAGGAACCGCTTGTTGGTCGAGGATACCTGCGCGATCCCCGCATCCGCCGAACGACGCGAGAAGATGTTGTAATACTGCGGGAAATCATAGAACAGGCGCCGCCCCAGGATCGTCATGTCATGGGCGGTCGAATAATGCCCTTCCTGGGTCAGGCCGTGGGCGTTGCGGAAATTCGTGTTCCGCATCCCCAGGGCACGCGCCATCTGGGTCATCTGCTGGGCAAAGGCTTCCTCGGATCCCGCAAGGCCTTCGCCGATGGCGGTGGCGGCGTCGTTTGCCGACTTGATGGCGGCGGCGCGGATCAGATAGCGCAGTTCGATCCGCTGCCCGGCACGCAGGCCAAGCTTCGACGGCGGTTCGGCCGCAGCATTGCTGGAAACGGGGAATTGCGAATCCAGTCTGACTTGCCCCCGTTCCACGGCCGTGAAGGCCATGTAGAGCGTCATCATCTTGGTCAGGGACGCGGGATGCAGCCGCGTATCCTCGTTTTGCTTGTAGATCGGCTGGCCCGTGCGCGCGTCGATCACATAGGCGGCGAAGGGTGCCGCCGAAAGCGTCGCCGGAGCCAATACGGCCAGCAGAAGAATAGCCCACAGCCGGGCTGCTTGGGTAATACGGATCACTGTCGCGGTCTCTCTGCCTCGGGACGGCATGTCGTTTGTCGCATGCCCTTGCTTAATATTCGGATAATAGCACGGCATTCACGGTCATGTAACCGTTCATTTGGTGTATTTTGCTGTCCTCTCTCAACCCTGGCCGGGGTTTCATCGGGCGTGAAATGGATTATATTGCTTGCGTAACAGGATCAGCATGACCAGACCGGACAGCATGGCGCACTGGATGACAGACGGCGACGGACCCGACGACCATATCGAACTGGCCGTCAAACCCCGCACGCGCACGCAGCGTCCACCGATGTACAAGGTGCTGATGCTGAATGACGATTTCACGCCGATGGAATTCGTGGTGCATGTGCTGGAACGGCTGTTCAACATGACCCATGCCCAGGCGATCGAGATCATGCTGACCGTCCACCGCAAGGGCGTGGCGGTCGTCGGTGTCTTTTCGCACGAGGTCGCCGAAACCAAGGTCGCGCAGGTGATGGAACTGGCGCGACGCCAGCAGCACCCGCTGCAATGCACGATGGAAAAAGAATAACAGTGACAACGACTCGTCTGGCCCTGGCCCTTTCGGATGGCCTTCCCGAAGGGGATTTTCTGGTGATCGGCGCACGGGGGGCGGACGATCTGTCGCCCCTGGATCCGGGCCGCACGCGTATCCAGCAGGGTCATTTCCCCGATCACCGCGCCTTGGCCGCACGCGGGTTTCAGGTGGCCCCCGTTGTCGATGGCCGTTTCGATGCGGTTCTGGTGATCCTGCCACGATCCAAGACCGAGGCGCGGGCCCGCATCGCCGATGCCGCGTCCCGCTTGGCGCCCGGCGCTGCGTTGTGGATCGACGGGCAAAAGACCGACGGCATCGATTCGGTGTTGCGAGAGATGCGTGCCCTTGCGCCCGTGGATGAGGTGCACAGCAAGGCGCATGGCAAGATCTTTCGCCTGACAGTGCCTTCAGGTGACTGGCTGCCTTCCGACTGGACGGCCCGTGCCAACGAAGTCGCGCCGGGTTTCGTGACCCGGCCCGGCGTGTTTTCGGCCGACGGGGTGGATCCGGGATCGGCCATGCTGGCTGCCGCATTGCCCGACAGGATGCCGACCCGTGTCGTCGATCTGGGCGCGGGATGGGGATGGCTGTCTGCGCAGGCCCTTGCCCGTCCCGGGATCGAGGTCATCCATCTGGTCGAGGCGGATCATGCCGCGCTGGAATCCGCACGCGACAACATCGCCGATCCGCGTGCGCGGTTTCATTGGGCCGATGCGCGGGACTTCACGCTGTCCGAGCCCGTGAACGGGGTCATCATGAACCCGCCGTTCCACGAGGGGCGGGTGGCCGATCCGCGCATCGGTGCCGATTTCATCGCCGCAGCCGCGCGGCTTCTGACCGGCGCGGGGCGGCTGTGGATGGTGGCGAACCGGCACCTGCCCTATGAAACCGTTCTTGCGCAGCACTTTGGCCAGGTGGCCGAGGTCAAGGGTGATAACCGCTTCAAGGTGATCGAGGCGACGGGCGCCGGGCGCGGAGCAGCACGCAAGGCCCGGCGCTGATGGGCCTGTCGATCCAGGGCAAGACGGCCATCGTCACCGGCGCCGGGCGCGGCATCGGCTTGGCCATCGCGCGGTCCTTCGTGGAACGCGGCGCCCATGTGATGTTCGCGGACACGGACGAAAGCGCATTGGCCACGGCGATGTCGGATTACGACGAACGGGACCCGCATGTGCGCAGCTTTTCGGGACGGATGTCGGAAAAGCTGGCGACCGCCAACCTGCTGTCGGCCACGCTGGATGCCTTTGACCGGGTGGATATCCTGGTGAACGCGCATCGGCTGGTCAAGGCGTCGGACCCGCTGGACACCGATCTGGACGTGCTGGAACAATTGCTGCGCCAGAACATGATGGCCGGTCTGCGGATGACGCAGATCGTCGCCAAGCGCATGATCAAGCAGGCCGAGGCCGATCCCGAAGACGGCACGGCTGGCACGATCGTCAATGTCTCGACCCTTGCGGCGCTTCATCCGGTTCCTACCATGCTGGGCTATTCCATCGCCTATGCGGCACAGGAACAGGCGACGCGCGGGATGGCCCTGGCCCTTGCGCCGCACCGGATTCGCGTGAACGGCATCCGCTTTGGCAGCGTGATGTCCCATGAGTTGCAGGACTCGCTGCGCGAAAAGCCGGGCCTGCGCGACCGCATCATTGCCGCAACGCCCATGGGCCGCATCGCGCCGGCCGACGAACTGGTCGATACCGTGCTGTATCTGGCCAGCGATGCGTCGCGCTTCGTGACGGGCCAGATCGTGACCGTCGACGGAGGGCGCAGCCTGGCCGACCGCGTGGCGGTGCAGACGGTCTGATCAGCCCTGTTCTTCGGGATAGGCGGCGCGGCAGGCCTGGACGACGGCTTCGGCCCTGCCGCGCAACTTCTCTTGTCGCGCGGCGAGGTTGTCGCGCTTGCGTTCCTCTGCCGCCGGGTCGATGGGAACCCGATAGCGTTGGGTGTCGACGTAATCGCGCCAGCAGGGTTCGTATCCGACGACCCTGTTGCCGTCCTTGTCGCGCCAGACGGTGCGACACTGGGTCAGGCGGTCGCGCACGACCTGCCGTTCCTCCCATGCATAGCCGCGTGCCAGGTTTCCCTCGACCTCGGCCAGAAGGCTGCTGACGGTGCGGTATTCGCTGGTATTGTTGCTGATGCAGCGTTCCTGGGGCGTGCCACAGGCGGCCACCAGGAAGGGCAGGGCCAGCGTCGCGGCAAGGGCGGTGTTGCGGGTCATGGCGGGTCTCTTTACAGCAGGTTATCGGATGCTAACGCCGCGCCAACTGAGTGGCAAATCAAGTTTGGAGAAGGCCGATGGAACAGGAACGCCGCATTGCCGCCGCTTGGTTCCGCACCCTGCGCGACCGTATCGTCGCAGCGTTCGAGGCGTTGGAGGATCGCGGCCCAGGCAGTGCCATGCCGGGCCGTTTCGAGGTGCTGCCCACTGCCCGTGCCGACGATGGCGGCGGCGGGCTGATGTCGGTCATGCGCGGTGGCCGTGTCTTTGAAAAGGTCGGCGTCAACTGGTCCGAGGTTCACGGCACCCTTGCCCCCCGTGCCCAGGCCGCCATGGCCTCGCGCGGGGTGCCGGGCATCGACGCCGACCCGCGCTTCTGGGCTTCGGGGATCAGCCTTGTCGCGCATATGCAGAATCCCCATGCGCCGGCGGTCCACATGAACACGCGCATGTTCTGGACACCCGGCGCCTGGTGGTTCGGCGGCGGGGCCGATCTGAATCCCTGCATCGAATACGCCGACGACACCGCCCATTTCCACGCGACCCTGCGTGCCGCCTGTGACGCCCACGACGCCGCATATTACGACCGCTTCAAGGCCTGGGCCGACGACTATTTCTTCATTCCCCACCGCGGCCGGGCGCGGGGCGTGGGCGGCATCTTCTTCGACGACCTCAACACCGGCGATTGGCAGGCCGATTTCGCCTTCACCCGCGCTGTAGGAGAGGCCTTCCTGCCGGCCTTCCTGCCCCTGGCCGAGGCACGGATGGACCGCCCCTTCACCGATGAAGACCGCGATACGCAGCTGATCCATCGCGGGCTTTATGCGGAATACAACCTTGTCTATGACCGGGGCACCAAGTTCGGGTTGGAAACCGGCCACAACGCCGATGCCGTCCTGATGAGCCTGCCGCCCCTGGCGAAATGGATCTGATCCAGCATTTGCCCGCGGGGATCGAACCAGCGGCCTTGTGGGGCTTTGTCCTGGCCTCGATCCTGATGGAGATCACGCCCGGTCCGAACATGGCCTATCTGGCGATCCTGGCGGTCGGCGACGGGCGGCGCGCCGGTTATGCGGCGGTGGCTGGCGTGGCCCTGGGCCTGCTGGCGGTGGGGCTTGCCTCGGCCCTGGGGGTGGGTGCGGCGGTTGCCGCCTCGGCCTGGGCCTGGCAGATCCTTCGCTGGGGCGGAGTGGGCTATCTGCTGTGGCTTGCCTGGGACGGCTGGCGCGGCGCGGAAGAATCGCCGGAACATGCTGCGCGCGGATCAAGCCTTGGCCGGTTTTTCCGGCGCGGGTTGGTGACGAACCTGCTGAACCCCAAGGCGTTTGCCCTGTATGTCGCCGTCCTGCCGGGTTTCCTGTCGCCCCAACACCCGGTGATGCCTCAGGCGATCGCCTTGTCGCTGATCTATGTCCTGATCGCCACGGCGATCCATGCGGGGATCGTGACCGCAGCCGGCACTGCCAGCAAGGCCTTGGCCGATCCCCGGCGGCAAAAACTTGCCCGGCGCATCCTGTCACTGATGCTGGTCGGGGTGGCTGTCTGGCTTGCGTTCAAGACCGCTGCCTGACGGGTGTCACGTCGCTGCCAGCAACCAGCCGACACCTGCCAGGATCAGCCCCATTCCCAGCAGTTGCAGCGGCGCGACGGCTTGGCGGAATACCCGGCCTGACAGTGCCTGCGCCATGACGACCTCGACCAGGGCCAGGGTTCGGACATTGGCGGCAGGCGTCAGGGCAAAGCCGATGAACCAGAACAGCGATGCAAAGGCGCCCAGAAGCCCGGCAACCAGCGAAACCCGCCATTGCGCCATGATCCCGGCCAGGGCAGGGCGGTCGTACAGCACAAGCCATGCCGCCATGGCGACAGTCTGAAGTCCCAGCGTAATCGCCAGGATCGTGATCGCGCGGATGCCATAACTTCCGTCGGGCAGCGCCAGCAACGCGCCGCGAAAGCCGATGGCAGACAGCCCGAACAGCGCGCCCGACAGGATCCCCGTGGCCATCGGCTTCCAGGCCATGCGGGACCAGGTCGCGCCGGATGCCAGAACCACGCCCAGCGTCGCCAAGCCGATGGCGCCCAGCCGGGACAGGCCAAGCGGTTCGGCCAGCAAGACGGCACCGATCAAGGCTAGCGTCACCGGTTCGGTCTTCATCAAGGCCGTGGCCACGCCGAACCCTTGGCCGCGCATCGTGACCAGCATCAGCGCGGTCGCGGCGATCTGCGCCATGGAGCCAAGCGCGGCCCACCCCAGAACCGCCGCGTCAGGCCGGGGGATCGGCACCCAGACCGCGGTCAGGCCCAGGGCAAGGATCGCGAAGGGAAAGCCGAAGACGAACCGCACGGCGGTCGCCCCCAAGGTGCCGATCTGCCGCGTAAGCCCCGCCTGGGCGGCGTTGCGCGCGGTCTGCGCGGTGGCCGCGATCAGCGTGGCCGCGACCCAGATCATGCGCTGCGGACAGCCTCGATCATCGCGGCGACATTATCGGGATTGGCGTCCGGCGTTATGCCGTGACCCAGGTTGAACACATGCGGCCCGCCCCGCAGCGCGCGGGTGATGCGCTGAGCCTCGGCCACCAGGGCGGGTCCGCCCGTGACCATATGCCGCGGGTCCATGTTGCCCTGCACGCAGCCGTCGGTCTGCACATGCCGCGCGGCCCAATCGACATCGACAGAATTATCCAGGGCCACGCAATCGGCCCCGGTCGCCCGCGCAAAACCGACATAGCGTTCGCCCGCCTCTCGCGGGAAGGCGATGACGGGAATGTCGGGATGGCGTTCCTTCAGCGCGGCGATGATCCGGCGCGCAGGGGCCACGGCGAAATCATCGAAATCGGCGCCTTTCAGGCTGCCTGCCCAGCTGTCGAACAGCTTGACGACCTCGGCCCCCGCCTCGATCTGGGCAGACAGGTAGAGGATCGTGGCATCGGTGATGCGGTCGATCAACGCGGTGAAGGTCGCACGGTCCTGTTCTTTTAAGGCATGGGCGGGGGCTTGGTCCGGCGTGCCGCGCCCGGCGACCATGTAGGTGGCGACAGTCCAGGGCGCGCCGGCAAAGCCGATCAGCGTGGTTTCCCGAGGCAATTCCCGGGTCAGAATGCGAAGCGTCTCGTATACGGGCGCAAGGCGGTCATGGATCGCATCGGCAGGTTTCAGGCGCGCCAGATCGCCGGCCGAGGTGATGGTGGACAGGCGCGGCCCTTCTCCCGTGACGAACCACACATCCGCGCCAAGCGCCTGCGGAACCAGCAAAATATCCGCAAACAGGATCGCCGCGTCGAAGCCGAACCTGCGGATCGGCTGCAACGTCACCTCGGCCGCAAGGTCCGGGTTGTAGCACAAGGACAGAAAGTCCCCGGCCTGCGCCCGTGTCGCGCGGTATTCCGGCAGGTAGCGTCCGGCCTGGCGCATCATCCAGATCGGCGGGGTGGACAGGCTTTCGCCAGCCAGGGCACGCAAGAGAAGTTTGGTCATGGGGCCTCCTGCGGCCCGTTCAAGGCGAGGCGGGGGGCGTTGTCAAGCTGCCCCGCTGTCGCTATGCCGGGGTCATGATGCAGATGCCTGACCAAACACGCCCCCTGAAAATCGGAACGCGCGGCTCGAAGCTGGCGCTTGCCCAGGCGCACGAGACGCGGGACCGGCTGGCCGCTGCCCATGGCCTGCCGCCCGAGGCTTTCCAGATCGTCGTGATCAAGACCACCGGCGACAGGATCCTGGACCGCCCTCTCAAGGAGATCGGCGGCAAGGGCCTGTTCACCAAGGAAATCGAGGACGCGTTGATCGCGGGCGAGATTGACATCGCCGTGCATTCCATGAAGGACATGCCGACGCTGCAGCCCGATGGACTGGTGATCGACTGCCTGCTGCCGCGCGAGGACGTGCGCGATGCCTTTGTCAGCCCGCAGGTCCAGTCGATCGGAGCTCTTCCGGCCGGTTCGGTTGTCGGAACCTCCAGCCTGCGACGGCGGGCCCAACTGGCCCACCGCCGCCCGGACCTGCAACTGGTCGAGTTTCGCGGCAACGTCCAGACGCGGCTGAAGAAGCTGGACGAAGGCGTCGCGGTGGCGACGTTCCTGGCGATGGCGGGGCTGTCGCGCCTGGGAATGTTGCATGTGGCGCGCGACCCGATTGATCCGGCCGAGATGCTTCCTGCAGTCGCGCAAGGCGCCATCGGCGTGGAAAGGCGGGCAGGCGACAGCCTGTCAGCCGAACTGTTGGCGGCCATTCATCATGTCGAAACCGGCCACCGCATCAATGCTGAACGGGCGTTCCTGGCTCGACTGGACGGATCGTGCCAGACACCCATCGCCGGTCTGGCCGAACTTCGCGAGGACAGCCTGCTGCTGCGGGGAGAGATCCTGCGGCCCGATGGCTCGGCCGCCATCAGCGGTCACCGAGAGGGCAGCGTAAGCGAGGGACCCGCAATGGGGGCCGATCTTGCCGAAGAACTTCTGGCCCGGGCAGGCGAAGGGTTCTTCGACCATCTTTGAGGCGTGAGGCCCGGATCAATAGCTGCGGATCAATCCGACAAGGCGCCCCTGGATGCGCACCCGATCCTCGGGCAGGATACGGGTTTCATAGGTCGGGTTCGCCGCTTCCAGCGCGATCATGCCCCCACGGCGGCGATAACGCTTGAGCGTGGCTTCGCTGCCGTCCACCAGGGCCACGATGATGTCGCCGTTATCGGCCGTGTCCTGTTCCCGGATCACCACCACGTCCCCGTCGTTTATCCCGGCCTCGATCATCGAGTCGCCTTGCACCTCGAGTGCATAGTGATGTTCGCGTCCGGACAGCATGGTGCCGGGGACGGCGACATGATGCGACACCTCTGAAATCGCCTCGATCGGCACACCCGCGGCGATTCGGCCCATCAGCGGCAGTTCGACCGCGGGACTGTCGGCGATGGTGATCGCCCCCCGGGGCCGCGGGGGCTTGGCTGACGACACAACGCGCGGCGTGAAGCCTTGCTTGGAGGCAGCGGACTCGACTTCGGCATCGGCCAGCAGGGCATTGGGAAGACGCACGATTTCCAGGGCACGTGCCCGATGGGGAAGGCGGCGGATGAAGCCCCTTTCCTCAAGCGCCGTGACAAGCCGGTGGATCCCGGACTTCGACCGCAAGTCCAAGGCTTCCTTCATTTCATCGAAGGACGGCGGCACGCCATCGCGGGCCATGCGCTTCTGAATGAAATCCAGCAGTTGAATCTGCTTTTTCGTCAGCATCGCATTCATCCCCGGCATCTTCTTGTTCCTTTTCTGTTCTATCGCACAAGCTGAATCGCGTCAACAAACAGAGCATAAGGAACTGAAAATTTAGTTAATCCTCAGCCGGACAGGGGCATGAAATCGACGATATCCCCCGCGACCCGAGGCGGATCGTTCGCAGGCCTCACCAACAGGGCATCCGCGCGGGCCATCAACGACAACCGCGCCGAATCCTGGCTGGGGAAGGGACGGATCAAGGGCAGGTCATCCCCATCCTGAAGGGCAGCGCGCAGATAATGCTGCCGGTTTCCTTCGGCTGGAAGATCCTGGGCCAACCGTGCTTTCAGCAAGGGTCGAGAGTCATCCAATCCTTGCATAGCGGCGATCAGAGGTTGCATGAACAACATTCCGCAAATTATTGCGGAGACGGGATTTCCCGGAAGGCCCAGCATCGGCTTTCCGTTCAGCTTGCCTGCCATCAGGGGTTTTCCCGGACGCATGGCGATCTTGTGGAAGGCAAGGTCCAGCCCCCGTTCCGCGGCGACCTTGCCAATCAGATCGTGATCTCCGACCGAAGCGCCGCCAATCGTGACAAGCAGATCGGCGTCCTTGGCCGCTGCGAACCCTGCGCGAAGGCTGTCCTCGGTATCCCGTGCGATGGGAAGGATCTGCGCCTCTCCGCCCGATTGACGGGCGAGGGCGGCGATGGCCAAGTCGTTCGAACTGATGATCTGACCGGGGTCAGGGGCGGTGCCGGGTGACACCAGTTCGTCCCCTCCTGCAAGGATCGCGATGCGGGGGCGGGCGGAAACGGTGACGGCAGGAATGTTCATCGCGGCCAGCAGGGCAATATCGGCCGCGCGCAACCGGCGTCCGGGTGCAAATTGGTCGCCTTTCCGGAAATCGTCTCCTGCCGGGCGGATGTTGTTCCCGCCTGCAGGATCCGTGATCGTGATCAGGTCACCTTCGCGCAGGACATTTTCCTGCATGATCACGCGGTCGTATCCATCCGGGACAGGCGCCCCGGTGAGAATCCGGACGGCCATGCCCGCGACTGCTGGCCCTGCATAGGGATGTCCTGCGGCAGCCTCTCCGATGACGGTCAGCGGTTGGCCGATATCGCAGGAACGGATGGCATAGCCGTCCATGGCCGAAGCTGCAAAGGGCGGCTGCGTCATCCGCGAGATCGCGGGTTCCAACAGGACGCGGCCCCATGCCTGATCAAGGGGCACCAGCTCGGGCACCGGCATCGGCGCCAGCGACAGAACCTGGGCCAGAGCCTCTTCCACCGTTATCACAGGTCAGCCTCGTAATCCCCTGACTTGCCACCGCTTTTGCGGACAAGACGGATGTTGCCGATGGCCATGGATTTTTCCGCAGCCTTCAGCATGTCGTAGACGGTCAGGCAGGCCACGGACACGGCAGTCAGCGCCTCCATCTCGACCCCGGTCTGGCCGGTGGTGCGGACAGTTGCGGTGACGCGGATACCGGGCAAGGCCGGGTCCGGGACCAGATCGACCGAAACCTTGGTGATCGGCAGGGGATGGCATAGCGGGATCAGGTCGGCGGTGCGCTTGGAGGCCATGATCCCGGCCAGCCGGGCCACGCCCATCACGTCACCCTTGGCTGCGCCGCCCTGGGCAAGGGCAAGCGTCTCGGGCAGCATCGTGACGCAGCCTTCGGCCACGGCCTCGCGCGCGGTGACGGCCTTGTCAGAAACATCGACCATGTGGGCTTTGCCAGAGGCATCGAAATGCGTCAGGCTCATGCGGCGACATCCAGGATATGCCGTGTCGCAGAGGTCACGTCGGCCTGACGCATCAGGCTTTCGCCGATCAGGAAGCGCCGGGCGCCCACCTGCATCATCGCGCCAAGGTCGGCAGGGGTGAACAGGCCGCTTTCGCAGACGATGTCGCGATCCGCGGGAATGCGCGGGGCAAGTTCGCGCGTTACATCCAATGACAGATCGAAGGTCTTGAGATTGCGGTTGTTTATGCCGATCAGCGGCGACTTCAATCGCAGCGCGCGATCCAGTTCGGCGCCATCGTGAACCTCAATCAGGGCGTCCATGCCCCAGCCGAAAGCTGCGTCTTCAAGTTCTGCCGCAAGGCCGTCATCGACCGAGGCCATGATGATCAGGATGCAATCGGCCCCCCAAGCCCGCGCCTCGGCCACCTGATAGGTGTCATAGAGGAAATCCTTGCGAAGGGCAGGCAGCGAACAAGCCTCTCGCGCAGCGGTCAGGTATTCAGGAGCACCCTGGAAGCTGGGGCCATCCGTCAGCACCGACAGACAGGCCGCCCCTCCGGCCTCATAGGCTTGTGCAAGCGACGGAGGATCGAAGTCGGGCCGGATCAGTCCCTTGGACGGACTGGCCTTCTTGATTTCGGCGATCAGTGCCGGACCGGTCGCAGCCTTGGCTGCCAGGGCGCGGGCAAAACCGCGAGGGGGCGATGCGTTGCGTGCAGCAGCATCGACATCGGCCAGGGGACGGGCAGCCTTGGCGGCGGCGATCTCGTCCAGCTTGTAGGCCTTGATCTTGTCCAGAATATTCATGCGAACGGTTCTAGCGCCGCTTGCGCGCTTCGGGAAGGGCGTTCAGGCCGGCATTTCGTGCGCCCAGGGCGGATTGGCACCCGGCCGCGAAACGGTGATGGCGGCAGCCTGGGCGCCCAGCGTCAGGGCGGCAGCGATCCGTTCGGCCGTGATGGCGGCCAGTCCTGCCTTGGACAGGACGCCTTGACGGCGCAGGCTTGCCAGAACGCCCGCATTGAATGTGTCGCCCGCGCCGATGGTATCAGCAACCGTCGTGCGGATGGCAGGTGCCACGACGGGGTCTCCCGACCAATGGGCCCGCGCACCCGCAGCCCCGCCGGTTTGCAGCACCAGGCGTGGACCCTGTTCCAGCACCTTGCGAGCCGCATCTTCGGGGGTTTCGTGCGGATAAAGCCATTCCAGATCGTCGCCCGACAGCTTGACGATATCGGCCCGCGCGATCAGGCGGGCAAGGCGCGCGCGATAGGCATCGGCATCGGTTACGAAAAAGGGGCGGATGTTCGGGTCCAGCATCACCGGAAGTCGGTCGCCGTTCCTTTCGATCAGCGCCTCGATGGCCGCGCCGCAAGGGTCGGGGACAAGGCTGATGCCGCCGGCGAAAATGGCTTGGATGTCTTCAGGCAGGGCCGGGATGTCGTCGGGCTTCAGCATCCGTCCGGCCGAGCCTTCGTCATAAAAGGAATAGCGCGCCTCGCCCCCGGTCAGCGTCACAAGGGCAAGCGTCGTCAGCCGGTCCGTGCGCGGACAAAGGTCGGTGTTCACCCCTGCCTCGGACAGGGGGCGCAGCAACACGTCGCCAAACGGATCACGGCTGATCGGCCACAGATAGGCGGCGTCTTCGCCCAGGCGGCCAAGCGCAATGGCCGTGTTATAGACCGAACCGCCCGCCAGGGGACGAAACGCCCCGTCTTCGGGCACCATGTCGATCAGCGATTCGCCCGCGCACAGGATCATCATCCCCTCCCGATCAAAAACCCTGGATGACGACATCGTCCATATGCAGGTCGATATAGCCCCCTGCCTCGGCCAGATACAGGAAAGCCGTTACCGCAACCAGAGCAGCAATGACGGCCGCCGCGATTTTCCAGATCGACCAGGGACGTTCGCCCATGACCCGCCCCGACTGGCCGTTGACGACAAAGCGATAGCTTTTGGCGTTATAGCGATAGGCAGCCGTCCAGATCGGCAGCATGATGTGCTTGAACGTCTCGTCCGCATGGGTGGTCTGGATGTGATCGACGCGCTGTTCGTCGCCGCCGATGTCGCGGCGGGCGTCGTTCAGGATCACGCCGGCCATTTCCGCCCTTGCCGTCTTGTGACCTTCGGCCAGCGGGATCGTATAGGCTTCGGCTTCCAGGCCCGCCAGGTAGTCGGGCCGATAGGGGCGCAGGTGGGACAGATCCCAAGGCATCAACCCGTCCACGAACCTGCGCGGCAGCGATGCCGAGGCCAGCACAAGAACGTCGTTGAAATCCCGCGCGACCTGGCCCGATGCCGGGCGCCATCGGGTGCGGCGAACCTGGCGCGCGACCTGCTGGCTGCGGCCGTTGACCTGCTGCGTGACCCAGACGGTTTCATAATAATAATCGCCGCGTTGACCGACATAATGCGACCGGGTGCGGGCATCGAAGGTCCAATAGGGCGAATAGATGCCGCGCATCCGTCGGTCCCGCCGGGCATAGGCGGTCAGGCCGGACGGCGCGAACCACAATCCGCCCAGCCAGTCCTGCATCGCCTTGTGGGCCTGATCCTCGGTCAGCAGAAAGGGCAGCACGCCCTGGGGCTTGATCTTGCGGCTGGAGCCGGTGTCGGTGACGGCGGGCGTGGCGCAGAACGGGCAGACGTTCGAGTGGATGGAGGTGCCGATCTCGACCTGCGCGCCGCAGTTCGGGCAGGACAGCAGCCGGACGGTCTCCGCCAGATCCGACCCGGCGTCCAGCCGCAGCCCCTGGTCCAGGGGGATCTCGACCAGATCGGGGGATTTGTGGCCCGCGTCCCATTGCAGCGCCCGGCCGGTTTCAGGATCGGCCAGGATGGCGTCGGCACCTTCGGCACCGCCTTGCGTCTGGCGTGCGGGCGCCCGACCAGGGCCGTCGCCGATGGCCTGCCTGTGTCCACACCAGTCACAGACAAGCATCTGCTGGCCGGGCTGGAAACGCAGACTGGCCCCGCATTGTTCGCAAGGATAGCGGTGTTCAGCCCGCGGCGTCGGCATGGATCAGCCGGGTAGCGGCGGCGGCATCGTCGGGAACAGCCTGCCCAGTTCCGGAATGTCACCCGCCTTGCGCCAGCCGTCCTGCCCGGGTGTCCAGACAAGCGTCTCGTTCCCGAAGCGGCCTTCGGTGGCCAGGCGTTCCAGGCCCGCCAGGTCGAACGGCCCCTGTGCCGCGCCGTTCAGCGCGACATGCCAGACGGTGCCGGTCTGGCCGGGCAGGGGTGGCGGCGTGGCGCCAGCTTGGGGGACGCTGCCCCAAGGTCCCGTCGCGGGCCGGGTCATTCCCATGCCCATAGCCGCGCCCATGGCCGCACCCATTCCGGCGCCCGCCGTACCGGGGTTCTGGCTGGCGTTCACCATCGCCTCGCCTGCCGCATACTGGCCGAAGCGGTCCAGATCGCCCAGAATTCCCATCGAGGTGCGCTTGTCCAGCATCTTCTCGACTTCTTGGGGCAGGCTGATGTTTTCAATATAGAATTCGGGTATCGACAGGCCATAGGCCGCGATCGTCGGCTCGATGGCCTGGGCGACCAACTTGCCCAACTGGTCCGTATTCGCGGCCATGTCCAGGACCGGGATGCCGGACCCGGCGATCACGCGGGAAAATTCCTGAACGATGACGTTGCGGATCTGAAAGGAAATCTCGTCGCGGGTGAATTCGCCGTCGGTGCCGACGATCTCGGTCATGAAGCGGGCGGGATCGGTCACGCGCATCGAATAGGTGCCGAAGGCGCGCAGGCGGACCGGACCGAATTCGGGGTCGCGCGCCATGATCGGGTTGCGCGTGCCCCATTTCAGGTCGTTGAAGCGCGTCGTGCTGACGAAATAGATCTCGGACTTGAAGGGACTGCGGAAGCCGTGGTCCCAATGCTGCAAGCGCGTCAGGATCGGCAGGTTGTTGGTTTCCAGCATGTAGAGGCCGGGACCGAAGCTGTCGGCAAGCTGGCCTTCATGGATGAAGACGGCGGCCTGCCCTTCGCGGACGGTCAGCTTGGCGCCATATTTGATGGCGTTGCCGACGGTCGGATAGCGCCAGACCATCGTGTCGCGGGTGTCGTCGGTCCATTCGATGACCTCGATGAATTCGCCGCCGAGTATGTCGAAAATCGCCATGATCGCCTCCGCCGGATGTTCCCTCTTATGCGGCCACGCCCCTGCGTGGCGCAAGTCAGATGCTTTGCGCCAGCAATTCGGTTGCGATCTGGCGGACGATGGGTTCCGCTTCGGACGCGGACATGCCCGGACGCAGGCGCCGGTCGTAAAGGATCCGCAGCAGCAATTCGTCATGCCGGGTCAGCAGGGCGAATTCCTCATCGTCGTTGAAGATCGAGGGGCGCGCCTGGGGACTGTCATTGGCAAGCCCCATGCCCTGCGCCAGTTCCTCGTGGATGCAGGAACTTTGCAGCAGGGGCGGCAACTCGGCCCGGATCAGGGCGACGGCGTTGGAATAGACCGGGACGGCACCGCGCGAATAGGCGAAGACCGTGCAGAAATTGTCGGCGTCCAGGTTCTGCATGACGACGATGTCGTTCGGCGGAATGCCCGGCACCAGTTGTGCAAGACGAGGTCCGATGGCGCGGCGTTCGTCGTCGGAAAGAACCATGACGATGAAATTGCCGCGACTGTCGGTCAGCGACACGTTGTGGCCGGTCGCCTGCGCAAGTCTCTGGGCGAACTGACTGACCTCGACCCGATAGGCACGGCGGGTGGCGACATCCACGACCTGCCCGAATTCGATCTGCAGGCGGACCGGATCCTGCCAGCGACGCAGGGGCGCCGGAGACCCTTTGCTGCCCGGTTGAATGCCGGTGGTGCCGTATTCGTCCCGCAAGGCGATGGCGATGAAGTTCCGGGTCAAGGTATCGGCGTCGATGGGTGCATCTTGGGGCACCCGGTCGCGGCGCAAACGGCCCTGGTCAAGCAGGGCACGTTCGGCGCGGGCATAAAACTCCCGTTGCGCGGTGCTGACCATGCTGGCCTGGGTAAGCGCCTCGGCGGCGGCGGCGTTGGCCGCGCGGTTGCGTTCGGCGCGGGCCTTGCGCAAGGCTTCCTGCGAGGGTTCAAGTCCGGCAGGCCGCGCAAGAGGCCGCGGCGCAGGTTCGGGCGGGGGTGCGGGTTCGGGCGCCTGGCAGGCCGTCAGAACCAGCAATCCCAGCAGGGATAGAACAGCTTTCCGTCCGCTTGCGTGCTTCATCACCGTGCGGGCGTCCCCGGCGTCGTCACCTGCCGCTGCGCGGTGGCGCGGGCCAGCGTGTCGCGCAGTTCCGCCTCCATCTTGGTCAGGTCGCTTTCGGCAGCGGCGCGGCGGGCGCGGCCTTCGTCGGCGATGCGCAGGCTGTCCTCGATCGTGGCGATCAGCTGGGCATTCGCGGCCTTGACCGAGTTGATGTCGAAGACGCCGCGCTCGGTCTGGGTGCGGATCTGGACATTCGCCTGTCGCAGGTTGTCGGCATTGCGGGTCAGCAGATCGTTGGTCAGGTCGCTGGCCTCCTTGACGGCCCGCGCGGCCTCGGCGCTGCGCTGGATCGTCACGGCCTGGGCAAGCTGCGTTTCCCACAGCGGCACAGTGTTCACC
This sequence comes from Paracoccus acridae, assembly GCF_014642735.1. Lineage (GTDB taxonomy): Bacteria > Pseudomonadota > Alphaproteobacteria > Rhodobacterales > Rhodobacteraceae > Paracoccus > Paracoccus acridae. Next base: position 214,521 of record NZ_BMIV01000004.1, read on the forward strand.
AGGGTCGAGTTGATCTTCGTCACCAGCGACTTGTCGTTCTCCTGGACCAGCCGGATCGAGGGCAGGGACTGCATCGTCACCTGCCGGGTCAGCTTCAGGTCGTGGACCCGGCGTTCCAGATCGTCGCGCACCGCCCGCAGGTCGCGCAGGGCCTGGGCCTGGATGACCTGATCCTCCTCGGGGGCGGCCCTGACACGGGCTTCCAGTTCGGGGATGGCGGTGCTGTCCAGTTCGCGCAGCTTCTCCTCGCCCGCGGCGATATACAGCGCGAGTTCGTCATAGAAGTTCAGCGTGTGGTCATACAGCAGATCCAGCGCCTTGATGTCTTTCAGAAGCGTCTGTTCATGACGTTCCAGTTCCACCGTGATCCGGTCGATCTGGGTCTGGACCTGTTCATAGTTCGCGACGAATTTCGCGAACGGCGCCGACCGGCCCAAAAGCTTTTCCCACCAGCTTCGCGTCCGCCGCATGTCCAGTTCCGAGGTCGAGAAGCCGCGGATGGTGGTGACGATGCTGCGCAGGCTTTCGCCCGCCGGACCGACGTCCTTGCTTTTGACATCGGCCAGCATCTTCTGGCTGATTTCCTGAAGGCCCGCCTGGGCGCGGGTGCCGAAGCGCACGATCGAGCCGCTGTCGCCCAGGTCGATTTCGTCCATGCGGCGGCGGATCTCGGCCGTCAATTGCGGATCGGCGGCGCGGACCGACAAGGGGTCGGCCTGGGGCTGCGGCAATGGCGCCGAAGTCACCGTTTCGATTTCGCGGCGGATTTCCTCGGCCCGGCGGCGGGTTTCGTCGGTCATGGCTTCCTTCCTTGTCCCTGTCGCGGACAGGCTTGTCGCAGCACAGCATAGGTCCGATGCGGCGCGGTTCAACCAAGTGAAGCCGAAAATGCACAGCCAGTGCAAGGGGTCACTGGCGCGATTCGCGCGGCAGGGAAACAGGATCAAGACGACGCCACCGCGCAGGCGCGTTAAGCAGGATCATCCGGGTACCTGTCTAAAATGTCAGGTCTTTCTGCGACCATTTCAAATTTTATGCATATTCTTCCGGCGGTCCGGATGCTAATCTTTGCCTGTTGCCGATTGTCGTCCTCGGGGTTTCGAGGGCATGTTTTTATTAGTGTTCAGTGCAGGTAAATATGTCAGTCAAGTCTCGGTCTGTCGTGTTGGCCAATGTTGCGGCCGTTCCCTCGATCGAAGCATCCAGCACCTGGCTGTATCGCAGCCTGGTCAAGCGGCCGCTGGATGTGATTTTGGTGGTCCTGGCATCCCCGGTCGTCCTGCCGCTTGTTGTGCTTCTGGCCTTGATTGTCCTGCTGGATGGCAGGAACCCGTTCTACTCGCAGCAGCGCGTCGGCCGCGAAGGGCGGATTTTCCGCATGTGGAAGCTGCGCAGCATGGTCCATGATGCCGATCAGCGGCTGGACGCCTATCTGGCGCAGAACCCGGAGGCACGGCAGGAATGGGAAAGCACGCAGAAGCTGCGCGACGATCCCCGCGTCACACGGTTCGGCCGGATGCTGCGCGCCAGTTCGCTGGATGAACTGCCCCAGTTGTGGAACGTCCTGACCGGCGACATGAGCCTGGTGGGGCCCCGTCCCATGATGCCCGACCAGCAGGCGATGTATCCGGGCGATGGTTATTACAAGCTTCGTCCCGGGATCACCGGGTTCTGGCAGACGGCAGGGCGTAACAAGACCACCTTCGCAGCCCGCGCCTGGTATGACGACCGCTATGAACGCAGCCTGTCCTTCGCTGGCGACGTGGCGATCCTTGTGCGCACGGTGTCCGTGGTGCTGGGCCGCACGGGCTGCTGATCAGCGGCGCTGACGCAACGCCGCCACCGCCTCGGACGGCAGGATCGCGGCGCAGCGGGCATATCGCGGCACCAGCCGCTTGGGGGCGGACAGCATCCGCCAGGCCCATTCCATCGCGATCCGCCTGACCCATTCCGGCGCACGCCGCTGGTTCCCTGCCAGGAAGTCCAGCCCTGCGCCGATGGATGCAAAGCCGATACCGGGCACGAGGGACCGACCGCGCGCCGCCAGCCGTTCCTGCTTGGGTGCGCCAAGCGCCAGGAGGCACAGCCGCGCCCCGCTGTCCTGGACCTGCATCAGCAGATCGCGTGCCGCGTCGCTGTCCGGGTCAAAGCCCATGGGCGGGGCGATCCGGGCCACGATCCGGCAACCTGGCGCGCGGCGTTGGATTTCGGTCGCAGCAGCGTCCAGGGCTTCCTCGGTCGTTCCCACAAGGGCAAGGCCCGCATCCTCGGCTGCGGCAAGTTGCGCCAAGGGGATCACCAGATCCGATCCCGTCACAAGCCCGACCGGATTGCGGGCAAGCCGCGACAGCCAGACGATCGGATTGCCATCGGCCACCACCAGATCCTGGCGTGAATAAGCCTCGCGGAAGCGGGCGTCCTGCCGCAGCTTGACCAGATGATCCAGGTTGATGGTCGCCAGGGCAAAACCTTCGCCCCGGCGCAGGCGGCGGGTGATTTCGGCCAGCAGCGCAGCATGATCGGGCATGTTTACCCGAATGACCGACGAACCATAAGAAAACTGCATGACTGTTCCCGCCTGGCACGGCCCCGAATGACCGCGACCGTTCCTTGCAGCTTTGCGCCGCCGCTGCAATCGGACGGTTCAACCTTTCGGCAAATAGGGGATGCCGCCCGCCAGGTCGGTGTCGTCGATCAGGTGGAAATTGCTGATGCTGCCCGCCTTGCGGGCCTGGGAGAAGGGGGCATATTCGGGGTCGCTTGCAAAGGCGCGGGCGGCCTCTTTCGACGGAAACTCGATCAGCGCGACCAGAGTGTTGCCCAAGGGTTTTCCTTCAAGCGTGTCGATGTTGCCGGACCGCGACAGATAGCGCCCGCCATGCCGGGCCGCGATCTCGTGGACGCGGGCGGCGTATTCGGGCACCCAGGAATCCTCGGTGACGGTCACGTCGGCGATCAGATAGGCAGCCATGCAAAACCCTCCCGTTTTGACTGCGGGGACAGATTGCCTGCCGCACGGGCATCAGGCAAGCACGCCGTGTTCCGGCGCGCAAAAACGCATTGACCCCGTTGTCCTTCACGTCGCTTGACGATAGCGTGTGCGGCGGCGAAAGACTGCCTTGCGCGAAGGGCAGGCGCCGGTTTCGGTTTATTCATCCAAACGGACGGACAGCATGGCCACGCTGACTCGACTCCTTGTTCTTGCCGGCATGGTCGCGGCTGCCCCCCTTGGCGCCTCGGCCCAGGCGCCCGGCGGCGACATGCCGCCCCCCGCCGTCACGGTCGTTACCCTGCAGCCGCAGGACATCACCCTGACGTCAAGCCTGCCCGGCCGCGTCGTTGCCTCGGCCGAGGCGGAGCTGCGGCCCCAGGTCGGCGGCCTGATCGTCGAACGCCTGTTCGAGGAAGGAAGCCAGGTTTCGGCGGGCGATCCGCTTTATCGTATCGACCCGCGCACCTATGAAGCGGCGTTGGCCCAGGCCCAGGCTTCCCTGGCCCAGGCCCAGGCCCAGGCCGATGCCTCACGCAGAGAGGCCGAGCGTGTCGTGGCCCTGCGTGACAGGCGCGTCGCCAGCGAACAGACGCAGGACACGGCCATCGCCGCCCGCGATGCGGCCGAAGCCGCCGTCAAGGCGGCCGAGGCGCAGTTGCTGGCAGCCCAGATCGACCTGGACCGCACGACCATCACCGCGCCCATCGACGGCGTGATCGGCCTTGCCCAGGTCAGTGACGGTGCCCTTGTCACCGCCGGCCAGGCCAGTCCGCTGGCGGTGATCCGCCGCATTGATCCGGTGCGCGTGGACGTGACCCAATCGGCCGCCGAAATCATCCGGTGGCAGCGGATGGGCCCCAATGCCGCGCTGCCCGAAGGCGTGGACCGTACCGTGACGTTGCGCCTGGCCGATGGCAGCGTTTATGAACATACCGGGTCGATGACCGCCGCAGAACCCTATGTGGACGAAACGACCGGGGTCATCACACTGCGGATGGAATTCGCCAATCCCGACGGGCTGCTGCTGCCCGGCATGTTCGTTCAGGCCGATATCCCCCAGGCGCAGTTGCAGGACGCGATCCTTGCCCCGCAAGAGGGTGTCAGCCGAGACCGGCGCGGCCGTCCCGTCGCCATGGTCGTGAACGATCAGAACGTGGTCGAGGAACGCCCGCTGGAGATCGCGCAGGACCAGGGCAGCGACTGGGTCGTGACCGAGGGTTTGGCCGCAGGCGACCGCATCATCGTCTCGGGCGTGCAGCGCATCGCGCCCGGCGCGCCGGTGACGCCCCAGGAACGCGGCAGCGCGGAACATGCCGCCACCGCGTCCGCCGACCAGACGGCCCCCCAGGCCGAAGCCGCATCCACCAACTGACGCCACAAAGCGAAGGCGCGACAGATCATGGCCCGTTTCTTCATCGACCGTCCGGTCTTCGCCTGGGTGATCTCGATCATCATCATGGGCATCGGCATCCTGTCGATCCTGACCCTTCCGGTGGCCCAATATCCGCAGATCGCGCCGCCCTCGGTCACGATCCGCGCGACCTATCCCGGTGCCTCGGCCGAAACGATTTCGAACACGGTGACGCAGGTCATCGAACAGCAGATGACCGGCCTGGACGGGCTGCGCTACATCTCGTCCAGTTCGACCTCGGCAGGGTCGTCGTCCACCACGCTGACCTTCGAGACCGGGACCGACGTGGACATCGCCCAGGTGCAGGTCCAGAACAAGCTGTCCCAGGCGACGCCCCTGCTGCCCGAACCCGTGCAGCGCCAGGGCGTCGTGGTCGAGAAATCGACCGCCGGCTTCCTGATGGTCATCGGCCTGATCGGCAATGAAAACTACGACCAGACCGACCTGTCGGACTACATGTTCTCGAACCTGGTGGACGATCTGTCCCGGGTGGAAGGCGTGGGCAGCGTCCAGGTCTTCGGGGCGCCCTATGCCATGCGCATCTGGCTGGATCCCGACAAGCTGGCCGCCTATGAGATCGCGCCTTCGGACGTGGTGGCGGCGGTGTCGGCGCAGAACACGCAGATCTCGGCCGGGGCCTTCGGCGACCTGCCCACGGTCGAGGGGCAGCAACTGAACGCCACCGTTACGGCGCAATCGCTGCTGTCCACGCCCGAGGACTTCCGCCAGATCGTCCTGCGGGCCGAGGAAAACGGCGGCCTGGTCCTGCTGCGCGACGTGGCCCGGGTCGAGATCGGCGCGGAAAGCTATGCCACGCTGGCCAATTACAACGGGCGGCCGTCGTCGGGCATGGCGCTGTCCCTGGCGCCCGGCGCAAACGCGCTGGATACCGCCGAACGCGTCAAGGCGCGGATGGAGGAGTTCGCCGAGTTCTTCCCCGAGGGTGTGGACTATGTGATCCCCTTCGACACCTCGCCCTTCGTCGAGATCTCGATCGAGGAGGTGGTGAAGACCCTGATCGAGGCGATCGTGCTGGTCTTCATCGTCATGTATGTCTTTCTGCAGAACTGGCGGGCGACGCTGATCCCGACGCTGGCCGTTCCCATCGTGCTTCTGGGCACCTTCGGCATCATGGCGGCCTTCGGCTTCAGCATCAACACGCTGACCATGCTGGCGATGGTGCTGGCCATCGGGTTGCTGGTGGACGACGCCATCGTCGTGGTCGAAAACGTCGAGCGGATCATGGAGGAGGAGGGCCTCGAGCCGCGAGAGGCCACGCGCAAGTCCATGGGCCAGATCACCGGCGCACTGGTCGGCATTGCCCTGGTCCTGTCGGCCGTGTTCGTCCCGATGGCCTTCTTCGGCGGCTCCACCGGGGTGATCTATCAGCAGTTCGCCATCACCATCGTCTCGGCCATGGGGCTTTCGGTGCTGGTGGCGTTGACCCTGACCCCCGCCCTTTGCGCGACGCTGCTGCGGTCCAAGGACCATCACAGCAAGCGCGGTCTGTTCGGCTGGTTCAACCGCAACTTCGACCGCACCACCAATGGCTATACCGGGGCGGTCGGCTGGATCGTGCGCCGTCCCCTGCAGATGCTGCTGGTCTATGCGGCCATCGGCGCGGCCATGGTCCTGCTGTTCCTGCGCACGCCCGAAGGCTTCCTGCCGGACGAGGATCAGGGCATCATGTTCGTCCTGATCCAGGGCCCGACCGGGGCCACCGCCGAACGCACCGCCGCCGTCGTGGACCAGGTGCAGGATTACTTCCTGACCCAGGAAAAGGATTCGGTCGATTCGATGTTCGGCGTGGTGGGCTTCAGCTTCGCGGGGCAGGGCCAGAACGTCGGCATCGCCTTCGTGCGAATGAAGGACTGGAAGGACCGCCCCAACCCCGAGCAATCGGTGCAGGCCGTCGCGGGCCGGGCCTTCGGCGCCTTGAGCCAGATCCAGGACGCGATGGTCTTTCCCATCGTGCCCCCTTCCGTGATCGAGCTTGGCAACGTCTCGGGCTTCGACTTCTATCTGCAGGCGCGCGGCGGGCAGTCGCATGAACAACTGCTCGAGGCGAGGAACCAGTTCCTGGGCATGGCCGCGCAAAGCCCGCTGATCGCTCAGGCCCGGCCATCCGGGCTGGAGGATGCGGCGCAGTTCAACCTGGACATCGACTGGCGCAAGGCAGGCGCGATGGGGGTCACGGCGACCGACGTGGCGAACCTTTTGCAGATCGCCTGGACGGGCCGCTACGTCAACGACTTCGTGGACCGGGGCCGCATCAAGCGCGTCTATGTCCAGGGCGAACCGGATTCGCGGTCGAACCCCAGCGACTTCGACAAATGGCGGGTCAGGAACGCCATGGGCGGCCTGGTGCCCTTCTCGAACTTCTCGACCGGGGACTGGACCTTCGGTCCGCAGGGCCTGAACCGCTATAACGGCATCCCGTCCATGCAGATCCAGGGCAGCCCCGCGCCCGGCGTCAGTTCCGGCGAGGCGATGGCCGAGGTCGAACGGCTGGTGGCCCAGATGCCCGGCTTTGCCGTGGCCTGGACCGGGCTGTCGCTGGAGGAACGTGAATCGGGCGACCAGACGACGCTGCTTTACGCGCTGTCGCTGGCGGCGGTGTTCCTGTGCCTTGCCGCGCTTTACGAAAGCTGGTCGATCCCCCTGGCGGTAATCCTGGTCATGCCCATCGGCGTGCTGGGCGCGCTTGTCGGCGCCTACCTTGGCGGCTTCGACAACGGCGTCTTCTTCCAGGTGGGCCTGCTGACCGTGATCGGCCTGACGGGCAAGAACGCGATCCTGATCGTGGAATTCGCCCGCGAACAGTCCGAAGCCGGCGTGCCCCTGTTCAAGGCCGTGGTCGAGGCCGCGCGCCAGCGGTTCCGCCCGATCATCATGACCTCGATCGCCTTCACGCTTGGCGTGCTGCCCTTGCTTTTGTCCACGGGCGCGGGGGCCAACGGCCGCAACGCCATCGGCGCCACGGTGATCGGCGGGACCATCGCCTCGACCGTGATGGGCATCCTGTTCGCGCCGCTGTTCTATGTGCTGATGCGTCGTCTGCTGGGCCGCAAGGACAAGTTTGACGAAGCGCAGGCCGCGCCTGCACAGTGATCCCGCAAGGGGGGCGGCATGATCGACAAGCTGGAGATGTTCCTGGCCGTCGCCAAGGAACGCCATTTCGGTCGCGCCGCCGAAAGCCTGGGTATCACCCAGCCCACCCTGTCGGCGGGCATCAAGCAGCTTGAGGAACAGCTTGGCGTCCTGCTGATCTTTCGCGGCTCGCGCTTCGGCGGGCTGACGCCCGAGGGGCAATCCGCGCTTGTCTGGGCACGGCGCATCGTCGGCGATACCCGGCAGTTGCGAGAGGAGATGCGGGCCACCCGTCACGGCTTGTCGGGCCAGTTGCGCATCGCGGTCATCCCCACGGCCCTAACCTGGGCCGCGCGGATCAGCGCCCGCTTCGGCGCCGCGCATCCCAATGTCGGCATGACGATCCTGTCGCGCACCTCGGTCGAGATCCTGCAGATGATCGACGATCTGACCGTGGATGCGGGGATTTCCTATCTGGACAACGAACCGCTGGGCCGCGTCAGCACGGTGCGGCTTTACGACGAACGCTACATGCTGGTCTGCGCCGAAAGCTCTCCTCTGGCCCGTCAGGACCGGGTGGGTTGGGCCGATCTGTCAGGGCATCGGATGTGCCTGCTGACCAGCGACATGCAGAACCGCCGCATCATCAACCGCAACCTGATCGAGGCGGGCGTGACCCCCCAGGCCACGGTTGAATCCAGTTCCACCGTCGTGCTGGTTGCGCATGTGCTGGAAGGCGGCTGGATCACCATCCTGCCCGAGGACATTGCGGCCTTCCTGACAGAGGGCAAACCCCTTCGGATGATCCCGCTGGACGGGGCAGGGGCCAGCCATGCGGTGGGTCTGGTGGCGCCCTGGCGCGAGCCGCACACCCCCGTCCTGGAGGCGTTGCTGGCAGAGGCACGGCGCATGGCCGGCGATAGATGATTTCTATCGACTGACGGAACAACGATATTGATTTGCGGATGGTCCGCCTGATTTGATGACGAAGAACGTTCGTCGAAAGGCCAGCCGATGCATTCCAATGCGCCAGCCCCCTCCGAGGAGGAAATCCGCGGGGTCGTTGCTCCGCTTTCCTCGATGGAAGGGCCCCTTCTGCCGATGCTGCACGCGTTGCAGGACACCTGGGGCTTCGTGCCGCAGGCTGCCGTGCCGGTCCTGGCGGATATCCTGAACCTGGGCCGGGCCGAGGTGCATGGCGTCATTAGCTTCTATCACGATTTCCGCAGCCGGCCTGCCGGCCGCCATGTCCTGAAAATCTGCCGGGCCGAGGCCTGCCAGTCCATGGGCGCCAATGCCTTGGCAGAATCCACCCTGCAAAAGCTGGGCATTGGCTGGCATGACACCACGCCCAATGGCGCGGTCACGGTGGAACCGGTCTATTGCCTTGGCATGTGTGCCTGCGCCCCCGCCGCGATGGTGGATGGGCGCGTGGTGGGCCGCGTCGATGACGCCCGCATGGACCGCATCCTGGCCGAGGTGGGCGCATGAAGATCTTTGTCCCCCTGGACAGCGCCGCCAAGGCGCTTGGCGCGGACGACGTGGCCGACGCGATTTCGCGCGAGGCCAAGGCGCGTGGTCTGGATGTGCGGATCGTCCGCAACGGCACGCGCGGCATGGTCTGGTTGGAACCTCTGGTCGAGATCGACACGCCCGAAGGTCGGATCGGTTACGGGAACGTGACCCCTGACCAGGTGCCCGACCTGCTGGACGGCAAGCTGAACGGCCTGGGCCGGGTCGAGGACATCGACTGGTTCGCCCGCCAGACCCGGCTGACCTTTGCCCGCTGCGGCGTGATCGACCCCTTGGATCTGGACGACTACGAAACCCATGGTGGTCTGGTTGGCCTGCGCCGCGCCATCGGAATGACCGGTTCGCAGATCGTGCAGGAAGTCACCGACAGCGGCCTTCGCGGACGTGGCGGGGCGGGCTTTCCCACCGGCATCAAGTGGAAGACCGTGGCCGAGGCGGAAGCCCCCCAGAAATACATCGTCTGCAACGCCGACGAGGGCGACAGCGGCACCTTCGCAGACCGCATGATCATCGAGGGCGATCCGTTTTCCCTGATCGAAGGAATGGCGATCGCGGGCCTGGGCGTGGGCGCCACGCGCGGCTATGTCTATCTGCGGTCGGAATATCCGGACGCAATCCATATCCTGACCCAGGCCGTGACGATCGCCCGGCAGCGGGGATTGCTTGGGCCCGACGTGCTGGGATCGGGCCGCGCTTTCGACATGGAGGTGCGCACCGGCGCGGGCGCCTATGTCTGCGGCGAGGAAACCAGCCTGCTGAACAGCCTGGAAGGCAAGCGCGGCACCGTGCGCGCCAAGCCCCCGCTGCCCGCGCTGCAAGGCTTTCTGGGGCGGCCCACGGTCGTGAACAACGTGATCTCGCTGGCGACGGTCCCGGTGATCTTCGAAAAGGGCGCGCAGCATTACGCCGATTTCGGCCTGGGCCGGTCGCGCGGCACTGTGACCCTGCAGATCGCGGGCAACGTCAAGCGCGGCGGGCTGTTCGAGACCGCCTTCGGCATGACCCTGGGCGAGGTCGTGAACGACATTGGCGGCGGCACCGCCAGCGGCCGCCCGGTCAAGGCGGTGCAGGTCGGCGGCCCTTTGGGCGCCTATATGCCGGTCGAGAAGTTCGACACGCCGATGGGATACGAGGAATTCGACCGGAACGGCGGGCTGATCGGCCATGCCGGGCTGGTGGTCTTCGACGACACCGCCGACATGCTGCGGATGGCCCGCTTTGCCATGGAGTTCTGCGCCGTTGAATCCTGCGGCAAATGCACGCCCTGCCGGATCGGCGCGGTGCGCGGGGTGGAAACCATCGACCGCATCGCCCAAGGGGACGCCGCCGCGATCCCGCTGCTGACCGACCTGTGCGAGACGATGAAGGACGGCTCGCTTTGCGCGCTTGGCGGCTTCACGCCGTTTCCGGTCATGTCCGCCCTGACCCATTTCCCCGACGATTTCGCCACCTTGCAGGAGGCAGCCGAATGAGAGACTTCATCATCCCCCAATTCCCGCCGGGCGACGACCGCGACATGGGCACGCCCGCCAAGGTCGGGCTGCCGGTCACGATCAGCGTTGACGGCATCGCCGTGACGGTGCCCGAGGGCACGTCCGTCATGCGCGCCGCAGCCGAAGCCGGGATCATGGTCCCCAAGCTGTGCGCCAGCGACAACATGGAGGCTTTCGGCTCCTGCCGCCTGTGCGTGGTGGAAATCGAGGGCCGCCGCGGCACGCCCGCGTCCTGCACCACGCCGGTGATGGAAGGCATGGTCGTCCACACCCAGTCAGACAAGCTGCGCCGGATGCGCAAGGGCGTGATGGAGCTTTATATCAGCGACCACCCGCTGGACTGCCTGACCTGCGCGGCCAATGGCGACTGCGAATTGCAGGACATGGCGGGCAATGTCGGCCTGCGCGACGTGCGCTACAAGGCGCCCGAGGGGAACACGCTGCTCAACCATTTCGCGCCGCGCGACGGGGTGGGAGTGAATGCGCATTACACGCCCAAGGACGAAAGCAACCCCTATTTCACCTATGACCCGGCCAAGTGCATCGTCTGTTCCCGCTGCGTCCGCGCCTGCGAGGAAGTGCAGGGCACCTTTGCCCTGACCATCGAAGGCCGGGGCTTCGACAGCCGTGTCAAGGCGGGGGCCATCGGCGATGACTTCCTGACCTCGGACTGCGTGTCCTGCGGCGCCTGCGTGCAGGCCTGCCCGACCGCGACCCTGCAGGAAAAGTCGGTGATCGAACTGGGAACGCCCGAACGGTCCGTCATCACCACCTGCGCCTATTGCGGCGTTGGCTGTTCCTTCAAGGCGGAACTGAACGGCGACCAGCTGGTGCGCATGGTTCCCTACAAGCACGGCAAGGCGAACCGGGGCCATAGCTGCGTCAAGGGCCGCTTCGCCTATGGCTATGCCCAGCACAAGGACCGCATCCTGAAGCCCATGATCCGCGAGACCATCGACCAACCCTGGCGGGAGGTCGAATGGGCCGAGGCGCTGTCCTTCGCCGCAGCCAGGATGAAGGGCATCCAGGAAAGGTATGGCCGCAAGTCGGTGGGCGTCATCACCTCCAGCCGCTGCACCAACGAGGAAACCTATCTGGTACAGAAACTGACCCGCGCGGTCTTCGGCAATAACAACACCGACACCTGCGCCCGCGTCTGCCATTCGCCGACCGGTTACGGGTTGGGCAAAACTTACGGCACTTCGGCCGGCACGCAGGACTTCGACAGCGTCGAACAGGCCGACGTGGTCATGGTCATCGGCGCGAACCCGACCGACGGACACCCGGTCTTCGCCAGCCGCCTGAAGAAGCGCCTGCGCCAGGGGGCCAAGCTGATCGTGGTCGATCCGCGCCGCACCGACATCGTGCGATCCCCGCATATCCAGGCGGCTTACCACCTGCCCTTGAAGCCCGGCACCAACGTGGCGGTCGTCACCGCCATGGCCCATGTCATCGTGACCGAGGGGCTGTTCGACCAGGACTTCATCCGCACCCGCTGCGACTGGGACGAGTTCCAGTTCTATGTCGATTTCGTCAGCGACCCGCGCCATGCGCCCGAAAACGTCGAGATGCTGACAGGCGTTCCCGCGGCCGACCTGCGCGCGGCGGCGCGTCTGTATGCCGCGGGCGGCAATGGCGCGATCTATTACGGCCTGGGCGTGACGGAACATTCGCAGGGCTCGACCACCGTGATGGGGATCGCGAACCTTGCCATGCTGACCGGCAATATCGGCCGCCCCGGCGTGGGCGTGAACCCGCTGCGCGGCCAGAACAACGTGCAGGGGTCCTGCGACATGGGCAGCTTCCCGCATGAACTGCCCGGCTATCGCCACGTCAAGCTGCCCGATGTCCGCGCGATCTTCGAGCAGGCCTGGGGCTGCGAGATCGACCCCGAACCCGGCCTGCGCATCCCGAACATGCTGGACGCGGCGGTCGAGGGCACCTTCAAGGGCCTTTACTGCCAGGGCGAGGATATCCTGCAATCCGATCCCGATACCAAGCATGTCGCGGCGGGCCTTGCCGCGATGGAATGCGTGATCGTCCACGACCTGTTCCTGAACGAGACCGCGAATTACGCCCATGTCTTCCTGCCGGGTTCGACCTTCCTGGAAAAGGACGGCACCTTCACCAATGCCGAACGCCGCATCAACCGCGTCCGCAAGGTGATGGCCCCCCGCAACGGATACGAGGACTGGGAGGTGACCCAGCTTCTGGCCAATGCCATGGGCGCGAACTGGCATTACACCCATCCCCGCCAGATCATGGAGGAGATCGCCGCCACCACGCCCAGCTTCGCCGGCGTCACCTATGAACTGCTGGAGGAGAAGGGCTCGGTCCAGTGGCCCTGCAACGAGAAGGTGCCGGACGGCACGCCCTTGATGCATGTCGATGGCTTCGTGTCCGGCAAGGGACACTTCATGGTCACCGAATATGTGGCGACCGACGAACGCACCGGCCCGCGCTTCCCCCTGCTGCTGACCACGGGGCGGATCCTGTCGCAATACAACGTCGGCGCGCAGACCCGGCGGACCGAGAATGTCGTCTGGCACGCCGAGGATGTGCTGGAGATCAACCCCCACGACGCAGAACAGCGCGGCATCAACGATGGCGACTGGGTGCGGCTGGCATCCCGCGCGGGGGAAACGACCCTGCGGGCTGTTCTGACCGACCGGGTGGCGGCGGGCGTGGTCTATACGACCTTCCATCACCCCTCGACGCAGGCTAACGTGGTCACCACCGATTTCTCGGACTGGGCGACGAACTGCCCGGAATTCAAGGTGACGGCGGTGCAGGTCAGCCCCTCGAACGGTCCATCGGAATGGCAGGAAAGCTATGCCGAACAGGCCGAGCGGTCGCGGCGGATCCTGACCGCCGCGGAGTAGGACATGGACCTGCCACAGCCCTTCGGGGCCACGGATGCGACTCATCATCGCCCCGGCAGCAGCGTCGCGGTGACCCGCGCGCTGCCCGAGGAAACGGCCATCGCCATGGTCTATGACGGATCGACCCATGCCGTGATGATGGCGACACCTGCGGATGTCGAAGATTTCGCGATGGGCTTTTCGCTGACCGAAGGGATCGTGACAGGCACCGCCCAGATCGCCAGTTGCGATGTGATCGCCCATGAAAAGGGGATCGAGGCGCAGATGTGGCTGGCCGAGGATCGCGGCGCCCAGCTTGCCGCCCGCCGCCGGTCGCTGGCCGGACCTGTGGGTTGCGGCCTTTGCGGCATCGACAGCATCGAGGCTGCGGTCCGGTCGCTGCCCAGCCTGGCCGGTGCCGGTCCGGCCCTGTCGGTTCAGGAGATTGCCGCAGCCACCGACTCCCTGCGCGGCTGGCAGCCGCTGCATGACCGGACGCGGGCCGTTCATGCGGCTGGCTTCCTGTTGCCGGGTCAGGGCGTGGTTCTGGCGCGCGAGGATGTGGGCCGGCACAATGCCTTGGACAAGCTGATCGGGGCGATGGCGCGACAAGGGATCGACCCTGCGCAGGGCGCCATCGTCCTGACCAGCCGGGTGTCCACCGAGATGGTCCAGAAATGCGTCATGGCGGGCTGCGCCATCCTGATCGCCGTCTCTGCCCCCACGCGGCACGCCCTGCGCCTAGCCGAGGGCGCGGGCCTGACCCTTGCCGCCTTTGCGCGCGGCGAGGGGTTCGACCTGTTCTGCCACCCCCAGCGGCTGCGCGCCGAGGTTTCCGATGTCGCCTGAGAAGATGGTCACCATGGCCAACCAGATCGCCACCTTTTTCGACACGCAGCCTGGTGACGCGCCCGACAAGATCGCCGCCCATCTCAAGGACTATTGGGAGCCTCGGATGCGCGAGCAGTTGAAATCATACATCGCGACAGGGGGCACAGGGCTGCGCCCCTCGGTCGAACAGGCGGCGCAGCGGCTTTGATGTCGCGGGGGTGAAACCGCGCTGCGGCCCGCCGTGTTGTCTGTGACAGGCAGCGGAGTGGCAGATGCGCGATACAGCCGACAAGGTCGATCTTTCAGCCTGCAGACTGTGCGTGATCCGCAACCGGGGATCGGGAAAGCAGGACGACCAGGCGGACACGATCCGCGCCGCCCTGCAGGATCGGGTGGCCGAATTCGCATTGCGTGAAACAAGTCAGGGCGACCAGTTGGGCCGCCTTGCCCGGCAGGCGGTCGCGGACGGCTTCGACGTCATCGTCGCCGCGGGCGGCGACGGCACCCAGTCCGCGGTCGCGGGCGCCCTGGCGGAAACGGATGCGCTGATGGGCGTCTTGCCGGGGGGCACGTTCAATTACTTCGCGCGCGATCTTGGCGTGGGTGAAACCATCGAGGAAGGGCTTGAAACCCTGCTGGATGCCCGTCCTCGTGCGGTTGACGTCGGGCGGATCGGGGATCTGGTCTTTCTGAACAATGTCAGCCTTGGCGCCTACCCCCATATCCTGAAGACCCGAGAAGGGATTTACAAACGCTGGGGCCGGTCGCGGATGGCGGCCTATTGGTCGGTGCTGGTGGCGATGCGCCGGCTGCGCAATCCGATGCGGCTGACCGCGATCGTCGAGGGCCGGGAACGCCGGTTCACCACGGCCCTGGTCTTCATCGCCCGCAGCGCCTATCAGCTTGAGGCCTTCGGCCTGGACGGGGCGGATGCGATCCGCGCCGGGAACCTGGCCGTTCTGATCGCCAAGGCGCGCAAGCCCTTGCCGCTGCTTCGGTCGGCCCTTCGGCTGGCCTTCGGGTTCAGCGCCAAGGACAGCGATTTCGACCTGATCGTCACCGACAGCCTGACCATCGAAACCGACAGGCCCCGGCAACTGATCGCCCATGACGGAGAAAAGACGCGCATGGAAAGCCCGTTCCATGTCCAGGTGCGCCAAGGCGCGCTGAGGGTGCTGGTTCCGGCGGATGGCAGCAACAAGACCAGGGACGCGCAGGCGTGATCCGCATCGCCCATCTGTCCGACCTGCACTTCGGGTTTCACCGCCCGGATCTGGTGGAACCGCTGCTTGATCGCGTGAACGGCGCGCAGGCGGATCTTGTGGTCGTCACGGGCGACCTGACGCATCGCGCCCGCGCTTCGCAATATGCCCAGGGGGCTGCCTTTCTGGAACGGATCCAGGCGCCGTTGCTGGTCATCCCCGGCAATCATGACGTGCCGCTGTATAACCTGCCGGTCCGTTTCCTCATGCCCTGGCGCGGCTTTCGCCATGCGGTCGGCCCCGATCTGACCCCGGTCCGAGAGGTCGGGCCGGTTCGCGTCCTGTCCCTGAACAGCGTCGATCCCTGTGCCGTTCAGCGCGGCATCATCCGCAATGGCGAAATCCGGCGCCTGGAAGGCAGCCTTGATCCCAACGGCATGAACATCGTGGCGCTGCATCACCCGTTGGAGCATCTGGCCCAGGTGGACAAGGAACTGTCGCGCCGCGCGCCCCAGGCCCTGGCGCGGCTGGAACGCGCGGGGGCGCAGATCGCCTTGTCGGGGCATCTGCATGTCTGGGCGACAGGCGCCATGCTGGACCAGACGGCGCATCCGGGGCTGTTGCAGGTGCAGGCGGGCACCGCGCTGTGCGGGCGGCTGTCGGACCGCCAGAACGAATTCGCGGTCCTGCAGATCGAAGGGACATTCCTGACCATCGAACGCCACATTGCGCCCATGGGCCGGGGGTTCAATCCGCCCGAACATGAATATTTTTCACGCGAAAGCGGGGTCTGGCTGGCCCATCAGCCGGCGGAAAAACCGATCGTGCCGGGCGCCACGGAAACAGCCTTCAGCACGGCATGAACCGGCTTGCCGGGATGCAGGTCCAGGCTGCGGGCCGAACGCGCGGTGATCCGCGACAGGATGGCCTGCCCGCCCGCGTCCAGCCGCACCAGCACGCCGCCCTCGGCATCTGTCAGGTCGCGGATTATGGCGGGAATGACGTTCAGGGCTGAAATCCCCTGAGGGGGCACGGTCGCGATCATCACGTCCTGCGCCAGGATCCGCAGCCGCAGGCTGCGGCCCACCGGCGCCGCGACCTGGGGCAGGAACAGCGGCCCGGCGGGGGTCGAAAGCCAGGTCAGCCCATCGGCATCCTGCCCCCTTATCCGGGCGGTCAGGATGGCGCCGGTATCCGCCAGGCCCAGCATCGGGGCGGTCGCGGGGTTTGACATGATCTGCGCCGCAGGGCCGGATGCCCGGACGCGGCCATGATCCATCAGGACGATGGTGGTGGCCAGCCGCGCGACCTCGGCCGGGGAGTGGGTGACATAAAGGATCGGCAGCCCGGCCTGATCGCGCAGGCGCTCCAGATAGGGCAGGATCTCGTCCTTGCGGGGCTGGTCCAGGGACGCCAGCGGCTCGTCCATCAGCAGCATCCGGGGATGGGACAGGATGGCGCGGCCAAGCGCCACCCGCTGGCGTTCGCCCCCCGACAAGGCGGCGGGACGGCGCGACAGCAGCGCGCCGATGCCCAGCATGTCCACCACACGGGACAGTTCGGCCTTGCGCCCCCGGCCCGTGAACCAGTGACCGAACAGCAGGTTCTGCCGCACGGTCAGATGCGGAAACAGCCGCGCGTCCTGGAAGACATAGCCGATGCCGCGCCGGTGCGGCGGCAGGAAGATGCCCCCTTCGCTGTCGGTCAGCACCGCGTCCCCATCCGTGATGCAGGCGAAATGGGGACGCAGCAGCCCGGCCACGGCATTGACCACCGTGGTCTTGCCGGATCCCGAATGCCCGAACAGCGCCGTCAACCCGTCCGGCGCTTCGAAGGCCGCGTCCAACGTGAAATCCGCAAACCGGTGGCGCAGCGCGACGGACAGCATCACGCCCCCCCGATCCGACGTGCAACGGCCCGCGACAGCCATTCCGACAGGAACAGCGCCCCCAAGGCGACCGCGATGGCGGCAAGGACCAGCCGGGCGGCCGCGCTTTCACCCCCCGGCACCTGCAGGAAGGCATAGATGGCCGAAGGCACGGTCTGCGTCTGGCCGGGAATGTTCGAGACGAAGGTGATCGTCGCGCCGAAATCCCCCATGGCCTTTGCGAAGGCCAGGATCGCGCCCGCCAGGATGCCCGGCAGGATCAGGGGCAGGGTCACGGTCAGGAACACCCAGGGACGGGACGCGCCCAGGGTCGATGCCGCCTGTTCCAGACGGGGATCCACGGCCTCGACTGACAGGCGGATGGCCCGGACCATCAGCGGAAAGGCCATGATCGCGGCGGCAAGCGCCGCGCCCGTCCAGCGAAAGGCCAGGACGATGCCGACCTGGTCCAGCCATTGCCCGACCCAGCCCCGCCGTCCGAAGGTCAGAAGCAGCAGATAGCCGGTGACGACCGGCGGCAGCACCAGCGGCAGATGCACCAGCCCGTTCAACAGACCATGGCCGGGAAAGCGCCAACGGGCGAGAATATAGGCCACCAGGATCCCGAAAGGCAGGCTGGCAAGCGTCGCCCACAGCGACACCTTCAGCGACAGGCGGATGGCTTGCCATGCCTCGGGGGTCAGCCAGTCGGCCACGTCAGTTCGGCACCGTGAAGCCATGCCGTTCAAAGACGGCCATTGCCGCGCTGTCCGACAAGGCGTCGTAAAAGGCCCGGTCGGCATCGTCCGACGCGCCGGTCAGCAAGGCGGCAGGATAGGTGATCGGCGGGTGGCTGTCGGATGGAAATTCGCCCACGATGGTCACGCCATCCTCGGCAGCCGCATCCGTGGCATAGACGATGCCAAGGGGCGCCTCTCCGGTGGCGACCAGGGCCAGGGCGGCGCGAACGTTGTCGGACTGCGCGACATCGGCCCGGACATCGTCCCACAGACCAAGGTGTTCCAAGGCGGCCTTTCCGTATTGTCCGGCAGGAACGGAATCGACCAGTGCCATGGCCAGCTTGCCGCCGTCCAGCAGGCCGGCCAGATCGGTATCGGGCGAAATCTGCACCGGCTGCGCCGCGCCATGCGCGACCAGCACCAGGCGGTTGCCCAGAAGATCGGCCCGCCTTTCAACCATGCCCGCCTCCTCGACCTGGTCCATCCACTCCTTGCTGGCGGAAATGAACAGATCGGCGGGCGCCCCCTCGATGATCTGCTTGGCCAGGATGTTCGACCCGGCATAGGATATGGTCACGTCATGGCCGGTCTGGCGCATGAACCCTGCCGCAACCTCGTCCAGGGCATTCTTCAGCGAGGCCGCAGCGAAGACGGTGACGTCATCTGCCATGGCCGGGCTGGCAAGCAGGGCAAGCAGAAGGGCGGGGCGGATCATCGGCACCTCGGGCGATATGTTCGCCCGAACCTATCGCCTGCAATCCTGATCCTGCAAGCGGTACTTATCAATGGATATATCCGTTTTGTGACTTTCGCGTTGAGTTTCCTGCTTTTCGCCCTTATATGGCGGTCAGTCTTAGGGGCGAGATGGTCAGAACAGGCCGCATCTGAACGGGTCGGGCGTCATGCCGCGACCCTTTGCCGTTCCCGAAGGCAGCCATAAAGACCGGCGGAGCCAACCGCATGGCCAGTAAAATCGTCGTAAAGGAAACCGATCATATATGTGCGCTAAAGCGACTATGGAGGAATTCGAAGCCCTCCTGAACGAAAGCTTCGACATTGACACCCCGGACGAAGGTTCGGTCGTCAAGGGCCGCGTCATCGCCATCGAGGCGGGACAGGCCATCATCGACGTCGGCTACAAGATGGAAGGCCGCGTCGATCTCAAGGAATTCGCGAATCCCGGCGAAGAACCCAACATCAAGGTTGGCGACGAAGTCGAGGTCTATCTGGACCGCGTGGAAAACGCCCGCGGCGAAGCCAGCATCTCGCGCGAGAAAGCCCGCCGGGAGGAAGCCTGGGACCGTCTGGAAAAAGCCTATGCCGATGAAGAGCGCGTCGAAGGCGCCATCTTCGGCCGCGTCAAGGGCGGCTTCACGGTCGATCTGGGCGGCGCCGTTGCGTTCCTGCCCGGTTCGCAGGTCGATGTGCGCCCCGTGCGCGACGCCGGCCCGCTGATGGGTCTGAAGCAGCCGTTCCAGATCCTGAAAATGGACCGTCGCCGTGGCAACATCGTCGTGTCGCGCCGCGCCATCCTGGAAGAAAGCCGCGCCGAACAGCGCGCCGAGGTCATCGCCAACCTGACCGAAGGCCAGACCGTGGACGGCGTCGTCAAGAACATCACCGAATACGGTGCGTTCGTTGACCTGGGCGGCGTTGACGGCCTGCTGCACGTCACCGACATGGCCTGGCGCCGCGTCAACCACCCGTCGGAAATCCTGTCGATCGGCGAGACCCTGAAGGTTCAGGTCATCAAGATCAACAAGGACAGCCACCGCATCAGCCTGGGCATGAAGCAGCTGCAGTCCGATCCGTGGGATACCGTGGGCGACAAGTTCCCGATCGGCTCGGTCCACCAGGGCCGCGTGACCAACATCACCGACTACGGCGCCTTCGTCGAACTGGAAGCCGGTGTCGAGGGTCTGGTCCACGTCTCGGAAATGTCCTGGACCAAGAAGAACGTCCATCCGGGCAAGATCGTCTCGACCTCTCAGGAAGTCGAAGTGATGGTGCTGGAGATCGACGAAGCCAAGCGCCGCGTGTCGCTGGGTCTGAAGCAGACGCAGCGCAACCCGTGGGAAGTCTTCGCCGAAGCCCATCCCTCGGGCACTGTCATCGAGGGCGAGGTCAAGAACATCACCGAATTCGGTCTGTTCGTGGGCCTCGAAGGCGATATCGACGGCATGGTCCACCTGTCGGACATCTCGTGGGATGCCCGCGGCGAAGACGCGATCCAGGACTTCCGCAAGGGCGACGTGGTGAAAGCCGTGGTCCAGGACGTGGATGTCGAGAAAGAGCGCATCAGCCTGTCGATCAAGGCCATCGAAAACGAACACATGGCCGAAGCCGTTGACGGCGTGAAGCGTGGTTCGGTCGTGACCGTCGAGGTCACCGCGATCGAGGATGGCGGCGTCGAGGTGGAATACAACGGCGTCAAGTCGTTCATCCGCCGCAGCGATCTGGCCCGCGACCGTCAGGATCAGCGCCCCGAGCGCTTCCAGGTCGGCGACAAGGTCGATGCCCGCGTCACCAACATCGACACCAAGACCCGCCGTCTTGGCCTGTCGATCAAGGCCCGCGAGATCGCCGAGGAAAAGGAAGCCATCGACCAGTACGGCTCGTCCGACTCGGGCGCCTCGCTGGGCGACATCCTGGGCGCCGCGCTGAACCGCGACCGCTGATCGGTCGGCTGACTGCCTGACATGGCCCGTCCCGCAGATGCGGGGCGGGCTTTCTGGTGCCTGCGGGACGGGCAGGGGAATTTCACCTCTCTTGCAAGGCGGGGGCAAAACTGGCATCGCTATGAAACTGGGAACCTTTTCCTGCGTTGCCTTCTTGTCGCAAGTTCAGCAAACGATGCCGTTTAGCCCGTTACGCCACCTGGGGGGATGATGATCCGGTCCGAACTGATCCAGCTTATCGCTGACGAAAACCCGCATCTGTTCCGGCGCGACGTCGAGCGGATCGTGAACACCGTGTTCGAGGAAATCATCGACGCCATGGCGCGGGGCGACCGGGTCGAACTGCGCGGCTTTGGCGCCTTTTCCGTCAAGAAGCGGGACGCGCGCACCGGCCGCAACCCCCGGACGGGCGAGGCCGTGGATGTCGATCAGAAATACGTTCCCTTTTTCAAGACCGGAAAACTGTTGCGCGATCGGTTGAACGGAGAGGCCTGAAGGGCGTAAAAGGCCCTGCAAGGACACCGCGCCGCATCCGGCCGCCGCAACCAAGGACAACCCATGCGCTTTCTTCGACTGATCTTCGTGGCGGCACTGGCGATCATCCTGATCGCGGTGGCCCTGGCCAACCGTGACATCGTGACACTGTCGGCCTTTCCTGCGAATTTCGGGCAATACCTGGGCGGCCGCTGGTCCGTCGATCTGCCGCTGTTCCTCGTGATCTTCCTGGCGTTCGCGCTGGGCATGCTGGCGGGCCTGGTCTGGGAATGGTTGCGAGAGGCCCATATCCGCCGCGAGGCCCGTGCCCAGGCTGACCGCGCCACCCGCCTTGAAAACGAGGTGGGCCATCTGCGCCACCGTCACGCCGCCCCCAAGGACGAGGTTCTGGCGATCCTGGACCGTCCCAGGGCCACGACACCCGCGCGTCCCATTGCCTCGGCCGAGCCCGCCCCCGGCACGACGCTGCCCGCCGGGCGCTGAGGGATGGCCCAGGTCAAGATCTGCGGCCTTCGTCGCCCCGAACATATCGAGGCTGCGGCGGATGCCGGGGCGCGCTATGTCGGGCTGGTCTTCTTTCCGAAATCGCCGCGTGCCGTTTCCGTGGACGAAGCGGCCCGGCTGGCTTTCCATGTTCCCGTGGGTGTGGCGTCGGTCGGGCTGTTCGTGGACCCCGCAGACGAACTGCTGGACGAGGTGTTGGGAAAGGTTCCCCTGGATATCATCCAACTCCACGGCAGCGAAAGCCCCGACCGCGTGGCCCGGATCAAGTCCCTGACCGGCCTGCCGGTGATGAAGGCCGTCGGGTTGTCCGATCCTTCTGACCTGCCGGCGCTGACCGACTACGGTCTGGTCGCCGACATGCTGCTGGTCGATGCGAAGCCGCCAAGGGATGCCGACCTGCCCGGAGGCAACGGATTGTCCTTCGACTGGCGCCTGCTGGTCGGGCGCAAGTGGCTGCGGCCCTGGATGCTCGCGGGCGGCCTGACGGCGCAGAACGTGGCCGAGGCGGTGCGCCTGACCGGGGCGCCTGCCGTCGATGTGTCCTCGGGCGTGGAAAGCGAGCCCGGCGTCAAGGACGAAGCCCTGATCCGCGCCTTCATCAGCGCCGCGTCATGAAGGTCCGCTTCCGGGCGGCAAAACGGGACGAGGTTCCTGCGGTCGTCGCGATGCTTGCCGACGACGTTTTCGGAAAGGGTCGGGAAAAGGCCGACATGCGGCCCTATCTGGCTGCCTTCGACGCCATGCAGGCCCAGACCGGCAACCATCTGGTCGTCGGTCTGCTGGATGACCGGATCATCGCCTGCTATCAGATCGTCTTTCTTCCGGGCCTGTCCGTGGCCGCTGCCCTTCGCGCCCAGATCGAAGGCGTGCGGGTCGCATCCGACCTGCGCGGACAAGGCATCGGCGCCCAGCTGATGGCCGATGCCGAGGCACGTGCAAGGGCGGCCGGCTGCACCCAGATGCAGTTGACGACCAACCGGGCGCGGACGGACGCGCACCGCTTCTATGACCGGCTGGGCTTCACCCCCAGCCATATCGGATATAAGAAGACGCTCTGACGCTTCTTCGTTGTCCAAATACCCATTCCAACCGTGAAGGCGATCCCATGGCCGATGATCTGGTGAACAGCTACAAGACCGGACCCGACGAACAGGGCCGGTTCGGCATCTATGGCGGCCGCTTCGTCAGCGAGACCCTGATGCCGCTGATCCTGGACCTGGAAGCCGAATACGAACGCGCCAAGACCGATCCCGAATTCTGGGCGCAGATGGACGATCTGTGGACCCATTACGTCGGCCGTCCATCGCCCCTGTACTTTGCCGAACGGCTGACGGAATACCTGGGCGGCGCCAAGATCTACATGAAGCGGGACGAGCTGAACCACACCGGTGCCCACAAGATCAACAACGTGCTGGGCCAGATCCTGCTGGCGCGCCGCATGGGCAAGACCCGCATCATCGCCGAAACCGGCGCGGGCCAGCATGGCGTGGCGACCGCCACCGTCTGCGCGCGCTTCGGGCTGAAATGCGTGGTCTATATGGGCGCCCATGACGTGGAACGGCAGGCGCCGAACGTCTTCCGGATGCGCCTTCTTGGGGCCGAGGTCGTGCCAGTCACCAGCGGACGCGGCACGCTGAAGGACGCGATGAACGACGCCCTGCGCGACTGGGTGACCAATGTGCGCGACACCTTCTATTGCATCGGCACCGTGGCCGGCCCGCACCCCTATCCGGCGATGGTCCGCGACTTCCAGTCGATCATCGGCAAGGAAGTCAAGGAACAGATCCTGCCTCGCGAAGGCCGTCTGCCCGATACCATCATCGCCGCCATCGGGGGCGGGTCAAACGCGATGGGCCTGTTCTATCCCTTCCTGGACGACAAGGATGTCCGCATCATCGGCGTCGAGGCCGGGGGCAAGGGCGTCGATGACCGGATGGAACACTGCGCCAGCCTTTCCGGCGGGCGCGCGGGCGTGCTGCACGGCAACCGCACCTATCTGCTGCAGGACGACGACGGGCAGATCCTCGAAGGCCATTCGATCAGCGCAGGCCTGGACTATCCCGGCATCGGGCCGGAACATGCCTGGCTGAACGACACCGGCCGCGCCGAATATGTCAGCATCACCGACGCCGAGGCGCTTGAGGCGTTCCAGTTGTGCTGCGCCCAGGAAGGCATCATCCCCGCCTTGGAACCAAGCCACGCCTTGGCGCATGTGATGAAGATCGCGCCGGGCCTGCCGCGCGATCATATCATCGTCATGAACATGTGCGGGCGGGGCGACAAGGACATCTTCACCGTCGCCAAGCATCTGGGCTTTGATATCAAGACCTAAGGCGGAACCACGATCATGCGGACGGGGTTTGTCCCCCGACCGCATGATCGGAGGATACCATGTCCAACAAGACCCTTGGCCTTGCGCTTGCGGGCGCATCCGGCCTGTTCCTGGCAACCGCATCCCTGGCCCAGACTGTCGTCGAAACGCCCGGAGGCAATACTGCCGTTGTCGTGGACCCCGCCCTGCAACCCCAACCCCCTGTAGGGGCGGTTGCCGTCCCGGCCTTTCCCTTGCCAGAGCAGATCAACAACGACCAGGTCGTGGTCGAGACGCTGCTGTCTCAGGGGTTCACCAACATTCATATCCTGCGCGAAGGGGCGATCATGACCGTCAGCGCGCAGCGCAACGGTCAACCGACCGAACTGGTCTACAGCATCGCGAATGGCACGCTGATATCGGTCGACGGGGTCGAACTGCGCGAACAGCCCGACGCCACCAGCAATCGCGGATCCGATATCGCCAATGATGTCCTGGGCGGCAGCAGCGGCGGCACGGATGCCGGGAACGAGGGTGAGGAGGGTGCAGAGGCCGGGACCGGTGATGACGGATCCGGAACGGGCGAAGAAGGTGCCGATGGGGGCGACACGGGCAGTCCTGGTTCCGGGACTGACGGTGGTTCCGACGGTTCTGCCAACGGCTCGGACGGCGGCGCTGATGGCGGGTCCGACAGCGGATCGGACAGTGGTTCGGACAGTGGTTCCGATGGCGGTTCAGACGGTGGTTCCGGTGGTGGATCGGATGGCGGTTCCGACGGGTCCGGGTCCAACGGCTGATTCGTTGACCGGACCGAAAAACGGATTTCTTTCAACGGCTCAACAGCAGAATGTTGAAGCGTGATTCAAGATAGGGGGCGGGGAACAAGACCCGCCCCTTCCTGTCTGAAACCATCTCTACCACGCCGATTTCGGGCATGAATTGCGGACTGGCTTGCGGATCGACCTGCGCCGGCAGATTCTCGTATGATGGCGGCATGTCACCGGCCACGAACCCGGTCCCCAGATAGATCAGCCGATCGCCGTCCTGGTGGATGTTGCCCTTGGTCCGCTGCGACCCCGTCAGCTTTTCAAAACCGCCATCGGGGCTGATCGTACAGCGAAAAGGGCTGTAGACCGTGATCGGCAGCAAACCCCCAAGCTTGATCATCCGGCATGACCAATCCCCGGCCATGTCCTGGATCGCGCGCTCGGGTGAAAGGGCCTCTCCGGCCAGGCCCGCCGTCAACAGGGCCAGATCCGCGGGATCACCGACCGCGAAGGCGCCCAGCAGCGCCTCTCCAGCCGCGGCGTGGTATTCGGACAGCCTGCGCTGATCGTCGCTGCGCGGCACTGGCCCATCGGGCAGAGGCTGCGCCAGGACCGGCAGCGGCAGCAGCAGCGCGGCAAGAGCCAGAAGTTCAACCCTGCGCATCGACCGCATGGGCGCGCAGCAGTTCGATGGGAATGATGTCCAGGGCACGCGCATGGGTCGATTCCAGCACGACTTTCGGCGCCCCGAATTCCTGTGCGGCTTGCAGGAAACGCGCGGCGCACAGGCACCAGCGGTCGCCCGGCTTCAGCCCGTCGAAGCGGAATTCGGGACGGGGCGTGGACAGGTCGTTGCCCAGATATTTCGATAGCGCCAGGAATTCCGCATCGACGATCACGCAGACCGTATGGCTGCCTGTGTCGCCTGGACCGGTATCGCAGCATCCATTGCGGTAAAACCCGGTCAGCGGCTTTGTCGAACACGGTTCCAGCCGCGTTCCCAGCACGTTCAGCGATGGTTCCATTGCCCGATCCTCCCTCTTGGCAGGCTACAGCCCCGCAGGACGCCCGCCAAGCCCCGGCTCAGCGAAAGCGGTCGGTCAGCTGGCGCAGCTTGTCGGCCAGGCTGGCAGGGCTGTCCGGCGATGCCTTGGCTGGCGGGGCCGGGGGCGACTGGACCTGGGGAGACTGGGCCGGGGCAGGTGGGGTGGGCATCGTGCCGCTGTTCCGGGCGGGCTGCGTGCGGGCCGCGACCTGGTTCTGAAACCTCGTGCCGTCCTCGGCGGCCAAGGCCTCTGCCCCGTCGGATATGCCGCGCAGCAGGTCGTCCAGCCAGTCGCCGTCGGCCTTGGCGAAATCCGAGAGCACATAGCCCGCCACTCGGTCCTTGTGCCCGGGATGACCGATCCCCAGCCGGACCCGGTGGTAATCCGGGCCGATATGCTGGTGGATCGAACGCAGCCCGTTATGACCCGCGTGCCCGCCACCCAGCTTCAGGCGGCACTTGCCGGGGGCCAGGTCCAGTTCGTCGTGCAGCACGATCACCTGGGCGGGGGTCAGCTTCAAATAGCGCATCGCCTCGCCCACGGATTGACCCGACAGGTTCATGAATGTCTGCGGCTTGAGCAGGGTCACGCGCGCACCGCCCAGCCGGCCTTCGGCGCTCAGGCCCTGAAAGCGCGGTTTCCAGGGCGAAAATCCGTGATCGGCGGCGATCCTGTCCACGGCCATGAAGCCGATATTGTGCCGGTTCGCCGCGTATTTCGCGCCGGGATTGCCCAGTCCCACGATCAGCTTCACGCCTGCCTCCTGGCCCCGCATCAGGGCGATCTTCGTTCCATGCCTTGCGGCGGACCTTGCCCGTTACTAAGACTCTGTCAACCTTTCGCGGCTAACAGATGGGTTCAGCGCCCTGACGAATCGCGCAGGCAGGGATCCAAGGCAAGGACAGACGATGACCGATCCGGCAGAATTCTACATGAACACCCTTGTCCCCATGGTGGTCGAACAGACCTCGCGCGGGGAACGGGCCTATGACATCTTCTCGCGCCTGCTCAAGGAACGGATCATCTTCGTCTCGGGACCTGTCCATGACGGCATGTCCACGCTGATCTGCGCGCAGTTGCTGTTCCTGGAAGCGGAAAATCCGAACAAGGACATCAGCATGTACATCAACAGCCCCGGCGGTGTCGTGACCTCGGGCCTGTCGATCTATGACACGATGCAGTATATCCGCCCGCGCGTCTCCACGCTGGTGGTGGGGCAGGCCGCATCCATGGGATCGCTGCTGCTGGCGGCGGGGGAAAAGGGGCTGCGCTATTCGCTGCCCAACAGCCGGGTGATGGTCCACCAGCCCTCGGGCGGGTTCCAGGGCCAGGCCACCGACATCCTGATCCACGCGCGCGAGACCGAGAAGCTGAAGCGCCGCCTGAATGAAATCTATGTGGCCCACACGGGCCGCAGCCTGGCCGAGGTCGAGGAGGCGCTGGAGCGCGACCGCTTCATGTCGCCGGAGGAGGCGAAGGACTGGGGCCTGATCGACGAGGTCGTCGCGCCGCGCGGCAAGGCGGAACCCGAGAAGAAATAGACTTGTTGGGGATTGTGACGGGCCTCCGTCGACCCTAACATAAAGGACACACCCGTGGCGGCCTGTTCGCCACGGACAACTCAGATGCGGCACAGGGCAACCGGCGCCGCCTGCGGGTTGAAAGACCTGCGGCTATCAAGGAACGTGGACGATGGCGAACCAGTCCGGCAGTGACAGCAAGAACACGCTCTATTGCAGCTTTTGCGGCAAGAGCCAGCACGAGGTGCGCAAGCTGATTGCGGGACCGACCGTGTTCATCTGCGACGAATGCGTTGAACTGTGCATGGACATCATCCGCGAGGAGACGAAATCCTCGGGGTTGAAGTCGGGCGACGGCGTGCCGACGCCCAAGGAAATATGCGCGGTCCTGGACGACTATGTGATCGGCCAGGAACATGCCAAGCGGGTGCTGTCGGTCGCGGTCCACAACCACTACAAGCGGCTGAACCACGGCGCCAAGGGCGATATCGAGCTGGCCAAGTCGAACATCCTGCTGATCGGCCCGACCGGCTGCGGCAAGACCCTGCTGGCCCAGACCCTTGCCCGGATCTTGGACGTGCCCTTCACCATGGCGGATGCGACCACCCTGACCGAAGCGGGCTATGTGGGCGAGGATGTCGAGAACATCATCCTGAAGTTGCTGCAGGCCAGCGAATACAACGTTGAACGCGCACAACGCGGCATCGTCTATATCGACGAGGTCGACAAGATCACCCGCAAGTCCGACAACCCCTCGATCACCCGCGACGTGTCGGGCGAGGGCGTGCAGCAGGCGCTTCTGAAGATCATGGAAGGCACGGTCGCCAGCGTCCCGCCCCAGGGCGGCCGCAAGCATCCGCAGCAGGAATTCCTGCAGGTGGACACGACCAACATCCTGTTCATCTGCGGCGGCGCCTTTGCGGGGCTGGACCGGATCATCGCGCAGCGCAACAAGGGCACGGCGATGGGCTTTGGCGCATCGGTCAAGGAAAACGACGACCGCGGCGTGGGCGAACTGTTCAAGGAGCTTGAACCCGAGGATTTGCTGAAATTCGGCCTGATCCCGGAATTCGTCGGCCGTCTGCCGGTGATCGCGACCCTGACCGATCTGGACGAGGAAGCGCTGATCATCATCCTGACCAAGCCGAAGAACGCGCTTGTGAAGCAGTATCAGCGCCTCTTCGATCTGGAAGGCGTGCAGCTGACCTTCACGGAAGACGCGCTGCAGGCCATCGCCAAGCGCGCCATCAAGCGCAAGACCGGGGCACGCGGCCTGCGGTCCATCATGGAGGATATCCTTCTGGACACGATGTTCGAACTGCCCGGCATGGACAGCGTCGAGGAAGTCGTCGTCAACGAGGAGGCGGTCGACAACGCCGCGGCCAAACCCCTGCTGATCCATGCGGATCCGAAAAAGGAAGCAGCTTCGGCGGGCTGAGCCTTGACCCAGAGGCGGAGTGCCGCCCCTGGGGTCACGCCAACTGCTGCCAGGTCCTGACCTTCGGGCGTGGCAGATCAGTCAGGCTGGATCTTCGATGCGCTTTGCGTCATATGTTCGCCAGCCACGAATAAGAGGTTCCAGCCCATGTCCTTTCTGCTTCGCGCCCTGACCTGGTGGAACAGCCAGACCATCAATACCCAGTTCTGGACCTGGCGGAACGGCATCAAGGTCGGCGAGGATGCCGAGGGCAACGTCTTCTACCAGAACAAGGACGGATCGCGCCGTTGGGTGATCTACAGCGGCGAATCGCAGGCCAGCCGGGTTAGCCCGGAATGGCATGGCTGGCTGCATCACACCTGGGACGAGCCGCCGACCAAGGCTCCGCTGGCCCGCAAGCCCTGGGAAAAGCCCCATCAGGAAAACATGACGGGAACGCAGGGCGCCTATTACCCTGAAGGGTCGCTGTATCGGGCGGACCAGCCCGCACGCCGCGACTATGATGCCTGGCAGCCGGAATAGATGAAGGCGGCTGCCGAACATCGGGCGGAAATGCTGGCCGGCACTGCGGTGCTTGCGGTCGCGGCAGGATTTCTGTTGTGGGGTTTCGGCCAGGGATTTGTCCGCGAAACGGGCTATGAGGTCAAGGCGTCCTTTCCCGATGTCGATGGCGTGGCCGTGGGGACCGAGGTCAGGCTGGCGGGTGTTCCCGTGGGCCGGGTTTCCAGCGTCTCGTTGAACCCCGACACCTACATGGCCGATGCCAGGCTGAGCCTTCCTGCGGATATTGCCCTGCCATCTGACAGTGCCGCGCTGATCCAGTCGGATGGGTTGCTTGGTGGCGCCTATATCCAGATCCAGCCGGGCGGCAGCCCCGACAATCTGGCCCCTGGCGACGAGATCGAGGACGTGCAGGGCGCCGTCAGCCTGTTGCAGCTGATGATGAAATTCGTGGACAGCCAGGCTGGGGACGGGGAAAAACCATGATCCGCGCCCTGTTGCTCGCCGCTGCCCTGACCACCCCGGCAGCCGCGCAAGAGGTCGCCCGCGCGGACGGTGCCCTTCTTCGGGGATTGGACAAGATATCGGGCCGGACGACGGATTTGCCCGTCCTGGTGGGGGAGGCAGTCCGCTATGGCAGGTTGCAGGTCCGCCTGGGGGAATGCCGGTATCCGGCGGGCGATCCCAGCTCGGATGCCTATGCGCAACTGACCATCGCCGATGTTTCGCAGAACGTCACCCTGTTCAGCGGCTGGATGATCGCGTCGTCGCCGGCGCTCTCGGCCCTGGACGACGCCCGCTATGACGTATGGGTGATTTCCTGCCAAAGCTGATCGGCTGACGGCAGGCGGCAGGACCGCAGGTCCGCCTGCCGACCCAGCGCATCGGCCAGCATCTGGCGATAATGGTCGCGGGTTATCTCTCGCCCGCCCATCCGTTCCAGGTGCGGCGTCAGGAACTGCGTGTCGAACAGGGTGAAGCCGCAGCGTGCCAGGTGGCTGGACAGCCACAGCAAGGCCATCTTCGAGCCGTTCGTCCGCGCCGACATCATGGATTCCCCAAAGAACGCCGCCCCCAGCGTCACGCCGAAGATACCCCCCGCGAAGGTGCCGTCATGTCGCACCTCCAAGGCATGGGCGAAGCCCGCCCGGAACAGGTCGCGGTAAAGCTTCTTCAGCGGGGTATTGATCCAGGTCGTACCCCGATCCGCACAGGCGTTCACGACCGCGTTGAAGCTGCCGTCCAGATGGGCCGACCATCCGCCCCGGCGCAGGTCGCGTCGCAGCGACCGAGAGGCATGGACCCCGCCCACGGGCAGGATCCCCCGCATCGGCGGGTCATACCAATACAGCCGGGGATCGCGGGCGCTTTCGGCCATGGGAAAGACGCCCTGCGCATAGCCTTGCAGCAATTGCGCGGGCGTCAGCATGGTCCAGGCTCAGCCGAACTTCTGATCCAGCCAGCGTTCCAGCCAGTGAATCGAATAGTTGCCCGACCGGATATCGGGTTCCTGCAACAGCGCGGTGAACAGCGGCACGGTGGTGTCGATGCCGTCCACGATCAATTCGCCCAAGGCGCGCTGCAACCGGGCCAGGGCCTCGGGCCGGTCGCGGCCATGCACGATCAGCTTGCCGATCAGGCTGTCGTAATAGGGAGGGATCGAATAGCCGTCATAAAGCGCGCTGTCGATGCGCACGCCAAGCCCGCCCGGCGCATGGTATTGGGTGATCCGGCCGGGGCAGGGCGAGAAGCCCGGCACCTTTTCGGCATTGATCCGGACCTCGATGGAATGGCCGCGGATTGACAGGTCTTCCTGCCGGAACTCCATCTCCTGCCCGGCGGCGACCAGGATCTGCTGGCGCACCAGATCGACGCCGAAGATCGCCTCGGTCACGGGATGTTCGACCTGCAGGCGGGTGTTCATCTCGATGAAATAGAACTCGCCGTCTTCATACAGGAACTCGATGGTGCCGGCGCCGGCATAGCCGATGCGGGCCACGGCATCGGCGCAGATCTTGCCGATGCGCGCGCGTTCCTCGGGGCTGATCGCGGGGCCAGGGGCTTCCTCCAGCACCTTCTGGTGGCGGCGCTGCAGGGAACAGTCGCGTTCGCCCAGATGGACCGCGCGGCCCTTGCCGTCGCCAAAGACCTGGATCTCGATGTGGCGCGGACGCTGCAGGTATTTCTCGATATAGACGTCGGGATTGCCGAAGGCTGCCTTGGCCTCGGCCCGCGCGGTGCGGAAGGCGACCTCAAGGCCGGCCTCGTCCTGGGCGACCTTCATGCCGCGCCCGCCGCCGCCTGCGGTGGCCTTGATGATGACCGGATAGCCGATCCCGGCGGCGACCCGCTTGGCCTGGTCCACGTCATCGACGCCGCCGTCGCTGCCCGGCACGCAGGGCACGCCCAGGTTCTTCATCGTGTCCTTGGCGGTGATCTTGTCGCCCATGATGCGGATATGTTCCGCGCGGGGACCGATGAAGGTGATGCCGTGGTCTTCGACCATCTGCACGAAGGCCGCGTTTTCCGACAGGAAGCCATAGCCCGGATGGATCGCCTGCGCGCCCGTGATCTCGCAGGCCGAGATGATGGCGGGCATGGAAAGATAGCTGGCCGAGGAGGGCGCGGGACCGATGCAGACCGATTCGTCGGCCATGCGGACGTGCATCGCATCGGCGTCGGCGGTGGAATGAACCGCGACCGACGCGATGCCCATCTCGCGGCAGGCGCGAATCACGCGCAGGGCGATCTCGCCCCTGTTGGCGATCAGGATCTTGTCAAACATCCGCGCCTCACTCGACGACCATCAGGGGCGCGCCGAATTCGACCGGGGTGCCGTCGTCGATCAGGATGCGCTTGACCACGCCCGCACGGGGGGCGGGAATGTGGTTCATGGTCTTCATCGCCTCGACGATCAGCAGCGTGTCGCCCTCGGCCACGGCCTGACCGATCTGGACAAAGGGCGCGGCGCCGGGTTCTGCGGACAGATAGGCGGTGCCCACCATGGGAGAGGTCACGGCGCCCGGCAGGCTTGCCGGATCCTCGGTGATGGCGGGAAGCTGGGCTGCGGGGGCAGCTGCCGGGGCCTGGGGCGCTGCGGCGGGTGCAGCGGCCGCGACGGGGGCGGCATAGGTCACCTGCCTGGCGTGCTTGGACAGGCTGACCGTCAGGCGGTCATGTTCGCCGTATTCACGCTTGACCGACAGTTCGGACAGGTCGCTGGAATTCAACAGTTCCGCAAGTGACTGGATGAAAGCGACGTCGCCTTCGTGATGCTTGCCGTTCTGGGAATCGTTGCTCATGCGGTCCTCTGCCATGTTTATTTGGTCGCGGCCCTGCCGCAACAATTTGCCCGCTTATAGACTCCAAGCCCTGCCAAGGGGAAGGGTTGTCCGCCTAGGCCGGACGGGACGCCTTTTCCGCGATCCCCGAGGTTCCCGCCCGCCGTGCCAGTTCCGTTTCGACATCGGCCAGCGTGACGTCGCGGGCGGCCAGCATGACCAGCAGGTGAAAGATCACGTCGGCGGCCTCGGCGGTCAGGCGGGCACGGTCGCCCTTGACGGCCTCGATGACAGCCTCGATTGCTTCCTCGCCGAATTTCTCGGCGCATTTCTCGGGGCCCTTGGCCAGCAGCTTCGCGGTCCAGCTGCCGTCGGGATCGGCGGTCTTGCGGGCGGCGATGGTGGCGGCCAGGTCGTGAAGCGCGCTCATGTCAGCCTCATCGGGATGCCGGCGGCGGCCATGTGGGCCTTGGCCTCGGCGATGGTATGGGTGCCGAAATGGAAGATGGATGCAGCCAGGACGGCACTGGCGCGCCCTTCGGTCACGCCCTCGACCAGGTGGTCCAGCGTGCCGACCCCGCCCGAGGCGATCACGGGAATGTTCACCGCATCGGCAATCGCGCGGGTCAGCGGGATGTTGAAGCCCGCGCGCGTCCCGTCGCGGTCCATGCTGGTCAGCAGGATCTCTCCGGCGCCCTTGGCCTCGACTTGCTTGGCGAATTCCACGGCGTCGATGCCGGTGGGCTTGCGGCCGCCATGGGTGAAGATTTCCCACCGGCCGTCCGCGACCGTCTTGGCGTCGATGGCCACGACGATGCACTGGCTGCCGAATCGGTCGGCGGCACGGGCCACGACATCGGGATCGGCCACGGCAGCGGAATTGAAGCTGACCTTGTCCGCGCCCGCCAGCAGCAGCGCCCGCACATCGTCATGCGTCCTGACGCCGCCACCCACGGTCAGCGGCACGAAGCATTGTTCCGCCGTGCGCGTCACCAGGTCGAACATCGTGCCCCGGTTTTCATGCGTGGCGTGGATGTCCAGGAAACAGATCTCGTCTGCGCCCGCGGCGTCATAGGCGCGGGCGGCCTCGACCGGGTCGCCTGCGTCGATCAGGTCCACGAAGTTGACGCCCTTCACGACGCGGCCATCGGCCACGTCCAGGCAGGGGATGATGCGGGTCTTGAGCATGGGCTTCTCCTTGCGGACACCGTCCTAAGCGCAAACGGGCCTTCGTTGAAGAGCCGATCTGCCGGTGATAGCGTGGCGCGAACCGAAGGAGACTGCCATGGACGACCAGCAAACGACCGAACCCCGCCTGACATCCCTGTCCCACGGGGGCGGCTGCGGCTGCAAGATCGCGCCGGGCGTGCTGACGGGCTTGCTGCGCGGCACGGCGATGCTGCCTGTCCCCGAGGCGCTGCTGGTGGGGATCGAGACGTCGGACGACGCGGCGGTTTACCTGTTGAACGACCGGCAGGCGCTTGTGGCGACGACGGATTTCTTCATGCCCATCGTCGACGATCCTTTGGACTTCGGCCGCATTGCCGCGACCAATGCGATCAGCGACGTTTATGCAATGGGTGGCACCCCGATCATGGCGCTGTCGCTGGTGGGAATGCCGATCAACACCCTGTCGGGCGAAACCATCGCCCGCATACTGGAAGGCGGCGCCATGGCCTGCCGCGAGGCGGGCATCCCCATCGGCGGCGGCCATACCATCGACTCGGTCGAGGCGATCTATGGCCTGGTGGCGCTTGGGCTGGTCGATCCCGCCCATGTAAAGCGCAACAGCGGTGCGCAGCCGGGCGACGTCCTGATCCTGGGCAAGCCGCTGGGCGTCGGCGTGATGTCCGCGGCGCTGAAGAAGGGCGCGCTGTCGGATGATGGATATCGTGCGATGGTCGGGGCCACGACGAAGCTGAACACCCCTGGCCCGGAACTGGCGCGGCTGCCAGGAGTCCATGCGATGACCGACGTGACCGGCTTTGGCTTGGCAGGCCACGCGCTTGAGATGGCGCGGGGATCGGGTTGCGAGTTGCGGCTGGACTGGGCAGCCGTGCCGCTGCTGCCGGGGGTGGGCGATCTGGCTGTCGCCGGCTACGTCACCGGCGCTTCCGGGCGGAACTGGGCCAGCTATGGCGCGGATGTCGTGCTGCCCCAGGGCTTTGCCGGTACCCATCGTGCCCTGCTGACCGATCCGCAGACCAGCGGTGGCCTGCTGGTGGCCTGCGCCGAGGCTGAGGCCGAGGCCGCCCTGGCGATCTTTGCCGACCACGGCTTTGCAGACGCCGCCGTGATCGGTCGCGCCTTCGAGGGGCCGGGGCACATGGTCGTCGGCTGACTTGGCGGGCAAGTCCGCCATGCCTTTCGCAGGGATACTTGGATGAAGAAGCGGCGGGTCAGGCCGCTTCGGTGGCGCGGGCGCGGACGATTTCCTGTGGCGTGAAGGGGCCGGGGAAATGGCAGGCGGTCTGGTGGCGATCTCCGGCAAGGACCGGCACCTCGGCCGCGCAGCGGGGTGCCGCACGCGGGCAGCGGGTGCGGAAGACGCAGCCCGAGGGCGGGTCCATGGGGGAAGGCAGGTCGCCTTTCAGCGGCACCACGGTCGCGGCGGGATCATGCGCGGGATCCGGCACCGGGACGGCTGACAGCAGCGCCTGCGTATAGGGGTGCTGCGGATCGGCATAAAGGTCTCGCGCGGGCGCGATCTCCATCACCTTGCCCAGGTAGAGGACCATCACACGGTCGCTGATGTGGCGCACCACCGACAGGTCATGGGCGATGAAGATCAGCGACAGGCCCAGATCGGCCTGCAGTCGCATCAGCAGGTTGATGACCTGCGCCTGGATCGACACGTCGAGCGCGCTGACGGGTTCGTCGCAGATGATCAGCCGGGGTTCCACGATCAGCGCGCGGGCGATGCCGATCCGTTGGCATTGTCCGCCGCTGAATTCGTGGGGATAGCGGTTGATCTGGCTGGGCAGCAGGCCCACCCGGTCCATTATCGCCTTGACGCGGTCGCGAACCTGGGACCGGGGCAGAGCGGGCTGATGGGTCACCAGCGGTTCGGCGATGATCTGGCCCACGGTCATGCGCGGATCCAGGCTGGCCAGCGGATCCTGGAAGATCATCTGGATCTGGCTGCGATAGGCCATCATCTGCCGCGCCGACAGGCCGATCAGATCCGCCCCACCCTGCCATTCGGCCCGGCCTGTGGCGGGAACAAGACCGATCAGGGCGCGGGCCAGCGTGGATTTCCCGCAGCCGGATTCGCCGACCACGCCCAGCGTCTCGCCCGGTTGCAGGGTGAAGCTGACACCGCCGACG
The DNA here is from genome assembly GCF_014642735.1 of Paracoccus acridae. Taxonomy (GTDB): domain Bacteria; phylum Pseudomonadota; class Alphaproteobacteria; order Rhodobacterales; family Rhodobacteraceae; genus Paracoccus; species Paracoccus acridae. The sequence continues at coordinate 250,409 of NZ_BMIV01000004.1, forward strand.
GCATGAAGGTGGCGGGGCCGCGTCCAGGGCATCGCGCCCGCCTGCCGGACGGGAAAGCTGACGCGAAGGTCGCGCACGTCAAGAAGGGGCGTCGTCATGGGCGGCTCTCCGTTCCGGCGCGCAGTTCCGCCAGCGGGGCGAAGCAGGCGCGCCAGCGGTCGGGGGCAAAGGACGCCAGCGGCGGGCGGTTGTCGCAGTCGTCGCGGCAATAGGCGCAGCGCGGCCGGAAGGCGCAGCCCTGCGGCGGGCGGGACATGTCGGGCGGCTGTCCAGGGATGACGGCCAGTTCGCCTTCGTCCGTGTCGATGCGCGGGATCGCCGACAGCAACCCCTGCGTATAGGGATGGGCCGGATCGGCGAAGACCGGACCCACCGGCCCCAGTTCGCGGATGCGCCCGCCATACATCACCGCCACCCGCGAACAGGATCCGGCGACGACGCCCAAGTCATGGGTGATCAGCATCATCGCCATGCCGAGATCGCGTTGCAGGTCCGCCAGCAGCGTCATGATCTGCGCCTGCACCGTCACATCCAGCGCGGTCGTCGGTTCGTCCGCGATCAGCAGCTTGGGCCGGCACAGCAGCGCCATCGCGATCATCACCCGCTGCCGCATCCCGCCGCTGAATTCATGGGGATAAAGCCGCACCCGACCCTTGGCGTCGGGAATGCGCACCGCGTCCAGCATCCGCACGGATTCGGCCACGGCCGCGCGCTTGGACAGGCCCTTGTGCAGGACCAGAACCTCGGCCATCTGGTCCGAGACGCGCATATAGGGGTTCAGCGAGGTCATCGGATCCTGGAAGATCATCGCGATCTTCTCGGCCCGGACCCTGTTGATGACCTTGGGCGGGGCGTTCAGGATTTCCTGCCCGTCCAGCCGCACGCTGCCGAAGGCACGGCCGTTGCGCGCCAGAAGGCCCATGACCGCGAAGGCCAGTTGCGACTTGCCCGACCCGGATTCGCCGACGATGCCCAGCGTCTCGCCCGGCTGGACGGTCAGGCTGACATCGTTGACGGCGTGAACCTCGGCGTCGTGGGTGTGGAAGCGGACCGACAGGTCGCGGATATCCAGAAGAGCCATGTCAGCGTTCCTTGGGGTCAAGCGCGTCGCGCAGCCCGTCGCCCACGAAGAAGAAGCCGAACAGGGTGATGACGAAGAAGAACAGCGGGAAGGCCAGTTGCCACAGGGTGCCATAGCTCATGGTGCCCGCGCCTTCGGAAATCAGCGCGCCCCACGAGGTCAGCGGTTCCTGCACGCCAAGGCCCAGGAAGCTGATGAAGCTTTCGGTCAGGATCATGAGCGGCACCAGCAGCGTGGCATAGACCGCGACCACGCCCAGCAGGTTCGGCACGATATGGCGGATGATGATGCGCCAGGTGGACACGCCGGTGGCGCGGGCGGCCTCGATGAACTCGCGGTTCTTCAAGGACAGGGTCTGGCCGCGCACGATGCGCGCCATGTCCAGCCAGGAAATCAGGCCGATGCCAAGAAACAGCATGGTCATCGACCGCCCGAACATCACCAACAGCAGGATCAGCACGAACATGTAGGGGATCGACATCAGGATATCGACCGTCCGCATCATCACCTGGTCGGTGCGCCCGCCGACATAGCCCGCCACCGCGCCGTAAAGCGTGCCGACGATCACCGCGATGCCCGCCCCCACAAGGCCCACCAGCAGGCTGACCTGCGTGCCCTGGACGGTGCGCGCGAACAGGTCGCGGCCCAGATCGTCGGTGCCGAAGTAATGCCCGTTTTCTAGCGATGGCTGGCCCATGGTCGCGACCTGGCCCATGACGCTGAAATCCAGCTCCTCGTTCGACCAGACGGCCAGATGGTTGCCGAAGATCGCGAACAGCACGACCAGCAGCAGGATCACCAGCCCCGCCATCGCCGCCTTGTTGCGAAGAAAGCGGCGGCGGGCATCGGCCCAGGGGGACCGTCCCCGAACCTCGGGCTGGGCCATCCGCGCGGCAAGCGAGCGCATCTTGTCGTGTTCGATCACCATGGCTTAGTACCGGATCTTCGGGTCGATCCAGGCGTAAAGGATATCGACGACCAGGTTGAACAGGATGGTCAGCGCGCCCACCAGGATGGTAACGCCCATCATCACCGCGTAGTCGCGGTTCAGCGCGCTGTCCACGAAGGCCTTGCCGATCCCGCCGGTAGAGAAATAGATGTCGATCACGACCGATCCGGTGATCATCGACACGAAGACCGGCCCCAGATAGCTGACGACCGGCAGCATCGCCGGGCGCAGCGCATGGCGCAGGATGACGCGGCGTTCGGGCATTCCCTTGGCCCGGGCGGTGCGGATGTGGTTCGATCCCAGCACCTCGAGCATGGAGGACCGTGTGATCCGCGCGATGGAGGCCATGTAGCTGGTGGACAGCGCGATCACCGGCATGATCCAGAACGAGGGGTCCGAAAAGCTCCACCCGCCGCCGGGCAGCCAGCCCAGCCACAGGGTCAGGACCAGGACCAGCAGCGGTGCCATCACGAAGTTGGGCAGCACCTGCGCGCCGATGGAGATGCCGACCGCCAGATAGTCCAGCCAGCTGTTCTGCCGGATCGCGGCAAGCGAGCCCAGGGTGACGCCCACAAGGACCGCGGCCAGGAAGGACAGCGTGCCATAGGTCAGCGTCACCGGGAATCCGTCCGCGATCAACTGGTTCACGGTCCGGTCGGGATAGACGAAGCTGGGGCCGAAGTCGAAATGGACCACGATGCCATACACATAGTTCCAGATCTGGCGCCACAGCGGGTCGTCCAGCCCGTATTTCGCATTGAGGTTCGCCAGCACCTGCGGCGGCAGGGCGCGTTCCTGGGTGAACGGCCCGCCGGGCGCAAGATGCATCAGCAGGAAGGACAGCACGATCAGCACCAGCAAGGTGGGGATCGCCACCGCCAGCCGCCGCAGGATGAAGGCGAACATGGGCGGGCCTTACTGGGCGATCCGATACAGATCCTTGGCATACCAGGCATTCGTTACGTTTTCCGTGGGAATGCCCTTGATCGCCGGGTTGATCATGTCGACCTTGGAATAGTGATAGACGAAGGCCGCGGGCACTTCCTCGGCCAGGATCTCCTCGGCCCGCTTGTACAGCGGCGCGGTATCCTCGGCCGTCTTGGAATCCGCCATCAGCTTGTCGTATTCCGCGTTCGACCACTTGCCCGAGTTGTAGCCGTCGGTGCGGAACCAATCCAGGAAGGTCGTCGCCTCGTTATAGTCGGCGCACCAGGCATAGCGGGCCATGTCGAAATCCTGGTTCTGCATCCGGTCGGTATGCACCTTCCATTCGACATTGTTCAGCGTGATGTTCACGCCCAAGGGCTTCCAGAACTGCTGCGCGGCGATGGCCAGCTTCTTGTGGTTTTCGTCGGTGTTGTATTGCAGCGACAGCGACAGGGGATTGTCGGGGCCATAGCCCGCCTCGGTCAGCAGGGCGCGGGCTTTCTCGGTCCGTTCCTCCTGGGTCATGGTGGCGATTTCTGCATCCGGGGCCTGGAAGCCCTCGGTCGCCCAATGGGTCCAGCTATAGGCGGGCTTCTGGCCGCCTTGCAGCACCTGGTTCACGATGATGTCGCGGTTCAGGCCCAGCGTCAGCGCCTGGCGGACGCGCACGTCCTTCAGCGCCTCGGGGCCCTTGTCGGACACGTTGAAGACATAGGCATAGGAACAGGAATACGGGATCGAGATCGCCTGGTCGGGATATTCCTGCGACAGGCGCGGATACTGGCCCGCCGGGATCTGCACGCGGTCCAGTTCGCCCGCCAGGTAACGTGTCAGGCCGATATTGTTGTCGTTCACGGTGACGCCGCGCACGGTTTCCATCACCACGTTTGCGGCATCCCAATAGTTCGGGTTCTTCACCATGGTGATGTCCACGCCAAGGTTGTGGCTTTCCAGCATGAAGGCGCCGTTGCCGACCAGGTTGCCGGGCTGCGTCCAGGCGTCGCCATGCTGTTCGACGACCTTTTGCGGCACCGGGAAGGTGGTGGCGTGGGACAGCGTCTTCAGGAAATAGGGGGTGCGCGTGGTCAGCGTGACCTCCAGCGTCTTGTCGTCCACCGCACGGACGCCAAGCTGGTCGGGCGTCATTTCGCCCGCGATGATCTGGGTGGCGTTCCGGATGTTCATCAGTTCCAGGAACCAGGCGTATTCGGACGCGGTTTCGGGGTTCACCGCGCGCTGCCAGGCATAGACGAAATCCCCCGCCGTGACCGGATCGCCGTTCGACCACTTGGCGTCGCGCAGGGTGAAGGTATGGGTTAGCCCGTCGTCGCTTTCGGTATGGCTTTCGGCGACGCCGGGGATCATTCCGCCGGTCGCGTCCTCGTTCATCAGCCCCTCGAACAACTGGCGCAGCACGTCCGAGCCTTCGACATCGGTGTTCTTGGCCGGATCCAGCGTCTTGATCGCATCCAGCAGCCAATAGGTATAGGTCTGGCTGTCGGCCAGCGTCTCGCCCTCGGCGGGCTGGACAGCTTGGGCGGGCAGGGCCAGGGCGGCCAGAAGGGCGGTTGTGGTGAACAGCTTGGACATCGGCGTCTCCCCTTGTCGATGAAGGCTTTTCGCTTGCGCGCAAGGCACCCAGACTAACGGAACATGGATGCGGGTAAAGATTGGATCATGCGCGCGGTGGTTGCATCTGCGTGAGCGAACAGGCAGCGCATGGGGCCGTGCCCAAACGCTTGCACCTGAAAAACAGTCATTAATCTGACCCTTGGATCGGTTCAGCCGATGGTGGCGACGTGGCGTCACATGCAATCACTGAGGGAGGCGATGGCACCCTGATCGCAGCAGGGGCTGTGCAGGCAGCCTGCCGGATCAAGCGGCCGCCGCCGACAGGCTCCGCCGGCATCGAAATTCTTGACCGGTTTTTCTGCATCGCGCATACCCGCCGAGTAACGAACAAACGGTCAAAAGGCCAAAAAAGGCCGACCCTTGGGGGAGACTTCTTCATGAACGGCCTTTTGGCCCTTTCGCGCGGCATCGACCGCGTCAACACCGTGATCGGCAGGAATGTATCCTGGTTGATCCTGCTGGCGATCTTCGTCAGCGCGATCAACGCGATCATCCGCAAGGCGTTCAGCGTTTCGTCGAATGCCTGGCTTGAACTGCAATGGTATCTTTACGGCGGCGCCTTTCTTCTGGCCGCGGCCTATACGCTGCTGGAAAACGAACATATCCGCATCGACATCCTGTTCGGCACCTTGTCGCGCCGCGTGCAACACTGGATCGAGCTTCTGGGCCATATCTTCTTCCTGATGCCGATGGTCCTGCTGACGCTGTGGCTGACCTGGCCCTGGCTGGCGCGATCCTATCGCACCGGAGAGATGTCGATGAACGCGGGCGGCCTGATCCTTTGGCCCGCCAAGGCGCTTCTGTTCACGGGCTTCCTGCTGCTGCTGTTCCAAGGCATTTCCGAGATCATCAAGAAGATCGCCGTGATGCGTGGGATCATCCCCGATTACAACGCCCCCACCGGCCACCACGCGCCGCTTGATCTGGACGAGGAACTGTTGAAGCAGGCGGGCTTTGCCGATCCCAATCACCCGCTGACCGACATTCCCGTCGACAAGACGCGCGAGGATGCCCGCAAATGATGGAACTCATCGCGCAGAACATGGCGCCGATCATGTTCGTTTCGCTGATCGTCTTTCTGCTGATCGGCTATCCCGTCGCCTTCGCCCTGGCGGCGAACGGCCTTCTGTTCTTCGTCATCGGGGTGGAGCTTGCGCCGCTGTCGGGCGGGTCCATCAACCTTTCCTGGCCGCTTCTTGGCGCGTTGCCGGACCGCTTCTTCGGGGGGGTCGTCGCAAACGAGACGTTGCTGGCCATCCCCTTCTTCACCTTCATGGGGATCGTTCTGGAAAAATCCGGCATGGCCGAGGATCTTCTGGACACGATCGGCCAGCTTTTCGGCCCGATCCGTGGCGGCTTGGCCTATGCTGTGATCATCGTGGGCGCGCTTCTGGCGGCGACCACCGGTGTCGTCGCGGCATCCGTGATCGCGATGGGCCTCATCTCTCTGCCGATCATGCTGCGCTATGGCTATGATCGGCGGATCGCCTCGGGCACCATCGCGGCATCGGGGACGCTGGCGCAGATCATCCCGCCGTCGCTGGTGCTGATCGTGCTGGCGGACCAGTTGGGCCGGTCGGTGGGCGACATGTACAAGGGCGCGATGATCCCCGGCCTGGTGCTGACCGGGTTCTACATGCTCTATATCTTCGTGGTCTCGATCATCCGGCCCCACTATCTGCCCGCGCTGCCGAAAGAGGCGCGGACCCTTGGGTCGGGCGTCACCTCGCTGATCGTGGCCCTGGCGGTCGCGGGCGGGATCTTCTGGCTGACGACCCGCTGGCTGGGTCCGGCCCATGCATCCGACGCGCCGATCTGGGGCCTCGTGATCGCGGTGACGGTGATCTATGTCGTGGCGCTGCTGGACAAGGCCACCGGCATCAACATGATGTCGCGGCTGGCCCAGCAGGTCATCATCGTGCTGATCCCGCCGCTGGCGCTGATCTTCCTGGTGCTGGGCACGATCTTCCTGGGCATCGCCACCCCGACCGAGGGCGGCGCGATGGGCGCGGTCGGCGCGCTGTTCATGGCGGGCATCAAGAAGCGCCTGTCGATGGACGTGATCCGCCAGGCGCTTTACGCCACGACGCGGCTGTCGGCCTTCGTGATGTTCATCCTGATCGGGGCGCGGGTCTTCTCGCTGACCTTCTATGGCGTGAACGGCCACATTTGGGTCGAACACCTGCTGACCTCGCTGCCGGGGGGCGAATACGGCTTCCTGATCGTGGTGTCGATCATGGTGTTCCTGCTGGCCTTCTTCCTGGACTTCTTCGAACTGGCCTTCATCATCGTGCCCCTGCTGGCCCCCGCGGCCGAGGCCTTGGGCATCGACCTGATCTGGTTCGGCGTCATCCTGGGCGTGAACATGCAGACGGCCTTCATGCACCCGCCCTTCGGCTTTGCGCTGTTCTACCTGCGGTCGGTGGCGCCCAAGGGCGAATACATCGACAAGGTCACGAAGAAGCGCATGGCGCCGGTCAGGACCGGGCAGATCTATTGGGGTGCCGTGCCCTTCGTCTGCATCCAGCTGGTGATGATCGGCGTGGTGATCGCCTTCCCCGGCATGGTCATGCACTACAAGGGGGCGCCGGTGGACACATCGAACATCCGGCTTGAAATCCCGGCCGGAGGGATGGGCGGCAGCAGCGGCGGCTTTGGATCGCTGGGCGGCCTGGGTGCGCCCTTTGGCCAGCAAGCACCCGCCGACGGCGGCACCACGGCACCGTCGGGCGGTCTGGGGGGCACGCCCCCAAGCCTTGGCGCACCTCCGCCGGGGCTTGGCGCACCGGCCGCGCCTGCCCCCGCAGCCCCGGCCGAGCCGCAGCCGGCACCCGCCCCCGGCGGCTTGGGCCTGGGCGGCCCGCCGCCGGGTCTTGGCGGCAGCAACTGACAACGAAAGGCCGGGTTCGACCCGGCCTTTTTCTTTCCGTCGCTTTCTTTGGGAAGCGCCCATGAAAAAACCGCCGCGGATGATCCGCGGCGGTTCTGTCCTGTCAGAACGATCTCAGCCCTGGGTGGGGGCCAGCTTGCCGTTGCGCTGCTGGATCATCATGAAGGTATCGAAGGTGTATTCCGCCGTCTGGTTGTACAGGTACCAGTCGTCGCGGAACTGCAACTGCGCCTCGTATTGCCGCTTGAAATGCTCGTTCTGGGCGGACAACTCGGCATAGACCTCGTTCGCGGCGGTGAAGGCCGCGTTCATGATCTCTTCGCTGAAGGAGCGAAGCTGCGCGCCCGACGCGGCCAGTTCCTTCAGCGCGCTCGGGTTGCGATAGTCGTACTTGGCCAGCATGTTCTGGTCGGATGCCTGGCAGCAGGTCCGCAGCAGTGCCTTGTAATGGGCGGGCAGCTCGTCGTACTTGGCCTTGTTGATGAAGAGGCTGACCGTCGGCCCGCCTTCCCAGAAGCCCGGGTAATAGTAATAGGGCGCGACCTTCTGGAAGCCCAGCTTGTTGTCGTCATAGGGCCCGACCCATTCGGCGGCGTCGATGGTGCCCTTTTCAAGCGACGGATAGATGTCGCCGCCCGCGATCTGCTGCGGCACGACGCCCAGCTTCTCGACCACGCGCCCGGCCAGGCCCGAGATGCGCATCTTCAGGCCCTGCATGTCGGCGACGGTGTTCACCTCCTTGCGGTACCAACCGCCCATCTGGACGCCGGTGTTGCCGGCGGGGAAGGCCACAAGGCCGACCGTTTCCAGGAACTGGTTGTACTGGTCGATGCCGCCGCCGTGATAGTTATAGGCAGCCTTGGCGCGCGCGCTGAAGGTGAAGGGCAGGTCGGCGCCGCAGGCGAAGGCCGGATCCTTGCCCCAGTTGTAATAGCCCACCGAATGGGCGCATTCCACGGTGCCGTCGCCTGCCGCGTTGATGGCGTCCAGGCCCGGCACGATTTCGCCCGCGGCGAAGACCTGCAGGTTGAACTTGCCGTCGGAAGCTTCCTTCAGGCGCGCCGAGATCTCCTCTCCGCCGCCATAGATGGTGTCCAGCGACTTCGGAAAGGACGACGCCACGCGCCAGTTGATGGTGGGCGCCTCCTGGGCGATCGCGGGCGCTGCCAGCGTGGCGCCGGCTGCGGCGGCGACACCGCCGACCGAAGCCGTTGTCAGGAACGACCTGCGGTGCAGCGTCTTGGAATCTTTCATGAACTCTCCTCCGATAGGGCTGTCGGGATGGCCTCCCACGGGTTCCCGGCCCGAATGGGTCGCAGTTTAGTGCTTGTCTGCCGTCTGTCGAGTAGTCTGCGGCACCGCCACGCAAAAAATAAGGCCGCCCGCGCGGAACGCGGACGGCCCTGCGACCCGAAGGGTGTGGATCAGCGCAGGATGCTGCGGCCTGCGTATTCGGCGGTGGCGCCCAGCATCTCCTCGATGCGGATCAGCTGGTTGTATTTCGCAAGCCGGTCGGACCGGGCAAGGCTGCCGGTCTTGATCTGGCCGCAGTTGGTGGCGACCGCCAGATCGGCAATGGTCGCGTCCTCGGTCTCGCCCGAGCGGTGGGACATCACGCTGGTATAGCCGTTCCGGTCGGCCAGGCGCACGGCGTCCAGCGTTTCCGACAGGGTGCCGATCTGGTTGACCTTGACCAGCAGCGAATTGCCGCAGCCCTTGGCGATGCCTTCGGCCAGACGCGCGGGATTGGTCACGAACAGGTCGTCGCCGACCAACTGCACGGTGCCGCCCAGACGGTCGGTCAGCAGCTTCCAGCCGTCCCAGTCGTCCTCGGCGCAACCATCCTCGATCGACAGGATCGGATAGTCGGCGCACAGCGCGGCCAGATAATCCACATTCTCGGCCGAGGTCAGGGACTTGCCCTCGCCCGCCATTTCATACTTGCCGTTCCTGAAATATTCGGTCGAGGCACAATCCAGCGCCAGAATGATGTCGTCGCCGGGCTTGTAGCCGGCTTTCTCGACCGAGCGCAGGATGAAGTCCAGGGCGTCGCGGGCCGAGGACAGGTTCGGCGCAAAGCCGCCCTCATCGCCGATCCCGGTCGAAAGGCCTGCCGCCGACAGTTCCTTCTTCAGCGTGTGGAACACCTCGGACCCCATGCGCACGGCGTCGCGGATGTTGTCCGCGCTGACCGGCATGATCATGAATTCCTGGATGTCGATAGGGTTGTCGGCATGTTCCCCGCCATTGATGATGTTCATCATCGGCACCGGCAGGATCCGCGCGCCCGTGCCGCCGACATAACGATACAGCGGCTGGTTCGTCGCATCCGCCGCGGCCTTGGCCACCGCCAGCGACACGCCCAGGATCGCGTTCGCGCCCAAGCGGCCCTTGTTCGGCGTGCCGTCCAGTTCGCACATCATTGCGTCGATGGCGCGCTGTTCGGTCGCATCCTCGCCGATCAGGTTCTCGGCGATCTCGCCGTTCACGGCGGCCACGGCCTCCAGCACGCCCTTGCCCATGTAGCGGGCCTTGTCGCCGTCGCGCTTCTCGACCGCCTCATGCGCGCCCGTGGATGCGCCCGAGGGCACGGCCGCCCGGCCCATCGTGCCGTCTTCCAGCGTCACGTCGACCTCGACGGTCGGGTTGCCGCGGCTGTCCAGGATCTCTCGCGCGAAGATGTCGATGATGGCGGTCATGGGTGCCCCTCCGTTGCCTGATGTCGGCGCCTTCATAGCTGCCGCCGGGTCAGGCCGAAAGCGGCAATTTCAGGGCTGCTCGATCTCGGCCCAGATGGGCAGGTGGTCGGACGCGTCGCGCGCATTGGCCCCGGTAAAGACGCCCTGACGCAGCAGGGTCAGGTGCTGGGACATGGCAATGCGGTCGAACCGGAACTGCGGCAAGGGCGCTGGATAGGACGGCCCCGGCGCGATGACCCGAAAGCCCGCCAGCGATTCCAGCCCCCGGCTGTCGTGCCATTCGTTGAAATCGCCCATCAGCACGATGTTGTCGTCCGCGATCCGCGCGGCCTGGGCCGTGATCCGCGCCAGTTGCGCGCGCCGCGACGACCGGGCAAGCCCCAGATGCACCCCGATCACCGTCAGTCTTGGCAGGCGCAGGACCACCGCCCCGCGCGGCTCGATCCCTGGAAGGGGCAGGCGGCGCAGCACCGCCTGTTCCGCCAGATCCGGGCGCATCAGGATGGTCTGGCCGTGCCAGCCAAGCGAGTTTTCGCCCGTCGTCGCCATGTTCGCGGGCACCAGCCCGGTGGCCTCGCGGATCAGCCGGCGGGGCAGGGCCTCGGGGCGGGCGCCCAGGCGGAAATCGACCTCTTGCAGGGCGATGATGTCGGGCCGCAGGGCGGCAATGACGGCAAGGTTGCGTTCCGGCGCGTGCGGGCCGGTCAGGCCCCGGCATTTGTGCAGATTGTAGCTTGCCAGTCTCAACAAGAACATGCCGCCTTTCGTGATCGGCGCAGGATAGCCAGGGGCAGGGTGGCCGCAAGGGCCTGGGGCGTCATGGGTGACGCAGTGCCCGCGTTTTGATCAGGTGCCGCAGAAGGTCTGATGCACGATCTGTTCCGCAAGGGGCGCATGGGCCAGGTCGTCCCATTCCGAACGCGCGTCGCGCGGATGCGTCACGGCGTCGAACAGGCGGCGGAAGGGGCCAAGATCGTCGGCCACCGCTGCGGCGATGGCTTCCTCGATCCGGTGGTTGCGCGGGATGCGGACCGGGTTCGCATGACGCATCAGGTCCGGATCGGGGCCTTGGGCCTGCCAATCCGCCGCCCAGGCGTCGAAGGCATCCCGGTCGATGAATTCGTCCCGCGCGCGACCGTCGGCTAGGCCGGCGAAAACCCGGGTGAAATCGGCACGCTGCTGGGCCATCATGGTCAGCAGGCGCTCGGCCAGGGGTTGCACGTCGGCGGCTTCGGTCAGGCCCAGCTTTTCGCCGAAGCGGCGGCGCCAGGCAGCCTGATAGATCGGCGCGAAGCCGTGAACCGATTTCGTCGCGGCCTCGATGGCGGCGTCGCGTTCGCCCATCAGGGGGATCAGGCAGGTGGCAAGCTGCGCCAGGTTCCAGACGGCGATCTGCGGCTGCTGCGCCCAGGCATAGCGCCCGCCCCGGTCGATGGACGAAAACACCGTGTCGGGGTGATACACATCCATGAAGGCGCAGGGGCCATAGTCGATGGTTTCCCCCGACACCGCCATGTTGTCGGTGTTCATCACGCCATGGATGAAGCCAAGCGCCATCCAATGTGCAATGGTTTCCGCCTGCCGGGCGACGACGTGATCCAGCAAGGACAGCGGGCCGTTCGCCGCGGGATAATGGCGGGCGATCACATGGTCGGTCAGGGCGGCAAGCGCGTCTTCCTGTCCCCGGACCGCGAAATACTGGAAGGTCCCGACGCGGATATGGCTGGCGGCCACGCGGGTCAGCACGGCGCCCGGCAGGCCGCTTTCGCGCCAGACCGTTTCCCCGGTTGCGACGGCGGCCAAGGCGCGCGTGGTGGGCACGCCCATCGCGTGCATGAATTCGCTGACGACATATTCGCGCAGCACCGGCCCCATCCAGGCCCGCCCGTCGCCCCGGCGCGAGAAGGGGGTCGGCCCGCTGCCCTTCAGCTGGATATCGAAGCGCGCGCCGTCGGGGGCCACGACCTCGCCCAGCAGCACCGCGCGGCCGTCGCCCAGTTGCGGGACAAAGCCGCCGAACTGGTGGCCGGCATAGGCTTGGGCGATCGGGTCCGCCCCCTGCGGCACGGCATTGCCCGCCAGCATCGCCACGCCCTCGGGGCCGGAGAGCCATCCGGCATCCAGGCCCAGCCTGCGCGCAAGCCCCTCGTTCAGCGCCAGAAGCTTGGGCTCGGCCACGGGCGTAGGGGCCACGCGGGCAAAGAAGCCTTCCGGCATACGGGCATAGCTGTTGTCGAAGTGGATCATCGGGGTCTCCTTCGTTCTTTACATAGGGCGGGTCTGCCGCATTGCCAGACCGCGCCCTTGCACGACCGAAACCAAGCGCGTATCGCATTCCCTTGAACAGGAGCCTGACCCATGAAATTTCTTGACCTCGCCAAAGTCTATATCCGCTCGGGCGGCGGCGGCGCGGGCTGCGTGTCATTCCGGCGCGAGAAGTTCATCGAATATGGCGGCCCCGACGGCGGGGACGGCGGCAATGGCGGCGATGTCTGGGCCGAGGCGGTCGAGGGCCTGAACACCCTGATCGACTTCCGCTATCAGCAGCATTTCTTCGCCAAGTCCGGCCAACACGGCATGGGCAGCCAGATGACCGGCAAGTCGGGCGAGGACATCACCCTCAAGGTGCCCGTCGGGACCGAGATCCTGGAGGAGGACGAGGAAACCGTCATCGCCGACCTGACCGAACCCGGCCAGCGTGTGCTGCTGGCGCGCGGCGGGAATGGCGGCTGGGGCAACCTGCATTTCAAGACCTCGACCAACCGCAGCCCGCGCAACGCCAATCCCGGCCAGCCGGGGGTGGAACGCACCATCTGGCTGCGGCTGAAGCTGATCGCGGATGCGGGCCTGGTGGGGCTGCCGAATGCCGGGAAATCGACCTTCCTGGCCGCCGTGTCGAACGCCCGGCCCAAGATCGCGGATTATCCCTTCACCACGCTGCACCCGAACCTGGGCGTGGTGGGCATCGACGGATACGAATTCGTCATGGCCGACATTCCCGGCCTGATCGAGGGCGCGAGCGAGGGCAGGGGCCTGGGTGACCAGTTCCTGGGCCATGTCGAACGCAGCAACGTGCTGCTGCATCTGGTGGACGGAACCTCGGAAGATGTGGCGGCCGACGCCCGCACCATCCTGACCGAGCTTGAGGCCTATTCCCCGGTGCTGATGGACAAGCCACGCGTGACGGCGCTGAACAAGATCGACGCCCTAGACGACGACACCATCGCCGAACGTCGGGCCGCGCTGGAGGCCGAGATCGGCGGGCCGGTGCTGCTGATGTCGGGGGTGGCCAAGCTGGGCGTGACCGAGGTGCTGCGGGCGCTGTGGACGCAGATCGAGCCGACGCGGCGCAAGGCCAAGGACGAACCCGAGGCGCCATGGCAGCCGTAAGCCCATCGCTGACGCAGGCGCGGCGGCTGGTCGTCAAGATCGGCTCGGCCCTGCTGGTGGACGAACAGGGCTTGCGCGGCGACTGGCTGCGCGGCCTTTGCGACGACGTGGCCCTATGGCGCGGGCGGGGCTGCGACGTGGTGCTGGTGTCCTCGGGCTCCATCGCGCTGGGACGGCGGGTGCTGGGCCTGCCGGGGGGCGCGCTGCCGCTGGAACAGGCGCAGGCCGCCGCCGCCGTGGGCCAGATCCGGCTGGCGCGCGCCTATGAGGAAGCGCTGGCCCCCCATGGCGTGACCACCGCGCAGGTGCTGCTGACGCTGGAGGACAGCGCTGACCGCCGTCGCTATCTGAACAGCCGGGCGACCATGCAGACGCTGCTGGGCCTGGGCGTCGTGCCCATCGTGAACGAAAACGACACGGTGGCGACGGACGAGATCCGCTTTGGCGACAACGACCGTCTTGCCGCCCAGATTGCCGTGACCTGCGGCGCGGACCAGTTGCTGCTCTTGTCGGACGTGGACGGGCTTTACACCGCCAATCCCAAGACCGACCCGACCGCCCGCCACCTGCCAGTGATTGAGGCCCTGACGCCCGAGATCGAAGCCATGGGCGGCGACCCGGTATCGGGCCTGTCCAAGGGCGGCATGAAGACCAAGCTGATGGCCGCGCGCACCGCGATTGCCGGGGGCTGCGCCATGGCGATTGCCGAAGGGTCGGTGATGCGCCCGCTATCGGCGGTGGCGAGTGGCGCGCGGTGCAGCTGGTTCCTGCCCGAAAGCGATCCCCAGCTTGCCCGCAAGCGCTGGATCGCCGCAATGAAGCCCAAGGGCGCGCTTGTCGTGGACGAGGGCGCGGTCGAGGCGCTACGCCGGGGCAAGTCGCTGCTGCCGGCGGGCGTGCGCACCATCGTGGGCGATTTCGGCAGGGGCGATCCGGTGGCGATCACCGGCCCCTCGGGCGAGACGCTGGCCAATGGCCTGACCCGCTATACCGCCGACGAGGCGCGGCGCATCGCGGGCCACCGGTCCGACCGAATCGAGGCGATCCTGGGCTACACCGGCCGCGCCGCCTTGGTCCATCGCGACGACATGGCCTTGTAGGGATCGCGCCTCGCCTGCGGCGACGGCTGATTGCCCATCAGGATGAAGGCAAGCCCCGGCCACAACAGCCGGGGCGTTTCGCATGGTTCAGGCGGCCTTCTTGCCGGCGCCGAAGCGGTCATAGAAGGACTGCCCGCTTTCGGCCATGTCGCGCAGCATCTGCGGGGCGGCGAAGCGTTCGCCATGTTCGGCCGACAGCCTGTCGCAGATCTCGACCGCGCGGGCCGCGCCCAGCATGTCCAGCCAGGCGAAGGGACCGCCCGTCCAAGGCGCGAAGCCCCATCCCAGGATCGCGCCGACATCGCCTTCGCGGATGTCCTCCAGCACGCCTTGTTCGAAGGCACGCACGGCTTCGAGGGTTTGCACGAACATCAGCCGGTGCTGGACCGTGGTCAGGTCCGGCTGATCGTCCGACTGCGGATAACGCGCGGCGAGGCCGTCCCACAGACCCTGCCGCTTGCCGTCGTCGCCATAGGCATAGAAGCCCGCATTCGACTTGCGGCCCAGGCGGCCTTGGTCGGCCATCCAGAACAGCACCTCGTCCACGTTTCCGTCGGGATAGGCATCCCCCATGGCCGTGCGGGTGGCCTTGGCGATCTTCACGCCCAGGTCGATGCTGGTTTCATCGACCAGTTGCAGCGGACCCAGCGGCATCCCCATCATCTTGGCCGCGTTTTCGACCAGCACAGGGCTGACCCCCTCGGCCACCAGGCGGATGCCTTCGTTGATATAGGGGATGATGCAGCGGTTGGCATAGAAGAACCGCGCGTCGTTGACGACGATCGGCGTCTTGCGGATCTGGCGCACGAAATCCAGCGCCTTGGCGACCGCGCGCGGGCTGGTCTGCTGGCCCTTGATGATCTCGACCAGCATCATCTTGTCCACGGGACTGAAGAAGTGGATGCCGATGAACTGCTCGGGCCGGGCGCTTGCCTTCGCCAGGTCGCTGATCGGCAGGGTCGAGGTGTTGGTGGCGAAGATCGCGTCCTGCGGGATCACGGCCTCGGCCCTTTTCGTGACCTCGGCCTTGATGGCGGGATCCTCGAACACGGCTTCGACGATCAGGTCGCAGCCTTCAAGCGCGGCGTAATCGGTGGTGGCGGTGATACGGCCCAGAACCTCGGCCTTCTTCTCCTCGGTCGATTTCTTGCGGCTGATGGCCTTGTCCAGCAGGCCTTCGGAATAGGTCTTGCCCTTGTCGGCGGCCTCCTGCTTCGCGTCGATCAGCACCACCTGGATGCCTGCCATGGCGCTGACATAGGCGATACCCGCGCCCATCATCCCGGCGCCGAGGATGCCGACCTTCTTCACCGACCGGTCCGGTGCCTCGGGGCGGTTCGCGCCCTTTTCCAGCGCCTCCTTGTTGATGAACAGGCTGCGGATCATCGCCGTGCTGGACGGGTTCATCAGCACATTGGTGAACCACCGCGCCTCGATCCTGAGCGCGGTATCGAAAGGCACCTGCGCCCCTTCATAGACCGCCGAAAGCAGCGCCTTGGCCGCCGGATAGACGCCCATGGTCCTGCCGTTCACCATGGCGGATGCGCCCACGAAGGTCATGAAGCCCGCCGGGTGATAAGGTTCGCCCCCTGGCATTTTGTAGCCCTTCTGGTCCCAGGGCTTGACCAGATCCGCGTCCTTGGCGTTCAGCACCCATTCGCGCGCAGCGGCGACGGGATCGGCCACCACCTCGTCTATAAGGCCCGCGGCCTTGGCCTTCTTCGGGTCCGACAGCTTGCCTTCCAGAAGGTATGGCGCGGCCGCCATGGCGCCCAGCTTGCGCGACAGGCGGATCGTGCCGCCGCCGCCGGGAAAGATGCCGACCATGATCTCGGGCAGGCCGATCTTGGCCTTGGGGTTGTCGGCTGCAAAGATGCGATGCGTCGCCAGCGGCAGTTCCAGCCCGATGCCAAGCGCCGTGCCGGGCAGCGCCGCCGCCACGGGCTTGCCGCCCTTGAGGGTCTTGGGGTCCATGCCCGCGCGCTCGATCTTGCGGAGGGCATGATGCAGCGTCATGATCCCGTCGAAGACCTGCTGCGCGCCGCCCCCCTTCATCTGTGCGATGACATTGAGGTCCATCCCGGCGGCAAAGTCCTTCTTGCCGCTGGTGATGACGATGCCCTTGACCGCCTCGTCCGATAGCGCGTCGTCGATCAGGGCGTCCAGTTCGGCCGCACCCTCCAGCGACAGCACGTTCATCGACTTGCCCGGCACGTCCCAGGTGATGACGGCGACGCCGTCGGCGTCCTTTTTCATGATGAAGTCAGTCATGTCCGCAGCCTCCCTCAGACGCGTTCGATGATGGTGGCGGCGCCCATGCCGGACGCGATGCACAGCGTCGCAAGGCCCACGGTCTTGTCCTGCCGTTCAAGCTCGTCCAGCAGGGTGCCGATGATGATCGCGCCTGTCGCGCCAAGCGGATGGCCCAGTGCCATGGCGCCGCCATTGACGTTCACCTTGCCCGGATCGACCTGGAAGGCCTGCATGAAGCGCAGCACGACGGCGGCGAAGGCCTCGTTCACCTCGAACAGGTCGATGTCGCCGATGGACATGCCGCTGTCTGCCAGGATCTTCTCGGTCACCGGAACCGGGCCAGTCAGCATGATGGTGGGATCGGTGCCGATCTTGGCCGTGGCACGGATGCGGGCGCGGGGCTTCAGGCCATGGGCCTTGCCGAATTCCTCGTTCCCGATCAGCATGGCGGCGGCGCCATCGACGATGCCGCTGCTGTTGCCGGCATGGTGGATATGCTCGATCCGGTCCAGATGCGGGTATTTCAGCATCGCGACCTTGTCGAAGCCGGGCATCACCTCGCCCATGTCCTTGAAGGCGGGCTTCAGCTTGGCCAGATCCTCCATGGTGGTGCCGGGCCGCATGTATTCGTCATGGTCCAGGATGGTCAGCCCATTCTGGTCCTTGACCGGCACGATGGACCGGGCAAAGCGCCCTTCCTGCCAGGCGCGGGCGGCGCGGTTCTGGCTTTCCACGGCCAGCTTGTCGGCTTCCTCGCGGGTAAAGCCGTATTCGGTGGCAATGATGTCGGCGCTGATGCCTTGCGGGACGAAATACTGGTTCATCGCCACCGTCGGATCGACGGCGATGGCCGCCCCGTCGCTGCCCATGGGGACGCGGCTCATCATCTCGACGCCGCCGGCGATATAGCCGCTGCCCGCGCCCGCCTTGACTTGGTTCGCGGCCAGATTGACGGCCTCCATCCCGCTTGCGCAGAAGCGGTTGATCGACAGGCCGGGAATGCGTTCGTCCAGATCCGAGGCCAGGACCGCCGAGCGCGCCAGACATCCGCCCTGTTCCTTGACCTGGGTGACATTGCCCCAGATCACATCCTCGACGGCGTTGCCTTCCAGTCCATTGCGGTCCTTGACGGCGTTCAGCAGGCGGGCGGACAGAGCCAGCGAGGTGACTTCGTGCAGGCTGCCGTCGCTGCGGCCCTTGCCGCGCGGGGTGCGGGCGGCGTCATAGATGAATGCGTCGGTCATGCGTCCTCCTTGGGCGCCCGGTCCGATGGATTGCCGGGCATCAGGTCATAGGGGTGTTTCCAGCCGGGCAAGTCGGCGATCGCGGCCAGCCAGCGGTCGATATGGGGCCAGTCCTTCCGGTCAAAGCCGAAGGGCTCAGGATAGAAGAGATAGGAACAGCAGGCGACATCGGCAATCGTGGGGTCCGCGTCGGCGACCCAATCCCGCGAGGACAGATGGTCATCCAGCACCCTGTAGGCTGCCTTGAGCCGACCTTGCAGATATTCCGCCGCCCCGACCGGCCGTCTGTCCGCAGGCAGGAAGTTCAGAAGAAAGCGCGCCGGACCTGCCTGCCCGGACAGCTTGTGGTTGTCGAACATCAGCCAACGCAGGGTTTCATTGCGGTCGCTGCCCAGAAGCCTGCCGGTGCGTTCGGCGATATGCATCTGGATCACGGCGGACTGGGACAGGACCAAATCGCCCTCGCGGAAGACCGGAACCTCGCCCATTGGGTTGATGGCCCGAAAGGCGGGGGTGCGAGCCTCTCCGTTGAAGAAGTCCACGTAAACGGGCGTCCAGTCATAGCCGGCCAGTTCCATGGTCAGGGCCGCCTTGTAGGCATTGCCGGATTCGCCAAAGCACCAGAGTTGCGCGGTCATCCTGTTCCTCCACCGCCGGGGGCTTCGCGCCCCCGGACCCCCGCGGGGTATTTTTGCAACGAAGAAGGCGCGGATTAACCCTTCTTCAATCTAAAGGCGTTTATCATGGCCTTACGGTACAGGCTGGGGAGCCGATGACCGTCAACGGAGAAGTCGTCCCGGTTCTTGGCTGAGACATGCCGGACCGACCGGAAGGAAGGAGGGGCCGGGACGCATCCGCTTCTTCGTTGTCCAAATACCCACTCCGACCCTGCCTTCTCACACGCCGCTTCAGAATGCCTCTGCCTCAAGCTCCATGACAGGGGCCGCGCCGGACTGGATGCGCGCCAGATGCGTCGCAGTCATCGGCAACTGCCGCTTCATGTAGTAACGTCCGGTCGCAAGCTTGGTTTTCAGGAACGCTGCGTCGCCCTTGCCTGCGTCAAGCGCCTCTTGCGCGGCGACGGCCATCTGCGCCCACATGAAGCCCAGCGTCACGTGTCCGAACAGGTGCATGAAGTCATAGCTGCCCGACAGCGCGTCGTTGGGGTTCTTCATGCCGCGTTCCATGAAGAACATGGCCGCCGTTTGCAGATCCTTCGACGCGGCCTTCAGAGGCGCGATGAAATCGGCGGCCAATGAGCTTTCGCCGTGCCGCTTGCAAAAGGACTTCACCATCTCGAAGAAGGCCATGACATGCTTGCCGCCGTCCTGCGCCAGCTTGCGGCCCACCAGATCCAGGGCCTGCACGCCATTCGCGCCCTCGTAGATCATGGTGATGCGGGCATCGCGGACGAACTGCGACATGCCCCATTCCTCGATATAGCCGTGGCCGCCATAGACTTGCTGGGCCAGCACGGCCGTCTCGAAGCCCTTGTCGGTCAGGAAGCCCTTGATCACCGGGGTCAGCAGGGACACGAGGCCTTCGGCATCGGCGTCGCCATTGTGGCCCTTGTCGATCAGATGCGCCCCCCACAGCGCCAGCATGCGGGCGCCTTCCAGGAAGGACTTCTGGTCCATCAGCGAACGGCGGATGTCGGGATGGACGATCAGCGGATCGGCCGCGCCCTGGGCATTGACGGGGCCCGTGACCGCGCGGCCCTGCAGGCGGTCCTTGGCATAGGCGACGGCGTTCTGATAGGCGGGCACCGCGCAGGCATAGCCCTGCAGGCCGACACCAAGCCGGGCTTCGTTCATCATCGTGAACATCGCCCGCATCCCCTTGTGCAGGTCGCCCAGCAGCCAGCCTTTCGCGCCGTCATAGTTCATGACGCAGGTCGAGTTGCCGTGGATGCCCATTTTTTCTTCCAGCTTCCCGACGGTCACGCCATTGCGTTCACCCAGCGATCCATCCGGGTTCACCAGGAACTTCGGCACGATGAACAGGCTGATGCCCTTCGTACCCTCGCCCCCGCCAGGGGCCTTGGCCAGTACCAGGTGGATGACGTTTTCCGCCAGGTCGTGATCGCCGGCCGAGATGAAGATCTTCTGCCCGGTGATCAGATAGCTGCCGTCGTCCTGCGGCTCGGCCTTGGTCCGCAGCATCCCCAGGTCGGTCCCGCAATGCGGTTCCGTCAGGTTCATGGTGCCCGTCCAGTCGCAGCCGACCATCTTCGGCAGATAGGTCTGCTTCTGTTCGTCCGTCCCATGGGCGTGGATCGCAGAATAGGCGCCATGGGTCAGGCCCTGGTACATGTTGAAGGCCATGTTGGCCGACACGAACATCTCGCCCGTCGCGACGCCCATCACATAGGGCATCCCCTGGCCACCGTATTCCGGGTCGCAGTCAAGCGCAGTCCAGCCGCCTTCCTTCACCGCCTGGAAGGCCCGGTCGAAGCCATCGGGGGTGCGAACGACGCCATTCTCCAGCCGGCAGCCCTGCTTGTCGCCCACGGCATTCAGCGGCGCCAGAACCTCGGCCGCCAGCTTGCCGGCAGCTTCAAGAATGGCCTCGGTGAATTCGGGTTCCAGATCCTCGTGGCCCGGCAGGCCCGATTGCGACAGCTTCAGCACGTCATGCAGCGCAAACTGCATGTCGCGGACAGGCGGGATGTAAATCGTCATGGCTTTACCCTGTGGTCGTGTCGTTGGACGCGGCGGCAAGACGGGTTTCTGCATCGGAAAGCTGGGATCTGAGATCGACGATCGCCTCGCTCAGCTCAGCATATTGGCGTTCCATGTCGGCAAGGCGCTGCCGTCCGACCGAGATGGTCGCGGCGATCTGTGCCTTGTTCGTGCCGCCCGGCTCGTAGAGTTCGAGCAGCTGGCGGATTTCCTCGAGACTGAAGCCGAACCGCTTGCCGCGCAGGATCAGCGTCAGGCGTGCCCTGTCCCGGCGGTCATACAGGCGATGCTGCCCGCGACGTTCGGGAAAGATCAGCTCGCGCGCCTCGTAGAAGCGCAGCGTGCGGGGGGTTACGCCGAACGCATCGCACATCTGGCGAATCGTCATCAGCTCGTCGGACATGGATCGCGGTTCCTCCTCATTCACCGTCTGCCGTCCTTGACCACAATATAGGGGCAAGTTGACGCGAACGTAAGCAAGACGCCGCGTCACAGGGGAAGTCAAGGACAACCGTGACGCTGGGTCAACCCATGTCGCTCAATTCCTGCGCCGCAGTCTCACGAAGGGCTTGCAGGTCGGTGCGGGCGGACTGAAGGTCGGCGATCTGTTCATCCAGGACCTTCAACTGCCGGTCGGCCAGATCCAGCCAGACCTGATACTGTTCGCGCGATCCCTTCTGTTCATAGATCAGCAGCCATTGCCGGATCTCCTCGAGCGAGAAGCCGAACCGGCGGCCGCGCAGGATCAGGGTCATGCGCGCGATTTCCCGCGGTCCATAGAAGCGCGCGCGGCCTTCCTTCCGGGGGTTCAGAAGTTCGATATATTCGTAATAGCGCAGCGTTCGGGGCGTGACGTCGAAGCGCGCGCACATGTCCTTGAAACTGATCGTCTGCTCGCCCGGCATCCGCCCCCTCCTGTGGCAACTGACGCAAGGGTATCCGCTTGGCGCGCCCAAGCGCAAGGGACGGGGGTTGAGCGTGCGGGCCGGTCGGGGATAGCGTGGCGCGACAATGGACCGGGGCACAGGGAAGACAGGCATGTCCGAGACGGATCAGACGCGAATCGCCCAGCAGTTCATCGAGGCGATCCCCCATGCCCGCGCCCTGGGGATGCGGGTCGATGCCTTGGGCAAGGGATCGGCCACGATCAGCATGCCCTGGGCCGAACATCTTGTCGGCGATCCCCGCAGCGGCGTGGTTCATGGCGGCGTGGTTTCGGCGCTGATGGATACCAGTTGCGGGGCGGCGGTGATGTCGCACCCGTCGGGTCCGTCCTCGACGGCGACCATCGATCTGCGCATCGACTACATGCGCTCGGCCACCAAGGGCCAGCGGATCACGGCCAAGGCCGAGTGCTATCACCTGACGCGGACCGTCGCCTTTGTCCGGGCCGTGGCCCTGGACGAGGACGAGGCCAATCCCGTCGCCGCCGCCACCGGCGCCTTCACGGTCGAAAGATGATGCCGATGGACCGCCGCGAACCCCTGGACCGGATCAAGTCCCGCCGCGATTCCGCCCTGGCGGCGCTTGTGTCCGGCGTGCCCTATCTGACATGGCTGGGCATCCGCTTCGACCGGCGCGGGGACGAGTTGACCGCGATCCTGCCTTATGACGAAAAGCTGATCGGCAACCCGATGCTGCCCGCCATCCACGGCGGCGTCACGGCGGCGTTCCTGGAAACGACCGCGATCATCGAACTGGCCTGGGCCGCCATGTGGGAGGACATGGAGTCCGGCCGCACCGTTCCCGACGCGGCTGTCGCGGCCGGACCGCCGCGCCTGCCCAAGACCATCGACTTCACCGTGGACTATCTGCGCAGCGGGCTGCCGCGCGACGCCTATGCCCGTGCGCGCGTGGTGCGGTCGGGGCGGCGCTATGCCAGCGTCCAGGTCGAGGCATGGCAGGACAACCGCGCCCGGCTGATGGCGCAGGCGACGGGCCATTTCCTGATGCCGCAAGGCTAGGCCGCCGGAATGGACAGGCCGACCAACCGGCGGGTTCTGGCGATCGCCTTGCCCATCGTGATATCGAACGCGACCGTGCCTTTGCTGGGACTGGTCGATACCGGGGTCATCGGGCAACTGGGCCGGCCCGAGGCGATTGGGGCCGTCGCCATTGGATCCGTGATCCTAACCTCGATCTATTGGATCTTCGGCTTCCTGCGGATGGGGACATCGGGCCTTGTGGCGCAAAGCCATGGCGCGGGTCAGGGGGCCGAAAGCGGCGCGCATCTGCTGCGCGCGCTGGCGATAGCCGGGGCCGCGGGGCTGGGCTTCGTCCTGATCCAGGGCGCGGTCTTCTGGGCTGCGTTCAGGATTGCCCCGACCTCGGCCGCGGTCGAGGCCTTGGCCCGCGACTACCTGTCGATCCGCATCTGGGGGGCGCCCGCGACCATCGCCCTTTATGCCATCACCGGCTGGCTGATCGCGGTGGAACGGGCGAAATCCGTGCTTTTGCTGCATCTGGTCCAGAACGGGCTGAACGTCGTACTGTCAGTCTGGTTCGTCCTGGGGTTGGAATGGGGCGTCCCCGGCGTCGCCGTCGGCACGCTGCTGTCGGAATATTGCGGGCTTGCCTTGGGGCTGTGGATGACCCGCAAGCCCTTGGCGCAGGGCTGGCACGCGGCCGGGCTGTTCGCGCGGGACAAGCTGACGCGCCTTGCACGCGTGAACAGCGACATCATGATCCGGTCCGTCCTGCTTCAGGCCAGCTTCACCAGCTTTGTCTTCCTGGGCGCGGGGCAGGGCGACGTGACGCTGGCTGCCAACCAGGTGCTGCTGCAATTCCTGTCGATCACCGCCTATGCCCTGGACGGCTTCGCCTTCGCCGCCGAAAGCCTGGTGGGGCAGGCGGTCGGCGCCCGCAAGCCGGACGGGGTGCGGCAGGCATCCCGCCTTGCCTCGGCCTGGGGTGTCGCAGGGGCGCTTGCCCTGGGGCTGGCCTTCTGGCTTTGCGGAGGCGCGATCATCGACCTGCTGACCACATCCCCCGAGGTGCGGGCCGAGGCGCGAGCCTATCTGCCCTGGCTGGGGCTTGCGCCGGTGATCGGGGTCGGAGCCTGGATGCTGGACGGCATCTTCATCGGCGCGACGCTGACGCGCGACATGCGGGTGGCGATGATCTGGTCGGCCCTGGCCTTCCTGGCCGCCGTGCTGCTGTTGCCGCCGGTCTGGGGGAACCATGGGCTGTGGGCGGCGCTGATGGTGCTGAACCTGTCGCGCGGCGTGACCATGGCGCTGCGCTATCCGCGCGCCGAAGCCGCGGCCCGGCCCGCATGAAAAAGGGGGCCGACCGGCCCCCTTGTTGGAACGATCAGCGCGGTTTCACGTCGTTTCGTCGATGATCTGGTGGCGCGCGACCTGCATCAGTTCGGCCATCTTGGTGCGGATTTCCGACTCGCCCGCCTTGCCTTCCAGATCGGCCGCCAGCTTGCGATACACATCGTCCTCGCCTGGCTCCTCGAAGTCCGAGGTCACGACGGTCATCGCATAGGCGCGCGCGTCGTCGCCCGTCTTGCCCAGAAGCCCGGCCGCCCATTCGCCCAGCAGGCGGTTGCGGCGGGCATCGGCCTTGAAGCGCAGGTTGGCGTCATGCGCGAACTTGGATTCGTAACCGCGTTCGCGGTCGTCGAAGGTGGTCATCGTGGCCTCCGTGTTGTCTTGGCCCCGATGTTATCCCGGCCACGGCCGCTTGCAAGCCTCTCGTATTGCCCCCGGGTGCGCTTGTGAGGTAAGGCGCTTTGGATAAGGGACATGCGAAAGGACGCCCGCCATGGCACCGCGCCGCAAGAAGATCTATGAAGGCAAGGCGAAGATCCTGTACGAAGGCACCGAACCCGGCACGCTGGTCCAGTACTTCAAGGACGACGCGACCGCCTTCAACGCGCAGAAGAAGGCCGTGATCGAAGGCAAGGGCGTCCTGAACAACCGCCTTTCCGAGTTCTTCATGAACGGGCTGACGAATATCGGCGTCCCCAATCATTTCATCCGCCGCATCAACATGCGCGAGCAACTGATCCGCCAGGTGGAGATCGTGCCCCTGGAAGTGATCGTGCGCAACTTCGCCGCCGGCTCCCTGTCCAAGCGCCTGGGGCTGGAGGAAGGCACGCTGCTGCCGCGTCCCATCGTCGAATACAGCTTCAAGAACGACGAACTGGGCGACCCGATGGTGTCCGAGGAATACATCATTGCCTTCGGCTGGGCGACCCAGCAGGATCTGGACGATATCGTGTCGCTGGCGCTGCGCGTGAACGACTTCCTGTCGGGCGTCTTCTATGGCGTCGGCATCAAGCTGATCGACTTCAAGATCGAGATCGGGCGCGTCTGGGATAACGATTTCATGCGCCTGATCGTCGCCGACGAGATCAGCCCGGACAGCTGCCGCTTGTGGGACATGAAGACCAACCAGAAGCTGGACAAGGACGTGTTCCGCCGCGACCTGGGCAACCTGACCGACGCCTATACCGAGGTTGCGCGCCGCCTGGGCCTGATGCCCGCCAATACCACCAGCCTGAAGCCGACCGCGATCAATTGAAGGAAGACGCCATGAAAGCCCGTGTCACGATCATGCTGAAGGATGGCGTCCTGGACCCGCAGGGCGAGGCGATCCGCCACGCGCTTGGCGGTCTTGGACACAAGGGCGTGGCGGGTGTCCGCCAGGGCAAGGTGATCGAACTGGATCTGGACGCGACCGATGCGGCGCAGGCCAAGACCGAGGTGGAAAAGATGTGCGAGGGGCTTCTGGCGAATACCGTGATCGAGAAATACTCGGTCGAGATCGTCTGACGCAGCGGCAACCTGCGTTTATCGGCAGGTTGCCCCGCAGACCCCGTTGCAAAAGCGCCGGGATTATCGCCCAATGCGCCGATGATGAACGATAAAGCCAGCCCGCAAGACGCCGCGCCCGTGATCCGGATCCAAGGGCTTCACAAGTCCTATGGCCAGGTCGAGGTGCTGAAGGGCGTGTCCCTGACCGCGCCGCGCGGGCATGTGGTCAGTCTGATCGGATCCTCGGGGTCGGGCAAGTCCACGCTGCTGCGCTGCTGCAATCTTCTGGAAAACAGCCAGGCCGGAGAGATCAGCTTCGAAGGCGAACCGGTCCGGTGGAAGGGGCAGGGCATGGCCCGCGTGCCTGCCGACCGTGCCCAGGTGATGCGGTTCCGCACCAACCTGTCGATGGTCTTCCAGCAGTTCAACCTGTGGTCCCACATGTCCATCCTGCAGAACGTGATGGAGGCGCCGGTGACCGTCCTGCGCGAGGATCGCGCCACGGTCGAGGCCCGCGCCCGGTCGCTGCTGGACAAGGTCGGCATCGGGGACAAGGCCGATGCCTGGCCCGCGCAACTGTCGGGCGGCCAGCAGCAGCGCGCCGCCATCGCCCGCGCCCTGTGCATGCAGCCCAAGGCGCTGCTGTTCGACGAACCGACAAGCGCGCTTGACCCCGAACTGCAGCAAGAGGTCGTGCGGGTCATCAAGGATCTGGCCGCCGAACATCGCACCATGATCATCGTGACCCATGACATGCGCCTGGCCGCCGATGTCAGCGATCATGTCGTGTTCCTGCACCAGGGCCTGATCGCCGAGGAAGGCCCGCCCGAGCGGCTGTTCGGCGCGCCGCAGACCGACCGGCTGCGCCAGTTCCTCAGCGCCTCGATGGCGCATTAGAATAGACGTCCAACAGGAGAGAAAGAATGAAGAAACTGCTGCTTGCCGCGACCGCCCTGGCGCTGACCGCAGGCATGGGCATGGCCCAGACCGTCCGCATGGGGACCGAGGGCGCATACCCCCCCTACAACTTCATCAACGAGGCGGGGGAGGTCGCGGGCTTCGAGCGTGAACTGGGCGACGAACTGTGCCGGCGCGCGGAACTGGAATGCACCTGGGTCAAGAACGACTGGGATTCGATCATCCCGAACCTGGTGTCGTCGAACTATGACACCATCATGGCCGCCATGAGCATCAACGAGGAACGCAAGGCCGTCATCGCCTTCACGCAGGATTACCTTCCGCCCGCGCCCTCGTCCTATGTCGCGCTGCAGGATGGCGTTGACC
This sequence comes from Paracoccus acridae, assembly GCF_014642735.1. Classification (GTDB taxonomy): domain Bacteria; phylum Pseudomonadota; class Alphaproteobacteria; order Rhodobacterales; family Rhodobacteraceae; genus Paracoccus; species Paracoccus acridae. Next base: position 277,305 of record NZ_BMIV01000004.1, read on the forward strand.
TGGAAGGCGGCGTGATCGCCGTGCAGACCGGGACCGTGCAGGCGTCGTATATCGCGGAAACCGGCGCGACCATGCTGGAATTCCCCAACATCGACCAGGTCTTCGCCGCCGTCCGCAACGGAGAGGCCGACGCGGGCTTCGGCGACCACGAGGTGATGCGCCCCTTCGTCGAGGACAGCAACGACCTGGTCTTTGTCGGCGAACAGGTGAACCTGGACGAAGGCATCGGCGTGGGCGTGCGCCAGTCCGATACCGAACTGCGCGAGAAACTTGACGCCGCCATCACCGCGATGAAGGAAGATGGCAGCCTGAACGAGTTGATCCGCAAGCATTTCGGCGACGACGCGCAGACCTACGAATGATCTGACGGGCTGCGGGACGACCCGCGGCCCTTACCGGGACGAATGATGTTTTCCTTTTGCAGCGACCCTTCGGTGCTGGACGGGCTTGCCTGGCTGTCGTGCTATCTGACGACGGGCACGCATATGCTGTTCTATGCCAGCTTCGGGGTTGTCCTGCTGCTGCTGGCGATTACCGCGCCCATCGCGCTGCTGTTCGGCTATGGCGGCGCGATGGCGTCGCGGTCGCGGATCGCGCCGGTGCGGTGGTTCGGCAAGGTCTATACCTCGATGGTACGGGGTGTGCCCGACATCGTGTTCTTCCTGTTCGTGCCGATCGCGCTGGATCAGGGCCTGGAGTGGCTGCGGCATCAGGCGCTGTGCGACAGCGACGCCCCGGTGCGCCAGGGCAACGACTTCGTCGTCTGCGCGGCGGCCAAGCTGCCCCTGTCCACCAGTCCCGAATGGGTCCATGACATCTATGCCATGACGCTGGCCGTGATCGCCTTCTCGGTCGTCTTCGGCGCCTTCGCGGCCAATGTGCTGTATGGCGCGATGCAGGCCGTGCCCCGCGCGCAGCTTGAAACGGCCGAGGCCTACGGCATGACGCAGCGACAGGTCACCCGCCGGATCCTGGTGCCACAGATGTGGACCTATGCGCTGCCCGGCCTGTCGAACCTGTGGATGATCCTCATCAAGGCGACGCCCCTGCTGTTCCTGCTGGGGATCGAGGACATCGTCTATTGGGCCCGCGAACTGGGCGGGGCCAAGACGTCGTCCTTTGCCTATCCGCATCCCGATTGGCGGCTGTATTACTTCCTGGCCGTGCTGGTCTTCTATCTGCTGATGACCTGGGTGTCCGAACGCGTTCTTGACCGGGTGATCCGCCGCCTGTCCGCAGGCCAGGCCACCATGGCGGGCGAGGCGCAGCGCAAGGCAGGTGTCGTGTGAGCTGCGCGCAGACGATCATGGATTACGGCCTGCGGTCGCTTGGCTTTGGCGAACGGCTGCTGCCGCGCAGCGACTTCACGCTGTGCCAGCAATTCACCCTGATCGGATCCGGGCTGATCTGGAACCTGTATTTCGCCTTCTTTGCGCTGCTGTTCGGGTTCTTCCTGGCGACTGGCCTTGCCCTTGCCAAGACCAGCACGAACCCCTGGCTGCGCAAGCCCGCCGAGGGCTTCATCTTCCTGTTCCGGGGCAGCCCGCTGTTCATCCAGTTCTTCCTGGCCTACGAGGCCCTTGTGATGCTGCCCCGCGCGGGGGTCGAGATCTTCGGCTTCACCGTGGCGACAAGCTGGCTGACCAAGGCCTGGGCGGGCGCGCTGATCGTGCTGACGCTGAACACCGCCGCCTATTCCGCGCAGATCTTCCACGGCGCGCTGATGTCGGTCCCCAAGGGCGACATCGAGGCTGCCGAAGCCTATGGCATGACCGGCTGGACCAAGTTCCGCCGCGTGCTGTGGCCGACGATGCTGCGGCTGGCCTGGCCGTCTTATACGAACGAGGCGATCTTCCTGTTCCACGCGACCACGCTGGTCTTCTTTTCGGGCTTTCCGGCCTTTCAGCAGCGGGGCGACAGCCTGTATTATGCCAGCTATTTCGCGGGGCAGACCTTCAACCCCTTCATCGCCTATCCGATCGTCGCGCTTTATTTCATCGTCTCGACCCTGGCGCTGATCGGCCTGTTCGGTATCGTGAACCGGCGCCTGAACCGCCACCTGCCCGGCGCGGCGCGGCGCATCCGTTATCGTCCGCAAGTGATCCGGTAAGTCATGGACTGGTTGAAAGAACATCCCGAAGTCAAGACCATCCGCGTGGCTGCCGCCGACCTGAACGGGGTCGCGCGCGGCAAGCGCATCCCCGCCCGCTATGCCAGCAAGATCCTCGAGGAAGGGACCAAGTTCCCTTATTCCGTCCTCAACCTGGATATCTGGGGCGAGGATGTCGAGGACAGCCCCCTGGTCTTCGAGATAGGCGATCCCGACGGGCTGCTGCTGCCCACCGAACGCGGCTTCCTGCCGATGCCCTGGCTGGACGCACCGACCGCGTTGCTGCCGATCTGGATGTTCCACCCCGACGGCCGCCCCTATGAAGGCGATCCCCGACAGGCCTTGGCGCGGGTGGTTGAACGATACCAGGCCGCCGGCCTGACGCCCGTTGTGGCGACCGAACTGGAATTCTTCCTGATCGACGATTCCGGCCGCCAGTTGCGCGTGCCGCCCAGTCCCCGATCCGGCAAGCGCCGCACCGGCGGCGAGGTTCTCAGCCTCAAGGCGCTTGACGCCTTCGACCAGTTCTTCACCACGCTGTACGACGCCTGCGAGGCGATGGACATTCCCGCCGATACCGCGATTTCCGAAGCGGGGCCGGGCCAGTTCGAGATCAACCTGATGCACCAGGCCGATCCGTTGAAGGCCGCGGACGACACCTGGCTGTTCAAGATGCTGGTCAAGGGCATCGCGCGCCAATACGGTTTCGCCGGCAGCTTCATGGCCAAGCCCTATGAGGCGTTTTCAGGGAACGGGATGCACATGCACTTCTCGATCCTCGACAAGGACGGCCGCAACATCTTCGATAATGGCGGAGAAGACGGCACGGCCGAACTGCGCCATGCCGTGGCCGGATGCTTGCGCGCGATGCCGGGTTCCACGCTGCTGTTCGCGCCGCATGAAAACAGCTATGATCGGCTGGTGCCCAATGCCCATGCGCCGACCGGCATCGGCTGGGCTTATGAAAACCGCACGGCGGCGATCCGCATCCCGTCATCGGGTCCGAAGGCGCGGCGCATCGAACATCGGGTGGCGGGCGGCGATGTGAACCCATACCTGACCGTCGCGGCGATCCTGGGGGCAGCGTTGAACGGTTTGCTGGAAAAGCTTGAGGCGCCCGAACCCTTCAAGGGGAATGCCTATGACCAGCACCTGGATCAGCTTCCCGCCACTTGGGCCGAAGCGATAGACGCCTTCCACACCTGTCCCGAAATGCGGCGGATCTTCCCGGCCCATCTGATCGACAATTTCGTCATGACCAAGCGGCAGGAACTGCACTACATGTCGGAACTGTCGGACGAGGAAACGGTGGAACTGTATCTGGACACCGTTTGAGGTGTGCCGGCTGGCATAAAACTTCCTTTCGGCCGGATCCGCTTCCTTTTTGACAACCATAAAACTTCCACCGCCTAGGCTATTCAATCAGTTTCCAGAGAAAAGTCAGAGGGTTGCCGTCATTGGCGCTTGATTCGAGTTGTCGGCCTCGCAGTTCCTGTTCTTCCGGCGCCCCGGCTTGACGGCTGCTCTGGCGACTTGCATGACTTCCTGACAGACCCGGGTCCTTCCTGAAATCCAGCATCCGCGCCGCATGATCTGGCGGGAGGCTCGTCCGCCATGCGGCGGAGCGATCAGTCGAGGAACCCCGATGACACGCTTTCCGATCATGAAGGCCACGTTTCCCGATCCTTCGCTCAATCCGCGACAGATCAGCTCTCACTTGGCCAGGCACCTGAAGTGGTTGCGCGCCCGACATGCGGGTGTCGATCTGTCGAAAGAGGTGAAAGAGGAGCGGCACTGGCCGATCGAAGGTGAGGAGAGCGAGAGGATTAGGCTGTCCCTAGACGACATGAAGCGCGTGGATCGACATGCGGTGCGCCTGCATGACGGGGTCCTGCGCAGAACGGGCCTGAGCCACTTGAATCGGGAGGATCGCCAGAACCTCTCGTCCTTGAAGAACGGTGTCGCCCTGGCTCGCATCTCCAGTCTGGATCATGCCGACGAACTGGCCGCACGCCTACACGGCGAGATGCCTTGGATGGCGCCTGCTACCGAGCACGCTTGGCATGCCATGCGTCGATCGGTGCGCGAAGGTTGGGCGGGCTTCCGCATGCCGCCAGTGATCCTCGACGGACCGCCGGGCATCGGGAAGACCTATTGGGTGCGTCGATTAGGAGCGCTGATCGGCACCGCTAAGGTGGACGTGGATGCGACGGGCGAGAACGCCTCTTTCGGTGTCGTCGGCTGTCAGCGTGGCTGGTCGAGTGCCCGGCCGGGGAGGGTCCTAGAGTGCATCATGGCTAAACTGACCGGGAACCCTATCGTCATGATCGACGAGCTGGAAAAGGCGGGCAGCGCCAAGTCTGGACGAAACCAATCCTTCAGCCTCGCGGAGGCGCTGCTGCCTCTGCTGGAGTCCAGCACCGCTGCCGAATGGAGTTGCCCCTATTATCGTGTGCGCTTTGACATGTCTTATGTGAGTTGGATCCTGCTCACCAACAGCCTGTCCCCGCTGCCGCCGCCACTGCTCAGCCGCTGCACGATCCTCCGTCTCCGGGAAATCGGCTTGCCGGACCTGATCACCTTCGCCCAGCGCGAAGGTCAAGGGCGCGGCCTCTCGGCCGCGTCCGTATGGTCTGTCACCGAGGCACTGTCCAGGGCCGCACCCGCTGCCCCCACTCGTCCGAGCCTGCGCACTGTCCTGCGGATGCTTGATCGTGCGGCGGAATTGGAGAACAGGCCGATCATCACGTGACCAGTGGCCACCAATGCCAAAGGTTCCGTGTTCCTCAGTAGGCCAGGTGACGGGTTAGCTCTATGTGCGACCTTGCAATCTCCATGCGAGCAGTCCGAACATAAGATAACGTCGCGCCTGTCTTGTCTGCCGGTCAAGTTTGCCGCAACCTTCCTTCCAGCCCTAGGAGCTCAACATGCGCGTGTCATTCTTTGATCCCAAGGAGCGTGCCCGCCAGAAGGCAGATTCCCGCGCCGCCGACGACGAGGACCTGCGCGCCGGACATATCACCCGCAAGGAGCTCAACATCCGCAATGGCGGATATGGGCTGATGAAAGGGTCAAAGCTTGTCCTTTCAGTCAAGAGAACGCCTGCCACCGGAAAGGACACCGAATAGCGCCTCGGCAGCCAGCCCGCGATGAATAGTTGCAGACGCTCGTGTGTCCACCTGCTCACGATCTTCAAAGGCTGATGAATTGGCGACCACATGTTGACGGACGAACTGCCGCCCAGGAATGGAATGTTGTGTCGTATCGCACACTTATTCATCATGAAGTTAGGTGTCGCTTGCGCTGTAAAGGGCGGAAAGCTGTCTGAAGGCGGTTCGGCGCTGCAAACGCAGCGAAAGCGGAAGAGCGGACCGTGATACGACGCTCGACGAGGTGGCGCCGTGCTAATCATGGGGGGCGGAAAAGCTGCCTGCGCCCGCATCGCATCTTGCCGATCACCTTTTTGCCAGTCGCTTTTACCAAAAGCGTCGGGTGAACAGCTTCAGCTTCGCCGTCTTCATGTGTCCGCTAGGCCAAGTGTGCAAAGCATTTTCCAAGCTCAGATAGTAGTTGCCCTTTGGCTGTTTCGCAGACTACCTTTCGCGCAGGGGCTTTGTTTAGAAATGCTTAATTTAAACGACCTTACACCCATAGACCCCGAAAAGGTCGTGCATTCGCCGTCTGCGGGGCACGTCTACGCGGGCCTCCCAATCCCAAAAGTTTCGAGGGTGCAATTATTCTCCTCCGATGAGTGGGAGAGGTTTATCGAGGAGTGGGCAACCTCATTTAAGCAGGAATACCCGATGGTCCGGCGTTTCGCTGGCGCAGGGGACATGGGAATCGACGTAGCGTGTTTCACGCAGGCCGTCGGCTTCGCAGCACCTTGGGAAAACTTCCAATGCAAGCGCTACGACAACCCCCTTCGACCGTCTGACATCCATGTCGAGATCGGCAAGTTGATATACTATACGTGGCGCAAGGAATACTCGGTGCCACGCAAGTATTACTTTGCCGCAAGCCGCGATGTCGGCACCACTGCTGGGAAACTCCTTCTGGATCCAGGCAAGCTCAAAGAGAGCGTCAGACAGAACTGGGAGAAGCAATGCTGCGCCGAGATAACTTCGAAGGCTAAAGTGCCGCTTACCGGCGAGCTTCTTGAGTATTTTGAAAAATTCGACTTTTCTATCTTCGGCTCGATGAGCCTGTTGGAGCTGATCGCAAGACACGAGACGACAACCTACCATGCGGTTCGCTTTGGCGGAGGTCTCCCGCCGCGCCCGATCTGTGATCCGCCACCAAATGAGATCGCCACTCATGAGGCGCGCTACGTCCGGCAACTCTTGGACGCCTACGGGGAGTCTGCGGGCGGGGATCAACGACGACCGTGACATGCTGCAAGAGATGCGCATGGCTCTGACCTTGCACCGTCCATCAGGACATCAATCACCCGCACCAACGGCGGCACAGGTTCTACAAATGGCCACCCGTCACGGGGCCGCCACGACGCCGTTCCGCGAGCGGATTGGTGGGCTTGCGAAAGGACAGGCGGCGGATCTTGTTGTGCTCGATTGGGATCGGGTGACTTATCCATGGCAGGATCCACGAAACGGCTTTGCCGACGTGCTTGTGCGGCGTGCCAAAGCAGAGGCCGTCGCTCAGGTCATGGTTGCAGGGCGCACAGTCTATGCCGATGGAGCCTTCGTGAACGTCGACCGCAAGGCTGAACTGGATCGTCTGAAAAAGTGGCAGAGTCGGCCACGGACAGCCCTAGACGAAGAAATGGCAGAGCTGGCGGAAGCGGCAATCGATGTGGTCCACGATTATTATAAGAGCTGGCGGTAGGTAGGTCGAACTGCGACTGGTCTCTGTCATCTACCTTCAGGGGCTGTGAGTGCCTCCCGCCAAGCTCACTTCATGCAAGTGTCCGCCGTGAGGTGGGTCGTAACACCGCTTGACCTCGACAGTGATTTCAAGACCCATCCGAAGAGGTAGCACAGACAATCCGGTTGAATCTCTGTCCCCGTGCGACGTATCGCCGTGCGTGCCGGGCTTTGGGCCCGGACCCTTCAAGAGAATGACCATGACTGATCTGCCCATGAGCTTTCCTTCCGACGGAGAGTTCCTTCGCAAGCGCGTGCTCCCCGTGTTTGGCCTGTCTGCAGCGATCTACGGAGGCTCGCTCGCGGCGGGCCTACACATCAACGCCGTCGTCCTGTCGATCGCTGTGATGATGACGCTCTGCCTGCTGCGGCTGCCCGTTGCCATCGCCCTGGTCTCGGCGGCCGTGCTGGGCGGCTTGCAAGCAGGCCTGTCGATGACCGAGACGATCACTGCGCTGAACGAGAACCTGCTCATCGGCTCGCAAGTCGGCATGACCTACATCATGATCGGCGCCTTCGCCGTAGCGCTGGCGCGCAGCGGCCTGCTGGAACTGCTGGCCGCGAAGATCTCGGGACGGCTGGGGACGGGTGAGGCCGCCACTGGCAAGAGCATCAAGTGGACCTTGCTGCTGATCCTCTGCGCCGCCTCTGTCATGTCGCAGAACCTCATCCCTGTTCATATCGCCTTCATCCCGGTGCTGATCCCGCCGCTCCTGGGCATCATGAACCGGCTTCGCATGGACCGCAGGGCCGTCGCCTGCGTGCTGGCCTGCGCGATCAGTTCCAGCTACCTGCTTTTGCCGACAGGCTTCGGGGCAATCTTCCTGAACGACATCCTTCTGACCAACTTGAACAATGTTGGCGCAGACCTTGGCCTGATTGTTACAGCCGATATGGCGCCTAAGGCAATGTTTCTGCCGGTGATGGGGATCCTGGCCGGGATGTTCGTCGCCGTCTTCATCACCTACCGCAAGCCGCGCGACTATCACACGATCGAGAATGAGGCACCGGCTGCCGCCAAGGTCCCTGTCACCCTTGACCTCACGCAGCTGCTGGCAACGATCGCTGCGCTGCTGGTGGCTTTGGTGTGCCAGATCAAGTTCGACTCGCTCCTGATCGGGGCCATGGTCGGCTTCGTTATCCTCAGCTTTGCGGGCATCTTCCGCTGGCGGGACCAGGACGACGTCTTTACCGAAGGCCTGCGGATGATGGCGCAAGTGGCGGTAATCATCACTATTGCTTCGGGTTTCGCGGGCGTGCTTTCCGCCACCGGAGAAGTTCAGCCGCTGGTCGCTGCATCGGCAGCGTTCATCGGCGAGAACAAGGCTCTTGGCGCGGCGATCATGTTGCTTGTTGGCCTGTTCATCACGATCGGCTTCGGCGACTCTTTCGCCTCCGTCCCGATCCTCGCGCCCGTCTATGTGCCCCTGGCCCTCGCGCTTGGCTTCTCGCCGCTGGCGACAGTCGCCCTTCTCGGTGCAGCGGCGGCTCTGGGCGATGCAGGATCGCCCGCGTCCACCATCACGCTGGGCGCAACGGCAGGCCTGAACGCGGATGGCCAGCACGACCACATCAAGGACAGCGTGATCCCGACCTTCATCCATGCGAACTTCGGCATGGTGCTGTTTGCTTGGGCGGCGGCGCTGATGCTTTGATGATCAGCCCCAACCAAGCTGTTGTTTGACTGGAACATAGATGGCGGATCAACATTCGCGGCGACAACGCTGAAGCTTGGCGTCGCGCATGTGGTTCATGGCTGGCCAGATTTCCTTCGAGGTCGCTCCAATCCCCGGAGAGTGATGTCTGGCCAGCCATCTTCTGCGGAATGCAGCAGTGTGGTCTCCAGCACCCATGGCTTCTCCGCCCTAGCATTACAGTTGCACATTTCTTCGTAAGTGTGCCTGCCTTGCTAGGGCTTGATGGGCTTCGCCACATCGACCATGCAATGATATGAGCCGGTTCGAACTGACGTTGGGCCAGCCGATTGACCTGAGCACCAAGCAGGGCTTCCTGTCCAAGATGATGGGCAAGGCTACTCCGATTGCCCGGTTCAAGGCGAAGTTCGACAAGATCCAGACCCAGATCGACGAGATCACAACCAACCTAGAACGCCACCAGCTGACGCTGCTGAAGGACATCAAGGCACTTGACAGGCTTTATGCCGAGATCCTGTCCTTCTATGACCAGCTGGCAATCTACATCGCCGCGGGGGAGGCCAAGATCGCCGAGATCGAGGCCGTGGCCATTCCCGAGAAGCAACGGGAAATGGAAATTGCGAACGAGAGTGACAAGCTCCTTGCTGCAAGCGAGCTGCGTGATCTGCAGTCGGTTCGCGACGACCTAGAGCGGCGTGTCCACGACATGAAGCTGACCCGGCAGGTCACCATGGAGTCGCTGCCTTCGATCCGCCTGGTCCAGGAAAACGACAAGTCGCTGGTGGCGAAGATTACCTCGACGCTGACGAACACCGTGCCGCTGTGGGAGAACCAGCCGGCCCAGGCGATTACCATCCAGCGCGCAGCCAATACCGCCCGCGATGTGAAGGCCGCCTCGGTTCTCACCAATGATCTGCTGACGGCCAATGCTGCGAACCTGCGTCAGGCCAATACGGTCATCCGCACCGAGATGGAGCGGGGGATCTTCGATGTGGAAGCGATCCGCAAGGCCAACGAGGAGCTGATCGGCACGATCGAAGACAGCCTGCGCATTGCCGACGAAGGCAAGGCCAAGCGGGCCGCCGCCGAGCAGGAACTGGTGCGTATGGAGTCTGATCTGCGCACCGCGCTGATCTCGGCGAAGGCTCCGGCGCGCGCTGCCGCCGAATGATCGGGGCGGCCCTGCATAGTCGGGCCATCCCACCCGCCCCTCCTGCCGACCGATCTCAGCTTGCCCAGACGTGGATTGGAGTTTGCGGCAGCTTCTATGCAGACCCCTGGAAAGTTTCGATCAAGGCCCGAAAGCGTTCAGCAGCCGGAACAGAATGGCAGATAGAACTGCCGTTGCTGGAACTGTAATAACCCAGGCGGCACCAATCGTCATGACATGCGACCGACGCACCAGCTTACGGCGCCGACGTTCCTCAGGTCCGGGATGAGGGAGGTCGTGCTCGTTCCCTTGTGCAGCCCGCAGACGTCGTTCCGCGTCCCACTCGCGAAAGAAACCCACTCCGAAGATCGCGCCCACTGCAATATGGGTGGAGCTGACCGGCAGGCCAAGCCAACTGGCCACGATCACCGTCAGGGCCGCAGAGAGCGAGACGCAGTATGCGCGCATCGGGTTCAGCTTGGTGATCTGGCTCCCGACCATGCGGATCAGCTTGGGGCCGAACAGGAACAGGCCGAAGGAAATACCGAAAGCCCCGATCAGCATGACCCAGAACGGGATCGCTACCGACTCGGTCGCGCTCTCAAAAGCCTGCGCCTGCACGATGGCAGCCAGCGGCCCGACTGCGTTAGCCACATCATTGGCGCCATGCGCGAAGCTGAGCAGTGCCGCAGATACGACCAGCGGAATACCGAACAGAACCTTCAGTGACTTGTTCCGGTTTTCCAGCCCATGGGACTGATGTCGTATCACCGGGATCATCACCAGCCAGCAGACCAGACCCAATGCTGTTCCGATGACCAGGGCATTGCCGAAGGATATGGTCACAAGCCTGCTCAGGCCCTTCAAGGCAAGATAGGCGGCAAAGGTGCCGGCCATGATGCCGATCAGGACAGGAACCCATATGCGCGCAGCTGCGATCTTGTCATCGCGGTAGATGATGCGCGCCTTGATGAACCATAGGAATGCCGCAGCGATGACGCCGCCCAGGAGGGGTGAGACGACCCAGCTTGCCGCGATCGTGGCCATAGTCGGCCAGCTGACCGCCCCAAAGCCTGCAGCGGTGATACCCGCGCCCATAACGCCACCCACTACCGAATGCGTGGTGGATACGGGCGCGCCGATCCAGGTTGCGACGTTGACCCACAACGCTGAGGACAGCAGGGCCGCCATCATCGCCCAGACAAACACTGACGGCTCGCCAATGCTCTCCGGTGCTACGATCCCCCGAGAGATGGTGCCCACCACGTCCCCACCAGCGATCAGCGCACCGGCGGTTTCGAAGATCGCGGCAATGGCGATTGCTCCACCCATTGTAAGCGCATTTGCGCCCACGGCGGGACCCATGTTGTTCGCCACGTCGTTCGCGCCGATGTTCAGGGCCATGTAGGCCCCGATGACTGCCGCCATGGCGACAATCAGCCCGCCGCTGGACAGCCCAAAGGCCGCCATCGCACCGAAGCCCGCCAGCAGGATGAAGGAGAGCGCCACTCCCGGCGCGACCAGCGGTCGAGAGATATAGGTGGTCGCTCTCTCCAGGGTCGAAAAGCGTCCGAGGTCTCGGTCCAGCGTTTCGAGGTGGCGGGTTTCTAGATCGTTCTGGGCCATAGTATCCTCGGCGATTTCAGCGGCTGACTAAGGCGAACGCAGCAAAGGGGCAACCATCATGCTTCGATGATGACCCCTGGCTGCGCGACCAGAGATGCCTTTCGCCAAACCCATCTATTTGATCGGCGCCGAGCTCCCCGCTTCACTCGCCGGCGCGATCTCCCAGGTGATCGTCACCTCTGCGCGCGTGTCGATCGCTCCCCCGGCAACCGGCACGGACTCGGCCATGTCAGCGACCATAGTGCGTGCGGCCACTGCATAGGGCATCGGCCGGTGAACGGTCTGCGGCGAGATGTTGGTGATCCTGTCGGACTGCCGTCATCACCCTGTCCGTCGTCGAATGATTTGGAACAGGCGGCCTGATTTTGGTCTGGAGGGTCCTAGCTCTGCGGGTTGAGGTTATGCTGCCTGGCGCTGATGGATCAAGCGCCGGTTCTGGATGGTCAGTTTCTTGATCTTCTCCCTTTCTGCGAGGATAGCCGGGCCGCGTCCGAAGTAGACGTCAGCGGGTGTGAGGTTGCCGAGGCTCTCGTGATAGCGGTGGTTGTTGTAATGCTCGACAAAGGCCGCGATGGCCGCCTCGAGTTCACTCTGCAGATAGTAGTTTTCCAGCAGAATGCGGCTCTTGAGGGTCTGGTGCCAGCGCTCGATCTTGCCCTGCGTCTGGGGATGATTGGGGGCGCCGCGGACATGGTCCATACCATGTTCTTCGAGGTATCCGGCAAGATCACCAGCAATGTAGCAAGGGCCGTTGTCGCTCAGCAGCCGCGGCTTGTGCAGCACGGTGACGCTGTCACATCCGGATGCAGCGAGCGCGATATCAAGCGTCGCGCTGACATCGTCCGCGTTCATGGTGGTGCACAGCTTCAGCCGACGATATAGCGGGAAAAGTCATCGAGGACGGTGGACAGGTAGAACCATCCCCAGCCTGTCACCTTGAGATAGGTGAAGTCGGTCTGCCACATCTCGTTTGGCCGAGTGGTCTTGTCCCTGAACTCGTCCCCTGAATAACGCGAACTAGATGATCCTCGGTGATCCAGACTTCGAGACGATCTGGAAAGAGAACCGTCTGCCCGCGCTCAACGCCCTCGATGAAGCCCGACATGCTGATCCCCCACAGCTATGTCAAAGTTTACCACGAACATCAGTTTCCACACAGCCTAGGCCGAGAGAGACATTGCGCCATGATGCCCCCGTCCCCTTATGGCAAGCGCCTCAGCCTGCTTCATCACAACTTTGACGATTTATGATGCCAAATCTGTTGGTCTTTGCGGTTCAGCTACCTTCGAAATACCGGATGGCCTTAACGACCAGATCCCCCAAGCTGGCGGCGCCTAGCTTGTCGCGCAAGGCCAAGCTCACGTTCGAGACAGTCTTGTAGCTGATACAGGCACGGTCCGCGATTTCGCGATAGGACAATCCCTCGGCGATGAGGCCCAGGATTTCCTCCTCCCGCGCGGTAAGGCTTGAGCTGCTACCGTGGCGTCCGGGCAGGTTCATCAGCGCGATCTGCGTAGCCAGCCGACTTCCGACGTAGTTGCCGCCTGAAAGAACCTCTGTGAGGGCGGTCAGAATTTCGTCGGAGGGGGAATCCTTGTTTATGATCCCGTTGGCCCCCGCCTGAAGGGCGCGGCGGGCCAGGATCGGGCTGCGATGCATGGTGAAGACCAGGATCGGCAAGGTCGGGTCCAGCATCCGCAGCCGGTCGATCAGCTTGATCCCCGCGATCTTGTGGTCGCCCAAGGTCAGGTCGACGACCATCATGTCGGGCCGGGCCGCACGCCAGGCGCGCCAACCTTCAAGCGCGGTGGCGGCGCCCACGATCTCGCAGGGGATGCGTTGACGGATGATGCGGCCCCAGCCTTCCACCACCACGGGATGGTCATCGATAATGACGATGCGCTTCAGGCGCTCGGCAGATTTTTCATGGGCCAGGGCTTCGATCATCGTGCAGGCATCCTCAGTTCAGTGACAGTTTCCGCGCCCACGCGGCGGGGTGGATCAAAGCTGGCACCCAAGGCGCGGGCGCGGTCCCGGATGCCGGTCAGACCATGGCCTCGGGAGGGAAGGCGCCCTGAGGGACCGCGGCCGTCATCCCGGACCTTCGTGACGATCAGGTCTTCGGCCAGGTGCATCTCAATCCTGATCCGCTGGGCCTTCCCGTGCCTGATCGCGTTCAACAGACTTTCGCGCACGAAGCGATAGATTGCCGTTTCGGCCAGTTCGTCCGCGGCAACCTGGTTCTTGCAGTCCAGGTCGATGGTGACCTCTGGCGCGATCTCGGTGAATTCGGCCACCAGTTCCCCAAGCAACTCCTGCAGTGATCCGCAACCCATGAGCATGGGTCTCAGGTCGTTGATGGCGCTGCGGGCACTGTCGCGAACCGCGTCGGTATGGGTCGAGATGGCGCGCAATGCGTCATCAAGTTGCGCGGCCCCCGAACCCGATACGTCGCGGGCGGCTGCAATGGCCTGGGACAGCGCGGCGTTCAACGCAAAAAGCTGCGGGCCCATGTCGTCATGCAGATCCGAGGCAATCTTGGCCCGTTCCGTTTCCGCCAGCGTCAGAAGCCGGGTCTGCAGATGCTCGTTCTCTGCTCTTTGCGACTTGAGGTGGATGGCAAGGGCGTTCACGTCGTCGGCCAGCGATGCAAATTCGACCAAGTGATCGGGCGGGGCCCGGCGCTCCAGATCGCCGTGCCGCATGGCGCCAAGCGCATCCTGCACGCGATGCAAACGGCGCAGGATCAGGTTGCTGAAGCCCATCGACATGCCGATCAGGGCGATGCAGGTCAGCGCCAGCAGGGGCATGATGATGCGGAAATCTTCCCAAACCTCGCTGATTTCGTCGGTGGGATCGGTTTCGACCACAAGGCTGCCCAAGACATTGGGATAATGCGAGATGGTGAAGTAGTCCGCCTTCACTTCGGGGCGCATCAGCCATGTGAACCACCCAGGCGCTTCTACGTCTTCCATCGAAACCGATGCGGACGGGTTGAGGAGGGGGGTGCCCTTGTTGTCCACTACATGGGCGGAAACATGGCGGAGCGCGTCGATCTCATGGGCAATCTGCATGGCCTCTCCCATGGTGTCGGCACGGGCAAAGCTGGGCGGCATCCGGACAGCGATTGTGGCCTGCGCCGTGCGGAAGGCCGAGGCTGTTTCCTCTTCGATCGCGATGCGGGCGTTCAGGATAATGATGGCGGCAATAGTCGCGCCGAGCGCGACGCCCACGGAAAGCGGCACGACCGTGACGATCTTGTGCAATGACCACAGCCGCTTGGGCTGTGGAACGGCCGTGTCGAAAAGAAATCCGGATTCCTGCCGCATCAGCGCCCCTTTCCTGAAGCAGTCGCGGCCTGCATGGCGGCGTCATGCGGATGCCCCTGCGCACGCAGGACGCGGTAGTGCTGGATGACGGGGCCGATGCTGTGATCGGGCGCGTCCTGCCGCATGGCCAGTTGGTTAAGCAGGACGTATATGGCCATGGGCGGGTCGTCCTTCTGGCGGATTTCATGCCACAACTGGGCTGTCCGATTGGCGACCATTCGGGGACTGTCATCATAGGTGGCGGCCGCGCGGTTAAGCGACGGCGAAATCGATCGGGGAGCGGTCTGTGTCACACGTGCCAGAAAGGCCAAAGGCGTTTCGTTTTCGGATGCCTCCAGCCAATCAGGCGCATATTGTTCTGTGTGCTGGCCTTGGTCGGACGCGGCGGGCAGCGTCGTCTCTTCGTCACGGCACGCCTGCAGCAGGATGACAGCAGCGCTTGCCAAGGCAAGGGCAACGGTGCGCGGATGTGTCTCATTGACCTCCATCAGATCCCTTTCCCGATGCTCACCGTGATTCGCCCACGCGCCTCATGCGCTATCCAAGGGTAGGTCAGCCTAAGGGATGAGACAATCTGGCCTAGCGACGGACATTGGTATGGTGCCTTTCGCAACAGGGTGACTTTGAACCTTGATGGACAGGGCAAATGCCCCGTCAAGATCGGGCGTCCTTCCCCGCAGACAGTCGCATAGAGCGGTGGTCTGATCGTCCTTGCAACATGCCCGAACCCGAAAGGGGAAAGGCTGGCAGCAGGCGCATGAAGCCGGTGCAGGGGGGATCTGACACCGGCTCCGGGATGCGCGATAGGGAGAGGATCAGATGAGAAGCACAATTCGCAAGACGATGACCCATGTCTCGCCAATGGCGGTGGCTGCGGTTTTGGCGTTCGGGGCGCCAGCCGCAGCCAATGACCAGTTGGTCGAGCTTGCCAAGGATCCGGCGAACTGGGTCATGACCGGGCGCGACTACAACGCGCAGAACTATTCGGAGATGACCGAGATCAACAAGGAAAACGTCAAGGACTTGCGCCCGGCCTGGTCGTTCTCGACCGGGGTGCTGCACGGGCACGAGGGCACGCCGCTTGTCGTGGGTGACAAGATGTTCGTCCATTCGCCGTTCCCGAACACCACCTTCGCCCTGGATCTGAACGATCCGGGAACGATCCTGTGGCAGAACAAGCCGCGCCAGAACCCGACCGCCCGCACGGTCGCCTGCTGCGACGTGGTGAACCGCGGTCTGGCCTATTGGCCGGGCGACGACACGCGCGGGCCGCTTGTCTTCCGCACCCAGCTTGACGGGCATATCGTCGCCATGGATGCCGAGACGGGCGAGGACGTCTGGATCATGGAAAACTCCGACATCAAGGTCGGCTCCACCCTGACCATCGCGCCCTATGTCATCAAGGACATGGTGCTGGTGGGATCGTCGGGCGCGGAACTGGGCGTGCGCGGTTATGTGACCGCCTATGACGTGAAGACCGGCGAACAGCGCTGGCGCGCCTTTGCCACCGGCCCGGACGAGGAACTGAAGCTGGCCTCGGACTTCAACGAGCCAAACCCGCATTACGGCCAGTTCAACCTGGGCACCGATACTTGGGAAGGCGACGCCTGGAAGATCGGCGGCGGCACCAACTGGGGCTGGTATGCCTATGACCCCGAGGTGGACCTGTTCTATTACGGGTCCGGCAACCCGGCGCCCTGGAACGAGACGATGCGTCCGGGGGACAACAAATGGACCATGGCCATCTGGGGCCGCGAGGCCACCACGGGCGAGGCCAAGTTCGCCTATCAGAAGACGCCGCATGACGAATGGGATTATGCGGGCGTCAACGTGATGATGCTGTCCGAACAGGAAGACAAGGACGGCAACATGCGCAAGTTGCTGACCCACCCGGATCGCAACGGCATCGTCTATACGCTGGACCGCACCAACGGCGACCTGATTTCGGCCGACAAGATGGACGACACGGTCAACTGGGTGAAGGAAGTGCAGCTGGATACTGGTCTGCCGGTTCGCGATCCGGAGTTTGGGACGCGCATGGACCACAAGGCGCGCGACATCTGCCCCTCGGCCATGGGCTATCACAACCAGGGCCACGACAGCTATGACCCGGAACGCAAACTGTTCATGCTGGGCATCAACCACATCTGCATGGACTGGGAACCGTTCATGCTGCCCTATCGCGCGGGCCAGTTCTTCGTAGGCGCCACGCTGGACATGTATCCGGGACCGAAGGGCGATCGCCAGAACGGCCTCGGCCTGGGCCAGATCAAGGCCTACAACGCCATCACAGGCGAAATGGCCTGGGAGAAGATGGAGCGCTTCGCGGTCTGGGGCGGCACCATGGCGACTGCCGGCGGACTGACCTTCTATGGCACGCTGGACGGTTACCTCAAGGCCCGCGACAGCGACACGGGTGACCTGCTGTGGAAGCACAAGCTGCCGTCGGGCGTGGTCGGCCATCCGATGACCTATCAGCATGACGGGCGCCAGTATGTCGCGATCTACTATGGCGTCGGCGGCTGGCCCGGCGTGGGCCTGGTCTTCGACCTGAACGACCCGACCGCCGGCCTGGGTTCGGTGGGGGCCTTCCGCAGGCTCAAGGAGTTCACCCAGATGGGCGGCGGAGTGATGGTCTTCTCGCTGAATGGCGACAGCGTCTACACCGACGACGTGAACACCGGCGAATGGATCCCAGGCGACGACGCCTGATCCCTGCCACGGCGGGCTGCAACCGGCCCGCCGCACCATAGACCGACATTTGGGAGACTTCACGATGAATGCCATGATTTCGCGCTTCGGCTGCGGAACGGCTGTCCTGCTGTGCAGCCTTGGTGCAGCCAATGCCCAAGCCGTCGACACCCTGCGGGTCTGCGCCTCGACCATGGACGCGCCCTATTCGACCAAGGACGGCACCGGGTTCGAGAACAGGATCGCCGAGGTTCTGGCCGATGAGGCCGGGATGACCTTGGACCTGGTGATGATCGAAAAGGACGCGATCTACCTGGTCCGTGACGGGATCGAGGACGATCTGTGCGACGTGCTGGTCGGCGTCGATCAGGATGACAAGCGGCTACTGACCAGCAAGCCCTATTACCGTTCGGCCTATGCCTTCATCAGCCGCCAGGACCGCAACTTCGATGGCGACAAGTGGCAGGACGTCGACCGAGAAGGCTTCGACACCTTTTCCTATCGTTATCACAGCCCGGCCGAGACGATCCTGAAATATACCGGCCGCTATGAATACAATCTGATCTACCAGGCCTCGCTGACCGACTTCGAGGACCGGCGCAACAAATACACCCAAGTGCCCGCCGATCGCGTCGTGTCCGAGGTGGCGGCAGGCAATGCCGACTTGGGCATCGCCTTCGCCCCGGATGTCGCCCGCTATGTCCGCGACTCGCGCGAGCCGCTGAAGTTGACGCTGATCAGCAACGAGATCGAGCGCCAGGACGGCCTGATCATTCCCCTGCAATACAGCCAATCGGTAGGCGTCGCAAAAACGAAGCCCGAGCTGCTGGAGCGCATCGACCAGGCGCTCGAAACGGGCAGGGACCGGATCCAGGCGATCCTGGACGAGGAAGGCATCCCGACCCTTCCGCTCAATTCCTGAAGACAAGGACACGACATGAGGCATCTTTCGCTGGCGGTCATCGTGTTTGGGTTGGGGGCGGCGGCCGCCCTGGCCCAGCCCCAGTTCTACAACACGGTGGACGGCTCACCGCTGAATTTTGACGACGCAATGGAGGAAGGCCGGGATACCGAGGCGGTCAAGGAGTTCATGGCCACAGGGGTCAACATCTATAACGAGAACCCCGAGGTGATGGCGCGGGCCGAGGAAACCTACAACACCATGTGCTCGGGCTGTCATGGCCATTACGGCGAAGGCAAGATCGGGCCAGGGATCAACGATTCCTATTGGACCTATCCCCAGAATGAAACGGATGTGGGGCTGTTCTCGACCCTTTATGGCGGTGCCTCGGGGCAAATGGGTCCGATGTGGGGAAGCCTGACCCTGGACGAGATGCTGCTGGCCATGGCCTGGGTCCGCCACCTTTACACGGGCGAGGCTGAAACGGCGTCCTGGCTGACGCCTGAGCAGCGCGAAAGCTTCACCCCGTTCAAGTCGAAGAGCGGTGAGGAGGACGAGCAGTCGTGAAGCCAATACCGGCCGGGGCAACAAAGCGCCCCGGTCCTTTCCAGAGAGGAGGAGAACGGATGAAACTGATCGCACTTGGCATCGTTGCCGCGATGTCCCTGGCCGCCCCGGCCCTGGCCTATGACGGCACAAACTGCCGGGCACCCGGCAACTGCTGGGAACCCAAGCCTGATTATCCCGAACGGGTGGAAGGGTCCGAATATGACCCGCAGCACGACCCGGCGGAACTGTCCAAGCAGGGTGAATCCCTTGCGGTGATGGACAACCGCAACGCCTGGCGGGTCTGGCACATGGCCCAGACCGGCAGCTTCGAATACGACGTCACGAAGATCCCCGGCTATGAGGAGGGTGGCACGCCGCCCGCCCAGTGACCGGGGCGTGCCGCGCCCGGACGCTTTTCCCAAATGTCACGTCCCGGCGCGGCACATCCGCCTATCCACGGTGATTCATGCTGCAAGACCCCAAAGCCTCGGCTGACTGGCTGTCCCGCCTGCGCGATGCCGAAGCGCAACTGAACGGCGCCATCCTGGGCCAGTCCCGCGCCATTCGCCTGATCCTGTTGTCTGTTTTGGCGCGCGGCCATGTCCTGTTGGCAGGCGATGTCGGCACAGGCAAGACCACGCTTTTGCGCGCTGTCGCCCGCGCCATCGGCGGCCCCTATGCGCGGGTCGAGGGGACGGTGGACCTGCTGCCCACCGACCTGATCTATGACGCGCATCTGGACGCCGATGGAAAGCCCCGCATCGAGCCCGGCCCGGCGTTGTCGAAGGGCGAGGATCTGTCGATCTTCTTCTTCAACGAGATCAACCGGGCGCGCCCGCAGGTCCATGCCATGCTGCTGCGCATGATGGCCGAGCGCAGCCTGACCGCCTTCCGCCGCGAATACCGGTTCCCGCATCTGCAGGTCTTCGCCGACCGCAATCAGATCGAGCGGGACGAGACCTTCGAATTGCCAGCAGCCGCCCGCGATCGCTTTGCCATGGAGATCGCGGTGACGGTTCCCGCCGAGCGTGACGACAGGATCGCCCTGGCCTTCGACACGCGCTTTCATGACACGGACGCGCTGATCGACACCATTACGCCGGGACTGCTGCCTTATCACGGCCTGAACGCTCTGGCCGTGCAGATCCAAGACAGTGTCCATGCCAGCCCGGTGCTGCAACGCTATGTCTTCGACCTGTGCGAAGCGCTGCGCGATCCTATCAGGGCGGGCTTGGCAATCGAGGGCGCGGATATGGTCCGGCTGGTGCGGGGCGGCGTTAGTCCACGCGGGATGCAGGCCCTGGTGCGCCTGGCGCGGGCTGCCGCCTGGGCCGAGGGGCGCGATGCGGTGCTGCCCCAGGACGTGCGCGAGGTCTTTGGGCCGGTCATGGTTCATCGCACCTTCCTTGGTTCCGCCTATGAGGCGCGGCGCGAGGTTCTGGTGCCTGCGCTGATGCGCGCTGCCTTCGACACGATCCCGGTGCCGGCGGAATGACGGCGGAACTGCACCTTTTCGATGCCCTTGCCTGGCGCATGTCGAAGGCACAGGCGGGTCTGCGCCAGGGTGTGCATCGCGGCAGGACGCGGGGTGCAGGAGAGGCTTTTGCAGACATCGCGCCTCTTCTGGCCCATCCGGACGCGAGACGGCTGGACATGCGACGGTCGCTGACCGATCCTCTTGGCGGTTTCTTTGTCCGCCGCTTCGAACGACCCACCGACATCACCCTCCATATCCTTGTGGACGGGTCGGCCTCGCTTGCGGCCGGGGCGTCATCCGACCCACAGGGTCTGGCGGCGCTGCTGGCCGGTGGGCTTGCACAAGCGGCCCGGCGCGGCGGCGATCTGGCTGCGGTGCAGGCCGTCGGAGGCGCCACGGTGCTGGCAGCATCGCCGTCAGCGCGTCATGCGGGACTGGGCGAAGAGGTTCGCCAGATGATCGCCCAGCTGACCCCTGCGGGTTCCGGCATCGGCGGTCTGGTGGATGCTGCCTCGGCGCTGCCACTGCGGCGGGTCCTTGTTGCGCTTGTGTCGGACTTCAACCTTTCCGAAACGGAACTTGACGCGCTTCTGGCGTCGCTTGATCCCCGGCCTGTGCTGCCGTTCTGGCTGCGCGACAGCGGGCTGGAGGAACCTCCGTCCGCCTTCGGTCTGGCCGAAGTCCGTGATCCGGAATCCGGCCGACGCCGAACACTGCTGACCACGCGCAGATGGGCGGCCCGCCAGGCCGAGGCAGGGCGGCGCCACAGGACGGCCCTGCGCGCCATCTTTGCAAGCCACGGCCTGCAACCCATCGAGATCCGCGACAGCATCGACATCGACCAGGTCATAGCCGCATTGGACGAGGTGTCCTTATGAAATGGCTGCTGCTGGCGCTGCTGCCCTTTCCTGCCTCGGCGCAGCCGGTCGTCACGGCGGAAAACCCCCATGCCTATGGCTGGTGGTTGGGCGACGAATTGGTGCAGCGCATCAGTATCGGCCTGCCACCCGGCGTCACCATCGATCCCGCCAGCCTGCCCAAGCCGCGCGCCGTCGATTACTGGCTGGACCTGCGCAGCGTCGAAGCCAAGGAGACTGACACGGAGCTGCGCCTGACCCTGCACTGGCAGAATTTCTACTCCGCACTCGAGCCGAGCCAGCGCGATGTTCCGCCGCAATCCATCCGCCTGACAGACAGAACCGCCATCCAACTGCCCGGCTTCGCCTTTGTCACCTCGCCGATCCGCCCGATCATGGCGCCCTCGACACGCGATCAGCTTCAGCCGGATCCCCGCTTCAGGTTGATCGACACGACACCTGCGCGCATCGGGTTGGGCCTGTCGCTCGCAGCGCTGACTCTGTCGGTGCTGGCTCTTGCTTGGCACCAGGCGCTGGGACCATTCCGCGCCCGCGCGGCCCGGCCATTCACGCGTGCGGCCCGCGCCATGGCCCGAAATCCCGATCGCCGGCTGCTGCATCGTGCCCTGGACGCAGCATTCGGTCGCGTCCTGATCCGCGCGGACCTGCCGCTTTTTCTGGCATCAAACCCGCAATTTCACCCCTTGGCGAACCGCCTGAAAGCCTTCTTTGCGGCCTCGGACACGACCTTCTTCGGCAAGGGCAAAGCGCCTGATCCGGCAGAGGTGGTCAGCTTGGCACGCGCCCTGTCCCGTATCGAGCGGGGACGGTCATGATCGGCTTCACCGCGCCTCTTGCGTTATGGCTTCTGCCCTTGGCCGGTTTGCCGCTTCTGACGCGATGGCTCCGGGCATCGGCCGTGCCAAGGTTGGACTTGCGGCCGGCCGAGGGGGCTTCGCGCACCGTCGATCACGGCATGACGGCTGCGGGAGTGATTGCGCTTGCGGCCCTGATCCTGGGATTGGCCGGACCATTCCTTCGCGGCGGCACCGCGCCCTATCGCGGCAACGGCACAAATCTGGTGCTGCTGATCGACCGCTCGTCCAGCATGGATGATACCTTCGCGGGCCGTGCCCCCGACGGGGCCGAGGAAAGCAAATCCGCGGCCGCCCGCCGCATCCTTCAGAACTTCATCGCCGAAAGGCCTGATGACCGCATCGGCATCGCTGCCTTCTCGACCGCACCACTACAGGTGCTGCCGATGACGACCAGTCGCACTGCCATTGCTGCCGCCATTGCGGCACAAGGCGAACGGGGATTGTCGCAGACCGATGTAGGGCGCGGGCTGGCCTTGGCGATGCAGATGACGCGCGATGCTTCGGGCCTGGGCTCGCGCGCGGTCGTGCTTGTCTCGGACGGTGCGGCGGTCGTCCCGCCCGAAGTTCAGGATCTGGTGCGCGAACTTGCTCTGGAACAGCAGGTCAACCTTTACTGGCTGTATCTTAGGACCGCCGGCGCAAGAAGCATCTTCGATCCCGGCAAGCCGGGCGAAGCCGATACCCCACAGACCCGTCCGGAACGCCACCTGCATCTGCTGCTGCAGCGGCTGGGCATCACCTATCGCGCCTTCGAGGCTGAAAGCCCGGAAGCCGTTGTCGAGGCAGTCGCCGAGATCGGCAAGATGGAAACCAAGCCGATCCTGACCGAACGCAGCCTTCCGCGACGGGAACTGGGCTGGCTGTGCTTCCTGATCGCCACGCTGGCCACCCTTGCCCTGACGGCCGCCCGTTGGCTTGAACGTCCCTTCGCCCCGGCGCGTCCCGCGCCCCTGGTGCGCCAACCATGAAACGATTTGCTCTTGTCGCGCTGCTGCTGTGCCTTGCCATTTCCTTGGCGGCATCGATCTGGTTCGGCCGTGCTGTCTGGCACGACCACCGCGACACCACCGCAATCCGGGACCTGGCCGCCGGGCGCGAGGCACAGCCAAGGCCAGACGCGGATCCACGCGCGATCCATGCACGCATCCTGTTTCTTGCTTGGCGCGACCGCCTGCCGGAGGCCCAGGATCTTCTGCCTTTGCTGGCGAGCATGCGGCCCGATCTGTTGGCAGAGGCAAGCTATGCGATGGGAAACGCCCGGATGCGTGCCGCTTTTGACCACATCGAGGAAGGAAGTTTCGAAGACGCCGAAACCGAAGTTTCTCTTGCCAAGGCGGCTTATCGCGACGCCCTGCGCGCGGTTCCCGACTTCCGGGACGGCAAGGTGAACCTGGATCTGGCCATGCGGCTTGTCCGGGATCTGCCGCGACCTGAGGCTGACGGCGAAACTGACCCCGATGCGCAGCCGCGACGGCTATGGACCGATCTGCCAGGACTTCCCAGGGGCGCACCATGAAAAGGCGGATCATTCTTCCTGCCGCGGCAGCAGCCTTGGCAGCCGTGGCCATGACCGGCCCCGGCCTTCAGCGTCCCCAAACCCTGACTGATGCGCTGCTGGTCGTGGACATCACCCGGTCGATGAACACCCGTGACATGGCCGGCATGTCCCGCCTTGATTTTGCCCGTCGCGCGCTCACGGACTGGATCGCTACGCGACCCTGCGGCAGCCGCATCGGGCTGGCCTTCTTTACCGAACGCCGCAGCCTGACCCTGTTCGAACCGGTGGAGATCTGCGCGGACTTCGCCTCAGTCAAAGGGGCGCTTGAAAGTCTCGACTGGCGCATGGCCTGGGAAGGCGACAGCATGATCCAGAAGGGTCTGGACCATGCACTGCGCCGTGCCGAGGGCTTTGGCGTGCCCCTGATCTTCATCACGGACGGGCAAGAGGCCCCGCCCTTGCCATACTCCGATCCCGCCAGGTTTGCAGGAAATAGCCCAGGCGGAGTGATCTTGGGTGTTGGCGGAGATCAACCCGCCCCGATCCCGAAATTCGACGATCTGGGCCTCGAAACCGGGTTCTATGAGGCAGGCGACGTGCAGCACGCCCCAGCCCGTTTCGGTGAGCCCCCGCCCGATGCCTCCGAACGCCCCGGCTGGCACCCGCGCAACAATCCTTACGGGGAAGCCGACCTGGAAGGGAGCGAGCATCTGTCAGCCTTGCGTGCGGACTACCTGTCCAGCCTGGCTGCAGACCGTGGCTTGGGCTTCCTGCGCCTTTCAGAGGGACCAGCAGCCCTCGACCGTGTCCTTGCCAGTCATGCGACCGGCAAGACCGTTACCGTCACCCGCAGCCTGTCGCCTATCCTGGCGACGGCAGCGTTGGTCCTGTTGCTGACACTTTGGGCCACCGGCAGCAGGCGCATCACCTTGGTCCGGAAGGAAACCACATGATATTTGGAAAGACTCTCGCAGCCGCCGGCTTGGCGACCGCCCTTGCCATTCCCGCCTGGGCGCATGGTCCGACGCCTCAGCAGGCTGAACAGAAGATCACCGTCGCCGCCGATCCGGATGCCGTCTGGCAAATCCTGCGCGATCCAGCCAGCATTGCAGAGTGGCATCCGGCCGTCGCCTCGGTGACGATGGAAGGCGAGGGCAAGGGTTCCAAGCGCAGCGTGGAATTTGCCTCAGGCGGCATAGTAATCGACGGCATCGACCGCATCGACGACGAGAAGATGGAGATCCGCTGGCGATTGAGCGAGGCTGACATCGAGGTATTTCCAGCCAGCTATTACACCAACAACATCATTGTTGCTCCCGCCGCTGACGGCTCCGAGGTAACCTGGACAGCCAGCTTCTTCCGCGCCGATACCACCAATGAACCGGAAGAACGTTTCAGTGATGAAGCTGCTGTTACGGCTATGGAGGCGCTTATCGGCGACGGGCTTTCGGGACTCAAGTCCGCGGCTGAGGGAGGTGGCCCGAGCTGAAGATATATAGCAATCCTCGATCGCTTTTGGCGTTTCCCCAAGAAATCACCCTACATACTGTCTGAAATGAGGGAGGTAACGTCCCAGCATGCCGTTATAGCGAGTTCTAGAATCTACATACTTGACAGTTTTAATAAGTTTATTTAGCGGGAGCCGTAGCTTGACCGGTTGCCCGTTCATCATGTGCAGGCGCGTCACCATTCTTGTGCCCCCACCGTGGGGCATTTTCTGCCATACTGCCTAAGGAGCCATCATGCATCGACCGTTGATCGCCTGCCTGCTTGCCGGTGTCGCGGCACTTCCCGCTATGGCTCAAGACGCCCCCTATGTCTTGTCCGAGATCACGCTGGAGGCGGAAAGCGACACCACGCTGGTTCAGGACGGCTATGTCCCTGGCATCAGTCGCACGGCGACCAAGCTGGACACGCCGGTCGGCAAGATCCCGCAGGCTGTCACCATCATCACGCAGGACCAGATCGAGGATCAGGCGCCGCGCACGCTGAACGAAGCTCTGGGCTATACGGCGGCGGCGAACCCGAACAACTACGGCTTTGACACCCGGTTCGACGCCTTCTTCCTCCGCGGCCTCCCGGCTTACTACAACGGCTATTTCCGTGATGGGCTGCGCCAATACAACGCGCCGACGGCATGGTTCAAATCCGAGCCTTACGGTCTGGAAGGAGTCGCGGTGCTGAAGGGGCCGAACTCGTCCCTTTACGGCGTCAGCGGACCGGGCGGCATCGTCAACCTGATCACCAAGCGCCCGAAGAACGAGCGCTACCGCGAGATCGAACTGACCACCGGGGCCAACGACCGCGCCCAGATTGCGGGCGATATCTCCGGTCCTGTCTCCGAAGGCAGCGAGTTCAGCTATCGCCTGACGGGTCTGGCCCGCAAGGCGAACAGCGATCTTCCGGGTTATGCGGATGACAAGACCTACTTCGCCCCAGCCCTGTCTTGGGACAATGGCGTGACCCGTGCAACGCTGCTGGCAGAGGTGTCGAATTCGCTGACGGGCGGAACTGCCGCATTCTACAGTCCCCCGTTTGGGACGCCAGGTTACGGGAAGCT
Organism: Paracoccus acridae; assembly: GCF_014642735.1. Classification (GTDB taxonomy): domain Bacteria; phylum Pseudomonadota; class Alphaproteobacteria; order Rhodobacterales; family Rhodobacteraceae; genus Paracoccus; species Paracoccus acridae. The sequence goes on from NZ_BMIV01000004.1 coordinate 303,466, forward strand.
TACAGATCTTTACGAGGGCGATCCCGACTACAACGACTTCGAGCAGGACCAGTGGCGCCTCGGCTATGAGGTCGAGCATGACCTGAACGACAGCGTAACGCTGCGCCAGAGCTTCCGGGCGGCAAGCGTTGACATCGACCTCGAATACAGCGGGCACTATCCCGTCGGGGCCGATCTGGCCCGCTATTGGGGGCACTACAAGGAAAACATCGACACGCTGGTGCTCGACAACGGTTTGCGCTGGAGCGTGAACACCGGTCCGGTGTCGCACGAGATCCTGGCCGGCATCGACATGACCCGCGCCGATTACAAATCGTATCGCCATGATGGTTTTATCTCGGCATCCGAGACGGCTGCAGCCGCCTTGTCTTCCAATGGTGCGCAGGAGCAGCGCCAGAAGGGCGTCTACCTGCATGATCAGATGCAGTGGGGCAACTGGCAGGCCTTTGCCAGCGCCCGCTGGGACAGTGTCGAGACGACCACGACGGCTCCCGACGGTTCAAAAAGCACGCAGGACGACACCGGCCGATCCGGCCGCCTGGCGCTGAGCTATGACTGGACCAACGGCATTATGGTGTATGGCAGCGTTTCGACCTCGTTCGCGCCCAATATCGGCTTTGTTTATGACGATCCGGCCGATGACAGCACGCAGAGGGCCGCTCGCCCGACGCAATCCACGCAGCGCGAGATCGGCCTCAAATACGCGCCCGAAGGCACAAACCTGCTGCTGTCGGCCGCCGTCTTCGACATCGATCAACGTGATGGCACGGTGCTTGATGTGTCGACCGGCGAGAACCGTCAGCGCCAGCTTGATCTGAACAGCCGCGGCTTTGAGCTGGAGGCGCAGGCCAACTGGGACAATGGATGGGGTGTGATCGCCAGTTATGCGCATCAGCGCGTCAAGACCGAGCGAGGGCTGCCCGGCACTGTTGGTAAGGAATTGTCTGGGGTGCCGAACGACACGCTGTCGCTCTGGGGCAAGTATGACGTTCAGTCGGGACCGGCAAGGGGTCTGGGGCTGGCGGCAGGGCTGCGCTATGTCGGGGAAAGCTATGGCGATGATGCCAATGCCATCACCAACGACGATCGCGTCTTCGTTGACCTGGGCGTCAGCTATCAGCCCGCGCAACTGCCGGGGGTCGAGATGCAGCTGAACGTCAAGAACGTGTTCGATCAGCAAAAGCAGACCTGCACGGCCGGATACTGCTATCGTGACGAAGGCCGCACCTGGACGGCGAGCCTGAGCCGCCGCTTCTGATGGCACATGGTGCAGGGAAGTCTGGACAGGCCGCGATCCTGTCCGGCCTTTGGGCCGCCTATGTCGCGCAGAGCGTGATCGGCGGTCTGACCTGGGGCGGACTGCCCGCCGTGCTGCGCGACCAGGGCCTGCCCCTGGACCGGATCGGCCTTCTGTCGCTGCTGATCGCGCCATGGGCGCTGAAGGTGCTGTGGTCGCCAGCGATCGAACGGTGGCGGCTGCCGCCGGGCCGGCCACCACGCAGCGCCTTGCTGGTCTTGCTCTTCGGTCTGATCGCCGTTCTGGGTCTGCTGGCCACCGGCGCCGTCGGCTTGGTGCCGCTGCTGCCGGCATTGGCCTGCCTGATGGTGGTGGCCTTCGCCACGGCAACCGCCGATGTCGTCGTTGACGGCCATGCGGTCGGCGCCCTTGCCCGCAGCGAGCACGGCTGGGGCAATGCCGCGCAGGTTGGTGGCGCCTATGTCGGATCAGCGATCGGTGCGGGGCTTCTGCTGGTCATGGTCGCCCGGATCGGCTGGACAGGGGCGGTCTGGTGCATGGCAGGTCTGGTGGCTGTTCTGCTTGTCTGGTTTGCCCTGACGGCGCGGGAGTCCGCGCCTTCTCCGGCCGGAGGTGCGCGTCCCAGTCTGCGCCGGGCACTGGCCCGACGGGACATCCGGCAGGGGCTGATGCTGACGGCAATCTTCGTCGTCGCCCAGAAGCTGTCCCTGGGAATGCTGGGACCGTTCCTGATCGACAGGGGCATTCCCCTTGCGACAGTGGGCCTGCTCAACGGCTTTGGCAGCCTGGTCCTGGGCCTCGTGGGGGCGCTGCTGGGCGGGGCAGCCGTCCAGCGATGGGGGGTGCGGACAACCATGATTGGCGCATTGGTGTCCCAGGCCATCCTCATGCTGTGCCTGGCGCTGAGCGGTGCCGGGATCGCCCTGCCGACCGCCTTGCCGGTCGCGGCCGGGCTCCTGTCCGGATCGGCGCTGTCGGCCATCGGGTTTACCGCGCTTTATGCCCAATTCATGCGGTGGTCGGATCCGGGCCAGGGCGGTGTCGACTTCACCCTGTTCCAATGCCTCGATGGGGCCCTCAGCATGGGTCTTGGCCTTGCCGCAGGGATCGTTGCGCAGCAGGCGGGCTATGGCGTCTTCTTCGGCCTTGCCGCCGTCCTGCCCGTTCTGGCAGTCCTGATGCTGCAATGGCTGGTGAAGACCCATACCCAAGCGATGTCGGCGTAAGGGAGAGGCGGCCGCCCGGGTTCAGGCGGCCGAACTGTGGTGCGGTTCTTCCGCCATCTCGCCGGCCACGCCGCGCCGCCAGTAAGCTGCGACCATGTGCCGGTCGCGCGGCATCTTCCAGACCGAACGGACGTGGCGGCGGATATCGCGGAACGCATCGAACTCGCATCCGGCCCAGACGTAAAGATCGTCGGAGGGCTGCCGGCGGGCAAGCGCCTCGACCAGCAGCCGCTTCGTGCCAGGCGCAGCGCCACGCCGATGCAGCCACTCCACCGGTCCGGCCAGATCCTGTTCGTCCTCGGGGCCGTTCACCTCGATGATCGCCTCGCAGATGGTCCCGGGCGATGCGGCCTCCAGCATGCGGGCGATGGCCGGCAGCGCCGTTTCGTCGCCCAGCAGAAGCACCCGTGGCGCCTGGGGGATGGCTCCGCCGCCCGGTCCCAGCAGACCCGCCACATCGCCCGGACGGCATGTCGCAGCCCAACCCCCGGCCGATCTCTCGGCAGTCGGATGAAGCACGAAGTCGATCTCGACCTCGCCCCGCGCCAGATCGACATGGCGGATGGTGTAGACGCGCACCAGCAAGGTATCGGATCCAGCGGGGAAGCTCAGCGCACCACTTGCCGTCAGCATCGGCCACACAGGCGGCAGGTTTGCTGGCCAATCCTCCGGAGGCAGGAGCAGACGGACGTGAAGCTCATCCAGCGGCAGGTCTTCCAGGTCCGGAACAGAGAAGGTGACCCTTTGCATGGTGGGGGTCAGGCGGCGCGATGCCGTGACGCGGACCTCGCGGAAGAACGGCGGAACGCCATGGGACTGTCCGTCGCCCTCCCAGTGCAACTCTACCTCCTCTGCGAGATACTCTCCGATATGATCCACGAAGATCAGCTTCATGTAGCTGAGGCCGATAGGGTTGACGCCTGTTGCCTCAACGAGAAGCGTCTCACCGTCCCGCCGCGCCTCGAAGCTGCCCAGCGGGATCTGCATCCGCCACGGACCCGCCTCCGTTCCCGTGATATATTCCGGATGATCCGCCGCGAAGCGGAACATGGCAGCGGCGCTACGAGGATGGGTAAGCCTGGTGTTCGCGTGCAGCATCGGCGTCTCTAATGCAGGAGGTTTCTGGCTGCGCAAAGCGTGGCTGGCATCCATGTAACCCAAGATATTGGTGGGCGGCTAGAGCGGCATGCATACCAACGGAGACATATTTATCCCCGCCACGGCAAAATGATCGGCCGCTGCCTTCCGGCATACAAAAGAGCATCAGAAGATACTCTTGCTTACCGAGAGCGGAGCATGGTCAGCACAATAGGCCTCTTACCATTCAGCAGTTGGCGCGTTTGCCGGCTCAATGCTCTTTGAGCAGATGGACAGAACCAGCGTCAAAGTTACCTCCAGCTTATCTCAAGAGGAGGTAAGTTACCTCCAACTTCTGCGGACGAGAGGTAAGTGCGTGATCGATTGTTACAACGGTGACAATTGAACTGAGCTCCATCCCCGCGCAAGGTCGAAGCAAGTCAGCGCCTGAGGAAGGAAGCTCGTCAGACAAGATTATGCCGCTGAGCACGCGCCGATCATCAACACGAGGCTTGCCATGGCTCTTGGGGAAAAAAGGCTGCGGGCGCGCCATCTGCACGTCCGAAAGCCAGAAAAGGTTGCTTATCGTTCAGTCTCCTTGCAGAGGCTGAATCACGCCAGAGGCTCAACATCGATGGGTCCTGAGCATAGCCGTCTGGTGTTTGACGATCTTCTGCTCGACCGTCGAATGCACCGTTCCGAAGAGCGCCGCAAAAGATTAGCCGGTCGCCGTGCACTTACTCTAACTTATCCGGCAGTGGAGTAAGTTACTCCAATTTATCCCGGCATGGAGTAAGTCTGTGATCGTGTTTTCAGGGTTGGAAGCTTTGGCACGTGACGGTCATCGCTGATCGCCCGTGCAGCCTAAGCCGTATTCCATGAAAGCAGGTGACAGACCCACTCGCCCGCAGCGTCGATCAAAGCCGGATCTGTCTGCGAATTTTCGGCCTTGTCATCGGCTTACCAAACTTCCTATACTCTATACATGAACCTGACCTCGCCCACCAATCTGACCACTGCCCCACTTGTAGCGGATGCCAGTGTTTGTGGTGAACCAACTCTGAGCCGCCGAATCAGCGCGAAAGAGATGGCCGGTCAGCATCATTTTGCCGGCGGCATCGCTTTGTCGATCCGTGTGCGGCAAGAAGTTCAGTCCCAGATAATATAATCTTCTCGGCTGCTTTCGCATTCGTCTGACGGCGGGTGCCGAAACGCGGCCGCACAGGCATTTGTGGTTGGCCAGCCTTGGCGAACCATCGCTATTGTGTGGGCCAGAGTTACGACACCTGAAAAATAGACGCTGTGCTTTATTTTCGCTTCAACTGATTGATTTGGAACAGTTTCTGTGAAGATGGCCTGAAACGTGCTATGCATTGCCAATGAACAGCATCCCAGGGAGGCACGATGATGAGGACCTGAAAACAAGGACGCCCGACCTGCGCCAACAGATCGAGCGTCTTTAGAGGCAGACCGAAATCCGCCAGTCATGTGGTTTCCGCTTAGCATTTCCCGCTCGGGAATGCAAGCCTTCGGACTGTCCTCTCGAAAACCAGAAGCCCCCTGTGCAGAGGCGAGCGAACCCGCAGTTGCGGGGCGAGCTTCGACACCCTCCGCGCAAGGCAACGCCATTTTCCTCGTCCACTTCCGGGCGAGGACGGGAAACTATTGTCGAGAGACAGATATGCTTGAAGATGAAAACGGCTTCGCCGTCCTGCATGAGCCCAGCCTAGGCAACCGCCGTCCAGCCACCGCCTCGAAGGGTCACTTCACCGGTCACCTGATGGTGGGCGAGTGGCCCGGGCGGTTGCTCTACACGGAAAGCCTGCTGGAGCAGAACTGTGAACCGCCCCTGGTTTACCGGAGAGTAAAACACTCAAAGGATGAGCCCTATGTCAAAGCCGAGATTCACCCCCGCCTATCCGGCCGAGCTTCGCGAACGCGG
>NZ_BMIV01000005.1 GCF_014642735.1 Paracoccus acridae
GCAGCCCGGTAGCTCGTCAGGCTCATAACCTGAAGGCCGCAGGTTCAAATCCTGCCCCCGCAACCAACATTCCCCATCAAGCCCTCGCCAAACGCGAGGGCTTTCTGCGTTCGGGTGGCAGGCGCCGTGCAGGTCAACCGCCAGACGCGTGCCGCCGCCTTCGATCTCGACCGGCACCAGGACGATCTTCTCCACCAAGGCTCGCAGCGCCTCCTTCGCTTGCTCCTGTCTCTGGGCATCGGAAAGACCTCGGATCAACTGGCCGACGCAGGCGCGGTAGGTCTTCGCCAGCGCCGGATGGAAACGCACCGGATCGGGAGCAGGCGCCGAAGACGGCACGCTTTCTAGTTCCTTGCGCCGTGCATCGAGCGCGATCATCCGGTCCTTCACCTGCTCGGCAGGCACCCCGGCGATGCTTGCGTCGACCAGCTTCTTGTGATCGCCGGTGACTTGACGCAGTTCTTTCTCCAGACCCGCGCGTCCGGCATCCGCCCTAGTCTGAAGGCGGTTGCGCTCAGCCGCATATTCCTCACAGAAGATCCGCACCGCCTCTTCATCCATCAGGTGATGCTCGAGAGCCTCCAGGACCGAGTGCTCCAGCACCTCGCGGCGGATCGTCGTCATGTTGGTGCAGGTCGCAGCGCCCTTGTTGCGCGCTGCCGAGCAGCCGAACGCCTCTTTGTTCTGCTCGGCCAAGTGCGGGCATATAGTTCTTGCAGAGCTGCGCCACAGACTCCTCGGGTCATCAGCGCCTCGTGCAGCCCGTCCAGCTCGATCTCCTCTACCGCGGCCTTCCGTAGTCCCGGCATACCGGTGCAGACCGCCGGTCCTTTCTGCTTGGCATTTGCGCAGTTGTAGCCTTTGGAGCGCCCGCTGCCGCTCACGATCAGCGCGCCGCACTGTCTCACTGCAGCAGCCCCCCAGAGCAGATACTTGCGCCGTCGGGCCGCACCCCATGCGCCGAGTGCCTGCCGATCCGGACCCTCCGCCTGCGTCATGGCCTTCTTGGTGGCGCGCTGTCGGCCGCCTCCTGGCTACCCTCGAGATGCCCGGCAAAGGCCTGTGCCCTGGCGATCTGCGTGGCAGTCGGTGCCGGCAGAACCTGGGCATCCTGGACGATCGCCGAAGCTTCCCTTCAGAGGGCCCCTCTGGCCCTGGCCGCGCGCCATCCGTGCGGCGCCGGACAGGCCGCGATACGGCACCGCAGGGCAGTGATGTCACTGCTGATCCAGCTGTCCCATCGGGCTGGAGAATATCTGCCCGATCGGATAGCACCGATGGTGAGGCTGTCGCCCCGGGCATTGCAGCCGGGATGAAACTGGAAGGCCATGCATGATTGCCGATCCGGCATATACGCTTGAACTTGAACATGTGTCGCGGCATTTCGATGGCCGGGCCGTCTTGTCGGACATCTCGCTTGCGATCCCTCCTGGCAGGATCACCTGCCTTCTGGGGCAATCCGGATGTGGCAAATCGACGCTGCTCAGGATCATTTCCGGCGTGGACCGTCCCGACCCTGGCGGCCGCATCTTTCTGGGCGGGAGGGAGGTGGCCGGTCCGGGGCATTTCGTCGAACCCGAAAACCGCCGGATTGGGTTCATGTTTCAGGATTATGCCCTGTTTCCCCATCTGACCGTCGCCGACAACCTGGCCTTCGGCCTGCGCCATCTGTCCCGGCAACAGCGTCGGGAGCGCGTGGTCGAGGTGGTCGAACGGATCGGCCTCGCGCATCTGCTTGACCGTTATCCCCATTCCCTGTCCGGGGGCGAACGCTTGCGCCGCAGCCGGCCGTTCTGCTGATGGACGAGCCGTTTTCGAACCTGGACCAGGGCCTGCGGGAAAGGGTGCGCCGGGAAACGGTCGACACCCTGCGCAAGACCGGCACCACGGCCATCATGGTCACCCATGACCCGCAAGAGGCGCTTGCCGTGGGCGACCTGATCGTGCTGATGCGCGATGGACGGATCGAACAGGCCGGCACGCCGTTCCAGATCTATGACCAGCCCTGCTCGGCCTATGCGGCCGAATTCATGGGACCCTGCAACCGCCTGACGGGCATCTGGTCCAAGGGGCGGATCGAGACGCCCATCGGCACCTTCCTGGCCGATCTGGACTTGCCCGATGGGGCCTTGGCACTTGCCTGCATCCGCCCCCAGGCGCTGTCGATCGGTCCCGACGGGCAGGGCATCTCGGCCCGGATCATGGGCAAGACCTTCACGGGGGAAAGCGAACAGATCGACATCATGGTCCATCCGCTTGCCCAGACGTTGCGGATGCATTCCCATGTGCGCATCCCGATGGCGATCGGCGAGAAGGTCAGCCTGCAGCTGAACGGCGCCCAGATCCATGTCTTCCCGGATGACCCCGAAGGCGAAAGCCATCCGGTCGTACAAAGTTGACGAAAAAACTAGACTAACCCGCGCTGCCTGACATATGACCCCCTTGGACAGATTCACAGGTTTTCGAGAGGTCACATGAAAACTGCACCGGTCGTCATTCGCATCGCCCTGGCATCCACCACCATGCTTGCCGCCATGGGCGCGGCCCAGGCCCAGGAGCTGAACCTCTACACTTCGAGAGAGCCGGGCCTTGTCGAGCCTCTGCTGGCAGCCTTCACCGAGTCCACGGGCATCAAGGTGAACACGGTCTTCCTCAAGGACGGGTTGGCGGAACGCGTGGCCTCCGAGGGCGAAAGCTCTCCGGCGGATCTGCTGATGGCGGTCGATGCCGGAAACCTGGCCGACCTTGCGGACAAGGGCCTGACCCAGCCGGTCGACTCCGAGGTCCTGGAAGCGGCCGTCCCGGAAAACCTGCGCGATCCCGAAAACCAGTGGTTCGCCCTGTCGATGCGCGCCCGGGTGATCTATGCGGCCAAGGATCTGGACGTGGACCAGATCACCTATGAAAGCCTGGCCGACCCGGAATGGAAGGGCCGCATCTGCATCCGGTCGGGCCAGCATCCCTACAACACCGCGCTTTTCTCGGCCTTCATGTCGCATCACGACGCGGCGCAGACCGAGGAATGGCTGACCGGCCTCAAGGCCAATCTGGCACGGCAGGCGGGCGGCGGCGACCGCGACGGGGCCAAGGACATCCTGGGCGGCATCTGCGATATCGCCATTGCGAATTCCTATTACGTCGGCCTGATGCAGTCGGGTCGGGGCGGCGACGAACAGCGCGCCTGGGGCGATGCGATCAAGGTGATCCTTCCGACCTTCGAGGATGGTGGCACCCATGTGAACATCAGCGGCGCGGCCGTCGCCAAGCACGCACCGAACCGCGAACAGGCCGTGCAACTGCTGGAATACCTGGTCTCGGACGAGGCGCAGAAGATCTATGCCGAGGCGAATTTCGAATATCCGGTCAAGCCCGGTGCCGCGGTCGATCCGATCATCGCGTCCTTCGGCGAATTGCAGGTTGACCCGACCCCGCTGACCGAAATCGTGACGAACCGCAAGAAAGTCAGCGAACTGGTTGACCGTGTCGGCTTCGACAACTGACGCACGCGGCGGGGAATCCCCCCGCCGCCCCTTGTCCGCCGTGGCATTCGCCACGGCCTCCGCCCTCCTGCGCCCGCGCGGGGGGGCTTGGGCCATGGCAAGCGTGCTGATCGCGGCGCTGACCCTGGTGCCCATCCTGGCCCTGGCTTGGCAGGCGGCCCAGGGTTCCGAAGGCTTGTGGTCCCATCTGTCCCGCCACGTTCTTCCCCATGCCTTGGGCCAGACGCTGATCCTGATGGCAGGGGTCGGCTTTCTGACCGCCGCGATCGGCACAGGCATTGCCTGGCTGGTCACCGCATATGACTTTCCCGGCCGCCGTTCGCTGGAATGGGCACTTCTGCTGCCGCTGGCCGTGCCGACCTATATCATCGCCTATGCCTATCTGGACATGCTGCACCCCCTGGGACCGTTCCAGTCGGCGATCAGGGCGGTGCTGGGCTTTGACAGCCCGCGGGATTTCCGCCTGCCCGACATCCGGTCCATGACCGGGGCGATCCTGCTGCTGGGCCTTGTGCTGTATCCTTACGTTTATCTGCCGGTGCGGGCGATGTTCATGACCCAGGCCGCGAACCTGGTCGAGGTCGCCCATACCCTTGGCACGCCCCGGCGCCATATCCTGTGGCGTGTCGCGTTGCCCCTGGCGCGTCCGGCCATTGCCGTCGGTGTCAGCCTGGCCCTGATGGAGACGCTGAACGACATCGGCGCATCCGAATTCCTGGGCGTCCGTTCGCTGACGATCTCGGTCTATACCACCTGGGTCACGCGATCCGACCTGGCGGGGGCCGCGCAGATCGCGCTGGCGATGCTGGTGCTGGTGGTCGCGCTGATCACCCTGGAACGCTGGGCGCGCCGGAAGCAGCGCTATTCCGTCAGCGCGCAGCGCGCCCGCAGCATGTCCCGCCAGCCGCTGAAGGGCACGGCCCGCTGGATGGCCATGGGCCTTTGCCTGCTTCCGGTGCTGCTGGGCTTCGTGCTGCCCGCCAGCCATCTGGCGATCGAGGCCTGGGAACGGTTCCAGTTCGCCGGCCTGTCCGCCCGCCTTGTGACCGAGGCGTGGAACACCTTTGCCCTGTCCGCCCTGGCGACCGTCGCCGTGCTGCTTTGCGGGCTTGTCGTCGCCTATACGGCGCGCCTCTTTCCGCAGCGGGGAATGCAGGCCGTTCACCGGATGGCATCGCTGGGCTATGCCATGCCGGGCACGATCCTGGCGCTTGGCATCCTGATCGCGGCCGGGGGGTTCGACCGCTGGATCGGGCGGATGATCAAGGACGGGCTGGGGGTGGATCCCGGTCTGGTGCTGATCGGATCGGGGCTGGCGCTGGGCTATGCCTATCTTGCGCGCTTCCTTGCGATCTCGATCGGTTCGGTCGAGGCGGGGCTCAGCCGGATCCCGCGCAGCTATGACCAGTCGGCGCGCACCCTGGGACATGGGATCGGCGGCACGCTGCGCCATGTCCACCTGCCGCTTTCCAGGGCGGCCCTGGCTGCGGGCGGGTTGCTGGTGTTCGTGGATTGCATGAAGGAACTGTCCGCGACGCTGTTGCTGCGGCCCTTGAACTTTGAGACGCTGGCCACGCATCTTTACGGGGAAGCCGCCCGCGGCACCTATGAGGAAGCCGCCATCGCGGCCCTGGCCATCGTCGTGGTGGGCATCCTGCCGGTGATCCTGCTGGCGCGGGTCGGCCGCGGCATCCAATAGGGCGACATGCCCTTGCGATGCCTGCGGGACCCTTCAGGAACAGGGGCAGGTCGAAAGGGGCGTCAACGGTCGATCCCGTCCAGCCAGGCATCGACGGCCGGACCCAGGGCCTCGACGATGGCCTGGACACCGGCGGCGTCGGGATGCAGGCCGTCGTCCTGCATCAGATCTTCCAGGCTTTCGCCCGCCTTGTATTGTTCCGTGATGGGTGCCAGCAGGTCGGGATACAGCACGGCGCCATGCTGTTGCGCGACTTCCGGGAACATGGCCGCGAAATCCCGTTGGAACTCGGGCCCGAAATTGCCGGGGGCGGACAGGCCGACCAGCATCGCAGGCACGCCTTCGGCCTTCAGGCGCGTCAGGATCGCGTCCAGGTTGGCGCGGCTGGTCGCCGGGTCGATGCCGCGCAGCAGGTCGTTGCCGCCAAGCGCCACGATCATCGCATCGGGTTCATCGGCCAGCGTCCAGTCCAGCCGCGACAATCCGCCCGCCGTGGTGTCCCCGCTGACGCCTGCGTTGATCACGATCACGTCATGGCCGGCCTTCCGCAGCCAGTCCTGCAATCGCGGCACCAGCCCCTGATCGGCGGGCAGGCCATAGCCCTGGGTCAGCGAATCCCCAAGCGCCACCAGCCGAAACGGCTCCTGGGCCGAGGCAACCACGGGCGCGGCCAGCAGACCGAGCGCCAGGAAGATCCCGCGCCAGCCTGGCTTGTTCGCGCGCCGCCAAGGCTTAGATGGCAGGAAATGCACGTTTAAGGGAAGAATGGTCATGATGGGTCCGGTTTTGTCGCTGAGGGATGTCCACCTGACCCTGCAGGGCAATGCCGGGCCGGTCGCGATCTTGCGGGGCATTTCGCTGGATGTCCACCGGGGCGAGACCCTGGGCCTGGTCGGGCCGTCCGGCTCGGGCAAGTCGTCCCTGCTGATGCTGATGGGCGGCCTGGAACGGGCGACCGGCGGCACGGTGCAGGCTTTGGGTCATGACATGACAGCGCTGGACGAAGACGCGCTTGCCCGGTTCCGGCGCGGCCGGATGGGCGTGGTCTTCCAGTCCTTCCACCTGATCCCGACGATGACCGCGCTTGAAAACGTCGCCACGCCCCTGGAACTGGCGGGCCAGTCCGACGCCTTCGACCGCGCGGCGGATGAATTGCGGGCCGTGGGGCTGGGCGCGCGGATGGATCATTATCCTGCGCAGATGTCGGGTGGCGAACAGCAGCGGGTGGCACTGGCCCGCGCGGCTGCGCCCCGGCCCGCGATCCTTCTGGCGGACGAACCCACGGGCAATCTGGACGGCACCACCGGAGAGGCGATCATGGATTCGCTGTTCGGTTTGCGCGACCGGCACGGGGCGACCCTGGTTCTGGTCACGCACGCGTCCGATCTGGCGCTGCGCTGCGACCGCGTCATGCGCCTGCGCGACGGCCGGATCGAAGGCGAGGATCGTCAGCAGCAGGCGGCCCAATGACGCCCGGCTGGCGCATCGCCCGGCGCGAATTGCGAGGCGGCCTGTCGGGCTTCTGGATCTTTCTTCTGTGCCTGACGCTGGGCGTGGGTGCCATCGCCGCAGTCGGATCGGTGCGCGCGGCGCTTGAATCGGGGCTTGCGCGGCAGGGGTCGGTGCTGCTGGGGGGCGACGCCGCGCTGCGCCTGACCTATCGCCTTGCCACCGATGCCGAACGCGACTGGATGGCGGACCATGCCCGGCAGGTGTCCGAGGTGGTGGATTTCCGGTCCATGGCCGTGGTGGGCGAGGATCGCGCCCTGACCCAGGTGAAGGGCATCGACGATGCCTGGCCGCTGCGGGGGCAGGCCCGGTTCGAGCCGCCCCTGACCGTGGCCGAGGTCCTGGCAGGCCGCGACGGTCTGCCGGGCGCGGCGATGGATCCGCTTCTGATCGACCGGCTGGGCTTGCGGATCGGCGACCGCTTTCGCCTTGGGGTGCAGGATTTCGTGCTGACCGCCGCGCTGACCCGCGAACCCGACGCGCTGAGCGGCAGCTTCGGCCTTGGCCCGCGCACGCTTGTCGCCACCCGGGCGCTGGCGGATTCGGGGCTGCTGTCGCCGGGCACGCTGTTCGAATCCAGCTATCGCCTGACGTTGCGCCCGGGCGACAGCCTCGATGGGCTGCGGGCCGAAGCGACCCAGTATTTCGATGCCGGGATGCGATGGCGCGACAGCCGCCGGGGCGCGCCAGGGGTGGAAACCTTCGTCGAACGGCTGGGATCGTTCCTGGTCCTGGTGGGTCTTGCCGGGCTGGCCGTGGGCGGCGTGGGCGTGTCGGCGGCGGTGCGCAGCTATCTGGACGCGAAAACCCCGGTCATTGCCACGCTGAAGACCCTGGGGGCCGAAGGGCGGACGATCTTCGCGATCTATTTCCTCCAGATCGGCGCACTGACCCTGCTGGGGGTTCTTGCGGGGCTGGCCCTGGGGGGGCTTGCGCCCCTGGCCGCAGCCCCCTGGCTGCAATCGCGCCTGCCGATCCCGGCCGAGTTCACGCTTCATATTGCCCCCCTGGCCGAGGCCGGGGCCTATGGCATCCTGACCGCGCTGATCTTCACCCTGCTGCCGCTGGCCCGCGTCGAACGGGTGCGTGCGGCTGCCCTGTTCCGGGGCATCGGCGCCGATGCCCGAACCTGGCCCCGCAAGCGGCATCTGGCGGCGCTGGCGGCTGCGGTGCTGGCGCTGATCGGAACGGCGGCGTCGCTGGCCTCGCTGCCGTGGCTGGCCTTGTCGGTGGCGGGCGGGGTGGTCGCGGCGCTTGCGGCGCTGTGGCTGGCGGCGCAGGGATTGCGCGCCCTTGCCCGGCGGCTGGCGCGCCAGCCCGCCCTGCGCGGACGCCCCGTGCTGCGGCTGGCGGTGGCGGCGGTCGGCAATCCGCGCGAAGGCGTGGCGGCGGTCGTCCTGTCGCTGGGTCTGGGCCTGTCGGTGCTGGCCACGGTGGGCCAGATCGACGCCAACATGCGCCGCGCCATCGCGGCCGAACTGCCCGACCAGGCGCCGTCCTTCTTCTTCATCGATATCCAGCCCGACCAGTTGGCGGGCGTTCTTGACCGGCTGGACGGCGATCCGGGCGTGGGGGCTGTCGATACCGCGCCCTCGCTGCGCGGGATCGTCACCGCCATCAACGACATTCCCGCCCGCGACTGGGGCGACCATTGGGTGCTGCGAGGCGACCGCGGCGTCAGCCACGCCGCCGCGCCGCCCCCCGGCACGGAACTGACCGCCGGCGAGTGGTGGCCCGAGGATTACGCTGGCCCCCCGCTGATCAGCTTTGGCGCGGACGAGGCCGCAGAGATCGGCCTGTCGCTGGGGGACCGGGTGACGGTGAACATCCTGGGTCGCGACATCACCGGCACCGTCGCGAATTTGAGGCGCCTTGATTTCCGCAGCGGCGGGATCGGCTTCGTGATGATCTTCGACAGCGCCGCCCTGGCCGGCGCCCCCCAGACCCATATCGCCACCGTTCATACCGATCCCGCATCCGAAGCTGCGATCCTGCGCGATATCGGCGCGGCCTTTCCGAACGTCACCGCGATCCGCGTGCGCGACGTGGCCGACCGCGTGGCCGAGGCGATGGGCGCCCTTGCATCCGCCACGTCGCTTGCGGCGCTTGCGGTGCTGGCGACGGGCTTTGTCGTGCTGATTGGCGCTGCGGCGGCAGGCGAACGCGCCCGCGTATTCGAGGTGGCTGTGCTGAAGACCCTGGGCGCCACGCGGGCCACGGTGCTGGCAAGCTTTGCCCTGCGATCCGCGCTGATGGGCGCGGCGGCCGGGCTGGTCGCGGTTCTGGTCGCCGCCCTGTCAGCCTGGGCGATCCTGACGCAGGTGATGGAACTGGACTATCGCTTTGCCCCCGGATCCGCGCTGGCGGTCATTGCGGGGGGCGTGCTGGCCACCTTGGCCGCGGGCCTGGTCTTTGCCCTTCGTCCCCTGTCGGCCCGTCCCGCCCGCGTGCTGCGCGCGCAGGAATAACCGACGGGGATCGTCATGGCCCCGACTTGACCGGGACCATGGTCATCAAAGCTCTGACGACGGCTTGCGCAGTTCCGGCTTGGTCGGGTCCCTGTATCCCGCATGTTCGTCGGCGGGAACGGTGTGTCCGGTGTCCCGCGTCGTTCCCCGCACGCCGTCCGGCAGGACGCCCTCGTTCTTCGGGGGGCGATCGTCGCGGGTCGTCTGGATGTCCTTGTCCTGGGCCATGGTTTTCCTCCGGGTGTTCCTTGAGCCAGCGGCCACCGGGACGGCCGGCCACGGACAGGCAAAACGATGCCGGGGCGGCTTTTGTTCCTGATCCGCAGGGGCGCGGGCCGATGACGCAGGGCCGTAAACCCTATCTTAAGGGGCATCCTCTAGGCATGTTTTCAGCCGCATCGCCGCAGGATTCGCCGCATGACCGACCAGACACCCATTCCGCCAGCCATCAGGGAGCCGCTGCTTTACGGCGTGGTGGATGTCCTGCGCGCCGACCGGGTGGCGGGCTGGGTGATCGACCGGACCGATCCCGCCCGCAATGCCACCGTCGAAATCCGCCGCGAAGGAAGGCTGATCGGGACCGTCACCGCCAACCGCCCGCGCAAGGATCTGGAACGCCAGGCGGTCGGGACCGGAGCCTATGGCTTCGCCTTCGCCTTCGATCCGCCGCTGGAGGAGGCGATGGAGTTCACGGTCGCGGTGAAGGCCAGATCCCGGGATGGGGCTGAACTGGTGTTGCAGCCGGTCGCCAATGCTGCCCGGACGATCTCGGCCGAAAAGCGGGCGCTTGGCCGCATCCTGGGGGAACTGGCGGATCTGCGCGACGATATCAGTGATTTGCAGCGGAACCTGGCATCGGCCGAACAGGGCCGCCAGACGTTCCAGGAACGGCTGGAGCTTGTCCAGTTGCGGATTGAAACGGCGGTATCGGCCATGGCCGCGCCTCCGGCCACTCAGTCCGGCTGGCTTGCCGCAGTCGCCATAGGCGGCGCCGTCATTGCCGTCGGATCGCTGGCGATCGGGATCTTTTCGCTTTTCGCGGGGTGACCTGGGCTGGGCCTGCGGGTCTGGGACCGCCGGGATCAAGAAGCCCTGTCCGATGGCAGCAGCCTTAGACGGCGGACTTCGCTTCCCGCGCCCGGCTGCGGTTCTCGCGCCTTGAATGACGAACGGAGAGGGAAGCGCCCCTCTCCGTCCCATGACCCGGTGACAGGGCCTGTATCGCCTGTCGGGATCAGCTTTCCGGCGGCAGGATCACCTGGTCGATGACATGGATGACGCCGTTGCTGGCGGCCACGTCGGTCGCGGTGACATTCGCCTCGTTCACCTTGACGGCGCTGCCATCGACCTGCACGTCGATCATCTTGCCGTTGACGGTCGGGGCTTCGTCCAGTCCGACCACATCGGCCGCCATCACTTCGCCCGGCACGACGTGATAGGTCAGCACATCCACAAGCTGCTGCTTGTTCTCGGGCTGCAGCAGGGTTTCCACCGTGCCGGCGGGAAGCTTGGCAAAGGCCTCGTCGGTGGGGGCGAAGACGGTGAAGGGGCCTTCGCCCTTCAGCGTTTCCACCAGACCGGCAGCCTCCAGGGCCTGGGCAAGGGTGTTGAAGGTACCGGCCTCCACGGCCGTGTCGACGATATCCTTTTCAGCGGCAAAGGCGGGCACGGCAGCAAAACCGATCAGGGCGGCGGCAATGGCGGGCATCATTTTCATGGTCGTCTCCTTGGGTTGCAAAAGTGTCACGAAGGTCCGTGCATGTTCATAACGTGACAAAGCGTTTTCAGCCCAATCAAATTTTCATGATGAGAAAGCGGTTTTTCTTGACGAGAAAACGAAGCTTCGATCATTATCCTGGGGTGAAAGATGTCCGGGGGTGCCATGTCGGATACGCTGACGGAAGAACTGGAAAAATACCGCATCGGACCGCGGATGCGGGAACTGCGCCTGCGAAAGAAGCTGGGGCTGGTCCAGCTTGCGGAACATACCGGTCTTTCGCCTGCCATGCTGTCCAAGATCGAACGGGGGCAGGTCTTTCCCACCTTGCCCACGCTGCTGCGGATCGCCTTGGTGTTCAGGGTCGATCTGGATTACTTCTTCAAGAAGACCGAGGCGAGGATCGCCGTGACGCGCAGGGACGAACGCATCCGCCTGGCCATCCCGGGCGGCACCTCGCCGGCGTCCTATCTGTTCGAAAGCCTTGACTATCCCTTGGCAGAGCGACGGATGGAGGCGTTCCTGGCCCATTTCCCTTCCGGTGCGCCTCCCTCCGAACCCCACCAGCATGGGGTCGAGGAGATGATCTATGTGATCGAGGGCAGCCTTGCGGTGGTCGTGGACGAGGAAACGGTGACGCTTGGCGAAGGGGATGCCATGTCCTTCGATCCCAGCCTTCTGCACAGCTATCAAGGGCAGGGCGACAAGGAATGCCTCGCGCTTGTGGTGGCGCTGGCATGACGCCCTGCACAGACGATCCATAGAGCCTGGCCAAGCTTTCTAGACCGGCCTGAACTCGATGTCCGGGCGCAGACGGCGGCAGAATTCGTGGATCAGGTCGATTGTCGCCCCCATGTCGGCCAGGCAGACCACCTCGGACGGGGTGTGCATATAGCGCGGGGGCACCGAGATGACGCCGGTCGCCTAGCGCTGGAAAGGGATGGCCCGGTCCTGAGCGGATGCGATCAGCATGTCGAAGACCACCGGGATGGTATTGCCCCCCCCTGAGAGATCCCCGGCCCCTTGCCCAGATCCAGCCTGCCCAGGTGGCCGGCATACATGAAGCGGAACGCCGAGTCGGGATTGATGACGGCGCTGACATTGCCCAGGACATCGGTTGTGACCTGATGGGCAAAGGACTGCACATGATCGCGGTAAAGGCGCGCCACGGGCTGTTCGAACCCGCTGGCCGAGGGGCCGGGCGGCCTTACGCTGCGGGCCGGCTGGTCATGCCGGGGCGCATGGGGGGCAGCGCAAGATCGTCATGCGCCATCCGGACCGCATCCGAAGGCAGCGCGTCGGGCAGGACCACATCGGCAGGCATGCGCATCCCGCCCGGCAGGGCAAGCTGCGCCCGCGGCCCGGCGATGCGTCCCAGGGACTTCTCGGGGGTGATCGGCGCCTGCGACATCCAGGCGGGCGGTGCGGGACACATCAAGGCGATCGCCTCGACAGCCAGGCGGAAGCCCGAGGGTTTGCGGATGCGGCCGATGTCGTCGAAACGGCGCGGGATCATCACGTCGTCATGCGCGGTCATGAAGACGAAGGGCAGGCCGCGCGCCCGAAGGGCATCCGCCACCTTGAACCGCACCCCCTGGCCCAGGTCGATCTCGAGGATCGCGCAGGACAGGGACCGGCTTTCGATCAGGGCAATCGCCTGGTCTTCCCGTGCCGCCGGGCCGATGACCTGGGCGCCCGCCTGCACAGGGCATGATGGGCACGGGCCGCAAGCCGGACGTCGCCTTCGACCAACAGAACCGCGGTTCCCTCCAGTCTTGCCCCGATACCCATGTCGAAAATCCTCCTGCAATGGCGGATGGCCATCGCGTCCTTCAGAAATGATGCCGTTGCGCGGGCTGGACATCGTGGCGTCGCGACCGGGTCGCAGTGCCACTTCCGGCTTTCCCCCATGCAAGCCGTTCAACCGCAGGATCATCGCAATGTTCCCGCGTTTGATCTTTGTTCATCTGCCGCCCGCTTTTGCCCCCGGATTGGAACAACTGTCCCCCGGCGGATGTTGCCCCGGCAGTCTGCGAGGAGAATTGCCGTGCTAGCTGCCGATTATCGCGGCCCGCGCCGTATGCGGGTCAGTTCCAAGCGCGACCCCATGATCCATCATCCGCGCGATGCCATCGTTCGCGTCACCCGGTCCTGCGTCTGCGGATCGGATCTGCACCTGTATCACGGGATGGTGCCCGACACCCGGATCGGGACGACCTTCGGCCACGAATTCTGCGGCATCGTCGAGGAGGTCGGGTCCGAGGTCGCCAACCTGAAGCCCGGCGATCATGTGCTGGTCCCCTTCAACATCGCTTGCGGACAATGCCATTTCTGCAAGCAGGGCCTGTTCGGCAACTGCCACGAGGCCAACCCCCAGGCCACGGCGGTCGGGGGCATCTTCGGCTATTCGCACACGGCGGGCGGCTATGACGGGGGGCAGGCGGAATATGTGCGCGTGCCCTATGCCGATGTCGGGCCGACGCTGATCCCCGGCTGGATGGATCCCGACGACGCGGTGCTGCTGACCGATGTGGTGCCCACGGGATACCAGGCGGCCGAGATGGGCGGCATCCAAAAGGGCGACACCGTTGTCGTCTTCGGCGCGGGCCCGGTGGGCATCATGGCCGCGCGTTGCGCCTGGCTGTTCGGCGCGGGCCGGGTGATCGTGATCGACCACCTGGATTACCGCCTGGATTTCGCGCGCCGGTACTGCCCGGCCGAGGTCTATAACTTCAAGTCCATCGACGACATGGCGGTGTTCATCAAGAAGCAGACGGATTCGCTGGGCGCGGATGTCTGCATCGATGCCGTGGGCGGCGACGCCTCGGGCAGTCCCTTGCGCACGGTCCTGGGCAAGAAGATGAAGATCGAGGCGGGTTCGGCCATCGTCCTTCACTGGGCGATCAACTCCGTCAAGAAGGGCGGCGTGGTGTCTATCGTCGGCGTCTATGGACCGACCGGCAACATGGTTCCCATGGGCAATGTCCTGAACAAGGGCATCACGATCCGGGCCAACCAGGCCTCGGTCAAGCGGCTGTTGCCCCGGCTGATCGAACATGTGCGCGAAGGCCGGATCGATCCCAAGGCCATGATCACCCACCGGGTGCCGCTGGAGGATCTGCCCGACGCCTATCATCTTTTTTCCTCCAAGCTCGATGAATGTATCAAGCCCGTTCTCTATCCCAATGGCGGACGCTGAAAGGACGCACAGGATGAAGCAGAATTCCAGCCAGACGATCGACCCTGCCACCGTGAACGGCTGGGGGGTCGATGCCGACCCCCGGAACGATCCGACCTATCCGATGCGCGACCGATCCGCCGATACCGAAACGCACATGGCCTGGAAGCGCCCGCCCTTGCAGCGCCCCGAGGTCGAGCTGCTGCAATCCGTGGAACATAACCGCCGCCCGGCGGTCTTCGGCACATCCTCGCCCCCGTCGGGGATCAGCGGCATGGTTCGCCGGGCGGCCTTCGGCTTCAGCGAATCGGATTGGCGGCATTGGCTGATGCTGCTGGGGGCAGACCGCATCAACATGATCGAGGGCTTGGCCCAGGATCTTGGCCGGGGCCATGTCCCCAACGTTCCCGCCGAAATGGGCCTGGGGGCCGAATGGCAGTACAACAGGGGCGGCCTTGCCCGAAAGGTCGCCATCGGCGCGGCCGTCGCCGTGGTCGCGGTGGCGCTGCTGGGCCGGAACGACCGCCGCAGCCATGCGCGGCCCTCGCGCCGCATCCGATAAGAAGGGCTGCGGGCCAAAGGCGTGCCGCATGGCCTGCGGCTGTCCGACCGCTTCGGAACAAGGCAACGGCCCGGCGGGATCGGGCCGTTTCTGCCGCTTGCGGGCATAAGACACTTGCGTGAAGGCCCAACATCCTTCAAATGCGCGTTATCCGCCGGGCGGATGCAGACTGGGTGACCGGGTCCCTCTGGCGGATGTGGCGGCACATTCGTGATGTCGGCACTGATCCTGAACCAGCCGCCTGGACCTTTTCTCATGGAAAACGGACTCCCTTCCTCTGGCCTCGGCGCAGATACGCGGCCGACCCTTCGCTATTTCACCTGGGCCTTCATTGTCACTGCCCTGGGCCTGATCCTGGGCGCCTTTCTGGGCTGGCAGATGACCGGCACGGTTGGCGGAATGCTGACCATCTTCTTCATCTGCGCGGTGCTGGCCGTCCTGGAAATCTCGTTGTCCTTCGACAACGCGATCGTCAACGCGAACAAGTTGAAGGAAATGACGCCGGAATGGCAGCGGCGTTTCCTGACCTGGGGCATCCTGATCGCCGTCTTCGGGATGCGGATCGTCTTTCCGCTGCTGATCGTGGTGATCGCCGCCAAGATCGGGCCGTGGGACGCCATGGTGCTGGCCGCCGCGCGGCCCGAGGAATACGCCAGGATCATGCACGACGCCCACCTGCCCATCGCAGCCTTCGGGGGCACCTTCCTGATGATGGTGGGCCTGTCCTTCTTCTTCGACCATGAAAAGGACGTCCACTGGGTCCGCTGGCTGGAAGCCAAGATGCAGAAATACGCCACGATCCGCGGGATCGAGGTTGCGGTGGTGCTGTCGCTGATCCTTATCTTCTCGCGCTTCCTGGATCCGGTCGAATCGCAGATCTTCTTCAGGGCCGCGATCTGGGGCCTTCTGACCTTTCTTCTGGTCGAGGTTCTGGGCGGCCTGCTGGACAGCAGCCAGGAAGCCCTGGCGGCCGGGGCCAAGGGCGGCCTGGGGGCGTTCCTTTACCTCGAGGTTCTGGACGCCTCCTTCAGCTTCGACGGCGTGATCGGGGCCTTCGCGCTGACCCAGAACCTGTTCATCATCGCCATCGGCCTGGGGATCGGCGCCATGTATGTGCGCTCCATGACCATCATGCTGGTCGAAAAGGGCACGCTGGCGCAGTACCGCTATCTGGAACATGGCGCCTTCTATGCGATCATCGCGCTGTCGGTGATCATGTTCCTGCAATCCTTCGTCCACATCCCCGAGGTCATCACCGGCCTGGGCGGCGCCGCGCTGATCGGCGTGTCGCTATGGTCCTCGATCCGCTGGAACCGCAACACGCGGGCCCCGGGGGAATGATGATCGACCGGCCGCAGCACTATCTGCGGCCGGTCATGTCCCTGGGTCATGCCGGGCATGAAGATGGCAGCGCATTTCCTTCCTGCCAGGCACTTTGCAACCAACTGTCATTTCATTGTTTAAAAATTAAGCTGCTTTTGGCGCGTTGATAAACGTAACGGCAGCTATGGTTCCCTATGTTCAAGAAAACCGCTTCTTGTCAGGGTAACGACGTGTCCGACCTTCCGCATCCCTCGGCCGGCTTCCAGACGGGGAACAAGGCCACTGAACGGCCGACGCTTGCCAGCCTTTGGCCGGCCGTGGCCGTGGCCCTTCTGGGGCTTCCGGTCCTGGTGCTGCTTGCCCTGACCTTGGGCGAGGGCAGGGGGCAATATGTGGTGATCGCCGCCCCCTGGACGGACCGGGCGGGCGTCGCGGACGGGATTCACCGCGCCGGGGCCGGGCTGGTCGCGTCGGGCTTCCTGCCCAACATCGCCGTCGCCTGGTCCGAGGATGGGGATTTCCCTGCCGCCGCGCGGGCGCAGGGCGCCTGGCTTGTGCTGCCGACCGCGGGCTTTGCGGGCTGCGGGTCGGCGGGCGGGGGGCGCGGGCGATGACCGACCAGTTGAACCACCTGCGGCAGCGTTTCGGACAACTGCTGGTGCTGGTCTTCTGGTGCCATGTTCCGCTTCTGGGCGTCGTCGCGCTGCTGACCGGGGCCATGCCGGTGGCGGGTGCCATGCTGATCGGCGCGGTCATGGCCGCGATCTATCAGGTGACATGGTATCGCGCCGGCACCGCGCCCATGACGCGCTATGTCGCCGCCGTGCTGCTGATCGGGCAGCCGTCGCTGCTTTTGCTGCTTCTGCAAGGTCACATGTGGCAGATGGACATGCACATGTATTTCTTTGCGATGATCGCGCTGAACATAGCCTGGTTCGACCGCACGGCCCTGGTCGTCGCGGCGACGGTCACGGCGCTGCATCACCTGGTGCTTCTGTATTTCCTGCCGATTGCCGTCTTCTCGTCCGAGGGCGATCTTCTGCGCGTCGCCCTGCACGCGGTGATCGTGCTGTTCCAGACGGTCGTGCTGATCTGGGTCAGCGACAAGGTCGTCGAATCCTTCCGCCGCATCGAACGGATGGGCACAAGGCTTGTGGCGCAAAGCGAGACGCTGAAGCTGCGCAGCCACGAGGCCGAGCAGGCCAGCCGCGCAAAGGGCATGTTCCTTGCCAACATGAGCCATGAGATCCGCACCCCGATCAACGCGATCATCGGCTTTTGCCACCTGATCCAGCGCACGCCGCTGGATGCGCGGCAGCGCGACCAGATCGGCAAGATCAGCAGCGCCGGGACCACGTTGCTGCGGCTGGTGAACGACATCCTGGATCTGTCGAAAGGCGAGGCCGGGCATCTGACACTGGAGGACGAGGTTTTCGACCCCCGTGCCGAGCTGTCGCGTCAGGTCCAGTTTCTGTCCGAGCCGCTGCACAGGAAGAACCTCGACATCAGGATCGACATCGATCCGCGCATCCCTTCGCTGCTGTCGGGCGACATCACGCGGCTGAACCAGGTTCTGACCAACCTGCTTGGCAATGCCATCAAGTTCACAAGCGAGGGGACGATCACCATCGCGGCGCGGCTGGTCGAACGGAAAGGCGACATCGCGGTGATCGAATCGTCGATCAGCGACAATGGCATCGGCATGACGGCCGAACAGCTGTCCCGGATGTTCACGCCCTTCATGCAGGCCGACAGCTCGACCACGCGCCGCTTCGGCGGTACCGGCCTGGGCCTGGCGATCTGCCGCCAGATCGTCGAACAGATGGGCGGCTGGATCCGGGCGGAAAGCGAACCGGGCCGCGGCAGCACCTTCACGGTCATGACGCCCTTGCGGATCCCCGAACAGCAGGTGCTGCCCGATGCCCTGCCTTCGGAATCGATAAGGCGGCTGCATGTCCTGCTGGTGGACGACAATCCCATCACCTGCCGGATCATCCAGGAAATCTTCCTGCAATGGGGCATGACCATCGACATTGCCGATGGCGGCAGCGTCGCCTTGGCGATGGCCAGGCGCGAACTTCAGGCCGGCCGGCGCCATGATCTTGTGATCATGGACTGGAAGATGCCCGGCATGGACGGGCTTCAGACCCTTCATGCCATGCGAGCGGTGATGGGCACGGATTTTGCCCCCTTCGTGCTGATGATGACCTCCTACGACATCGACGAGGTGCGGCAGGATGCCAGCGGCAGGGGCGTGGATCTGTTCCTTGCCAAGCCGATCGATGCAGCAAGCCTGCTGCAGGCGCTGAACCAGTTGTCCCTGATGCGCGCCGATCAGCCCATCCGGAACGCCCCCGCACACGGACCCGGCCTGCCGCCTGCCCTGCGAGGGCTGCGTGTCCTGCTGGTCGAGGATAACGAGATCAACCGCGAAATCGCCGCCCAGATCCTGTCCGATGCCGGGCTGGTGGTCGATTGCGCCGCCGACGGCAGCATCGCCTGCCGCATGGTGGATCAGGCGGGCGGGGCCTATTCCGCCGTCCTGATGGACATCCAGATGCCAGAAATGGACGGCATGGCCGCCACCCGGCAGATCCGCAAGACCTGGTCGTCGGCACAGCTTCCCATCATCGCCATGACCGCCCATGCCTTTGCCGAGGAACGGCAGGGCTGCCTGGCCGCCGGGATGGATGATCACCTGACGAAGCCCGTCGATCCCGCGCATCTGATCGCCACGCTGGAACGCTGGCTGGTCCTGGGCCGCCAGGCGGTTCCCGCCATGCCCAGCCTGCCCGATGACTTGCCGCCCTTCGACATTCCCGCAGCCCTGGCGCGGGTCAACGAAAACCGCGACCTTTTGCTGCGGCTGATCCTGTCCTTCGCCGACAGCCATGCCCGTGCCTGCGACGACCTGTCCGCCTTGCTGGACGGGGGCAGGGCCGAGGATGCGCATCGGCTGGCCCATACCCTCAGGGGCGTGGCCGCCTCGCTGGAACTGCCCTTGGTCGCTGCTGCGGCGGGACGGTTGGAACAGGCCCTGTCACCCGGTGGACAAGGGGATGTCGCGGCCCTGCTGGCCCTGTTGGGACCGCCCTTGGCCGATGCGATTGCCGCTGCGGCGCAGTTGCGGCCGGCGGGCCCTGCTGCGATCCCGATCCGCCCTGCCTCCGTCCAACCCGCTGCCGATCCGATCATGCTGGCCGAAGCCCTGGACACCCTGCGCGATCAGATCCGGCGCCGCAGCCTGTCCGCCCGCCAGGGCTTTGGACGGCTGGCCGATCTGTTGCGGCTGGATGACGCGGCCCGGCAGGCCCATCCGCTGCACATGGCCCTGCAAAGGCTGGACTATGCCGCAGCCTCGGCCCTGATCGACGCCGAATTCGCCGGCCCCGCGCAGGGGATCGCCGTATGACCACCAAGCCCGTTGTCCTGATCGTCGATGACGAGATCCTCAACATCGAGATCGCAAGCGCCGCGCTTGAGGACGGATACGAGATCAGCTTCGCCCTGTCAGGCCACCAGGCGCTGGAGGTGGCCCAGGCCGCCGGACCGGACCTGATCCTGCTGGATGTCATGATGCCGGGTCTGAACGGCTATGATCTGTGCAGGCTGCTCAAGCAGGATCCGGCCCTTTCGGATGTTCCGGTCATCTTCACCACCAGTCTCCAGACCCCCGAGGCCGAGTTGCTGGGCCTGTCCGCCGGGGCCATCGACTATGTGACCAAGCCCTTTCAGCCGGGCGCCCTGCGGCAGCGCGTGGGTAACCATGTCCAGATGAAGCGGATGCGCGACCAGCTTGCCGGATTGGCGATGCAGGACCATCTGACGGGTCTCGGCAACCGTCGCCTGCTGGAACAGCGTCTGCAACAGGAATTGCGCCAGACGGGCCGGGATGGCGGCAATCTGGCGCTGATCCTGCTGGATATCGACCATTTCAAGCAGTTCAACGATCTTTACGGCCATCCCGAGGGCGACCGTTGCCTTCAGCGCGTCGCCGATGTGCTTGACCGGCACATGCGCCGCGGACGCGATCTTGCCGCCCGCTATGGCGGCGAGGAATTCGCCTGCATCCTGAACGGCCCGGATCTGGCCGGGGGCATGGCCGTGGCGGAATCAATTCGCGCCGGCGTTGAAGCCCTGGCGATCCCCCATGCAGGATCGCGTGTCGCGGGATCGGTGACGATCAGCCTGGGCGTCGCGGCCGGTCGTCCGGCGCGGGGTGCCTTGTCCGAACGCTGGCTCCGGGACGCCGACCTGATGCTTTACCGCAGCAAGAACGCCGGTCGGAACCGCGTCACGGGAAGTTCTTCTGCCCTGTGATGGCAGGACCGTCCTTGCAGGAAGGATCGGCGGTTGGTCGGGGGGCTGGGATGTCAGTGCCTGAACCTTGACGAGATGATCAGGATCTTGCGGTCGTCCCCGTCGGCTTCCGGCGCGGCGCCGGTGCCATCGGCCCGGGAGAGGCGCCGTTCCTCGACCTGCGGGCGGCTTGCTTGCAGGACATCCAGCATGTCGGGAAAGCCGCTGGCGATGTCCGGCATCCCGGCCACCGCATAGGCGGCTTGCCCCAGGCCGGCATAGTGGACGATGGTTCCCCCTTGCCGCACCAGCCGGGCCGAAAAGAAGGCACAGGAAATCAGGCATTCGTCGCCGATCTGGCGCGATTCACCCTGTCGGGCGCGGCGGCTGGCGGCGTCCATCAGCCTGACCGTCAGCCGGTCGGGCGCAAGGGGTCGATGCATGTAGCGTGCCAGGGTCGAGGCGAGGTGGTATTCGAGATCCGCAGAAAGCGCGACCCGGCTTTCGCGCATCCCCTCGACCACCAGATCCCGCGCTGCGGAAAGATAGGTATCCATCACGATATCCCCTGGTATCCAGACCACCAAACGTCCATCGCACAGGAAAATCTTGCCTCAGTCCTGCTGCAGGTCAAGCCCCGTGATGATGGATGAAGTTGAAATCACGGGATTTTGGCAGAGCCTTTCAAGAACTGCCCTTTTGCGGGCGATCCTGCCGGTCCTTGCGGTCGCCACCTTGTTTCCCTGCAGGCCCACAAGGCTGGCCGGCAGCGTGAACCCCACGGGAACGATCGACATCCTGGCAGGCCTCTAAGCGGTTCATGGCCGGATGCGCCTTCGACGAGCGCATCCGGCCCTGTTTCGGCAGGCGAGGATCGGGGCGCGGCTACCAGAAATCGACTCTCGTCTGCAAAAGCTGGGCCAGCGTGTCGGGATCCTGGTTCAGGAAGATGGCGCCATTTCCGTTCCCAAGATCCAGCAGGGTCGCATCGCCAAGATCCAGCATCCGGTCCGCAAGGGATGCAAGGTCGATTGTCTGGCCATTGATGCTGCTGGTCAGGACAAGGCGGTCGTCCAGGCCGAAATCGGCGATGATGTCGGTTCCGTGGCTGCTGCGGAACTGGAACACATCCGCCCCGCTGCCGCCTGTCAGGAAGTCGTCGCCCGCCCCGCCGTTCAGCACGTCGTCCCCGGTGCCGCCATCCAGCATGTCATTGCCGCGGCCACCGTGCAGCGTGTCGTTGCCTGCCCGACCCAGCAACACATCGTCGCCACGGCCGAAATCCTCCACGGCGGCGACGAAGTCGTTCCCGTCGCCCAGGTCGACGATGTCGTCGCCCCCGCCGGTGTCCACCCAGTCGTTGCCGGCCCCGCCCTGGATGCTGTCGTCGCCAAAGCCGCCATGGATGGTGTCGTTCCCCGTGCCGCCCTCCATGGTGTCGTTGCCGTTGCCGCCGTTCAGGCGGTCGTTTCCGTCCCCGCCTGACATCAGGTCGTTGCCCAGCCCGCCGTCCAGCGTGTCGCGGCCGTCCCCGCCCGACAGGACATCACGCCCCGCATCCCCTTCCAGCAGGTCGTTGCCCGCCCCGCCGAACAGGATGTCGTCCCCGTCCTGACCGTCAAGCGTGTCGTTCCCGGTCCCGCTATGCATCAGGTCCGATCCGAAGGAACCGAACAGCGCGTCGTTTCCTGCCCCGCCGAACAGCCAGTCCGACGAGACGCGCTTGGCCGCCGACCAGTCGGCATAGGACAGTCCCCCGCGTGCCGGATCGCTGGCCCAGCGGACATCCAGCACATCGTCGCCCGCACCGCCGATGAGCAGGTTCCATCCCGCGCCGCCATGAAGGGAATCATTGCCCGCAAAGCCGGCAAGGATGTGGTTGCCGATGCCGGTCTGGATCGCATCGTCGCCAGCCCCGCCCAGCCACAGGCCCGAGGCCAGGCTTTCGGCGAAGATGGCGATGGCGGCTTCCAGGAAATCCTGCCGTGCGGCCAGGGCCTCTGCCAGGTTCGCGGTGATCGGCGGCACTTGCGCCGGGCCATCGGTCAGAAGGGGGGGACTGGGGTCTGAATAGGTCGTCATGGGTGCTTTTCCAGTTTGAAATAACCCGATGCCTTCTGCCCGGAACCGGCCCATGCCGGGCCATCGGCTGCATGTTATCCAGGGGCCGCCTTCCTACGACCCCCGAAATGGATGCAATTTTAAGTAATTAGCGGTCGGCCGTTAACGGGCTTTCGCATAGGTTGTGCGCCATAAGATCAACAGCAAGGAAGGGTTCATCATGGCCACGATACCAGGCGGCGCATTCAGCGATTTCCTGTTCGGGACGTCGCTCTCGGACTTCATCACAGCGGGCGGCGGCAATGACACCGTCATGGCCAATTCAGGCGACGACATCGTCTATGGCGGCACGGGCAACGATCTTCTGAATGGCGGCTCGGGCGACGACCGCCTGTTGGGAGAGGCGGGGGCGGATCAACTGCTGGGCGGATCGGGCGATGATACGCTCGACGGCGGCGAGGGGAACGACACCCTGTCCGGCGGCGCGGGCGACGATCTGATGTTGGGCGGTTCGGGCGACGACCTTCTGTCCGGCGGCGCGGGCGACGACACGTTGTCGGGCGGCTCGGGCGACGATGCCCTGACCGGCGATGCAGGCGACGATCTGCTGCTGGGCGGCGCGGGCGACGACACCCTGTCCGGCGGCGCCGGTCGCGACACGATGGAAGGCGGCGCCGGGGATGACCGGCTTTATGGTGCCGCAGGGGACGACCTGCTGCTGGGCGGCGCGGGCGACGATTTCCTGCAAGGCGACAGCGGCGAAGACACGCTGGATGGGGGCGCGGGCGACGACAACCTTTATGGCGGCGCCGGGGACGACCTGTTCATCTTTTCGGGGGGCGGGGATGTCATCATGGATTTCACCGATGGCGACATCCTGCAGATTTCCTCGCGCCTGGAAGGCGTCAGCCTGGCATCGGCCGAGGAAGTGGCCGACTTCGCCATCGATCTTGGCGATGCCGGCACGCTGATCGACTTTGGCCAGGGCGACAGCGTCCTGCTGCATGGCGTGGCCTTTGACGACGTGACCTCGGATCCGGGCCGGTTCTTCACCGTCGTCTGATTCTGATGATCCGGGCGCCCTGGCGCGCCCGGACCGTATCGAGACCTTCCTGTCATCCTGCCCCAGGTTCCAAACGGCATGAACATCCCCGCCGATCGAAAGCTTTTCCGTCCCGGCCCGCACCCCCTTGCTGCCTCGCCTGTCGAGGCGACGGTGATCCCCATGGGCCCGATGCTCAGCGCGGTCTTCTTCGATCGTCCCGCGGGCGCACGGACCCGGATGCAGGTGGAACAGGACGGTCTGCCCATTCCGCGCCCGCTGATCGGGGCCCAGCTTGCCCTTCGGACCGGCGGCACGCGACATGTCCTTCTTGTTCCCCAAGGGATCGAGGCCTTGCAGGCGCGCCATCTTGTGGTGCGGCTGGACGGCATCGCGGTGGCCGAATCGGACCCAAGATGGCTGCAGCCGCCCGAGGGGGAGTTGCCGGCCCTGACCGCGCAACTCTCGGCCCCCGGTCTGCGCAAGCTTCTGCGGGCGATGATGACGGGGGCGTCGCTGTTTGCCGCGCCAGCCCAGGCGGGCCTTGCCGATGCGATCGTCCGTCTGATGGATGTCTGCGCCATCCCGGCCTGCGTGCCGATGGCGGAAACCCGAATCGCCGGGCGGCTGCTTGTCAGCTATGCCGTGCCCGGCCTTCCCGGCATGGGCCATCCGGCCGAAGCTGCCGCGTTCCTGGACGGGCGGCTGGTCCGCCTGAAGGATTTCGACTGCCTTGCCGAAGGGGAACTGCTGCATGTGCTGCTGCCCGCCGGTATGGGCCGTTCGCAGATCCTGGCATTGGCCGATACGCCGCTGCGGCTGGCGGCGGGGGATGCCCTGCTGCGCCGCCTGCCTGTCGCGACCTGGATGCGCGCCCGCAGCCAGGCTTGCAGGGACTGGTTGTCCGGCCTTGCCGGAACGATCGCCGATACTGCGCCCACCCCTTCTGCAAGGATGGAGAAGCCGAATATCGCGATCAGGCATCTTTCCTCGACTGCCGAGGGCATCCTTTATGCCCTGACGCTGACGGACCCCTCGCGCATGGGGGGCAAGATCGTTCTGGAATGGCAGGGTCGGCAAGCGGAACTTCAGACGCTTCACAGGGCGGACGGAACCGCGATCCTGGTGGGGCTGGCCGACCTGCCCCCAGATGCGGGGGGCGACGATACCTGCCGGATCCGCATCGTCGATCGTTCCGGCCAGTCGCACCTGTTGGCCGAACCGGCGGTCCCGGCCTATGACGGTGGCATTCCTGACGGCTTCCGGGATGCCTGGATGGTGGGGAACGATGCCCTGCGGTCCCTGGCACGGGTCCGTGCGGGCTTTCGGCGGATGATGCCGCCCTGCACCGTGCAGCATTTCGGACCTTCGCAGAAGCCGCGGCTCAGGATCGTCACTGCGGTGGGTGATTCGGCGGACATGATCCGGGCGCGTGCCGCCATGATCCTGGCTGAAGGCCAGGGTGTCCCGGTCGAGGTGGTCTGCACCATGACGGAGGGGCCGCTGGCCATCGGCGCGCGCCAGGCCTTGGCCCAGACTGCCGCGATCTATGGCGTCCCGCATCGCCTGGTGCTGTTGCCTGCTTCCGCCACCCCTGCCGAACGGATGCACGCTGCCCTTTCGGATGCGAAGGATGCCCCCGCCCTGCTGCTGGGCGGCGATGTCCTGCCTGAGATGCCGGGCTGGATCAGGTTCTGGCAGCAACGGCTTCGCAGACGTGCGGCCTTGGCCCCGGCGCTGCTGGCGCAGGATGGATCCATCTCTGCGACGCGCGAAGGCTTCGATCCCTGCCGGGGATTGCCTGCCGAACATCTGCCCCAGGCGGGGCAGGGGGTCGGCCGGCCCTTGCCCACCTGCCTGGCGCTTGCCCCGCAAGGAATCGCGCGGCTTCTGGACAGCGTGCCGCATCCCGATCCGGCGATCTGGATCGCCCGGGCCCTGCAAGGCTGCGCCCGGTCCGAGACGCGCCACCCGTTCCGCCGCTTTGGCCCCGCACCCATGTCGGACGGTTTCGCGGCCGCCCTGTCCGAAGCCGAGTTTTCCCTGATCGAAAAGGTTCGCGAATGACCCTTCAGGTCTTGCAGATTGCCCACGACCACCCCGCCCATACCAGCGGCGGGACCGAGTTTCTGGCCCATGACCTGACCGCGGCATTGAACGCCGCAGGCGGGGTCCGCGCCAGGTTCCTGGCCGCTACGACGTCGCTGCAACGCCCCGACGACGCGCCGGGATCGCTGGGCATCGAGGGTGGGGACCACCTGCTGCGCACCGGACGCTATGACCGGTTCTCGATGCTGCGGCAGGACGGCACCGACTGGGTCGCCTCGATGGGGCGGCTTCTAGACAGCTTCCGCCCCGATGTCGTGCATCTGCATGGTCTGGACCGCATCGGGGCCGAGGTTCTGGCGGTCATCCGCCGCCTGGCCCCAAAGGCGCGGATGGTCCTGACGCTGCATGATTACCAGATCCTGTGCCCCAATGACGGGCTGATGCTGACGGTGCAGGACGGGGCGCGGTGCCGGACGGCCGGGCCCGACCGCTGCCGGGGTTGCTATCCGGCGATGCCGGCGGCGGCGCATCTGTTGCGCAAGGCCCATCTGACGGCACTTCTGTCGATGGTCGATGCCTTTGTCGCGCCTTCGCGCTTCCTTGCCGAACGGTTTGTCGAATGGGGCCTTGAGGCGGACCGGATCACGGTTCTGCCCAATCAGGTTCAGGCCGTCGCGCAGCCGCCGCGCGGGTCGCGCCCGCGCCCGAACCGCCTTGCCTTCTTCGGCAACATCGCCCCGCACAAGGGCGTCCTGCCGTTGCTGGCGGCGGCACGTCTCGCAGGGGAAAGGGTGACGCTGGACCTGCACGGCGGGCTGGGCCATGCCGAGGACGGGTTCCGCCGCGCCTTTGCCGATGCGCTGGCGGCCACGCCCAATGCCCATCACCACGGACCCTATGCACGCGCGGATCTGCCTGCGCTGATGGCGCGTGCCGATTGGGTCGTCATGCCGTCGATCTGGTGGGAAAACGCCCCCCTTGTCCTGCTCGAGGCAAGGGCGGCAGGCCTACCGGTGATCTGCTCGGGGATCGGCGGCATGGCCGAGATGGTGGAACACGGCGTCACCGGCCTTCATGTTCCCCCCGGCGATCCCCGTGCCTTGGCGGAAACGATGCGCGCAGCCGCCGGCGATCGCGCCGGGCAGGCACGCATGGCCGCCGCGCAACGCGCCCGGCAGGGACAGGACGCCTATCGCAGCTTTGTCCACAGTCATCTGGACCTTTATCGAACCCTGACGGGAAGGATCAGCGCATGAGTCCCGCCGACGGCGCATTCTTCGGACTTGCCGCGGAAGCCCCTGCGGCCCTGGTGCCGGATCTGGCGATCATCCTGCCCGGTGGGCGGACGCTGCTGGCGATTTCCGGCCTGGCCGATGCCTTGCCATCGCAGGGCTCATGCGGCGATGCGCCATGGCAGGCGGTCTGCTGGCCCGTCCAGAACGGCCGCGCCGGCCTGGCCCTGGTCCGGGCGCCATTGGTCGGCACCTACTGGTTGCGCGCGCCCAATGGTGAGGAACGCGAGATCGCCGCCCCGCGCGCCCTGGACGTCGCCCCTGCGCCATTGGCCGAATTCGTCAGGCGACATGGCCTGAACAGCCGCGAGGTCCTTGATTTCCTTGCCGCCACCCTGGCCGACGATGCCCCATCCGGCGACGGCGACTTCGCAGCCCGCTTCCTGTCGCTTGCGGCCGAGGCGGGCGGCTTTGTCGAAATCCTTGCCTGCCCCGGCACCAAGGGGCTTTTCGCGCAAGGCTGGGCGATGTCGCTTGGCGCGGGCCGTCACCGCCTGATGCGGCTGGACGGCACGCTGACCCAGTGCGACGCCGATGTGGCATTGTTCGCGCGTGACGACATCCCGCCGCCCGGCATGGGCTTCTGCCTGTTCAGCCTGGACTGGGAAACCGATCTCAGGGGCCTCGATTGCCTGTTCTACGAACAGGACGGCACCCTCAAGCGGCTCGAGGTCGTGCGGGGCAGCGTCCTGCGGCTGTCGGGCGAGGCGGCCATCGACCATGTTCGCCACATGCTGCCCCGACTGGCTGGCGACGAAGGGGGCATCGGCATCTATCGCCGCATCTGCCGCCCCCGGTATCAGGGGATGGATACGCTTTCCCTGACCACCCTGCCCATCGCCGCCGCCTTCGATTCGGTGTTCCAGGCGCCCTCGGGCGGGCTTCTGGCGACGGGATGGCTGCTCGATCCGCTGCGGCAGGTAGAGCGCGTGATCGTCAAGAGCACGGCCGGGCTTTACGCGCCCCTGCAGGATTGCTGGACCCCCCTGCCGCGCGGGGACCTGAACCAGGGGTTTGGGGGCGATCCGCGCTTTGCCCGGCTGCTGGATCCGGCCGATACCTTGCATGGCTTTGTGGCCTTCGCCGAAGGCACCCCCCGCCGAGGGGATGAGGAATTCTATCTGGAACTGGTGCTTGCCGATAAAAGCTGCCTGTTCCACCCCTTGCAGATCACCGCTGTCGACGGCCGCGAGATGCTGCCCCAGATCCTCTCCGACCTGCCGTTGCACGATCCCTCCCTGGACCGGATCGTCGAGGAGATGGTGGCGCCGTTCCTGGCGCAACTGCCCGCCCCAGCACGGAAAACCCGCGGGACGCAGCGGCCCGTTCCGCTTTCCGGAACCGCCGGGGACATGACCGCCGTGGTCCCCCTCGACCGGCTGGACCATCTTCAGCCCATGATGGCGCTGCTGTCCGGCACGCCCGAGGCGGAACGGCTTGATCTGGCGATCGTCATGACGCGGGCCGCGGCGGCCGAGGCTGCAAGGCGGCTGCGGGACCTGTTCCCCTTCTATGGCATCCGGGGGCGGCTGCTGGTTGTCGATCAGGCTGACCTCTGCGCCCGGATCGAGGCGGGGCTTGCCTTGGCCAAGGGGGCACGGGTGCTGATCTGGCAGCCCTCTGCCCTTCCCATGGCCCCTGGATGGCTGGACCTGCTGGAGGCGGAGCTTGATGGCCTTGGCAAGCCGGGCCTGATCTCTCCCACGCTGGTCTATGAAGACGGGTCGGTTTTCTATGGCGGCGATGGGGTTGTCGGGGACAGCGCCCCGATGCTGGGCTATCCGCGTGGATGGCTGACCGGCGGGGCGCCGCGTTCCATGGCCGCCGGCGCGGCACAGCTTGCCCTGATCGACCGTCAGGCGATGGCCCAGGCGGGGGGATTTGCGGGCCGCCTTTATTCCAACGGATTGGCGCACAGGGATCTGGCCCGCCGCCTGAATGAACAGGGTTTCGGAACCTGGTCGTCGCGCAGCGTGGATTTCTGGATGCTCGAGGATGTGCCGCGCGCCGCCGATGCCATGGCGGCGCTGCTGGAAAGGATTGATTCAGCATTGATCGGTAAGACTGCGGGTCTATTCAGCACAGGCCGATTCTCATGAAAGCCCTTGTCCTCAGCCATGCCCATCCCGCCTTTTCCATCGGCGGGGCACAGGTCGCCTCATGCAACCTGTTCCAGGGCTTGAAGCAGCAGCAGGGCTGGACCGCGCATTACATGGCGGGTGTCGGGCCCCCGGTTGCGCGCCATGCCGCAACCCCGCTGATGTCGCTGGGCCAGGCACCGGATGAAACCCTGTTCTGGACCAACGACTATGACTGGTTTCACCTGGGGCTGAACGACACCGATGCCCTTGTGGGGCATTTCGAACGCTTCCTTGCCGACCTGCGGCCCGATGTCGTGAACTTCCATCACGTCATGGGCTTCGGCATCCAGGCGATCCGCGCGGCAAGGCGCGCCTTGGGCGATGTGCCGATCGTCTATACCCTTCACGAATACCTGCCAATCTGCGCCCATCACGGCCAGATGATCAAGGCCAGGTCCGGCGCGCTGTGCATGAAGGCCTCGGCATCCGATTGCGGGATGTGCTTTCCCGATATCGGCGCCGCGAACATGCTGCGGCGCGAATTGTTCATAAAGTCCTTCTTCGACCAGGTGGATGCCTTCGTCTCGCCCTCGCGATTTCTGCTGAGGCGGTTCCAGGACTGGGGCCTGCCGCGCGAGAAGCTGGTGATGATCGAAAACGGCCTCGACGGCGGTCCTGTCGCGCCGATCCGCCCTTTGCCCGGGGGTGGACGTCGCAACCGCTTTGCCTATTTCGGCCAGTTGAACCCCTTCAAGGGCATCAAGGTCCTGGTCGAGGCCGTGACGCGCATTCCGGAAAAGACCTGGGGCGACGGGATCCTTTATGTCTTCGGCGGCAACCTGGAACACCAGCCAGAGGATTTCCAGGCCCAGGTCAAGGAACTGTTCCGCCTGTCGGGCCGAAGGCTGCGCTTCATGGGATCCTACAAAAGCGCCGACCTGCCCCATCTGATGCGCGAGGTGGACTGGACCATCGTCCCCTCGACCTGGTGGGAAAACGCCCCTGTTGTCATCCAGGAAGCCTTCCACCACCGCCGCCCGATCATCGCATCCGACATTGGCGGAATGGCGGAAAAGGTGCGCGATGGCATCGACGGGCTGCATTTCCGGGTCTCGAACCCCGAAAGCCTGGCCGAGGCGATGACGCGCGCGATGGATCCCGCCCTTTGGGACCACCTGAACGCCGGCATCCGGCCGCCCACCACGGCAGCGGAATCCGCCCGCCTGCATTCCGACCTGTTCGACAAGCTTCTGGCCCGGAAATCGGCGCCTGCCCTGGCGCTTCGCCATGGCTGACGCCGCGGTCGATCATACGCCTTGGCGCGCCGCCTTGGCCGACCTGGCAAAGGGGGTGGCGGCGGCAGCCTTCATCGGCTTCTTCGTCAACCTTCTTTACCTGTCGTTGCCCCTGTACCAGGCGCAGATCTTCGACCGGGTGATTTCGTCGGGAAACTTCGACACACTGGCCGCCCTGACCCTGATCGTGGGCCTGATTTTCGTGTTCCAGGCCGCACTGGACTTCCTGCGTTCGCGGCTGCTTCTGGTCATTGCGGCGCGCCTTTCGATGGCGCTTGGCGGGCCGGTCTTCGAAGCCGCCGTCGAAACCGCGCTGCGATCCGGCGCGGCTTCTGCGGCCACGGCGATGCGCGACCTGAACGGGTTTCGCAGCTTTGTCGCCGGGGGCGCGATCACCCTGCCGATGGACATGGCCTTCACGCCCATCCTGCTGGTCGTGCTGACCCTGCTGCATCCATATTATGGGGTGGCCGGGCTGTGCGGCGCGGCCCTGCTGACGATGATCGCCGTGACGACCGAAGTTCTGGCACGGCGCCCGGCCGCCGATGCCATTCGCAAGAACGTCCTGCTGCAGGCCGATACCGCCAATGCCATCCGCAATTCCGAAGTGATCGCGGCCATGGGCATGCTGCCGGAACTGTCGCGGCGATGGCGGCGCGGCCAAGCCATGTCCCTTGACAGCATCGAGGCAGGGGGGACCACGGCCAAGTTCCTGGCATCCTTCGCGCGTGCCTCGCGGGTCGGGCTTCAGATCGCGGTGATCTGCCTGGGTGCTGCCCTGGTCATCCGGCAAGAGGCGAGCCCCGGCACCATCCTTGCGGCAGCGGTGATCACCTCGCGGATGCTGGCACCTTTCGAGCATCTGATCGACGGGTGGCGTCAATGGGTCAACGCCTTCGCCATCGCGCGGCGGCTGCGGGATCTTCTGCATGACGGGGCGCGCATCCGGTCGGCCGCCAGGGTGCCCGTCGGGCAGGCCATGATCGTGGTGGACCGGCTCAGTTATGTGCCGCCGGGCCAGGAGGCGCCGCTTCTGCGCAATGTCAGCTTTTCGATCGCCCCCGGCGAGATGGTGGGCGTGATCGGCCCTTCAGGCGCCGGGAAATCGACCCTGGCACGGTTGGTGGTGGGGCTTTGGGCGCCGACGACGGGCGGGATTTTCCTGGATGGACAATCCACCTTCCAGCATGAAAGGGCCAGCTTCGGCGAGGCTGTCGGCTATCTTCCACAGGAACCGCTGCTTCTGGACGGGACGGTTCGGGAAAACATCGCCCGCTTCCGCGACGCTCCCATTGACGATGTCGTCGCCGCCGCGCGTCAGGCGGGGGTTCACGACATGATCGGCCGTCTGCCCAAGGGTTATGAAACCCCCTTGGTCGATGGCGGCGCGCGCCTGTCCGGCGGGCAGCGGCAGCGGATCGCCCTGGCGCGCGCGGTCTTCGGGATGCCGAAGCTTCTGGTCCTGGACGAACCCAATTCCTCGCTGGACGCCGATGGCGAGGCAGCGCTGATCGAGGCGGTGGAAACCGCCCGTGCTTCCGGCGCGGCGGTTCTGATCGTGGCTCAGCGCATGTCGATCCTGAACAAGGCCGACCGCCTGCTTTTGCTGCGCGACGGGGCGCCCGCCCAATACGGCGACAAGGCCGAGGTTCTGTCGGCGCTTGGGCCTCGGCGGCGCAAGGCCGCGATTGCAGAAAAGGCGTACCTGTCATGAGCATGACGATTGCCGACGAAGCCTTGCCTGCCTATCGGCCTGTCTTCCTGACCGCCGTCGCGATGATCCTGTTCATGACCTGCACCCTGGGTGGATGGGGGATCTATGCCCGGCTGGACGGCGCGGTGGTGACGCAGGGCGTCGTCCTTGCGGAAAGCAAGCGCAAGACGGTCGAGAATCTGGAGGGCGGGATCCTGTCCGATCTTCTGGTGGCGCCGGGGGACCGTGTTCGGGCGGGCCAGCCGGTCGCACAACTGGACATCACCCAGGACCGGGCGCGTCTGGCGCAGATGCAGGCCGAACGCCGCGCACTGGTCCTTGACATATGGCGACTTGGGGCCGAGGCGCGGGGGCTTCCGCTGGACATGGCGCAGGCCCCGCAGGACGATCCCGTGCTGACCGAGGCACAGGCCGAACTCTATGAGGCGCGCCTTGCCCTGCATCAGGGTCAGATCGCATCGATGATGCGTCAGGCGGATCACCTTGCCGCGCAGGCCGTAGCCAATCATGCCCAGGCCCGCGCCTCGCAGCGCCAGATCGAAAGCTGGACGCAGGAACTGGACAATACCGAAGCCCTGGTCGAACGTGGGGCGGCGACCCGGCAGAAGGTGCGTGAAATCAGCCGCAACCTGTCTGTGCTGGAAGGCGAGCGTGACGAATATGCCGCCCTGGCCCGGGCGAACGAACAGGATGGCGCGCGCATCGCCGCCGATATCGTCACCCTTCGCCGGCAGCGCGTGGCCGAGGCGAACGAGTTGCTGGCCCAGGCCCGGCGCAGCCTTCCCGCGCTCGAGGCGCAGATCAGCGCGGCCGAGGATGTCCTTGACCGGCGCACGCTGCGCGCGCCGCAGGACGGCCTTGTTGTCGATATTCCCGTCGTGACGCCCGGTGCCGTGATCGGTTCGGGCGCCGTCGTGATGGAGATCCTGCCCGATGCCGATGCCTTGGTGATCCAGGCTCGCCTTCCGCCCGAGGCCATCGACACGGTTCATGTGGGCCGCAAGGCACGGGTCAGGCTGACCGCCTATCGTCGCGCCACGGCCCCGACCATCGACGGCGAAGTGACCTATGTCTCCGCCGACCTGCTGGAGGAGCCGCGCGATGGCAGCCGTTACTTCGAAGTCCGCGCAAGGCTGAACGCGACCGAACTGGAGATGCACCCGGAGGTGGCCCTGACGGCGGGGATGCCGGTGGAACTGGCGATCCAGACCGGGGAACGCCGCGCCGGCGACTATCTGCTGGAGCCGATCTTGAGGCATCTGCGCAAGGCGATGCGGGATGAGTGAATTATTAATCCTTTCGCGCAAGACTGCCGGGGAAAACAGGATGGATCAGAAATGAGCGACGGACAGTTCACGTTGAAACATGCCGACCTTCCGGCGCTTGACCGCACGGGGCTGCGCCTGCCGGGCCTTGTCCAGACGGGCAGGCTGGCCGCCGGGTCGCGGATTGAGGGGCCGACCTCGATCATCTGCACGGTCACGCCAGGGGCGTTCCTGGATATCGGCGCGTTCTGCAACCTCAGCGGCGGCACGGTGAACAATGTCCGCTTCGGGCGATACTGTTCATTGGCGGCAGGGGCGGTCATCGGGATGCACGAACATCCCACCGACTGGCTGACGACCTCTCGCACCGCCTATTTCCCACAGGTCAACGGTTGGAGAGAGCTTGTCGCCCGGGATCGGAAGGATGAAATCCGCCGCGGCCTGCGCCCGTTCAGGGACAGCTGTCCGATCACCGAAATCGGCGACGATGTCTGGATCGGACAGGGGGCCTTCATCAAGTCGGGCGTCAGGATCGGCACCGGGTCGATCATCGGCGCGCGCGCGATCGTGCTGCGCGATGTTCCGCCCTATTCCATTGTCGTCGGAACGCCCGGACGGGTCGTGCGGTCGCGATTCTCCGACCATGCGGTGGAACGGCTGCTTGCGCTGCAATGGTGGCGGTATTCGATCTTTGACCTGTTCTCGGCGCCCATGGACGACATCGAGGCGGCCTTGGACCGGATCGAGGAGATGGTCGGGTCCGGCATGGTTTCCCCCTATGAAGGTCCGGTCGTAACGGCCGAAGACCTTCGGGATCCGCAAGCTTTGGCCGCGCGGCTTGCGGCCCACTTCACGCCGCCGATGGCCCAGGCCAGTTGATCGGACAGTTCAAGGCAGGCCCCGGGCCTTGGGTGCCGTCATGCCGGTGGGATGGTTGCAACAGGCCGGACCTGCATTTTCGGCCCCGGCGTGCCGCAGTCAGGCGGCGGCGCCTGTGCGGCCCATGTCTGCCTTCTGGAAGGCAGCTTTCGGCAGGTCAGGGTGATTGGGCTCATTCCACGATGACCGGCTGCGGAGCCATGGCGCAGGTCAGCCAGTTCCGGCTTGGATCGCCCAGCATCAAGGGTGGGTGGCAGCATGGAAATCATGTGCGTGGCCTAGGGTTCCGAAGCCATCATCGGGCACCGGTCGGTCCGTGGCGGTTGGTGACGGCCTGCCCGACGGCGTTGCGGCCGCAGGGGAAGGTTGCCGACACGGAACTTGCGGGCATGTGCAGCATCGCTTTGACCGGAGCATCGGCCCTTGTTGCCGTCGAAGCCTTTCAACGGTCTGATGCCGATCTGGGACTGTTGCTGCATCCGCCAATCAGGCACGTGGCAAGGCGCAGGTGGTCGGGACGGGCTGCATCCCCCCCTGATGTCCTGCATGCCCCCGCCACCTGGGTGAAGGGCCTGTCACGGCAGATCCTTGACGCAGGCTGCGAAGATCCGCGCAGGCGGACATGGTCCGGGCGGACAGCCGCCCTTGCCGGAAGGTCGTCCGGCAGACCGATATGGCAGGCTGTGACCCGACGGGGGCGGCGTGCTTGCAGCCGCCTTGCTCAGGCCAGGCTGCGGCGTTCCGCGAGCGGGACCAGGGGTTCTGGTCCCGCTTGCCAGATGAGGGAGGTTTCGGCATCCAGCAGATGGGCGCCGACGCATTCAGAGGGTGAGGGAAAGCCTGCCGCGAACAGTCGGGCGTGGATAGGATCGTTCCTCTCGCGCGGCCATGGGGCTGGCATCCCTGCCATCGGCAGGCGAGACCCGTCGTGCGGTCATTCCCCTGCCATCGGCCGTGACTTCATTGCCCTGCCAGTTCGGCAGCCTTCCGGATCTGCGAAAGCGAACGGTTCGCCGTCAGGGCCTCTGGATCGACCTTCACGTGGATCAGCGCCATCCGGCCGCTTGCCTCGGCGCGCTGGAAGGCGGCCGCGAAATCCGTGGTTCGGTCCACGAATTCGACATGCGCGCCGCAGGCCGTGCCGATCAGGCAGAAATCCGGGTTGACCAGGTCGGTGGCCGAAACGCGCGCCGGATAGCGGGTTTCCTGGTGCATTCGGATCGTTCCCAGCATTCCGTTGTCAACGACCACGAAGATCGGTGTCGCGCCATATTGCGCCGCCGTCGCCATTTCCTGGATGGTCATCATGAAGTCGCCGTCCCCTGCGATGCAGACGACCCGCCTGCCGGGATGGCGCATTGACGCGGCCACCGCGGCAGGCACGCCATAGCCCATCGACCCCGAGGTCGGCGCAAGCTGGGTGCCCAGTTCCCGGTGGCGGTGGAAGCGGTGCAGCCAGGCCGCGAAATTGCCCGCGCCGTTGGTTAGGATGGCGTCTTGGGGCAGATGATCGCGCAGCCACAGGATGATCTCGGACATGTTCACATGACCTGGGCACGGGCGGGGTTTTTGCCAATCCTCATAGGACGCGCGGGCGGCGCGGGTGCGTTCGGCCCAGGCGGGAACGGCGGGAACAGCGACATCGTCCAGCAGGGCGGCGAAATCCCCCGGCGTGGCATTGATCGCCAGGTCGGGCTGGTAAAGGCGGCCCAGTTCCTGCGGATCGGCATGGATGTGGATCAGCGACTGCCGGGGACAGGGGATCTCCAGGGTCTCATAGTCGTCCGAGGCGATGTCGCCCATCCGGGTGCCCAGCAGGATCACCAGATCGGCATCGCCGATCATCGCCCGCAAGGCGGGATTGGCCCCAAGGCCCAGTTCGCCCACATAGCAGGGATGCTCATTGTCGAAGCGGTCCTGGCGACGGAAGACGGCGGCGACGGGAAGATGGGTGCGGCCGGCGAAGCGTTCGACCGCCGTTTTCGCGCCCCTGTCCCAGCGGCTGCCGCCGAGGATCAGGACGGGGCGTTCCGCAGCCGCAAGCCGCCGGGCGAAATCCTGCATGGCGCCCGCAGCCGGGCCAGTGCCGACCGGTTCGACCCGGCGGGGCAGGGCGGCGGCGGCTTCTTCGACCAGCATGTCCTCGGGCAGGGCCAGCACCACCGGGCCGGGCCGCCCGGCCATGGCGACCGAAAAGGCGCGGGACAGGAATTCGGGAACGCGCGCCGGATCGTCGATCTGGGCCACCCATTTCGCCACCTGTCCGAACATCCGGCGATAGTCGATTTCCTGGAATGCCTCGCGCTCGGCCGCGTCGCGGGCGATCTGGCCGATGAACAGGATCATCGGCGTCGAATCCTGGAAGGCCACATGCAGCCCGGCGCTGGCATTGGTGGCGCCGGGGCCGCGCGTGACCATGCAGATGCCCGGCCGTCCGGTCATCTTGCCGTCGGCCTCGGCCATCATGGCGGCGGCGCCTTCGTGGCGGCAGGTCACCGTCTGCACCCGGTCCGACACGTCCGCCAATGCGTCAAGCACCGCCAGATAACTTTCGCCCGGCACGCACCAGACCCGGTCCACCCCCTGCGCCACAAGGCCATCGACCAGATGCGCGGCCCCGGTCCTGAAAGAAGTGCTGGTGGTCATGATCCTGTCCTTTCCGGGGCGGTGCTGATTGTCGGCGCCATGCGTGGCGGCGGGATGGTGCCGGGCGCGGCGCCGATGCGCAAGGCGCAAGACCGCAAGGCCGGGCAGCCGGGCGGGGCATGTCGCGCGCGGCCTGCGGCAATCGGAATGCCTGCCGGGGCTTGTATCGCGCCTGCGCGCGGTGCAAATCCGAGGATGTCTCCGTCGAGGATGTCGCATCAGGTGCGGGACAGGGCGCCCATGACCGGCCATTCCGGGCCTTGGGCGTGAAATGATCACGGCAGGCCGGGGATGTGCCGCGGCCGCCTTTTGGTGCAGGAGCAGCGGATGCCCGATGACAAGCCCGGCCCGGTCGAACGCAACTGGTCCGACGCGATCTCTCCCATCGAGGAGATCATCAACGAGGCCCGCAACGGCCGCATGTTCATCCTGGTCGATCACGAGGATCGGGAAAACGAAGGCGATCTGGTCATCCCCGCGCAGATGGCCACGCCCGAGGTCATCAACTTCATGGCCACCCACGGCCGGGGCCTGATCTGCCTGTCGATGACCGGGGCACGCATCGACGCGCTGGGCCTGCCCCTGCTGAGCGCCAAGAACTCCAGCCGCCACGAGACCGCCTTCACCATGTCGATCGAGGCGCGCGAAGGCGTGACCACCGGGATTTCCGCACAGGACCGGGCGCTGACCGTCGCGGTCGCCATCGACCCCACCAAGGGACCGGCCGACATCGCCACTCCCGGCCACATCTTTCCGCTGCGCGCCCGCGAGGGCGGCGTTCTGGTCCGCGCCGGCCATACCGAGGCCGCGGTCGATGTCGCGCGGCTGGCGGGGCTGAACCCTTCGGGCGTGATCTGCGAGATCATGAACGACGACGGTACCATGGCCCGGCTGCCCGACCTGGTGGCCTTTGCCCAGAAACACGGGCTGAAGATCGGCACCATCAGCCAGCTGATCGCCTATCGCCGCCGCCACGACAACCTGATCGCCGAACGCGGGCAGATGGCCGTGCATTCCGAACACGGCGGCGACTGGATGATGCGGGTCTTTGCCGACGACACCTCGGGCGCGGAACATATCGTGCTGACCAAGGGCGACCTGACGGCGCCCGGCCCGGTCATGGTGCGGATGCATGTGCTGGATCCGCTGCACGACGTCCTGGGCATCGGGCGCAAGAACGCGGGCACGCTGGGCCAGGCGATGCGGATGATCGCGGAAGAAGGCAGGGGCGTCGTGGTGCTGTTCCGCGACATCGAGCCGCGCCTGCCGCGCCAGGACGAGGTGTCGTCCCATGTCATCCGCCATTACGGGCTGGGGGCGCAGATCCTGTCCGCGCTGGGCTTGTCGGAACTGGTGCTGCTGACGAATTCGGCGCCGGTCCGGGTGATCGGTCTCGACGCCTATGGCCTGTCCATCCACTCGACCCGTCCGATCAGGGAATGACGCCATGGCTGCCAGCATCGAACATCACCAACTGCCGCTGCCCCGCATCGAAGGCGCCCGCCTGCTGATCGTGGTCGCGCCCTATTACCGCCAGATCGCCGAGGGACTGGTCGCCGGGGCGCAGGCCGTGGCGGCACAGGCAGGCGCCAGCGTCGAACTGGTCGAGGTGCCGGGCGCCTTGGAAATCCCCACCGCCATCGCGCTTGCCGCCGGCGGCGGTCTTTACGACGGCTATGTGGCGCTTGGCTGCGTGGTTCGGGGCGAGACGACGCATTACGACACGGTCTGCAACGACAGTTCCCGCGGGCTGACCCTGCTGGGCCTGCAGGGCCATTGCATCGGCAACGGCATCCTGACGGTGGAAAACATCCACCAGGCCGAGGTCCGCGCCGATCCTCAGGGCCAGAACAAGGGCGGCGGCGCGGCGGCGGCGGCGCTGCACCTGATCGCGCTGAAGCGCCGCTGGAACCCTTCCTGACGGCGCGGCGGGGTGCGACTTCCCGTCGACGTGACGGCTCGCCGCCCATGCCACCCTGCCCGCTGGTCGCGATGATGCCAGGGCCTGCGCCCTGCGATGCGCGTCAGGGGCAGCCCCTCGTGGACCTGAAGATGCCGTTGGTGCGGGCAGCAGTCTCGTGTCAGTCTCCGGTGGCGATCAGGGCGATCTCGCCCGGCCAGTCGCGGCGCAGGCGTTCGGCGGCCGCCCAGGCTCGCAGGCCCGAACGGCAGGCAAGGACAACCCGCCGCCCGTCCTGGGGGCGCGGCAGGTCGGGGCCGCGCAGGGCATGGGGCACGAAGGGCAAGGGGGCCTCGTCCATGCCGCGCA
Source organism: Paracoccus acridae (assembly GCF_014642735.1). Taxonomy (GTDB): domain Bacteria; phylum Pseudomonadota; class Alphaproteobacteria; order Rhodobacterales; family Rhodobacteraceae; genus Paracoccus; species Paracoccus acridae. Next base: position 38,849 of record NZ_BMIV01000005.1, read on the forward strand.
GGTCCACCGCGATGTCGTCCGGCCGCATCTGGCCGGGGGCGATGAAGCGATGGCCCGTTTGGGGTTCGGGGGCGCCGTCGAAGCGGAAGCTGGCCGGGCGCAATCCGTCGAAGCGGATCATCTGGCCCAGGGACGACGGCGTCATTCCCAGCAGGACGGTCAGCGCCATCTGCGCCTGGATGGCGCCGATCAGGCCTGCCATCGGCCCCATCACGCCCGTTGTCGCGCAATTGCCCGCCTGCGCCGGAAGATCCGGGAATACTGCCCTGACCGAAGGCGCGCCCGCGCAGAAGCCCCCTGCAAAGCCCTGGATGCCCAGGACGGAACCGGCGATCAGGGGGCGCCCCGCGGCAAGGCAGGCATCGGACAGCGTATAGGTGACCGCGAAGCTATCGGCGCAATCCAGCACCAGATCCGCGCGCGCCACCAGATCGGGCGCGTTGGCGGGATCCAGCCGCGTCACCAGGGGGCTTATGCGACAATCGGGGTTCAGCGCGGCCAGTTCAACGGCGGCGGCTTCGGCCTTGGGCCTGCCGATATGGCGGCCAAAGATGGGCTGGCGATGCAGGTTCGACACCTCGGCCCGGTCGGGATCGACCAGGGTGATCCGGCCGATCCCGGCCCCGGCCAGATATTGCAGGACGGGAACACCCAGGCCCCCCGCGCCCACGACCAGAAGCTGCGCATCGGCAAGGCGGGCCTGGCCCGCCGCGCCAAAGCCGGGCAGGATGGTCTGGCGCGCATATCTCATGGCGCGACCTCCAGCCATTCGCGGATGCGCCGGTCGGGATCGGCGGCCAGGGTGATGTCGGTGACGGCCGCCACCATGTCGGCACCCGCAGCCATGGCAAGCCGGGCGCGTTCCGGGGTCAGACCGCCGATGGCGCAAAGCGGGATATCCCCTATCTGCGCCTTCCATTCGGCCAGCCTGTCGGTGCCCTGCGGCGCCCAGGGCATCGCCTTCAGGATCGTGGGCCAGACCGGGCCAAGCGCCACATAATCGGGGTCGCAGGCCAGGGCGCGGTCCAGTTCGGCCCCGTCATGGGTGGAAATGCCCAGGCACAGGCCCGCCCTGCGGATCGCCGGCAGGTCGGCTCCGTCCAGGTCTTCCTGGCCCAGATGCACCGCCCCGCAGCCTTCCTCGATCGCCAGTTGCCAGTGGTCGTTGACGACAAGGATCGCGCCCTGGCGGCGACACAGGTCGCGGGCCCGGGCAATCTGGCCGCGCAGGTCCGCCGGGGGACGGTCCTTGATGCGCAGTTGCACAAGCCGCACCCCCAGGGGCAGGACGCGCGCGATCCAGTCGGCGCTGTCCAGGATCGGATAAAAGCGCGGCCAGATCACAGGAACGCCTTTCCCAGAACCGGGGTCGAGGGGACGGCCATGTCCGTCCGTTCCATCGGGTCGGCCAGATAGGCGGCGCGTCCGGCCCGGACCGCATCCGCCATCGCCCCGGCCATCTGGACCGGATCGCCCGCGCGGGCCACGGCGCTGTTCAGCAGGACCGCGTCATAGCCCATTTCCATCGCGGCGGCGGCATGGCTGGGCAGGCCGATCCCCGCGTCGATGACCAGCGGCACATCGGGAAAGGCCGCCCGCAACGCCCGCAGGCCATGGGGGTTGTTCAGCCCCAGCCCCGACCCGATGGGCGCGCCCCAGGGCATCAGCACCTGGCAGCCCGCGTCCAGCAGGCGTTCGCAGGCGGTCAGATCCTCGGTGCAATAGGGAAAGACCTTGAACCCCTCGGCCGCCAGGATGCGCGCCGCCTGGACCAGTTCGAAGACATCGGGTTGCAGCGTGTCGGCGTGGCCGATCACCTCCAGCTTGATCCAGTCGGTGGCGAAGACCTCGCGCGCCATATGGGCGGTGGTGACGGCTTCCCGCGCGCTGTGGCATCCGGCGGTGTTGGGCAGCAGGCGCGCGCCCAGGGACTGGACCAGGGTCCAGAAATCCTGGCCGCCGCCGGTTTCCCGCCTCAGGGACACGGTGGCGATGCCCGCGCCCGACCGGGCAAAGGCATCCGCCAGGATCCGGGGAGAGGGATAGCCGGCGGTGCCCAGCATCAGGGCGCTTTCGACATGGGTGCCGTAAAGGACCGGCATCTCAGCCCCCCTGCATGGGTGCCTGGGCCTCGATCCGGTCGCCGTCGCGGATCGGGGTCTGGTCGCGCAGCGCGGCAGGGACGAAGCTGCCGTTCAGGGCGGTGGCGATGTGGCCCGTGACGCCTGCCTGGGCCAGGGCATCGGCCAGGGTGGCGGCATTGGTGTGGCAGGGACTGCCGTTAAGAATGATCTGCATCCATGAACTCCGGTCTGGTTCCGTGTTGAAGGTGATCGGCGACCATGCGGGCGACGGCGGGGGCCAGCAGGAAGCCGTGGCGGTAAAGCCCGTTCGCATGAAGCGTGCCGCCGATCCGGCGAATGCGGGGCAGGTTGTCGGGAAAGGCGGGGCGGGCATCCGCGCCCAGTTCCAGAACCTCGGCCTCGGCCAGGGCGGGATGCAGCGCAAAGGCCGCGCCCAGCAGTTCCAGGACCGCGCGCACGGTCGGCGGGCCGCGCCGGTCGCTTTCCAGCATCGTCGCGCCCAGCATGAAGACCCCGTCCCCGCGCGGCACCAGGTAAAGCGGAATGCGCGGATGCAGCAGCCGCACGGGACGCGACAGCGTGACTTCGCGGCAGCGGATCACCACCATCTCTCCACGCACGCCGCGCAGGTCTGGCAAGGCGTCGCGGGCGGCAAGGCCCCGGCAGTCGATGATCCTGCCCGACAGGACCTCGGTCCGGGGCAGGCGGGCCGACAGGATGGACAGCGCCTGCCGGGGATCCAGATGCGCCTCGTCCGCGAAGAACAGGGCGCGCCCGAACCGGCCGGCCAGATCCGGTTCCAGGGCGGCCAGGCCCTGGTCGTCCAGCATCCGGTGCCCGGTGCTGCGCCGCGCGAAGCGGTCCAGGGACGCCCCGTCCCGCGCGGCGCTGACGACCAAGGTGCCGTTCCGGGACACCGGCACGCCCTGGCCCTGCCACCAGTCGGCCGAGGCAAGGCCGTGCCGGGTCACCGCTTCCTCGGCGCTTTCGCCTTCGCAATGGGGGGCCAGCATCCCGCCCGCCCACCAGGAACAGGCCTGCGGGCCGGGGGCGCCGTCGCGGACAGCCGCCGGGATGCCGCGCCGGGTCAGTTCCGTGGCGACGCACAGGCCCATCACGCCCCCGCCGATGACGGTGACGGTCACAGGGCAGCCTCGACAGGTTGCGGCCACAGCGCGTGGAAGTGATGCACCGGCCCATGCCCCCCTCCGATGGACAGATCGTCCGCGGCCCGGATCGCACGGTGCAGCCAGTCATGCGCCCGGCCCGCCGCATCCGCGGCCGGAAGCCCCTGCGCCAGTCCCGCCGCGATGGCCGAGGCCAGCGAACATCCCGTGCCATGCGTGTGCCGGGTGTCGATCCGCGCCGATGCGAAGCGCGCCACCCCGTCCGGCCCGACCAGAAGATCGGTGCAGTGGCTTCCCCCTGCATGACCGCCCTTCATCAGCACATGGCGCGGGCCAAGCGCGCAAAGCGCCCGGCCCTGCGTGATCGCCTGGGCGTCGGAACCGGCAGGGGCCTGGCCCAGCAGGCGCGCAGCCTCGGGCAGGTTGGGGGTCAGGACATGGGCCAGTGGCAGCAAATCGCGGATCAGCGCGGCCACGGCGTCCTCCGATGCCAGGACATCGCCCGACTTCGCGACCATGACCGGGTCCAGCACGACGGGGATGGCGCAACCGCGCAACGATGCCGCGACCGCGGAGACCGCCTCCGGCGACCCGATCATGCCGATTTTGATGGCATGGACGGCGATATCGTCCAGGACCGCGTCGATCTGGGCACGGATCAGGGCCGGGGGGACGGGATGGATCGCCGTCACGCGCCGGGTGTTCTGGGCGGTCACGGCCGTGACCACGCTGGCGGAATAAACGCCAAGCGCCGACAAGGTCTTGATATCCGCCTGCAATCCCGCGCCGCCGCCGCTGTCGGATCCGGCAATGGTCAGAATGGTCCTGGTCATGTCCCTTCCCCTTTTCTGTCGCATCCGGGACATGCGAGGGGGGACGGGGCGGCAGACAGGCGGATCGGTCCGGCGGACGACGCATGTCAGCCTATCCGTTCCCTCCGCCGGCATGACCCGGATCAGGTTCGATGGGTCGGTGCGCATTGCACCTCTCAGCCCCGCGACGGGACGCCCCAACGGATAGTGTTGGCAGGAACCCTAGCGGCGTCGGGGGCGAGCGTCCAGCGGGAAAACCCCGCGGCTTGCGCCATTCGCCCCGGGGGCGCACAGTGGGTCATCGAAACGCAGGGAGGCGGGTATGAAACAATCGGCAGTTGCGGTCGCGCTGTTCCTGGGCGGGTCCGCCATGGCCTTTGCCCAGCAGGCCACCGACGCGGTGGCGCCCGAGGCGGCGTCGGGTTCCGACGTCCAGGCCGACGATTTCGGCCCGCTGACCCAGGCCGCGCGCGATGCGCTTGACGCCAAGGCGCGGGGCGAACCCGTCGCCGGGCAGGACTGGATGATCAGCGCGGCCCATCCCCTGGCGTCCGAGGCGGGCGCCAAGGTCCTGGCCGCCGGCGGCAGCGCGGCCGACGCCATGGTCGCGGTGCAGGTGGTGCTGGGCCTGGTCGAGCCGCAAAGCTCGGGCCTGGGGGGCGGGGCCTTTCTGGTCTGGCACGACGCCGAAACGGGCGAGCTGACCACGCTGGACGGCCGCGAGACCGCCCCCATGGCGGCCACGCCCAGGCTGTTTCTGGACGGGGAAGGCCAGCCGCTGGACTTCATGGAGGCGGTGGTGGGCGGCCTGTCGGTCGGCACCCCCGGCACGCCCGCCCTGCTGGAGGCCGCGCATCGCAAATGGGGCCGCGCGAATTGGGCGGGCCTGTTCGACGACGGCATAGGCCTGGCCGAGGAAGGCTTCACCGTCTCTCCGCGCCTGGCGACGCTGGTGGCCGAGGAAGGCGAGGCGTTGCAGGCCCATCCCGCGACGACCGCCTATTTCTTTCCAGATGGCCAGCCGGTCGCGGCGGGGGCAAGGCTGACCAACCCGGCCTATGCCGAAACCCTGCGCCGCCTGGCATCCGAGGGCGCGGCGGGATTTTACCACGGCGGCGTCGTGGAAGGCATCGTCGCGGCCGTGCGCGACGCCGGCAATCCCGGCCTGCTGTCCATGCAGGATCTGGCGGGTTACCGGGTGGTCGAACGCCCGGCCGTCTGCGTCGAATATCGCAGCCATGATGTCTGCGGCATGGGGCCGCCGTCATCGGGCGGGCTGACCGTGGGGCAGATCCTGGGGATGCTGGGCGGATACGACCTGGCCGCGCTGGGGGCGGAAAGCCCCGAAAGCTGGCGGCTGATCGGCGATGCGTCCCGCCTGGCCTTTGCCGACCGCGGGCGGTTCATGGCCGACAGCGACCATGTGCCGATGCCGACGCAGGGGCTGATCGACCCGGCCTATCTGGCGGAACGGGGCAAGCTGCTGGGGGGCGACGACAGCCTGCCCGAGGTCAGCGCGGGCCAGCCCGGCTGGTCCCATGCCATGCTGTGGGGACAGGACGCATCGCCCGAACTGCCATCCACCACGCATATCTCGATCGTGGACAGTTATGGCAACGCCTTGTCGATGACCACCACGATCGAGAACGGCTTCGGATCCCGCATCATGACCGGGGGCTTCCTTCTGAACAACGAACTGACTGATTTCAGCTTCGAGACCCATGACGCGGACGGCTGGCCCATCGCCAATGCTGTGGCGCCGGGCAAGCGGCCCCGGTCCTCGATGGCGCCCACCATCGTGCTGAAGGACGGGTCGCCGGTGATGGTGATCGGATCGCCGGGTGGCAGCCGGATCATCGGCTATGTCGCCCGCGCCATCATCGCCCATCTGGACTGGGGCATGGACATCCAGGCCGCCCTGGCCGCGCCCAACATCGTGAACCGCTTCGGCCCCATGGATGTCGAGGCCGGGCTGCCTGCCACCCTGACGCAGGGCTTGGCCGACATGGGGTTCGAGTTGAACGAAACGGACCTGACATCGGGCCTGCAGGGCATCGTGATCGGGCCTGACGGGCTGACGGGCGGCGCCGACCCGCGGCGGGAAGGGATCGCGCTGGGCGGCTGACACGAAAAAGGGCGCGCTGTCGCGCGCCCCTTGCCGGAACGGGACGGGGTCTTATTCGTCCATCCATTCGAATTCCGGCGCGTTTTCCAACGCTTCCTGGTTGGCGGTGAAGACGATGAAGTATTCGTCTTCCGAATCCCCGTCGCGGATGACCTGCAACTGGTCCATCGACACGGCCACGGTCCGTTCGCCCAGGCCCAGGAAGCCGCCGATATCGGTCAGAACCGCCTTGACCTGGCCGTCCTGGCTCAGCACCAGGTCGCTGATTTCGCCGATGTCGTCCCAGTTCTCGTCCGCCTCGTTGATGGTGGCGTTGGTGTCCACATCGGCTTCCGACGCATAAAGACGCTTGCCGATGAAGGTTTCGGCCGACATGTCGCCCGCCATCGCGGTATAGCCGAAGCCCATCTCGCCCGCGGCGCCGCCGGCCGGCATCGTGGTGGTCGCGGTGGCGTCGGCAGGCGCGGCGGCGGTGCCCTCGGTCGTCATCGGCGCATCCGTTGTGGCGGGCGCGGTGGTGGCATCGGTCGCGGGTGCGGTCGTGGCATCGGTTGCCGTTTGCGCCATGGCGGGTGCGGCAAGCATGGCGACAAGGGCGGTCGAGGCGAGCAGCTTGGTCATGGTCAATCTCCGGTTCTTGTTTGCATTTTCGGTGTCCGGCATGAGCCGGCTGTTCAGACAACAGGCGGGGCGGGCCAAGGTTCCCACACGATCCCGGCAACGGCGTCCACGCGGCGGATCGCAAATGCGCGGCCTCTTTGCGTTCGATCAACGACGTCGTGCCCAGGGTGCAGGATGCTGTCCGTCACGGTTTCGGGGGTCCGACATGCTGGGCAAGGCGCTTTCACGATGGACATTGGCTTGGTTCGCCTCGGGTCTGGCGTTTCTGCTGGCGGCCCTGGCGATGGCTGCGTTCGGCCTTGCCGGACCGGGCCGCTGGTCCGAGGGTTGGGCCCTGGCGGCGGTCCATCTGTTCGCCCTGGGCTGGCTGTGCCAGATGATGCTGGGATCGCTGATCCAGTTCGTTCCGGTCCTGACCGCCCGGCCCCTTGTCCTGCCCCGGCTGGCGCTGCCCGCGCTGGTTCTGTGCGGCGCGGGCACGCTGTCGCTGGCAGGGGGCTTTCTGGCGCTGGAGGGCTGGCCCACGGGCGCGCTGCTGGCGATGGGGCCGGTGCTGCTGGGGCTGGCCTTCGGGCTGGCGATGCTGATGCTGGGGGGCACGCTGATCGCCGCGCGAGCCTGGCGCACGGGGGACGGATCCACGGTGCTGCTTGCGCTTCTGGCGCTGCCGCTGCTGTGGGCGACGGGTGCGGGCATGGGCTGGGCCTTCGGCGGCATTGCCTGGGGCGCGGCCCTGCTGCCCGACGGGCTGTCCCTGCATGTGCTGCTGGGCGCGGGCTTATGGCTGACGCTGGCGGGTATGGGGGTCAGCTATCGCCTGTTTCCGATGTTCCTGATCGCCCCTGACCGAAGCGGCCCCCTGCGCCGCGCGGCGCTGATTGCGGCCGTTCTTGCCCTGGTGCTGTTGCTTGGCGCGCTTGGCGTGCTGCTGGCGGGCGGCGATCCCTTGCCTTTGACCGCGGGTTGCGGCCTGGCCTGCACGCTTGCGACGGGGCTGTATCTGGCCGAGATCCGCCGCATCTGGCAAAGCCGCCGCGCCCCCGTGCCCGAGACGAACATGCAATGGAGCCGCGCGGCCCTGGGCTTCCTGGCCATGGCCGCCCTGCTGACCGCCCCCGGGCTGATCCTGGGCGGGCCTTGGGCCGAGGCGGCGATCTTCGTGGCCCTTGCGGGGTGGCTGTCCACGCTGACGCTGGCCCAGATGGTCAAGATCACCAGCTTCCTGACCTGGATCCAGGTCTTCGCCCCCCTGATCGGGCGCGCGAAGGTGCCGATGGTCCATGACCTGACCGACGCCCGCGCCGCCGGGCGCAGCCTGGCGCTGTGGGTCGCGGGCGTCCTTGCCGGCACGCTGGCCCTAGCCCTTCAGGTTCCGGCGCTGTTCGACATGGCGGCCCTTGCGCTTTTGCTTGCGGCGCTGCTGCATGGGCGCGAACTGATCGCGATCCGCCGCCTGCGTCACCTTTCCGAAACGGCGCGTCCCGCAGGATTGCCGCCGATGATCCTTCCCCCGACCGACCGGAGATCCCACCATGACATCCCCCGCCCCGCATCGGCTTGACGTGCGCCCCTCGCTGGCCCAGGGCCAGGATCCCTTTGCGCTGATCATGCAGGCCGTGGACGGCCTTCAGCCGGGCCAGCCCCTGCTGCTGATCGCGCCGTTCCGGCCGGTGCCCCTGTTCAACGTGATGGCCAACCGGGGCTTTTCGGCGCGCGACCGGCAATTGCCCGATGGCGGCTGGCAGGTGGAATTCACCCCCGTCGCGGGCGAGACGGTCGAGGAAGGCCTGGCCCCTGGATCGGCGTCGGGCGCGGCGCTGTGGCCCGATCCGGCCCGGACGCTGGACCTGTCGGGCCTAATGCCGCCCGAGCCGATGGTGCGCATCCTGGAAACCATCGACCGCATGGCGCCGGGCGAGGTGCTGTTCGCCACGCTTGACCGCGAACCGATGTTCCTGTTCCCCGAACTGGCGATGCGCCATCACGAATGGGCGGGAAACTTCGCGACGGACGGCGCGACCTATCGGCTGCTGGTGCGGCGCGGGATCTGAAAGGGGGGACGGACATGGCCGACTTGCATGATCGTGTTCGCGACAGGCTGCGGACCGTGCTGGACCCGGAAACCGGCCGCGATCTGGTGGCCATGGGAATGATCTATGCCATCGACGTGCAGGGCGGCCATGTCCGGGTGCAGATGACGACCACCACGCGCGGCTGCCCCCTGGCGGATTTCCTGCGCCTGGGGGTCGAGACGGCGTTGCAATCGCTGGAAGGCGTGGCATCCGTGGATGTGCGGCTGGTCTGGGAACCGGCCTGGACGCCGGACCGGATGGAGCCGGTCCGGGCAGGGGCCTGAGGCCCCGTCAGGCACGCGCCGCCTGCAACCGTCCCGCCTGGCGGCGTTGCAGGACCAGCATCGCGCCGTGTTCCGCGACGAACAGCCCGAAGGACAGGATCCACAACAGGCCCGCGGCCTCCATCAGGCCCGCCGATCCGGTCAGGTCGGCCAGGGGGCGCGCCAGGGCGGCTGCGAACAGGCACAGATAGGACAGCGTGGTCACGCGCGAGGCGGTCAGGTCGCGCCCGGTATGCCCGCGCGTGGCGCGCGTCATCACGGCCAGCATCATGGTGCCGATCACCCCCACCGTCAGCACATGCAGCGCCGATGCCGCCTGCACGATCCCCAGGGCCGATGCCGTGACGGCCAGGAAGCCCAGCGGCACGAAGGCATAGGACAGATGCAGCACCCACAGCAGCGGCTCCGGGCGGGTGGCAAGCCCCCGCCACCGGGCCAGCCGGGCGGCGTTCAGCCCGGCGGCCAGGGCGCAGCCCAGGGCGGCGGGCGAGGTTTCGGGGGCAACCGTCCAGGTGCCAAGCGCCAGGGCGGAGGCGATGATCACCCCCATGTCGAAGCGGTCATGGGGCACGGGCATCGCCTTGGCCCCCTGCCGGTTCAGCCAGTTGCGGGTGAAGCTGGGGATGATGCGTCCGCCGATGATCAGCACCAGCATCACATATCCCGCCACCGCCGCGCGCATCCACAGCGCCGGATCGCCGCCCAGAAGCGCCGCCGCGTGAAAGCCCAGGTTGCCCGCCATGATCGCCGCGACGCCCCCCAGGACCTTGAGGTCGTTCCACTTGCGGCCCGCCACGATCTCTCGGGCGGCGATGGCCAGCAGCAGGGGCAGGAAGGCGGCGTCGATCAGCGCCGCGACCCAAGTCCCGGTCAGCGCCGCCGCAGCCATCGCCACGCGGCCCGCCGCCCAGACCGAGAACAGCCCGATCAGCGCACGGCCCGACACCGGCAGGCTGCCGGTCCAGTTCGGGATCGCGGTCAGCAGGAAGCCCGCCAGCACCGCGGGGGCAAAGCCGAAGACCATCTCATGCGCGTGCCACAGGGGGGCGCCGTAACCCCCGCCCAGGGGCAAGCCGTGGATCAAGGCCGCGATCCACAGCACCATGGCGACGACCGCCCAGACGGCGCCGCCCAGAAAGAAGGGCCGGAACCCGTATGACCACAGCGCGGCGCCGTCGGGCCGCAGGCCTCGGGGGATTCGGGGACGTTTCGCATCGGTCATGGCGCATTCCTTTCGTCGCTCTCACCTGACCGATAGGCCGGAAAAGCGCCCGATCTTTGCGTTGCCGCAAGCATCGGGACGAATGGGCGGCACTTGGTTGATCCAGCACAACGTTTGGCGGGACGTGGCGTGGCAATCTTCACTCAACCGGGATGAACCGGGTTCGATCAGTCATCGAGTACAAGGGAAACCAGCCATGACCAACCTGTCCGTCAGCCGCCGCACGATCCTTGCAGGCGCCGCCATCGCTGGCGCGCTGAGCCAGGTGCGCGTCGCCGCCGCCGAAACCGCCGAGGCCGCCAAGGTGCTGACCCCCGCCACCGCCCTGGACGTGGACAGCCTGCCGCGCGTCAAGGTGGACCTGGTCGATCCGCCCTTCGTCCACGCCCATGACCAGGTCGCGACCGGCGGCCCGAAGGTGGTCGAGTTCACGATGAACATCATCGAGAAGAAGATCGCCCTGGACGACAATGGCGCCGAATACTGGGCATCCACCTTCAACGGCACCGTGCCCGGCCCGCTGATGGTGGTCCACGAAGGCGATTATGTCGAACTGACCCTGATCAACCCGCCCTCGAACGAGCTGATGCACAACATCGACTTCCACAGCGCGACCGGCGCCCTGGGCGGGGGCGCGCTGACCCAGGTGAACCCCGGCGAACGCTGCGTGCTGCGCTTCAAGGCCACCAAGCCGGGCGTCTTTGTCTATCACTGCGCTCCTCCGGGCATGGTGGCCTGGCACGTCGTGTCGGGCATGAACGGCGCCATCATGGTGCTGCCGCGCGACGGGCTGAAGGACCGCGACGGCAAGCTGGTCAGCTATGACAAGGTCTATTACATCGGCGAGCAGGACTTCTATGTGCCGCGCGACGAGGCGGGCAACTGGAAGACCTATGACAGCCCCGGCGAAAGCTACGAAGATGTCGTGACCGTCATGAAGACCCTGACGCCGACCCATGTGGTCTTCAACGGCGGCGTGGGCGCCCTGACCGGCGACAATGCGTTGACCGCGAATGTCGGGGAAACGGTGGCCTTCGTCCACAGCCAGGCCAATCGCGACACCCGGCCCCACCTGATCGGCGGGCATGGCGATTACGTCTGGGCCACGGGCAAGTTCAACAACCCCCCCGAAACCGGCCTTGAAACCTGGTTCATCCCGGGCGGCACGGCGGGCCTGATGGTCTATACCTTCGAACAGCCGGGCGTTTACGCCTATGTGAACCACAACCTGATCGAGGCCTTCGAGCTTGGCGCGGCAGCCCATGTGGTCGTCAAGGGCGACTGGAACGACGATCTGATGAAGCAGGTCGTGGCCCCCACCGCCGCCGGCGCCTGACTGCGACACCGCCGCCCGCGCATCCCGCGCGGGCGGCACCTTTTCCTGACGCAGGGCGAAGACCATGCACGCGACCGCCTTCATGCTGGCCGGGGCCGTTGCCGGCGCCTTGGGCCTGACCCTGTGGCCGCAGGACCGTCGCGACCTGCCCGACCTGCCCCGGATGGTGCGCCTTGATCCCCGGCCTTTCGAACACCGCCTGGACGGCGACTGGCGGCAGGCGGGCCGGTCCACCGACGCCCCCATCCGAACCACGCAGCTTCCCGCCCCGGTCGAGATCATGGAAACCCCCGTCAGCACCGGGCAGTGGCTGGATTGCGTGGCGGCAGGCGCCTGCCTGCCCCCCGGCGGTCCCACCGATCGGCCCGACCTGCCGGTGACGGGGATCAGCTGGCTGGACGCGGTGGCCTTTGCCGAATGGCTGTCTGAACGGACCGGCCAGACCTGGCGGCTGCCTTCCGACGCCGAATGGGCCTTTGCCGCGGCCGAGATGTTTCGCGACGACGCGCTTGGCGTGGAAGCCGATCCCGACAACCCGGCCGTGCTTTGGCTGGCGGAATACGCGGCCGACGCGGCCCGCAGCCGCGACCTGGACCGGGAGATCCGCCCGGTGGGCAGCCTGAACGTCAATTCGCGCGGCATCCGCGACATCGGGGGCGCGGTCTGGGAATGGACCTCGACCTGCCTGCGCCGGGTCGATCTGGACGCCGAAGGCCGGATCCAGCGGCAGGACGAGACCTGCGGCATCTTCATCGTCGAGGGGCTGCATCGCGCCGCCGTGGCCGATTTCGTCCGCGATCCGAAATCGGGCGGCTGTTCCGTGGGCGTGCCGCCCGCCAACCTGGGCTTCCGCCTTGTCCGAGAGGTGGCAGGCTGACCGATATTCCCGAAAGCTTTGCGTCCCTTGTCGTTTTGCGGCACACACGGAGAAACCCATGGTGAAGGCGCAAGACGTGGCCGTTGACATATCCCAGGTCCGCAACCTGCCCTTGTTCCGGCAGATGGAGCCCGCCGCCCTGTCGCGGCTGATGGCCCGCGCCACGCCGCGCCGGGTTCTGCCGGGCGGCCTTGTCTTCGAACAGGGCGCGCAGGCGGTGGCCTTCTATCTGCTGCTGCACGGGCGGCTGAAGGTGACGCAGGTCACGCCCGACGGCCAGCAGGTCATGGTCCGCGTCGTCCATCCGGGCGACCTGTTCGGCTTTGCCCGCGCCCTGGCCCGGCCCGACTATCCGGGCACCGCGCGCGCCGCCGTCGAATCCATCGTGGTCGGCTGGCCCATGGCCGACTGGGACGCGGTGGTGGAAAACAACCCCCGCCTGGCCATCAACGCCATGCAGACCATCGGGCAGCGCCTGGACGAGGCCCATACCCGCCTGCGCGAGATGTCCACCCAAGAGGTCGAGCGCCGCGTGGCGCATGCCGTCCTGCGCCTGGCCGAAAAGGCCGGCCGGATCGAGGCCGCGGGCACCCGCATCGACTTTCCCATCACCCGCCAGGACATTGCCGAGATGACGGGCACAACGCTGCACACCGTGTCGCGCCTGCTGTCCTCATGGGAGGCGCAGGGCCTGGTCGAGGGCGGGCGACAGAAGCTGACCGTCGTCGATGCCGAGGGTTTGGCGCGCATCGCCGATCCTTCGGAGTAAACGCCCTGCTCTTTGCGTTATGTCAAAGTAGAAGGGGGACCGGGGGGCTAATTCCTGACCAGCGGGTTCAACAATCGACCCGCAGACTCAGGAGATAACAGATGAAACGCGCATTCTTCCTTGCAGCCCCCGCCCTTGTCCTGGCCCTCGCAGGCACCGCCTTCGCGGCCGAACACGAGGTCCACATGCTGAACAAGGGCGAGGCCGGAATGATGGTGTTCGAACCCGCCTATGTGAAGGCCGAGCCGGGCGACGTGATCCGCTTCGTGCCCACCGACAAGAGCCACAACGTCGAAGCGATCAAGGAGATCCTGCCCGAGGGCGTCGAGACCTTCAAAAGCAAGATCAACGAGGAATATGCGCTGACCGTGACCGAGCCCGGCCTTTACGGCGTCAAATGCACCCCGCATTACGCGATGGGCATGGTGGGGCTGATCCAGGTGGGCGATGCGCCCGCGAACCTGGACGCCGCCAAGACCGCCAAGATGTCGAAAAAGGCGCGCGAGCGCATGGACGCGGAAATCGCCCAGGTCCAGTGACCGTTTATCCCGATGGGGCGGCGCTTGCCGCCCCAGGGCCGATCCGGGGCGGCGGCTGCCACCGCACCCCGGTTTCCCTTTTTCAGGAAGGACCGTTCCGATGAGCCTGAAACTGTCCGCCGCGCAGCGCCAGATCGCCTGCCAGTCGCGGCTTTTCGCAACCCTGCCGCCGGAACTGCGCGACGGGCTGCTGGACGCGGCCCATCTGGTGCAGTTGCGGCGCGGGCAGGTCCTGTTCCAGCATGGCGACGACGCCCAGGCGATCCATATCGTCGCGGATGGCTGGATGAAGCTTTACCGCATCGCCCCCAACGGGGCCGAGGCGGTGGTGGGCGTGATGACGCGCGGCCAAAGCTTTGGCGAGCCGATCGCGCTGCGCCGCGCCGCCTATCCGGTATCGGCCGAGGCAACGACGGCCTGCGACCTGGTCGCGGTGCCCGCGCGGGCCTTTCTCGACATGCTGCAGACCCGACCCGAGGCGGCGATTTCCATCCTGTCGGCGACCTTCATGCACCTGCAGGGCCTGGTCGAGCAGATCGAGCAGCTGAAGGCCCGGTCCGGCGCGCAGCGGGTGGCGGAATTCCTCCTGGAACTCTGCCCCGAGGGCGCGGAAAGCGCCACGGTGGTCCTGCCCTATGACAAGGCGCTGATCGCGGGCCGCTTGGGCATGAAGCCCGAAAGCCTGTCCCGTGCCTTTGCCAAGCTGCGCGAGTTAGGTGTCAAGGTGAACCAATCGAGCGCCGCGATCTCGTCCGTGTCGCGCCTTCAGGATCTGGCCCAGGCCGATGCGTTCGGGGCCATGAGCAAGGTCATCTGACCGCAGTCAAAGCCCAGACCAGGCACAGCCACAATCCCAGCGGCACCAGGAAGGCCGACAGCCATCCCGGCGCGCGGTCCAGGTGCAGGAACCCGCCCAGGATCGCGCGCGACTTGGCCCAGGCCAGGGCCAGCAGCCCGGCTGCGGCGATGCGCCCGTCGGCGGCGGCAAGCGCGGTGGTCGCCAGGATCAGGGCGATCAGCACCAGCCAGTTGCGGGTCAGCCGGTCCATCATCGTCACCCCAGCAGATAGATGGGCGGCAGGATCAGCACCCAGACCAGATCGACCATGTGCCAGAACATCGCCCCCGCCTGCACCGCATCGGGCCTGGCGCGGATGGCGACCATCGCCAGCAAGACCACGCCCGCCGCCACATGGGCCGCGTGAAAGCCCGTCAGCAGGAAATAGAAGGTGAAGAAGGGATGGGCGTCGATGCCGATCCCCGCCGACAGGTCATGGGCGTATTCCACGCCCTTCACGGCCAGGAAGACCGCGCCGCCAAGCGCCGCCAGCATCAGCCCCCGCCGCGCCCCGCGCCGGTCGCCCCCTGCCGCCGCGCGTTCGGCGCGGGCGGCGAACAGCCCGGACGTGACCAGCACGACCGTGTTCAGCGCCGCCATCCGCCCGTCCAGCATGGCCTGCGCATCCGCAAAGCCCGTCGGATCGGTCAGGCGCATGGCCGACATGGCAGTGATGCCAGCCGCGAAGACCAGGATCTCGGACCCGATCAGGATCCACATGATCAACTCGCCCGGCAGGTCCTCCAGGTCCATCACATCACCAGCTGGCGATAGATCTGGGGCAGGGTGCCGATCAGCCGGTCGGGGTCGCGGATCACGGAAAAGCCGCCCTGGCCGAAGATGCGCGGGAACCAGCTTTGCGCGCCCTTGTCGATGGTGATGCCGAAGACCGAATGGCCCGCCCGCCGCGCCTCGCGCACGGCCATGGCGCTGTCCTCGATGCCGTGGCGGCCTTCGTAATGGTCCAGGTCGTTGGGCTTGCCGTCGGTGATGACGATCATCAGCCGCCGCGACCGGCCTTCCTTGGCAAGACCTGCCGAGGCATGGCGGATCGCCGCGCCCAGCCTTGTATAGAAGCCGGGGCGCAGGGCATGGATGCGGGCCTCGATCCGCTGGGCCATGGGTTCGTCGAAGGACTTGCAGTCATGGATCCAGACCCTGTCGCGCTTGAGCGAGGAGAACCCCTGGATCGCGAAGCGGTCGCCGCAGGCGTCCAGGCCCCAGGCAAGCGCGGTCAGCGCCTCGCGCGCGATGTCGATGACGGGGCGTCCGGTCACGGCGCTTTCGGTCGAACGCGAGACGTCCAGCAGGATCGACACGGCAAGGTCGCGGTCTTCCGGCCGGGCTTGGCGCCAGATGCGGTCGCTGCCGCGACCCGATGCGCGCAGGTCGGTGACGGACCGCAGCGTGGCGTCCAGATCCAGGTCGTCGCCATCCGGCTGGGCATGGCGGATCAGCCGGGCCGGGCGGAGGGCCTGGAACTGGCGGCGCACCGCGTCGATCCGGCGGCGGGCGGCAGGGTCGGCGATGCCCGCGTAATCGGGCGCGGGTTCGACGGGGGCTGCCAGCACGCGGCAATGATCGGGCATCCAGACGCCGCCCCGCGCCTCCCATTCGGGATAGGTGTGCTTGCCCGCGACCCGTTCGCGGTCCACATCCTCGGGCGCGAGATCCAGGTGCAGCTTCAGCTTGGTGGCCGGCGCCTTGCTGATCTGGCCCAGCACGATCTCCTCGTGGTCGTCGGCGGCCTTCTTGGCATTGTCCAGGTCGTCGTCTTCCACCCGGCGGTTGATGTTCAGCATCTCGGCCCAGGTCAGCATGGCCTCGAACTTGTAAAGGATCAGGCTGTCCTTGCGTTCGGCCTGGTCGGCCTTGATCCGCCGCGTCTTGCGGGCGGTGCCGTCGCCGGATTCCTCGGGCGTGCCGTCGGTGGGCAGGCTTGCCACGTCGGAGGCGATGCCGCTGGTCAACCCGCGCAGGTCGGGCCACATGGGCACGGGCAGCATCGGCCGGTATCCGCGCGGGGCGCGCCAATGGACAGGGGGGCTGTCCAGGCCCGCCAGCAGCCCGGCATGGACTCGGGCCGGATCGCCCAGCAGGTGCCGGATCAAGGATTCCACGCCAGCCTCGGCCCCCGACAGGTTCGGGCGGATGCGATCGGCCAGATGGGCCGCGCAAAGCCGTGCCCATGTGGCGCGCAGGCCGGGCGCAGATTGCAGCGTGGCGCGGGTCATGGCCCGGCCCGCGCGGATCGCGGCCAGGTCGGCCAGGAAGGGATCCCCTTGGGCCACGAAATCCGGCGCATGGGCCGATGCGGCGGCCAGCCACAGGAACAGCGCCTCGTTGTCGGCCTTGTCGGGAAAGACCGCCAGTTCCACCGGCAGGCGCAGCGATCCGCCGTCGAAGCTGGCGCGGGCCAGGTGTTCGGTCTCGAACGCCAGCTTGCGGCGCAGGGATATGCGGTGCCGGCTGGCTTGGTCGGCCACCGGCTTCAGTTCCACATCGGCCGCCCCGCCAAGCCCGCGGAACAGCACGGCGATGCGGCCGCGCATGTCGTCGAAGCGCACCGCCGCATCGGGATAGCGGCGCGGCGGATCCATGCGCGAGGCCAGGAAGTGCCAGATCTTGCCGACGCTTTCCTCGGGCTCCCAGGGGGCGATCTCGATATGGCCCATGGCGTCAGCCCATCACCGCGACGACCAGATCCATCAGTCCCGCGCGGATGTCGGCATCGTCGGTCAGGGGTTCGATCATGGCGGCGCGGATGGCGCGGTCCATCGACATGCCGCCCGCGATCAGAGTGGCGGCATAGACCACCAGGCGGGTGGACACGCCTTCCTCCAGATCCTGGCCCTTCAGCCCGCGCAGCTTGTTCGCCAGCCGCACCAGCAGGGATACGCGGTCGCCGTCCAGCCCGCTTTCGCGCACCACAACGGGGATTTCATGTTCGGGCTTGGGGAAGGTGAATTCCACCGACAGGAAGCGCTGCCGGGTCGAGGGTTTCAGCGTCTTCATGATGTTCTGGTAGCCGGGGTTGTAGGACGCCACCAGCATGAAGCCGGGGGCCGCCTGCAACTCCTCTCCGGTGCGGTCGATGGGCAGGATGCGGCGGTCGTCGGTCAGGGGATGCAGGACCACGGCCACGTCCTTGCGGGCCTCGACCACCTCGTCCAGATAGCAGATCGCGCCTTCGCGCACGGCCCGCGTCAGGGGGCCGTCCACCCAGACGGTTTCCCCGCCCTTCAGCAGGTATCGCCCGATCAGGTCGGCCGCCGACAGGTCGTCATGGCAGGCGACCGTGTAGAGCGGCCGCCCCAGACGCGCTGCCATATGGGCCACGAAGCGGGTCTTGCCGCAGCCCGTGGGGCCTTTCAGCAGCAGGGGCAGGTTTTTCGCGAAGGCCGCCGCGAAGATGTCGCATTCGTCGGCCTGGGGCAGGTAGAAGGGGGCATCAAGCCCCCCGATGTTGAAGGTTCCATCCATCGTCGTCACTCCGCAGCGATGTAGTCGGGGTTATTGGCCAGGCGCTCACGCTCGACCGGGCCGGGGCGGACCACTTCCCGGCGCGGGAAGGACAGGGCATAGATGAACAGGATCGCACCCAGAACCACGGCGACGCCCGACCCGAAGCGCATCCAGTAGAACAGCGCCATCTGGTCCTGCACCTCCATGTAGCCCATGCCCAGGACGCGCTGCAGATGGGTCTGCACCGTGCCCGCGAAGGTCAGGGCGAAGGTCATGAACAGCATGCCCCCCGACATCAGCCAGAAGGATGCCATGTTCAGCACCTGGTTATAGGGGTCGCGCCTGCGCAGGATCGGCATGGCATAGGAGAACAGCGCCAGGTTGAGACAGACATAAGCGCCATAGAAGGCCAGGTGCCCGTGGGCGGCGGTGACCTGCGTGCCGTGGGTGTAATAGTTCACCCCGTGCAGCGTATGCAGGAAGCCCCAGATCCCCGCGCCGAAGAAGGCCAGCACGGCGCAGCCCAGCGACCACAGCAGGGCGGCCTTGTTGGGGTGGTCGCGCCGGCCCTTCCAGACCATCACGAAGGCAAAGGCCATCATCGCGAAGAACGGCACCACCTCGAAGGAGGAGAAGATCGAGCCGATCCACTGCCAGTATGCGGGCATCCCGATCCAGAAATAATGGTGCCCGGTGCCCAGGATGCCCGAAAACAGCGCCGTGGCGACGATGACATAAAGCCATTTTTCGACGACCTCGCGGTCCACGCCGGTCAGCTTCAGCATCAGGAAGCCCAGGATCGAGGCCATGATCAGTTCCCAGACACCTTCGACCCACAGGTGGATCACATACCACCAGTATTGCTTGTCCAGGCCCAGGTTGGCGGGGTTGTAGAAGGCGAACAGGAACAGCAGCGCCAGTCCCCACAGCCCGATCAGAAGGATGGTGCTGATCGTGGTCTTGCGGCCCTTCAGCACCGTCATCGACACGTTGTACAGAAAGATCAGCGCGGCCACGACGATGCCGACCTTGACCCAGGTGGGCTGTTCCAGGAACTCGCGCCCCTGCGTGCCCACGAAATAGTTGCCGGCCCAGGGATTCCACAGATAGGTCAGCACCGCCCCCGCCGTGCCCACCACCAGGATGAACAGCTGCAGATAGGCCAGGAAGGGCGAATGGATCTCGCGTTCCGCTTCCTCGGGGATCAGGAAATAGGCGGCGCCGAAGAACCCGCACAGCAGCCAGACCACCAGGGCGTTGGTATGGACCATCCGGCCCACGCTGAAGGGCAGGATCTCGGACAGGAAGTTCGGCTGGACATAGATATAGCCGATGATCAGCCCCATCGTCACCTGCGTGGCGAAAAGGGCCAGGGCCACGGCGATATAGGCCAGGGCGATCTTTTGTGATTGATATTTCATGGTGTTTTCCAATCAACCGGCGTCGTTGGGGGGCCAGTCCTGGGTGCGGATCTTGTTGGTCCACAGCAGGAAGTCGGTGACTTCGCGGATTTCGTCGTCGGACAGGTTGAACTGCGGCATCTGGCGCCGCCCCTCGATCCCGGAAGGCTGCGCCTCCATCCAGGCCTTCATGACCTCGAAGGCGGCCTCGGGGTCGTCCTGGACGCCCCAGCGGGTCATCACGTTGCCCAGCTCGGGCGCGAAATAGGCGCCTTCGCCCAGGATCGAGTGGCAGTTGACGCAGGCGTGCTTTTCCCAGACGTGCTTGCCGCTTGCCACGCTGGCGGTCAGTGGCGCGTCATTCGTGGACACGTTCACGATATACCAGTGGCTGTGCACCGACAGGCCGATGAAGATGAGGATAAAGAACAGCGACCCGCCATAGAAGATGTTCCGGGCCATGCTCTTTGTCAGGACTTCGCGCATGGCGAGGATCTCCCGATACAGTTGCGATGGGTTGCACCATCGCCGGACGGCCGGGGGCGATCCTTGTCCAAAGTCAAAGAAGCCGCATTAAATTCGTGCAGAATGCAGGGATGGGACAGAAAAGGGGAAAGCTCATGGACGATCGCTGGCCGGTCTGGAAACTGGCGCTGATGCTTTATGTCTTCGCGGCAGGGGCGGTGGCGATCAACCTGTTCATGCTGGGGCTGCTGGGCCAAGCCCTCGGGCTGCCCGCGCTGTCGCCGGTGACGACGGTGCTGGTGTCGATCCCCCTGGGCATTCCCGCCGCCTGGGCATCGGGGCTGTGGGCTCGGCATCTGATGGACCAGGCCGCGTCCTGAGCCGGCGGTTCCAACCGGCGGATCTTGCGCGGATGGCGGTCGGCATCATCCGGCCTTCATGAAGCGCCAGTTGCTGGTGGGGGCGTCGGCCCCCGTCCATGTCAGGGCCGGTCGGGCGACCGGGGCAGATAGCGGCTGTGGGCGGGCAGCCCGCGACGGTCGAAATCCCGGGCAAGCCGATCAAGCGCGGCCAGGAAATCCGGTCCCGCCACGGCAGGGCCGTGGCCCGGGATCATCCGTTCGGGACGCAGCGCCGCAAGCCTGCGCAGGGACTTTCCGGCGGCGTCACAGTCAGGCGTGAAATAGGCGGGCGGACCTTGCAGATGCGGGATCTGCAACACCGCGCTGCCAAGCGATTCCTGGCGCGTGGCGCTGATAGCGTCGCCTGCGATCAGGTCGCCCGTGGCCGCGTTCCAGAAGGACACATGCCCCGGCGCATGGCCGGGCGTATGGATCCATTGCCAACCGTCCAGGCCGGGGATCGTGCCGTCGCGGGGCAGGTCCTGCAACCGGTCGGACACATCGATCGGCCCGCGCGAGAACAGCGGGGACAGTTCGGCCATGGAGCCGCCGCCGACCTCGGGGGCGGGTGGTGGATAGGACCGCGTGCCGTCCAGATAAGGGCGTTCCACAGGGTGGGCCAGGATCGGCGCGTCCCAGTCTCGGGCCAGTTCGGCCAAGGCGCCGACATGATCGAAATGCCCGTGGGTCATGAGGATCGCGGCGGGCCGGGCATCGCCGAACCGCCCCCGCGCCGCCGCGCGGATGGCGGGGCCGGACCCCGCCAGACCGGCATCGACCAGGAACCAACCCCGATCCCCCGCATCCGGCCTGCCGATAAAGGCCAAGTTGACGATGCCGCAGCGCAGCCGGACCAGATCCGGGCCAATCTCATCCCCGATCACTGCTTCCCGGGGAAGCGGCACCCCGTCCGGTCCCGGCGGCTGGGTCAGGGCGGCGGCGGCCAGGGAAAAAACGCCGTAGCCTGTCAGAAGGGCGCGCGGTCCCGGCGCGCGTTCGCCCAGACCCGCCGCCAGGCAGGCCGCCCCTTGGGCCGCGTCCAGCATCCGGTGCTGGTCCAGGCCGTCGCGATACCGGGTGGCCAGGGAATAGGCCGCGACCCCCAGCCCGGCCAAGGTCAGCGGGCGCGTGAGGCGGCCGGGCCATCCCAAGGCGCGGGGCACCAACAGCAGCGCGGCGGCGGATGCGGCGTCAAGCCGGGCGTGAAGACGGATCGGAATCATCGGACACATTCTCCAAGGGGGCGGATGCCGGTGCAGCGGGGGGCAAGGACGCGCGAAGGCCGCCAAGCGCCCGGGCCGTCAGGGCCGCGCCCAGTTCGACCCGCCGCGCCAGGTTGGACCTGCCGAAATCGAAGGCCTTGCCTACGAAGACATCGTCGGGATCGGTCAGCACGACATGATGGAAATCGCGCCCCTTCAGGTCGGCGCATTGGATGATGCGGGCCGATTGCCCGGCAAAGAACAGTTCCTGCGCGCGGGTGCCGATGCCGTCCATGGTTTCCAGCATCGTTCCCTGCTGCGTGAACAGGTCAAGCGCGATGATCGCCGCATCGCCCGGCCGGTCCAGCAGGGGGCGCAGGGGCAGGTTCTCGCACAGGCCCGGATCCAGGAAGGCGCGGCCGTCGATATGGATGGGCCGGAACAGGATGGGCAAGGCGGTGCTGGCCATCAGGTGGTCCACCGTCAGGGTCGTGCCGCGATTGCGGAAATCCACGATCTGGCCGGTTTCGGCATCCAGCGCGGTGATCGTGACCTCGATATCGGAATCGTTCAGGCGGTCGAAGTCGATGCTGCGTTCCAGAAGCCGCCGCATCGGCCCGCGCCGGAATTGGGAACGATCGGCGGGCATGCCCGGCACGATCTCCCACAGGCCCGGCCAGGATGGCACGAACAGCGGCGGATGGCCGCGCAGCAGCATGGCGGTGATGGATGCCCGGCGTCCGCTGACCGAACGATGCTGCGCGACCTTGTCCAGGAATGCGTGCAGCGCCTCGGTCCGCCGGTCGGGCGGATTGCCTGCGATCACCGCAGCCACCACCGCCCCGATCGAGGCGCCCGACGCGCGCGTGACGCGCAGGCCGGATGCCTCGACCGCCTGCCAGGCGCCGACATGGAACGCGCCAAGCGCGTTCCCGCCGGCAAAGCAAAGCCAGGCCTCCATGCGTCAGCCCAGACGGTTGCTGATCGCCCGCAGCATGGACATGTGGGTATCGATGCTGGGGACACCGACGATGGACGCGCCGCGCGCCATCGGGTTTTCGCCGTTCTCGGCATAGGCCGCGTGCAGCACGCGCAGCTGCTCGTGCCCCTGCATCTGCGCCGTCAGATACTGCCGGTCGAATTCCGCGCCTGCCTCCATGGCGTTCATCTGTTCCAGCATGGTCGCATGTTCGGGCGCGACCTGGTCGGACGGGGCGGCGCCAAAGGCGCGGGCCACGGCCTCCTGCTCGGATATTTCCAGCGCGGCGAAGGCCTGGACGGCGGGATCGGTCGCCTTCTCGGCGGCAAGTCGGCTGCTGAGCAACGCGAAATTGCCGCCCAGCAGGATTTCCTGCATGCGCGCATCGGGGGCGGCGGTCTGGGCAAAGGCCATCCGGGCGACCGGCATGACGGCGGCTGCGGCGCCTGCGGCGAAAAGGGTTCTGCGTTTCATCGTGGTTCTCCTGTCGGTGGGAAGATGGCCCGGCGTGCCGGACCGGTGGTTCGCCGGGCCTGTCGGCCGGGCGGGAAAATCATTCGCCCTTGGGCTTGGCCATCTGCCGGTGCATCTTGGCCACCACGCCCGCGGGCAGGATTTCGGCAGCCGTGGCCTGGATCTTGTTCTTCAACCCCGGCGTCATCTGCGTCTGGCCCGCCAGCATCGCGTCATAGCCGGCGCGGGCGACCATGGCGGGGTCGTCCTTCTTCATCTGGCCCAGGTTCGTGTCCAGAAGCCCCGCGCGTTCGAAGAAGGCCGTCTCGGTGATCCCCGGCATCAGGCAGGTCACGGTCAGGCCAGTGTCCTTCAGTTCCTCGTTCCAGCCCAGGGCGAAGTTGTTCAGGAACGCCTTCGAGGCGTTGTAGATCGCCTGGAACGTTCCCGGCATGAAGCCCGCGATGGACCCGGTGATCAGGATCCGCCCTTCGCCCCTGTCGCGCATGCGCCGTCCCAGGGAATGCGCCAGCCGCAGCACGCCCAGCACGTTCGTCATCACCACATGGTCGATCCCGGCGGGGTCCTGGTCCAGGAAGGCATGTCCCATCCCCGTGCCCGCATTCAGCATCAGAAGATCCACATCGCGCCCGGCCACCGTGTTCAGAACGGCGACAATCCCGTCGGGCGTAGCCAGGTCGGCTTCCACCGCCTCGCCGCCCAAGGCGGCGGCCGCTTCGTGGATGGCGGGTTCGTTCGCGATCATGATGGTCTGGTGGCCGTCGGCGCGGGCGATTCGGGCCAGTTCCAGCCCGATCCCGGTCGAGGCGCCGGTGACGATGGCAAGGGTCATGGTCTTCTCCTGTTCGGGCCGCATCACACGCGGGCCCAGTTGAAACATCCGGCGGGCACCCCTGTTCCGCTGACCAGCAGCGCGCCCGACAGGTAAAGCCGCCAGGGCTCGCCGCCTTCCAGCCGCGCGACCGTGACCTGGGACAGGGGGTCGGACCAGATCACGTCGCCTTCCCCGAAACCCGCGCGTGACAGGGCGGTTCCTGGATCGACGCCCGGCGCGAAGACGATGGTGGAGAAGGGCTGATCCACCGGAGGCAGCGCCGCCCAGGTCCCCGCCCCCAGGCTGACTGCCGCCAGGACGGACACCGTCAGGCCGGGCGGAGGGCCGCCGCGGTCGGTGGGCCTGCGCGTGATGGCACGCCCCAGCAGGATGGGCAGCACACCCAGCCCCAGGAACCATCCCAGATCCCAGGCCAGCGGAAAGGCGCTGTCCAACTTGATGCGGTGGATGCCCAGCAGCCAATGCGACAGGATCCCGTCCAGCACATGCCAGGCCCCGAAACCCACCAGCAGCGCCCCCAGCGTGCCGTTCAACCCCGCGGCGGCGCCCCGCGCCCGCCACAGCCCGATCAGGGACAAGGCTGCCAGCCCGTACATCAGGGCATGGAACCAGCCATCCCACAGGATTTGCAGCCGCAGATCCTCCATCCCCGGCACCAGGCTCAGCAGGTGATGCCATTGCAGGATCTGGTGCAGCAGGATGCCGTCGAAAAACCCGCCCAGGGCGAAACCCAGCGCAATCGTCCAGCGGATCCAGGGCCTTGGGGTCATGATCGTTCCGTCCACAATGAAAAGCCCGCCGGCACCGGCCGGCGGGCTGCGGGATCACCCGATCTGTTCGGCCTGCGCGCCGCTGCCCGGCCGGGCCATGCCCAGATCGGGCTTCTGGTCGGACGGTTGCAGCTTGCCGGTGGTGAAGGTGCCCTTGCCATCGATGGACGGCCCTTCGCCCCAGCGGCCCGGAACCGGCGCGCTGCCATCGGCCTGAAATCCCAGATAGGCATAGCTGAACTCGGTCTTTTCCTGGGACTGCGGGAAGCTGTTGGGGATCGGGAAGGCGCCGGTCATGCCGCCCAGTTCCTCGAGCGCGGCAAGCCACTGGTTCTGGTGCATCGTGTCGCGCGCGATCAGATAGGACAGCATGTCCTTCATGCCGGTGTCGTCGGTCATGTTGTAAAGCCGGACGGCCAGCGTGCGGCCGGTCGTTTCGGCGGCGACATTGGCGGTCATGTCGGCGGCGATGTTGCCGCTGGCATAGATGTGGGACATGTCGAAGGGCACGCCGTCGCTGTCCACCGGCATGGCCGACAGCCCCGAGGACAGCAGGTTCTTGAGGTTCATGCCCCCCATGATCGCGCCCACGGCGCGATCGGTGGCGGCCATTTCCTCTTTCATCGACAAGGGCGCGCCTTCAAGGTTCATGGCGACGGCCGTGGCCAGCATCTCGATATGGCCCAGTTCCTCGGCGGCGGTGTTCATCAGCAGGTCGCGGAACTTGGGATTGCCACGCGCGCCGCAGGCCTGGAAGAAGTACTGCATGGCCACGCGGATCTCGCCCTCGACCCCGCCGATGGCCTGCTGAAGGGCGCGGGCGAACACGGGGTTTGGGGAATCGACGCGAACCGGGTATTGCAGCTTGTTGTCGGTGTAGAACATCGGAGAGCCTTGGCTGATCGTGGATTGAAGGTCCGCATTCGGACCGCGAATCACACGCCCGCACTGGGCGGACGACCGACCACCAACAGATCGACCGTCCAGATGTTCCCCGGTGATTGTGCCGTTAATACTTTATCAACTCGCCTGAGCCTGGCGCGCGTCCTTCTCGATGACGCCCATGACCTCGGGGGCGGCGACGAAGCGCCAGTTCCGGCGCGGACCCGCCATGACGTTGAGGTAGTAAAGCTCGAACCCGTGCGGCGCCGCGCAGGGATGGTGGCCACGGGGCACCAGGACCACATCGCCGTCGCGCATGGCCATGCATTCGTCCAGGCTGCCGTCGTCCGTATAGACCCGCTGAACGGCCCACCCGTCCCTGGGGTTCAGACGGTGGTAATAGGTTTCCTCGAGATAGGTGATCCGGGGAAAGTCGTCCTCGTCATGGCGGTGGCTGGGATAGGATGACCAGTGGCCTGCGGGGGTGAAGACCTCGGTGACCAGCAGGCTGTCGCAGAAATCCTGGTCCTCCATGGCGATGTTGTTGATCCAGCGGGTGTTGGTGCCCTGGCCGCGCCGGGTCAGCGTGATCCCGTCCGGGCCGATGCGGCGGGCGGGATGGTTGCCCTGGCCCGGCGCGGTGCAGACAGCCAGCGTGCAATCGGTCGTGGCCTGGGCCTGCCAGTCCTGGCCGGGAGGCACATACAGGCAATGCGGCGGGGTCTTTTCGAAGACATCCATGCGATTGCCCAGAACGCCCCAGTCCTGGCCAGCCGCGCGGATCTGGGCCTTGCCCTCGACCAGGACCAGGATCGCCTCCCTTTCCCCGGTGGCTTCCGTCACGCTTTCGCCAGCGCGCAGGCGGTGAAGCGAAAATCCCACATAGCGCCAGCCGGCCGATTGCGGCGTGATGCGATGCACTTCGCCATGGGTGCCGAAGGGTCTGCGAAGAAGGGTGCTCATGACGGGCCTTGTCTTCTGTGTGGAAATATCCTCGGGGGTGTGGGGGCAGACAGCCCCCACCGCGCTCACGCCGCCGCCGCGCGGTCCAGTCCCGCCTCGGCTGCCGCCGCCTTCAGCGACTTCAGCCCCAGTGACTGATACTCCAGCGGATTGCGCTTTTCCGGGTCCTGCTCGGCCTCGATCACCAGCCAGCCGTCATAGCCCGCCTCGGCCAGGATGCGCAGCAAGGGCACGAAGTCGATGGCGCCTTCGGGATCGCCCGGCACGGTGAAGGCCCCGGCCAGCACGCCCTGGATGAAGGACAGGTTTTCCGCCCGCACCCGCTGGGTCACGTCCCGGCGGATGTTCTTGGCGTGGAAATGGGCCACGCGGGGGGCGTGCTTGCGCAGCACCGCCTGGGGGTCGCCGCCGCCGAAGGTGCAATGGCCCGCGTCGAACAGCAGGTGCGTGGCGGGTCCGGTCGCGGCCATGAAGGCGTCGATCTCGTCGGGCGATTCGACCACCGTGCCCATGTGGTGGTGATAGGCCAGCGTGATCCCCTGCGATGCCAGATAGGCCGCGAATTCCTCGATCTTGCGGCCGAATTCGGTCATCTCGGCGGCCGTCAGGCGGGGCCGGTCGTTCACCGCGACGCGGGGATTGCCATGCACGGTGTTGGAACATTCGCAGACGATGCAGACGCGGCAGTCGTTTGCCTTCAGCTTGGCCAGATGCGGCTGGACCGCCGCAATCTCGTCCTCGACCGAACCCACCAGCAGGTTGGTCGAATACCAGCCCGAGATGAACTTCAACCCATATCGCCCCAGCAGATCCTTCAGCGCCTGCGGATCGTCCGGCCAGCGGTGGCCGTTCTCGATCCCGTCGAAGCCGATGATGCGGCCTGCCTCGTTCAGGATCTGCTCGGTCGGGATATGGGCGCCGATGGTCTGGTCGTCGTCATTGGCCCAGGCGATGGGATTGGTGCCATAGCGGATCATGGGTGCTTTCCTCAGTTCACCAGCCGCGCGCGGGCGGCATTTTCCAGATAGGTTTGATAGGCGTCGCGCAGCCTGTCCGTCGCGCCCACTTCGGGAACGGCCACGTCCCACCAATGACCGGCATCAGCCGTCAGGCCGTGGGCGGGGCCGTCCTTAGCGGTGGTGTCGATCACGATCACGGTGGGGATGTCGCGCCCCCGCGCGGCGGCGATCTGCGCTTCCAACTCGGCGATGCCGCCGGCCTTGACCGCATGCGCGCCCATGGACCCCGCATGGGCGACATAGTCGATCCGGGGCTGGTCCTCGACGTTGCAGTCCACATACATGTTGTTGAACGGAACGCCGCCCGAGACCTGTTGCAACCGGTTGATGCAGCCATAGCCCCGGTTGTCGGTCAGCACGACCGTGAAGGGCACGCGCCGCATCACCGCCGTGGCCAGTTCGCTGTTGGCCATCATGTAGCTGCCGTCGCCCACGAAGCAGATCACCTCTCGGTCAGGCTGCGCCAGCTTGATACCCATCGCGCCCGCGATCTCGTAGCCCATGCAGGAATACCCGTATTCCATGTGGTATCCGCCCTGCGCGGGCTGCCACAAAAGCTTCAGCGCGCCGGGCATGGTGCCGGCGGCGCACATGGCGATGGCGTCGGGCGCGGCGCGCTGGACCGCGCCGATCACCTGCGCGTCGGTGGGCAGGTCGTTGCCGGGCGAAGGTGCCGCGCAATGGGCATCGACGGCGGCCAGCCAGTCGGTGCGCGCGCTGCCGTCGAAGGCGGCGCGATGATCGCCCAGGGCCGCCGTCAGCTTTTCCAAAGCCACGCGCGCGTCGGCCACCAGCGGCACCGCCCCGTGCTTGGCGGCGTCGTAGCCGTGGACATTGATCGACACCAGGGTCGCATCCGGCGCGAACATGGTCCGCGATCCGGTCGTGAAGTCCTGCAACCGCGTGCCGACGCCGATCACCAGATCCGCGTCCCGCAGCACCGCATTGGCCGCAGCCGATCCGTCCACGCCCGCCGCGCCGAAGTTCATCGGATCCGCCTGCGCCAGTGCCGACTTGCCCGCCTGCGTTTCCGCCACAGGGATGCCGTGGCGGCCGGCAAAGGCAGACAGCGCGGTCTCGGCCCCGGAATAGATCACGCCCCCGCCCGCGACGATGGCGGGGCGTTTCGCGGCGCGGATCAGGCCCGCCACCTCCTCTAGTTCCTGCCTGTCGGGTTCCGGGCGGCGGATGCGCCAGACGCGGGGTTCGAAGAAGGACTCGGGCCAGTCATAGGCTTCTGCCTGGGTATCCTGGCAGAAGGCCAGGCAAACCGGGCCGCAATTGGCCGGATCGGTCATCACTCGCAGCGCGCGGGGCAGGGCGGTCAGCAACTGCTCGGGCCGCTGAATGCGGTCGAAGTATCGCACCACCGGGCGGAAGCAGTCATTGGCCGATACGGTGCCGTCGTCGAAATCCTCGACCTGCTGAAGCACCGGGTCGGGGCGGCGGCTGGCGAAGACATCGCCCGCGATCAGCAGGACCGGCAGGCGGTTCACATGCGCAAGCGCGGCGGCCGTGACCATGTTGGTGGCCCCCGGTCCGATGGAACTGGTCACCGCATGGGCGCGGCGGCGCGCCTTGGCCTTGGCGTAGGCGATGGCAGCGTGGGCCATGGTCTGTTCGTTCTGGCCGCGCCAGGTCGGGAAGGCGTCGCCGATGCCCTGCAGCGCCTCTCCGATGCCCGCGACGTTGCCATGGCCGAAGATCGCCCAGCAGCCTTCGATGAAGCGTTCGCCGTCTTCCGTCATCTGCACGGACAGCCATTGCATCATCGCCTGCGCGGCCGTCAGCCTGATCGTTCCGCTCATCTTGGCTCCTCTTGCGTGATCTGCCGGGACAGGCTGTCCGTCCCCCTTGTCCAGATGCCGGTTCATGCCGCCACCTTCGCGCTTGCCCGCGCCTTGTCCCAGATGCCGCAAAGCCGACTGTATCGCCGTGCCATCTCCTCGACCGCCTCGCCGTCGGTCAGGTCGCCGTCCAGCCAGGCCCGCGCCACCGCGCCGAAGATCGTGCGTCCCACCGCGAAGCCCTTGACCAGCGGAAAGCTTGCGGCGACCGCAAAGCTGTCGGCCAGTGCCGCCTCGGGCGCGTCGAGGCCAAGGACCACGATGCCGCGGGTGTTGGGGTCGTTATCCTCGATGGCGGCAATGGCCTTGCGCCAGGCCACCCCTTCGGTCAGGGGTTCCAGCTTCCACCAGTCGGGATAGACGCCCGCCGCATAGAACTGCCGGATCAGGGTTGCCGTTGTCTCGTTGTCAACGGGTCCGACCTTGGACGGGATGATCTCCAGCAGGAATTCCAGGTCGTTGCGGCGCGCGGCCTGGAACAGGCGCCTGACGGTTTCCTCTTGCGCGGCGCGGGTCGCGGGATCGTCCTTGGGATGGCAGAAGCACAGCACCTTGACCACGTTCTCGCGCGCCCAAGCCTCCAGCCCGCCGCAGTCGAGGCCCAGGTCCGGTTCCAGTTCCAGCGGCCGCGATCCCGGCCATTCGGTTGGACGCCCGATCCACAGGCCCGTGCCCGACGCGGCATGCAGCGCGTCGCGCCCGATGCGGTTGTCGCACAGGATCCCGTATCCCGGCTTGCCGCCCTGGACCTGCAACGCGGCCCGCAGGCACAGTTCCTTGAAGGCGCCGCCCTTTTCGGGCGTATAGCCGGGCATCTGTTCCAGCTGCATCCGGTGATCGAAGGCGAAGACCCGCATGGTGGACCAATCGCCCCCGGTGCGCCGGTGGCGGTTGGTGGCCCAGTGGACCTGTTCCAGTTCGGGGTCGTTGCGCAGGTCGGGCCGGGTCACGCCGCGTTTCAGGAAGAACTCCAACTCGGCCAGCGATGGATAGGCGGGCGTGCAGCCGTGCCGGCTGACCGCAAGCGCGCCGCAGGCATTGGCGTATTCCAGGGCCTTGGGCCAAGGCTCGCCATCCAGCCAGCCCTTCATCAGCCCGGAAAAGAAGCCGTCGCCCGCGCCCAGCACATTGAAGACCTCGATCGGGAAGCCCGGACCGGCTTCGCCCTGATCCAGGCTGTCGGGGATGGCGCCGGTAAAGGCCACCGCGCCCGCAGCCCCGCGCTTGCAGACCAGGGTCGCGTCGGTGACGCCCCGCACCGCCCGCAGCGCGGCGATGGTGTCGGTGGTGCCGCCAGCGATATGAAACTCCTCCTCGGTGCCCACGATCAGGTCGAACAGGGGCAGCGTGGATTGAAGCCGGGCCGTCACCGCCGCGCTTTCCACGAAGCGGCTTTCGCCCGCGTCGTGCCCGGCAAGCCCCCAGAGGTTCGGGCGATAGTCGATGTCCAGTGCCGTCCGCGCCCCATGCTTGCGGGCCAACCGCAGCGCCTTGACGACAGCGGCTTCCGTGCGCGGATGCGACAGATGCGTGCCGGTCGCCAGCACCGCGCGAGCGTCCGCGATCAGGCCCTCGTCGATATCGTCCTCGCACAGCGCCATGTCGGCGCAGTCGCTGCGATAGAAGATCAGCGGGAACTGTTCCTGGTCGCGGATCCCCAGGATCACCAGGGCCGTCAGCCTGTCGGGATCGGTCCTGACGCCCCGCACGTCCACGCCTTCGCGCACCAGTTGTTCGCGGATGAAGCGGCCCATATGTTCGTCGCCCACCCGCGTGATGAGACCGGACCGCAGCCCCAGCCGCGCCGTGCCGCAGGCGATGTTGGTGGGGCTGCCGCCGATATACTTGCGGAACGACCCCATGTCCTCCAGCCGCCCGCCGACCTGCGCGCCGTAAAGATCGACGCCCGCGCGGCCGATGGTGATCAGGTCAAGGGATTTGGTCATGGGATCGGTCCTTTTTGGTCAAAGCTGCGCGGAAACAAAGGCCATGCTGGCCTTCACCGCGCCCTTGGGATCGGCGGCCCCATGCACTTCGGGGGCAAAGGGTTCGAAGCTGAAGGCCCCGTCATAGCCCGCGTCCAGCAGCGCGCGGATCTGGGGCAGGTTTTCCAGCCGGTCCCCGCCGTCCACCAGCACCCGGTGCGCGTCCAGCATGTCGGCCACCGACACCGCCGGATCGGTCACGCCCGAGATGTGGACAAGGCCGGTCCAATCCGGGAAGAACTCAGTCTCACCCGCCAGGTGGTGGTGGAAGGTGTCGTGCAGAAGACGGAAGGTGCCCTCGCCCCCGGCGGCCTGGATGGCCCGGATCGCCTCGGCCTTGGTGCGCAGGGACGAGATCGGGAAGCCCAGCGGTTCCACCAGCCCGGTCAGTCCGCGCGTGTCCAGGATCGTCTTCATCGCCGTCAGCGCACCCACCAGGCTGTCAAAGGCGACCGGCGTGCCGTCGTTGAGCGGGCACATGACCAGGGCCTTGGCCCCGCAGGCGGCAGCATAGTCGGCCATCTCCTCGGCCCGCGCGGGCAGGTTGCCCGCCCAGGTGTTGAAGGGGTAAAGCGCGTTGATCGAGACGATGGTGACGCCGGCCTTTTCGGCCTCGGCCTTCACCTGCTCGGGACGCCATTGGGACAAGACATCGGGCAGGTCGTTGCGGATCTCGACCTCGGTCACGCCAAGGTCGCGGGCAGCAGCGAAGAAGTCCGGCAGCGACAGGTTCGGCGCGGCGATGTGGTTCAGGGCAAAGCGCATGGGGTCAGCCTTGGGCGTAAAGGGCGGGACGGTCGGGATAGGTGATGGCGATCATGGCGCCCTCGGCTTCCTGCGCCTGGACGCAGGCGTCCGAGGTGACGGCCGCCATGTAGCCGTCCCAGGAGGTCGGTCCCGATGCCGTGCCTTGCGCCGCGGCCTTCAGGAAGTCCTGCAGTTCCACGTCATAGGAAGCAACGAAGCGGTCCTTCCAGTCGGTCAGGATCGGGTTTTGCAACGTCGCGTTCAGGCGCGTCTGGATCGCCATCGGTTCGGGCAGCCGGGCAACGCCATCCTCGCCCACGACCTCGCACTGGATGTCATAGCCGTAATGGCAGTTCACGAAGATCTCGGTGTCGATGACCGTGCCCTTGGCCGTCACCAGCGTCACGATCTGCGGGTCGCGCAGCTTGGCGTGGGAACGTGCGCAGGACCGGGGAAAGGTCACGCGGGCGGACACATAGTCGTCGTCCAGAAGCCAGCGGAACACGTCGATCTCGTGGATCAGCGTATCGTGGATCGCCATGGGCGTCGTATAGGCCTCGGGCACGAAGGGGTTGCGGTGCGCGGCATGGACCATGATCGGGGCGCCGATCTGGCCGTCCACGACCTTCTTCAGCGCAGCGTAGCCTTCGTCATAGCGGCGCATGAAGCCGACCTGCACCAGACGCTTGCCGTGCGCCACCTCGGCATCGACGATGCGCTTGGCGCCCTCGGCGGTCGTCGCCAGCGGCTTTTCGCAGAAGCAGGGCTTGCCGGCCGCGATTGCGGCCAGGACATATTGTTCATGCGTCGCGCCCCAGGAGGTGACCAGCACCGCGTCCACATCGGTGCTGGCGATCAGATCCTCGCCCCTGTCGAAGACGGTGGCATCCGGGGCGATGTCCGCCTTGACGGCCTCGGCGGATGCGCGGTTGACGTCCGACAGCGCGGTGATGGTGCCGCCCGACAGCACCTGGTTGATGCGCCGCGCGTGGTCGCGGCCGATGGCTCCGGTGCCGATGACACCAATCCTGACGGTCATGTTGGATCTCACTTCCAGTATTTTTCGACGTATCGTTTGGTTTCCGACAGCATGTATCGGGCGCTGTCCTCGGCCCGGTCTTCCCAGGCGAAGACGCAGTTCGACAACACGCCGTCGAACTTCATGTCGGCCAGGGTGGCGAAGAAGGTGTCCCAGTCGATCTCGCCCTGGCCGAAATCGGTGTGCTGGTGGACGCGCACCTTCGATCCCGGCGGGTTGACGATGTATCGCAGGGCCGAGGACTTGTTGTGGTCATAGGTGTCGGCAAGCCGCACATGTTCCAGCAGTCCTTCGGTCGCGCGCAGGTTCGCCACCATGTCGGGACCGTAGAAGAAGGTGTGCGGCGCGATGAAGGATGCGCGCACCATGGGCGAGTTGATGGTCTTGATGATGTCCACCGCCGGGGCGATTTCCTCCAGCCAATCCTCGGGATGGGCCTCCAGCGACAGCTTGATGCCCTCGCGTTCCAGGATCGGGACCAGCACGTCCATGGCGCGGAAGAACTGGTTTTCGCAGGTTTCGGGACGATGGAGGCCCGAACGGTCGTTCAGGCTTCGGTCGGGGCTGCCGCCGCGTCCGAACTCGCTGACGAACAAGGGACATTCCAGTTCCACCGCCCATTCGATCGCGCGCTTCCAGTTGTCGATCGCCACGTCCCATTCATCAGGGTATGGGCTGGCCCAGCGATACATCGGCTGGATCGAGGCGAGGCCCACGCCCGTATCGCGCAGCGCCTGCTTGAAGCTGCGGATCCGTTCCGGGTAAAGCTTCGGGCGCGTCCACCAGGAAAAGAAATCCGGGCGGGGCGACATTTCCACATGGTCATAGCCCAGTTCGGCCACCTTGCGGACGGTATCCTCCAGCGACAGGTGGCGGATCATGTGCGGGTCAAGCGTGTGTTTCATCGGGCGTCTCGGACAGGGGTCAGGGGCCGGGCAGGGCGGGGAGGAGGAGACGCCCCGCCCGGCAAAGGCCGGTTACTTCTGGTAATCGGCCATGTTCTGGGGCGTGACCGGCTCGAACGGGATCCAGTGTTCGGGCTCGATCTTTTCGCCCGCTGCGGCGGCGACGGCGGTGCGGACCGCCTGTTCGCCCTGGCCGGTGGCGTTCTGATAGACGGTCACGTCCATCTGCCCCGCCTCCATCGCGGCCAGGCCGTCGGCGGTGGCGTCGATGCCCGCGATGACGATGTCGCCCTTGCCCGTGGTCGCGGCCAGGGCCTGCGCCGCGCCGATCGCCATTTCGTCGTTGTTGGCGACGATGGCGTCGAATTCCAGGCCCGCCGTTAGCCAGGAGGTCACCAGATCCTGCGCCTGCACGCGGTTCCAGTTGGCGACCTGCTTTTCGATGATCTCGACCTCGCAATCGGGCTGGGCGAAGGCTTCCTCGACCATCTGCGTGCGCACATGGGCGGCGTGGTTTTCCAGCGGACCCATCAGGATCACCGCCTTGGCATCCTCGCGCCCTTCAAGCGCCGCGCAGACGGCGGCGGCTTCCAGGCGGCCCGCGTCGGTTTCCTGCGACCCGACATAGGCGGTGCCCTGGGGCATCCCGGTTTCCAGTTCGGCGGGCGGATGGTTCACATAGATCAGCGGGATGCCCGCCCCCGTCGCCGTGGCGGTGATGGCGGCCGTGCTGTCGCCATCGACCGCGTTCACGATGATCGCATCGACGCCGTTCGCCACGAAGTTCTGGACCTGGTTCAGCTGCTTGGCGACGTCCAGTTGCGCATCCTCGACCGACAGGGTGACGCCTTCGGTCCGTTCCGCCTCGGCGCGGATGCCGTTCAGCAGGATCGTCAGGAAGGGGTTGTCAAAGGACGTCATGGTGACGCCGATCCGGGTTTCCGCCACGGCGGGCGCGGCCAGCGACAGGCAAAGGGCGGTGGTGGCGATGAGTCTGGTCATGGGGGTGCATTCCCGTCGGTTGGGTGTGAAAGGAGAGCGCGGGCCTAGCTTGTCTTCCGGCGCTTGCGCTGGCGGTGGACGTCGGCCACCACGGCGGCCACGACGATCGCGCCCTTGATCATTTCCTGGTAGTAGGCGTCGAGCCTGAGGAACGTGAAGCCCGAGATGATGACCCCGAAGATGATCATCCCGATGGCCGTGCCCAGGATCGACCCTCGCCCGCCGTTCAGCGACACGCCCCCGATCACCGCCATGGCGATGGCGTCCAGTTCATAGGCCAGGCCCATGCCCGCCTGCGCCGTCTGGCCGCGTGCGGCGACCACCATCCCGGCAAGTGCTGCCAGCATCGCGGCGATGACATAGACCTTGACCAGGTGGCGTTCCACGTCGATGCCGGACACGCGGGCGGCCTGGGCATTGGCGCCGATGGCATAGGTGAACTTGCCATAGCGGGTGTATTTCATCGCCACGTGGAAGATCAGCGCCACCAGGATGAAGATGACGACCGGCATCATGCCGCTGCCGATCCAGGCGAAACCCTCGGTCGGGAAGCTGATCGGCTGGCCCTTGGTGTACCACTTGGCAAAGCCGCGCACCGTGACCATCGTGCCCAGCGTGGCGATGAAAGGCGGGATCTTGGTATAGGCGATCAGCCAGCCGTTGATGAGGCCGACGACGGCCCCGCAGCCAAGCCCGATCAGCAGGGGCACGATCATCGGCAGGTCGGTCAGCGCCGGATAGACCGCGCGGGCATAGGTCGAGACCTGGGCAAAGGACATCGCCACCATGGCGACCGCGCCCACCACGGAACCCGAGGACAGGTCGATCCCGCCCGAGATGATGACCTGCGTCACGCCCACGGCGATGATGCCGATCACGGACACCTGCAGGATCATGATCTTCAGCCGGTTCCAGGAAAACAGGAAGGACTGTCCCTGGAAGATCCAGCCCAGGATCTCGAAGACCAGGGCGATGCCGATCAGGACCAGGAGGATGTTCACTTCCGCAGGCCATTTGCGCTGCGTGCGCGGCGCGGCGCGGGCGGTGATGTCTTGGCTGCTCATGCGAATGGTTCCCTTACTTCGCCGCAAGCGACATGATCTTGACCTGATCCGCTTCCGCGCGGTCCAGGAAGCCGGACACATGGCCTTCATGCATGACCATGATGCGGTCGGACATGCCCAGCACCTCGGGCAGTTCGGAGGAGATCATCAGCACCGCCACGCCCTGCGCGGCCAGTTCGGTGATCAGGCGGTGGATTTCGGATTTCGCGCCCACGTCGATGCCGCGGGTCGGTTCGTCCAGGATCAGGATGCGGGGCTTGGTCAGCAGCCAGCGGGCGATCAGCAGCTTTTGCTGGTTGCCGCCCGACAGGTTTTCCACCGTTTCCTGAAGGTTCGGGGTCTTGACGCGCAGGGTGCGGGCCATGTCCTCGGCCAGGCGGTTCACCTCGGCCTGCTGGACGAAGCCGTTCTTGACATGGCTGCGGGTGATCAGCGCGGACTGGATGTTTTCCAGGCAGTCCAGCGTCAGGAAACAGCCGGTTTCCTTGCGATCCTCGGTCAGGAAGGCCATGCCATGCGCCATGGCCTGCGCGGGACTGGCGATGGTCACGGGCTTGCCGTCGATCAGGATCTCGCCGCTGTCCGCCGGGTGGACGCCGAACAGCGCCTCGGCCACGTTGGACCGCTTGGACCCGACCAGACCCGCCAGGCCCAGGATCTCGCCCCGGCGCAGGGTGAATGACACGTCGTGGAAGACGCCGGGCAGCGTCAGGTCACGCACCTCGAGGATCGTGTCGCCGATGGGGCAATCGACCTTGGGGAACATGTTGGTGATCTCTCGGCCCACCATCATGCGGATGATGTCGTCGCGGGTCACGTCGGACGCGTTGTGGGTGCCCACATACTTGCCGTCGCGGAAGACCGTGAATTCGTCGGCGATCTCGAACAGCTCGTTCATCTTGTGGGTGATATAGACGATGCCGATGCCGCGGGTGCGCAGGTCGCGGATGATGGCGAACAGGTGATCCACCTCTCGTTCCGTCAGCGCGCTTGTGGGTTCGTCCATGATCAGGACATCGGAATTGTGGGAAACCGCCTTGGCGATCTCGACCATCTGCTTTTGCGCCACCGTCAGTTCGCTGACCTGCGCGCGGGGGTCGAGGTTGATGTTCAGCCGCGCGAACAGGTCGGCCGTCATCCGGGTCATCTCGGCATGGTCGATCAGGCCGAAGCGGTTCTTGGGTTCGCGGCGGATCCAGATGTTTTCCGCCACCGTCATCCAGTTCATCAGCGCCAGTTCCTGGTGGATCATCGAGATCCCCTGTTCCAGCGCGTCCAGCGGCGATTTCAGCGCCACCACCTGGCCCCGCAGCCGGATTTCCCCAGCATCGGGCTGATAGACGCCGGCGATGATCTTCATCAGCGTGGACTTGCCCGCGCCGTTTTCCCCCATCAGGGCGTGGACCGTGCCGGGGCGGATGCGCAACTGCACGTCATCCAGCGCCAGCACGCCCGGAAATTCCTTGCGGATGCCGCTGATCGACAAGACACCGTCGCGTTGGGTGGCCGCGTGAACGCGGTCGATGGCGGCGGCCGTCCTTGGGCTGACCATGAAACTGTCCTCCGGTGGGAAAGGGTGCCGGGACGAAACCGTCCCGGCGGCAGGGCTCAGTTCCGGGCCTGGTATTCGGCCAGGTTCGCGGGCGTCACGAGTTCGAAGGGCACATAGACCTTGTTCTCGACCTCCTCGCCGCGCGCCAGCTTCAGCGCCGCGTCCACCGCGCCCTGGCCCTGGCCCGCCGCATTCTGGAACACGGTCACGTCCAGGTCGCCCGCCTCCATCGCCGCCAGGGCGTCCTGCGTGGCGTCAACGCCGCCGACGATCACGTCGTCCATCGACATGCCCGCCGATTTCATGGCCTGGATCGCGCCGATGGCCATTTCGTCGTTGTTGGAAATCACCGCGTCGAATTCCAGCCCCGAGGTGATCCAGTTCGTCATCAGGTCGGCGGCCTGGGTGCGCGACCAGTTCGCGGTCTGCTCCTCGACGATCTGGATGAAGCTGCATTCGGGCGTGGCGATCACGTCCTTGATGTCCTGGGTGCGCATCCGCGCGGCCTGGTTCGACAATTCGCCCATCAGGACGACCGCCTTGGCCTCGGTCTTGCCGGCTTCCTTCAGCAGGCGGCAGATTTCCTGGGTTTCCAGCGTGCCGGATTCCTTTTCGTCGGACGCCACGAAAGCCTGGTTTTCCGGCAGGTCGTCGACGTTCACAGGCTCGCGGTTGACATAGACCAGCGGGATGCCCGCGTCGGCCGCGGCCTGCGACATGGCGACGGTGGCGTCGGTATCGACCGGGTTCACGATGATCGCGTCCACGCCCGAGGCCACGAAGTTCTGGATCTGGTTCAGCTGCTTGCCCACGTCGTTCTGCGCATCTTCGATCTGCAGGGTCACGCCGTCCAGGCTGGCTGCATGTTCCTGCATCCCGTTGCGCAGGACGGTCAGGAAGTTGTCGTCGAACAGCGCCATGGATACCCCGATGTTCTCGGCCTGGGCAGCCGTTCCCAGCAGCCCGCAGATCGCGGTCGCCGTCAGCAGTCGCTTCATGGTCTTCCCTCCACTGATGGTGCGCTTGGGCACCTTGTTCGTTGCTTTGTGCCAGACGGCGGGCCGCACGGGGCCACCCCTGCGGATGCAGGGTTTGCGCGGCGTCGGTCTTTGGCAGGCGGCGACGATTCTCCTCAGGTCGTCGCAAGGGGAAGATCACGGAAGGCCGTCCACGGGTCAATCATGCTGTGACGGGGAAAACCATCATTCGTGATGTAAAATGATGCCTTCGGTGATGGTTTTCCATCACGCGGCCTACAGGCTTTCCGGCGTCCAGATCTGGAAGGGAAGAAACCGCTGGCCGGGATTGTCGGTCAGGCCGTGGTCGCGCGCCTGGATCATCAGGGCCAGGGTTTCCTCGCAGACCTGGCGCAGGGGCGTGCTGATGACGGCGGACAGGGTGCGGTCCTGCAAGGCTTCGCGCGAGTCCGGCGTCAGTTCATTGACGATCAGCACCACGTCGCCGGGCTTGCGCAATTCGCGCAGGGCGGCGATGGCGCCCTCCATCCCGCCGCCCGCGCAATAGATGCCGACGATGTCGTTGTGCCGTTCCAGAAGCTCGGTCACCGCCTCATAGGTCAGTTGCCGTGTTTCCAGGTTCACCTGGGGGTTCAGCAATTCGAAATCCGGGGCGTATTCCCGGAAATAGCTGCGAAATCCGGTTTCGCGCAGTTCGTGGCCGTGAAACCGGTGCCCGCCGATGAAGACCGCGACCTTGCCGGGCCTGCGCGCGATCCTGGAGATCAGCCAGCCGACCGTTCGGCCGACCTTGATGTTGTTGGTCCCGACATAGCTTTCCCGCACGCCTTGGGCGAAGTCCGACAGCAGCGAAAAGGTGGGAATGCCGCGCGCGCGCAAATCGCTGACTGCCGCCGTGACCTTGTGGTGGTCCAGCCCCGTCGCCGCCACCGCATCGACCTTGCCGGCCATCGACGCCAGCAACTGTTCCAGTTCCCCCGGCAGGGTCGATTGCGCGAACCGCACCGTCACCCGCACCCGGTGCGAGGTGATCTGCGCCGCCTGATCCTGAAATTCCCGTGCGAAGTCTTGGTAAAAAGGGTGTCGTTCCTTTTGCAGGATCAGCGCGGCATGCAGTTCGGGCAGTTCCGCCATCAGCCGCGCCCGGATCGCGTTCGCCCCGTGATAGCCGATGCGCTGCGCAGCGTCCTGCACGCGCCGCGCGGTTTCCTCGCGCACCTTCAGGCGGCCGTTCAGGACCCTGTCTGCCGTGGCAAGGCTGACGCCCGCCTCGCGCGCAAGGTCGGCAATGGTCGGGCGGCGCATCGGCTGTCTTTCCGGCTGGTGATGGGATCCGTCAGGGTCTTGACGGTTTCACATCAGCGCCCCGCCCGTCAAGGCTGCCAGCCGCCCTCCAGATCGACCGGCTGGCCCGTCGCGATCGAGGCGACCGCGGCCTCGGCCAGGCGCTGCGCCTCGAATCCGTCGCGGATCCCGGCAAGGGGCGCGGGGCCGCCCTGCAGCCATGCGGCAAAGGCCTCCATCTCGGCGCGATAGGCGGCCTCGAACCGGGCGATGAAGTAATCCATCGGCGGCGCGGTCATCTGGCCTGTCGGTCCTGCGATGCGGAGATCCGTTTGCGGGCGGTTGTCGATGAACAGCACCTCGGCCGCGCAATGCGCCTCGAGCCGCTGGTCATAGCCCAAGGGGCCGCGGCGGTTGTTGGTCATCGTGACCATGCGCCCGGATCGGGTCAGCATCGTCACCGCCAGCGTGTCGATATCGCCCGCCTCGCCGATCGCGGGATCGACCTGGCAGTTGCCCAGGGCATAGACGGTCGCGATCTCCTCGCCGCAGATGTATCGCGCCTGGTCGAAGTCATGGATCGCCTGGTCGCGCAGCATCCCGCCGGATCGGCGCACATAGTCGATGGGCGGCGGGCCGGGATCGCGGGTGTGCATCACCAGTTGTTCCAGCCGCCCGGATCGGCCCGATGCGATGCGGTCCCGCACCGCGCGGAAGTTCGGGTCATAGCGGCGCTGAAAGCCCAACATGCAGCGGATGCCGGATGCCTCGACGGCGTCCGTGACGCGCACGACCGTCGGCCAGTCGAGCGAGATCGGCTTTTCGCAGAACACCGCCAGCCCGCGTTCGGCCGCCGCCAGCAGCAATTCCGCATGGCTGTCGGTGGACGAACAGATGACGATACCGTCCAGATCGTCGGACAGCGCGTCATGGGCGTCCGACCGGCGCGCCCCGATCCGCGCGGCAAGTGCGTCGCAATCGGCGACCGGATCGACAAGATGCACCACGGCGACACCGGGAATGGCGGCGGCGTTCATCGCATGGACGGCGCCGATGCGGCCCGCCCCGAAAACGGCAAGGCGCGTCATGCCCAGGCCTCTGATTCGATGGCCTTGACGTCGATCCAGCCGCCCTGGTCGCAGGATGCCAGCACCGCATCGACGACGGCTGCGGTATGGACGGCTGCCGCAAAGTCCGGCCAGGCCGGGGTTTCTTCCGTGATGGCGCGGATGAATTCGGCCATTTCGACCACGATCATGTCGTTATAGCCGAAGCCATGGCCCGCGCCGATGCAGAAGCGGCCATAATCGCCGTGACCGGGCGCGGCCAGGATCGTGCGGAATCCCTGCCGCCCCTTGCGGTCGGCGGCGTCATAGAATTGCAGTTCCGCCATCCGTTCCTGGTCGAACCGCACCGTGCCCCTGGTGCCCACGACCTCGTAGGTCAGGCCCATCTTGCGCCCCGCATGGATGCGGCTGGCCGCAATGCTGCCCGGAACGCCTGATGCAAAACGCATCAGGAACTGCGCCTGGTCGTCGTTTTCCACCGCAGCCATGCCGTCCCCTGCCGGGCGCTGCGCATGGACCGTCTGGCGCATCCCCACCACCTCGGCCACCGGGCCGACAAGGAAATGCGCCAGGTTGATCGCATGGCTGGCGATATCGCCAAGCGCGCCGGCCCGCCCGACATGGGCCGCGACCTGCCGCCAGTCATGGGGCAGCGCCGGGTCCATCAGGTAATCCTCGACATGGGTGGCGCTGAAATGGATCACCTCGCCGATGTCTCCGCCCGCGATGATCTGATGCGCAAGCTGGGTCGCGGGGTTCTTGACATAGTTGAAGCCGGTCATGGTGACGCGTCCGCTGGCCTGCGCGGCCTTGGCCATCTGCGCGGCTTCGCGCGCGGTGCGGCCCAGGGGCTTTTCGCAGATCACATGCTTGCCCGCCTGCAGGGCCGCCACGGCCATGTCGGCGTGCAGGAAGGTGGGCGAGGCGATGGCGACCGCCTGCACGTCATCCGCCGCCAGCAGATCGCGCCAATCGCCCGTGCCGCGTTCAAAGCCGAAATCCCGCGCGCGACCCCGTGCCCCAGCCGCGTCCGATGTCGCGATGACGCGTTTCACCGCGCGATGCGGCATCTCGTACACGGTCGAGACCTGAGACAGCGCGATGGCATAGGCCTTGCCCATATAGCCCGCGCCGATGACCCCAAAGCCGATGTCAGCCATGTTCCCTCCATCCTTGCCGCCACGCTAGACCCGTCGGGTCAGCGGACAAGCGCGGGGTTGAGGGGAAACCCTCAGACGCTTTCGGGCATCAGGATCTGGATCTCGGTCGCGATGGACCCGGCCGCGCCCTCAAGCCGGCCGATCAGCCGGGCCATGGTTTCGGCGGCCAGCCGGGCCTCCAGCACGGGCCGCTGGTCGATGATCGCCTGCACCTTGCGGGCCTTCAGCATCAGGCGGCGTTCAGGGGTCTGTTCATGCGTGACGATGGCGATGGGGCGGGTCTGGCGGATGGGCGTCAGCGCCGCGACCAGTTCCGAACAGCCCGTGGTGCACAGATAGATGCCGCGCAGGTCGGGGTTCGTGCGCGCCGCCCGCAGCGCCATGGCGGCTGCGGTCGCCTTGTCCTCGTGCGTTTCCAGGACATCCGCGACGCGCAGGGCGGGGTGGCGTTCCGCCAGCACGTCGATGAAGCCGCCGCTGCGCGCCCCGTGGCCGGGCATGTCGAAGCGGCCGATCAGCACCAGCGTGTCGCCCCCGCCCTGACCGACCAGATATCCCATCAGATCGCCCGCCACGCGGCCCGACTGGCGGTCGTCGGGACCGACAAAGGCCGCGCGGCCACGGGCGGGCACGTCGTCGGCCATGGTCACGACCGGGATGCGCGGGGGCAGCGCCTCCAGCGCCGCGACGATCTGGGGCGCGGCGGGAACGGTCAGGATCATCCCGTCCGCCCAGGCGGCGGCGCGGGCGATCTGGGCGGCGATGCGGTCGGGCTGCGCCGGGTCGATCCGTTCGATCTGGAACAACAGGTTCAGGTCGCGGTGGATGGCGCGGGCCTGTTCGATGCCTTGGCGCAACTGGGCATGGAACGGGTTGGACGGCGGCTGGATCAGCACCGCGATGCGCTTGGCGGCCGTTGGCGTGACCCGCAGGCTGCGGTCCAGGCCCAAGCGGCGGGCGGCCGACAGGATCGCGGCTTCCTTGTCCGCGGACACCCCGCCCCGCCGGTTCACCACCCGGTCCACGGTGGCCAGCGACACCTCCGCCGCCTGCGCCACGTCCTCCAGCGTCACCTTTGCCATGATTTCCCCCTTCGGCGCGGACAGTGGTTGATTGAGGGGAATCCCTCAAGGCCGTTCTTCGCCTTGCATGCCTTGCGGGTTAATCCTGCCCGGACCGGAGGATACCCATGACCATCACCATCACGACGGCGCCTTGTTGCTGGGGCGTGGACGATGTCTCGAGCCCGAACCTGCCCGACTGGCGGCTGGTGCTGAAGGAGGCTGCGGCGGCGGGTTACGGCGGGCTGGAACTGGGGCCATACGGATACATGCCGCTGGACGCGATGACGGTATCGGACGCCTTGCGCCGGCATGGGCTTTACGTCGTGGCGGGCACCATCTTCGACAACCTGGTGGACCCGGCCGGCCGCGAGGAACTGGAACGCCAGGCCCGCCGGATCTGCGCGGTGATCACGGCGCTGCCCAGGCCGCCCCTGGCACCGGGCCAGCGTTTCGCCGCGCCCTATCTGACGGTGATGGACTGGGGCCACGAGGCGCGCGATTACGCCGCAGGCCATTCCGACCGCGCGCTGCGGCTGGACGATGCCGCCTGGGCGGGCATGGTCGCCAATATCCGCGCCATCGCCCGGATCGCGCGGGACGAATACGGCGTCCGCGCCGTGATCCACCCCCATGCGGGCGGTCATGTCGAATTCGCGGACGAGATCGATCGCATCGCCCGCGACATCCCCGCGTCCGAGGCCGGGCTGTGCCTGGACACGGGCCACACC
Organism: Paracoccus acridae; assembly: GCF_014642735.1. Lineage (GTDB taxonomy): Bacteria > Pseudomonadota > Alphaproteobacteria > Rhodobacterales > Rhodobacteraceae > Paracoccus > Paracoccus acridae. The sequence goes on from NZ_BMIV01000005.1 coordinate 82,831, forward strand.
GCCTATGCCGGGATGGATCCCGTGGCGGTGCTGGACCGGTACTGGGACCGGCTGGATTACATCCACTTCAAGGACATCGACGCCGCGACATTCGCGGATGTGATGACCCGCCGCATCCGTTTCTTCGACGCCTGCGCCGAAGGCGTGATGTGTCCCATCGGCGACGGCTGCATCGACTATCCCGCGATCCTGTCGCTGCTGGAACGGCGCGGCTATGCCGGTTTCATCACCGTCGAACAGGAACGCGATCCCCGCAATGCCGGGGGATCGCTGGCCGATGTCGCGAAATCCCGCCGCTATCTGGAAACCGTGGGCTTTGCCCGAAGCAAGGAGACGACCCGATGATCGACGGCACCCGCTTGACGAAGACCGCGATCCGCTGGGGCATGGTGGGCGGCGGCAGGGGCAGCCAGATCGGCTATGTCCACCGGTCGGCCGCGATGCGCGACGGCTATTTCGACCTGAGGGCCGGGGCCTTCGACCTGGATCCCGAGCGGGGCCGGGCCTTCGGCGTTGACCTGGGGCTGGACCCGGATCGCTGCTATCCCGATTACCAGGCGATGTTCGCGGCCGAATCCGCGCGCCCCGACGGCATCCGCTGCGTGACCATCGCCACGCCGAACAACACCCATTACCCGATCACCAGGGCGGCGCTGCTGGCGGGCATCCATGTCATCTGCGAAAAGCCTCTGACCTTCACCACCGCCGAGGCGCTTGACCTGCAGGCCATCGCCCGGGAACGCGGCCTGGTCGTTGGCGTCGCCTATGGCTATTCCGGCCACCAGATGATCGAGGAAGCGGCGCGTCTGGTCGCGGACGGCACCCTGGGCGAAATCCGCATCGTCACGATGCAGTTCGCCCATGGTTTCCACAGCGCGCCGGTGGAACTGGACAGCCCCGCAACCCGCTGGCGCGTCGATCCGGCCTTTGCCGGTCCCAGCTATGTCCTGGGGGATCTGGCCACCCATCCGCTGTATCTCGCGCAGGTGATCTGCCCCGACCTGCGCATCCGGCGGCTTCTCTGCACCCGGCAAAGCTTTGTCGCATCCCGCGCCCCGCTGGAGGACAACGCGACGGTGCTGATGGAATATGACGGGGGCGCGGTGGGGACGCTGTGGACATCCGCCGTCAATGCGGGCTCGATGCACGGCCAGAAGGTGCGGGTGACCGGATCCAAGGGGTCGGTCGAATGGTGGGACGAACACCCCAACCAGTTGCGGCTGGAAATCCAGGGCGAAGCCGCGCGCCTTCTGGACCGGGGGATGCCCTATCTTCACGCGCAATCTCTGGGGGACGACCGCATCGGCGCGGGCCACCCCGAAGGGCTGTTCGAGGCCTGGGCGAACCTGCATTCGCGCTTTGCCCAGGCGATCGAGGCGCATGAGGAAGGCGATCCCGCCCGCGCGGCCCACCTGCGCTATCCCGGCATCGGGGCCGGGGTCGAAGGCGTGCGCTGGGTGGAACATTGCGTCCGGTCCGCGGACGCGGGCGGTGTCTGGGTCGATTACGCCTGACGGCCGGGGTTGCGCCCGGCCGACAGATGCGTGGTTCAGGCCATCGTGGCGATGTCCATGACGAAGCGGTACTTCACGTCGCCCTTCAGCATCCGTTCATAGGCATCCTCGATCTGGTCGGGGCGGATCATCTCGATCTCGGCGGTGATGCCGTGCCGGGCGCAGAAATCCAGCATCTCCTGGGTTTCGGGGATGCCGCCGATCAGCGATCCGGCCAGGCTGCGGCGGCGCATGATCAGGTTGAAGACATTGGGCGACGGATGCGGGGTGGCGGGCGCGCCCACCAGCGTCATGGTCCCGTCGCGCTTCAGCAGCGCCAGGAAGGCGTCAAGGTCATGCGGGGCGGCGACGGTGTTCAGGATGAAGTCGAAGCTTTGGGCATGGGCCGCCATCTCCTCGGCGTTGCGGGACACGACGACCTCATGGGCGCCAAGCGCCCTGGCAGCCTCCACCTTGGCGGGAGAGGTGGTGAAGGCCACCACATGCGCGCCCATGGCATGGGCCAGCTTCACCCCCATGTGACCCAGGCCGCCGATGCCCACGATGCCGACCTTCTTGCCCGGACCCGCACCCCAGTGGCGCAGCGGCGAATAGGTGGTGATCCCCGCGCACAGCAGCGGCGCGACAGCGGCCAGCTGATCCTCGGGGTGGGTGATGCGCAGGACAAAGCGTTCATGGACCACGATCGCCTGGGAATAGCCGCCCAGCGTATGGCCCGGCGCGTCAGCGGTCGGGCCGTTATAGGTGCCCACCATGCCGTCGCAGTAATTCTCCAGCCCTTCCTCGCAGTCGGGGCAATGCTGGCAGCTGTCCACGATACACCCGACGCCCACCAGGTCGCCCGGCTTGTGGCTGGTGACATGGGCGCCCACCTCGGTCACGCGGCCCACGATTTCATGCCCCGGAACGCAGGGATAAAGCGTACCAGCCCATTCGCTGCGCACCTGGTGCAGGTCGGAATGGCAGATGCCGCAATAGACGATCTGGATGCGCACGTCATGCGGACCGGTATCGCGCCGGGTGATGTCCATGGGGCGCAGGGGCTGGTCGGCGGCAGGGGTGCCGACGGCACGAATGGTCATGGGATGTCCTTTCGGTTGTCATTGCAGGGGGTGGCACAACCTTCAGCGTGCCGATTTCGGCCACAGGGGCGCAAGGCGACGGCGCAAAGCCCGGCGAAATCGCCCATCCCGCCGCCGTTGCCGTCGCTGTCGCAGAACCGTTCGACATCGACGCCATGGATGACGGGGTTCTTCCACCATCCGTCCAGTTCCGTCATGTCGCCGTCCCGTTGATCCATGCGACAGCGCAAGCATCAAGGCCGATGGATTGTTCCCCAGGGAACTTCCCGCAGGGTCACGGGCTTCCCGCAGGAATGGATGAGGGGAACGGTCATGGCGCGCATCGGATATCATGCCTCGCACGAACAATACGACCCGCGAACCCTGTGCGATCTGGCACGCCGTGCCGAGGCCGCGGGATTTGGCGCGATCAAGTGTTCCGACCATATCCAGCCCTGGAGCCCGCGTCAGGGCCATTCCGGCCATGCCTGGACCTGGCTGGGCGCGGCCATGGCCACCACCACCGTGCCCTTCGGCAATATCGCGGCGCCGGGATACCGATACCACCCGGCGGTGATGGCCCAGGCGGCGGCGACGCTGGCGCAGATGTTTCCGGGGCGCTTCTGGGTGGCCCTTGGCACCGGAGAGGCCTTGAACGAGGCGATGACCGGCATGGTCTGGCCGGACAAGCCCGAACGGAATGCGCGGCTGCGGGAATGTTTCGACGTGATGCACGCCCTGCTGCGCGGCGAGACCGTGACCCATCGCGGACGCGTGACCGCCATCGAGGCGCGCCTGTGGTCGCTGCCAGATGCGCCCCCGCCCCTGTTCGGCGCCGCAGCGACCGAGGACACGGCACGCTGGCTGGGCGGCTGGGCCGAGGGGCTGCTGACCCTTGGCGGCGATCCGGCCAATGTCGCCCGCGTCATCGCCGCCTTTCGCGAAGGCGGGGGCGAGGGCAAGCCCGTCCATGTCCAGCACACGATATCCTGGGCGGAGACCGAGGATCGCGCCATGGCCGATGCGCTGGACCAATGGGCGCCCGTCGCGATCGGAGGAGAGATCAACTGGGACATCCGGCGCCCGTCGGACTTCGACCTGCTGGGCCGGTTCGTGGGGCCGGAGCATATCGGCCGGTCGGTGCGCGTCTCGGCCGATCCGGGGCTGCATCGCGCCGATCTGCAGGCGATTGCGGACCTGGGCGTGGACACGATCTTCGTCCACAATGTCGGACGCGATCAGCAGGCCTTCATCGACATGGCGGCGCGCGAATTGCTGGGCAGGGGCGATTAAGATCGGCACATGGCAGGCTTGCGCCCCGCCTACAGCTTGTCCCGCCAGCGGTTCACCAGCGGATAGCGGCGGTCCAGCCAGAAGGCCTTGATCGAGATCCGGGGACCCGGCGCGGCCTGGTACCGCTTCCATTCGCTGCCATACAGCAGCCGTTCCACCTTTCTGACCGTATCGGCATCGAAGCCCTGTTCGACCAGATCGGCCAGCGACAGGTCCCTTTCAACAAGACCGTCCAGGATCGCGTCCAGGATTTCATAGGGGGGCAGCGAATCCTGGTCCACCTGGTCGGGGCGCAGTTCCGCCGACGGGGGCTTGGTGATGATGCGGGTGGGGATCACCTCTCCTGCCGGGCCCATCATCCAGTCGCGGTGATTGGCGTTGCGCCAGCGGCAGGTCTCGAACACGCGGGTCTTGTAGAGATCCTTGATCGGGTTGTAACCGCCCGCCATGTCGCCATAGATCGTGGCATAGCCCACGCCGACCTCGGACTTGTTGCCGGTGGTCAGCAGCATCTCGTTGAACTTGTTGGATATCGCCATCAGCATCAGGCCGCGCAGGCGGGACTGGATGTTTTCCTCGGTGATGTCGGGTTCGGTGCCCTTCATCAGATCCGCAAGGGCATCCGCCACGGCGTCGCGTGCCCCGTCGATGCGCACCGTGTCCAGCCGCGCGCCCAGCCGGTTCGCGCAATCGGCCGCGTCGTCCAGGCTGGTCTGGGACGTGTATTCGCTGGGCAGCATTACGCAATGGACGTTCTGCGGCCCGATGGCGTCGGCGGCGATGATCGCCACAAGCGCGGAATCGATGCCGCCCGACATGCCCAGCACGACCTTGGAAAACCCGGACTTGCGCAGGTAATCGCGCAAGCCCAGCATCATGGCCTGGTAATCCTGTTCCCATTCGTCGGGCTGGGGCGCCATCAGCCCCGGCTCGGCCCGCCAGCCGTCGGGGGTCTGGGTGAAATCGACATGGGCCAGCATTTCCTGGAAGGGCGGCAGTTGCACGACCTTGTGCCCGCCGGGGTTCAGCACGAAGCTTGCCCCGTCGTAAAGCTGGTCGTCCTGGCCGCCCACCATGTTGACATAGGCCAGCGGCAGCCCGGTCTCGACCACGCGGGCGACCATGTGGCCCATGCGCAGGTCCAGCTTGTTCCTGTGATAGGGCGATCCGTTGGGCACGATCATGATCTCGGCCCCGGTTTCGGCCAGGGTCTCGGCCACGTCGGGGGACCAGCTGTCCTCGCAGATGGGCGATCCGATCCGCGCGCCCGCGACGGGATAGGGGCCGCTGATCGGGCCGCTGTTGAACAGCCGCCATTCGTCGAACAACTGCTTGTGGGGCAGGCGGTGCTTCAGCACGCGGGCGATCATCTCGCCGTCCTTGAAGACCCAGAACGCGTTGTACAGCTTTTCGCCGTCGCGCCACGGTCCGCCGATCCCCAGGGCCGGGCCGCCGGTGCAAAGGGCGGCAAGCTTCAGGATCTCCTCCTCGGCCTGGCGGCAGAAGGCGGGCTTCAGCACCAGATCCTGCGTCTGGTACCCGGTGATGAACATCTCGGGCAGGGCCAGCATGTCGGCGCCTGCGGCCTTCGCGGCCTCCCATGCCTTGCGGGCCTTGTCGGCATTGCCTTGCAGATCGCCCACCGTGGCGTTCAACTGGCCGATGGTCAGGCGGAAACGGTTGGTCATCATGCAGCCCCTGTTCTCTCGATGCCGTGATAGGCGATGACATGGATAAGGAAAAGTCGGGCTTTGCGCAGCGGGTTCCGCTGCGATAGACCATGGGGCAAAGGACGAAGGGCGGACGGACGATGAAGGCGGCAAGTTGGGCGGCGATCGTGGCGCTGTTGGCGGGAGCCCCCGCCGCGGATGCGCAGGTCGTGACCAAGCAATATGACGACGGCGGCGTCTATGAAGGCACCTTCCGCAACGGCCGCCAGCACGGCCAGGGCAGCTATACCCTGCCCAACGGCTATCGCTATGAAGGCGACTGGGTCGAGGGCGAGATCCTGGGCCAGGGCCGCGCCACCTTTCCCAACGGCTCCGTCTATGAAGGCCAGTTCGCCGAAGGCAAGCCCAACGGCACCGGCACGATCACCTATGCCGACGGCGGCACCTATGAAGGCGACTGGGTGGCCGGAGAGATCACCGGCAAGGGCGTCGCGCGCTATGCCAACGGGTCGGTCTATACCGGCGATTTCGTCAAGGGCCTGCACCAGGGCAAGGGCGTGCTGACCCAGCCCAACGGATACCGCTACGAAGGGGACTGGAACGCGGGCGTCAAGGAAGGGCAGGGCAAGATCACCTATCCCGACGGCGCGGTCTATGAAGGCGGGATGCTGGCGGGCCAGCGCGCGGGCAAGGGCAAGCTGACCATGGCCGACGGGCTTGTCTATGAGGGGATCTGGTCGGCGGGGCAGATGTCGGGCACGGGCGTGCTGGTCCAGGCCTCGGGCGATCGCTACGAGGGCCAGATGCTGAACGGCCGGCGCGAAGGACAGGGCGTCGCCACCTATGCCAATGGCGACGTCTATGACGGCGCCTTCAAGGCCGACCGCCGCCATGGGCAGGGCACCTTCACCGGCACCGATGGCTATGTCTATACCGGGTCATGGGTGGAAGGCCGGATGGAAGGCGAAGGCCGGATCACCTATCCGGACGGATCGGTCTATACCGGCGGCATGAAGGACGACCGGCCCCATGGCAGCGGGACCATCACCTATCCCGACGGGGCAAGCTATTCCGGCCAATGGGCCGCCGGCGTGATCGAGGGCGAGGGCAAGGCCACCTATGCCAACGGCATGGTCTATGAGGGCGGCTTCAGGAATGCCCGAAACCACGGCCTGGGCCGGATGACCTATCCCGACGGCTATGTCTATAATGGCGCATGGGCCGACGGTCAGCGCCATGGCGAAGGCCAGGCGACCTATCCCGATGGCACGGTCTATACCGGCGGCTTCGCGAACGGCCTGCGCGAAGGACAGGGCAAGCTGACGACGCCGGACGGCTTCACCTATGAAGGCGGCTGGAAGGCGGGCGAGATCGACGGCACCGGCGTCGCGACCTATGCCAGCGGCGACCGCTATGAGGGCAGCTTCGTGGCGGGCAAGCGTCAGGGCCAGGGCGTGATGCGCTATGCCAGCGGCGAGGTTGCGTCGGGCCAATGGGACCAGAACCGCCTTGTCGAAAGCGGCCCCGCCCCTGCGGCAGGGGCAACGGAAACCCCGGCCATGCCGAACGAAGCCCCCACGACCCCTTGAGCGGGTTTTGGGAACGTCTTTACTTGTATGGAAGTATGGCATAAGCTGCTGCCTGGGGGAGGCTTTCATGGACGTCGCACGCATCACGATCGCGCCAAGCACGGCGTTCCAAGTCCATGACTGGCTGCGCAAGCGCGTCCAGCAGGGCGACCTGCCCCCTGGGATGCGCATCAGCGAAACCGAGGTCGCGGCCGCCATCGGCATCAGCCGCCAGCCGGTGCGAGAGGCTTTCATCCGCCTGGCCAGCGACGGCCTGGCCGAGGTCCGCCCGCAGCGCGGCACCTATATCAGCAAGATTTCCGTCGCGGCGGTCCTGTCCGCCCGCTTCATCCGCGAGGCGGTCGAGGCCGATCTGGCCCGCATCGTGGCCCAGACACGGCCCGCCGAGATGCTGGACCGCATGGCGGATGAAATCGCCCTGCAGACAGCCGCGGACCAGACCGGAAACGTGAACGACTTCATCGAATCCGACGACCGCTTCCACCGCCTGCTGGCCCTTGCCGCGGGGCAAGAGGCGGTCTGGGCCGATCTGGACCGGCTCAAGGCGCAGATGAACCGGCTGCGGCACCTGTCCATGCGCGCCTTCGACCGCGGCTTCATCATCGGCCAGCACCAGCAGATCCTGGACGCGCTGCGCAAGGGTGATGCCAACGCCTCCGAGACCGCGATGCGCACCCATCTGCGCCAGATGCTGACCGAGGTGCCGCAGATGGCGGCGGCCCAGCCCGACTATTTCACCGACTGAGAGAGGATTGCATGCGACAGACCTGGCGTTGGTTCGGTCCGAACGACCGCGTGTCCATCGACGACATGCTGCAAGCAGGTGTCCAAGGCGTCGTGACGGCGCTGCATCATGTCCCCACGGGCACCGTCTGGACGCCCGAGGAAATCGCCCGCCGCCAGTCCCAGCTTGCCGCGATGCGGGACGGCACCCCATCCGGCCTGGAATGGGAGGTCGTGGAAAGCCTGCCCGTCAGCGAGGCGATCAAGACCCAGTCCGGCGACTGGCGCGGCCATGTGCAGAACTGGATCGCCTCCATGCGGAACCTGCACGCGGCGGGGATCCGGGTGATCTGCTACAACTTCATGCCGGTGCTGGACTGGACGCGCACCGACCTGGAATGGCGCCGCCCCAATGGCGCGCGCTGCATGCGCTTCGACCTGACCGACTTCGCGGCCTTCGACATCCACATCCTCGAACGTCCTGGCGCGGCCGAGGATTTCCCCGAGGACATCCGGGACGCCGCCGCCCGTCGCTTTGCCGACATGGACGATGCCGCGCGCCAGCAGCTTGCCGGAAACGTGGTCTTCGGCCTGCCCGGCGCGGCCGAGCATCTGAGCATGGGCGACGTGCGCGACCTGCTGCAGACCTATGCCCCGGTGACGGACGCGGTGCTGCGCCGCAACTTCAACGATTTCCTGGAACAGGTGGCGCCTGTCGCGCAGGACCTGGGGATGCGGCTGTGCTGCCACCCGGACGATCCGCCGTTCCCACTGCTGGGCCTGCCCCGCGTCATGTCCACCGAGGCCGATTACGCCGAACGCATGGCGGCGGTGGATCTGCCCGCGAACGGCATCACGCTGTGTTCCGGGTCGTTGGGGGCGCGGCATGACAACGACCTGCCCGGGATGATGCGCCGCCTGGGCGACCGCGTGCATTTCCTGCACCTGCGCAATGTCCGCCGCGACAGCGACACCATCCCCGCCAGCTTCTTCGAGGATGAACACCTGACCGGCCAGACCGACATGGTGGACCTGATCGACGCGGTGCTGGCCGAGGAAGCCCGCAGGCGGGCAGCGGGTCGCGAGGACTGGCGCATCCCCATGCGCCCCGACCATGGGCAGGACATCCTGGACGATATCGGCCGGGGCGGCCAGCCGGGCTATCCCGCGATTGGTCGCCTCAAGGGCCTGGCCGAACTGCGCGGCGTCGAACTGGCGCTGTCGCGCAAGCACCAGGCCGCCTGATGCGCATCCTGTCCATCGGAGAGGCAATGGTCGAACTGGGCCAGTCGGACCGGCCCGGCCTGTGGCGCCTGGGGATCGCGGGCGACACGCTGAACACCGCCTGGTATCTGCGCCGCCTGCTGGGCGCCGACTGGCAGGTCGATTACCTGTCGCGCGTGGGCCAGGGCGCCTTTTCCCAGCAGATGGTGGATTTCCTGTCCGCCGAAGGCATCGGCACCGCCCATGTGGCCCGCGACCCCGACCGGGAAATCGGGCTTTACGCCATCAGCCTGACCGACGGGGAACGCAGCTTCGCTTATTGGCGCGACACCTCGGCGGCCCGGCGGCTGGCCGACGATCCTGCGGCGCTGGATGCGGCGCTTGAAGGGGCGGCGCTGGCCTATTTCTCGGGCATCACGGTGGCGATCCTGCCGCCCCAGGGTCGTGCGAACCTGCTGGCGGCCCTGTCCCGCGCCAAGGTGGCGGGGACGCGGGTGGTCTTCGACCCGAACCTGCGCCCGCGCCTGTGGCCTGACGCCGCCACCATGCGGCAGGGCATCAGCGATGCGGCGGCGGGCGCCGATCTGGTCCTGCCCAGCTTCGACGACGAATCCAGCCATTTCGGCGATGCCGATCCCCAGGCCACCGTGGTGCGCTATCTGGCGCTGGGGGCGGGGCAGGTGGTGGTGAAGAACGGCGGCGGGCCGATCAGCTTTGGCGGGATCGGGGGATCGGGCACGATCAGCGACCTTGCGCCCGAAACGCCCGTGGACAGCACGGCGGCTGGCGACAGCTTCAATGCGGGCTATCTTGCGGCCAGCCTGTCGGGTGCGGATTGCGCGGCGGCCATCGCCGCGGGCCACGACCTCAGCCGCAAGGTGATCCGCCATCGCGGCGCCCTGGTGGCCGAGGCGCTGTAGGGCGGGGCGTCACCCCACCCTTTCAAGGCCCGCCGCCATCGCCCGCGCCATCCCGCACCAACCCCGTCAGAGCCGCCACCAGATCCGCCGCAAAGCCCGCGTCGTCGCGCAGCGCGGGCGGGAACACCTCGGCCAGGGCCAGGAAGCCCGCCACGGTCTGCGCCGGATCCTCGCGCCAGAGGGCGGCAAGGCGCGGGGCCAGCGGATCCTTGACCTCGATCGCCGCGCCCTTTTCGTCGCGCCCCGAGGCATAGCGCATCCAGGCCGCCACGGCGAGCGTCAGCCCCGGCACCGCCCGGCCCGCCGCACGGCTTTCCGCGATGGTGCCCAGGATCCGCTGCGGCAGCTTCTGGCTGCCGTCCATGGCGATCTGCCAGGTCCGGTGCCGGATCGCCGGGTTCGCGTAACGCGCGGCAAGGGCGCCGGCATAGGCACCCAGATCCTCGCCGGGCGGGGGCGTCAGCGCCGGGATGATCTCGTCCCGCCACAGGCTGCGCACGAAATCGGCAAAGACGGGATCGGCCATGGTGTCGGCGATGGTCTCATGCCCCGCCAGATAGCCCAGATAGGCGAGGCTGGAATGCGTGCCGTTCAGCATCCGCAGCTTCATGTGTTCAAAGGGCGTCACATCGGCCACCATCTGCACGCCGACCGTCTCAAAGGCCGGACGGGGGCCGCAGAAACGGTCCTCGACCACCCACTGGCGGAAGGGCTCGTGCATCACCGGGGCCTCGTCGCGGGTGCCGGTCATGGCTTCCAGCCGGTCCAGGTCGGCGGGCGTGGTCGCGGGGACGATCCGGTCCACCATGGTCGAAGGAAAGGCCCCTTCCGCCGCGATCCAGTCGGCCAGGGCCGGGTCGATCAGGCGGGCCAGTTCCCCGACCACGCCCCGCACCACCCGGCCGTTTTCGGGCAGGTTGTCGCAGCACAGCACCGTGAAGGGCGGCAGCCCCGCGTCGCGGCGCAGGGCCAAGGCGCGGACCAGGAAGCCCGGCGCGGATTTCGGCAGCGGATTTTCCAGGTCATGCCGGATGTCGGGATGGTCTCGGTTCAGCCGCCCCGTCGAGGGTTCGTGGCAATAGCCCTTTTCCGTCACCGTCAGGCTGACAATATGCGTATCCGGCGCGGCCATTGCGTCCAGCACGGCCTGCGGATCCTCCGGCGCGACCAGCACGTCGCGCAGGACCGTCACGACCTGCGGCTTCTCGCCATCCGGTCCCAGTTCCAGCGCCGTATAGGCCCAGCCCTGCGGTTTCAGCCTGTCGCGCGTGCCGGATGATTGCAGCGACACGCCGGTGATGCCCCAGCCGCCAGCCTCGGCCACATAGATCGCGCCATGGGCGCGGAAGAAGGCGCCCAGGCCCAGATGGACGATGCCCGACTTGGTGGTGGGGTCGCGATACAGCCTATCGTGCAAGCCAGCCTCCATCGACATTCAGGACCGCGCCGTTGATGTAATCGGACGCGGGCGCAGACAGGAACACGGCGGTCTGGCCGATATCCTCGGGGCGGCCCCAGCGGCCGGCGGGGATGCGGTCCAGGATCGCGCGGGACCGGGCGGGATCGGCGCGCAGAGCCTCGGTATTGTTGGTCTCGATATAGCCCGGCGCGATGGCGTTGACGTTGAGGCCAGCCGCCGCCCATTCGTTCGCCATCAGCTTGGTCAGTCCAGCCACCCCATGCTTGGACGCGGTATAGGACGGCACCCGGATGCCGCCCTGGAAGGACAGAAGGCTGGCGATGTTGACGATCTTGCCCCGCCCGCGCGGCAATGCCGCCTTGGCGAAGGCCTGGCAGGTGAAGAACAGTGCCTTGAGGTTCGTGTCCATCACTTCGTCCCAGTCGGCCTCGGAGAAGTCCACCGCATCGGCGCGGCGGATGATGCCCGCGTTGTTGACCAGGATGTCGATGCGTTCGGCGGCAAAGACATCGCGCGCGGCCATGGGATCGCTGAAATCCAGCCGCATCTGGCGGCCCGCCCTTTCAGAAACCTGGCCCATCAGCGCCAGCGTCTGATCGCAGTCGCGCCGGCCCGCGGCGATCACCTCGGCCCCCGCTTGGGCCAAGGCTACGGCGATGGCCTGGCCGATGCCGGTGTTGGCGCCGGTGACAAGCGCCACCTGGCCGTCGAGCGAGAACGGGTTCACCGCAGATCCCCCGGCTGGACGAAGTCCATGTCGGTGTAATCGACGTTGTCGCCCGCCATGGCCCAGATGAAGGTATAGCCGCCGATGCCCGCGCCCGAATGGATCGACCAGGGGGGCGAAATCACCGCCTGTTCGTTGGCGACAAAGATGTGGCGGGTTTCCTGCGGCTCGCCCATCAGGTGCAGCACGCGGGATTCAGGTGCCATGCCGTGATACAGGTACGCCTCCATCCGCCGGTCATGGACATGGGCGGGCATGGTGTTCCAGACCGACCCGTCCTCCAGCGTGGTATAGCCCAGCACAAGCTGGCAGCTTTCCATCACCAGCGGATGGATGAACTGCCGGATGGTGCGCTTGTTCGAGGTCTCGACCGCGCCGGTCTTCATCTCCTTCGCCTCATCGACCGTGATCAGGCGGCAGGGCAGTTCGCGATGCGCGGGGCAGGAGGTGATGTAGAACCGACCCTTGCCGCTGAAGGTCACCGCGCCCGATCCCATGCCCAGGTAGAGCACGTCGCCGTTCTTCATGTCCCAGGTCTGGCCCGCCGCCGTGACCGATCCGGCCTCGCCGATGTTGACGATGCCCATCTCGCGCCGTTCCAGGAAGGTCGCGGTCTTGGTTTCGGCGATCTGGTCCAGGGTGATGTCGGCACCGTCGGGAACCGCGCCGCCCACCACGAAGCGGTCGTAATGGGTATAGACCAGCCGGATTTCCGCGCGGGCGAACAGCCCCTCGGCCAGGAAATGGCGGCGCAGGCTGTCGGTATCCATGCCTTTCGCATGATCGGGATGAACCGCCTGGCGGGTTTCGACATGGGTGGTCATAGCAGAGCCTTTCACAGGAAATCGTCGCGGCGGGGGGTGAAGCTGTCGATCAGGTCGCCCCCTTCAAGACAGGTGCAGCCGTGTTTGGCATGGGAAGGGATGACGAAGGCGTCGCCCGGCCCCACCTCGAATTCGCGGCCGTCCACGGTGAAGCGATAGCGGCCCGATTGCACATAGGTCGATTGCACATGGGGATGGGAATGCAGCGCCCCCTGGTCGCCCGCCGCGAAGGCGAAGCGGACGACCATCAGTTCGGGGGAATGGGCCAGCACGGTGCGGACGGGACCCTTCATTTGAAGACCCCGGGCAGCCACAGCGACAGGGCAGGGATGTATGTGACCAGCAGCAGCACGATCAGGCCTGCGGCATAGAAGGGCCAGACGCTGCGCATGGCCTCCCAGATGGAAATGCGGGCCACGGCGGCGGCGACGAACTGGACCGGCCCCAGCGGCGGGGTGTTCAGCCCGATCCCCAGGTTCAGGATCATGATGACCCCGAAATGCACCGGATCGACGCCGAAGGCCGCCACGACCGGCAGGAAGATCGGCGTGGTGATGATGATCAGCGGCGACATGTCCATGAAGGTGCCCAGCACCAGCAACACGATGTTGATCATCAGCAGGATCACGAAGGGATTGTCGGACACCGACTGCATCCAGTTGAGCGAGATCTGCGCCACATGCAGATAGGCCATCAGCCATCCGAAGGCGCCCGCCATGCCGATGATCAGCAAGACCATCGCGGTCGTGCGCACCGCCTGCTGGGTGGCATGGACGAAATCCGTCCAGGACATGCTGCGATAGACCACCACCGTCACCAGCAGCGCATACAGCACCGCGATGCAGCTGCTTTCGGTCGCGGTGAAGACGCCCGACCGCACGCCCCCGAAGATGATGGCGATCAGCAGCATGCCGGGGATCGACTGCAGCAGGTAATATCCGACGCGGGCGAAACCGGGAAAGGGCTCGGTCGGATAGCCGCGCTTGCGGGCGACGATATAGGCCGTCACCGACAGCGCCCCCGCCAGCAGCAGGCCGGGGATGATGCCCGCCGTGAACAGGTCGGCGATGGAAATCCGCCCCCCGCCCGAGATCGAGTAGATGATCATGTTGTGGCTGGGCGGAAGAAGCAGCGCGATCAGCGCCGCCATCGAGGTCACGTTGACCGCATAGTCCGCGCCATAGCCGCGTTCCTTCATCTGCGGGATCATGATGCCGCCGACGGCGGCGGCCTCGGCCACGGCGGATCCGGAAATGCCGCCGAACAGGGTGGATGCGGCGATGTTGACCTGGCCCAGGCCGCCCCGGACATGGCCGATCAGCGATCCGGCGAAGGCCACGATCCGCGCGGCGATGCCGCCCCTGACCATCAGGTCGCCCGCGAAGATGAAGAAGGGAATGGCCATCAGCGTGAAGACCGAAATCCCTGCCGACAGGCGCTGGAACACCACCAGGGGAGGCAGGCCCAGGTATCCAACGGTGGCCAGGCTGGAAATGCCCAGGCAGAAGGCGATCGGCGTGCCGATCAGCATCAGCAGCGTGAAGACGCCGAAAAGGATCAGATATTCCATGTCAGGCCTCGGTCATCAGGATGTCTTCGGCATCGGGTTCGGCCTCGACCCTGCGGCCCGACAGGCGGTTCAGCAGGTGTTCCAGCACGAACAGCGTCATCAGGACGCCACCGGCGAACAGCGGCATATAGGCAAATCCGCCCGGCAGCCGGATGACCGGCAGGGTCGAATCCCAGGTCCGGGCCATCAATTCCCAGCCATAGACCACCATGGCGATGCTGAAGGCCAGCACGGCCAGGTCGGACAGCGCCTTGAGCCAGGTCCCGGCACTGTCGGGCAGGAAGAACAGCAGCACGTCGAAGCCCATGTGGAAGCTTTCATGGACGCCCACGGCCGATCCCAGGAAGATGAACCAGCTCATCAGCAGGATCGCCACGGGTTCGACCCACAACAGGCTGTCGTTCATGACATAGCGCATGAAGACCTGCGCGAAGACGATGATGGTCATCGCCACAAGCCCCGTTCCCGCCAGCCACAGGCTGATCCGGGAAAGCAGGGAATTGAGGCGTGACAGCGCGGCGATGCTGCCTTGCATGGCGTCACCCTTGGATTGCGTGAAGGAAAAAGGCTCGCGACCGGGGGGCCGCGAGCCGAGACGTCACTTGGTTTCCTGGATGCGCTTGACCAGGTCCTGCGCCTCGGGGGTGGTCACGTATTTTTCGTAGACCGGGGCCATCGCCTCGATGAAGGCGGTCTTGTCCACGTCCTTGATGACCTCGGCGCCGGCAGCCACGACCTTTTCCTCGCTGGCCTTTTCCTGTTCGGCCCACAACTGGCGCTGCAACGTGGCCGAGTTCCTGGCGGCGGTGCGCAGGATTTCCTGATCCTCCGGCGAAAGCTTGTCCCAGCTGATCTTCGAAATCGCCACCAGTTCCGGCACCATCAGGTGCTGGTCCAGCGTGAAGTATTTCGCGACCTCGGCATGGCCGGAACTGTCATAGGAAGGGAAGTTGTTTTCCGCCCCGTCGATCACGCCGGTCTGGATGGACGAATAAACCTCGCCGTAAGGCATCGGCGTGGCATTGGCGCCAAGCGCGGCCATCATGTCCACGAAGACGTCGTTCTGCATGACGCGGAACTTCATGCCCTTCAGGTCCTCGACCGACTGGATCGGCTTCTGCGAGTTATAGAAGTTGCGCGCGCCGCCATCGTAATAGGCCAGCGCGATCAGGTCCTTTTCGGCAAAGTCCTCGGCGATTTCCTCGCCGATGGGGCCGTCCATGACGGCGTGCTGATGGTCGGGCGAGGTGAACAGATAGGGCAGCGACATCAACTGCGTGACGGGCACGATGTCGTTGAACGATCCGAAGGACGCGCGCACCATGTCGATGACGCCGAACTGGGTCTGCTCGATCGTGTCCTTTTCCTCGCCCAACTGGGACGAGGGGAAGACCTCGATGCAGATGCGGCCTTCGGTCTTTTCCTTGACCTCGGCAGCCATGGCCTTGACGCCTTCGACGGTCGGATAGCCGTCGGGATGGGTGTCGGACGACCGCAGCGTGATCTCGCATTCCGCGCTTGCGGCACCGGCAAGCGCGGCCGAGGCAAGCAGGGCGGCAAGGGTGGTGGTGACGAACTTCATGGTATCCTCCCGTTGGTGAAGCTCAGAGTTTGTAGGCCTTCTTGGCGAGGCCGTAGGTCAGATCCTGTGCCAGTTCGGGCGCTTCGTCCTGATGGAGGCGTCCGCTGGCGACAAGGGTGGCAAGAAAGGCGCAATCCACGCGGCGCGCGACATCGTGGCGCGCGGGGATCGAACAGAAGGCGCGGGTGTCGTCGTTGAAGCCCACGGTGTTGTAGAAGCCTGCGGTTTCCGTCGTCATCTGGCGGAACCGCATCATCCCTTCGGGGCTGTCGTGGAACCACCAGGGCGGTCCAAGCCGCAGGCAGGGATAGACCCCCGCCAGGGGCGCTAGTTCGCGCGAATAGGCGGTCTCGTCCAGGGTGAACAGGATCACCGTCAGGTCGGGACGCATTCCCACCGCGTTCAGCAGCGGGCGCAGGGCCGCGACGTAATCGGTGCGGCCGGGAATGTCGAAGCCCTTGTCGCGGCCATGGACGGCCATCACCGGGTCCGAATGGTTGCGCCGCGCGCCGGGATGGATTTGCAGGACCAAGCCGTCTTCCAGGCTCATCCGCGCCATTTCGGTCAGCATATGGCCGCGGAAGGCGTCGGCTTCCTCGGGGGTGCATTGGCCCCGCAGGGCCTTCCCGAACAGCGCCGCCGCGTCGGCTTGGGACAGATCCTCGGTCCGCGCGGTGGCATGGCCGTGGTCGCTGGACGTGGCGCCATGGTCCTTGAAGAACGACCGCCGCGCCCGGTGCGCGTCCAGGTATCCGTCCCAGGTCGCGGTGTCGAAGCCGGTCTGCTGGCCCAGCAACGCCACATTGTCGGCAAAGCCCGCCATTTCGGGGTCCACCACGCCGTCGGGGCGATAGGCGGTGACGACCCGGCCGGTCCAGCCCGATTCGCGGAGCATCCGATGCCAGCGCAGGTCGTCGGTCGCGGCCTCGGTCGTCGCGATGACTTCGATGTTGAAGCGTTCGAACAGCGCGCGGGGACGGAATTCGGGGCGGGTCAGGCAATCGGCGATGTGATCGTAATACCAGTCCGCCGTTTCCGCCGACAGGCGGCGGTCGATGCCGAAGACATGGTGAAAGCTGTGATCCAGCCACATCCGCGACGGCGTGCCGCGCAGCAGGTGATAGTTTTGCGCAAACAGCCGCCAGATCTTGCGCCCGTCGGTCTCGGTCGGGCCGCCATCGACACGCGGCACGCCAAGATCGCTCAAGGATATGCCCTGGCTGCACAGCATCCGGAAGACGTAATGGTCGGGCGTGACGAACAGTTGCGCGGGATCGGGGAAGGGCTGGTTTTCGGCGAACCAGCGGGGGTCGGTATGGCCATGGGGGCTGACGATCGGCAGGTCGCGGATTTGCGCATAAAGATCGCGCGCCAGATCGCGGGCGCGTCCTTCCAGGGGAAACAGCCGATCTTCATCCAGCAAGCTTTTCTCCTCCCACGAGTCATGCTTGTTTTCTATGTCATAAACTAATATGCTAGTTTTCAAGAATGGTCAATCGGGTGCATCATGTTGACGGCGTCCCTCTCGATGAAAGATTTTCCGCCGCTGGACAGCGGACGGGGGCCGACCGTCACCGACCAGATCTTCGGCCTGCTTTACGACCGTGTGGTGAACCTGACCCTGCCCCCCGGCGCCAAGCTGTCCGAAATCGAGGTGGCGGCGCAGATGGGCGTTTCGCGCCAGCCGGTCCGCGATGCCTTTTATCGCCTGTCGCAACTGGGCTTCATCCAGATCCGCCCGCAGCGCGCGACCACCGTGACACCGATTTCGGAAGAAGCGGTCCTGCAGGCCTATTTTATCCGTACCGCGCTGGAGGAATCCTGCATCCGCGTTGCGACCGAACGCCTGACGGACGACCATTTCGACGCCCTGGCGCATCTTCTGGATCTTCAGGCCAGGGAAATCGAGGCGGGCAACCGCACCGGCTTCCACGCGCTTGACGATCAGTTCCACCACGACATCTGCGCCTATGCCGGGCTTGAATTCGTCTGGACGCTGGTAAAGGAAAACAAGGGCCACATGGACCGGGCGCGCTATCTGTCGCTGTCCTATGGCGCCGATACGGCCTTTGCCGAACACGGCCAGATCCTCGACGCATTGCGCCGCCGCGACGCAGGGGCGGCCGTGGCAGCCATCCGGCAGCATCTCAGCCGGATCGAGGGGATCATCGCCCGCCTGCGCGTGGACCAGCCGCAGGTTTTCGGCTGAAAGGCCTGTCTTTGCCTTGGTTCAAGTATCCTCGGGGGGTCCGGGGGGCGAAGCGCCCCCGGCCTGCGCCTGCCGCAAGGCGGCGGGCCATGCTGTCAGCGAACCTGGATATTGATCGGCAACACGAAGCCATAGGTGGCGTCCGTCAGTTCGGCCGGCGCACGAGGACAGCGCCCGGCGCGTTGCGCGGCCCGGACAGCCGCCTCATCCAGCGCCGATATTCCCGAGGATCCGGCGATGCCCACCCCCTGGATGGTCCCGCTGCGCGACACCGACAGGTTCAGTTCCACCCGGCCGCCTTCGCGGACCCCGCGCGGGGCCGAGGCCCGGCGGCTGATGCAGGACCGGATCTGGCCGCCCCATTGCGACATCAGGCTGGCCTTCTGCTGCGGGCTGGGACCAGCGGCCCCGGCGCCGCCCGCGCCTTGCTCGGCGCGCCGCGCTTGCTGCTGTTGCGGCGCAGCCTGTTCCTGGCGCGGTTCCGCCTGACGCTGTTGTTCCGGCTTGCGGCGTTCTTCGCGGCGGGGTTCGGCCTGGCGCTGCGGTTCCGGCTGGCGTTCCGGGCGCCGCTGCGGGCGGGCGGAACTGTTCAGCACCACCTCGGGCGGGGTTTCCAGTTCGGGCGGTGCGGGCGGGAACAGCTCGGCCATGTCATCCAGCGGTTCCAGTTCCGGCAAGGGCGGCAGATCCAGCGGCTCGGCCACTTCCTCAGGCTCTGGCTCAGGCTCCGGTTCCGCTTCGGGCTGGGGTTCCGGCTCGACCGCCTCCTCGGCGGCGGGCGGGGTCGGCTCTGCGATGTCCTCGGCCGGGGCCAGATCGACGAAGACCGCTTCGGGCAGGCCGGGGGGCGGGGCCGCAGCCTCGGCCTCCTGCATGATCCACAGCGCCCCGCCCAGATGCAGCGCCAGCACCAGGACCGAGGCGCCGCCCCACAGCGCCCCTTCGCGGATCATCGTGGTGGCGCGCCTGCTCATTGCGCGGCTTCCGGGGCAGCCGCAGATGCGGGGTCGGTTGGTGCGGGCGGCACGGCGCCCGAGGTGGATTCAAGCCCCACAAGCGCGATCTTCAGATAGCCCGTGCCGCGCAGGGTGTTCATCACCTCCATCAGGTCGCCATAGGCAACCTCGCGGTCGGCGCGCAGGAAGATGCGCTGTTCACGGTCGCCTTCGGTCGCCTCGGCAAGCGCAGCCGCCAGGCCGCCCGGCGCGATGTCGGTGTTGTCCAAGGCCAGCGTCAGGTCCGGCTTGACGGTCACATAGACCGGCTGGTCGGGACGCTGGGCGGGCGTGGCATTCGACACCGGCAGATCGACGTTCACATCGACCGTCGCAAGCGGCGCCGCGACCATGAAGATGATCAGCAGGACCAGCATCACGTCGATGAAGGGGGTGACGTTGATCTCGTGGTTCTCGACCAGATCGTCGCCGCTGTCGCGAATTCCGCCCGCCATGACCTATTCCCCCGGTGCGGTGGCGGCGGCGATGCCGCGAAAGTCCAGATCGCGGCTGACCAGCTGGCGCACGCCCGCCGCCGCATTCGCCAGCCGCAGGCGATAGCCGGTGATGCCGCGTGCGAAGACGTTATAGATCACAACGGCGGGGATGGCCGCAACCAGGCCGATGGCCGTGGCCAGCAGCGCCTCGGCAATGCCGGGGGCCACGACGGCCAGGTTGGTGGTCTGGCTTTCGGAAATCCCGATGAAGCTGTTCATGATCCCCCAGACGGTGCCGAACAGGCCCACGAAGGGGGCGGTCGATCCGATGGTGGCCAGGATGCCGGTGCCCCTGCCCATGCGGCGGCCCGCGACGGCCTCGATCCGGTCCAGTTCCGATTCGACGCGTTCCTTGACGCCGTGGTCCCCCGCCACGTCCAGGGCAGGCTTGGACCGGCGGTATTCCTCGGCCGCGCTGCGGATCATGCGGGACACGGCGTCGCGGCGGCTGCCGCTGGCGGCCACGGCGGCGTCCAGGCTGGCGGCCTGCTGGATGCGGCGGATGCCCTTTTGCGCGGTGGCGCTGGCGCCCCACAGTTCCAGGGCCTTGACCACCAGCACCGTCCAGGTGACGACCGATGCGAAGGCCAGCCCGATCATCACCGCCTTGACCACGATGTCGGCGGCCCAGAACATCCCCATCGGCGACAGGTCGTGGGGCAGGTTCGGATCGCGCGCCGGGGGCGTCAGGATCGGCGCCAGGGCGTCCTGCACCGGCTGGGGCAGGAAATCGGCAACCGGTTCGGGTTCGGGTTCGGGCGAGGCCGGGATTGCGGCAGGATCCGCAACCGGGGCTGTTGCAGGCGCAGGATCGGCAGGCTGCGCGGATGTGGCCGGGGCGGCCGCCGCAGGCGATTGCGTCTGTTGCGCCTCAAGGGCGGGGGCCGGAACGGGGGCCGGCGCCTGGCCCGGCGCGGCATCCTGCGCATGGACCATGCTTGCCATCACGCAGGCCAGCGACAAGGCAATGGGTGCACCCAGACGGGACAAGGGCAGATGGGGCATGGCGTTCCTTGGCTTCTTGTTCCGCCGGGGCGGGTCATCGCGGTCGCTGCGGGGATGCGAAACGGCGCAAAGGGCCATCGCTCGGGCCGCAGGTTTTGCAGCATATCGAGCAGCCATGTAAAATTGTCAACTATTCTCGTGGCAGGTTTGCCGCTTCACGCGCTCCAATAGGCGGCAAGATGGGCCGTCGCCTTGTCGATGCCCAGGTCGCCCAGGATCGCGGATTTCAGGGGTTCCAGCCGCGACCGTTCGGTGGCCAGCCAGATCCGCCGGGCGTCGGTGCCGTCCCGGCGCAGCCGTTCAGCCAATGCGGCCTCGCCGCCGGGGGTGTGGATCACGCGGATGCCGGGATGACGGGGCAGGGGATAATCCGCCCGGGCACCGAACAGGTGGCATTCGCCCCCCGCATCGTCGGCGGCGGCTTCCAGGTGACGGGCCAGGGCGGGATAGGCGGTCTCATCCCCGCCGATCAGCATGCTGCGGGCTTGCGCGATGCCGCCGCCGCCCGGACCAGACAGACCCACCAGCGTTCCCGGTGCGGCCTGGGCCGCGAAATCGCAGGCCCGCCCGCCGTCATGGATGAAGATGTCGGTGTCCAGCCAGCCCGCGTCCGGGTCGATATGGCGCACCGTATAGGCGGGCCGGTGCAGCGTGGCCGCGCCCTTGGGCCAGACCGTCCGGCCCTCATTCCCGATCATCGGCCAGACGGGCAGGGTCGTTCCTTCAGGTTGCAGCACCAGTCGGAAATGGATCAGGTCGTGGGACAAACGGTCCAAGTCGCCGCCTTCCAGCCGCAGGCGCAGGAAATCGGTCGCGATGCGGGTGACGCTTGACACCCGCGCCAGGCTGAAATTCGGCGGATGCGCGCCCGGACGATCCAGCGAGGACCAGGCCGGTCGCAGGCCCGGCAGATGCCCGCCCAGGCGGTGCGTCACCGCCTCGCGCAGGTCGTGCAGCCGGTCGCGGGCATGGGCGCGGACATAAAGGATGCTGCCGGTCGGTCCCATCTTCGCGCCGAATTCGCCCCCATCGGGCAGCTTGCACCAGGTGGACCGGCCATGCCCGTCGTGCAGATCCAGCCCGTGTTCCGCAGCCTCGGCCCGGATCAGGGCGTCGAGCGTGGCAAAGGGCAGGTCGGGCAGGCTGGCCTGGGTCTGATAGGGGGGCAGGGGGTCATGTCTCATGAACAGGGTCCGGTCCTGGCCAGGCATCCTGCACCGGCTAGTGTCGCCGGCCCATCCTGTCAAGAAAGCCGCATCCGCTGATGGGGATGTGTTCGGGTCCTTGGACGCCCCGATCTTGCCATGCGCGTTCATCGGGGCCACAACCGCCCCATGACCCATCCCGCCATCATCCTTGCCGGAGGCCGCGCGACCCGCATGGGCGGCGGCGACAAATGCCTTCTGGATCTGGGCGGCAGGCCCATGCTGGCGCGGATCATCGACCGGCTGGCCCTGCAATGCGCGCCGCTGGCGCTGAATGCGAATGGCGATGCGGCGCGGTTCGCCGGTTTCGGGCTGCCTGTCCTGCCCGACAGCCTGCCCGATCTTCCGGGGCCGCTGGCCGGGATCCTGGCGGGCATGGACTGGGCTGCGGGACTTGGCGCGGATGCGGTGATCAGCGTGGCGGGCGATACGCCCTTCTTTCCGCGCGACCTTGCCGCGCGCCTTGCCGCGCAGGGGGGCGGCGTCGTCCTGGCCGCCGGCCGGGATGAGGAGGGGCGGGTCGTGGATCATCCGACCTTCGGCCTGTGGCCGGTGGGGCTGCGGGATGCGTTGCGCGGCTTTCTTTTGCAGGGAAAACGGCGGGTGCGGGGCTTTGCCGCGGAACAGGGCGCGGCGGCGGTTGTCTGGGACGCATCGCCCGACCCTTTCTTCAACATCAACACGCCCGAGGATCTGGACCGCGCCCGCCAGGCGTTGGGGCAGCAAACGTGACCAAGGAAAATCCCATGCGCAACCTGCTTTCGATCCTTGTCCTGCTGGCGGCCGTCGCCTTTGCCGTCTCGCCCATGCTGTCCAACGGATTCGGCGGCTATCGTCCCGACCAGTTTCCGATTCCGCAGGTCGATCCGCCCGTCCAGCCAGCGGGCTGGGCCTTTTCGATCTGGGGGCTGATCTTTGCCTGGCTGGTCGCGGGGTCCGCCTTCGGGGCCTGGAGGCGGCCGGCCGATCCCGACTGGCGACCGATGCGGCCTGCGCTGCTGGTCAGCATGGGACTGGGGATCTTCTGGATCGAGACGGCGCACAACACCGCCATCGGCGCGACCGTGCTGATCGTGGCGATGCTGGTGCCTGCGCTGATCGCCTTTCTGCGCGCCGGACGGACGGATCCGGTCTGGCAGGTGCGGCCGGTGGCGCTGTATGCGGGCTGGCTGACGGCGGCCACGGGGGCGTCCTTCGGGCTTGTCCTGGGGGGATACGGGATCCTGTCGGAACAAGCGGCCGCGATCCTGTGCCTGCTGGCGGTGACCGGCGTGGCCCTGGCCGTGCAGACGGCGCGTCCGGGTGAATGGGCCTATCCGGCGGGCGTTGCCTGGGCCCTGATCGGCATTCTTGCCGCGAACCTGACGCCCGCCAATCCGGTCGTCATGGTGCTGGCGGGGCTTGCGGCCGCCGTGCTGATCTGGCGCGCGGCCGCCTATCGCCGGAAACGGGCATAGGCATCCAGGGCGCGCTGCCTGCCCCGGTCCAGGTCGATCAGCGGCGCGGGATGGTGATCCAGCACCCAGGACCGGGGCGCCGCCGCCGCGAAATCGGCCGCGCCTTGGGCCCCGGGCTTCAGCCAGTGATCGCGATAGCGGTGCTTGCCGTCGAATTTCGCGGCCTGGGTATCAGGATTGAACACCCGGAAATAGGGCGAGGCATCCGGCCCGCAGCCTGCCACCCATTGCCAGTTCATCGCGTTGCTGGCCGCGTCCCAGTCGGTCAGGCAACGCGCGAACCAGTCCAGCCCGACCCGCCAGTCGATCATCAGGTGCTTGACCAGATAGCTGGCCGCGATCATCCGCACCCGGTTGTGCATCCGGCCGGTCGCGAACATCTCTCGCATTCCCGCATCGACAAGGGCAACGCCGGTGCGGCCCTGCCGCCAGGCCTCGG
The DNA here is from genome assembly GCF_014642735.1 of Paracoccus acridae. Taxonomy (GTDB): domain Bacteria; phylum Pseudomonadota; class Alphaproteobacteria; order Rhodobacterales; family Rhodobacteraceae; genus Paracoccus; species Paracoccus acridae. The sequence continues at coordinate 106,755 of NZ_BMIV01000005.1, forward strand.
CCTCTGGGCCATCGCCGGAACACGGAAAATCATTCCATTCCGATTTCCAGCAGGTCCGGCCCATGTTGGGCGTGGCGTCGAACAGATCGCGGGCGAAGTCCCGCCAGGCCAGTTCGCGCAGGAAATCCTCGACCCCGCCGATGCCGTGGGCCTGGGCGTTCATGGCCCTGTGCCACAGCCGCCGCGCGCTGATTTCCCCTACCGCCAGTGCATCCGACAGGCCCGAGGTCGCGTCGCTGTCCGACGGAGTGTCGCGGCGTGTGCCATAGCGGGCGTCCAGCCTGTCCAGAAAGGCGTCCAGCCGGTCATGGGCCGCGCTTTCCCCGGCCTGGACATGGCGCGCCACCACGTCCCAGCCCCGGTTCATCGCTGCGCGTGCCTCGGGCCAATCCAGGCCGTCGCTGGCAGGCCAGGACATGGGCAGGGACAGGCGCGGCGCGGGCAGGGGATCGGCGATCGACCCCTTGCGCAGGGCGCGCCAGAAGGGCGTGAAGACCTTGAAGCGGGTGCCGGTGCCGGTCAGCACGCTGCCGCGCGGGATCAGGTCGGCCGGCGGATGCAGATGCAGCCTGGCCCCCGCCCCTTCCACCGCCGCCGCCAGGCCGTCATCCGTGGCGAAGGGCAAACCCTGCGTCGCATGGACCGCCCGCGCGCCGCTGTCGCGGATCATCGCAGACAGCACCGCGTCGGGGTCGCCGCGCCGGACGATCAAGCGGCTGCCCTGGCGGCGCAGGGCCGCGTCCAGATCGGGCAGCGCCATCGCCTGTCGCTGGGCCGATGCCGGATGGGCGCGCGCTTCGGCCGGATCCAGGATGACCAGCGGAATCACCGGCCCGCCTTCGGCGGCGGCGACAAGCGCGGGGTGGTCGTCCAGCCGCAGCACGCGGCGAAACCAGCATATGACGGTCATTGCTTCCCTCTTGTTCACTTCGCGGATCCCTAGGCAGGACCGGTCAAAGTTGACCGTCCCGGCATTGTCTGCCGCGACTTGGGTGGTATAGCTGGAAATCCCCGGCCGAAAGCTGTCCCTTGCCCGATCCATCCATGCCATCAACCGGTTTCGTGTCGCTTGTCTCTGCCGGGCCGGGCGACCCGGAACTGTTGACGCTGAAGGCGGTGGACCGCCTGGCGCGGGCCGAGGTGGTGCTTTACGACGATCTGGCATCCGGCCCGGTCCTGGACCATGCCAATCCCGACGCCATGCTGATCGCGGTCGGCAAGCGGGCGGGCCGCCCGTCGGCGCGGCAGGATCACGTCAATGCGCTGCTGGTCGAACATGCCCTGGCGGGGCGCCGGGTCGTGCGGCTGAAATCGGGCGATTCGGGCATCTTCGGGCGGCTGGAGGAGGAACTGGCGGCCCTGACCGGGGCCGGCATCGCCTTCGAGATCGTGCCCGGCGTCACGTCGGCCAGTGCTGCTGCTGCGGCGGCGGGGATCCCCCTGACCCGGCGGCTGACGGCGCGGCGGGTGCAGTTCATCACCGGCGCCGATGTGACGGGCCACCTGCCCGAGGACATCAACTGGGCAGCCATCGCCGATCCGGCGGTCACGACCGTGGTCTTCATGGGCCAGCGAAGCTTTCCCGACCTTGCGGCGGGGCTGCGTGCCCATGGCCTGCCAGGCGATACGCCCGCCCTGTTCGCGGAATCCGTGGGCCACCCGCACCAGCGTCTGATCCGCACCACGGTCGATGATCTGGCGACGATGATGAAGACCGCCTCGGTGTCACAACCGGGCTTGATCATCTATGGTCCTTTGGCTTTTTATACCTAAAGATTTCATCAATCTGCCGGAACAATCCGATTGTTCGGAAGGGGTCGGTTAGGGTTCTGTTAGCGTATTGCCCAGTGCGGGCCGGCTGCAAATGCGCATTGAACGGACCAGATGATTTCTTGGCAGCACATCGTCACATATGGCACCGCGCAACCGCGCTGGCTGTCGAATGTTGCCGATCTGGCCCTGGCTCCTGTTGACGGCAAATGGATGCTGTTCGCCGTGAATGCGAAGGGCGGGGTCAGCACCTATCGAATCAGCGACCCCCTGGCACCCCTGGAACGCGGCCCGGCAGAAGCCTTTCCGTTGAACTTTACCTATCACGCGGAACCCTTCCTGGCCGTCCTGGGCAAGGACGGCGGCGGCGATCTGCTGGTTGGAGGGATGTCGGGCGCGGGCGTGGCCGGGTTGTCCTTCGACGGCAAGGGCAGGCTTGGCGACATCGCGCAGCTTTTCCCGGCAGACCGGATTGGCGCGCAGCTTTCCGCCAGCGGCGGCATGACCAGCGACCAGGGACGGTTCCTGTTCTCGGCCCGTCACGACCGGCTTGCGATCGAGACGAGCCGGATCGGACCCGATGGCGCCCTTGTGCCGGTGTCGTCGGTCGAACTGCCCCCTCCGGCGGGCGTGGCCGAGGCGTCGCTGGACAAGATCATCATGGTGACGGTGGACGGGCAGCGCCTGCTGGTCGCGATCTCGGGCCTGGGCAATTTCATCTCGACCCACGCGCTTGGCGCGGACGGCGCCCTGGGCCAGGGGGCGGTCCATGTCGCCGAGGCTGGACTGGGCTATTATGTCCCCTCGGACATTGCCGCGATCGAGCTTGGGGGCAGAAGCTTCGTGGTGGTGGCGGGGGCCACGTCGTCGTCCCTGTCGGTGTTCCGGCTGGACAAGACGGGGGCGCTGACGGCGGTCGATCACATCGTCGATGAACTGACGACCCGGTTCCAGTCCGTGACGGCCCTTGCCACGGCGGTCGTCGATGGGCGCGGCTATGTGATCGCGGGCGGCGCGGACGGCGGCATCAGCATCTTCACGCTGCTGCCCGACGGCAGGATGATGCATCTGCAAACCGTTGCCGACAGCGCCGACATGACCCTTGCGCGTGTCAGTGCCATCGAGGCGACCGTGATCGGGGGCAGGATCGTGCTGCTTGTCACCTCGGACGGGGAAACCGGTGTGACCCAGCTTGCCATCGGCCCCGGCGCCCTCGGCCGGACGGGCGCGGCGGGCGCAGGGACGGTCGCGGGAACGGCACGCGACGATCTGCTGCTGGCGACTGCCGCCACGACGCATCTGCAGGGCGGCGAGGGGGACGACATCCTTGTCACCGCCAAGTCCAACATCACCCTGACGGGCGGGGCGGGGGCCGATGTCTTCGTGATCGACCGCTTTGCCGGCCGGGTGATCATCACCGACTATGAGGCGGGCACGGATCGGCTGGACCTGTCCTTGCTGGGCATGATCCGCAGCACCTGGCAGCTGAACTTCATTCCCCAACCCTGGGGGATGCGGATCATCTATGGCAATTCCATCCTGGAAATCCGCACCCGGTCGGGCAATCCCCTGACCCCCGGCGATTTCGACAACGGGATGTTCCCCATCGCCCATTACGGCCTGCCCGCGCTGGATCCGGTCAAGATCGTGACGCCGCCCACGACCGTCGGCAAGTGGGTCTTCGGCAATGCCGCCTCGGACAGCCTGCTGGGGGCAGGGGGCAACGACGTGATCCAGGCCGGTGCAGGCAACGACACCGTCTCGGCCGGGGCAGGGAACGACACAGTCCATGGGCAGGCGGGCGACGACCTGCTGCGCGGCGGCAGCGGCGCGGATCTTCTGCTGGGGCAGGGCGGCAACGACACGCTGTTCGGCGACGACGGAAACGACAGCCTGATGGGCCATGAGGGCAATGACCTGATCCATGGTGGCCTTGGCCATGACACCCTGCGCGGCGGCATCGGCAACGACCGCCTGTATGGCGGTTCCGGCGCCGACCGCCTGTTCGGAGAGGCGGGCGACGATACCCTGTCAGGCGAAAACGACAACGACTACCTCGAGGATTTGCTGGGCAACAACCACCTTCTGGGCGGCGCCGGCCATGACACGCTGATCGGCGGGTCCGGCCTGGACAGCCTGTGGGGGGGCGACGGCAATGACCTGCTGCGCGGCGGCGCGGGCGTGGACATGCTGAACGGCCAGACCGGCAACGACATCATGTGGGGCGGCGCGGGCGCCGACCGGATCGAGGATCTTTTCGGCAACAACCAGTTGCATGGCGAAGACGGCAACGACACGCTGATCGCGGGAGCAGGCCTCGACCTGCTGCGCGGAGGAGAGGGCAACGACGTTCTGCGGGCCGGCGCGGGCGATGACCGGCTGTTCGGCGACAACGGGAACGATCAGCTGTTCGGCGAGGCGGGGAACGATCTTCTGGACGGCGGTGCCGGCGACGACACGCTGTACGGGGGGCTGGGGAACGACCAGCTGAACGGCAATCTTGGAAATGACACGCTGCAAGGCCAGGACGGAAACGACTCGCTGACCGATCTGTCGGGCAACAACCGCCTGCTGGGGGATGCGGGCAATGACACGCTGCGCGCGGGGGCGGGGATGGACTGGCTGTCCGGGGGACCGGGCAACGATCTTCTGATGGGCGGGGCCGGCAACGACCGGCTGTATGGCGATGCGGGAAACGACCGCCTTCTGGGCGAGGCGGGCAACGACATCCTGCAGGATCTTCTGGGCAGCAACCACCTGGAAGGCGGGGCGGGCAATGACCGCCTGCAAACGGGCGCGGGGTGGGACACCCTGCTGGGCGGCATGGACAACGATCTCCTGCAGGCAGGCGCCGGCAACGACCGCCTGGACGGGGGGCCGGGCAACGACACCCTGTTCGGGGAAGCGGGAAACGACATCCTTGTGGACCTGTCGGGGCACAACCTCCTGTGGGGCGGCGACGGCAACGACGCGCTGACCGGCGGCGCGGGCAACGACGGGCTGAACGGCGAAGCAGGCAACGACACCCTTGTCGCGGGGGCGGGCAACGACACCCTGCGCGGCGGATTGGGCAATGACCGGCTGATGGGTCAGGCCGGCCATGACCGCCTGTTCGGAGAGGCGGGCAACGATTCCCTGTCGGGCGATGACGGGAGCGACACGCTTTACGGCGGTGCGGGCAACGACACGCTGCTTGGCGGAGCCGGATCGGACATGCTGTGGGGCGAGGCGGGGAATGATATCCTCAACGGCGGCGATCTGCGCGACAGCCTGTGGGGTGGCCTTGGCAACGATACCCTGATCGGCGGGGGCGGGGCCGATGTGCTTGTGGGGGGCGATGGCGCGGATGTGTTCCGCTTCGTCGCCCTGGCCGACAGCCTGCCCACGGCGCCGGATCTCATCCACGATTTTTCCGGCAATGGCGACCTGCTGGATCTGCGCGCTTTCCGGCTGGGATATATCGACGATGGCGCCTTCACCGGTGCTAAGCAGGTCCGCTGGCAGCATCTGGGCGCCGAAACCCGCGTCATGGCCGACCTGAACGGAGACGGAAAGGCGGATTTCCTGCTGCGGTTGCTGGGCCATATCGACCTTGACCGCGGCGACTTCCTGCTGTGATCTCAGGTTCCCGCCAGGCGTCCTGCTGCCCATTGGGCGGCATCGGCGACCGTGGGGTCTGGATCATCGGCCAGCCCGCACGCCACATCGGCCAGATGGGGATCGGCGGAGTTCCCGATCGCATACAGCACGTTGCGCACGAACCTGTCCCGTCCGATCCGCTTGATCGGGCTGCCTGAAAAGCGCGCCCGAAAGCCCGCGTCGTCCAGCATGGCCAGGTCCGCCAGGGGCGGGGCAGCGACAATGCCGCGATAGCGCATCTCGGACCCGGCCTGGGCGAACTTGTTCCAGGGACAGACCGCCAGGCAGTCGTCGCAGCCATAGATGCGGTTTCCCAGCAAGGGGCGCAGTTCGGGATCGACCGGACCCTTGTGTTCGATCGTCAGATAGGAAATGCAGCGCCGCGCATCCAGTTGATAGGGCGCGGGAAAGGCCCCCGTCGGACAAGCGTCCAGGCAGGCGCGGCAGGATCCGCAATGGGAAACCTCGGGCGCGTCGGGGGGCAGGGGAACGGTCGTGAAGATCGACCCCAGGAAGAACCAGCTTCCCAGGTCGCGCGACAGAAGGTTCGTGTGCTTGCCCTGCCAGCCCATCCCCGCCGCCTGCGCCAGGGGCTTTTCCATGACCGGCGCGGTATCGACGAACACCTTGATCTGTTCGCCCGGCACCTGGTCCAGCAGCCAGCGGCCAAGCTGCTTCAGGCGTTTCTTGACCAGGTCATGATAATCGCGTCCCTGGGCATAGACGCTGATCGCCGCATGGTCGCGCTGCTCAAGCACGCCCAGCGGATCATGGTCCGGCGTATAAAGTTCGGCCAGCACGATCACCGACTTCGCCTCGGGCCACAGGGCGGCCGGATTGCCCCGCCAATGGGTGCGTTCTGCCATCCAGCCCATCTGCCCGTGGCGCCCGGCATCCAGGAACTGCTGCAACCGCTCGGCCACCTGCGGCACCGCATCCGGCGTCGTGACCCGCAGCCGCGAAAACCCGACCGCCTCGGCCTCGGCCGCCAGACGCTCTTTCATTCTGGCATAAATATCCCGGGAGGTCTGGAGGGCTGGCCCTCCAGCCTTATCCGAAATCAAGCTCGGCATAATGCGGGGCCGGGTGGATGCCCGGCACCTGGTCGGCCAGGATCGACCGGAAGGCCGGGCGCGACTTGATCGTCGCATACCAGTCGCGCAGGCTTTCCGACCGGTCCCAATCCACGTCCGAGATGTAATCCAGGCAGGAAAAATGCGCCGCCGCCGTGAAATCGGCCAGCGACAGGCTGTTGCCCCCCAGCCAGCGGCGGGTTTCCAGCAGCGTCGTCAGATAGTCGATATGCTCCTTGATCGCGCGCAGCCCGTCCTTGACCACCCGGCTGTCGGGATAGCCCTGGCGGGTGACCTTCTTCCACACCCGTTCGGTCAGGATCGGGACCGTCACCTCGGTGTTGAACTTGTCGTCGAACCAGGCGCACAGGCGGCGCACCTCGTGCCGTTCCAGCGGCGTGGCGGGCATCAGCGCAGGGCTGGGAACGGCCTCGTCCAGGTATTCGATGATCGCCTGGCTTTCGGCCAGCATGTTGCCGCGATGGCGCAGCACCGGCAGCTTGCCCGCCGGGTTGCGGCGCTTCAGGTCGGGCGGGCTTTCCCAATAGCGTTCCTCGACCAGTTCGACCTCGATCCTCTTTTCGGCCAGCACCAGCCGCACCTTGCGGCAGAAGGGCGAAAGGGCGGAATGATAAAGGCGGGTGGTCTGATTATTGGTATTCATCGCCTGCTTCGGGATCGTCTGTCATGGAATCCGGCCTTGATAAGCCTGCGGCGGCCATGTTTCAACCGGAAGGCGCAGCCCTTACAGGCAATCGGCCCGTCCGTCGCGCGCAATCGTCGCCGCCCCGTCCGCGATCGCGCGGGACCGGGCCGATGCCCGGTTCGGATTGCGGGACTTCGGCGCCGGCAGGACGGCCGCCAGCCGGGCGGCCTGGACCGGCGTCAGCCGGTCGGGGGTGGTGCCGAAATATTCCCGCGCCGCGGCCTCGATCCCGAAGATGCCGGGGCCGAATTCTGCGACGTTCAGATAGACTTCCAGGATGCGGCGCTTGGACCAGAAGGCCTCGATCATCGGGGTGAAGGCGGTTTCCAGCACCTTGCGGGTCCAGCTTCGCCCCTGCCACAGGAACACGTTCTTCGCCGTCTGCTGGGTCAGCGTCGAGGCCCCCCGCGACGATCCCGAGGCCACGACCTTGCGGATCTCGGTCATGTCGAAGCCCCAGTGCAGGCAGAAATTCGCGTCCTCGGCGGCGACCACGGACCGGCGCATGACGGGGGCGATGTCGTCGATATCGACCCAGGCGCGCGGCTGCGTGCCCTCGGCCACGATGGTCCAGGTGGTCGGCGGGTTGATCAGTGCATAGAACATCACCAGCACCACCATCAGCGACAGGAACCGCAGGCCCAGCCACCGCAGCCAGATCAGCGCCCGGCGCAGCGGACGCCAGCGAAGCGCGGGTGCCGGCGCGATGTCGCTGGCAGGGGGGCTGAACAGGATGCGCAGGACCATGGCCGCCATGTCTCATGCGGCCTGGCCTTGCGTCAAGCGCCGGTGGCGGGCGGCGCGACCGGCGGAACTGGGGCGGCATTGCCCGACAGCGCGTCGCGCAGCTTGTCCTCGTCCTGCTGGGACAGGGATGTCTGCAGCACCCGTCCCCGGCGGTGGAAGGATTGCAGCCGGTCCAGCACCTTGTCGGCCGTCATCTTGCGCAGCAGGACAAAGACCGCCGATCCGCCGGGGGGCAGGGCACGGGCCGTGTTGCGCATGAAGTCGTCGTTGATGCCCACGTCGGTCAACCGCCCGGCCAGGGCGCCGGACGCCGCGCCCACCGCAGCCCCGATCAGCGGGTTCAGGAAGACCAGCCCCACCAGCGTTCCCCAGAAGCCGCCGCCCAGGGCCCCGGCGGCCGTCAGGTTCACCGCCTGGTGCAGCTTGATGTCGTCTTCCGCCGGACGGGTGACGACGACCGCGTCCTCCATCTCGATCAGATAGTCCTGCTGCATCTTCACCAGTTCGGCGCGCAGTTCGAACCCGGTGGCCTCGTCGTCGAAGGCGATGACGATCAGTTCCGACATGGTGCTTCTCCTGTCACAAGGGTTGCCTGGCAGACGATACCGGCGGCAGCGGCTTTCGGCAATGTGAACGGCAGGGGCGAAAATTGCTTGAACGGCACCGGATTGCTGCGCATATCAGGCCATCCGCAACGATCCGGCCATTCGGGATGAAAGTTCTTGCCACAGTCCTGCTGATGATGTCGCTGCTGGCGATGTCCGTCGCGGTGGCAAGCGCGGATGTCACACGATCCTCGTGCAGCGCCCAGATCCGGGCGGACGACATGTGCTATGCGGCGGCCCTGCCCGGCGGCACCGCCGAGACGGGCCAGAAGCCGGGCTTCTGCTTCATCTGCCTGGCGCCGGTCGATGGCGTCGGCGATCTGCCGCGGCCGGGAACGACGATCCATGCCGACGCTGGCCCGGCCCTTCGGGGCGATGCCCTCTGGGTGGCCCCCTGGCGACCTCCGCGCGCCTGATCCTCCGACCGCATCCATCCCGCCCTTTCCGGGCAAAGCTGTCACCCTTGCGCCGCATCGCGGCCGCAAGTTGCCGGAGATCGAAAATGACCGACTACAACACCACCAACACCCGCTTCATCATTCCCGGCCTGCAAGGCCTTTATGCCGCGCTGGCCCCCGTGACGGTGCTTTACATGCGCCTGATCGCGGGCATCGCCTTCATGGTCCATGGCTGGCCCAAGATCATGTCGCCCATGGGCGCCGTCGGCATGGTCGAGGGCCTGGGTTTCCATCCCGGCTGGTTCTGGTCGCCGCTGCTGGCCGGGACCGAGTTCTTCGGTGGCTTGCTGCTGGCCCTGGGCCTGCTGACCCGTCCCGCGGCCTTCGCGGTGTCCATCGTGCTCTGCGTGACGACCTATTTCCACTGGGTCGTCCAGGCCGAAGGGTTCGGCGGCGCCGAGAAGTCGCTGCTGTGGCTGGGGATCACGCTGTATTTCGTGGCCCATGGCGGCGGCAGGCTGTCCCTGGACCGCGCCATCGGCAAGCAGTTCTGACACCGGGCGGGGCGGGCAGGACCCGCCCCGATCACGCCAGGGCAAATGTAAAAAGCCCCCGGAAAACCGAAGTTTTCCGGGGGCTTTTTATGGTGCCCAGAAGAGGACTCGAACCTCCACGCCTTGCGGCACACGGACCTGAACCGTGCGCGTCTACCAATTCCGCCATCTGGGCCAACTGGTGTGAGGCGGGTCTCTAAAGGCAGTCGCGGGGGGCGTCAATGGGGGTCGAACAGAAATCTTGCGAAAATTCTTCCGCGTCCCGCGCCGCCTTGACCCTTGCCTTGTCGCGGGACGCGCGCGGGGGTATGGAACGCCCAGGCATCGGCATGAAGGAGGCGAGACGCCCATGGCGAAACTGGTCACGATTTTCGGCGGTTCGGGCTTTCTGGGCCGGCATGTCGCCCGGCTGATGGCCAAGCAGGGCTGGCGCGTCCGCATCGCCGTGCGCCGCCCGGACGAGGCGCTGTTCACCCGCACCTATGGATCGGTGGGCCAGGTCCAGCCGGTCTTGTGCAACATCCGCGACGATCTGTCCGTGCGCGCCGCGATGACTGGCGCCGACGCGGTGGTGAACTGCGTGAACATCCTGGCCCCCAAGGGCAAAAGCACCTTCAAGTCGGTTTTCGAGGAAGGCGCCGAACGGATCGCCCGCCTCTCGGCCGAGATGGGCGTGGCGCGGGTCGTTCATGTTTCCGGCCTTGGCGTCGATGCCGAATCGGACAGCCCCTATATCGCCGGCAAGGCGCGCGGAGAGGCGGCGGTGCTGCGCCATCGCCCCGACGCGGTGATCCTGCGCCCCTCGGTGATGTTCGGGCCGGGCGACAGCTTCTATAACCGCTTCGCCTCGATGACGCGCCTTGGGCCGATCCTTCCGGTCGTCGGCGCCAAGACGCGAATGCAGCCGGTCTTTGTCGATGACGTCGCGATGGCTGCCGTCAAGGGCGCCACGGGCGAGGCCGCGCCCGGCATCTATGAACTGGGCGGCCCAGACGTGGTGACGGTCAAGGACGTGGCGGATCAGGTCCTGCGCGCCACCATGCGCCGCCGCGGCGTGATCGGCCTGCCGTTCTGGGCCGCGAACCTGGGCGCGCGCATCCTGGGCGTTCTGCAATTCGTGACCGGGGGGCTGTTCACCAATTCCCTGCTGACCCGCGATCAAATCGCCTTGCTGCGCAAGGACAACGTGGTCGCCCCCGACGCCATGGGGTTCGAGGAACTGGGCATCCAGCCGGTCGCCGCCGAGGCGGTGATCGAGGATTATCTGTGGCGCTTCCGCCCGTCCGGGCAATATGACGCGATCAAGCAGTCGGCCAAGAACCTGCGCGCCGACTGATGGAATCGAACACGATCGTCGCCGTGGTCCTCGGGATCCTCGAGGGCCTGACCGAATTCATTCCGGTGTCCTCCACCGGGCACATCCTTCTGGCAGGCCATTTCCTAGGCTTCGATTCGCCCGCCCGCAGTTTCGAGGTGCTGATCCAGCTGGGCGCGCTGCTGGCGATCCTGGGCGTCTATTCGGCACGGATCGTCCAGATCCTGACATCGGCCCCCCGTGATCCGGCCGCCCGCCACTTCGTCATTGCGGTGCTGCTGGCCTTCCTGCCCGCCGTGGTCATCGGGCTTCTGGCCCATGGCTTCATCAAGTCGGTGCTGTTCGAGACGCCGATCCTGATCGCCGTCATGCTGATCCTGGGCGGGATCGTGCTGTTGTGGGTGGATCGCCGTGCCGATCATCCCCTCTATGACCGGGCCGAGGATCTGCCCTTGTCCGTGGCCTTCAAGATCGGCCTGTTTCAGTGCATCGCCATGATCCCCGGCGTGTCGCGATCGGGCGCCACCATCGTGGGGGCGCTGCTGCTGGGCGCGAACAAGCGCGCGGCGGCCGAGTTCTCGTTCTTCCTGGCCATGCCCACCATGCTAGGCGCCTTCACGCTGGACCTGTTCAAGAACCGCGATCTTCTGGACGCAAGCGCCCTGGGCAACATCGCCATCGGCTTCGTGGCAGCCTTCCTGACCGCCTTGATCGTGGTCCGCTGGCTGCTGGGCTATGTCTCGCAGCATGGCTATGCGCTGTTCGGCTGGTGGCGGATCATCGCGGGCTGCTTGGCACTGCTGGCAATTTCAGCAAATTGGTAAGCGATGCTGACTTAATTTATAGACCCTGAAGAAGATTTTTTGGTCTTCAGACGAGAAATATGCTTATTAGGTCAGCATGACTGACTTTTAATGGCTAGGGGCTTGGTTTACTGCGGCTGCGGAAGCTCCTGTCATTGGAAGGTCGCGCAGCCATGGCCACGCAGAAAATGCTCAAGTTCGTCTCGACCCCGCGCGAGATGCCCGAGAAACGCCCGGCCACCGAACGCAGCGAAGACTTTCACGAGATTTATCGCGAATTCGCCGATGCCAAGGCGGCGGAACAGGCCAGCCGGTGCAGCCAGTGCGGCGTGCCCTATTGCCAAAGCCATTGCCCGCTGCACAACAACATTCCCGACTGGCTGCGCCTGACCGCCGAAGGGCGTCTGGAAGAAGCCTATCGCGTCAGCCAATCGACCAACACCTTCCCGGAAATCTGCGGCCGCATCTGCCCGCAGGACCGGCTTTGCGAAGGCAATTGCGTGATCGAGCAGTCGGGCCACGGCACCGTCACCATCGGCTCGATCGAGAAATACATCACCGACACCGCCTGGGAGATGGGCTGGGTCAAGCCTGCCGCCCCCGTGATGGAACGCGCTGAAAGCGTGGGCATCATCGGCGCGGGTCCGGGCGGGTTGGCTGCGGCCGACATGCTGCGCCGCCAAGGGTTCCAGGTGACCGTCTATGACCGCTACGACCGCGCGGGCGGGCTGATGACCTATGGCATCCCCGGCTTCAAGCTGGAAAAGGACGTGGTCATGCGCCGCAACCAGTGGCTGGCGGACGGCGGCGTCGAATTCGTGCTGAACTGCAATGTGGGCGAGGATATCAGCTTCGACGCGATCCGCGGCAAGCATGACGCGGTGCTGATCGCCACGGGCGTCTACAAGACGCGCGACCTGGACATCGACAACGCCGATGCGGGCGGCGTGGTGCGGGCCATCGACTATCTGACCGCCTCCAACAAGGTCGATTTCGGCGACGAGGTGCCGGACTATGACGACGGCGAGTTGAACGCGCGGGGCAAGCGCGTGATCGTCATCGGCGGCGGCGACACCGCCATGGACTGCGTGCGCACCGCGATCCGCCAGGGCGCCTTGTCGGTCAAGTGCCTGTATCGCCGCGACCGCGCCAACATGCCGGGCAGCCAGCGAGAGGTCCAGAACGCCGAGGAAGAGGGCGTCGAGTTCGTCTGGATGTCGGCGCCCGGCAAGTTCATCGGCCATGTCGCGGGCGATTTCGCCGCGAACCAGGAAGCCGATGTCGATGGTCCGGTGCGCACCGTGATGCAGATCGCCTCGGTCGGGATCCAGAAGATGCGCCTGGGCGCGCCTGACGTGTCGGGCCGCCAGTCGCCCGAACTGATCGAGGGCGCCGATTACGACGAACCCGCCGACCTGGTCATCAAGGCCCTGGGCTTCGAACCCGAGGATCTGCCGAAACTGTGGGGCGTCGATGGGCTGGAGGTCACCCGCTGGGGCACCATCAAGGCCAATTTCCAGACGCATCAGACCAGCCTGCCCGGCGTCTTCGCCGTGGGCGACATCGTGCGCGGCGCCTCGCTGGTCGTCTGGGCGATCCGCGACGGGCGCGAGGCCGCCGAATCCATCGCCGGCTATCTGACCGGCGCGGCCCGTATCGCCGCAGAGTAGGGCCGGCGATGCTGCGGATCACCCTGTCCCTTGCGCTGGCCCTGGCGGCGACTGCCGGCCAGGCTGCCAATTTCGTCCCGCCCAGCGGCTGCCAGTTGCAGGCCACGGTCCAGAACCGGGGCTGCTCGGTCAGCCAGTATTACATCTGCAAGGCCGATCCCGTTGGCGATCAGCGCAGCGCGATCTTCGGCAAGGACGGCTTGCGCCATCTGTCGCGCATCGACGCCGAAACCCGCTGGGTCGAAAGCAGCGATCCGAACACCGGACTGGCGGATTTCCTGGTCGAACGGTCCAAGGACCACGCAAGCTTCCGCACCCTGCTGGAAACGGGCGAGGACAGCTTCGATTTCTGGACCGAATCGAATACCGGCGAACGCCTGCGCCATGTGGGCCGGGACGTCCTGACCGGCGAAAAGGTCGAGATCGATGGCCAGCCGCTGGAGGTCACGCGCTTCCAGCTGAAAACCTATGACGCCAATGGCGAATTGCTGATCGAACGCAGCGGCCAGCAGTTCATCAGCCGCAAGATGGGCCGCTTCTATGGCGGGATCGAGACCCAGTCCGACTGGACCGGGCAGCGCCAGGAAACCAATGACAGCCCCGTCACCTTCGCCTTTCCGGGCGAGCCGGGTTTCGGGGACACCGAACCGCAATACGACTGCGATCAGTTGCTGACGCAGCTTCTCCACGAAAGGGCCTAGCGATGAGCAAGGATTGGCAAGAGGAACAAGAGGCCCTTCGCGACTGGATGGCCAGGAACAGCCTGTATCGCGAAGAAGACGAGCATTCGTCCTGCGGCGTGGGTCTGGTGGTCAACATCGACGGCAAGCCGTCGCGCAAGGTGGTGCAATCGGGCATCGACGCGCTGAAGGCGATCTGGCACCGCGGTGCGGTCGATGCCGACGGCAAGACCGGCGACGGCGCGGGCATCCATGTGCAGATCCCGGTGCCCTTCTTCCACGACCAGATCCGCCGCACCGGGCACGAGCCCGACCCGGCCAAGATGATCGCCGTGGGCCAGGTCTTCCTGCCGCGCACCAATTTCGCCGCCCAGGAAGCCTGCCGGACCATCGTGGAATCCGAAGTCCTGCGCATGGGCCACTACATCTATGGCTGGCGCCATGTCCCGGTGAACACCGCCGTTCTGGGGGAAAAGGCCAACGCCACCCGCCCCGAGATCGAGCAGATCCTGATCCGCTGCGAAAAGGACATCGACCAGGTCCGGTTCGAGCGAGAGTTGTACATCATCCGCCGCCGCATCGAACGCGCGGCCGTCGCGGCGCAGATCGCGGGGCTGTATTTCTGTTCGCTGTCCTGCCGGTCGATCATCTACAAGGGCATGATGCTGGCCGAACAGGTCGCGGAGTTTTACCCTGACCTCAAGGACGAACGGTTCGAATCGGCCTTCGCCATCTATCACCAGCGGTATTCGACCAACACCTTCCCGCAATGGTGGCTGGCCCAGCCCTTCCGCATGCTGGCCCATAACGGCGAGATCAACACGCTGAAGGGCAACCTGAACTGGCTCAAAAGCCACGAGATCCGCATGGCCTCCAGTGCCTTCGGCGACATGGCCGAGGACATCAAGCCGATCGTGCCCGCCGGGTCGTCGGATTCGGCCGCGCTGGATGCGGTCTTCGAGGTGATGGTCCGGTCGGGCCGGTCCGCGCCCATGACCAAGACCATGCTGGTCCCCGAAAGCTGGTCCAAGGCCACCACAGACATGCCCAAGGCCTGGGCGGACATGTATGCCTATTGCAACGCGGTGATGGAACCCTGGGACGGCCCGGCCGCGCTGGCGATGACCGACGGCCGCTGGGTCTGCGGCGGGCTTGACCGCAACGGCTTGCGGCCCATGCGCTATGTCGTGACCACGGAAAACATGCTGATCGCCGGTTCCGAGGTCGGCATGGTCCCCGTGGACGAGATGAGCGTGCGCGAGAAGGGCGCGCTTGGGCCGGGCCAGATGATCGCCGTCGATATGTGGGACGGCAAGCTTTACCACGACGGCGCCATCAAGGACCGCCTGGCAGGCAGCCAGCCCTTTGGCGAGTGGCTGGAGAAGGTCGTGGACCTCAGCCACAAGATGAAGGATCTGCCCGAGAACGCCGCCTATACGGGCGAGGCGCTGCGCCGCCGCCAGCTGGCCGCAGGCTTCACGCTGGAGGACATGGAGCATGTCCTGTCTCCCATGGCCGAGGACGGCAAGGAAGCCATCGCATCCATGGGCGACGACACGCCGCCTGCGGTGCTGTCGAACCAGTACCGCCCGATGAGCCATTTCTTCCGCCAGAACTTCAGCCAGGTCACCAACCCGCCCATCGACAGCTTGCGCGAAACGCGGGTCATGTCGCTAAAGACGCGGTTCGGCAACCTCAAGAACGTGCTGGATGAATCGAGCAGCCAGACCGAGATCCTGGTGCTGGAAAGCCCCTTCGTCACCAATTCCGAACTGGACGACATGTCCCGGATGTTCGGCGAGACCGTGACCAAGATCGACTGCACCTTCCCCGCCGGTGCTGGTCCCGATGCCCTGGGCGAAGGCCTGGCCCGCATCCGCGCCGAAGCCGAGGATGCCGTGCGGTCCGGCGCCGGTCACCTGGTCCTCTCCGATGAGAACCAGGGCGACGACCGCGTGGCGATGCCGATGATCCTGGCGACAAGCGCGGTCCATTCCTGGCTGACGCGCAAGGGGCTGCGGACCTTCTGTTCGCTGAACGTGCGCTCCGCCGAATGCCTGGATCCGCATTACTTCGCCGTCCTGATCGGCTGCGGCGCGACCACCGTGAACCCTTACCTGGCGCAGGATTCGATCAGCGACCGGATCGAGCGCGGGCTGATCCCCGGCGACCTGTTCGACGCGATGGAAGCCTATCGCGAGGCCGTCAATGCGGGCCTGTTGAAGATCATGGCGAAGATGGGGATTTCCGTCATCTCGTCCTATCGCGGCGGCCTGAACTTCGAGGCCGTGGGCCTGTCCCGCGCGATGGTCGCGGAATACTTCCCCGGCATGCATTCCCGCATCAGCGGCATCGGCTTGCACGGGTTGCAGGCCAAGCTGGAAGATCTGCACCGCCGCGCCTTCCACGGCGACAATGTGGAACTGCTGCCGGTCGGCGGCTTCTACAAGATGCGCCGCTCGGGCGAAAAGCACGCCTGGGAAGCCAGCACCATGAAGCTGCTGCAGGTGGCCTGCGACAAGGCGTCCTATGACGTCTGGAAGCAGTACAGCGCGGCGATGCGGGCCAATCCGCCGATCCACATCCGCGACCTTCTGGACATCAAGCCCCTGGGCAAGCCCGTGCCCATCGAGGAAGTCGAATCGATCACCTCGATCCGCAAGCGTTTCGTGACGCCGGGCATGTCGCTGGGGGCCCTGTCGCCCGAGGCGCATATGACGCTGAACATCGCCATGAACCGGATCGGCGCCAAGTCCGATTCGGGCGAGGGCGGCGAGGATCCGGCGCACAGCCACCCGTTGCCCAACGGCGACAATCCCTGCGCCAAGATCAAGCAGGTGGCCTCGGGCCGCTTCGGCGTCACCGCCGAATACCTGAACGCCTGCGAGGAGCTTGAGATCAAGGTGGCCCAGGGCGCCAAGCCGGGCGAGGGCGGGCAGTTGCCCGGCATGAAGGTCACGGACCTGATCGCGCGCCTGCGCCATTCGACCAAGGGCGTGACGCTGATCAGCCCGCCGCCGCATCACGACATCTATTCCATCGAGGATCTGGCGCAGCTGATCTATGACCTGAAGCAGATCAACCCGCGCGCCAAGATCACCGTGAAGCTGGTGGCATCGTCCGGCGTCGGCACGATTGCGGCGGGCGTGGCCAAGGCCAAGGCAGACATCATCCTGATCTCGGGGCATAACGGCGGCACCGGGGCCAGCCCAGCGACGTCCATCAAGTTCGCGGGCCTGCCCTGGGAGATGGGCCTGACCGAGGCGCATCAGGTCCTGGCGATGAACCGCCTGCGCGAACGCGTGACGCTGCGCACCGACGGGGGCCTGCGGACGGGCCGCGACATTGTGATGGCCGCGATGATGGGGGCAGAGGAATACGGCATCGGCACCGCCGCGCTGATCGCCATGGGCTGCATCATGGTCCGCCAGTGCCAGTCGAACACCTGCCCGGTGGGCGTCTGCACCCAGGACGAACGCCTGCGCGCCATGTTCACCGGCAGCGCGGACAAGGTGGTCAACCTCATCACCTTCTATGCGCAAGAGGTGCGCGAGATCCTGGCAAGCATCGGCGCGCGTTCCATCGACGAGATCATCGGCCGCGCCGACCTGCTGACCCAGGTCAGCCGGGGTGCCGCGAACCTGGACGACCTGGACCTGAACCCGCTGCTGATCACCGTCGATGGCGCGGACAAGATCGTCTATGATCGGTCGAAGCCCCGCAACGCCGTGATGGACACGCTGGACGCCGAGATCGTCAAGGACGCCGCCCGCTTCTTCGAGGAAGGCGAGAAGATGCAGCTGTCCTATGCCGTGCGCAACACGCATCGGACCATCGGCACCCGCACCTCGTCGCTGATCGTGCAGAAGTTCGGGATGCGCAACAGCCTGCAACCCGACCACCTGACGATCCGCCTGACGGGTTCCGCCGGGCAGTCGCTGGGCGCCTTCGCCGCGCCCGGGTTGAAGATCGAGGTGTCGGGCGATGCCAACGACTATGTGGGCAAGGGTCTGTCGGGCGGCACCATCGTGGTGCGCCCGCCGATGGCCAGCCCGCTGGTCGCGGCCGAGAACACGATCATCGGAAACACGGTGCTTTACGGCGCGACCGACGGCTTCCTGTTCGCGGCGGGCCGCGCGGGCGAACGCTTCGGGGTCCGCAACAGTGGCGCGAAGGTGGTGATCGAGGGCTGCGGCAGCAACGGTTGCGAATACATGACCGGCGGCGTGGCCGTGATCCTGGGCCGGATCGGCGCGAACTTTGGCGCGGGCATGACGGGCGGCATGGCCTATCTCTATGATCCGCAGGGCGTGGCGCGCGACTACATCAACCCGGAAACCCTGGTGACCTGCCCGGTGACCAAGGCGCATTGGGAAGGCCAGTTGAAGGGCCTGGTCGAACGGCACTTCAAGGAAACCGGATCGCGCCGCGCAGGCGACATCCTGGCGGATTGGGACGTCGAGAAGGCGAACTTCCTGCAGGTCTGCCCCAAGGAAATGCTGATCCACCTGCCGCATCCGATCATGGATGTCGAGGAACCGACGGCCGTTCCCGCCGAATAAGGCGGGACCTGACACCGAGATAGGGCGCGCAGCGATGCGCGCCCTTTTTCATTTGGGGGCAGGCAGAAAGGACAAGATGGGGGTGCGAAACGATCAGGGCCCGGGCTTTTCAGCCCAGGCCCTTGATTTGATGATGGTGAGCCCGACAGGATTCGAACCTGTGACCCACTGATTAAAAGTCAGTTGCTCTACCAACTGAGCTACGGGCCCAACATGGGGGGCTTACTATGGGGGGCTGCCGGGGGCGTCAAGCGGAAAAGTCACGGCCACTGGCGGAAATTTCCGGCAGGGATTATATGCCCCCTCATGAGCATCAAACCCGCCCCCGGCCTGCCCTTCATGAAGATGCATGGGCTTGGCAACGATTTCGTCGTCCTGGACCTGCGCGGGGGCGGCACGCCGCCTGCGGCCGAGGTGATCGCGCGCATCGGGGACCGCAACCGGGGCGTGGGATTCGACCAGCTTGCCACGATCCAGACGGACGGGGACGCGGATGTCCGGCTGCGCTTCTGGAACGCAGACGGGTCCGTCAGCGCGGCCTGCGGCAATGCCACGCGCTGCATCGCGCGCTTCGTGATGGACCAGACGGGTCGCGACCGGCTGAGCCTGCGCACCGATCACGCGATCCTGCTGGCTGAGGATGCGGGCGGCGGCCTGACGCGGGTGAACATGGGGCCGCCGGTGCTGGACTGGCGGGCGATCCCCTTGGCGCAGGACGTGGACATCGACCACCTGCCCATCGAGGGCGATCCGGCAGCGACCGGCATGGGCAACCCGCATGTGACGTTTTTCGTGGATGACGCGGCTTCCGTCGATCTAGCGACTTTTGGCCCAGCCATGGAACATCACCCGCTTTACCCGCAGCGCACCAATGTCGAGGTTGTGCAGATCCTGTCCCGCGATGAAATCATGCTGCGCATCTGGGAACGCGGCGCAGGGCCGACGCTGGCATCGGGGTCATGCTCCTGCGCGGCCGCCGTGGCTGCGGCGCGGCGTGGCCTGACCGGGCGGCGGGTCAAGGTGAACGTGCCGGGCGGCGTGCTGATGATCGACTGGCGCGACGACGGCGTCTGGATGGAGGGGCCGACGGCCCATGTCTTCACCGGCACCCTGACCCCCGAATGGCTTGCATCATGAGCGCGCCGGTCTTTTCCACCCTTGGCTGCCGCCTCAACGCCTATGAGACCGAGGCGATGAAGGAAATGGCCGAGGCCGCGGGCCTGTCGGGCGCCGTGGTCGTCAACACCTGCGCCGTCACTGCCGAGGCCGTCCGAAAGGCCCGCCAGGAAATCCGCCGCCTGTCGCGCGAAAACCCCGGCGCCCCGGTGATCGTGACCGGCTGCGCCGCCCAGACCGAACCCGAGACCTTCGCGGCCATGCCCGAGGTCACGCGCGTCATCGGCAACCATGAAAAGATGCAGCCCGAGACGTGGCAAAGCTTGCGCGCCCCGGACCTGATCGGCGAGACGGAAAAGATCCGCGTCGATGACATCATGTCGGTGCGTGAAACGGCGGGCCACCTGATCGACGGCTTTGGACGCCACCGCGCCTATGTCCAGGTCCAGAACGGCTGCGACCACCGCTGCACCTTCTGCATCATCCCCTTCGGGCGCGGCAATTCACGGTCGGTGCCTGCGGGCGTGGTGGTGGAACAGATCAAGCGCCTGGTGGGACGCGGCTTCAACGAGGTCGTGCTGACCGGCGTGGACCTGACAAGCTGGGGCGCCGACCTGCCTGGAACGCCGCGCCTGGGCGATCTGGTGATGCGGATCCTGCGGCTGGTCCCGGATCTGCCGCGCCTGCGCATCAGCAGCATCGATTCTATCGAGGCGGACGAGAATCTGATGCTGGCCATCGCCACCGAACCCCGCCTTATGCCGCATCTGCACCTGTCGCTGCAGGCGGGCGACGACATGATCCTGAAGCGGATGAAGCGCCGCCATCTGCGCGACGACGCGATCCGCTTTTGCGAGGAAGCGCGCCGCTTGCGCCCCGAGATCGTCTTCGGCGCCGATATCATCGCGGGCTTCCCCACCGAAACCGAGGCGATGTTCGAAAACAGCGTCAGGCTGGTGGACGATTGCGGGCTGACCTTCCTGCATGTCTTCCCGTTTTCCCCCCGCAAGGGCACGCCCGCCGCGCGGATGCCTGCCGTGAAGGGTCCGGTGATCCGCGACCGCGCCGCCCGTCTGCGCGAGGCGGGCGAGGCAGCGCTGCGCCGCCACCTGGATGCGCAGGTCGGCCGGACGCATCGCGTCCTGACCGAAGGCCCCCGCCTGGGCCGGACCGAGCAGTTCACCGAGGTGGCCTTTGCCAGCGACCAGCCGGAAGGCGCGCTGATGGACCTGCGGATCGCGGGCCATGACGGGACGCGGCTGGTTGCCTGATCGGGCGGCGTTCACCGCGCCATGAAGACCGGCACGCGGGCCTTTTCCAGCATGTTGCGGGTGGCCCCGCCCAGGATCGCCTGACGGAAACGCGAATGGCCATAGGCGCCCATCACCACCAGGTCGGCGCCGATCTCGGTCGCGCGACGGTTCAGTTCCTCGCTGATCGTGGCAGAGGTGCGGGCCAGGACGGTGATGTCGGCATGAACGCCGTGGCGGGTCAGCATCTGCGCCAGGGGAGCGCCGGGTTCCGAGCCATCGGCCCCGCCGCGCGGGTCGATCACGGTGATTTCCACCGAACCGGCGGATTGCAACAGGGGCAGGGCGCGGCGGACGGCGGCCAGGGCCTCGATCGACTGGTTCCAGGCGATCAGCACCTTGCCCGGCGGATCGGCGGGCAGGGCGGTGCCCGGCAGGATCAGGACGGGGCAGCATCCCTCGAACAGGGCGGCCTCGACCACGGCCTCGGCCTCGCCGGGGGCATCCTCGCCGTAAGGGCGGGCCAGGACGGTCAGGTCGGAAAAGCGCGCGCGCATTCCGACAAGATTTGCGATGCCGCCGATCTGGGCCACGGCGGCCTCGGACGACCAGCGAAGGTCGCTGTAGCGGGCCAGGTGCTGCCGCACCATCCTGTCCAGATCGCTTGCCTGGTCCATCGCCATGTCGATGGCGTCCTGAAAGGCATAGGGCATGCCGTTCGGGAAATAATAGCCGACCTGCGTGTGATCCAGGCCCAGGCCGAGAACCGACAGATGCCCGTCCTCGCGCGCGGCAAGGGCCGCCGCCGCATCAAGCTGGGGCAGTTGGCGGGGATCGGACAGAACGGTCAGGATGCTTTTGTAACCCATGGCGGTCTCCTCTGGTCGGGCAGGCCCAGGATGGCGGTTTCGCCACGGCCCAGCCTTGACCGGAATCAAACCGCCGAACTTGATGCAGATCAAGGTTTGGTGCGTCCCTGACGCCTTATTCCGGCTGCGACGAAGGGATCTGTCCGGCGGCGATTCGTGCCGCGTGGCCATTCCCGCCAAGGGACGCAGGTGGAAGCCATGTGGAATTATGTAAAACTGATGTTGCTGGGCTCGATCGCGCTGTTGGCCGCGATCGGCGCCAACATGGCACGCGATCCGGCCTATATGGTCAATGCGATCGTCGTCATGCTGGTGGCGGCGGGAATGTTCGTCTGGTCGCTGCGCCAGGTCGATGAACCGGCGCGCGCGGTCGATACCTCTCAATATATGGACGACGTGATCCGCTTCGGGGTCATCGCCACCGCCTTCTGGGGCGTCGTGGGCTTCCTGGTCGGCGTGGTCATCGCCTTCCAATTGGCCTTTCCGGCGCTGAACCTGTCGGACCTGACGCAGGGCTATACCAACTTCGGCAAGCTGCGCCCGCTGCACACCAGCGCGGTGATCTTCGCCTTTGGCGGCAACGCGCTGATCGCGACCTCGTTCTATGTGGTGCAGCGCACAAGCGCGGCGCGGCTCTGGGGCGGGAACCTCGCGTGGTTCGTGTTCTGGGGCTATAACCTGTTCATCGTGCTGGCCGCGACCGGCTATATCGCGGGCGCCACCCAGTCCAAGGAATATGCCGAACCGGAATGGTATGTGGACTGGTGGCTGACGCTGGTCTGGGTGGCCTATCTGGCCGTGTTCCTGGGCACCGTGATCAAGCGCAAGGAACCCCATATCTACGTCGCCAACTGGTTCTATCTGGCCTTCATCGTGACCATCGCGATGCTGCACATCGTCAACAACCTGGCGATCCCGGTCAGCATCTTCGGGTCGAAGTCGGTCCAGGTCTTCGCGGGCGTGCAGGACGCGATGGTGCAGTGGTGGTATGGCCACAACGCCGTGGGCTTCTTCCTGACCGCGGGATTCCTGGGGATGATGTACTATTTCATCCCGAAGCAGGCTGAGCGTCCGGTTTATAGCTACAAGCTGTCGATCATCCACTTCTGGGCGCTGATCTTCCTCTATATCTGGGCCGGTCCGCACCACCTGCATTACACCGCGCTGCCCGACTGGGCCTCGACGCTGGGGATGGTGTTCTCGATCATGCTGTGGATGCCCTCGTGGGGCGGCATGATCAACGGGCTGATGACCCTGTCGGGGGCCTGGGACAAGCTGCGCACCGACCCGATCCTGCGCATGATGGTGGTGGCCGTCGGCTTCTACGGCATGGCGACCTTCGAAGGCCCGATGATGTCGATCAAGGCCGTGAACAGCCTGTCGCATTACACCGACTGGACCATCGGCCACGTCCATTCCGGCGCCCTTGGCTGGAACGGCATGATCACCTTCGGCGCGCTGTACTACCTGACGCCGCGCCTGTGGGGCCGGGAACGCCTCTACAGCCTGTCGCTGGTTTCCTGGCACTTCTGGCTGGCGACCATCGGCCTGGTCCTCTACGCCGCCTCCATGTGGGTGTCGGGCATCATGGAAGGCCTGATGTGGCGCGAGGTGGACAGCCATGGCTTCCTGGTCAACGCCTTTGCCGACACCGTGCAGGCCAAGTTCGCGATGAACGTGGTGCGTGCCCTGGGCGGGGTCCTCTACCTCGCTGGCGGGATCATCATGGCCTACAACCTCTGGGCCACCGTGGCCCGCCAGCCCAAAGCCCATTCGACCGCCATCGGCGTGCCGGCCGAATAAGGGAGCGCGAGCCATGCAAATTCTTGAAAAACACAAGATCCTCGAAAAGAACGCGACGCTTCTGCTGATCTTTTCCTTTCTGGTCGTGACCATCGGCGGCCTGGTGCAGATCACGCCCCTGTTCTATCTGGAAAACACCATCGAGAAGGTGGAAGGGGTCCGCCCCTACACCCCGCTGGAACTGACCGGCCGCGACATCTATGTCCGCGAGGGCTGCTATGTCTGCCACAGCCAGATGATCCGCCCGATGCGCGACGAGGTCGAGCGTTACGGCCATTATTCGCTGGCAGCCGAATCGATGTATGACCATCCCTTCCAGTGGGGGTCCAAGCGCACCGGGCCGGATCTGGCGCGTGTGGGCGGGCGCTATTCGGACGAATGGCACCTGGACCACCTGCGCGACCCGCAGGCCCTGGTCCCGGAATCCATCATGCCGAAATACGGCTTCCTGATGGATCGCATCATCGGCCCGCAATATGTCCGCGACCGGGTGGAAACCGATGCCCTGGTCGGCGTCCCTTATTCCGAGGAGATGATCGCGGCATCCGTCGCCGACTTCCGGGCACAGGCCGATCCCAATGCCGATGCCGAAGGCCTTCAGGAACGCTATCCGGGCGCGCAGCAGCGCAACTTCGACCGCCAGCCGCAGCTGACGGAAATGGACGCGCTGATCGCCTATCTGCAAGTGCTGGGCACGATGGTCGATTTCTCGACCTTCGAGCCGGATCCGACGCGGTAAGGGGGCGGGCATGGAAACCTACAGCTTCCTGCGCGGCCTGGCCGACAGTTGGGCGCTGCTGCTTCTGGTGCTGTTCTTCGTGGGCGTGATCCTGTTCGTGTTCCGCCCCGGATCGCGCAAGACCCACCGCGACGCCGCCGAAAGCATCTTCAGGAACGAGAACCGTCCCGCCGACGCGGACGACAAGGAGGGCCGGTGATGGCCGACAACGACAAGGACAAGCCAGTCGATCCGCATCTGGATCCCGCCAATCCCGACAACCGGATTTCGGTCCAGCGCCACGCGGCCGACAGCGAGCACGCGGCCAAGATCGTCGGAGAGATCCCCGAGCGCCCCCGCGCCGACAAGCCGGTGGCCCCCAAGATGCGCAAGCCGACCCGCAAGGGACTGGTGCAAGAGGTCGGATCGACCGGGCACCAGTGGGACGGAATCACCGAATACGACAACCCGATGCCCCGCTGGTGGCTGTGGACCTTCTATGCCACGATCGTCTGGGCTGTGGGCTATGTGATCGCCTATCCGGCCATCCCCTTGGTCAACCAGGCGACCAAGGGCGTGCTGGGCACCGATTACCGCCAGGAAGTCGCGGCCGAGATCGAGCGTTTCGACCAGGCCAATGCCGCCATCCAGACCCGCCTGGCCGAGGTGGACCTGGACGCGATCCCCGGCGACCCGGAACTGCTGAGCTATGCGACCAATGCCGGCGGCGCGGTGTTCCGCACCTGGTGCGCGCAATGCCACGGGTCGGGCGCGGGCGGCGCGCGGGGCTATCCGAACCTGCTGGACAACGACTGGCTGTGGGGCGGCACGCTTGAGGACATCCATCTGACCCTGCAGCACGGCATCCGCGATCCGCAGGACGGCGACACCCGCTATTCGCAGATGCCTGCCTTTGGCAGCGACGGCATCCTGGAACGGGCGCAGATCGACCAGGTCGTGCATTACGTCCTGTCGCTCTCCGATCAGCCGCATGACGACGCCAAGGCGGCCGACGGGATGCAGGTCTATACCGACA
The DNA here is from genome assembly GCF_014642735.1 of Paracoccus acridae. Classification (GTDB taxonomy): domain Bacteria; phylum Pseudomonadota; class Alphaproteobacteria; order Rhodobacterales; family Rhodobacteraceae; genus Paracoccus; species Paracoccus acridae. Next base: position 132,069 of record NZ_BMIV01000005.1, read on the forward strand.
ACTGTTCGGCCTGCCATATGGAGGACGGCACGGGCGACCGCAGCCAAGGCGCGCCCAACCTGGCCGATGCCGTCTGGCTCTATGGCAACGATCATGAAACGCTGACCCGCATCGTCAGCGAAGGACCTTACGGGGTGATGCCCGCCTGGAACACGCGCCTGTCCGAGGCCGAGATCCGCGCCGTCGCCACCTATGTCCACGGTCTGGGCGGCGGGGAATAACCCCGCCCGGATCCCCGGCTTTCGCCTGTGCGCACCACCACAGGCGAAAGAGACCGGCCCCTGTCCTGTTCGCGCGTTCCTGGGGGCCGGTCTTTCATCATAGCGTCCGACATCGCCCTTGGCGATGACCCGGCGCATCGGACTTTCGTGTCAGGCCACTGATGCGAAAGAGGCCGGTCCCTCGTATGTTCGCGCGTTCCTGGGGACCGGCCGCATCGTTTTCAGTGCTGGCCCTTCGTGCCGCCAGACGGCACCACCTGCGCGTGCTGCACCACGGTCCAGTCCTCGTGCCCGCGCCGGCGATAGACCGAGGTGCAGGCGGCCTTGAACCGCGTGTCGCCCTTGGAGGCCGTGACATTGTAGCCGACGACGATCATGCCTTCCTCGGGGCGGGATATGGTCTTGTCGTCGAACGCCACCTCGTCCCATTCGGGGGTGCCGCTGACCGCATCGACGGCGGCCTGGCCCGCGAACAGATGGGGCGCATGGCTGAGCGCCATGACGCATTCGGGATCGACCCTTTCGTGATAGCGTTCTTCCGAGGCGCGCCACAGGCGTTCCTCGAACTTCCATACCCGGTCGTCGTCCATGCCGGCCTCCTTGCCTGCTGCGTCAGGCTTAACCGCGCCTGTGGGGGACGGTTCCGAAGGGCAGGGATTTTGCCGGTCCCGGATCAACCTATGCCGGTGCGCCGCATCCCTGAAGGTGCAGGCCGGCCTTGATGGCGCGCTGGGTGGCTTGGGGTGACAGGACCAGATCCGGGTCCGCCATGGCAGCGGCCCGGTCCAGCAATGTCTGCGCATCTGCAAGATTGCCGGTGGCAACAAGCTGGTTCAGCAGGGCCGACAGGCTCTTGGCCGAGGGGGAAAGGTCGAAGAACCGTTCGAAATGCCGCAGGGCGACCTGCGGTTCGCTGCGTGCCAGGGCCTGACCCTTGCGGAACTGCCAACCGGGATTGCTGTCGGTCGGCAGATCTAGCGGCAGCACCACGTCATCCTGGATCAGCGCTGTCATGAAGCCTTTCAACTGTCCGGCCGCCACGATGGCGTTGAGGAGGGTGTGGCCGAAATAAGGCAACTCGACCAGTCGCGCGGCGGGATAGGCGGGCTTGACCATCTGCTCGACCGTCAAGCGATCATGGTCCACCAGAGGATCGAAGATCACCACGGGCGCCGACATGCTGCGCGCGGCTTCGTGCAGCGGCCGGTGGGTCAGGGGAATGGCCAGCCCTGGGGATGCGATTGGTGGCCATGCAGGCAGCTTTGGCGCGGCGGCGATGATCCGGGCATTGATCGCGCCACCGAAATACAGCGCCGCATAGCCGCCGAGGCTGGAGCCATAGCACACCACCTTGCGCCCTTCGACAGCCGGCCCGACCGCTGCCTGGAACGACGTCTGATCCAGTCCCTGGTACTGGCTCAGGGCGCGCTGCGCGACATAGATGGTGGTCCAGCCCTGCGACAGGCAGAAGCTGGTGCCAAAGCCCTTTTCCGCCAGAACCGAGGGCATGCCCCCGAAGGTGATCACGACCGTATGCGCGCTGACGCGGTCCGGCTGATGCAGGGTGATCAGATAATCGTCGTGGCGGCAAAGGGTTCGGGATTGCGGCATATGTCAGCCAGCCAGTTCGCCCCGCAGCGAATTGGCCGCGCTTTCCACGATCCGCACGGACACGAGGTCGCCCACCTGCGCCTGGGGCGCGTCCACGAAGACCGAATGCAGGTAATCCGACTTGCCGATCATCTGGCCTGCCTGCCGGCCCGGCTTTTCGAACAGCACGCCCAGGGTGCGACCGACCATGCCCTCCTGCGCGGCCTTCTGCTGTTTCGTCAGCAGGGCCTGCAATTCCTGCAACCGCTGGTCGGCCACCGCGCCCTCGACCTCGGGGCGGTCATAGGCGGGGGTGCCGGGGCGGGGGGAATACTTGAAGCTGAAGGCGGTGCCGAAGTTGACTTCCGCGACAAGGCGCAGGGTGTCCTGGTGGTCCCCATCCGTTTCGCCCGGAAAGCCCACGATGAAATCGCTGGTCAGCATGATGTCGGGCCGCGCCTCGCGGATGCGGTCGATCAGGCGCAGGTATTGGGCCGCCGTATGCTTGCGGTTCATGGCCTTCAGGATGCGGTCGCTGCCCGACTGCACCGGCAGGTGCAGATAGGGCATCAACTGCGGGATGTCGCGATGCGCCGCGATCAGGTCGTCCCCCATGTCGTTGGGATGGCTGGTCGTATAGCGGATGCGGTCCAACCCCTCGATATCCGCAAGCGCCCGGATCAGCCGGCCAAAGCCCCATTCGCCGTCCGACCCCGCGCCATGCCATCCGTTCACGTTCTGGCCCAGAAGGGTGATTTCCCGCACGCCCCGGTCCACCAGGTCGCGGGCCTCGCGCAGGATGCGGTCCACGGGGCGGCTGACCTCGGCCCCGCGCGTATAGGGGACGACGCAGAAGGCGCAGAACTTGTCGCAGCCTTCCTGCACCGTCAGGAAGGCCGCAGGCGCACGGCGGGTGGCGCGGCGGGCGGGCAGGTGGTCGAACTTGTCCTCGGGGGGGAACTCGGTCAGGATCGCGGGCGCCTCGCCGCGCGCCATGGCGGGCAGGCGGTGATAGGTCTGCGGCCCCACGACCAGATCGACCAGCGGCATCCGGCGCACGATCTCCTCGCCCTCGGCCTGGGCCACGCAGCCCGCGACGCCGATCTTGAGGTCGGGCTTTTCCGCCTTCAGCGGCTTCAGGCGGCCCAGGTCGGAATAGAGCTTCTCGGCCGCCTTTTCACGGATATGGCAGGTGTTCAGCAGGACCATATCCGCGTCCGCCTGATCCTCGGTCAGGACATAGCCTTCGGCGCCCATGGCCTCGGCCATGCGCTGGCTGTCATAAACGTTCATCTGGCAGCCATAGGTCTTGATGAAAAGCTTTTTCACTGCCGGGGGATTGGCCTGGTCGTTCATTGCCGCTGTCCTTGGGAGGTAGCGTGCTGATACAGGAATCACGGGGGTTTGGAAAGGCGCGCGATGGACAGCGATCTGACGACGATCAACACGATCGGCCCGGCCACCGCCAAGGCGCTGATCGCCGCAGGCATTCCAGATGCCGCAACGCTGCGCCGGGTGGGCGCGCATGACGCCTATCGCGCCATGCTGGCGGCGGGCAGCAAGCCGCATTTCATCTGGTATTACGTCCTGGTTATGGCGCTGCAGGGGCGGCCCTGGAACGATTGCCGGGGCGCGGAAAAGGCCGCGCTGCGCGAACGGTTCGATTCGCTGGTGGCCGAGGTGCGCGGCCAGCCCCTGTCGGGGATCGAGGCGGAACTGGACATGATCGGCCTGCGCCGTCCCTGACGCCCCCATTGAACGCCCGCAGCGGCCCGGCTAGCCTGCGGTCAAACCGATGGAGGCGATGATGAACAAACCGCAAAGCTGGGAAGCCCGCGCCGACGAATACTCGCTTTACGGCTTCACGGACCTGCCCAGCGTCGCCAGCCGTGGCGCGGTGGTGCTGACCCATGGCGAGGGGCCTTATGTCGTGGATGTGAACGGCCGCCGCTATCTGGATGCCAATTCTGGCCTTTGGAACATGGTCGCGGGCTTCGACCACAAGGGCCTGGCCGAGGCCGCGAAGGCGCAATACGACCGCTTCCCCGGCTACCACGCCTTTTTCGGGCGCCTGTCCGACCAGACCGTGATGCTGTCGGAAAAGCTGGTAGAGGTGTCGCCCTTCGAACGCGGCAAGGTGTTCTACACGAATTCGGGATCCGAGGCGAACGACACCATGGTCAAGATGCTGTGGTTCCTGCACGCATCCGAAGGCAACCCGCAGCGCCGCAAGATCCTGACCCGCTGGAACGCCTATCACGGCGTCACCGCCGTGTCGGCCAGCATGACCGGCAAGCCCTATAACGAGGTCTTCGGCCTGCCGCTGCCCGGTTTCATCCACCTGACCTGCCCGCATTACTGGCGATACGGCGAGGCGGGCGAGACCGAGGAACAGTTCACCCAGCGTCTTGCGCGGGAACTGGAAGACACGATCCAGCGCGAAGGGGCCGACACCATCGCGGGCTTTTTCGCCGAACCCGTGCAGGGTGCGGGGGGCGTGATCCCGCCGTCCAAGGGCTATTTCCAGGCGGTGCTGCCGATCTTGCGGAAATACGACATCCCGATGATTTCGGACGAGGTCATCACCGGCTTTGGCCGCACCGGCAACACCTGGGGCTGCCAGACCTATGACTTCATGCCCGACGCGATCATCAGTTCCAAGAACCTGACTGCCGGGCTGTTCCCGATGGGCGCGGTGATCCTGGGGCCGGACCTGACCGACCGGCTGCAAAGGGCCATCGACCGGATCGAGGAATTCCCGCACGGCTTCACCGCATCGGGCCACCCGGTCGGCTGCGCCATCGCGCTGAAGGCCATCGACGTGGTGATGAACGAAGGCCTGGCGGACAACGTCAAGCGCCTTGCCCCCCGGCTGGAATCCGGCCTGCGCGCCATCATGGAACGCAGCGACCATATCGGCGAGTTGCGCGGCGTGGGCTTCATGTGGGCGCTGGAAGCCGTGCGCGACAAGGCCACCAAGACGCCCTTCGACGCGCATCTGTCGGTCAGCGAACGCATTGCCAATGCCTGCACCGACCTGGGCCTGATCTGCCGTCCGCTGGGCCAGTCCATCGTGCTGTGCCCGCCCTTCATCCTGACCGAGCCGCAGATGGACGAAATCTTCGACAAGCTGGAACGGGCGCTGAAGACCGTCTTCGCCGAGGTGGCGTGACCAAGGCGGGGGCGGTTCCCGCCGCCCCCTCAATGCATGATGGATTTCGAAAAGACGTTGATCACCACGACCCCCGCCAGGATCAACGCCAAGCCAAGGATCGCCGCGAAATCCAGCATTTGCCGGTACCAGATCCAGGCGATCGCGGATACCAGCACGATGCCCATCCCTGACCAGATCGCATAAACGATGCCGGTCGGCATGACCCGCAAGGGAAAGGACAGCAGCCAGAAGGCCACGCCATAGCCCAGGGCCGCCACCACGCTGGGGCCCAGCCGGGTGAAGCTGTCGGATCGGGCCAGGGCGGTCGTGGCGATCACCTCGGCCAGGATCGCAAGCGCAAGCAGGATATAGGTCCGGGTCATGGGCGTCCTTGCTGCCTTACCGCCGGGCCAGCTTGCGTTCGATGTAGTCGCGCAGTTCCTCGATCTCGGTGCGGCTTTCGCGCAGGCCCTCCATGGCGGCGTCCAGTTCTTCTTGCGCAGCGGCAAGACGAACCTCGCGTTCCTTCAACAAGACAATGGCCTTGTCGCGTTCGCGTTCGGTGTCGTGCAACTGCCGCGCCAGATCGGCCAGGTCGGCCGGGCTGGGCCGCGTCAGGCGCCCGATCAGCCAGCTTGCGAACCAGCCCAGCACGAAGACGCCGAACAGGATGATCGTGGTGACAGTGACGAATTCCGTACGGTTCATGGGATTTGGTTCACCTTGCGGTCATTCGGCGCGATCAATCGGCGACGGGGCCTTCGTCCGGCCGGGGCGAGGGGCGGGGCGTGTCGGGCGTCGGCGTCAGGACCGGCAGCCTAATGTTTTCCTCGCGTTCGTCCAGTGTCTGGAACACCTCGCTGGCGCCGACGGTCGCGGGGGCGGTCGGTCCGACGGTGACGCGCGGCATCTCGGGTCCGAACATCTGCGGCTGCGCGGGCGGCTGGACGGGGCCGATCAGGTCCGAACCGGGCTGGTCTGGCGGCAGGGGTTCCGTGGTCAGGCCCGACAGCGTCACCGGCGCGGGCAGGGGGGCGCTGCGGACCGGGTGATCCGACAGCAGCCGGAACTCGATGCGGCGGTTTTCCTCGCGGCCTTCCTCGGTCTCGTTCGAGGCAATGGGCTGGCTTTCGCCATAGCCGCGCGCGGTCATGTGGGATGTGTCGATGCCCGCATCCGCCATGGCGGCGACCAGGGCCTGCGCCCGGCCCCGCGACAGGTCGGCGTTGAAGCCCTGGGACCCTTGGGAATCGGTATGGCCCCCGGCCTCGATCTGGTAATCGGCGCATTCGGCCATGACGGCGGCCAGCCGGTCCAGCGTGGGGGCGGGATCGCCGGCGATGGCTGCCTTGGAGGGTTCGAAGCCGATCTCGGATTCGGACATGATGATGTTCAACTGCCGGACGCATTCCGGTCCATCAGGCAGGTTCAGCGACAGATCCAGCCGCCGGTCGTAACGGATCGCCAGTTCGTATTGCACGCCCGGTCCCAGCCGTTCGCCCAGCCGGGCCGCCGCCGCCTCGGGCGCGCCGGGATCGCCCGAGGTGCCGGTCACGCGGATCAGGTCGGGCGTCACGCGGACGCTGCCGGTCTGAAGGGTGTCCAGGGCCTCGATCGCGCCGATGACGCGCACCGTCCAGCCTTGCGGCACCCATGGGTCGCCGGTCAAGTCCGCCTGGACGGTCGGAAAGCGGGCGCGTGCCAGGCTGTCCACCGTTTCCGCCATGCGGTCGTCGCTGATCGGCCCGCGCATGTCCAGGACCTGCGCGTCCGACAGGGTGGCGGTGAATTCCATCGGTCCCGGGGTCGCGTCGTCGGGGGCCTGTTCCAGGGTCGATTGCAGCGAAAAGACCGAAGGCAGGGCTTGCTGCAGCCCGGTCACCGCGGCGTCGAAGGCCGGGCGCGGGACCGAGGGCGGCGCCGTCAGGGCGATATCCGCATCCGACAGCGTGACCCTGCCATGACCCAGGCCGGCCACCGCGCCGATGGCCGCAACTGCCGCATCGGCCCAGTCGGCGGACGGCGAACCCAGGCCCAGCGTGCAGGCGGGCACGTCGGGAACGCCTGCCGCCTGCGCCGCCGCGACGATCCGGTCCCGGCCTTCCTCGGTGTCGGCGGCACAGGCCTCGAACCGGGCGCCGTCCCCATCCTTGACGAAGCGCAGGGTGAAGGGCGCGATCACGGGGCGGGGCGCGGAAATGTCGGTGACAAGCGTGATCCCCTTGGGCGCCCCCCGGCGCAGCGCGGATTCAAGGCGGCCCTTTTCATCCGCGCTGTCGGCCAGTGCCGAAATCGTCACGCTGCCCGGCTGGATCGAGATCTTGGCCTGCGTCATGCTTTGTGTCGCGCGCAACCCGTATTGCAGCGCCGCGTCCCAGCCTTCGGGCACCGCATAGTCGGCGGTTTCCAGCAGATCGGTGACCTGGGGCGCGGCCGTTTCATCGCGCAGCATCCGCAGCAACCCCGCCCGGTCGGTCGAGGCCGGGACCAGACCGATCAGCGAAATCCCCTGGTCGTTGCGCAGAAGTTCGATCTTGAAATCAGGCGGGGTGATGGCATCGGCTGAAGCGACCGACATCCGGTCCACCACCCGCGATGGATCGACCGCGCTTGCCGCCTGGGTCATGGCGCGGAAGCGGTCGATCTCGGACGGGGCGGTTCCGGTCAGGCGGACCTGCAACCCGTCGGTCGTGACCGTCACCCAGTTCTGCCCCGATGCGTGCAGCGCCAGTTCCACATCCTGCCGGGACCGATCCTCGACATAGCGGGCGGCGGCTTCGGCGCCCAGCCAGCACAGCCCGCCCGCGGCGGACAGGACCAGAATGGAGGTGACCGGCGACAGAAGCCGCCTGCGGGATGACGCCATGGGGCATGACCTCGGGCTGTTTCCTGAACGCGTCGTCTAGCGGCGCGATGGCCGCCACGCAATCAGACCAGCCCCGCCAAGGCAAGAAACAGCGCAAGGATCAGCCCGGCGTCGCGGTTCGACCGGAACAACCGCAGGCACACAGCCCCTTGTTCCGGCTGGAAATTCTGCAACTGCCAAGCAAGGTGCGCGGCAAATCCGGCCAAGCCTGCAAAGCCCATCAACAGATTGCGACCCGTCAGTGAGATCGCAACCGCCAGCAGCAGCACCGTCAGCACCGCAAAACCCGCAAGGATGCGTGGGCTGTTGTCGCCAAACAGCCGCGCCGTGGATTTCACGCCGATCAGGGCGTCATCCTCGACATCCTGGTGGGCATAGATGGTGTCATAGAAGATCGTCCAGGCGATCCCCGCGACCCAGGCCACCACCGGCGCGGCGTCCAGCCGCCCCATATGCGCCGCATAGGCCAGCATGACGCCCCAGTTGAAGGCCAGTCCCAGAAAGACCTGCGGCCACCAGGTGAAGCGCTTGGCAAAGGGATAGATCGCCACCAAAGCAAGCGAGGCGACGCCCATCCAGATCGCGGCCCCGTCCAGCGTCAGCAGGATCGCCAATCCCACCAGGCATTGCGCCACCAGCCAGCCATAGGCCCCGCGCAGCGTCACCTGGCCCGATGGCAGGGGGCGGGACCGGGTTCGCGCCACCTTGTTGTCGATGTCGCGGTCGGTGATGTCGTTCCAGGTGCAGCCCGCCCCCCGCATCACCAGGGCGCCGACAGTGCAGGCGATGGCGATCCACAGGTCCACCCAGCGGGGACCGTCGGCCATCATCGCCAGCCCGATCCCCCACCAGCAGGGCAGCAGCAGCAGCCAAGTGCCGATGGGACGGTCGGCGCGGGACAGCCGCAGCCAGGGCCGCCAGGCCGGCGGGGCGGCCGTGTCCACCCAATTTCCCTTGGGCGCGTCGATGACGGTGTCTGGTCTTTCCGTCCGGCTTTGCATAGCGTCTGGCCCCATGGCAAGGATCAGGCTGTTCATAGATCACCCGCTGGGCGCAGGACAACCCGTGCCCCTGGATGCCGCGCAGGCGCATTACCTGGGCGGCGTGATGCGCCTGTCCCCAGGCGCGATGGTCGAGGTCTTCAACGGCCGCGACGGCGCCTGGTCCGCGCGCATCATCCAGGTCTCAAAGCGCGGCGGATTGCTGGACGTTCTGGAACAGACCGCCCCGCAGCGCGATCCGCCCGACCTGTGGCTGTGCTTTGCGCCGATCAAGAAGGCGCGCACCGACTTCATCGTCGAAAAGGCGGCCGAAATGGGCGCCGCGCGCATCCTGCCCGTGCAGACCGATTTCACCAATGCCGAGCGTATCCGCCAGGACCGCCTGCAAGCCCATGCGGTCGAGGCGGCCGAACAATGCGGCGGCACCTTCGTGCCCCCGGTTGCCGATCTGGTCCCGCTGACGCGCCTGCTGGACGGCTGGGACGCATCCCGCCGCATCCTGTGGGCGGATGAGGCGATGGCGGGGCCCGCGCAAACCCTGGCGGGTCTGCCGCATGGTCCCTGGGCCATCCTGATCGGCCCCGAGGGCGGCTTTTCGGATGCCGAACGGGCACGCCTGACGGCCCTGCATTATGTCAGCCGCATCAGTCTGGGCCCGCGAATCCTGCGGGCCGACACGGCTGCCGTTGCGGCACTTGCCTTGTGGCAGGCGACACTGGGCGATTGGCAGTGAAAATCATGCCGCAATGCGGCATCCGGGGGCGAAAAACGACCTGTTCGTCCTTTTAACCCTTTCCAAATCTGCGTTTTCTGCATAGCGGCATTGCCCCGCCTGCGGCTACTCTTGGCGGTTTGCCCGGCCTATATGCTGTTGCATGAAGCAATGCCCGATGGTCGGGCACTTCTGAAACAGGTGATGAAAATGTCGACGATGGAACTGAACCGCAGCCTGGCTGTTGGGGGCGTTGGCAATGTCGTTGCAAACTTCTTCTCGATGCTGTCCGCGTGGAACGATGCCCGCGTGACCCGTCGTGAACTGAACCGCCTGTCGGATCGCGAGCTGGACGATATCGGTCTGTGCCGCGGCGACATTGCGCGGATTGCACGCGGCTTCTAAGCCATAGCCATCCCGGTTTGACGAACGAACCCCCGATGCGGTCGCAGAGGGGGTTTTTTCTTGTTCGCTCAGTGCTGGTTGACGGGCCGGAAACCCGCGCTTCGTGCAGCGGCCGAAAAGGCCTTTCGTGCAGAACCGACAGGGGTCATGCAATGGGCGGCGGCGTCCAGCATTCGGGCTGCATGGCGGCGATGCACATCGTCGACCGGCCATCTGCGTTCCAGCCAATGGGCCGCGGTTTCAAGGGTGGTGAAGGTCTTCGTCTCGCCGTCGGGCGAAACGACAAAGGATAGGGGGTGGCCCCAGTGAATCTCGATCAAATTTTCTCTTTCGGGGAAAGTCATCCGATCCCGCGCAAGGCGTCCAGGACCGGGAAGGGGGAGGCGACCAGTGCCGCCACCCCGGATCATTCGGAAGGCGTCTTAGGCCAGGGCGAGGTTGGTCGCCGATTCGCGGCCGTCGCGGCCACGTTCCACGTCAAAGGTCACGGCCTGGCCGTCCTTGATCTCGCGGAGACCGGCGCGTTCCACGGCCGAAATGTGAAGGAACACGTCCTTCGTGCCATGCTCGGGCTGGATGAAGCCGAAGCCTTTGGTTGCGTTGAACCATTTCACGGTGCCATTGGCCATCGTGATATCTCCTGTCATGTATGCCACCCGCGAGATTGCGGTGGCGCGGCCCAGTCGTCGCAAGAACATCTGAAGCCGTGAAGCAGACAGAAGGTCGAAGGAAGAACATCAGCCACCGTCAGATAGCATGCATTCCCCGGTTTTTCAAGTCTGCCCTGGCCGATCAGGATTTCCGCACCAGCGTCAGCGCCGACCAATCCGCCAGATCGTCACGCCGGTCCAGGTCGAACCCCTGCCTGCGATAGGTTTCCACAACCTCGTCCGCCTGGGTCACCAGGATGCCCGACAGGATGATCCGGCCTTCAGGGGCGACCATCGCCGCCATCTGCGGGGCCAGGTCGATCAGGGGCTGCTTGAGGATATTGGCCAGCACCAGGTCATAGGGGGCGTTGTCTTCCAGCATCTGGTGGCCGAAGCCCGCCGCCTCGATGCAGATCACCCGGCCGTCCAGTCCGTTGGCGATCACGTTGGCCGCGGCCGTATCCACCGCCACCGCGTCGATGTCGCTGGCCAGCACCGTCACCGGCCACAGCCGCGCCGCCGCCATCGCCAGGACCGCCGTGCCGCAGCCGATATCGACGATGCGGCGGGGCTGGAAGCCCTGCGCTTCCAGCCGGTCAAGCGCCTCGAGGCAACCCTTGGTGGTGTTGTGATGGCCGGTGCCGAAGGCCATCGCGGCCTCGATCCACAGCGCCTCGACACCCTCGGGCACCTTGTCGGCGTCATGGCTGCCATGGACGAAGAAGCGCCCGGCGCGCACCGGGGTCAGTTCGCGCTTCACATGGGCGACCCAGTCCACGTCGGGCAGTTCGGACACCGCGAAGGGATTGGCCCCGAAGGCCGCGGCCAGCAGCGCAAGCGCGATCTCGTCCGGCGCTTCGGTGAAATAGACGCCCACCTCCCAGCGGTCCGATCCGTCCTCGATCTCGAAGACGCCGGTGCCGACGGGTTCGGGCTCCAGATCCTCGCAGGCCTCGGCCAGGGCTTCGGCGGCCTCGCGGCCTTGGACATGGGTCAGCGCGGAATAGGTGGTCATGGGATCGGATCCGGGTTGGGCATGGACGCCTCTACCCCCGTGCCCTTCAGGCCGCAATAACCATCGGGATTCTTGTGCAGATACTGCTGATGCGCCTCGTGGGCGGGCCAGAAGGGCGCGGGACCGACGATCTGCGTGGTGATCTTGCCAAAGCCCGCCACGGCCAGGCGGTTGTCATAGTCGATCTTCGACGCCTCGGCCGCGGAAAGCTGGCTGTCGTTGAAGGCCATGATCAGACTGCGATACTGGTTGCCCACGTCATTACCCTGCCGGTCGCCCTGGGTCGGGTCGTGGTTTTCCCAGAACAGTTGCAGCAGGTGGTCATAGCTGATCTTGGAACTGTCATAAAGGATGCGCACGACCTCGGCATGGCCGGTGGTGCCGGTCTTGACCTGGTCATAGGTCGGGTTCTCGACCGTGCCGCCCGCGAAACCCACCTGGGTCAGCCAGACCCCGTTCTGCTGCCAGAACAGCCGTTCCACCCCCCAATAACAGCCCATGCCGAAGATCGCCTGGTCAAGGCCCTGGGGAACGGGGGCATCCATCGGCCGGTTGAAGATCGCATGTGTGGTCATGGTGATATCCTTCTGATCCTGCGTGCTGAACGCGGCAACGCGCGGCCCGGTTCGACCCCAATCCCGCCGGCCTAGCCACGCGGATGCGCGGCCCGATAGACGGCCATCAGATGCGCGTCATCGACGCCGGTATAGACCTGGGTGGTGGACAGGCTGGCATGGCCCAGCAGTTCCTGGATGGTGCGCAGGTCGCCCCCCGCCGCCAGCAGATGCGTGGCAAAGGAATGGCGCAGCGCGTGGGGCGTGGCCGTGGGGGGCAGGCCAAGGGCCGCGCGGGCCTTCTGCATCGCCCCCTCGATGATGCCGGGCGCCAGCCGCCCGCCCCGCACGCCGCGGAACAGCGGCTGGCCGGGGGCCGGTTCCCAGGGGCAAAGGCGCAGGTAATCGGCCACGGCCTGACGCGCCACCGGCAGGACGGGAACGTGACGCTGGCGGCCGCCCTTGCCGGTGATGGTCAGGCTGTCGCGGAAGGGCCAGTCGTCGCCATTCAGGGACAGCGCCTCGGAGATGCGCAGCCCGCAGCCCCACAGCAGCGTCATCACCGCCGTGTCGCGGGCCGCGACCCAGGGCGTGTCATGGCCCAGGGCCACCATGTCCAGCGTGTCCCGCGCCTGGTCGGGCGTCAGGGGGCGGGGCAGGGATCGGGTGTATTTCGGGCTGCGGGTCGAAAGCGCCGCCGACAGGTCATGGCCTTCGCGGTCCCCGATCCAGCGCAGGAAGCTGCGCACCGCCGATTGCCGCCGGGCCAGCGACCGCGCGCCCAGGCCCCGCGCCCGTTCGGCGGCGGCGAAGGCGCGCATGTCGGTCTGGCGCAGGTCAGCCAGGGATTTCGGCGTCGCGGGTTGCCCGTGATGGCCGCCCAGGAAGGCCAGGAAGGCCAGAAGATCGCCGCGATAGGCGGTGATCGTGTGGTCCGATCGGTCGCGGGTCGCGGCCTCGACCTCCAGCCAGCGGGCCAGGGCATCGGCCATGGCGGGGGCCAGGGCCAAGGGACCGACGGCCAGCGGCCGCGTCATCCGCGCAGCCGCGACAACAGGACCAGCCGGAAGACCTGGGCAAAGAACCGCAGCAGGTCGGTGCCATGGGCGGGCATGAAACGGGTCTTGTCGGCGCTGCCCATCAGCAGCATGGCGCGCGGGCGGCGCGCGCCCAGGTCGATGGGCAGCAGCGCCTCGGAGGCGACGGACCGGCCGTGCATCAGTTGCGTGACGGGCGAGGCCGGGCGCAAGACGATGTCGTCGCCGCGCGGCGTGCGCCGCCCGGCCGCGACGATCCGGCCGATGGCGCCTTCGGGCACCAGGACCGCATCCTCGGGCAGGCCGGGGATGATGGGGTCGGGTTCGACCACCAGCCGCAGGGTCTCGATCCGCAGCAGGGGCGCGATGTCGGATTGCAGGCTGTCCACCAGTTCCGCCAGATCGGCCGATTCCAGCAGCCCGATCACCGCGCGATGGATCACCGCCGTGCCCGACTGGTTGTCGAAGGCCGCCGCGATCACGCTTTCATGCTGCGATTCCAACCGGTCGAGCCGCGTTTCCAGCGCCTCCATCGCGCGGCCGCGGATGTCGATCACGTTGTCGCCGACCTCGGCCTCTCGCGCGGCGACAAGGGCGCGCATCAGGTCGCGGTCGGCCAGGATGACGCCGGGATCGGCCAGCAGCTTGTCGCGCGTTTCCGGGTCCAGCCCCGCCTGCTGTTCCGTCCCCATACCTGTCCCCTTTGTTCAGCCGATCTTCTGACCGGTCTTGGCCCAGTCGGCAGTGAACTGCTCAAGCCCCTTGTCCGTCAAGACATGCTTTGCCATCGACTTGATGACCGCAGGGGGTGCGGTGATCACGTCGGCGCCGATCTTGCCCACCTCGACGATGTGGTTCACCGACCGGATCGAGGCGGCGAGGATCTGGGTTTCATAGCCATAGTTGTCGTAAATCTCGCGGATGTCGGCGATCAGGTCCACGCCGTCCAGGCCGATGTCGTCCAGCCGGCCCACGAAGGGGCTGATGAAGGTCGCGCCCGCCTTGGCGGCCAGGATCGCTTGGGCTGCGGTGAAGCACAGCGTCACGTTGACCATGTGGCCTTCGTCGGCAAAGGTCCGGCAGGCCTTCAGCCCGTCCCAGGTCAGCGGCACCTTGATGGCGATGTTGGGCGCGATCTGGGCCAGGTGGCGGCCTTCGCGGATCATGTCCTCGGCGCTTTCGGCCACGACCTCGGCGGAAACGGGGCCGCTGACCATCTCGCAGATCTCGCGCGTGACTTCCTCGATGTTGCGGCCGGCCTTCAGGATCAGCGACGGGTTGGTGGTCACGCCATCGACCATGCCCAGTTCGTTCAGTTCGCGGATGGCATCCACATCGGCGGTATCAAGAAAGAATTTCATGGTCCTGCTCCGGTAAGGCGGTTCGCTGGGGTGATAGCGCAAAACCCCGTCCGCCGAAAGGGGCAGGGCGGGCCTTGCAACCGACGCGGGGCGAGGTTTTATCAAGGGCGATGAAAACCCAGCCCGCCTTTTTCGAAGCCCGCGCCCGGATCGGCGTCCTGACGGTCGAGCCGGTGGGCGTGCTGGATTACCTGGCGCCCGAAGGCGGCGTGGCGCAGGGCCAGCTTGTGCAGGTGCCGCTGGGGCCGCGCCGGGTTCTGGGCCTGGTCTGGGGGCCGGGCCTGGGCGATTTCGACCTGGCCAAGCTGCGCCCCGTCGCCCGCGTACTGGATGCCGAGCCTTTCGACGCACGGTTCCTGGACTTCCTGACCCGCGCCGCCGATTACACCCTGACGCCGCTGCCGCTGATGCTGCGCATGGCGACGCGCGCGCCCGACCTGGACCAGCCGCCCGCCGCGCGCCGCGTGATCGTGCCGGGAGGGGCGCCACCGACGCGCATGACCGAGGCGCGGGAACGCGTGATGCAGGTCCTGGCAGATCACGGCGGGGCCAGCTTCGCGCCGTCCGAACTGGCGCAACTTGCCGGGGTCGGCACGGCGGTGGTCAAGGGCCTTGTCACCGCAGGCACCCTGGCCGAGGTTCAGGCCCCGCGCGACCTGCCCTATCCGCCGCTGGATCCCGCGCGCCCCGGCAAGCCGCTGGACGCCGACCAGCAGGCCGCCGCTGACAGCCTGCGCGGGGCAGTGCGGGCGGGCGGCTATGGCACCACCCTGCTGCGCGGGGTGACCGGGTCGGGCAAGACCGAGGTTTACCTGGAAGCTGTTGCCGAATGCCTGGCACAAGGCCGTCAGGCGCTTGTGCTGCTGCCGGAAATCGCGCTTTCGGCCGAATTCCTGGACCGGGTCGAGGCCCGCTTCGGTGCGCGGCCCGGCGAATGGCACAGCGGCATCACCCGCACGGAACGCCGCCGGCTGTGGCACATGGCGGGCAGGGGGCAGGTGGGCCTTGTGGTGGGCGCGCGCTCGGCGTTGTTCCTGCCTTTCCGCGACCTGGGACTGATCGTCGTCGATGAGGAACACGACAGCAGCTACAAGCAGGAAGACGTGGTCTATTACAGCGCCCGCGACATGGCGGTGCTGCGCGCCTCCATCAACGGGGCGCAGGTGGTGCTGGCATCCGCCACGCCGTCCCTGGAAAGCTGGGTAAACGCGGGCATGGGCAAGTATCGGCGGCTGGATCTGCGGTCGCGCTATGGCACGGCGGAACTGCCCGACATGGCCGCCATCGACCTGCGGTCCGAGGAGATGCCCTCGGGCCGCTGGATCTCGCCCTCGCTGGCGGGGGCGGTGGATGCGCGGATCGCCAAGGGGGAACAGTCGCTTTTGTTCCTGAACCGGCGCGGCTTCGCGCCCGTCACGGTCTGCCGGGCCTGCGGCGAACAGATCGCCTGCCACCAATGCGACGCGCGGATGGTGGAACACCGCTTCCAGAACCGCCTGATCTGCCACCAATGCGGCGAAACGCGGCCGATCCCCACCGCCTGCCCATCCTGCAAGGTGGAAGGCAAGCTGGCCCCCATCGGCCCCGGCGTCGAGCGCATCGCCGAGGAGGTCGCGGCCCGCTTTCCCGACGCCAAGGCCACGGTCCTGTCATCCGACCTGTTCCATTCCGCCCGCGCGCTGAAGGACACCATCGCCGAAATCGCGAACGGCGACACCCAGATCATCATCGGCACCCAGATCGTCGCCAAGGGCCACAACTTCCCGCGCCTGTCGCTTGTGGGCGTGATCGACGCCGACCTGGGCCTGCAGGGCGCCGACCTGCGCGCGGCGGAACGGTCCTTCCAGTTGATGCGCCAGGTGGCGGGGCGCGCGGGCCGGATGTCCGGGACCACGCCGGGCCTGGCCCTGCTGCAAACCCATCAGCCCGACCATTCCGTGATCCGCGCGATTCTCTCGGGCGAGGACGAGGCCTTCTGGAACGCCGAGGCCGCAGGCCGCCAAGCCACCGGAATGCCGCCCTTCGGCCGCCTGGCAGGCATCATCCTGTCACACCCCGACCTGGGCGTGGTCAGCGATTTCGCCCGCCACCTGGCTGCCCATGCCGCGCCGCTGGAACGGGCGGGCGCGCAGCTTTGGGGTCCGGTCCCCGCGCCGATCGCGCGCATCCGGGGCCGCCACAGGATGCGGATGCTGGTCCACGCCCCCCGCCAGGCCCCGGTCCAGGCCGCCATCGCGGACTGGCTGGCCCCGCACAAGCCGCCCACGAACCTGCGGCTGTCGGTGGACATCGACCCGCAGAGCTTTCTTTAGGCCCCGTTCTTACGACCGCCTGTCGAAGTCGCGGCGCGCGGCCTCGATCCGGTCCAGATGCGTTTCGGCCCATTGCCAGACGCCGCAGAAGGCCTCGGCCAGACCAAGGCCAAGGTCGGTCAGGCGATAGTCCACGCGCGGCGGGATCACCGGATGGACGGTGCGGGTCAGCAATCCGTCACGCTCCATCTGCCGCAGGGTCTGGGTCAGCATCTTCTGGCTGATGCCCGGCACCGCACGGCCGATGGCGGAAAAGCGCATCTCTCCGCCCTCGGTCAGGGCTTCCAGGATCAGCATGGTCCACTTGTCAGCCACGCGGCCGATCAGTTCATTGACCAGTTGCGTCACGCGCGGATCGATTTCGGCTAGGGGCGGGGATGGCGGCAAGACACTCTCCATCAGGTAAGTATAAATCTTTCCGGTGCCTTCTTCCGAAAGGATACCGGGATGGGCCATATCTAGCCCATCCAACGGAAGGGACAAGCAATGCAGAACAGCGGAAACACCATCCTTCTGACCGGCGGCACCTCGGGGATCGGGCTTGCCCTGGCGCAGCGGTTCCATGCCGCGGGCAACACCGTCATCATCACCGGGCGCCGCGCGGCGCTTCTGGACCAGATCGCCTCCGAACATCCGGGCATGATCGGCCACCCGCTTGACGTGACCGAAGCCGAGGCCGTCCGGGCCTTCGCCGCGCGGATCACGGCGGATCACCCGGCGCTGAACGTCGTGATCCACAACGCCGGGATCATGGTGGCCGAGGAGGTGACCGGCGATTTCCTGAACACGGCCGAGGCGACGGTCGCCACCAACCTGCTGGGCCCGATCCGGCTGACGGCGGCGCTGATGCCGCATCTGCTGGAACAGCCGCGCGCGACGATCATGACGGTGTCGTCGGGCCTGGCCTTCGTGCCGCTGGTGCGGACGCCCACCTATTCGGCCACGAAAGCCGCGATCCATTCCTGGTCGCAATCCCTGCGCGCCCAATTGCGCGATACCGGGATCGAGGTGCTTGAGCTGGCGCCGCCCGCCGTCCAGACCGACCTGATGCCCGGCCATGCCACCGATCCGAACGCCATGCCGCTGGCCGATTTCATCGACGAGGTGATGGGCATCCTGAACCAGGATCCGACGCCGCCCCTGGTCGGGGTCAAGAGGTTGGACTTTCTGAAGAATGCCGAAGCCGAAGGGCGCTATGACCAGGTCTTTGCGCGGCTGAACGGACTGTAGGCCTCAGTTCCTCAGCACGATGCAGCGCCCGCCCAACTGCTTGAGGCGGTTGCAGAAGGCGGCGGCCTCGCGCCGGCTGTCCCATCCGATCTGCGCGGTATAGACGGCCGGGCGCCCCCCGCCGAGGCGCTTGCGCACGTAACCCACCTGCTTGTCGCCCAGGATCGGGCGCAGGCTGCGGTTCAGGCGGGCCACCTGGCTGATGACGCCCGACTGGCTGGGATGGCTGGCCACGATCACGCCCCAGGGAAAGACCTTTGGCTGGGTGATGAATTCGCGCAGCCTGCGTTCGCCCGCCAGCTTCTCGCAAGCCGGGCGAAACGCCAGGTCGGGGTCCAGGGCCAGCTTCAGTTCCTCGGCCGGGGGCGGATTGTCGCGCCAGCGAAGCGCGTCAAACCCGGTGATGGCGGCCACATAGTCCTGCGTTTCATAGGGCAGGCCGCCGTTCTGGCCGATGAAGCGCGCCGCGCGGTTTTCCCCGCCGTTATAGGCCACGGCGGCAAGGCCGATATTGCCGAACATGTTGGTCAGGTGGCGCAGATACCAGGCCGACTTGTGGATCGCCTGCGCCGGGTTCATCGGGTCGTGCAGGTCGTAAAGATCGGCCGTGCCCGGCATGAACTGCGCGATGCCAAGCGCGCCCACGGGACTGATCGCCCCCGGTTCGAACCGGCTTTCCTTCCACAACAGACGGGCCAGGAAGTTGGGGTCCAGCCCGCGTTCGGCGGCATTGCGTTCGATCAGCTTGCAGACATCGGCGGCATAGTGATCCAGGCGGACGCAATCGCGCCCGTCATCGGTGCAGCGCAGCGTTTCCGACTGGCGGGCGGGCGGGCGCCCAGCCACCGCATCGACGGCGGGAAAGGCCTGTGCGGCGGGCGCGGCCAGCATTGCCAGAACCGCAGCCATTCGCCGGAACCATCCTGCGGGAGGGCGGGGGATCGTCATGGCAAGCAGGATCAGGCGACGTCCAGGGGGTCGGGCTTGGTCTTGCCGGCCTTGCCCTTGTTCTTCTTCTTGTCCTTGCCCTTCGGCTTGTCGGCTTTCGCACCGGCCTTGAGGGCGTCCTTCTCTGCCTTGCGGGCTGCCTTCTTTTCGGCCTTCCTCTCTGCCTTGGCGGCGTCCTTTTCAGCCTTGCGGGCGGCTTTGCGGGCTTCCTTCTCGGCCTCTTTCGCGGCCTTGCGGGCCGCCTTGTCCTGGGTCTTGACTGCCGGGGCGGGACTTTCCGGCAGGGATGGGACCGGGGGCGTGGGCTTGACGGGGGCCATGGGCGCGTTGGCAGCCAGCACGGTTTCGGCAGGGACAGCGGCGGCGGGTTTGGCGCCCGCCTTGGCGACGCGGCGCGACCCTGTGCGCAGGTCAGGCTTGCGGACCTCGGCCTTTTCGCGGCCGGCAGGCTTTCTGGCGGGCGAGGCGGGCTTGCGCTTGGCCGGCTTTTCAGGCTTGGGCGCGACGCGTGCGACAGGCGCGACCGTCGGGCTGGCGCTGCCGGATGGGGGGGCGGACTTGCGCTTGCGCCGTTCGCGCCTGGCCCGCCGGATGGCCGCCGTCAGGAGGTCGGCTGCCGCCACCTGGCCGTTTTCGCCCCGCGGTCCCGCCTGCTCGACCGCGGCCTTCAACTCGGCGATCAGCGCGCCCAATGCCCCGTCGTCCAGATGGCCAAGCGCCGCGCCACGGCTTCTGCCGGTCAGGGCCTGCTGTTCCACGGTCAGAAGTTCCTGTTCCAGCTTGCTGTAGTTGGGCATCGCTTCTTCCCTGGGGCGGCGTGATTTCGCGCGAATGTTGCGAAAGATTTTCCGGTTTTGCAATTGGAAAGGCCCCGGTCGAAGCCGGGGCCTTCAAGGGCGATCCGCCCGATTTACTGAACGGCGCTTTCCACCGGGGAGATGGTCGTGACCGGCGCGCTGTAGGGCGTGCTGATGGTCGTGACCGCATAGGGATCGGTCACCATCGAGGTCGCCGGATAGGCGGCCGCCGTCGGGGCCAGCGCCGCGGCGCCGGCCGGAACAGAGGGCTGTCCGGCGGGTTCGACATAGCCTTCGGGGGTCTCGGTCATCGGGCCTTCATAGCGCAGGCTTTCGGCCTGGCTGCGGACATGAACCGTCGTGCCGTTGCTGACCTGGCCGAACAGGTCCATGATGTCCTGGTTGAACAGCCGGATGCAGCCCGCCGAGGTGGCCTTGCCGACCGAGGACGGGTCCATCGTCCCGTGGATCCGGTAATAGGTGTCGCGTCCGCCTTCATACAGATACAAGGCGCGCGGCCCCAGCGGGTTGTGCAGCCCGCCCGACAGCCCGCCCGCGAATTGCGCGTAAAGGTCGGGCTGGGTGCGGATCATGTTGTCGGTCGGCCGCCAGCTTGGCCATGCGGCCTTGCGCGCGATGGTCGCCGTTCCCGCATAGCCCGTGCCCGCCCGGCCCACCGCCACGCCATAGCGCATCGCCTGTCCTCCCGGCTGGACGTGATACAGCACGCGGGCATAGGGATCGACCACGATCGTTCCAGGGGCTTCGGGTCCGTTATAGGGCACCTGCTGGCGCTGGTTCCGTTCGGTCAGATAGGCGGCGCGGATCGCAGGGATCTGGACCGGCTCTCCGTTCGGGCCGGTATCCACGCGCGCTTGATAGGCTTCGGGCACGGAGGGAGTGGCCAGGGTCATCGGCTGGCTGTTGTTCCCACATGCGGCAAGCCCCAGGGCAAGCGCCGTGAACAGGGTGACAAGACGCATCATCATCAACTTCCTTCATGGCATACGGCGTCGCGGAGTCCGCGCCGGCAGCATAAATTTCCTGAAGCACCGCCCATCGCAGGATCGGCGGCGATTCGCATATCGGTTCATCAGCCTGTCACAGGCATCGGCGTCAAGCCTTGCAGCTTGGTCGGGCCGACGGCAATCCCGGCCTTGTGGCGAAAGAGAAGCAGTCTGTTCAAGAATGACTGACGCTGGAACAACTTGTCGTTTGGTTTGGTTTCATCCTCGCCCAGAAGGGCCATCCCAAGACCGCAGATTGCCCCCCGCCGCCCGGCTGGCTAGGCTGCCGCAAAGCCCAGAGCGACCGTTCCAGTGACCGACCAGACAGCATCCCGGCCCCCAACCGCATCCGCCCTTGCCCCGTTCCGACACCGCGATTTCCGCCTGCTGTGGAGCGCGACGCTGGTGTCGAATTTCGGCGGCCTGGTCCAGGCCGTGGGTGCGGCCTGGCTGATGACGCAGCTGACCGACAGCGCCACGCTGATCGCCCTGGTGCAGGCGTCGAACACGCTGCCGATCATGCTTCTGGCGCTGGCGTCGGGGGCGCTTGCCGACATCTTCGACCGCAAGGCGATCCTGATGTTCGCGCAATGCTTCATGGCAGCGGTGTCGCTGGCCTTGGCGATCGTCGCCTGGCAGGGCTGGCTGACGCCCTGGCTGCTGCTGGCCTTCACCTTCCTGATCGGGGCGGGGCAGGCGCTGTACAACCCGCCCTGGCAGGCCAGCATGGGCGATCTTGTGCCGCGGGCGGACCTGCCTGCGGCGGTCACGCTGAACTCGGTCGGCTTCAACCTCATGCGCTCGGTCGGCCCTGCGGCGGGCGGCTTCATCGTCGCGGCCTTCGGGGCGGCTGCGGCGTTCGCGGTGAACGCCGTCAGCTATGTCCCGCTGCTGGGCGCGCTGTTCCGCTGGCGTCCGAACATCGCCCCCCGCACCGCCCCGCGCGAGGAGTTTCTGCCCGCCGTGGCCGCCGGACTGCGCTATGTCTTCCTGTCGCCGAACCTGACCAAGGTGATCGGACGCGCCGCCCTGTTCGGCTTTGCCGCCGTGTCCGTGATGGCGCTGCTGCCGCTGGTGGCCAAGTCCCATCCCGAAGGCGGGTCGATGCTGTTCGGGGGATTGCTGGGCTGCTTCGGCGTCGGCGCCATCGCGGGCGCGGCGCTGAACCCGCGCATCCGGGCGCGTTTCGACAATGAAAACATCGTGCGGGTGGCCTTTGCGGGCTTCGCCCTGTCGGCCATCGTGCTGGGCCAGACGCAGAATGTCTGGCTGCACGCCGTGGCGCTGCTGCCTGCGGGCGCGTCCTGGGTGCTGGCCTTGTCGCTGTTCAACGTGACGGTGCAACTGTCCACGCCGCGCTGGGTCGTGGCCCGCGCGCTGGCCTTGTACCAGACGGCGACCTTTGGCGGCATGGCGGCGGGATCCTGGATCTGGGGCAGCATCGCCGGTGCCTATGGCCTGGGCGATGCCTTGACGGCGGCGGGGATCGTGCTGCTGGTGGGCGCGGTCATCGGGCATTGGTTCCGGGCGCCCGATTTCGGCACTGCCGATCTGGACCCGGTCAACCGCTTCCGCGAACCGGCCCTGCGCATCGACCTGCGCGGTCGGTCGGGTCCGATCATGGTGATGGTGGATTACCAGATCGCCCAGAAGGACGTGCCGGAATTCCTGCGCCTGATGCAGTTGCGCCGCAACATCCGCCGCCGCGACGGGGCGCGGAACTGGGCGCTTCTGCGCGACCTGGAACATCCCGACCAATGGTCGGAAAGCTATCACATCGCCACCTGGGACGAATATGTCCGCCACAACCTGCGCCGCACGAAATCGGACGCGGAGATCACGGTGGCGCTCCGCGCCCTGCACCAGGGCGAGGGCGATCCGCTGGTCCACCGCATGATCGAGCGCGACAGCGTCGGCCCCGAGGATGACCTGCCCCTGATCGGCAAGATGGACGTATAGGAAAGGCCGCCATGACCACAGCCCTGTTCACCCACCCCGACGCCGAACGCCACATCACGCCGCCCGGCCATGCCGAGCAGGTCGCCCGCCAGGCGGCCGTCCTGGACGCGCTTGCCGACCTGCCCCTGGACCGGCGCGAGGCGCCCCGCGCCGACGAGGTCGAGATCCTGCGCTGCCATCCCCAATCCTATCTGGACCGGATCCGGGGCGCGATCCCGGATGAAGGCTGGCAGATGCTGGACGCCGACACCCACCTGTCGCCCGGCAGCCTGGATGCGGCGCTGCGCGGTGCGGGCGGGGCGGTGGCGGCGGTGGACGCAGTGCTGGCGGGCGAGGTCGCCAACGCCTTTGTCGCTATGCGCCCGCCCGGCCATCATGCCGAACGCGAGACGCCGATGGGCTTCTGCATCTTCGGCAATGCCGCCATCGCGGCCATGCGGGCGCTGGATCATCACGGGCTGGACCGCGTGGCGGTGCTGGATTTCGACGTCCACCACGGCAACGGCACGCAGGCCCTGCTGTGGGATGAACGCCGCGCCTTCTTCGCCTCCAGCCACCAGATGCCGCTGTATCCGGGCACGGGGGCGGCGGGCGAACGGGGCGCGCATGGGCAGATGGTGAACGTGCCGCTGCGCCCCGGAACCGACGGGGCGGCGGGGCAGGCGGCCTGGCGCGACATCCTGGCGCGCTGCCGCGATTTTGCGCCGCAGCTTGTGATCGTCTCGGCCGGGTTCGACGCCCATGCGGCCGATCCGCTGGCTCAACTGAACTGGGACGACGACGACTTCGCCGCCATCACCCGCATGATCTGCGACATGGCGGCGGATCTGTCGGCCCCGGTGGTATCCTGCCTGGAAGGTGGCTATGATCTGGACGCCCTGGGCCGGTCAGCCCGCGCCCATGTCCAAGTCCTGCTGGAGGCCCAAGAATGAACGACATCGCGACCATGAGCTTCGAGGAAGCCATGAAGGAGCTGGAGGCCACGGTCGGCAAGCTGGAAACCGGCGACGCGTCCCTGGACGAATCCATCAAGCTTTACGAACGCGGCGCTGCCCTGCGCCAGCATTGCGAGAAACGCCTGCGCGAGGCCGAGGACCGGGTGGAAAAGATCACCCTTGCGGCCAATGGCCGGCCCACGGGGACGGAACCGGCCGAGGGGCTGTGATGCAGTCACGGCTTTCGGCGGTGAAGTCCCAGGTCCAGGCCGCGCTGGACCGGGCGATCGGCGATCTGCCCGGTGGGGAACTGCGCGACGCGATGGCTTATGCCTGCGCGGGCGGCAAGCGGATCCGGGCCTTCCTTGTGATGGAATCGGCGCGCCTGCATGGCGTGCCTGACGATGCCGCGCTGCCGGTGGCGGCGGCGGTCGAGGCGCTGCACGCCTATTCCCTGGTCCATGACGACCTGCCCGCGATGGACGACGACGACCTGCGGCGTGGGCAGCCGACCGTCCATGTGAAATGGTCCGAGGCCACCGCGATCCTTGCGGGCGACGCGCTGCAATCGCTGGCCTTCGGGCTGCTGGCCGATCCTGCTATTGGCGATGCCGCAACGCGCCGGCTGGTCGCGGCCTTTGCGCAGGCCGTGGGCGGGGCGGGGATGGTCTGGGGACAGGCCCTGGACATCAAGGCGGAAACGGCCGTCACGCCGCTGACGCTGGACCAGATCACCCGGCTGCAGGGCGGCAAGACCGGCGCGCTGATCCGCTTTGCCGCCATCGCCGGACCGCTAATCGCGGATGCCGACCCGGCGCCCCTGGCAGCCTACGCCGAGGCGCTTGGGCTGGCCTTCCAAATCGCCGACGACATCCTAGACGTGACCGGAAACGAAGATGTGACCGGCAAGCGCGTGGGCAAGGACGCGTCGGCGGGCAAGGCCACTTTCGTGTCCCTGCTGGGCCTTGACGGCGCGCGGGCCGAGGCTGCGCGGCTGGTCGCGGATGCCGATGCAGCCCTTGCGCCCTATGGCGAGAACGCTGCAAACTTGCGCCAATTGGCGCGTTTCGTTATCGAACGCGACACCTGAACGACGCCCGCCCCTGCAATCTTTCGCCCGAAGGGCCAGCCGATGACCGACCTGACCAAGACGCCGATCCTCGACCGGGTCACGCTGCCCTCGGACATGAAGTCGCTCAGCGACCGTGAACTGCATCAGTTGGCGGACGAATTGCGGTCCGAAACCATCAGCGCGGTCAGCGTCACCGGCGGTCACCTGGGCGCGGGCCTGGGGGTGGTGGAACTGACCGTGGCGCTGCACGCGGTCTTCGACACGCCGCGCGACAAGATCATCTGGGACGTGGGCCACCAGTGCTATCCCCACAAGATCCTGACCGGCCGGCGCGACCGCATCCGCACGCTGCGGATGGGCGGCGGGCTGGCGGGGTTCACGAAACGCGCCGAAAGCCCCTATGACCCCTTCGGCGCGGGCCATTCCTCGACCTCGATCTCGGCGGCGCTTGGCTTTGCGGTGGCGCGCGACCTGGGCGGCGATCCGGGCGACGCCATCGCGGTGATCGGCGACGGCGCCATGAGCGCGGGCATGGCCTTCGAGGCGCTGAACAACGCAGGCCACCTGGGCAAGCGGCTGATCGTCATCCTGAACGACAACGAGATGTCCATCGCCCCGCCGGTGGGGGCGCTGTCGTCCTATCTGACCAGCCTTTACACGCGCGGCCCGTTCCAGGACCTGAAGGCCGCCGCCAAGGGCGCCGTGGGCCTGTTGCCGCCGCCTTTCCAGGAAGGCGCGCGCCGGGCCAAGGAAATGCTGAAGGGCATGACCATCGGCGGCACCTTGTTCGAGGAACTGGGCTTTTCCTATGTCGGCCCGGTCGATGGGCATGACCTCGACCAGCTTCTGCCCTTGCTGCGCACGGTGAAGTCGCGGGCCACCGGGCCGGTGCTGATCCATGCCGTCACGAAAAAGGGCAAGGGCTATGCCCCGGCGGAAAACGCCGCCGACCGGGGCCATGCGACGGGCAAGTTCGACATGGTGACGGGCGTTCAGGCCAAGGCCAAGTCGAACGCGCCCAGCTACACGGCGGTCTTCGCCAAGGCCCTGATCGACGAGGCCGGGCGCGACGACAGGATCGTCGGCATCACCGCCGCCATGCCGGACGGCACGGGTCTGAAGCAGTTCGCCGAACGCTTTCCGCGCCGGACCTTCGACGTGGGCATCGCCGAACAGCACGCGGTCACCTTCGCGGCGGGTCTGGCTGCGGGCGGCATGAAGCCTTTCTGCGCGATCTATTCGACCTTCCTGCAGCGCGGCTATGACCAGGTGGTCCATGACGTGGCGGTCCAGAACCTGCCCGTCCGCTTTGCCATCGACCGCGCCGGACTGGTGGGCCAGGACGGGCCGACCCATGCGGGCGCCTATGACATCGCCTTCCTGGCGAACCTGCCCGGCATGGTGGTGATGGCCGCCGCGGACGAGGCCGAACTGATGCACATGGTCGCCACCGCCGCCGCCCATGACAGCGGCCCCATCGCCTTCCGCTTTCCGCGCGGCGAGGGGACGGGGGTCGAGATGCCGGAACGCGGCCAGGTGCTGGAGATCGGCAAGGGCCGCATCGTCCAGCAGGGCAAGGGCGTCGCGATCCTGTCCTTTGGCACCCGCCTGTCCGAGGCGCAGAAGGCCTGCGAATCGCTGGGCGCGCGCGGCATCACGCCCACGATTGCCGATGCCCGGTTCGCCAAGCCCCTGGACCGCGACCTGATCCTGCGGCTGGCGGCCAGCCATGACGCGCTGATCACGCTGGAGGAAGGCGCGGTCGGCGGCTTTGGCAGCCATGTCGCGCAATTGCTGGCCGATGAAGGCGTCTTCGACCGGGGCCTGCGCTTCCGGTCGATGGTCCTGCCTGACCGCTTCGTCGATCACGACGCGCCTTATGCGATGTATGACACCTCGGCGCTGAACGCCGCCCATATCGAGGCGAAGGTGCTGGAGGTCATGGGCGTGGCGCAACTGGCGGGCAAGTCCGCCTGATCATCCTGCCTGCAAGGCGGGCAGCCTGCCAAATCCCAAGGCAGCAGGCGGGATTCTTGCTGCATTGCAGCATGATCTGACTGAATACCGGAAAGCATCGGGTGTATGATGGACATGCGGGCGGAAGATGCCCGCATCCCTCCGACCAGGACGGTCCCCGCCGTCACGGCCGCCAGAGACGCGCCCTCCTCCCTGCGAAGCCTCTGGCGGCTTCTCTCGCAAGGGAAAAGCGCGGGACTTTCCATCGTCCCGCGCTTTTCATGTTCAGTGAACGGTTGCCTCGGGCTTGGGGCCTTCGCCGACGGCCCCAAGCTTGTGGCCCGCGCGGCCGATGCGGTTTTCCACAATCAGCCCGTCCGGCCCGGCGCTGACATGGACCGTCTGACCGTCCATCACCTCGCCCGACAGCAGCAGTTCGGCCAGCGGATCCTGCAAGGCCCGCTGGATCACCCGCTTCAGGGGACGTGCCCCGAAGACCGGATCATAGCCCTGGTCGGCCAGCCACTTGCGCGCGGCATCGTCCAGGTCCAGCGTGATCTTGCGCCCGGCCAGGCGCTGTTCCAGCCGCCGCAACTGGATCTTGACGATGCCGTCCATGTTCTGCCGCGACAGGCGGCGGAAGATGATGATCTCGTCCAGGCGGTTCAGGAATTCGGGCCGGAAATGCGCCCGGACCGCTTCCATCACCTGTTGGCGCGCATCGGTCGAATCCGATCCTTCCGGCAGATGCGACAGTGCCTGCGAGCCCAGGTTCGAGGTCAGGATGATCAGCGTCTGCTTGAAGTCCACCGTCCGGCCCTGGCCGTCGGTCAACTGCCCGTCGTCCAGAACCTGCAACAGCACGTTGAAGACGTCCGGGTGGGCCTTCTCGACCTCGTCGAACAGGATCACCTGATAGGGACGCCGCCGCACGGCTTCGGTCAGCACGCCGCCTTCGTCATAGCCGACATAGCCCGGAGGGGCGCCGATCAGCCGCGCCACGGAATGTTTTTCCATGAACTCGGACATGTCGATGCGGACCATCGCGGAATCGTCGTCGAACATGTATTCGGCCAAGGCCTTGGTCAGTTCGGTCTTGCCGACGCCGGTCGGGCCCAGGAACAGGAACGACCCAAGCGGGCGGTTCTCGTCGTTCAGGCCCGCGCGGGCACGGCGGACGGCGTTCGACACGGCCACCACGGCCTCCTGCTGGCCGATGACGCGGGCGCCGATCTGCTCCTCCATCTTCAGCAGCTTCTCGCGCTCGCCTTCCAGCATCTTGCTGGTCGGGATGCCGGTCCAGCGTTCCACAACCTCGGCGATCTGCTCGGGGCGGACGGCTTCCTCGACCATCAGCCCGTCCGCGCCGCCGTTCTCGGCCTCGGCAAGCTGGCGTTCCAGGCCGGGGATGATGCCATAGGACAGCTCCCCCGCGCGGGCCAGGTTGCCCTCTCGCTTCGCCTGGTCCAGTTCGGCCCGCGCCCGATCAAGCTGTTCCTTGAGATGGCGCGATCCTTCCAGCTTGTCGCGTTCGGCCTGCCAGCGGGCGGTCATCTCGGCGCTGCGCTGCTGCAATTCGGACAGGTCGCGTTCCAGCCGTTCCAGCCGGTCCCTGGATGCCGCGTCGTCTTCCTTTTTCAGCGCCTCGGCCTCGATCTGCATCTGCAGGATCTGCCGGTCAAGCTGGTCCAGTTCCTCGGGCTTGCTGTCCACCTCCATGCGCAGCCGCGACGCTGCCTCGTCCACCAGGTCGATGGCCTTGTCGGGCAGGAAGCGGTCGGTGATATAGCGGTGGCTCAGCGTCGCCGCCGCGACCAGGGCCGCGTCGGAGATACGGACGCCGTGGTGAAGCTCATACTTTTCCTTGATGCCGCGCAGGATGGAAATCGTGTCCTCGACCGTCGGCTCCTCGATCAGGACCGGCTGGAAACGCCGGGCCAGGGCCGCGTCCTTTTCGATATACTTGCGGTATTCGTCCAAGGTCGTGGCGCCGACGCAATGCAGCTCGCCCCGCGCCAGCGCGGGCTTGATCAGGTTCGCGGCATCCATGGCCCCGTCGGTCTTGCCCGCGCCGACAAGGACGTGCAGTTCGTCGATGAACAGGATGATCTCGCCCGCGGCATTCTCGATCTCCTTCAGGATCGACTTCAGCCGTTCCTCGAACTCGCCCCGGTATTTGGCGCCGGCGATCAGCGCACCCATGTC
Source organism: Paracoccus acridae (assembly GCF_014642735.1). Lineage (GTDB taxonomy): Bacteria > Pseudomonadota > Alphaproteobacteria > Rhodobacterales > Rhodobacteraceae > Paracoccus > Paracoccus acridae. The sequence goes on from NZ_BMIV01000005.1 coordinate 161,056, forward strand.
CAGCGCCATCAGCCGCTTGTCGCGCAGGGATTCGGGCACGTCGCCATCCACGATGCGCAGGGCCAGGCCCTCGGCGATCGCCGTCTTGCCGACGCCCGGTTCGCCGATCAGCACCGGGTTGTTCTTGGTGCGGCGCGACAGGACCTGCATGGCGCGGCGGATTTCCTCGTCCCGGCCGATGATCGGGTCGATCTTGCCGTCGCGCGCCGCCTGCGTCAGGTCGCGAGCATATTTCTCCAGCGCCTCATAGCTGTCCTCGGCAGACGCGCTGTCCGCCGTGCGGCCCTTGCGGATGTCGTTGATGGCCGCGTTCAGCTTTTGCGCGGTGACGCCGCCCGCCGACAAAGCGTCGCGGGCATTGGTGTTGACCATCGTCAGCGCCATCAGGATGCGCTCGGCGGGAACGAAGCTGTCGCCCGCCTTTTTCGCGACCTGCTCGGCCTCGTCCAGCACGCGCACCAGCGAGGGGTCCACATAGACCTGGCCATTGCCGCCCTTGACCTTGGGCAGCTTGGCGACCGCCTGGTCCACGGCCTCCTTCACGCGGCGGGCATCGCCGCCCGCGCGCGTGATCAGGTTCGACGACAGCCCCTGGTCGTCATCCATCAGCGCCTTTAGCAGATGTTCCGGAACGACGCGCTGGTTTTCCTCGCGGATAGCGATGGTCTGGGCGGCCTGCATGAAGCCGCGCGACCGTTCGGTGAACTTTTCCATGTTCATCGACAATATCTCCTTCCTCTAGCCCCCGTGTCGCAGGCACCCTGTCGGCGCGCCCCGGTCCGGGTCTTCGGTTATGATTTGGGTTGCTTGCCAATACTTTCAAGCCGTTTCGCGTTGTGCCATAACGCCGCGATTTTGCGGGAAAGGGCGGATGGATGGATGACCGGCTGATCGTGGCGCTGGATGTGCCGAATGCCCTGGCGGGGCTGGACCTGGCGGAACGGCTGGGCGATGCCGTGGGCTTCTACAAGATCGGCCTGGGGATGCTGACGGGCGGCGGGCTGGCGCTTGCGAACGAGTTGAAGGCCGATCATGGCAAGCGCATCTTCCTGGACATGAAGCTGTTCGACATCGGCGCCACGGTGGAAGCCGCCGTGCGCGGTTTGGCGCGGTTCGACCTGGATTTCCTGACCGTCCACGGCGACCCGCATGTGATCCGCGCGGCCAAGGAAGGGGCAGGGGGATCGAACCTCAAGATCCTGGGCGTGACGGTTCTGACCTCGCTGGAACGCGCCGACCTGGACGCGGGCATGATCCAGCCCGGCGATCTGCACGAGATCACCGTGGAACGCGCCGCCCGCGCCTTCGAAGCCGGGGCCGACGGCATCATCTGTTCCCCGCGAGAGGCAGCGGCCATCCGCGCCCTGCCGGGATCGCGGCTGATCGTGACGCCGGGCGTGCGTCCCGCTGGCGCGTCGCTGGGCGATCAGAAGCGCGTGGAAACCCCCGCCAGCGCGATTGCCGCGGGGGTGGACCATATCGTGGTCGGCCGCCCCATCTGGCAGGCCGCCGATCCCCGCGCCGCAGCCCAGGCCATCCTGGCCGAGATGCGCGGCTGATTGACCGCTGGTCCCATCCGCGCCAGTCTGGCGAAAAGGGGGCCAGGATGGCGGACAAAAGCGGCATTTCCCAAAAGGCCCATAACGATCTGGTCCTGTCCTTCCTGGCGGTCCGGCGGGCGATCGGGGCGCTTGGGTTCTTCCTGCCGCTGGCGCTCTTGGCCTATGGCCTGCTGCGGGGCGACCTCCTGCCCAGCATTTCGTCGGCCTATTACAGCCCGATGCGAGAGGTCTTCGTCGGCACCCTGATCGCGCAGGCGGTGTTCCTGTGGAGCTATGAGGGGTTTCGCCCCGATGCGGGCGATTGGATCACGGACAAAGGCACGGCGCGCGTGGCAGCCGTGGCCATTGCCCTGGTGGCCCTGGTACCCACCAGCCCCGATGAAAAGGCGCCCGAGGGTGCCCCCGAACCGATCTGCACGCTGCTGCAATGCCTGCTGGATCGCGGCGGCGCGGATTGGTCGTCGCTGGTGCATCTGGTTGCGGCGGGGGTCTTCTTCGGTGCCTTGGCGATTTATTGCCTGGTGCTGTTCACCAAGGGCGCGGTGGATGGTGCGGAAAAGCAGGCCTCCAACCGGATCTACCGCATCTGCGGCTGGACCATCATCGTCAGCATTGGCCTGGTGGGGGTGTTGTTCGCGACCGGACTGGACGACAGCCTGTCCTATCTGCGGCCCGTCTTCTGGCTGGAGACCGCCGCCACCTTCGCCTTTGCGACAAGCTGGATGGTCAAGGGCGATGCAATGCGTCCCTTGGTGCGCGGGATCGCAGCCCTACGCTAGGGGCTTCTTCGTTGCCCAAATACCCATACGACATCCGCTTGCGCCGTCAGTCGTTGATGTCGCGGTCCCAGACGCGCCGTTCCCCCTGGCTGGTGGGCCACAGCCGCCGAAACACCAGCCAGGCAATGGCCGACAGGATCGCGGTGACCACCAGCGTCAGCGGCAATCCCGCCGTCCACATCCCGGTCAGCAGCAGAACGCCCATCAGCCCGACGGATGCGGCAAGCCCCAGGAAGGCCCAGCCCGGCACCATCAGTTCCACCCCCGCCAGCACGAAGGCCGCGATCAGCCACCACCATCCGTTCATGAGGGCGACCGTCCGCGCAACAGCCCGAAGGCGTCGGTAAAGGCGTCAAGCGCCGCCGCCGGGACCAGCACGACCTGCTTGCCCTGGCCCTTGCCGATATCGGCCAGGGCCTCGACCTGCTTCAGCGCGACCTGGTATTGCGCGGCCTCCAGCCCGTTCTTCTGGATCGCCTCGGCAATGGCGGCGGTGGCATAGGCCTCGGCATCGGCCAGGACGCGCTTGGCCTTGGCAAGCTGTTCGGCGGCATAAAGCTCGCCATCGGCGGCCAGTTCGACCGCGCGGCGCTTGCCCTCGGCCTCGGTTACCTGGGCGCGGCGGGCGCGTTCGGCGTTCAACTGTTGCAGCATGGCGGCGCGGGTGGCCTGGTCCAGGTTCACGTCCAGGATCTCGGCCCGCGTGACCTCGATCCCCCAGTCGTCCACGACATTGGCCAGCGATTCGCGGATCCGGGTGATCAGTTGCGCCCGGTTCGACTGCACCTGATCCAGTTCCATCGTGCCGATCTCCGACCGGACGATCCCCGTGACCGTGGTGGCGATGGCGGCGTCGATGTCGCGGATGCGGTAAACCGTCTTTTCCGGTTCAATGATGCGATAGAAGACGCTGGTTTCCACCTGCACCAGCACGTTGTCCGCCGTGATCGCATCCTGGCTATTCGTGGGCAACTGCCGTTCCAGGATGGAAATGCGATGCGCGACGCGGTCCAGGAAGGGCACCGTCAGGTTGATCCCCGGACCCAGGACGGCATGAAGCCGCCCGAATCGTTCGACCACGTATTTCTCGGATTGGGGGACGATCTTCACGGCAGACAGGGCCGCCATCAGGATCAGGACCGCCAGGACGATCAAGGCAAGGTTCTGGCCGATCAGGTCAGGCAGGTCGTTCATCGCGCGCTCCTGTCATTCGGCGGCGATTGCCGCGTCCGACCGGCCGTCGGCATCCAGGACCGACAGCGTCCGAATCACCCGGGCCATCCGGGCGGCGACATCGTCGAAGCCGCCATGCGGGGTGATGGTCTTTTCATCCATGTACAGCGCCCGGTCGATTTCCAGCTGCACGACATGGACATTATGGCAGGGCCGCCCATAGGCCGAACAGATATAGGCCCCGGCAAAGGGCGAATTGCGCCGGATCCGCCAGCCCTCGGCCTCGACCGCGGCGACGATGGCATCCGACACGCGGGCCGAGGCGGACAACCCGTGACGATTGCCCAGCACCATGTCGGGGCGCGCGCCCTGCAGGTGGTTCAGCGCGTCATGGGGCATGGAATGCATGTCGATCAGGATCGCCTGGCCGAACCGCGACCGCGCCTCGGCGATCAGGCCGGTTAGGGCCTGGTGATAGGGCCGCCAATAGGCGTCGATGCGCCGTTCGGCCTCGGCCCGGTCGATGGGGCGTTCAAGGATGGCGCGGCCCTGGGACACGACGCGGGGAATCACCCCAAGGCCTGCCAGCGTCCGTTGGTTCAGCGAGTGGCGGGGCACGCCACGGACCACCAGGGGGTCGATCTCGTCCGGGGCGCGGTTCAGATCGACGATGGCGCGCGGCACCTGGGCGCGAATCGTCACCGCGCCAAAGGACGGTGCGCAGGCGATCAGGCGGTCCACGAAGGCATCCTCGGACGACCGCAGCGTTTCGGGGGGCAGCTTCGTGCCTTCCAGGAACCAGTCGGGATAGGCCCGGCCCGAATGAGGCGATCCGAAAATCACGCCGCTGGCCCAGGTGCCGGGCCGGTCGATCAGGACAGGCAGGTCGGAATCGGTCAAGTCAGTCCCCGGCAGGCGGTTTCCTCATGTTCATATAAGCGATAATTTTCCTGCTGCGATAGGGCTTGAAACCCCCAAAGCGCCCCTATATAGACACGCGGACCGAAAGGCGGTGCCGGACATGTCGCAGATGTTTCCGGAATCACCCAAGGACGGGCGGTTAGCTCAGCGGTAGAGCACTACGTTGACATCGTAGTGGCCACTGGTTCGATCCCAGTACCGCCCACCATGTTTTCGCCGCCCCCGGCCGTTGTCGGGGGCATTTCGTTTTCCTGCGGCTGCGAGCCGCGTGATGGAGAAAAACCGATGAAGGTTCGCAATTCGCTCCGCTCGCTGAAAAGCCGGCATCGCGACTGCCAGATCGTGCGCCGCAAGGGCCGCATCTATGTGATCAACAAGACCAACCGCCGCTTCAAGGCCCGCCAGGGCTGATCCGGCGCGATCGCATCGAAAACGAAACGACCCGCCCCCTGGGCGGGTTTTTCATGTCCAGTGCATGATTTCCGACACGGATTAACCCTTCCTTTATAAATCTCTTGGTTAATGTCGCCTTGCGGTTGTATTACCAAGTTGTGTCGCTGTTCGGGGTTCCGCCATGTTCGTGCTTGCCAGTCTGATGGCGCTTGCTGCGGCCGGTGCCGCGCTTGATCTGGCCCCCAGCCGCGCCGATGATGACGACGACAGCGATGGCCTTCCCCCGACCCTGGGCACCGCCGATCCGGGCGAGGTGGGCGATGTCAGTTCCGGGGCCCCCGAACTGGGCGAAATCCCCGAGGAGCCGGTTCTTCCGCGGCCTGAGCCGGTGCCCGACGCAGAGGCCGAGAACGACCTGATCGAAGGCGAAGATTCTGCGGACGACCTGCAGGGCGGTCGGGGCAATGACACCATCCTCGGCGGGGCGGGCGACGACTGGATCCAGGGCGACGGCGAATACGATGCGGCCGGCGCGGACGAGATCTGGGGCGGGGCGGGTGCCGATTCGCTGGCCGGGCAGGGTGGTGACGACATCATCTGGGGCGAGGATGGCGACGACACGATCTATGGTGGCGAAGGCCAGGACACCTTGTTCGGCGGGGCCGGGAACGATTGGCTTTCCGGCCATGACGGGGACGATGTCCTTGTCGCGGGCGGGGGCGGCGACGATCTTGGCGGTGGGCGCGGCAACGACCTTCTGGTGGGTGACGATGATCCCCAGGCCGTCTGGATGCACGGCGGCGAGGGTGACGACACGCTGATGCCGGGCAGCGCCGATTTCGCCGAAGGACAGGCGGGGGCCGACGATTTCATCGTGAAGCAGGGCGCAGAGATCCTGCCCGTGATTGCCGATTTCGACGCGACAGAGGATCAGATGATCCTGCATCTGCCCAACAGCGTGGCGCAGGATGCGCAGGTCGGGCTTGTCCAGGATCAGGACGGCACGATGCTGGTGACGGTGAACGGCGATCCTTTGGTCAGGATGCTGCAGGGCGGCGGCCTGACGGTTGGGGATATCGTGATCGTCCGCACGCCGGGTTAAGGTCGCAACCCCCCTTTCCCCCGGCGCGTTTTTCCTGTATCGGCGCGCATCCGTCCCGGTCTGCCGGACGGACACTCCACGGGCCCGTGCTGGACGACATCCCGGCCTGCGCCATAACCCCTTTCCTGAAAGGAGACCCCGATGTCGATCACCGTCGAAGAAAAAGCCCGCGTCATTAAGGAATTCGGCACGGCCGCCGGCGACACCGGTTCGCCCGAGGTGCAGGTCGCGATCCTGTCGTCGCGCATCGCCACCCTGACCGAGCATTTCAAGACCCACAAGAAAGACAACCATTCGCGTCGTGGTCTGCTGATGATGGTCGCGCAGCGTCGCAAGCTGCTGGACTATCTGAAGAAGAAGGACGAAGCCCGCTATACCGACCTGATCGGCAAGCTGGGCCTGCGCCGCTGATCGCAGCCTGTCTGGACAAGCAAGCGCCCGCAGTCCCTGGCTGCGGGCGTTTTCACATCAACGCCTCGGATTGGTTAACGACTCGTTAAAATACGACGGGCTTTTCGATGGACCCCATTGATCTGCGGCCTAAAAAATAGGCTGTCAGTAATAAAGGAGTCGCGAATGGCACTTGGTATCTTGAAACCCGTCCTGAACCCGCTGTTGAGCCCGTCAGCCTCCAACGCCGCCCCTAACAGCGCCGCTGCAAGAAGGGCGGCCGAGGCCTTGGCGGCCGCGCAGCAGGCGGCGGCATCGCAACCCGGCCCCCAGCAGTCCGAAGGCGTCGTGTTCGATTTGTCCGACAAGGCGCTGCAACAGGTTGACGAAGCGGAAGCGGCCCGGTCCACGGCTTCGGCTGCGCAACCCCCTGCTGCCACGCAAACGCCCGTCACGGCGGTGCAAACCGCCGCCGCTGTCGGGTCGTCGGGTGCGGCCCGCAGTGCCTCCGGGGCATCCCGGGACGTCAAGCCTGCCGAGGAGAAAGTCGCCCCGGTGGTCAGCCGGGAACTTGCCCCCAGCGACCCGTCCGAAGAGGAACGCGCCCGCGCCTGGGCCATCCGGGGGATGGAGCGCGGGAAGCTGCTGGATCTGGTCGAAAAGCTCAAGGTCACGCCCCAGGCCGACCCGGCCGAGAAAGAGGTGGCCCAACACACCGCCGCGCAGCCTTTTGTTCAGGCCGCACCCGACCGCAAGGGCGCTGCCTGACGCCACGCCATTGCCCCGAAGCACCAGAAAGACGCCCGTTGCCCATGGCTGCGGGCGTTTCCTGTGAAGCGCAGGGTCATGCGGCATCCCTTGGGTCTGCCGGCTCGCGCCGCGTTTGCGGTCCCCGGCCTCGGCGCACCTGCCGTCCCACTTCCCAAACCCCTTGTTTTCCTGTAAGGCCCCGCCATCTGTGACGTGACGCCCAAGCCCTGGGGCACATGCGAAGGATAGGGGCGGCGGCAATGGGGTCGCCATATGACACGGGCGCGGCCAGAGGGCTGGCGCGGCCCAGAGGAAACCAGATGTTTGAAGAAGTGAAGAAATCCATCCAGTGGGGCCAGGAAACGCTCACGCTGGAAACGGGCAAGGTTGCCCGTCAGGCCGACGGCACGGTCATCGCCACCCTGGGCGAGACCAGCGTCATGGCCAACGTGACCTTCGCGAAAGAACCGAAGCCCGGGCAGGATTTCTTCCCGCTGACGGTGCATTATCAGGAAAAATACTATGCCGCCGGCAAGATTCCCGGCGGTTTCTTCAAGCGCGAGGCGCGCCCGACCGAGAAGGAGACGCTGACCGCGCGCCTGATCGACCGTCCCTGCCGCCCGCTGTTCGCCCCCGGTTTCAAGAACGAGACCCTGGTGATGTGCACCGTGCTGTCCCACGATCTGGTCAACGATCCCGACATCGTGGCGATGATTGCGGCCTCGGCTGCGCTGACCATTTCGGGCGTTCCCTTCATGGGCCCGATCGGCGCGGCCCGCGTCGGCTTCTCGAACGGCCAGTACGTGCTGAACCCCGAAGTGTCCGACATGGACAACCTGCGCGGCAACCCCGAGCAGCGCCTGGACTTGGTCGTCGCCGGCACCAAGGACGCCGTGATGATGGTCGAATCGGAAGCCTATGAGCTGACCGAGGAAGAGATGCTGGGCGCCGTCAAGTTCGGCCACGAGCAGATGCAGCCCGTGATCGACCTGATCATCGACCTGGCCGAAGCCGCCGCGAAAGAGCCGTTCGACTTCCAATCGCCGGACTACAGCGCGCTTTATGCCCGCGTGAAGTCGCTGGGCGAAGAAGGAATGCGCGCGGCCTATGCCATCATAGACAAGGCCGACCGCCGCGACGCCATCCAGGCCGTCCGCGAAAAGGTCGTGGCCAGCCTGTCCGAGGAAGAACTGGCCGATCCGAACCTGGGCTCGGCGCTGAAGAAGCTGGAATCGGGCATCCTGCGCGGTGACGTCATCAATGGCGGCGCCCGCATCGACGGTCGCGACACCCGCACCATCCGCGCCATCGACAGCGAAGTGGGCATCCTGCCGCGCACGCATGGTTCCGCCCTGTTCACCCGCGGCGAGACGCAGGCCCTGGTCGTGACCACGCTGGGCACCGGCGATGACGAACAGATCATCGACGCGCTGCACGGCAACTTCCGCTCGAACTTCCTGCTGCACTACAACTTCCCGCCCTATTCGGTGGGCGAGGTTGGTCGCGTGGGTTCGCCCGGCCGCCGCGAGATCGGCCATGGCAAGCTGGCTTGGCGTGCGCTGCAGGCCGTTCTGCCCGCCCCGACCGACTTCCCCTATACCATCCGCGTCGTGTCCGAGATCACCGAATCCAACGGCTCGTCCTCGATGGCGTCGGTTTGCGGCGGGTCGCTGGCGATGATGGACGCGGGCGTTCCGCTGAAGGCGCCGGTCGCGGGCGTGGCCATGGGCCTGATCCTGGAGGAAGACGGCAAGTATGCGGTCCTGACCGACATCCTGGGTGACGAAGACCACCTGGGCGACATGGACTTCAAGGTCGCCGGCACGTCCGAGGGCATCACCTCGCTCCAGATGGACATCAAGGTCCAGGGCATCACCCCCGAGATCATGGAGCAAGCCCTGGCGCAAGCCAAGGAAGGCCGCCTGCATATCCTGGGCGAGATGGCCAAGGCCCTGACCGAAGGCCGCCGCGAGTTCAGCGCCCATGCCCCGCGCATTGAGACCATGCAGATCCCGACCGACAAGATCCGCGAAGTGATCGGCTCGGGCGGCAAGGTCATCCGCGAGATCGTGGAAACCTCGGGCGCCAAGGTGGACATCAACGACGACGGCACCATCAAGATCGCCTCGGCCAATGCCGATTCGATCAAGAAGGCCTATGACATGATCTATTCGATCGTGGCCGAGCCGGAAGAAGGCAAGATCTATACTGGCAAGGTCGTCAAGCTGGTCGATTTCGGCGCCTTCGTGAACTTCTTCGGCAAGCGCGACGGCCTGGTCCACGTGTCCCAGATCGCCAACAAGCGCCTGACCCACCCCAACGAGGTGCTGAAGGAAGGCCAGGAGGTCAAGGTCAAGCTGCTCGGCTTCGACGATCGCGGCAAGGTCCGCCTGGGCATGAAGATGGTGGACCAGGAAACCGGCCAGGAAATCACCGAAGCCAAGGAAGAAACGGCCGAGTGATCGGCCTGCCCTTTCCGACCAACAAAAGGCCCCGCAGATGCGGGGCCTTTCGCGTTTCAGCGCGGAACGCCTTGACGATGCGGGCTTCAGGAGGTCCGGGACGCGCGCCGGCTTATCTCTCGCATCGTGTCGCTCATGAAACCCGCAGGTGGCGTCACCTTTCCGGCGGGTTTCCAGATGCCGTAGGTCTGGCGCATGTAGTCGATGGCGGCGATATCCGCCTTGACCCGGCAATGATCCTGATGAACCAGATCGTGCAGGGCGTCGATCTCTCCCGCGTCGGTGGCGCTCATCCGACGAACCTCGGCAATCAGCCAGATCGGAATGCCCTTGCGTTCCAGGTGACCGGACAACCAGGGGTCATCCACGGTCCAGAGGATTTCCGGGATCTCCCAGACCTCGTCATCGAACCAGTCGGGATGCACCATGACCCCCGCATGGCCAGACAGGATATCCACATATCCCGAATTGGCATACATGGTGGACTTGATGGTGAACAGCGACAGGACCCGCTTGATCCGATAGGATAGCGGCTTGCGCACCCATCGTCTGGCCCGCGGCTTGCGGTCGTGGGGGCGGGTGTCTTCGGCGATATCGGGCAGGTTCTCCCCGGCCTCTACAAGGCAGGCGCCGGGATGCCTTTGTCGATTGCGCTTGAACCGGCCATGCCAGCGCGGGTCATAGACCTTGTCGTCGTCGCAGAACAGCAGGTCTACGTCCTGGCCTGTAAATTCGCGTGCCGCGGGCAGGATCTTGGTCGCCGGTCCCAGATCCTGCGGACAGCGGCGGATGGTGATGCCTTCGGGCACAGGGGGCAGGGTGCCGTCCCAGTCGGGAAAGCGGCGATAGCGTTCAGGAATGTAAAGGTGGATTGCCTGCGCGGGCAGTTCCTGTTTCAGCAGGCTGTCCAGCGCGGGGCCAAGCAGGGGAAAACGCGGCGGGATGCTGGACAAGGTGATGATGGTCGGGCGGGTCAAGCGATGTCCTCGGGATTCTTGCAGCCCTGCTCTTACCGGACGCTTCCGGTTGAATCTAGTTCGGGGATTGGGCAGGTTGCCGCAATTCGCCGGAGGAACCATGGCCCAGCATCCGCTCAACATCCTGACCATGAAATGGGGCACGCTTTATGGCGCGGCGGACGTGAACCGGCTGCACCGGCAGGTCCGCCGCCACCTGGCCCGCCCGCACCGCTTCATCTGCTTCACCGATGACGCCGAGGGCCTGGATCCGGGGATCGAAGCGATGCCCTTGCCGGAACTTGGCCTGCCCCTGGCCCATGGCGATACCCGGTGGCGCAAGCTGGCGATCTTCCGGCGCGATCTGGCGGGTTTGTCGGGGACGGCGCTTTTTCTGGACATCGACCTGGTGGTGGTCGATGACCTGCAGCCCTTCTTCGACCTGCCGGGTGCCTTTCACATTATCCGCGACGACGACCTGTTCCGCCCCAAGCCCCTGCGTCGCGTGAACCCCTCGCGCGACCGCTTTCTGCACAGTGTGGGCAATTCCAGCGTCTTCCGGTTCGAGATCGGGCAGCACGCGTATATCCTCGATGCTTATCTGGCCGATTCGGCAGGCGCGACGGCCCGTTATGAGATCAGCCAGCAGTTCCAGTCGGCGCAACTGGCGGCGCATGGAAACCTGAACTATTGGCCCAAGGGATGGTGCGTCAGCTTCAAGAACGATTGCGTCCCGCGGCACCTGTCCAGCTATCTGCGCGACCCCGTCCTGCCCGAAAGGGCGAAGATCGTCCTGTTCGCCGGCGCGCCGAAGATGGAGGATGTCTTTGCCGGGCGGGGCCACAAATGGTATCGCCGCATCGGCAACATCGACTGGCTGCGCCAGGCTTGGGACCGGCCGTGATTTCGGACGCCTTTCGCGCCTTCAAGCATCGCCGCCGCCTGGCCCGTGCCCGGGCCGAGATCATGGCCCGTACCGATGCGCCCGGCCGCCCGCACGGCCTGCCCGGTCCATTGGTCCTGTCACTGACCAGCTATCCGGCGCGGTTCGGCACGCTGGAACTGACACTGCGCGCCATCCTTCGCCAGACCATGCAGCCTGACCGGGTGATCCTTTGGCTGGATGAAGGGGACAAGGCCCACATGCCGCCCGCCATTGCCCTGCTGCCAGGGCTGGAGGTCCGTACCTGTCCCCCGTGGCGCTCTTATAAGAAGATCGTGCCCACGCTGCTGGATACACCGGATGCCTTTGTCGTGACCGCGGATGACGATGTCTATTATCCGGCCGACTGGCTGGAAAGGCTGGTTTCGGCGGTCCACCAAGGCGCGAAGATCGCCTGTCATCGGGCCCATCGGGTGACGCTGCGCCAAGGCAAGCCCACCCCCTATGCCGAGTGGCGCCACAATATCGATGCGCCGGAACGATCCCCGCTGGTCTTCCTGACCGGGGTCAGCGGCGTGATCTATGCGCCGGGTGTCTTTCACCCCGATGTGACGCGGGATGACCTGTTTACCCTGCTGGCACCGCGTTCAGACGATGTTTGGCTTTACTGGATGCACCGCATGGCGGGAGTGGAGGCGCAGAAGATCGGCGCCCGCGCCCGGATCCTTGAATGGGAAGGCAGTCAGGTGCAAAGCCTGCGCAGCCAGAACCTTCACGGCACGGGCAACGACCAGGCGATCGCCGCCCTGCTGGACCGCTATGGCTGGCCAGGCTGAAGGATCGGATCAGGCCGGATCCCTGGCAAAGCGCAGATAGGGCAGCTTGATGTCCAGGGGACCATAGCGTTCCTCGGCCGCCTTGTCGTCAAGCGCCAGGGCCACGATCACGTCCTGTCCCGGCACCCAGTTCGCAGGCGTGGCGATGGGCACGCCATCGGTCTTTTGCACGGCATCCAGGGCGCGCAGGATTTCGGCGAAGTTCCGGCCGATGGACATGGGATAGGTCATGGTTAGCCGGACCTTCTTGTCGGGACCGATGATGAAGACGCTGCGCACGGTCGCGGAATGGGCCGGCGTGCGTCCCTCGGCGGGCAGGTAATGGTCCGCCGGCAGCATGTCATAGGCCTTGGCCACCGTCAGGTCGCGGTCGTCGATCATCGCGAAATCGGCCGGCGCGCCCGCCACCGCCTCGATGTCGCGCTTCCACTTTCCATGGTCCTCGACCGAATCGACGGAAACGCCAAGAACCTTGGTGTTGCGCTTCTCGAATTCGGGGATCAGCTGGGCAACGACACCGAATTCGGTCGTGCAGACGGGGGTGAAGTCGCGCGGGTGGCTGAAGATGATGCCATAGCTGTCGCCCAGCCAGTCGTGGAACCGGATCTCGCCCTCGGTCGAGGGGGCGGTGAAATCGGGGGCGATGTCGTTGATGCGCAGGGACATCAAGGTGTCCTTCATGTTGAGAGTTTCGCGCAGGATAAGACAAAGCGGCAGGAATGCCAGCGTTTTATCGACACAATGAATCGAGATTTAACAAGGGTTGCGCAGGCCTTGCCGCCGCTTCACCTTGTCGCCAACTGGATTGGAGAAATCGCGATGACCGAGCTTCTGGACAAGCGCAAGTTCTATATCGGCGGGGCCTGGGTGGATCCCGCGCGGGCCAATGATCTCGAGGTGATCGACCCCTCGACCGAGGAAGCGGTGGCGGTCATCAGCCTGGGCGACCAGGCTGATACGGATCGTGCCGTGGCGGCGGCAAAGGCGGCCTTCGCTGGATGGTCGCGGACCGAACCGGCCGAACGACTGGCTCATGTCGAGAAGATCCTCGAGATCTACAACCGCCGCGCGCAGGACATGGCATGGGCCATCAGCCACGAAATGGGCGCGCCGCAGGACATGTCCCTGGGCGACCAGGTGGCCGCCGGAACCTATCACATCGAGAACTTCATCAAGGCCTTCAAGGGCTTCGACTTCATCCGCCCGCTGGGGGACCATGCCCCGACCTCCATGGTCGCATGGGAACCCGTGGGCGTGGTCGGCCTGATCACGCCCTGGAACTGGCCGATGAACCAGGTCACGCTGAAGGTCATCCCGGCGATCCTGGCGGGTGATACCTGCGTGCTGAAACCGTCCGAGATCGCGCCCCTGTCCTCGATGCTCTTTGCCGAGATCGTGGACGAGGCGGGGCTGCCGAAGGGCGTCTTCAACCTGGTGAACGGCGATGGGCCGGGGGTGGGCACGCAGCTTTCCACGCACAAGGACGTGGACATGATCAGCTTCACCGGATCGACCCGCGCGGGCATCGCGATCACCAAGGCCGCGGCCGACACGCTGAAAAAGGTCGTGCTGGAACTGGGCGGCAAGGGCGCCAACATCGTCTTCGCCGATGCCGACGACAAGGCCGTGGTGCGCGGCGCGCGGCATTGCTTTTACAACAGCGGCCAGTCCTGCAACGCGCCGACCCGGATGCTGGTCGAACGGTCGGTCTATGACCAGGCCGTCGAGACGGCGGCAAGGGTCGCCCAGGAAACCCAGGTCGCAAGCGCCCATCAGCCGGGCAAGCATATCGGTCCCGTGGTCAGCAAGCAGCAGTGGGACAAGATCCAGGATCTGATCCAGAAGGGCATCGACGAAGGTGCGCGCCTTGTGGCAGGCGGCACCGGCCTGCCCGAAGGTGTGAACCGGGGCTATTTCGTGCGCCCGACCGTTTTCGCCGATGTCAGCAACGACATGACCATCGCCCAGCAGGAAATCTTCGGTCCAGTCCTGTCGATCATCCCCTTCGACACCGAGGAACAGGCGATCGAGATCGCCAACGACACGCCTTATGGCCTGACCAACTATGTCCAGTCCGGGGACGGGGCGCGGCGCAACCGCGTGGCGCGCAGGCTGCGCTCCGGCATGGTGGAAATGAACGGCCAGTCGCGCGGTGCGGGATCGGCCTTCGGGGGGGTCAAGATGTCCGGCCGCGCCCGCGAGGGCGGCATCATGGGCCTTGAGGAGTTCATGGATTCCAAGGCCATCAGCGGCTGGCACAGGGACTGAACCTGCCGGGATAATGCCTAGCATTTGAGGGGTCGGCTTGTTCCAGGGCCGACTTGCCGCGACATTCCGTCAGGAAATCGATGGCGGTGTGCGATGGCAAGGCAGAAGGGGGTGGCAGGCCCCACGATCATGATCAAGCGGGTGACCGCCTCGGGCGAGGGCGGTCACCACGGCGGCGCCTGGAAGGTCGCCTATGCGGATTTCGTGACCGCCATGATGGCTTTCTTCCTGCTGATGTGGCTGCTGAATGCCACGACGGAACAGCAGCGTTCGGGTCTTGCCGACTACTTCAATCCCACCATCGTGCGAACACCCGGAGCCTCGGGCGAGGGGGTGGAACAGCAGGGCAAGGAACCCTCTGACGTCACCCTGGAACAGGTGGCCGAGGAGATCGAGCGTCAGCTTCGCGCCAGCGGCGGCGAATCGCAGCAGCTGACCAATCTGTTGCGCCATGTTGTCACCCGCATGACGGATGAAGGGCTGGTCATTGAACTGGGCGATCTGACCGATCAGCCGCTGTTTGTCGAAGACACCGCCGAACCGCAGCCGGTTCTGACCGAACTGGCCCGAATCATCGGCAGGGTGCTGACCAGGACGCGCAACCAGGTCGCCATTTCCGGTCATGTCCGGGCATATCCTGAAACGCTGGTGAATTCCCCCGTCTGGCCCTTGTCCGATGCCCGCGCCCATGCGGTCCGGAGCCTGCTTGAGGGGTCCGACCTTGATGCCCAGCGAATCCAGCGTGTTACCGGCTATGCAGACCGCAAGAACAAGACCGGAAATCCTATGGATGCGACCAATAACCGGATCGAGGTGATTTTACTCAGATAGTCAGGGGCAATTAGGCGAATCTTAAGTCCTGCGGTGGATGATCTGAGGTGAACTGAAAAAGGTGATGCCATGTCAATGTCTTCCGCGATGAGCGCCGGTGTTTCGGGGCTGGCGGCCAATTCCACCCGTCTTGCAACGATTTCGGACAATATCGCGAATTCGGGCACCTATGGCTACAAGCGCATGGAAACCGACTTCAATTCCTTCGTGCTGAACCAGCACCGCGTTGCGGGCATGTATTCGGCAGGCGGTGTCACGGCCACCACGCAAAGGGTGATCGAGGATGACGGGGCGCTGTCCACGACCACGCATCCTCTGGACATCGCCATATCGGGCCGGGGAATGCTGCCGGTGACCTCGGCGGTGGACCTGGACAACGGGTTCACGGACCTGCCGTTCATGATGACCCGCACGGGGTCTTTCCGTCCCGATGCCGAAGGTGTCCTGAAGACAGGTTCGGGCCTGGTCCTGATGGGCTGGCCCGCCCAGGCCGATGGGACTATCCCGCTGATGTCGCGCGATACCATGACGGGGTTGACCCCTGTCCGGATCAGCGCAAACCAGACCGCAGGCGACCCCACGACCGAGGTGTCGCTGGGCGTGAACCTGCCTGCAAGCAAGACCCTGGCCACCGCCCCAGGCGATCCCCTGGCCTTGAAGGTCGAATATTTCGGAAATCTGGGCACGTCAGAAGCCCTGAACATCACCTTCATCCCGGACACCTCGGATCCGACCGGCATGTCGAACACCTGGGTGATGGAGGTCCGCGATTCCGCCTCGGATCCGGCGGCCAATCTGGTTGGGTCCTATCGCATCGTCTTTGACGACAGCCAGGCACATGGCGGCAGCATCGCCAGCGTGACCACGCTGTCGGGCGGGGCCTATGATCCGGTGTCGGGGGCGATCGGCCTGACCGTTGGCGGTGGTGCGATGGATCTGGTCGTCGGCACCCCTGGCGGAACAACGGGCCTGCGGCAGCTTGCAGCCAATTTCTCGCCCACGAACATCACCAAGAATGGCTCCCCGGTCGGCAACCTGACCACGGTCGAGGTGGACGCCGACGGCTTTCTGAAGGCCAGCTATGACACGGGCTTCGTCAAGACCCTGTATCAGATCCCGCTGGTGGATGTTCCCAATCCGAACGGCCTGATGTCCGTCGATTCACAAGCCTTTACCATATCGCCCACCTCGGGCAGCTTCTTCCTGTGGAATGCGGGCGACGGCCCGACGGGCTCTCTCCAGGGATATGCCCTGGAGGAATCGACCACTGACGTGGCCGAGGAACTGACCCACCTGATCCTGACGCAGCGTGCCTATTCGTCGAACGCGAAGATCATCCAGACCGTCGACGAGATGTTGCAGGAAACGACGAACATCAAACGCTGAGGGGTGGTCTGAATGAGCATCGCGCGCGCCCTTGGAAATGCCATGTCGGGCCTGACGGCCACGGCGCGGGGGACCGAAACCGTTGCGGCAAACCTGGCCAACGCCGCCACCCCAGGCTATGCCCGGCGAGAGATGGCGGTCAGTGCCCAGACTGCAGGCGGCAATGCCGGGGGCGTGCGCATCGACGGCGTCACGCGCGCGGTCAACGCAAGCGTCCTGTCGGAATCCCGCCTGGCCGAGGCCGCGCGGGCCGAAGCCTCGACCCGGCTGGCCTTTGCCAAGCAGATCGAGGATCGGATCGGCATTGCCGGCAGCACTGGCGGCCTGGGCGCGGCGCTTGGCGATTTTCGAACGGCCTTGTCCTCCGCAGCCAGTCGCCCCGATGACGAAATCCGGCTGACGCAGGCCGTGGACAAGGCGCAGATACTGGCCAACCGGCTGAATGCGGCCTCGGACCAGGTTCAGGCTGCCCGCAGCGCGGCAGATCAGGCCATCGCCGCCGATGTCGCCCGGCTGAACAAATCGCTGGCCGAGATCGCGCATCTCAATCGTCGGATCGCCGTGCTGGAGGCCGACGGCTCTGACCCCTCGTCGCTTCTGGATCAAAGACAGGGGATCATTGGCGAGATTTCGAAGATCGTTCCCGTACAGGAGGTAACGCGTCCCGCCGGAGCCGTGGCGCTGTTCACGGCCGGGGGGGCGGTGCTTCTGGACGGCACCACCCCGACTGAACTGTCCTTCACGGCCGCGGGGCAGGTGACCGCAGCCCAGACCGCAGGATCCGGGTTGGCGCTGTTGACGCAGAACGGGGCCGAACTGACGCAGTCGCAGATGCAGCTTTATGCGGGCGGCTCATTGGCCGCGAATTTTGCGGTTCGCGACGAATTGGCACCCGCTGTCCAAGCCTTGCTGGATGATCTGGCTTTCGAATTGCACGAACGCCTTGCAGATCCGGCAGTGGACGGCACCTTGGCCGCGACCTCGACAGGCCTGTTCACGGACGATGGCGCGCGTGCCAGCCTGTCAGGCAAGACAGGACTGGCGGGGCGGATCGGCATCAATGACGCGGTGGTCGAGAACGCCGGAGGGGCGGCCTGGCGGCTGCGCTCGGGCCTGAATGCCGCGACGGAAGGCGCGGTCGGCGACTCGACGTTGCTGGTTGCGATCTCGGCGGCTCTGGATCGTTCCACCTTGATCCCCGGCACCAGCTTCAGCGGCAAGGCTTCCCTGACCGACCGCTTCGGAACGGTGGAATCGCTGGTCTCCACCGCGCGCGTGAACGCACAATCCGACGCCGCGATCCGGAACAGTCAAGCCGACACGATCTCGTCCAGGCTGGCCGCGGATGGCGTGGACAGCGATGCCGAGATGCAGCGTCTGCTGCGATACGAACAGGCTTATGCCGCCAACGCGCGCGTCATTCAGGCCATTCAGACCATGATGGATCAGATACTGGGGATATGACGAATGACGGTGCAATCCATTGGTGACCAGGCCCGTGCCTTTGCCATGCAGGCCGCCTCGAACAGGATCAAGACCACCCTGGCCACGCTGACGGCCGAGCTGTCCAGCGGAGAGGTTGCGGATCTGGGCGCCAGGCTGCAAGGCAACACGCAGGATCTGGCCGGCATCGAAGCCCGGCTTGCAATGCTGACGCAGTTCAAGTCCAACGCGGCCGAGGCTGCGGCCCATACCCAAGGCATGCAGAACGCGCTGACATCGGTTCAGTCGATCAATGAGGATATCGGCCAAGGCCTTTATCTTGAACCCGAGGCCACGACGGAAGGACTTATGGCGGCCCGGTCGGCCGAGGCCGCATCCGCATTCCAGGCGGTGATCGGTCATCTGAACGGCACGGTCGGGCAACGCTTCCTGTTTTCGGGTGCGCACAGCGACACACGCCCCCTCGCCTCGGCAGATACGATCCTGACCGCGCTGACTGCGCAGGTGGCCGGGCTGACCACCGCCGGGGATGTGGCGCAGGCGGTGTCGGATTGGTTCGACGCAGCCCCAGGCACCGGCGGCTTTGCCGATACGGCCTATCATGGCGGACCGGGCGGCCAGTCGACGCCCATCGGCGAGGAGACGACGATCACCCTGACCACGACCGCCTTGTCCCCCGCCATCCGCGACAGCCTGAAGGGCCTGGCCACCGCAGCAATGCTGGATCGGGGTGCTTTGGCCGGGAACGGGACCGAGGCCAGGACGCTTCTGCAAGGGGCCGGCAAGGCCTTGCTGCAGAACTCTCCTCGATTGGTCGCCGAAATGTCGCGCCTGGGCTATGCCCAGCAGGTCATCGCCACCGCGCAGACCGAAGGCAATGCAGCCTCCGCCACTCTGCAAACAGCAAGGAATACCCTGCGCGAGGCCGATCCGATGGCCACTGCGGCCGCCATATCGGATGCGGAAACCAAGCTGCAAACGCTATATTCCGTGATCGGGCGGCTGTCGCAGCTCAAGCTGGTGAATTATCTGTGATGCGTCGTTTCCTGGTTATGATCGTCATGGTCCTGCTGCCCGCGATTGCGGCGGCGGCTCCGGTCCGGATCAAGGATCTGGCCGATTTCGACGGGGTAAGGGGCAACGACCTGGTCGGCTATGGCCTGGTCGTCGGTCTGGACGGCACCGGGGACGGCTTTCGCAATGCCCCTTTCACCGAGGAATTGCTGGCCGGCTTGCTGGAACGGCTGGGGGTTAATGTCACTGACGAGGCGCTGCGGTCCCGCAATGTCGCGGCCGTTGTCGTGACCGCGACCCTGCCTCCTTTCGCGCGGTCGGGCAGCCGCATCGACGTCAGCGTGTCCACGATCGGTGACGCCAAGAGCCTGCTGGGCGGGACGCTGGTCATGACTCCGCTCAAGGCGGCGGACGGCAATATCTATGCCGTGGCGCAGGGTTCCATCATCGCCAGCGGCGCCGCGATCGAGGGCGAGGCTGCACGGGTGGTCGAAGGGGTGCCGACTTCGGGCAAGATCCCCGTCGGCGCGCGGGTAGAGCGTGAGGTCGAATTCGATTTCGCCAGTATCCAGAACATCCGTGTCGCCCTGCGGAACGCGGATTTCACGACCGCGACACGGATCGAAGATGCCATCAATCGCGACTTCGACCGCAGGGTCGCGATCACCCAGGACAGCGGCACCGTGCTGGTCGAGTTCAGGCAACTGGGCGACGTGAACCCGGCTCGTGTTCTCGGGCGCATTGAAAACCTGACCGTCGAACCGGAAGACCGCGCCAAGGTGGTCATCGACCACAAGTCCGGCACCATCGTGATCGGAGAGCGTGTGCGCATCTCTCGGGTCGCCGTGTCCCAGGGGGCCTTGACGCTGAGTGTCAGCGAGGCGCCGATGGTCTCGCAGCCTAATCCCTTTGCAAGGGGCGAAACCGTGACCGTTCCCCGGACGGTGGCCGAATTGCGCAATGAACCGGGCATCGGCTTTGCCGAGGTGGCGGGGGAAACCTCTCTCAGCGATCTGGTAGAGGGACTGAACGCCCTGGGCGTCCGCCCGCGAGAGATGATCGACATCCTCAAGTCCATCCATGCGGCCGGGGCGCTTCACGCGGATCTGGTGATCGAGTGACACAACCGGGGATTTTCACCG
The DNA here is from genome assembly GCF_014642735.1 of Paracoccus acridae. Lineage (GTDB taxonomy): Bacteria > Pseudomonadota > Alphaproteobacteria > Rhodobacterales > Rhodobacteraceae > Paracoccus > Paracoccus acridae. The sequence goes on from NZ_BMIV01000005.1 coordinate 181,347, forward strand.
GCGGGTGAGTGACACGACCTTTCCCATCGCATAGAGGGGGACGAGGTTTCCAACCCTGGATCGATCCGATGAAGATAGAAGCCACTGCCTTGCCCGATGTCCTTGTTCTGACCCCGGCGCGCTTTGGCGATGAACGTGGCTTCTTTTCGGAAAGCTGGAACCGAAAGACATTGGCCGAGGCCGGATTGGCGATGCCCGAATTCGTCCAGGACAACCACTCGCTGTCCTTCCGGGTCGGAACGGTCCGCGGCCTGCACTATCAGGCGCCGCCCTTTGCCCAGGGAAAGCTGGTGCGCTGCGGGCGGGGGGCGCTTCTGGACGTGGCCGTGGATGCGCGGCGGGGCAGCCCAACATACGGCCAATGGGTTGCGGTTCAGCTGACCGCGGAAAACGGTCGGCAGCTTTGGATCCCCGAAGGCTTTCTTCATGGCTTCGTCACCCAGGAACCCGACACCGAGATCGTCTACAAATGCACGGCCCATTACGACCGCGCCAGCGACGGGGCGGTCCTGTGGAACAGCCTGGGAATAGACTGGGGGGTCAATGATCCCCTGCTTTCCCCCAAGGACCGGGATGCCCCTGCCTTCGCGGACTGGACGTCACCTTTTGAATACAAGGGCGCAGCATGAAGATTCTCGTAACCGGAGGGGCGGGGTTCATCGGTTCGGCCGTGGTTCGCCTTGCCGTTTCGCGCGGGCACGAGGTGGTCAATGTCGATGCGTTGACCTATGCCGCCAATCCCGCGAACGTGGCCGATGCCGCCGAAAGCCCGCTTTATTCCTTTGAACAGGTCGACATCCGCGACCGTGCGGAACTGGACCGTGTCTTCGATGCCCACCGGCCCGACGCGGTGATGCATCTGGCGGCCGAAAGCCATGTCGATCGGTCCATCGACGGGCCTGCGGCCTTCATCGAGACCAATGTCATCGGCACGTTCAACATGCTGGAGGCCGCCTGCCGGTACTGGACGGCCAATGGCAGGCCGGATGCCTTCCGCTTCCACCATATCTCGACGGACGAGGTCTTCGGCTCACTGGGCGATACGGGACAGTTCACCGAAACCACCCCCTATGATCCGCGCAGTCCCTATTCCGCCAGCAAGGCAGGATCGGACCATCTGGTGCGGGCCTGGCACGAGACCTATGGCCTTCCGGTGGTGCTGACCAATTGTTCGAACAACTACGGACCATATCATTTTCCTGAAAAGCTGGTGCCCGTCGTCATCTTGAAGGCCTTGGCAGGGGAACCGATCCCGGTCTATGGCGACGGCGGCAATGTGCGTGACTGGCTTTACGTCGAGGATCACGCCGACGCGCTGCTTCTGGTGGTCGAACAAGGGCAGGTCGGCCGCAGCTACAACATCGGCGGCGAGAACGAGGCCAGAAACATCGACCTGGTCCGCACGATCTGCGCGCATATGGACGATCTGCATCCTGAAGGCGCGCCTCATGCCGATCTGATCACCTTTGTGACCGATCGACCGGGCCATGATCGGCGGTACGCAATCGACCCGGCCCGGATCCGCACGGAACTGGGTTGGCGTCCCTCGGTCACGGTCGAGGAAGGGCTGCGGCGCACGGTCGAATGGTATCTGAACCACCGGGACTGGTGGCAGCCATTGTTGTCGCGCGACGGGGTCGGCCAGCGGCTTGGTCAGGCGAAATGACCGGCCTGCTGATTCTTGGAAAATCCGGGCAGCTTGCGCAGGCCCTGATGCGCCTTGCCCCCGAGGCGACCGCCTGGGGCCGAGGGGAAGCGGATCTGTCGGTCCCCGACGCGGTCATTCCGCGCATCCATGCGCTGAGACCCTGGGGGATCATCAACGCGTCTGCCTATACCGCCGTCGATCGCGCCGAAAGCGAACGGGACGCCGCGTTGGTCCTGAACGCCACGGCGCCGGGATTGCTGGCCAGGGCAGCGGCCGAACTGGGGATCCCGTTCCTGCATGTATCGACCGACTATGTGTTCGACGGAACGGGCGACCTGCCAAGGGCCGAAGATGCCGCCACAGCACCCGCAAGCGTCTATGGCCAGACCAAGCTGGACGGGGAACGGCAAGTCGCGGCAGCGGGCGGGCAATGGGCGGTGATGCGCACATCCTGGGTGTTTTCCCCGGATGGCTCGAACTTCGTGAAGACCATGCTGCGGCTGGGCGCCGAGCGTGACCGGATCAATGTCGTCGCCGACCAGATCGGCGGTCCGACCGAGGCGAGCCGGATCGCCGCTGCCCTGCTCCTGATGGCGGGTCGGATGCAGGCCAACCCAAAGGCGGGCGGCCTTTATCATTTTGCCGGATCGCCCGATGTCAGCTGGGCGGATTTCGCGCGCGCGATTTTCGACCGTGCCGGGCTGGCCTGCGCCGTGCGCGACATCCCGACCAGCGATTATCCCACGCCTGCGCAGCGGCCGGCCAATTCGCGGCTGGATTGTTCCCGCATCATGCGGGATTTCGGGATAGACCGCCCGGACTGGCGGGTCGATCTCGACACTGTCTTGAAGCAACTGGGATACGGAAAATGACGGGACGCAAGGGCATCATTCTGGCAGGCGGCTCGGGGACGCGCCTTTATCCGATCACGATGGGCGTTTCGAAACAGCTTCTTCCGCTTTATGACAAGCCGATGGTCTATTATCCCATCAGCGTGCTGATGCTGGCCGGCATTCGCGAGATCGCGATCATTACCACGCCCGAGGATCAGGGACAATTCCAGCGGCTGCTTGGAACGGGCGAGCAATGGGGGCTGCGGTTCGAATGGATCATCCAGCCTTCGCCCGACGGCCTGGCCCAGGCCTATCTGCTGGCCGAGGATTTCCTGGCGGGGGCGCCATCGGCCATGGTGCTGGGGGACAACATCTTCTTCGGCCATGGCCTGCCCGAACTTCTGAAGGCGGCGGATCAGCGGATCAGCGGCGGGACGGTCTTCGGCTATCGGGTTTCGGATCCCGAACGGTATGGCGTGGTCGATTTCCAATCCGACGGCCGGGTTCGCGCGATCATCGAAAAGCCGGAACTGCCACCGTCGAACTTTGCCGTGACGGGCCTTTATTTCCTGGATGCCTCGGCCTCGGAACGTGCCCGGCAAGTCAAGCCTTCCGAACGGGGCGAGCTTGAGATCACGACGCTTCTGGAAAGCTATCTTCGCGACGGCAGCCTGACGGTCGAAAAGATGGGGCGCGGCTTTGCCTGGCTGGATACCGGCACCCATGGCAGCCTGCTGGATGCGGGAAACTTCGTGCGCACGCTGGAAAAGCGCCAGGGCTTGCAGACGGGCTGCCCCGAGGAGATCGCCTTCGAGGCCGGCTGGATTTCCGAAGATGCCTTGCGTGAACAGGCGCAACGGTTTTCCAAGAATGCCTATGGTCGTTACCTGATGGGATTGCTGGGCGCGCGCTGACGCAGCCTGCCCAGAAAGGCCGCGGCAAACAGGGCCGCAGACCCTGCGCCGGTCTGCCGGTAAAGCCCCAGTTGCGCCATGCTGCACGCGGCAAGCGGCCCGTGCTGCCGCAGGGCTGCGCCGAAACGATCCAGGATCAGGCGGTTTTCCGGCAGCAGCTCCGATCGGACAGCATCCAGGGCCGCATGGTTGGCAGCCAGCCAGCCGCCATAATCCCTGCGAGAAGCATGGCGATCCGCTGCGACATCGCGGCAGCCGTATCGTTGCGGCCCATCACGCTGCGGGCGTGCTGGCGATAGAACAAGGCTGGTCGCGGATCATGGATGAACGCCGCGCCGGCGCCCGAGGTGACCTGAAAGGCCCACCAGTCATGCGACTCGATATCCCGCGCCCGGGCCTCTGGGGCGCAGCGGCGCAGGATCGCGGCGGCGGGCGCATTGAAGACCGAGGTATTGCCCGCCATGATCGCCTGGACCAGGGCATTGCGAAATCCCAGGGGCCGCCGGAAATGGCGGGACTCGGCTGTCGGAACCAGGGCTGCATCGGTGATGATCGTGCGGGACGCATAATGGGCGGGGCCGTCCTGTCGTGACAGCGCGGCCACGGCGCGGCCAGCTTGTCGGGGAACCACACATCATCCTGGTCGCAGAAGGCGATCATGCCGTCTGTCGCGGCCGACAGCAGATGGAGGAAGTTCTGGGTGGCGCCCCGGCGCGGTCCGTCGATGATCCGAACCTGCCCCGCAGGGCGCCTGGCCGCGAAATCCGCTGCAATGTCGCGCGTCCCGTCATCCGATCCGTCATCCGAGACGATCAGTCGCCAGTTCCGGTGCGTCTGTGCGGCGATGCTGTCCAGTTGCGCTTCGATGAAGGATGCGCCGCGATAGCTGGCCAGAAGGATCGTCACGCAATGGTCATGGGCTGGAAAGGCAGATCGGTCCACCGGCTGTGTCCTTGGTCGGGCAGGGCCGGTTTCTGCCCTGCCGCCCGCGCCGATGCAACCGTCAGCCCGCCTGCCGGGCGATATCCTCGATCAGCACGGCCTTGACGGACAGGTCGGTGCTGGCCTGCGCCGCCTTCTGCAATCGTTCGCGCAAGGGGGCCAGCCGGGCCTCGGACGTGAAGTTGCCGTCAAATCCGCCTGTATTGGCATGGATCAGCAATTCGCGCAGCAGCGCGTCCCGCAACCGGTGTTCCTGCTGCTTCATGGCGGGCAGGTCGGCGCCGCCCGTCTCGATCGTCAGGGTCAGGATCATCACCGCGCCCATGTCCCCGTTCCGCATCAAGGGCACGAAGAACTGGCTCGGGAAGGTGAACCAGCCCTCGGCAGGGGCGGCCGTTTCCCCATGGCCGCCCTGGCCCCCGCCATGATCGCCGGCTGCGGCATGATCGTCGGCGGGTGGCGGGGCCGGGTGATCCGATGCCGTCTTGGCATGGCCATCGGGGGCGGCGCCGTCTTCCGCCGCACCGTGATTGCCGGACGTCGCCCCGGTTGCGGCATGACCGCCTTCCTGGGCGGGGCGCAGCATCTCTCCGGTTGCGACGCCGCCCACCAGGGCCAGAACGGGGATCAGAAGGGGCAAAAGCTTCTTCATCGGCGGATACCTCAGTAGGGCAGGATCACATCGACGATCTGCTGGCCAAAGCGGGGCTGCTGCACATCGGTGATCTGCCCGCGTCCGCCATAGGAGATGCGCGCCCCCGCGATGCGGTCATAGGCGATCTCGTTGCTGCGGTCGATATCGGCGGGGCGGACGAAGCCGCTGACGGTCAGTTCGCGCAATTCATAGTTCACACGGACTTCCTGCGTGCCCTCGATCTGCAGGGTGCCGTTGGGCAGGGTGTCGATGACGGTGGCCGCCACCCGCAGGGTCAGCTTGTCGCGGCGGGTGATGTTGCCGCTGCCCTTGTAGGTCGAGGACGATTCCGCCTCGGCCAGGTTGTCGAAGCTGGCGCCTTCGGGCAGCTTCTCGTTCAGGCGCTGCGGGATGCCGATCATCTGCGGGATCGACACGCTTTCGCCGGACTGGCGGCTGCGCCCCGAGGTGTTGGTCATCTGCGCCTCGTCGTCGATCTCGATCACCACCGTCAGGATGTCGCCGCGCGTCGCCGCCCGCCTGTCGCTGATCAGGGACGAGGTGGTCCCGGCCCACAGCGACGCTGCCGCCTCGGGGCGGCCGGAATCGACGGGGATCTCCAAAGGCGGGTTGGTCATGGCGATGAACTCCTCGCTGTTGCGCGGAGAGGTCAGGCTGGGCGGCTTTCCCAGGTGATCGGCGCGCGCGCAGGCCGAAGCCGCCAGGACGAGGCAGAGCAGGGGAATGGTTTTCATCGGTGGTCCTTACTTCAGCGCCACAAGGCTGCCGTCCGGCTGGACGACGGCGCTGATCGTTGCGCGGGATTCAAGGTTCATGACGCGGATCACGTCGCCCGCCGCACCGTCCGACAGCGTCCGGGCGGTGGTGACGATCCGCAGGGCACCCCGCTGGAAGACCAGCGGATGCATCTGGTTGCGCCCGATCAGCCTGGGGGCCTGCAAGAGCGAGGCCTGCAGCGGGCGGCCTTCGTGGATGGTGATGCGGGTCTGCAGCCCGATGGCCTGGGACGGGTCCGAAAGGCCGGGACGGTCGCCGTCGATGGCGCGGATGTCGGCGGCGGTGATGACAGTTCCGGCGGGCAGGGTTCGCGCCGCAGCCAGCACCGCCGCGGATGCGGGCAGGGGCGCCAGGGCCAGAAGAAGAACCAGCCACCGCATCAGCGCACCTGCGTGGTGGCCGCCAGCATCTGGTCGGCGGCGGTGATGACCTTGGCGTTCAGTTCGTATCCGCGCTGCGCCTTGATCAGTTCGGTGATCTCTCGCACCGAATCGACCGAGCTGTCCTCCAGATAGCCCTGGCGCAGCGTGCCCAAACCGTCCTGCCCCGGCGTCGTCACCTGGGGCGTGCCGGATGCGGCGGTTTCCAGGAACAGGTTCGAGCCGATCGCCTCGAGCCCCTTTTCGTTGGAAAAGCCTGCCAATGTCAGTTGGCCCAGCAGCTCGGGTTCGACCTGGTCGCTGAAATAGGCGTAAACCTCGCCCGCCGCGTTGATGGAAATGGTGCTCGCGTCGTCGGGGATGGTGATGCCCGGTACGACCGGATAGCCGTCCGAGGTCACGATCAGCCCGTCGGGCGACCGCTTCAACCCGCCGTCGCGGGTATAGGCCGAAAGGCCGGAAGGCAGCGTCACCTCGATATAGCCCTCGCCGTCGATGGCCAGGTCCAGGTCGCCCTCGGTCTGGGTCAAGGCGCCTTGTTGCAGATTGACGCTGACCGCCGTAGGGCGCACCCCCAGGCCCAGTTGCACGCCTGCAGGAATGACGGTGCCGTCGGCGGCGGTCACGGTGCCGGGACGGGTGGCCTGCTGGTAATGCAGGTCGGCGAATTCCGCGCGCCGGGCGTTGTAGCCGGTGGTGGACATGTTGGCGAGGTTGTTCGAAATGACCTCGACACGGGTCTGCTGCGCGCTCATGCCGGTCGCGGCGATCTGCAGGGCTCTCATGGCTGGTCCTTTCAGCGGGTCATGCCGGAGATCGCGCTGCGGATGCGCTGATCTTCGCGGTCAAGGAAGGATTGGCCCAGTTCGTAGGCACGCTGGACCTCGATCATGCGGGTGATCTCGAAAACGGAATCGACGTTGGATTCTTCCAGGAAGCCTTGGCGGATACGGGCGTCGTCGACGGGTTCGGGCGCGGCGTCGGTCGTGAAGGTGGTGCCGCCCTGGCGGGTCAGTTGCGCATCCTGAGGCGCGGCGAAGACGCCGATCTTGCCGAAGGCCACGCCGTTCGCGGACAGGGTCCCATCAGCGCCGACTGCGACCTCGCTGGCGCCTGCGGGAACGATGATCGGTGCCATCCCCTCGTCCAGAAGACGGAAGCCGTCGGCGGTCATCAATTCGCCCTCGGCGGACGGCAAGAAGGCGCCCGCGCGGGTCAGGCGGTTGCCGTCGGGCGTCTCGACCAGAAAGAAGCCCTCACCCTCGATCGCCAGGTCATAGTTGCCGTTGGTTTGGGTCAGCACGCCCTGGTTCAGATCCAGCATCCGGCCGCGCGCATGGGCCATCGACAGCGTGTCGCCGCTTCGGTCCAGGGCGGACAGGTGTTCGGCGAAGATCACCCCTTCGCGGCGAAAGCCGGTGGTATTTGCGTTGGCGATGTTGTTGGCCACCACCCGCATCTCGGCCATCAGCCCTGCCTGCCGGGTCAGCGTCGCATAGATCGCGTTGTCCATGGTCAGCTTCCCGCGATCAGCGGAATGATCTGGCCGATGTAGAAATCGGACAGGGCGGTGGTCATGAAGCTCATGGTCACCCAGAAGACGGCCAGCATCAGCCCGACCTTGGGCACGAAGGTCAATGTCATCTCCTGGACCGAGGTCAGCGCCTGGAACAGCCCGATCACGACCCCCGCGATCAGCGCGACCGCCAGCATCGGTGCCGAGATGCGGACCGCGATCAGCAGCGCCTGGCGCAGCATGTCGAACAGCAGCGTTTCATCCATGGATCACACCGGCATCCGCAGGATTTCCTGATAGGCCTCGACCACCTTGTCGCGGATGGCGACAACGGTTTCCAAGGCGACCTCGGCTTCGGCGATGGTCTGGACCAGGCGGTGCGTTTCCACCTGGCCGGTCATGGCGCCGGTTGCGACCTGATCCACCTTGCCCATCTGGGCGGCGAAATCCTCGGCCGCGTTCGACAGCGCCTGGACGGCGGGACCGGGCTGGCCCGGCGCCACGGCGGTGCGGGCGGCGGAATAGGCAGTGGCTGCATTCAGACTGGTGAACATGGGCGACCTTTCTAGCGGCGCAGAAGTTCCAGAAGCGACGCGCCCATCTGGCGCGTCTGCTCGAACATTTTCAGGTTGGCCTCATAGCTGCGGCCCGCCTCGCGGGAATCCGCGATTTCGATCACCAGATCGACATTGGAGCCGAGGTAATAGCCGTCCTCGTCCGCCAGGGGATGCGAGGGATCGTAAAGGCGGGGCAGTTCCGATCGGTCCAGCCGCAGCTTCGAAGCCTCGACCTCGCCGGTCGGGCGGCCGAAGCGGGTCGCCTCCTCGAAGGTGACAAGCTTGCGGCGATAGCCGGGCGTGTCGGCATTGGCGATGTTTTCGGCCGTGTGGCGCAGGCGTTCGCTTTGGGCGCGCATCCCGGACGCGGCCAGGTGCAGGGCGGAAACGGGACGGTCCATCACCCCCTCCGCCCGATGCTGGTGCGCATCAGATCGAGCGCCGAGCTGTAGATGCCAAGCGACAGGTCGTGCCCGCGCTTGACCTCGGCCGCCTTCAGCATCTCCTCCTCGAGCGCGACGGAATTGCCGTTGGGCGACACGCCGCTTTCAACGGGCATCTGGCGCGTCAGGGGCGACCATTCGGGCGTGGCCAGATGGCGCGGGTCCGTGGTCCGCATCGCGGAGAACGCCGCGCTGCGATAGCTGTCGGCGAAGGACGTCACATCCTTGGCCTTGAATCCGGGTGTATCGGCATTGGCCACATTGCGGGCGACGACAAGATGCCGCTCGCTGGCATGGGCACCCAGGGCGCGGGCCATGCGCATCATTTCGATCTTTTCAAACATGAGGCTTCTCCTCATTGGCGATAATCCGGTCTTAACCGCGATTCGTTTAGAAACGGTTGAGAGGGCCGAAATTCGGCGCGATGTGCCAATGGAGCCTGAGTATCGACGGAGCGCCGATCCTTGCGGGAAAAGGCCAGGTGCCTCAGATCGTCGGTTGGATCGGTCCTGCGCGGAAGACCTGCCGATCAAGGAACCAGGAGGCATCCGATGGTGACGGTCACCGGCTGGCGCCAGACGATTGGCGTGAAACGCGCTGCACTGACCGGTGGCATCCTGGAGAAGCGGTGGACCCCACGGCAAACCATTGAGTCGCTGTTTGCGTCTAGAAGCGCGGCGCCGGGGATGGGTGCTGACGTCGATGAGGTTGCCGCTGACGCCAAAGCTTCCTTTGCATTGAGGAGGCTGATGCCTCACGACCGGGTGGCTTTGGGGCTGGACTGTTTTCTCGACGAAAAATTTCGGGCGGCGAACAGTCCCCCGGATTCGGTCAGGGCTTTTGTCCCAAACCGAGATCTGCGGGCAAAATGGCAAAGCCAAGCTGTTGAAATCTGGTGACCCCGACAGGACTTGAACCTGTAACCTGCCCCTTAGGAGGGGGCTGCTCTATCCAGTTGAGCCACGGGGCCGCCTTTGCCCTTTTGACCCGTGACAAGGCATTTGGCAAGGTTGTCGCGGGGTCGGACGAACGCTAACATCGGGCAAAGACCTGATCTTCCGGTGCCAGATGAACGTCCCCAGACCCCGCCGCCCCTTGACCCTTCGGGACGTGTCCGAGGCATCCGGCGTGTCCGAAATGACCGTCAGCCGGGTCTTGCGCAACCGGGGCGACGTGTCGGCCGCCACGCGGGAAAAGGTGCTGACGGCTGCCAAGACACTGGGCTATGTCCCCAACAAGATCGCGGGCGGGCTGGCAAGCCAGCGGGTCAACCTTGTCGCGGTGGTGATCCCGTCCCTGTCGAACCTGGTCTTTCCCGATGTGCTGGGGGGCGTGTCGGCGGAACTGGACGATACCGGCCTGCAGCCCGTGATCGGCGTCACCAATTATTCCCCCGCGCGAGAGGAGATGGTGCTGTACGACATGCTGTCCTGGCGACCGTCCGGGGTCATCCTGGCGGGGCTGGAACACAGCAAGGCATCGCGCGCGATGCTGGCGAATTCAGGAATTCCTGTGGTCGAGATCATGGATATCGACGGCGAGGGCATCGACACCATCGTCGGCATTTCCCATCGCCGCGCAGGGCGGGAAATGGCTGCCCGGATCCTGGCTGCGGGCTATCGCCGGATCGGCTTCGTCGGCACCCACATGCCCGAGGATCACCGCGCCAGAAAACGCCTGGCGGGGTTCGAGGAGGGCTTGGCCGAGGCGGGCGTCACGCTGGAGGCGCGCGAATACTACCAAGGCGGATCCTCGCTGCTGAAGGGGCGCGAGTTGACCGAGCGGATCCTGACCCGCGCGCCGGACCTGGATTTCCTTTATTTCTCGAACGACATGATCGGGGCAGGGGGGCTGCTGCATTGCCTGGACAAGGGATACGACATCCCGGGCCGCATCGGGCTTGCCGGCTTCAATGGCGTCGATCTGCTGGACGGGCTGCCGGTGCGCCTGGCCACGACCGATGCAAGGCGCGTCGATATCGGCAGGCGCGCGGCCCGGCTGGTCGCTGGCAAGGACATCATCCCCGAAGACCGGATCGTCGCGTTGACGCCAACCTTCCTGCCCGGGGACACGATCCGTCATGGCTGACGCTTGCGGCAGGGGCTTGGGGTGATTAACTCTGCCTCATGCGTATTCCCTATCTTGACCGTCTGACGAACAAGGGTCCCCGCGTGTCGGTGATCCGCCTGCATGGCGCCATCGGCATGGCCGGGCGCGGCGGCGGCCTGTCGGACGCGGCGCTTGCGCCCGTGATCGAACGCGCCTTTCGCAAGGGCAAGCCCGTCGCCGTGGCGCTGTCGATCAATTCGCCCGGCGGATCGCCGGTGCAGTCGTCGCTGATCGCTGCCCGGCTCCGGCGACTGGCCGACGAGACGAAGACCCCTGTCCATGCCTTTGTCGAGGATGTGGCGGCCTCTGGCGGATACTGGCTGGCCTGCGCGGCGGACCGGATCTGGGCCGATGACAGTTCGATCCTGGGGTCGATCGGGGTGATCTCGGCGGGCTTCGGTTTCCAGGATCTGATCGCCCGCTGGGGGATCGAGCGCCGCGTGCATACGGCAGGACGGTCGAAATCCACGCTGGATCCCTTCCGCCCCGAACGGCCCGAGGATGTGGAGCGCCTGCACAACGTGCTGGAGTCGATCCACCAGGCCTTCAAGGATCATGTGACGGCCCGCCGGGGGGACCGGCTGGCTGCGGACCGCGATCTGTTCACCGGCGAATTCTGGGCCGGGCGGCAGTCCGTGGCCTTGGGGCTTGCCGATGGCATCGGCCACCTGGTGCCGCAGATGAAGGCGCTTTACGGCGACAAGACGCGCTTTGTCGTCCATGCCCCGCGCCAGTCGCTGTTCCGCAGGCTGGGGCTGTCGGCCGGCACGGTGCTGGACGCAGCCCAGGAACGCGCGGCCTTTGCCCGCTTCGGTGCCGGGGGATGAGTGTCCGCATCGTCATCCTGTTCCTGATGGTGATGGTTGCCCTGGCGCTGATACGCGGTCCGGCCTTTCGCCGCAGCATCCGCCGTCTTCTGGGTATCCCACCGTCCCGTCGCAACCGCAGGTAACCGGATTTGTCCCCGTTCAGGTAAGATTCGTTCAACAAGCGCCTGAAACTGCGCAAGTTTCGCATCTCACGGCTGGATGTAATAAATTTCCTTTTAAGAACAGCAACTTAAGATATTGCCTAAATTTCAGGCAAAGTCATCATCCTGTAACGATTGCTGGTTGGGAACATCCTGCCTCACAGGACTCTCACAGAGTTATCCACAGCGGCGGTGGACAGCTTTGACCTTGTAATCCTCGCCCCGAACTTGCAGCCCGCCACGGGAATCACCACTCTGACGGACATGACCCAGGACACGACCCCCAAGACCGGCCACGCGCTGATTCAGGACTATCTGCGCCAGCTTGACCGCAGCCCCGGCGTTTATCGGATGCTGGATGCGCAGGGGGCGGTTCTTTACGTCGGCAAGGCGCGCGACCTGAAGGCGCGGGTGTCGAACTATGCCCGGCCCTCGGGCCATTCGGCGCGGATCGCGCGGATGATCCGCGAAACCGCCAGCATGATGTTCCTGACCACGCGCACTGAAACCGAGGCGCTGCTGCTGGAACAGAACCTGATCAAGCAGCTGAAGCCGCGCTACAACGTGCTTTTGCGCGACGACAAGTCATTCCCGAACATCCTGGTCGCGAAATCCCACGCCTATCCGCAGATCAAGAAGCATCGTGGGGCGAAGTCGGAAAAGGGCGACTATTACGGCCCCTTCGCCAGCGCGGGGGCCGTGAACCGCACGCTGACCCAGCTGCAGCGGGTGTTTTTGCTGCGCAACTGCACGGACGCCACCTTCGAATCGCGCACGCGCCCCTGCCTGCTGTTCCAGATCAAACGGTGCAGCGCGCCCTGCGTCGGCCGGATTTCGGAAACGGATTACGGCGCGCTTGTGTCGGATGCCGAACGCTTCCTGCAGGGCAAGACCACCGTGATCCAGGCCAACCTGGCCCGCGACATGGCCGAGGCGGCCGAGAACATGGAATACGAACGTGCCGCCGCGCTCCGCGACCGGATCAAGGCGCTGACCGCCGTGCAATCGGTCCAGGCCATCAACCCCAAGCGCGTGGCCGAGGCCGACATCGTCGCCCTGCACATGGAAAGCGGGCAGGCCTGCGTGCAGGTCTTCTTCATCCGCGGCAATCAAAGCTGGGGCAACCGCGACTTCTATCCTCGACTTGGCGGGGTGGAATCGCCTGCCGAGGTGATGCAGGCCTTCCTTTTGCAATTCTATGACGACAAGCCGCCGCCCCGGATGATCCTGCTGTCTCATGCACCGGACGAGCCCGACCTGACCCGCCAGGTCCTGTCCGAACGTGCCACCCGCCGGGTCGTCATCGGCGTGCCGCAGCGGGGCGAGAAGTTCGATCTGGTGGAAAACGCCCTGCGCAACGCCCGCGAAAGCCTGGCCCGCCGCATGTCCGAAAGCGCCACGCAACTGCGCCTGCTGGAGGGCGTGGGCGAGGCCTTCGACCTGCCCGCCGCCCCCCGGCGGATCGAGGTTTACGACAACAGCCACATCATGGGCACCAATGCCGTGGGCGGCATGATCGTGGCCGGGCCGGAAGGCTTCATCAAGAGCCAGTATCGCAAGTTCAACATCAAGGGGACCGAGATCACGCCGGGCGACGACTTCGGCATGATGAAGGAAGTCCTGTCCCGCCGCTTCACCCGCCTGCTGAAGGAAGACCCCGACCGCCAGACGGAAGCCTGGCCCGACCTGCTGCTGATCGACGGAGGCGCCGGGCAGGTATCCGCCGTGGACGGCATCCTGGCCGATCTGGGGGTCGAGGACATTCCCATCGTCGGCGTCGCCAAGGGCATCGACCGCGACCAGGGGAAAGAGGAATTCCATCGCCCCGGCCGCGCGCCCTTTGCGCTGCGCATGAACGATCCGGTTCTGTATTTCATCCAGCGCCTGCGAGACGAGGCGCATCGCTGGGCCATCGGCACCCACCGCGCCAAGCGCGCCAAATCGGTCATGGCCAATCCTCTGGACGAAATCGCGGGCATCGGCGCCGCCCGCAAGCGCGCGCTTCTGGCCCATTTCGGCAGCGCCAAGGCGGTCAGCCGGGCGGGCCTTGCGGATCTGCAGGCGGTCGAAGGGATCTCGGCGGCGATGGCGCAGAAGGTTCACGACCATTTCAACGCGCGGGGCTGACCGGCGCGGGGAAGGATGTTCCAAACTTCGCGGCTTCAGGGGAAAAGGAAACGTGACGCCGTCGCGATCTCTTAGCAAGATTTTGGAATAACAACGACTTGCGGACCCACCGGGACCGGCCCGGCCGGGCCATTCGCCTGCGAAAGACGTTTGCGGTATCATCCCACCGCAGGCTTCGGTCCTGATCGCGTTATGGTTGCCCCTCTCAACCTGAGAAAGAGGCTATCATGACCCGTTTGCCCGAACCCGGCATCCTTGCCCCGCGGTTCCTGCCTGCCGGCCTGCCCAAATCCACTCGGGGGGATGAATTCAAGCCGCATCTGACGGAACTGACCGGGATCGTGACCGACAACAACAGCAATGGCAGCGATCCGGTGCTGTGCGTCAGCGATGCCGAGGGCCGCAACTGGACGGTCGAGCTGGCCTGCCGCGCAAGGAACGCCGAAATCGGCCTGACCAAGGCCGTGGCGATCCCCGGCGATCCGATCCGCGTCATCGGCCACCGCACCCGCCGCTTTGGCGAGCAGCGCATCAAGGCCGTCCACCTGACCATCGCGGGCCGCGCCTATCCCCTGTTCGAGGGCGCGATCGGCTGAACCGGGCTGCAATCCGGGGGCGCGGCGCATTTCGATGCGCCGCCCCTTTCAAAGTCCCGCGCCACGGACTAGCTTGCCCCTATGCGCTGGACCGTCCCCAATATCCTGACCCTGCTTCGGCTGATCGCGGCCCCCGCCGTGCCGCTGATGTTTCTGTATTTCAGTCGTCCCTGGGCCGACTGGGCGGCACTGGCGCTGTTCCTGATCGCGGCCGTGACAGACTGGATCGACGGCTATCTTGCACGCAGCTGGCAGCAGGAAAGCCGCTTCGGCGCCGCCATGGACCCGATCGCCGACAAGGCCATGGTGGTGATCGCGATCGTCGTCATCACCGGCTATTCCGGCATGAACCCCTGGCTGATCCTGCCCGCCACCCTGATCCTGTTCCGCGAGGTCTTCGTGTCGGGCCTGCGCGAATTCCTGGGATCGAATGCGCGGCTTCTGAAGGTCACCAAGCTTGCCAAGTGGAAGACCACCACCCAGATGGTCGCCATCTCGGTCCTGTTCCTGGGCACCGGCCTGGCCTATGTCGAACACGGCCGCCCGCCCCGCGTGGGCGAACCGGGCTTGCCGTTTTCCCTGTCCTGGGCGGATCTGGCGACGCAGGTCGGCCTGCTGCTGGTGTGGATCGCGGCGGTCCTGACGGCCTGGACCGGGTGGGATTATTTCGTGAAGGCGCGCCCCTATCTGCGCGAACCTGGCCATGACGCTTGACGTGCTGTATTTCGCCTGGCTGCGCGAACGCATCGGCCAGCCGCGCGAACGGATCGAGACCGACGCCGCCACCGTCCGCGACCTGATCGCCGATCTGGCCGCGCGGGACGACTGGCACGCGGCGGCCTTCGCCGACCTGGCCGCCGTGCGCTGCGCCGTGGACCAGCAGCTTGCCGACCTGGACGCGCCGCTTGCAGGCGCCCGAGAGGTCGCCTTCTTCCCGCCCATGACCGGCGGCTGATCCATGTCGGCCCGCGTCCAGACCGCGCCCTTCGACCTTGCCGCCGAACTGGCGGGCTTCGGTGCGGGCGCGGGGGCCATCGTCACCTTCACGGGCGTGGTGCGCGACGACACCGGCGCCATGGCCGCGCTGGAGATCGAGCATTACCCCGGCATGACCGAACGCGCGCTGTCCGATTACGGCAGCGAAGCCGCCATCCGCTTTGCCCTGACCGACTGGCGCATCGTCCACCGTCATGGCCGCCTTGCCGTGGGCGAGCCGATCATGATGGTCGCCACCGCCGCCCGTCACCGCCACGCCGCGTTCCAGGCCGCCGATTACCTGATGGACTGGCTGAAATCCCGCGCCCCCTTCTGGAAGCGGGAAATCGGCCATGACGGCGCCGCCGCCTGGGTCGATGCCAAGGCCAGCGACGAAGACGCCTTGGCGCGATGGTAGCTTCTTCGTTGCCCAAATACCCATGCCCGGCCGCCGCCCATGATCCGGCCTGACCTGCGCGCCTGGCTTGCCGCCCGGTCCGAATCCCTGGTCGCCGCCGCCATCCTGCTGGCGGGGCTGTGGCTGGCCCTGCGCGGCGGCTGGTTCTTCGCCGCGATTGGCGCCCTGGTGCTGCTGGTCGGCCTGTCGCTGCTGCTGGGCGCCATCCGCCGCCTGCCATTCCGACGCGGCATCACCGCCCCCGGCTTGGTCGAGGTGGACGAAGGCGCCATCCGCTATTACGGCGCCGCCGTGCTGGGAGGAGAGATCGCCCTGCGCGATCTGGTCGAAATCCGCTTGCTGCGCCTGAAGGGCCGGGGTCACTGGCGGCTGCGCAGCACCAGCGGAGAGGCGCTTCTGGTTCCCGTCGATGCCGCGGGCGCGGATGCCTTGGCCCATGCCTTCACGGCCCTGCCAGGCCTGGACATGGGGGCCGTATCGACGGCCCTGGCCCATGTCGCCGATCAGCCCGACGCCGTCCGCACCGTTTGGCGGAGACCGGGTTGAGGCGGGTTGACTTGGCCCCCGCGTCACGTCACCTGTGACCGGCAAGAACCCAGAAAGGCCTCTGTTTCATGTCGATTCCACAACAGGGCGGAGGCCCGATCGAAAGCCGCGACCAGCTTGCAGCCTATATCGCCAGCGGCGAAAAGCCCCGCGACGCCTGGCGCATCGGGACCGAGCACGAGAAGTTCGGCTATGACAAGGCCAGCCTGATGCCCTTGCCCTACGAAGGCGCCTGTTCGGTCCATGCCATGCTGTCGGGCCTGCAGGAACGCTTCGGCTGGAACCCGGTCATGGAACAGGACAAGCTGATCGGCCTGGAACGCGACGGCGCCAATATCAGCCTGGAACCCGGCGGCCAGCTGGAACTGTCGGGCGCGCCTCTGGAAACCATCCACCAGACCTGCGACGAGGTGAACCAGCACCTGGCCGAGGTGAAGGAAATCGCCGACCGCATCGGCGCGGGCTTCATCGGCCTTGGCGCGGCGCCGGTCTGGGGCCAGGACGACATGCCGATGATGCCCAAGGGGCGCTATCGGCTGATGACCGACTACATGGACCGCGTGGGCACGCTGGGCAAGCAGATGATGTATCGCACCTGCACGGTTCAGGTGAACCTGGACTTCGCGTCGGAAGCCGACATGGTCCAGAAGATGCGGGTCGCGCTGTCCTTGCAGCCTGTCGCCAATGCGCTGTTCGCGAATTCCCCTTTCCTCGACGGCAAGCCCAATGGCTGGAAAAGCTGGCGCGCCCATATCTGGCAGAACCTGGACAATGCCCGCACCGGGATGCTGCCCTTCGTCTTCCAGGACGGCTTCGGCTATGACGCCTGGGTGGATTACGTCCTGAACGTGCCGATGTATTTCGTTTATCGCGACGGCAAGTATATCGACGCCCTGGGCCAGTCGTTCCGCGATTTCCTGGACGGCCGCCTGCCCGCCCTGCCGGGCGAGGTGCCCACCCTGTCGGACTGGGCCGACCACATGACCACCGTCTTCCCCGAGGCCCGCGTCAAGAAATACATCGAGATGCGCGGCGCCGACGGCGGTCCCTGGCGGCGCCTTTGCGCGCTGCCCGCCCTGTGGGTCGGGCTGATCTATGACCAGTCGTCCCTGGATGCCGCATGGGATCTGGTCAAGGACTGGGACGACGAGACCCGCGAGGGGCTGCGTCAACAGGCCGGGATCCACGGGCTGCAGGCCAGCGTGAACGGCATCCACATGCAGGATCTGGCGCGCGAGGTCGTGGCGATCGCCGAACAGGGTTTGAACAACCGCGCCCGTCCCGGCGCGGGGGGCCTTGTCCCGGACGAGACGCATTTCCTGAACGCGCTGAAGGAAAGCCTGGACAGCGGCAAGGTGCCGGCCGACGAACTGCTGGAAAAGTTCAACGGCGAATGGAACGGCGACCTGACGCCGATCTATCGCGAATATTCTTATTGACCGGGGCAGGCCAAGTCAGAACCGCCATGTCAGGCCCAGCGGCGGGCCTGCCATCGTCGCATCCACCCGCGTCCCGCCGCTGCGGCAATCCACGTCCAGCCGCCGATAGCCCGCCGAGACATAGGCCCGGTCGGTGATCTGGTAATTGAGCGTCGCCACCACCTGCGTGGTGCTGTCCGACCCCATGCCCGTGACACCGTGGTCGATATGGGCGATTGCGGACCAGCGGGGCGCCGGGCTGTAATTCGCCCGCAGCGCAAGGATCGGATCGACGAAATCCTTGTCCCCCGACCGGCTGACGACCCCACCCGCGACCGAGACCCCGGCCTCGATCTTCCAGGCGCGCACCCTCTCGTTTTCGATGGCGCGCCAGCCTGCCGCCAGTGTCAGGGATTGCTGCCGCCGACAACCCCGGTGTCCCACATGCCGAAGCACCGCGATCAGGAAATGTTTGCCTGATCGACTGTGCCTGACCTTCGGGGCCGATCAAGGAAGCTGTTGATCCTGCCGGATGGCAGCCTTGACGGGCAGGGGCGCCCGTCCGTGACGCCCCTTGCCTTGGGTTCAGGCAGCGGCCCGCCGGCGGCGCAGCAAGGCCAGGCCGCCCAGGCCCGCCAGCAGCAAGGGGGCTGCGGCAGGCAGCGGCACCGGGGCAGGGTGCTGGGCATCGACCACGGTGCGTCCGAAATCGGTATAATCGGTGAAGAAGCCGTCCAGGCCCCAATCCAGCATCGGCTGGATCATGGCGAAGGCCTCGTCCTCGCTGAGGGGACGGAAGGTATAGGCATGGACCTTCAGGCCAAGACCGTGGGCGGCCTGGATGAAGGACTCGGTGATGCCGCCATAGCTGACGCCGACGCCGGTCGCGACCGACGCGATCTGTTCCAGCGTCCGGAACCCGTCGCTGCCGTTCACGCCATAGATGCCGTCCTCAAGGCGCACTGATCCCAACTGCGCGACTTCTGCCTCCATCCCGTTGGTTTCCAGCAGGCTGGTCAGGTTGATGACGGATTGATGGGCGAAGGATTGCAGGATCACCTTGTCGGCCGCCGTGTCAAAGCCGTTGCTTTTCAGCGACGCGATGATCTTTGCTTCCTTTTCCGCGTCGAAGGGCGCCTTCGCTTCGGGATAGATGCCGACGGATGTGCCATTCGCGGCGTTCTGGGCGTTCAGGAACACCAGCACCTCGTCCAGGGTCGGCACCTTGTAGGGATCGGCCATGCTGGGGGTGAAGCCGGGATAGGTCGAATCGGGCCGCGACAGCGCGCCGGTGGGCTTGACGGTCAGCGTCTTGATCTCGGCCAGGGTGAAGTCCTTGACGTTGTAAGTCCCGTTCCGGGGCTCGAACAGGTCGGCCACATCGGTGGTGCGGGTCAATGTCGTGTCATGCATGGCGACCAGATGGCCGTCCTTGGTCATCTGCACGTCGGGTTCGATGTAATCCGCGCCCAGCTTGATCGCCAGTTCATAGCTGCCCAGCGTTTCCTCGGGCAGATAGCCGCTGGCGCCCCGATGCGCGACGACGATGGGAGCCTCGCCCGTCAGGGTGTTCCAGGTCGCGGCATGGGCTGCAAGGGGCAGGGCCAATGCCGAAAGGGCCGCAAGGGCGGCAAGCTGCATCTTCATGAAAGCGTTTCCCAATCTTTAAACCATCATGCCTGCGCAGCCGGCCGGCGCGCAGCCAGGCGAGGGTGCCCAAAATGGTTAACGGTTCTGCGACGCTTTTGTTCTGGTTTTATAAAATCCTCCTGTTCTAAGCCTTTCGGCCGCACCGCACGACAATATGAGCGTCCGGCACCTTGCGCCGTGCCCCCCTTGGTGGCAGGCGTTGGGCAAAGCGAAAGGGGCAGGCGATGAAGGCGGATGCGATGGTGTGGGTGCAGCGGATCATGGGCGCGGTTTTCGCGGTCGGCGTCGTGTCCCTGGTCGGGGCCATCGTCACCCAGGTCGGTCAGGCCGAAGGGCTGCCGCCGCTGCCGATCTTCGTGGGGCTTTTGGGCATCGTGGTGCTGATCCTGCTGTCGGGCACCTGCCTGGCGCTGATCTCGCTGGCGATTTCGGCGCGGCGCGGGGCCGAGGCGTTGCGCCGCATCGCGGGACAGGGCGGGGCCGCGCCGGTGGTTTCCCCGGTGCGGGTCTTCAACCAACCCTCGCTGCGCGAGGTGGTGTCCGAGCCGCAGCCCGAACCCGCCCCGGCGCGTCCCGCCCGTCCGGCAGGCCGGACCCTGGTGGCCGAACGCTGATACGCCGACCCCGGCCTGTGGCAGCCGGAATGCGCAGGAATCTTTAACGTTGTCCCGAATCCCATCCTGCATTTAGCGTGAAGCGATGCATCGGGGGGATCATGCGTAAATTTTTCCTGGCTATTGCCGTCATCGCAGCACCGCTGACGGCGCAGGCGTCGGTCGTGACCGATGCCTTTACCAGCTTCTGGGCCTTGGGGGACAGCCTGACGGACAACGGCAACCTGCCGCTGCCCGTCTTTGCGGCGGGCCGTCCGGGCGCGCCGATCTCGCCCGAGGCAGGCGAGGCGGCTTATTATGCGCCCAACGACAGGCCGCGTTTTTCAAACGGCCGCACCTTCGCGGAATACGTCGCGGCCGAATTCCAGGCCGCAGGACGGCTGACCGGCAATCTGGCCCGGGGCGGTGCCGAGGCGGCCGAGCCGATCGATCCCGCGGATCCGACGCCCGGCCTGCTGGCGCAGCGTCAGCAACTGGCGGCGGCTTCCGGGGGATTCGGGACGCGGCCCCTGGTGTCGATCCTGATGGGGGCAAACGACATCTTTGCAGGTCTTGCCAGCGGCGATCCGCTTGCAAATGCCATAGGCGCGGCGATCAGGGCTGCCGACGCCGTTGCGGACACGGCCAGCTTTCTTGGCGCCCATGGGGTGCGCGACTTCCTGATCGCCAACCTGCCCGATCTTGGCGCGACGCCTGCCTTTGCCCTGTTCCAGCCCCAGGCTCGGCTGCTGGCCAGTGCGGCGACCACGGCCTATAACGCCCGGCTTGCGGCGAATGTGGCCGCGCTCGAGGCGGGCGGTCTGAATGTCATCAGCCTGGATATCTATGCGCAGCTGAACGGCATCCTGGCCGATCCTGCAGCCTTCGGCTATGGCGACACGACGCCGCCCTGCCTGTTTCCCAGCCCGGGCGTGGCCGCTGCATTCGGACAGGCTCCCGTCTGCAGCGACACGGAATCGCTGTCGCGGCTGTTCTTCGACCCGGTCCATCCCAACCTTCTGGCCCATGCCCAGTTCGGGCAGACCGCGCTGGACCTGATCGAGGCGGATCTGGCGCCGGTCCCGCTGGCGGGCGGGCTGCCCCTTCTGCTGACGGGGTTGGGCGCGTTCGTCGCCCTGCGCCGCCGCAGGGCCTAGCGCCGGCCGATCCGGGGTTCAGACCCGTCCAGCAGGCGGGCGATGTTGGCGCGGTGGCGAATGAAGATCAGCACCGCCATGAACAGGCTGACCGCGATCAGGTCGCCATGGCCCAGGCCCCAGGCAAAGACCGGCGACAGCGCGGCGGCCAGCAGGGCCGACAGGCTGCTGATGCGGCTGATCAGCGCCGTCAGCAGCCAGATCCCGCAGGCGATCAGCCCCAGCGGCCAATGCAGCGCGATCAGCGTGCCCAGGAAGGTCGCGACCCCCTTGCCGCCCTTGAAGCCCAGCCAGACGGGGAAGCAATGGCCCAGAAAGGCCGCGCCCCCCGCCAGCACCGCCGCCATGTCGCCGCCGAAATGGCGCGCGATCAGCACGGCGATGGCGCCCTTGCCCGAATCCAGCAGCAGCGTCGCCAGGGCGGCAGGCTTGTTGCCGGTGCGCAGCACATTGGTCGCGCCGATATTGCCCGACCCGATCTTGCGCAGGTCGCCCAGTCCCAGGGCGCGCGCGATGACCATCCCGAAGGGGATCGAGCCCAGGAGATAGCCGAAGACGGTCCACAGGATCAGGGTCATGCCGCACCCCCGAAGACGCGGCGGCCCGCGACCCAGGTACCCAGGACGCGGCCTTCCATCCGGGCGCCGTCGAAGGGGGTGTTCTTCGATTTCGACAGCAGGGTGAAGCGGTCCAGCACGAAGGGCGCGTCGGGATCGAACAGCACCAGATCGGCAGGCGCGCCCGGCGCCAGCCGCCCGCCCGGCAGGCCCAGCCGTTTCGCCGGGTTCAGCGACATCGCCCGCCACAGTTGCGGCAGGCTCAACCCGCCCTGGTGATACAGACGCATCGCGGCGGGCAGCAGCGTCTGCAGGCCCACCGCGCCGGGGGCGGCGGCCTCGAAGGGCAGGCGCTTGGATTCCTCGTCCTGGGGAGTGTGGAAACTGGCGATGACGTCGATCAGGCCGTCTGCCACCGCCTGCACCATCGCCAGCCGGTCGTCTTCCGACCGCAGGGGCGGGGTGAAGCGGAAGAAGGTGCGGTAATCGCCCACATCGTACTCGTTCAGCGTCAGGTGGTGGATCGAGATCCCGGCCGTCACGTCCAGGCCCGCATCCCGCGCGCGCTGCAGGGCGGGCAGGGCGCGGGCGGTGGTGATCTGGTCGGCATGCCAGCGGCAGCCGGTCATCGCCACCAGCGACAGGTCGCGATCAAGCCCGATCACCTCGGCCATCGGCGACACGGCGGGGATGCCATAGATCGAGGCGAACTTGCCGCCGGTCGCCGCCGCCCCGCGCGACAGGCCCGCATCCTGCGGATGGCCCACGATCAGCGCGCCCAGGCCCCGCGCATAGGTCATGCAGCGCGACAGCAGCCGCGTATCCGCCACCTGCCGCACGCCGTCGGTGAAGGCCACGGCGCCCGCATCGGTCAGGAAGCCGATCTCGACCATCTCGCGCCCTTCGCGGGCCTTGGTCAGGCTGGCCATGTGGCGGATGTTGACGGCGGCGTCCGCTGCGCGACGCGTCACGAATTCCAGCGATTCGGGCGTGTCGATGGGGGGCAGGGTGTCGGGGCGGGCGACGATGGTGGTGACACCGCCTGCCGCCGCCGCAAGGCCCGCGCTGCGGAAGGATTCCTTGTGCCGTTCGCCCGGCTCGCCGATCTTGACGCCCCAGTCGATGATGCCAGGGGCAAGCGCGCGGCCATTGCAGTCGATGACGGTCGCGCCTTGGGGGGCCTCGGCGTCGATGCCCGCGATCACGCCGTCGCGGACCAGCAGGCTGCCGGTGGCGTCCGTCTGCGCCATGGGGTCGATCAGGCGGGCATTGGTGAAATGAAGAATGGTCACGACCCGGTCTCCGTCCTGTCGGTCTGGCGCGATTGAATGTCCCGGATCATCGCGGCGATCCGGCCCGCCCCGGCGATGCCGATGAAGCCCGCCTCTCGCTGGGGCTTGGGCGGGCGGTTGTCCAGCCAGGGCGGATCGACGATGACCGAGCCCGGTTCCTCGGGGTGGATGGTCAGGTCAAGATCGGGCGTGATGTCCCAGGCGCGCAGGGCCGACCCGTCATGAACCAGCATCCGCCGGTCCGTCAGGGCATAGCGGCAGCGCCGCAGCCGGGCGATCTGGAGCCGGCGCGGCAAAATCCTGCAGGTCAGCCCGATGACCAGCGCCACCACGCCGATGCCCCCGAAGCCCACGACGAAATCCGGCTGGGACCGGCCTAGGAAGGCGATCAGCAGGAACAGCAGGCTGCCCAGCGACAGGATCGTGCCCAGCATGGTCCAGAAGCGCACCGGCAGGTCGGGGCGCCCTGCGCCGATGGCCCGCCCCTGCCACAAGAGCCGTTCGCCGGGATGCAGCAGGACGGTCCAATCCGCCCCGTCCAGGGTCCCGCCCAGGGTTCTGTCCGGCATCAGACCATCACCCCCGCCGCGGCGCGGCCGCGTTCCGCGCGCAGGTTCCGCGCCAGCAGGTCCAGCGCCGCCATGCGCACGGCCACGCCCATTTCCACCTGGTCCTGGATCACCGACCGGTTGATGTCGTCGGCAATGGTGCCGTCGATTTCCACGCCGCGGTTCATGGGGCCGGGATGCATGACGATGGCGTCGGGCGCGGCGCAGGCCAGCTTTTCGGCATCCAGGCCGAAGCGGTGGAAATATTCGCGTTCCGACGGGATGAAGCCGCCGTCCATGCGTTCCTTTTGCAGCCGCAGCATCATCACCACGTCGGCGCCGCGCAGCCCTTCGCGCATGTCTTCGAACAACTCCACACCCATCTCGCCCGCGCCTGCGGGCATCAGGGTGGCGGGGCCGATCAGGCGCAGCCGGTTCTCCATCTTGCCCAGCAGAAGCAGGTTCGACCGCGCGACGCGGCTGTTGGCGATGTCGCCGCAGATGGCGATGGTCAGGCGGTGCAACCGGCCCTTGGCGCGGCGGATGGTCAGCGCGTCCAGCAGCGCCTGGGTCGGATGTTCATGCCGCCCATCGCCCGCGTTGATGACGGCGCAGTTCACCTTTTCGGCCAGCAGGTTCACCGCGCCCGAATTCGGATGGCGCACCACCAGCAGGTCGGGCTGCATCGCGTTCAGCGTCAGGGCCGTGTCGATCAGCGTTTCACCCTTCTTCACGCTGGAATGGGCCACCGACATGTTCATCACGTCGGCACCCAGCCGCTTGCCCGCCAGTTCGAAACTGGCCTGGGTGCGGGTCGAGTTCTCGAAGAACATGTTGATCTGGGTCATCCCCGCCAGGGTGTCGGCGTGCTTCACCGTGCGGCGGTTCAGGGCGACGTAATCCTCGGCCAGATCCAGAAGGGTGACGATCTCGGGCGGCGAGAGGTGGTCGATGCCAAGCAGGTGGCGGGCGCGAAAGCTCATGGCGGGCCTCAGGATCGGGGTCGCGTTTCTATCGCAGATGGCCGTTCGGGCGGCAAGCGGGCAGGGGGCTGCCTGCCCCCCCGCGCGTGCCGCGCGTCCCCCGGGGATACTTTGGCACAGAAGATGTCAGACCTGGCGGGGGTTGCGGGCGGGCAGGTCGGCCATGACCCGGCGGCGCGCGTCGGGCGACAGGCTGGACCAGGCGGCGATTTCGTCCAGGCTGCGCCAGCAGCCGGTGCAGAGCCGCGTCGCCGGGTCGATCACGCAGACCTTGATGCAGGGGCTTTCGATCATCCTTGCAGATACCGCAGCCGGTCGAGCGCGCCTTGCAGGATGTATCCCGCAGCCACCTGGTCGATCACCTCGGCCCGGCGCTTGCGGGATGTGTCGGCTTCCAGCAGGGCGCGTTCGGCGGCCACCGTGGACAGGCGTTCGTCCCAGAAACCAATGGAAAGAGCCGTCAGCCGTTCCAGGTTGCGGGCGAAGGCGCGGGTCGATTGGGCGCGCGGGCCTTCGCTGCCGTCCATGTTGCGCGGCAGGCCCAGGACCAGCCCCACCAGCCCGCGATCCTTGGCGATCGCCAGCAGTTCCGCCGCATCCAGGGTGAACTTCTGCCGCCGGATCACCGTCAGGGGGGATGCGACCTGCCGCAGCCCGTCGCTGACCGCGACGCCGATGGTCTTGGTTCCCAGGTCCAGTCCGGCGATGGCGCCGACCGGGGGCAGGCTGGACGCAAAATCGGCAATTTCGGGATGGATCATTCGCCAAGCCCTGCCTCGGTTGCGGCCTGCCGCACGATATCCAGGGCCTCGGGCTGGGTGGCGAACCGCGCCTGGGCCTCGGTCCAGATTTCGCGCGCGTGGTCCGCATTGCCGATCACCACCAGCGAGGAGATCAGCCGCGCCCATTCCTCGGGCGTGCCGCCCTGGCTGGCCAGCCGGGATTCAAGCTGGCTGACCATGCCCGCGATCATCTGCTGGCGCTCTTCGGGGGTCATGTCCTCGGCGGCGGCCATGGCCTCTGCGTCGGGGCCAGGCATGGGCACGGGCGGGACGTAATCGGGCTGGCCGGCCAGCCAGGCCAGATCGGAAATGGCGGTGCGGATCGGCGCGATCCAGGGCGCATCCTCGGGGCCTTCCTCAAGCAGGCTGCGCCAGATCGGGAAGGCGCGGTCGGGACGGTCGTTCTGCAATTGCAGCATCCCCAGCAGATAGCGTGCCTGCGGATGGGTGGGCTCCCTGGTCAGGGCGCGGGCCAGCATCTCCTCGGCCTCGGGGGTGATCAGGCCGCTTGCGGCCTCGATCATCAGGGCCGACAGGCGGACCAGTTCATCGGCGCTCGCATCGTCGCCGCGCAATTCGACCAGGCGCTGCTGCGCCTCGCGTGCGGCAGCCAGGTTGCCCAGCCGGATCTCGTTCGTGGCCAGCAGGGCCAGACCCTGCGGATCGTCGGGATTTCTGGCGACCGCTTCGCGCAACTGCTGGATCAGCGCCGCAAAGTCCTCGGGCACCTCGGGGGTGACGGGGGCGGGGGCCCTGGCTTCGGCCTCGGCCTGGCTGGGACGGCTTTCATAGATCTGCCGGGCGTTGGCGATGCGTTGCGCGATGGGAAGATCGTCGCGCCCCGGCTGGCCCTCGCGCAGATAGAGCGTCACCGCCCCCGCGAAAAGCAGCGCCAGAACGCCCATGGCCAGCAGCCCGCGCCCGCCCGCCTTGCCTGCCGTGTCCTGCGACAGCCGGCGATCGGCATCCAGAACCTTTCGCCCGATCTCGGTCCGCAGGCGGGCGGCATCCTCGGGCGCGATCACGCCGCGTTCCAGGTCGCGATCGACCTCTTGCAGCTGGTCGCGATAGACCCGCAGGTCGAAGGCCGCGGCGGGTTCGCCCGTTCCACGGTTGCGCAGCAACGGCGCGATGATGGCAAAGCCGACCGCGCCCGTCAGCACGGCGCAGATGATCCAGAACATGCAAGCCCTCCGGTTGAGGCCCCTTTTAGGGCGCTTTGACCGGCGCGGAAAGCGTCAGCCTGTCGCATTTTGCCGTGATCGGGCGCAACACGGCTTGAGCCTGCGCCCCGGTCTGGTCATCCTGTCCGCAAATCGAACGGAGGTTTCATGCCGTCACGCCGTTATTCGGTCTTTGCCATCGCGCGCGAGGCGCTGCGCCAGCACAGCGGCTGGAGCCGTGCCTGGACCAGCCCCGAACCGCGCGACCGCTACAAGGTGGTGATCGTGGGCGCGGGCGGGCACGGGCTGGCGACGGCCTATTACCTGGGCAGGAATCACGGCATCACCGATGTCGCGGTGATCGAGAAGGGCTGGCTGGGCGGCGGCAACACGGGCCGCAACACCACCATCATCCGGTCGAACTATCTCCAGGATCCGTCGGCGGCGATCTATGACAAGGCGCTGAAGCTTTACGAAACGCTGTCGCAGGACCTGAACTACAACGTGATGTTCAGCCCCCGCGGGCTGATCATGCTGGCCCAGACCGAACACGAGGTGCGGGGATACAGGCGCACCGTCCACGCCAACACCCTGCAGGGCGTGGCGACCGAATGGGTCGAGCCTGCACGCCTGAAGGAACTGGTGCCGATCATCAACATCGACGGACCGCGCTATCCGGTGCTGGGGGGGCTGTATCAGGCCCGCGGCGGCACGGCGCGGCACGACGCCGTGGCCTGGGGCTATGCGCGCGCCTGTTCGGACATGGGCATGCATGTCATCCAGAACTGCGAGGTCACGGGGATCGAGACCGCGAACGGACAGGTCCAGACGGTCAACACCACCAGGGGCCGCATCGGCTGCGACAAGCTGGCGCTGGTGGTAGCCGGTCATTCCAGCCAGCTGGCCGAGATGGCGGGCTTCCGCCTGCCCATCGAAAGCGTGCCGCTGCAGGCTATGGTCAGCGAGCCGATCAAGCCCTGCATGGATGTGGTGGTGATGGCCAACACCGTCCACGGCTACATGTCCCAGTCCGACAAGGGCGAGATGGTGATCGGCGGCGGCACCGACAGCTACAATGCCTTCACCCAGCGCGGATCCTGGCACCATATCGAGGAAACCGTCCGCGCCCTGATCGAGACCTTTCCGATGATCTCTCGCCTGAAGATGCTGCGGCAATGGGGCGGGATCGTGGACATGACGGGCGACCGTTCGCCCATCCTGTCCACCACGCCGGTCGGCGGCATCTTCGTGAACTGCGGCTGGGGCACGGGCGGCTTCAAGGCCATTCCGGGATCGGGCTGGGCCATGGCCGAACTGGTGGCCCAGGGCAGGCCCGGTCCCCTGGCCGCCGCCTTCGGGATGAACCGTTTCCGCGAGGGGCGCTTCATCGACGAATCCGTGGCGGCCGGTGTGGCACATTGATCATGGACCGCAGCTTGCAGGATCGTTCGGGAACCCAAGGGGCATCGGCGTCATTGTCCGATAACCAAGGGTTGAACCGAAAGGGAAAAGCATGGCCGAACCCAACAGCAATCGCATGTATATCATCATCGGGGCCATCGTCGTCATTGTGGCGCTGCTGTTCTTCTTCATGTCGGGCGGCGACGATCCCGCAGCCGACGCGACGGCGACGGACGGCGCAACCACGACCGCACCGGCAACCACGACCGATCCGGCCGTCGATGACGCCGTCGAAGTCGAACCGGCCGCGCCAGCCACGCCCGGAACCACGGCCCCGGCGAACTGACCGCGCCAGCCTTCGCGTTTCTTCTTCGCTGAAGTATCCGCGGGGGTCCGGGGGCAGCCAGCCCCCGGCCTTTCCGCCCGAACCACCCGCAGCGTTTCCGCGCGGGTGGTTTTCGTCGTTTATCCCCCACCTGCCGAGCCTGTCATGCTGATCCTGACCTGCCCCTATTGCGGCGTCAAAGCCGAGGAAACCGAACTGTCCCCCGGGGGCGAGGCGCATCTGAAGCGCGTCGGACCAGGTGGCACGGCCGAGGAGTTCGAGGCCTATCTGTTCGCCCGCAAGAACATCAAGGGCGTGCATTTCGAACGCTGGCGGCACGCCTATGGCTGCGGCAAGTGGTTCCTGGCCGCGCGCGACACCCATACGATGCAGGTCTATGGCACCTACAAGGCCCAGACGGCGCACGCGACCGACGAGATCGTGGCGAATGCCCGTCAGGCCCGCGCCGAATGGGTGCCCGACTGGCCCCAGGGATCCGAGGCGGTGGTCGGATGAGCCGCACGCCCCCCTTCCGTCTGCCCAGGGGCGGCCGCCTGATCGACCGCGCCTTCCAGCTTGCCTTCCGCTTCGACGGCCGCCACCTGCGGGGCGTGCAGGGCGACACGCTGGCATCCGCCCTGCTGGCCAATGGCCAGATGCTGATGGGCCGGTCCTTCAAGTACCACCGCCCGCGCGGCCCCCTCGCTTCGGGGGCAGAGGAACCGAACGCGCTCTTCGGCCTGGGCCAGGGCGGCCGGTTCGAACCCAATCAGCGTGCCAGCACCACCGCGCTTGTCGCGGGCATGGTCCTGCGCAGCCAGAACTGCTGGCCCTCGCTGGACGCGGATGTCGGCGCGATCAACAACTGGCTGTCGCCGCTGTTGCCCGCCGGCTTCTACTACAAGACCTTCATCCACCCGCGCCCCTTCTGGAAGCACCTGTTCGAGCCGGTCATCCGCCGCAGCGCGGGACTTGGCCGGGCGCCCGTGGGTCCCGACCCCGACCGCTATGAACAGGCCTATGCCTTTGCCGAAACGGTCGTCGTGGGCGGCGGCATCGCCGGGCTGACGGCGGCGCGGGATGCCGCGGACAAGGGCGGCCGGGTGATCGTGCTGGAACAGGACCCCGTCTGGGGCGGGCGCACGCCGACCGATCACGACGGCGGCCCGGCCGCCATCGACGCGCTGCTGGCCGACCTGCGCGGGCGCGGCAACGTGACCCTGCGCCGCAACTGCATGGCGACGGGGCTTTACGACCACGGCTATCTTCTGGCGCGAGAGGCGCTTGCCGACCACGACCCGAACCAGGGCATTCCCCGCCAGCGGTTGTGGCGCATCCGGGCGGGCCATGTGATCACGGCGACCGGCGCGCTGGAACGCCCGCTGTCCTTCGCCTGCAACGACGTGCCGGGGGTGATGCTGGCTTCCGCCGTGCGCGACTTCATCAGCGGCTACGGCGTGGCGCCGGGCCGGCGGATCGTGGCCGTCACCAACAACGACGACGCCTATCGCACCGCGCTGACCGCCCAGGCGGCGGGGCTGGAGGTCGTGGCCGTCATCGACGCCCGCCCGCAGGCCAGGGGCGACCTGCCGCAGGCCGCGCGCGCGGCGAACATTCCGGTCATGACGGGCAAGGCCGTCGCCAAGGTCAAGGGCGGGACCCATGTCGAGGGCGTGGCGATCTGCGACCAGGCGGGCGACGGGCGCGTGACCGGCAGCCTGGATTGCGACGTGGTTGCCATGTCGGGCGGCTGGTCGCCGGTGGTCCACCTGTACAGCCATTGCGGCGGCCGGCTGACCTGGGACGAACCCGAGGCGATGTTCCGCCCCGACCCGTCGCGCCCGCCCTTGGGTGCGGATGGCAAGCCGATGGTCACCGTCCTGGGCGCCGCCAACGGCGATCTGCGCTGCGCGGGCGACCTGGAACGGTCCGAAGCGCCCACAATGCCGGTCTGGGTCATGCCGCAAGACGCGCCCTACAAGCTGCGCGCCAAGATGTGGCTGGATTTCCAGAACGACGTGAAGGTCAGCGACGTGGAACTGGCCGCGCGCGAAGGCTATGCCTCGGTCGAACATGCCAAGCGATACACGACGCTGGGCATGGCGACCGACCAGGGCAAGAACAGCAACATCAACGGTCTGGCGGTGCTGTCGAAGGCGCTGAACCAGCCGCTGGAAGCCACCGGCACCACCACCTTCCGCCCGCCCTATACGCCCCTGACCCTTGGCACCATCGCGGCCGAGGCGCGGGGCGAGGCCTTCCAGCCCCTGCGCAAGACGCCGATGCACGACTGGCACGCCAGCCACGGCGCGTCCTTCGAACCCGTGGGCCATTGGCGCCGCCCCTACAGCTATCCCCGCGCGGGCGAGGACCGGCATGGCGCCGTCAACCGGGAAATCCTTGCGGTGCGCAACGGCGTGGGCACGCTGGACGCCTCGACCCTGGGCAAGATCGTGGTCAAGGGGCCGGATGCCGGCCGGTTCCTGGACATGATGTACACCAACATGATGTCCACGCTGCCGGTCGGCAAATGCCGCTATGGGTTGATGTGCAACGAGAACGGCTTCCTGATGGATGACGGGGTGGTGGCGCGCCTGTCCACCGATACCTGGCTGTGCCACACCACCACCGGCGGGGCCGACCGCATCCACGGGCACATGGAGGACTGGCTGCAATGCGAATGGTGGGACTGGCAGGTTTATACCGCCAACCTGACCGAGCAATATGCCCAGATCGCCGTCGCCGGACCCAGGGCGCGCGAATTGCTGCAGCGCCTGCCGGGCACCATCGACCTGTCGCAGGACGCCTTGCCCTTCATGCAATGGGCCGAGGGCGCACTGGCGGGCATCCCCGCGCGCATCTATCGCATCAGCTTCTCGGGCGAGCTGTCCTACGAGATCGCCGTGCCCGCGGGCCGCGGGCTGGAACTGTGGGAACGGTTGCACGCCGAGGGCCGCGACCTGGACATCACCCCCTATGGCACCGAGGCGATGCATGTCATGCGCGCCGAAAAGGGATTCATCATGATCGGGGATGAAACCGACGGCACGGTGATCCCGCAGGATCTGGGGCTGCACTGGGCGATCTCGAAGAAGAAGCCGGACTATATCGGCAAGCGCGCGCAGGCCCGCAGCTTCATGAAGGACGGCAGCCGCTGGCAACTGGTGGGTCTGGAAAGCCTGGATGGCCGCGTCTTGCCCGACGGCGCCTATGCGGTGGAACCGGGCGTGAACGCCAACGGGCAACGCAAGACGCAGGGGCGCGTCACCTCCTCCTATCATTCGCCGACGCTGGACCGCCCCATCGCCATGGGGCTGGTGCGCCACGGCCCGGCGCGGATGGGGCAGGTGCTGGAATTTCCCCTGCCATCGGGCGAGGTGATGAAGGCGCGGATCGTCGATCCGGTCTTCTACGACAAGGAAGGAACCCGTCTGAATGGCTGAGGCGCTTGCAGACATCGCCCGTGTCACCGGGCTGGGAATGGTCACGATCCGCGCCGACCTGGACCACGCCGGCGACGCGATTGCCGAGGCTGCGGGCCTGGCAATCCCCGGACAGACCCGCATCGTGACCGATGGCAGCCGGTCGCTTGGCTGGATGTCGCCCGATGAATTGCTGCTGATCCTGCCTGCTGCGGAACTGGCCGACGCGATTGCGGCGCTGACCGACGCCCTGGCTTCTGAACATGCGCTTGTCGTCGATGTGTCGGACGCCCGCGCGGTCTTCGACGTGACCGGCCCTCATGCGGACGACGTGATCGCCAAGCTGATGCCGGTCGATCTAGACGACCTGCCGCCCGACGGATTGCGGCGAAGCCGCGCAGCCCAGACGGCGGCGGCGCTGTGGCGCATCCCCGGCGGTTTCCGGCTGATCGGGTTCCGGTCCACGGCGGATTACCTGCGCCTGATCCTTGAGAACGCGGCCATTCCCGGCAGTGGGCTGGCCCCGCGCTAGGAACCCGGCCCGCACCCCTTGCGTTTGACCCGCGAATGCGGGACCGTGCGCCCGACCAAGGCTCAACCCATTCTGAAAGGACAGAAAATGGCTTTCACGCTTCCCGATCTTCCCTATGCGCATGATGCACTGGCCGAAGGCGGCATGTCCAGGGAAACGCTGGAATACCACCACGACAAGCACCACAAGGCCTATGTGGACAAGCTGAACGAACTGGTGGCCGGCACCGAATGGGACGGCAAGTCGCTGGAGGACATCGTCAAGGGCACCTACCAGAAGGGCGCGGTCGCCCAGAACGGCATCTTCAACAATGCCAGCCAGCATTGGAACCACGCGCAGTTCTGGGAAATGATGACGCCGAAGCCGGGCGCCATGCCGTCGGAACTGGAACGGGCGATCACCGAATCCTTCGGCTCGGTCGATGATTTCAAGAAGAAGTTCACCAAAGGCGGCGTGGGCCAGTTCGGCTCGGGCTGGGTGTGGCTGGTCAAGAACGCCGACGGCGGGCTGGAAGTGACCAAGACGGAAAACGGCGTGAATCCCCTGTGCCACGGCCAGACGGCGCTTCTGGGCTGCGACGTGTGGGAACACAGCTATTACATCGATTTCCGCAACGCGCGTCCGAAATACCTGGAAAACTTCCTGTCGAACCTGGTGAACTGGGAAAACGTCGCCTCGCGCATGTGATCCTTGCCCCATCGGCAAAAGGCCCGGCGGATCCGTTCCGCCGGGTTTTTTCTTGTGATCGGCGCGGCATTGGCTTTCCGCCGCGTGCCGGTATAAGACAGGGCGCAAGACGGTTGCGGAAGGCAAGGATGGCCAATCAGAACGACAACTTCATCGACGAGGTGTTCGAGGATCTGCGCCGCGAGCGCCTGTTCCGGCTGTTTCGCCGCTGGGGCTGGGTCGCGGGCCTGCTGATCCTGGGCATCGTCGCGGGCGTGATCTGGCGCGAATACAGCCAGTCGCGCGCGGAAGCCGAGGCGCGGGCCTGGGGCGATGCGATCGTGGCGGCCCAGGCGGGCGACGATCCGGCGGCGATCATGGCCGTCGATCCGCAGGGCGCTGAATCCCGCCGGGTGCTGGCGGCGCTTCTGGCGGCTTCGGAATGGTCCGAAAACGACGGCGACGATGCGGCGGCCGCTGCCCTGCGCGACGTGGCAGGCGACACCGCGGCCGGCACGGTGCTGCACGACCTGGCCGAATTGAAGCTGGTGATGCTGCAAGGCGAGACGATGGATCCCGCGCAGCGCGACGAAATCCTGTCCCGGCTGTCGCGCGCGGGCGCGCCCTTTGAACTCTTGGCGCTGGAACAGAAGGCGGTTGCGCTGATCGGTGCCGGCCGGACGGAAGATGCCGTGAACCTGATCCGCCAGATCCAGCAAAAGGACGGCATGACCGAGGCCTTGCGCCTGCGCCTGTCCGAGATGATGATCGCCCTTGGCGTCGAGCCGGAACCATCTGAAAACATGCCCGCGGGCTGATCCAGCGGGCAACCGAACGATACGAGGGAGAGGCGAGGAATGACCGCCACGCTGCGACTGACCCTGGCCCTGGCGGCCGCCCTTGGCCTGCAAGCCTGCGGCGAACGGGACACGATCCTGCCGGGGCAGCGGCTGGACCCGCTGGCCGTCACCTCGCCCGACGGGCCGGCCATCGAAGGCCCGGCGCCCGTCACCTCGACCGCGCTGCGGCTGGCGGCGCCGGTGACGAATGGCGAATGGACCCATCGCGCGGGCAATGCCGCCCACCAGCCGGGCCACCTGGCCGTGGGTCAGGGCAAGACCCGCATCTGGACCGCCGATATCGGCCAGGGCAGCGGCAAGCGCCACCGCATCAGCGCCGATCCGGTGGTCGGCGGCGGCCTAGTCTTCACGCTGGACAGCCGCACGCGCGTGACCGCGACCACGACCGGCGGCGCGACGGCCTGGACCAGCGACATCGCGCCCGCGCTGGAAACGCGCGACAGCGTGTCGGGCGGCGGCCTCGCCTATGAAGGCGGGCGCGTCTATGCCACCAGCGGCTTTGGCGAACTGGTCGCGCTTGACGCGGCATCCGGCCGGGTGCTGTGGCGCCAGCGGGTCGATGCGCCGATCGGCGGCGGCCCGGCGGTGCAGAACGGCGTCGTCTATGTGCTGGGCCGCAACGACATCGGCTGGGCGGTGCGCGCCGCCGACGGCAAGGTGCTGTGGCAGACCTCGGGCACGCCCTCGACCGCGGGCGTGATGGGCGTCTCGGTGCCCGCGATCCAGGGCAATACGGTGATCTTCCCCTTTGCATCCGGGCAGCTTCTGGCGGCGGACCGGGAAACCGGCGCGACGCTGTGGACCGCGCAGATCGGCGGCATGCGGATCGGCCGCGCCATCGCCAATATCCGCGACGTGACCGGCGATCCGGTGATTTCCGGCAACATCGTCTATGGCGGAACATCGTCGGGGCGCATCAGCGCGGTCGAACTGGACAGCGGGATCGAGGCCTGGTCGGCGCGAGACGGGGCCAACAGCCCGGTCGTCGTGGCGGGCGGGTCGGTCTTTGCCGTCAACGACCAGGCCGAGCTGATCCGGCTGGACGCCGCGACCGGCGGCGTGATCTGGCGCGTCCCCATGCCCTATTACACGACCGAGCGCGTCCGCAAGCAGGACCGCATCCACGCGCATTTCGGCCCGGTCCTGGCCGGTGGCCGCCTGTTCGTCGTCTCCTCGGACGGCGTGATGCGTGTGTTCGACCCCAATTCCGGCGGCCTGGTGGGACAGGCGCAGATCCCCGGTGGTGCCGCCACCGCCCCTGCCGTTGCGGGCCAGACGATCTATGTCGTCTCGCGCGCGGGCCAATTGCACGCATTCAGATGACATTCACACTCGCCATCGTCGGTCGGCCCAATGTCGGCAAATCGACCCTGTTCAACCG
The DNA here is from genome assembly GCF_014642735.1 of Paracoccus acridae. Taxonomy (GTDB): domain Bacteria; phylum Pseudomonadota; class Alphaproteobacteria; order Rhodobacterales; family Rhodobacteraceae; genus Paracoccus; species Paracoccus acridae. The sequence goes on from NZ_BMIV01000005.1 coordinate 216,483, forward strand.
TCTTGTCGGCAAGAAGCTGGCCCTGGTCGATGACCAGCCGGGCGTCACCCGCGACCTGCGCGAGGGCGCGGCGCGGCTGGGGGACCTGCGCTTTGTCGTGATCGACAGCGCCGGCCTGGAAATGGCCGAGGATGACAGCCTGCAGGGCCGGATGCGCCGCCTGACCGAACGCGCGGTGGACGAGGCAGACATCTGCCTGTTCGTGATCGACGCCCGCGTGGGCGTGACTGCCGCCGACGAATATTTCGCCGAGATCCTGCGCCGTCGCGCGAAGCACGTCATCGTCGCCGCCAACAAGGCCGAGGGTCGGGCGGGCGAATCCGGCGCGATGGAGGCTTACGGCCTGGGCCTGGGCGAGCCGCTGCGGATCAGCGCCGAACATGGCGAAGGGATGGACGATCTTTATCGCGCCTTGGTCCCGCTGTCAGACCAGATCGAGGCCGAGCGTCCCGCCCCGGTGGCCGCCGAAACCTACATCGACATTTCGGACGAGGATGCCGAGACCGGCGAAGGCGCCGAGGATTGGCGCCCGTCCGCCGCGCGCCCGCTGCAACTGGCGGTGATCGGACGGCCCAATGCGGGCAAGTCCACCCTGATCAACAAGATTATCGGCGAGGACCGGTTGCTGACCGGTCCCGAAGCCGGGATCACCCGCGATTCGATCAGCGTGGCGACCACCTTCATGGGCACGCCCATGCGCATCTTCGACACGGCGGGGATGCGCAAGCGCGCCAAGGTGACGGACAAGGTAGAAAAACTTTCCGTGGCCGACGGCCTGCGCGCCGTGCGCTTTGCCGAGGTCGTGGTGGTCTTGCTGGATGTGGCCATCCCCTTCGAGCAGCAGGATCTGCGCATCGCCGATTTCGCCGAAACCGAGGGCCGGGCCGTCGTGATCGCCGCGAACAAGTGGGATCTGGAAGACGACAAGCCCCACAAGCTGAACGAGCTTCGCGCGAATTTCGAAAAGCTGCTGCCGCAGTTGAAGGGCGCGCCGCTGGTCACGGTATCCGCGCGCACCGGCAAGGGCCTGGACCGGCTGCACGCCGCGATCCTGAAGGCGCACGAGGTCTGGAACCGCCGCATCTCGACCGCGCGGCTGAACCAGTGGCTGGGCGCGATGACCGAAAGCCACCCGCCCCCCGCGCCGGGCGGCCGCCGGATCCGGCTGCGCTACATGACCCAGGTGAAGACCCGGCCGCCGGCCTTCGTGGTCAAGGCGACCCATACGGACAAGCTGCCCGACAGCTATCAGCGCTATCTGGTGAATGGGCTGCGGCAGGACTTCGACATGCCCGGCACGCCGATCCGGCTGTTTTTCCGCGACCAGGGGACCGACAATCCCTACAAGGAAAAGGCCAACAAGATCAGCCAGTCCGGTGCCCTGTCCAAGCACAAGAACCGGCAGAAGCCGAAGGGCGCCTAGGTCGCGGCCCGCACCAGCACGACCCCCATTCCCGATATCCCGATGATCGCCGCCAGGGCGACGCCGGGATTGCTGCCCATCGTGGAAATGGCGACGGCGCAGAAGGCCCAGATGATCGCCAGCGAAAATCCCAGTGCGCGGCCCAGGCGTTCCTGGGCGATCATGCCGATGACCGCGCCGGGCAGGATTGCCAGGATCGCCGTCTGCGGCGTGGTCAGTTCAAGCGGCACGCCGATCAGCGTGGCGACGGTGCCGGTGCCAAGCGCAACGCTCCACCCTGCCAGGAAGCCCAAGGCGGGGCGGCGCTGGCCCTTTGCGCGGATCGCCCCGGACAGGGCCGCCGTCAGCATCAGCAGCGCGCCAAGCGTGGCCAGCGGCTTGTGCAGATCGACCAGCCAGGGCCAGGCCGCGCCCACAGCCAGGGCCAAGGTCAGGGGATGCCAGGCGGGATGGGGACCGTGGTCGGACGGATCAAGATATTGCCCGACCCCGTCCAGCAGCAAAAGCGACCACAACGCGATCAGCAAGGCCCACATCAGCGGGGTCTGCGGCTGGACATAAAGCTGCGGCAATGTCGCGACCGGAACCGGCGCATGGCCCCCGAAGGCATCATAGCCCAGCCCCTGCGACAGCGTAGGCGCGGCGATCTGCAGGGCGGGGCGGCCCAAGGTCGCCAGCAGCAAGCCGCTGGCGACGAACACTGTCACCGATCCCAGGTAAAGAATGTCCGCCGCGCGTGCCATGCAGGACAACGCGGCAACCGGCGGGCAGTTTCTGGGCTGGACCGAAAGTTGGTTAATCAGCCCAGCCTGCCGTCGGCGGCCAGGGTCGTCGCGCCGCCCAGATAGGGATGCAGTGCGGCGGGCAGGACGACCGATCCGTCGGCCTGCTGGCCGTTTTCCAGCACCGCGATCAGCGCGCGGCCCACGGCCAGGCCGGACCCGTTCAGCGTGTGGACGAATTCCGGCTTGCCGGTCTTGTCCGACCGATAGCGCGCGTTCATCCGCCGCGCCTGGAAATCGCCGCAGTAACTGACGCTGCTGATCTCTCGATACTTGTCCTGGCCGGGCAGCCAGACCTCCAGGTCATGGGTGATCCGCGCCCCGAAGCCCATATCGCCGGTGCAAAGCACGATGGTGCGATAGGGCAGTTCAAGGGCTTCCAGCACGGCCTCGGCGCAGCGGGTCATGCGGTCGTGTTCCGCCACGCCCGTATCGGCGTCGGTGATGGACACCATCTCGACCTTCTCGAACTGGTGCTGGCGCAGCATCCCCGTGGTGTCGCGGCCCGCGCTGCCGGCCTCGGACCGGAAGCATTGGCTGTGGGCCACCATGCGGCGGGGCAGGCTTGCATGATCGACCAGATCGCCGTTGACGGTATTGGTCAGCGTCACCTCGGACGTGGGGATCAGCCAGTAACCCTCTCGCGTCAGATAGCTGTCCTCGCCGAACTTGGGCAGCTGGCCGGTGCCGACCATCATCTCCTCCAGCACCAGGACGGGGGCCCAGGTTTCCTGAAGGTCGTGCTTGGTGACATGCAGGTCCAGCATGAACTGGGCAAGCGCGCGGTGGATGCGCGCGACCCCGCCTTTCAGCACGACGAAGCGGCTGCCCGACAGCTTGGCGGCGGTCTCGAAGTCCATGCCCGGCTTGACGCCCGCGATCTCGAAATGCTCGACGGGGGTGAAGTCGAAGGCGCGGGGGCTGCCCCAGCGGCGCAGTTCCACGTTGTCGTTTTCGTCGCGACCTTCCGGGACGCTGTCCAGCGGCAGGTTCGGGATCTCCATCAGCAATTCGCGCAACCGGCCGTCCAGCAGGGACGCCTCGGCCTGCATCCGGGTCACGTCGGCCTTCTTTTCGGCGATCATGGCGCGCAGGTGTTCGAATTCGGCATTGTCGCCGCGCGCCTTGGCGGCGCCCACGTCCTTGCTGGCGCGGTTCTGGTCGGCCTGGGCGGTTTCGGCCGCGACGATGCGGGCGCGGCGATCGGCGTCCAGCGACAGGATGCGATCCGACATGGGCGACAACCCGCGCCGCGACAGGGCGGCGTCGAAGGCTGCGGGGTTTTCCCGGATGGCACGGATGTCATGCATGATCGTCACCGTAGGCTGGAAGCGTTGCCGGGTCCCTAGCCGATGCAGGCCCCTTGCGGAAGCCCGGCGCGGCATTTTGCGCGCTAGCTGCGGCCTGCCTGCGTCAGGAGGTCCGACAATGCCGGATAGAACTGGTCCGCCGTCATGTGGCCTTCCAGCCGCCCGACCTCGGACCCGTTCTCCAGCAGGATAAAGGTCGGCGTGACAAAGGGACGCCGCGCCAGGGCCAGCCCGTCGGGATAGGGGCCATGGATGTCCACGCGCATCAGCGGCGCCGCGCGGCCCGCGTCGGAGGCCGCATAGCCCGGCCCGATATTGCGGTCCCAGGCCTGGCAATAGATGCAGCCGTCCTTCTCGACCATCAGCAGGCGCAGGGGGTCGGCCGCGGCGGGCAGGGTCATCAGGGCAAGGGCGGCAAGGAAACGGATCATGGCGGCATTATCGGATGGCGGCGGTGGCTTGGCAATCGCATCGCCGCCCCCTATCCCTTGACCATGGACGAGCTTCTGGAACCCCTGGTCGCCAAGGACCGGCGCGCCCTGTCGCGGGCGATCACGCTGATCGAATCGACGCGCCCCGATCACCGCGCCCGCGCAGTGGCGTTGCTGGCGGATCTGCCCGACGGCCAGGCGCTGCGGATCGGGCTGTCCGGCACGCCCGGCGTCGGCAAGTCCACCTTCATCGAGGCCTTCGGGACGATGCTGACAGAACAGGGCCTGCGCGTCGCGGTCCTTGCGGTCGATCCAAGTTCCGCGCGGTCCGGCGGGTCCATCCTGGGCGACAAGACCCGGATGGAGACGCTGGCGCGCAATCCCATGGCCTTCATCCGTCCCACGCCGTCCAACGCCCAGCTTGGCGGCGTGGCGCGCCGCACGCGAGAGGCGATCCGCCTGTGCGAGGCGGCGGGTTACGACGTGGTGCTGATCGAAACGGTCGGCGTCGGCCAGTCCGAAACCCTTGTGGCCGAGATGTGCGACCTGTTCGTCCTGCTGCTGGCCCCGGCGGGTGGCGACGAATTGCAGGGCGTCAAGCGCGGCATCATGGAGATGGCTGACCTGATCCTGGTCAACAAGGCCGATGGCGAGTTGCTGGGCACCGCGCGCCGCACGGTCGCGGATTACGCGGGCGCGCTGCGCCTGCTGCGCAAGCGCCCACAGGATCCCCAGGGCTTTCCCAAAGCGCTGCCGGTATCCGCCGCGACCGGCGACGGCTTGGAAAAGGCCTGGTCCGAGATGCGGGCCTTGACCGAATGGCGGCGCGTGCAGGGCCATTTCGCGGCCAACCGGGCCGAGCAGGCGCGGCACTGGTTCCTGGCCGATGTGCGTGCGGGCCTGCTGGCGCGGCTGGAAACCCCTGCCGCGCGGGACCGGCTGATGCAGTTGGGCGATGCCGTGGCCCATGGCGATGCCGTTCCCGCCGAAGCCGCGCAGGACATGCTGGATTGGCTGGCCGCGCAGAAATAGACGCCCGATTTCGCGGCCCGTGCGGCCCCGCGAATCGGCTAGGATCGAAGGCATGGAGAGGGTGAACGACATGCTGGGCCTGCCTGATCACGACACGCTTTATGCCGCGCTTGTGGCGCGAGACCCTGCCTGGGAAGGGCGCGCCCTGGTGGGCGTCGCCACCACTGGCATCTTCTGCCGCCTCACCTGTCCGGCCCGCAAGCCGCTGGCCCGGAACTGCCGCTGGTTCGCATCCGCGAAGGATGCGCAGGCCGCCGGTTTTCGCCCCTGCCTGCGCTGTCATCCCGCTGGCGCCACCGCCGAAGGCGATCCGCTGGTGCGCGACCTGCTGGCCCGGCTGGAGGAACGCCCCGGCCACCGCTGGTCCGAGGGGGACCTGCTGGCGCTTGGGCATGACCCTTCGACCGTGCGGCGGGCCTTCAAGCGGCATTTCGGACAAAGCTTCCTGGGAATGGCCCGCGCGGCACGGCTGCGCAGCGGCATGTCCAGCCTGGCGAAAGGATCGGCGATGATCGAGGCGCAACTGGACGCGGGATTCGATTCGGCCTCGGGGTTCCGGGCGGCCTTCGCGCGGCTGTTCGGCCATGCGCCGCACCAGTTGCGGCAGGGGTCGGACCTGCTGGCCGACTGGATCGACACGCCCCTGGGCGGCATGATCGCCATCGCGGATGACAGCGCGCTGCACCTTCTGGAATTCATCGACCGCAAGGCCCTGCCCGATGGATTGCGCCGCCTGTCGGCCCATGTCGGCGGCCGGGTCGGCCTTGGGCGCACGCCGGTCCATGACCTGACGGAATCGCAACTGGCCGATTACTTCGCGGGGCAGGGGCCGCGGCTGGACGTGCCGGTGACGCTGCATGGCACCCCCTTCCAGCAGGTCGTCTGGCGCGCCTTGCAGGACATTCCCGCCGGTCAGACCCGCAGCTATGCCCAGCTTGCGGCGGCCATCGGGCGGCCCACGGCCATGCGCGCGGTGGCGCGGGCCAATGCCACGAACCGCATCGCCCTGGTCGTGCCCTGCCACCGGGTGATCGGCGCGGATGGCACGCTGACCGGCTATGCGGGCGGGCTGTGGCGCAAGGAAAAGCTGATCGCGATCGAACGCGGCTATGCCTGATTCGGGTTGACGGCCCGCGCGGGTTCCATTAGGGACGCGCAAACGGAATTCCGGGCGCTGCCTCGCGGCGCCCTTTCACTTTGGGCCGGAACCCCCCGCCGGGACCGCCCGCATAGCAAAGACGAAGGATCAACACCATGTCGCGCGTCTGCGAACTGACCGGCAAAGGCCCGATGACCGGCAACAATGTCAGCCACGCCAACAACAAGACCCGTCGCCGGTTCCTGCCGAACCTGAACGAGGTCACGTTGATGTCCGATGCCCTCGGCCGCAGCTATTCGCTGCGCATCTCGGCCGCGGCGCTGCGTTCGGTCGATCACCGGGGTGGCCTGGACGCCTTCCTGGCCAAGGCGAAGGATGCCGAACTGTCGGACCGCGCTCTGAAGATCAAGCGCGAGATCGCCAAGGCCGACGCGCCCCAGGCCTGATCAGGCCACTGACTGCGGCATTATGCCCCGTCGTTTCCACGGCGGGGCTTTTGCATGTCGGTTGCCTTCGCCCGCCTCTTGGCTGATGGTCCTGCCATGCGACACCCGGTCCATCTTGCGCTGATTCTGTGCCTTGCCCTGACCGGCATCGGTCTTGGCGCGGCGCGCGGCACAGTCGTCCGCGCCGAACGGGTCGTGCTTTGCACGGGGCATGGCGTGGTGGTCGTGGATCACCCGGATGCGCCCCGGTCCGCGCAGATCTGCCCCGACATGGCCTTGGCGCTGCTGGCCGCAGTGCCGGATGCGCCCCTGGATGGGCCGATCATGCGCAGTCCCGGTGCGCTTGCGCGGTCCTTGTCGGCCTTGCCCCTGCGGGACCAGCAATCCCCTCGGCCTGCGGCGCGCGATCCTCCTGTGTCACGGTTTTCCGCAACCACAACCGTTTGACACGAAGGACAACACAGATGATCCGCATGACCCTGGCCGCCCTGGCGGTCCTTTCCCCCGCAGCCGCACTTGCCGATGAGGGGCTGACGATCCGCGACGCCTATGTGCGCAGCACCAATCCCAAGACCGCCGCCGCCTTCATGGTGGTGGAAAACCACGGGGCCACCGACTGCCGCCTGACGGGCGTGTCGTCGGATGCGGCCGAAATGGTCGAATTGCACACCCATGCCGAGGTGGACGGCGTGATGAAGATGCAAAAGGTGGAAGGCGGCATCGCCATCCCGGCAGGGACCGAACATGCCCTTGCGCGGGGCGGCGACCATGTGATGCTGATGGGGCTGACCAAGCCCCTGGCCCAGGGCGAAACCGTCGCGCTGACGCTGGACTTCGGTGACTGCGGCACCCGGCCCATCGAGGCCGCTTTGGACAACGACCGCGCCGAGGAAGGCCACGGCGGCCATAAGGGCCACTAGCCCCTCAGCATCTGCCGGACCTTCGGGCCAAGCGCGGCGGCCATCAACCGGATGCCTGCCGCGTTCGGATGGATGCCATCTGCCAAAAGATAGTCGCGATGCCGAGCCTTCGGCAGGGCGGCAAGCGGGGCGTACAGGCTGGGCAGCAGCACCGCGCCGTGACGGTCGGCCAGGCGTGGCCAGATCGCGTGCCAAGCCTGTCTCCAGCCGACTTCGCCCGGAATGGGGTTCAGGCCGACCAGCAGCAGGGGGCGCCCGCCCGCCCCGGCCTGGGTCAGGATCGCGTCCAGGTTCGCCTCGGCCCGCGCGGCGGACCAGCCCAACAGCATGTCGTTGCCGCCAAGTTCCACGATGACCGCATCGGGGCGGTGGCGGCGCAGCGAAAATCCGATGCGCATCCGCCCGCCATAGGTCGTGTCCCCCGACAAGGCGGCCGGGATGATCGTCGCGGGCGTTCCGTCACGGTCAAGCCAGGCCTGCAACTGGGGCACCATCCCCTGTCCCCGCGCCAGGCCATAGCCCGCGAACAGGCTGTCCCCGAAGGCCAGCACGCGCGGTCGCGGCGGGGCCGCCCCGGCCAGGGCCATCGCGCCCGCCCCGGCAAGGACGCCCCGCCGCCCGATCACCGCACGCCCCGCAGGCGCAGGGCATTGCCCACCACGCAGACCGAGGACAGCGCCATGGCCCCGGCCCCCAGCATGGGCGACAGCTGCGGCCCGCCGAAGGGCACCAGCACGCCCATGGCGACGGGGATCAGCGCGGTGTTATAGGCGAAGGCCCAGAACAGGTTCTGCCGGATGTTGCGCATCACCGCCCGCGACAGGCGGATGGCGCGCGGCACCCCCGTCAGATCGCCGGACATCAGCACCAGATCCGCCGATTCGATGGCGATGCTGGTCCCAGAGCCGATGGCGATGCCGGTTTCCGCAGCCGCAAGCGCCGGGGCGTCGTTGATCCCGTCGCCCACGAAGACCGACCCGGCCCCCATGGCGCGGATCGCCTCCAGCTTGTCGCCGGGCATCAGGCTTGCCTGCACGTCGTCGATCCCCAGCCGCCGCGCCACGGCGCTTGCGGTGGCGGGAACGTCGCCGGACAGCATCGCCGTCCTCAGCCCCATGCCGTGCAGGGCGGCGATCATGCCGGGTGCGGTGTCGCGGACCGGATCGGCCAGGGCGAAGCTGGCGACGTGGCGGCCATCGACGGCCAGGTGGACCGGGGTCGCGCCTTGCGCGGCGGCTTCCTCGGCCGCCATGCACAGGGCCGGGGCAGGGACGATCCCGGCATCCGACAGGGCAGGCAGGTTGCCGATCAGCAACCGGCGCCCCTCGACCATGCCCGACAGGCCGCGCCCGGCCGTGGCTTGGACATCGGCCGCCGGGGGCAGGTCCAGCCCGCGTGCGGCCGCGCCCGCGACGATGGCCGCGCCCAGGGGGTGTTCGGACCGCGCCTCGGCGGCGGCGGCAAGGCGCAGGGCTTCGTCCTCGGCGATGCCGTCGGTCTGGATTGCGACCAGTTCCGGGCGCCCGCGCGTCAGCGTGCCGGTCTTGTCGAAGGCGATCAGCCGGGCGTTCGACAGGCGCTGCAGGGCCTCGCCCCGCCGGAACAGCACGCCCAGCTGCGCGCCGCGCCCGGTGCCGACCATGATGGACACCGGCACGGCCAGCCCCATCGCGCAGGGGCAGGCGATGATCAGCACGGCAACCCCAGCAACGACCGCATGAGCCAGGTCGGGACCGAAGGCCAGCCACAGCGCGAAGGTCAGCGCCGCCAGCCCGATCACCACGGGCACGAAGACGCGGGTGATGCGATCCACCAGGGCCTGCACGGGGAGGCGGGCGTTCTGGGCGCCTTCGACCATGGCGACGATGCGCGACAGCGTGGTTTCAGCGCCCGTGGCCGTGACGCGATAGGTCAGCGCGGCGGTGCCGTTCACCGTGCCGCCCGTCACCGGATCGCCGGGGGATTTCTCGACGGGCAGGGGTTCGCCCGTCAGCATGGATTCGTCGATATGGCCCCGGCCTTCGGTGACGACGCCATCGACGGCCACCCGTTCGCCGGGCGCCAGCAGCACCAGGTCGCCCGGCCACAGATCGGCGACCGCCACGGGGACGGGCCTGCCGTCGCGCAGGATGGTGGCGCGATCCGGGGCCAGTTCGATCAGCGCGCGGATCGCGGCCCCGGCCTGGCCCTTGGCGCGGGCCTCAAGCCAGCGGCCCATCAGGATCAGGGTGACGATGACCGCCGCAGCCTCGAAATAGACGTGCCGGGATGCGGGCGGGATCAGGCCCGGCAACAGCACCACCACGGCCGAGAACAGGAACGCCGCCCCGGATCCAAGCGCGACAAGGCTGTTCATCTCGGGCGCGCCGCGCAGCAGGGCGGGAATGCCGGTGGTGAAGAACCGCCGCCCCGGACCGGCCAGGACAAGCGCAGTCAGGATCATCTGCATCCAGTTCAGCGGCGCGGTGCCGACTTGTGCGTGCAGCCAGTGGTGAAAGGCCAGAACCAGATGGCCGCCCATTTCCGCCGCGAAGACCGGCAGGGTCAGGACAAGCGCCGTCAGGAAGGCGCGCTTCAGGGTCGCGGCCTCGTCGGTCCTAGCGACAGGCGCTACGTCTTGGGGAACGGTTGCCGGATAGCCCAGCTTGGTCACGACCCCGGCCAGGTCGGCGGGCGACAGGGTGGGAGCGTGGCGGATGCTTGCGGTGCCCGCCAGCAGGTTGACCTGCGCGTCCGCGACGCCGGGACGGGCCGACAGGGCACGGGCGACGCGGCCCGAACAGGCGGCGCAACTCATCCCCTCGACGGACAGGCGGGTGGTGACCAGGTCGCCCGGAACGGGCAGGTCAGATGATTGAACGGTCATGATGCGTGTTTCCTGAATGCGTGCCAAGGGACGGGTTCAGGAAACGGGGCGGCGCCTGCGGCCGCAGGGGCGCCCACCAGGGAAACTGCGCGGCGATCAGGGCACGCGGGTCACGGCGCGGCGCGCAGAGGGGGCGGGCCACGGCCGGGCGCGCATCCTGGTGGCAGCGGCAGGCCCGGTCGCCCCGGCCCCGGCACAGATGCGCGGGCCGCCGCAGGGGGCGACGCCGGGAATGACGGCAAGGGCGCAGGTGATCGGCCATGGATCTTCAGATGTGGCCGGCAGGGTCCGGGGTCAAGGCCCGTTTTTCCCCGTCCGATACGCCGACGTGAGTTGCCAGTGGCACCAATCCCTTGTTACTTGCGTTTCAGAGCAGAAGAACACGAGACCCACAGGATCACCATGAACCGCCGTGAGCTGATGTCGCTGGCCGTGCCGCTGATGGCCGCCGCCTATTTCGCCCCCTCGCTGGCCTTCTCGCAGGAGGCAGCGCGCGACCCCTATGCCCCGACCGAGGTCGCCATCCGCGAGGATTTCGAGGTCGGCAGCATCGTCGTGGTCAGCAAGGACTTCTTCCTGTACCACGTCATCGCGCCGGGCCGGGCGGTGCGTTACGGCGTGGCCGTGGGCACGGCCGAACTGGTCTGGAAGGGCCGCGCGACCGTAGGCCGCAAGGTCGAATGGCCGTCCTGGACGCCCACGCCCGACATGATCAAGCGCAAGCCCCAGCAATACGCGAAATGGGCCAACGGCATGCCCGGCGGCCCGCAGAACCCGCTGGGGGCACGGGCCCTGTATCTCTACAACGACAAGGGCCAGGACACCGCGATCCGCATCCACGGCACGACCGAGCCGAATTCCATCGGCCGGGCGGTGTCGAACGGCTGCCTGCGCATGCGCAACGAGGCGGTGATGGCGCTGTACGACCAGGTTCCGATCGGGGCGCCGGTCTACGTCTATTGACGTGACGCTGCGACTGACACAGGTTGCGGACCCTGCCTTGGCGGGGTTCGACGACATCATCGACGTCCGTTCGCCCGCCGAATATGCCGAGGATCACCTGCCCGGCGCGATCAACCTGCCCGTGCTGGACGATGCCGAGCGGGCAAGGGTCGGCACGATCTACAAGCAGGTGTCCCCCTTCGACGCCCGCAAGATCGGCGGCGCCCTGGTGGCGGCCAATGCCGCGCGCCATATCGCGGGGCCGCTGGCGGATCGGGACGGAAGCTGGCGGGGGCTTGTCTATTGCTGGCGCGGCGGGCAGCGGTCGGGCAGCTTCGCCACCATCCTGTCGCAGATCGGCTGGCGCGTGGACCGGATCGAAGGCGGATACAAGGCCTGGCGCGGCCTTGTCGTGGACCGGGTGCAGAACCGGCCCGTCCCCGCCCCCGTGATCGTCCTGGACGGCAACACCGGCAGCGCCAAGACCGCGATCCTGCTGCGGCTGGCCGCGCGCGGCTGGCAGGTGATCGACCTGGAAGGGCTTGCCAACCATCGCGGCAGCCTGTTCGGCGGCCACCCCGAAGGCCAGCCCGGCCAGAAGCTGTTCGAGGGGCGGCTGGCCCTGGCGCTGGAGGCCCTGGATCCCGCCCGCCCCGTTCTGGTCGAGGCCGAAAGCAGCCGCATCGGCCGCCTGACGGTGCCCAAGTCCATGTGGCAGGCCATCTGCGCAGCCCCCCGGCTGCGGCTGGACGTCCCGGTCGCCGCCCGCGCCGCCTATACCGCAGCCGCCTATGAGGACATGGTGGACGACCCCGCGCGGATCGAGGCGATCGTGGCCGCGCTGTCCCCCCTGCATCCGGCCGAACGCATTGAGGCATGGCAGGCCGCCATTGCCGCCCGCGACTGGCGCGGCCTGGCGCAGGGGCTGCTTTGCGACCATTACGATCCGCGCTACCTAAAGCACCGCCTGCGCTATGCGGCGCAGGAAAGGGCCGTCGCCACGCTGGATGACCTGCATGATCTGGACAGCGCGGCGGCACGGCTGGAAGAAACCCTGGTCCAGATGGCTCCGATCCGCTGAAGGTGCCGGCAGTGTCGCGGTCTTGTGATCCGGCCCTCGATCCATCCCGCATTAAGCTTGCGCCGAACCCACCAGGAGGATGCGATGAGCCGGATGACCGCCAAGGATTTCCCGCAGGAATTGCTGGAGCTTTACGACTTCTATGCCCATGGGCTGATCACCAAGCGCGAATTCCTAGACCGGGCGGGCAAGTTCGCCGTGGGCGGCGTCACCGCGCTTGCGCTGCTGAACATGCTGCGGCCGAACTATGCCCTGGCCCAGCAGGTCAGCTTCAACGATCCCGCCATCCTTGCGGACTATGTGACCTATCCCTCGCCCCAGGGTCATGGAGAGGTGCGCGGCTACATGGTGCGGCCCACGGGCGGGGACGGTCCCTGGCCCGCCGTGCTGGTCATCCACGAAAACCGCGGCCTGAACCCTTACATCGAGGATGTGGCGCGGCGGCTGGCCAAGGCCGGGTATCTGGCCCTGGCGCCGGACGGGCTGTCATCGGTCGGCGGCTATCCCGGCAATGACGAGGAAGGCCGCGCGCTTCAGGCCCAGGTCGATCCCGAAAAGCTGATGAACGATTTCTTCGCCGCTGCCGAACACCTGGTCGGGCACGAGGATTCGACGGGAAAGGTCGGCGCGGTCGGCTTCTGCTATGGCGGGGGTGTCTGCAACGCCCTGGCGGTGGCTTACCCGGAACTGGCCGCCTCGGTCCCGTTCTATGGACGTCAGGCGCCCGTCGAGGACGTGCCGAAGATCCAGGTGCCGCTGCTTCTGCACTTTGCCGAACTGGACGAGCGCATCAACGAAGGCTGGCCCGCCTACGAGGCCGCGCTGCGCGAGCATGGCAAGGTGTTCGAGGCGCATGTCTATCCCGGCGTGAACCACGGCTTCCACAATGATTCGACGCCGCGCTATGACCAGGCGGCCGCGGAACTTGCCTGGCAGCGGACGCTGGACTGGTTCGCGCGCTATCTCGCCTGAACGGCGGGCGCTTCCCCCAGGAAACGGCGCAATATCCGTTCCAGCTTGGCGGCGCCCAGGGGGGCCATGGCCTTGGTGTGGTCGTGGCTGATGGATTCGTCCGACAGGCCCGCGCCCATGTTGGTGATGACCGAAATGGCGGCGCAGCGCATGCCCAGGAACCGGGCCAGGATGATTTCCGGCACGGTGGACATGCCGACGGCATCGGCGCCCAGGATCCGCGCGGCGCGGATCTCGGCCGGCGTCTCGAAGCTGGGGCCGGAAAACCAGCAATAGACGCCCTCGGGCAGGTCGATCCCCTCGGCTTCGGCGGCGGCCGACAGGGCCGCGCGCATGGCCCCGTCATGGGCATCGGTCATGGGGACAAAGCGGGCGTCGGTCGGCTCTCCGATCAGGGGGTTGGTTCCTGCAAAGGCGATGTGGTCGCCAAGCAGCATCAGCCCGCCCGGCGGGATGTCGGGCCGCAGGGACCCGGCGGCATTGGTCAGGATCAGCCGGTCGCAGCCGAGCGCGGCCAGCACCTCCAGCGGCAGGCGCATCGCATCGGCCCGCCCGGATTCATAATAATGCGACCGCCCGCCGAAGACCGCGACGCGGCGGCCTTCCAACTGCCCGATCACCAGTTGCGGCACATGGCCCGACACCCCCGCATGGGGAAAACCCGGCAGGTCGTCATAGGGGATCGCCACGCCATCCACAGTCCCCGACAGATGCCCCAGGCCCGATCCCAGGATAAGCCCGTATTCCGGCGGCTGGTCGCCCGCGCGGTCGCGGATCAGGCGGGCAAGCTCAACGCTCTTTGACATAGGGCTCTCCTCCGGCGCGGGGCGGGATGGCGCGGCCCACGAAGCCCGCCAGGATGATCACGGTCAGGATATAGGGCAGGGCGTTCATGAACATCGACGGCACCGTGATCACGCCCAGGTCCAGGTTCGGATAGCGGTTCGCGACGGCCTCCAGCAGGCCGAACAGGAAGGTCGCCCCAAGCGCTCCCCAGGGCCGCCACTTGGCGAAGATCAGCGCGGCAAGCGCGATGAAGCCGCGCCCCGCGGTCATTTCCTTGACGAAGCCCGCCGACAGCCCGGTGGCAAGATAGGCCCCCGCCAGCCCGCAAAGCAGCCCGGCGATCGCCACGGCGGCAAAGCGCAGCCGCGTCACCGACACGCCCGCCGTATCGACCGAGGCGGGGTTTTCCCCCACCGCCCGCAGTCGCAGGCCGAAGCGCGTGCGATACAGCACCCACCATGTCAGCGGCACCATCAGGAAGGCCACATAGACCAGAATCGTATGGCCCGAGATCACCTCGGCATAAAGCGGGCCGATGACGGGGACGTTGCCCAAGGTCTCGGCGAAGGGCAGGGTGATCCCGGTCATGCGCGGGGTCGTGGTCAGCCAACCCGCCGTGTCCGGTCCCATGATCCCCGACAGCCAGGCGCGGAACGGACCGACCTGCGCCTCAAGCTCGGCCCCCGGCGTCAGGCTGGGGGTCCGCCCGCCAAGGCCGAAGATCTTCTGGCCCAGCAGCACCGTCAGGCCCGAGGCCAGGAAGTTGATCGCCACCCCCGAGATCAGCTGGTTGCCCCGGAAGGTGATCGAGGCGATGCCGTGGACCGCCGACAGCATCAGCGCGCCCAGAAGGCCCGCCATGGCACCCAGCCAGACATTGCCGGTCAGCGCGGCCACGGTGGCGGCGCTGAACGCCGCCATCAGCATCTTGCCTTCCAGCCCGATGTCGAAGACGCCCGCGCGTTCCGAATAAAGCCCGGCGAGGCAGGCCAGCAGCAGCGGCGTCATCAGCCGCACCGCGCTGTCCAGGATTTGCAGGACGGTGTTCAGATCCATCACGCGCCCCTTTTCCGCATCGCCATGAACATCCGTTCCAGCGGCACCCGCACCATGTTGTCCAGGGCGCCCGTGAACAGGATCACAAGCGCTTGGATCACGATGATCAGTTCGCGCGGGATCGAGGTCCAGAGCGCAAGCTCACCCCCGCCCTGATACAGGAACCCGAACAGCAGCGCGGCCAGGAACACGCCCAGCGGGTGGTTTCGGCCCATCAGGGCCACCGCGATGCCGATGAAGCCCGCGCCCTCGACCGCGTTCAGGACCAGGCGCTCGGCCTCTCCCATCACGTTGTTGATGGCCATCATGCCCGCCAGCCCGCCGGAAATCAGCATGGCGATGACGGTGATGCGGACGGGGTTGATGCCCGCGTAAAGGGCCGCCGGTTCGGACTTGCCGAAGGCCCGGATCTCGAAGCCCAGGCGGCTGCGCCAGATCAGCAGCCAGACCAGGACGCAGGCGATGACGGCGACGAAGAAGCTGATGTTGACGGGGGTGTTCTTGCCCCATTCGACGCCCAGCGACAGCGCCATGTCGGACAGCTTGGGCAGGTGGGTTTCGTTCGGAAAGCGGGCCGAGGCCGGGTCCATGCTGCCCACCGGGCGCAGCAGGTTCACCAGGATATAGTTCAGCGCGGCGGCCGCGATGAAGTTGAACATGATCGTGGTGATGACGATATGGCTGCCGCGCCTGGCCTGAAGCCAAGCGGGGATCAGCGCCCAGGCCGCGCCGAACAGGGCCGCGCCGATCATGGCGGCGGGCAGGGCCAACGCCCAATGCGGCAGGGGCAGCGACAGCAGAACCAGGGCCACGCCCAGGCCCCCCATCGCCGCCTGACCCTCGCCGCCGATGTTGAACAGGCTGGCGTGATAGGCGACCATCACCGCAAGCCCGGTGAAGATGAAGTTCGTCGCATAATACAGCGTGAAGCCCCAGCCATAGCTGGACCCCAGCGCGCCGTCGATCATCGTGGTCAGCGCCTCCCACGGGCTTTCGCCGATGGCCAGGATCACAAGCGCCGAAATCGCCATCGCCAGCACCAGCGAGATCAGCGGTGTCAGCAACACATCGGCCCATTTCGGCATCTTTTCCATCGGCTTCAGCCTTTCATGCCGGAACACAGCGCCAGGAAGGCGCGCGGATCGGCGATCTGGTCCCAGGTGATCGCATCGCCATTGCCCGCCATGCGCGCCAGGCTGCGGGCACGGGGAACCGCGCCGCCCGCGCCGGGAAAGCCGCGCACGGCCAGCAGGTTCTCCTCGGCCCGGGTGGCGCCTTGGCGCGCCTCGCCGGTGCAGCGGCTGCCGTCGGAAAGGGTGGCGAAGGCGATGGCCACGCGGCCCGTGACCTGGGGCGCGGTTGCGGCGCCGGCAGGCATCTGGACCGGGGCGTGGTCGGCGCAGGCGGTGCCCTGCGCGGCGGTCACGCAATTGGCCGCGAAGTCGTTCTCGTAATCCGATTCCCGGACCGGATCGGCCACCGCCCAACTTCCGTCGGGATTGCGGGCGCGGGTCTGGGCGCGCGCCTCGGCGGCCATGACCAGGCGGTCGGGGGCATCGCCGTCGGGCCAGATGTCCATCTTGGGCATCCGGGGCATGGCGCCGCTGCTGCATCCGGCAGCCAGGGCAAGGGAAACAAGGCAGGCAATTCGGGCAGGCGTCATTCAGGGTTCCCGGGAAGGAGGGTCTTGGGTCTGGGGGGCGGCGTCCACGCCTGCCATCAGCAGGCCCAGATCGCCGGTCGTGGTGTCGCCCGGCAGGCGTTCACCCATGATGCGGCCGTCGAACATCACCGCGATGCGGTCGGACAGCGACATGATCTCGTCCAGTTCCACGGACACCAGCAGGATCGCCTTGCCCGCGTCGCGCAACTCCACGATGCGCTTGTGGATGAATTCGATCGCGCCGATGTCCACGCCGCGCGTCGGCTGGCCGATCAGCAGCAGGTCGGGGTTGCGCTCGATCTCTCGGGCGACGACGATCTTCTGCTGGTTGCCGCCGGAAAAGTTGCGCGCGGCCAGGTCGCAGCTGGGCGGGCGGACGTCGAAGCGGGCGATCTTGCCTTCGGCGTCGCGGCGGATGGCGTCGCGGTCCATCAGCGGGCCGCGCCCGTATTCCGGTGCGTCATGGTATCCGAAGGCCACGTTCTCCCAAGCCGCGAAATCCATGATCAGCCCCTCGGCCTGGCGATCCTCGGGGATGTGGCCCAGTCCCTGGCGGCGGCGTTCGGCGGCGTTGCAGGCCGCGCCCGCCACGGGCAAAGGCACGCCGTTCATGCGGATCTCGCCCGAAAGCGTGCTGCCCTTTTCGGGATAACCGCCAAGGATTTCCAGAAGCTGCGTCTGGCCGTTGCCCGACACGCCCGCGATGCCCAGGATCTCGCCCGCGCGGATGGTCAGGTCGATGCCGCGCAGCCGTTCCACGCCCGCCGCATCCGCCATGCGCAGGCCACGGATCTCCAGGATGGGCTTGCCGGGGGTGGCGGGGGTCTTCTGCACGTTCAGCAGGACCTTGCGCCCCACCATCAACTCGGCAAGCTGCTCGGGGCTGGTTTCGGCGGTCCTGACGGATGCCACCATCTCGCCCCGGCGCATGACAGAGACGGTGTCGGTGATCTCCATGATCTCGCGCAGCTTGTGGGTGATCAGGATGATCGTCTTGCCCTCGGCCCGCAGGCCTTCCAGGATGCGGAACAGGTGGTCGGCCTCGGCCGGGGTCAGCACGCCCGTGGGTTCGTCCAGGATCAGGATGTCGGCCTGGCGATACAGCGCCTTGAGGATCTCGACCCGCTGCTGGTGGCCGACCGACAGGTTTTCGACAACTTCGTCGGGATCGACGTTCAGTTCGTATTCCTGGGCCAGACGCCGCAACACGCCGCGCGCCTTGGACAGCGACGGGCGCAGCAGGCGGCCGTCCTCGGCCCCCAGGATGATGTTTTCCAGCACGGTGAAGTTCTGGACCAGCTTGAAGTGCTGGAAGACCATGCCGATGCCCGCGCGGATCGCGGTCTGGCTGTCGGCGATGGTCAGGGGCCGCCCGCCCACCAGGATCTCGCCCGCGTCGGGCTTGTAGAAGCCGTAAAGGATCGACATCAGCGTGGACTTGCCCGCGCCGTTTTCGCCGATGATGCCGTGGATCGTGCCGCGTTCGACACGCAGGTGGATGTCGCGGTTGGCCTGCACGGGGCCGAAGGCCTTGGAGATGGCGCGCAACTCAATCGCCGCAGGGGCGGCCGTTTCCAGCCGCCCCTGTGCCTGCGTCATGGCCGCCACGTTACTGGACCGGGCAGGCGTTGTCGGTCATGTAGTCGTGGACCGTGATTTCCCCGCTGGCGATCTTGGCGCGGGCTTCGTCCACGGCGGCCTGCATCTCGGGGGTCACCAGGGGCTTGTTGTTGTCGTCGATGGCCACGTCCACGCCCTCGGCCTTCAGGTCCATGACCTTGACGCCCGGTTCCACGCCGTTGGTGAAGGTGTCATAGACCGCATTGTCCACACGCTTGACCATCGAGGTCAGCACCTTGCCGGGATGCAGGTGGTTCTGGTTGCTGTCCACCCCGACCGACAGGATGCCGCCGTCCGCCGCCGCCTGCAGCACGCCGATGCCCGTGCCGCCGGCCGCTGCATAGATCACGTCGGCGCCCTGGCTGATCTGGGCCTTGGCAAGCTCTCCGCCCTTGACCGGGTCGTTCCAGGCAGCGGGCGTCGTGCCGGTATAGTTGATCAGCACGCGGCCGTCGGGCTTGGCGGCCTTGAAGCCCTGGGCAAAGCCGCATTCGAACTTGTGGATCAGCGGGATGTCCATGCCGCCGATGAAGCCCACGGTACCGGATTTCGACGCCTGCGCCGCCATGATCCCGGCCAGATAGCTGCCCTGTTCCTCGGTAAAGACGATCGACTGGACGTTGGGCTGTTCCACCACCATGTCGATGATGGCGAACTGGGTGTCGGGATAGTCCGGGGCCACCTGGTTCAGCACGTCGCCAAAGGCGAAGCCGGTCATGACGATGGGATTGGCGCCCGTTTCGGCCAGGCGGCGAAGCGCCTGTTCGCGCTGCGCCTCGGACTGCATTTCCAGTTCCTTGTAGGTGCCCCCGGTTTCCTCGGCCCAGCGTTGCGCGCCGTTGAAGGCGGCTTCGTTGAAGGACTTGTCGAACTTGCCGCCAAGGTCGAAGATCAGCGCCGGTTCCGCCAGGGCTGCGGTGCCCGTCAGGGCCGTCAGCGCCACGCCCGCAAGCAGCGATTTCGTCAGGGACATAAGGAAACCTCATCCTGTTGTTTGCAGGCGATTCAAGCCGCCTGCGAGATGGCCTGATTAGGGCGTATCGACTGCGGCCGGTCAACCGCCTTGTTGGGCGGGCGCCAGGGCCAGGGTCATCACGATCGCGTCCAGTTCCGGGCCATAGTAGCGCCGTCTGCGCCCGGATTCCCTCCAGCCTGCGGCATGATAGAGCGCCTGCGCAGGGGCATTGTCGGCCGCGACCTCAAGGAAGGCGCGGGTGGCGCCGCGGGCTTGTGACGTCGCGGCAAATTCCGCCGCCAGATCGCGGGCGATCCCCTGGCGGCGGGCCTCGGGGGCGACGGCCAGCGTCAGCAGTTCGGCTTCGTCCGCGACCGCGCGCCCCAGCAGGAAGCCCTTGGGCCGGGTCAGCAGGAAGACATGGGGGCTGTCCAGCAGATCGGCGAATTCCGCGCCGCTCCATGGACGGGGATGAAGGAAGCAGCGGCTGTGCAGGGCGGCAAGCCCGTCGGGGGTCACGGCAGGATCAGCGGGGCCGGGTCGCGGGCCGGCGCGGCATCCGCGGGCCGCAGATACAGCGGCGCGGGACGCGGGCCGGGACCTGTGCGGCGTTCCAGGGCAATGCGGGCGATCGCCACCGCGGGCGGGATCGGGGCGATCAAGGGTGCAGGGCCGGGCGGCAGCATGTCGGCCTGGGCCTGTCGGGGGCTGGAGTCCGGTCCGCCAAAATCCTGCCAGACGACCTGGCCCGCGCGCAGCGGCAGCACCACCCGGCAGGGGCGGGGCAAGCCGAAGGCGGCGGCTTCGGTCGCCGTGACGCCGACCGCCGGGATGCCCAGCGACAGTGCCAGCCCGCGCGCCGCCGCGACGGCGATGCGGATGCCGGTGAAATTGCCCGGCCCGATCCCCACGCCGATCACGTCCAGGTCGCGCCAGGACAGCCCGGCATCGGCCAGAAGCCCTTCAAGCAGCGGAAACAGCCGTTCGGCCTGGCCCTTGGTCATCTCCTCGGCGGCCTGGCCCAGCACGCGGTCGCCCCGCAGCAAAGCGGCCGCGCAATGCGCGGCCGACGTGTCGAAGCCCAGGGCAATGGGGTCAGGCAACGGGCCGGACCTCGACCACCTCGGGGATGTAATGACGCAGCAGGTTCTCGATCCCCATCTTCAGCGTCAGGGTGGACGACGGGCAGCCCGCGCAGGCCCCCTGCATGTGCAGATAGACAATGCCCCGGTCGAAGCCGTGGAAGGTGATGTCGCCGCCGTCCTGGGCCACTGCCGGGCGGACGCGGGTGTCCAGCAATTCCTTGATCTGGGTGACGATCTCGGTATCGGGGCCGTCATGGCTGGCATGGCCCGACTGTTCCGCCACGCCTTCGATGGCGGGGGCGCCGGACTGGAAATGCTCCATGATCGCGCCCAGGATCGACGGCTTGAGGTGATCCCAGGGGTGGTCGTCGGCCTTTGTCACGGTCACGAAGTCGCGGCCCAGGAAAACGCCCGTCACGCCGTCCACGGCAAAGATGCGCCGCGCCAGGGGGGATTTCGCGCCGGCCTGCATGTCGGGGAAGTCGGCGGTGCCGCTTTCCAGGACGATTTCGCCGGGAAGGAACTTCAACGTCGCAGGGTTCGGTGTGGTTTCGGTCTGGATGAACATTTTGGCCAAGGCTCCTTTGCACGGGATATGGCGATGCGGGGCCTGCGGGTCAAGCGGGCGGCATCAGGTGATCGCCTCCAGCCGTTCCTTGGATATGTCGGCGGGAACGATGGTGATGGGACAGGGCAGGGATGCGGTGTCGCGCAACAGCCGCGTCAGCACCGGATTCTGGGCCGACCGGTCCGATCCCATCCCCATGGCGACGATGCCGACCTCGGGGTCCTCGTGCAGATAGGCCAGCAGCTGTTCGGCCGGATCGCCCTCGCGGATGACCAGTTCCGGTTCGACTTTCGGACGCATTCTCATCCACTTGGCGAAAACCTCGAAATGCGCCTCGATCCGTTCATAGGCTTCGGCGCGCATCACCTCGGCCACGCCGAAGCCATGCTGGATCTCGTTTGGGGGGACGACCGCAAGCACCGTCACCGCGCCGCCGGAATTGGATGCCCGCATGGCCGCGAAACGCATCGCGTTCAGGCATTCCCGACTGTCGTCCAGCATCACAAGAAATTTCCGCATCATCGCCTTTGCATTGCCGCTTTGGGCAGACAGTGACCCCTTTGCCATGGTCGCGCAAGTCATTCGGCGGATTGCCCCGGGGGGCGGTTTCCATATGTGCCGTCGTATGCTACCGGCAGAAAAGAGTTAATTGTTGCAGGGCAGGCATCGTGACGATCCACCATGACTGGGACAAGACCGGTTCGGCGCGGCTCGCTGCGCCGAAGATGTCCTGGTTCGTGGTCGATGGGNCGGCCAGCCCTTCCGGCAGCTGAAGTTCCGCACCATGATCCCCGAGAACGAGGATTTCGGTGCCACTGGCGCGCACAAGCACTGGCGAATCACCCCGCTGGGCCATTTCCTGCGGCGCACCCGCATCGACGAATTGCCGCAACTGTTCAACATCCTCAAGGGCGACATGAGCTTTGTGGGCCCCCGGCCGCCCTTGCGCGAATATGTCGAGCGCTTCCCGGCGGTCTATTCGCAGGTGCTGAAAAGCCGCCCCGGCGTGACGGGCCTTGCCACCCTGATCTATCACCGGCACGAGGATCGCATCCTGGCCCGCTGCACAAGCGCCGAGGCGACCGAGCTTGCCTATTACCGCCGCTGCCTGCCCGCGAAGCTGAAGATCGACCTGATCTATCAGCGCCACCGCGATATCCGGCTGGACCTGTGGATCATGTGGAACACGCTGAAGATCGTCCTGACCTCCAGGGACGAGCGCCCGCGCCGCCGGGGCCGATCCTAGCCCACTAGGCCGCGAACGGATCCTTCGGATAGCCGACCCCGCACAGATAAAGGCCATGCGGCGGGCAGACCGGTCCGCAAGCCGCGCGGTCGCGGGCGGCCAAGGCGTCGGCCACGCGGTCCGGCGACCAGGATCCCGCGCCGACCCGTTCCAGGGTTCCGACGATGGACCGGACCTGGTTGTGCAGGAAGGACCGCGCCCGCAGGTGGAAACGGTATTCGCGCCCATGGGGGATCTCGACCTCGTCGATGCGGATCTCGTCCAGGGTCTTCACCGGGCTGGCCGCTTGGCAGATCGAGGATCGGAAGGTCGTGAAATCGTGCCGCCCCACCAGATGGGCCGCCCCTTGGCGCATGGCATCCGCGTCCAGCGGGTTCAGCACCTGCCAGGCCAGGCCGCGATCATGCGTGGCTGGGGCGCGGCGGGCCTGCAGGCGGAACAGATAGCGCCGTTCGACGGCTGAGAAGCGGGCATGGAAATCGTCGGGCGTGCGGGTCGCCGCCAGGACCGCGACGGGGGCGGGCTTCAGGTGGAAATTCAGCGCCTCGGCCAGCCGGAAAGGATCCCAGTCGCGCGCCAGGTCGGCATGGGCGACCTGGGCGGTGGCATGAACGCCCGCATCCGTGCGCCCCGCCGCCGCGATCCGCGCGCCTGCCGCGAAGCCGGCGTCCAGACGGGCAAGGGCGGCTTCGACGGCGGTCTGGACCGAGGGTTGGTCGGCCTGCGCCTGCCATCCGGCAAAGGGACGCCCGTCGTATTCGATCTTCAACGCAAAACGCGGCATCGGAGGATCAGCGCGCCTTGTCCCGGTCGGGGGTCAGCAACCCGTCGAGAAATCGCGCGGTTTCCGTCTGCGGCGCGTCAAGGGCCGCAGGTTCGCTGGCCCGCACGCCTTCGCGCGCCAACCGTTCCCGCAGGACCGAGATCTCGATCTCCAGGTCGGTCTTTCCCCCTTCAAGCAGGCGGCGGGACTTGGCGCTGAAGTCCTTTTCCAGGTCGTCCAGGAAGGTCTCGTAGGACAGCCGCGTCGCCGGATCATTCGTCTGGCGATACAGGTCCGCGAACTTCACCGTCGCGTCGCGGGCCCCCATCAGATAGACGCCCAGATAGCGGCGGGCGGCGGACAGATCGCCCGGATTGCTGCGCACCCGGTCGAACAGGTCGCCGACCGTCCCGGCGAAGCGGTCCACGCGCGCCTCCAGCCAGCGGTCATTCAGGCGGCGGATCGCATCGCGCATCTGGGCCAGATGCGCCTCGGCGTCCTCGATCATCTTCTGGGCGCGTTCCCCCTGGAAACCCTCGGACCCCGACATGCCCTTGTCGCGCATGGGATCCGCGCCGAAGGCCAGCCAGTGCAGCACCATGCCGGTCGCGCCGACGACGCCCGCCCCGGCCAGGCTGCCTGGTTCGGCCATGCCCAGGCCCAGGCCAAGTCCGGTCATGACGCTGCCGAACAGCTTGCGCGGAATGGCGGGGCGCCGGGCGACGCGGCGCACCTGATAGGCGGCCTCGGCGGCCAGGCCTTCGCCGGTCATCCACATGGCGCTAGCGATCACGCCGAAGGCCGCAAGGCTGCCGGCCATGCCCGCCGGTTCCTGGAAGAAGGCGCCGAACAGAAAGGGCAGGGCCGCGAAGGTGACGTATTTGGGGCGCCCGGCCAGCGGATGCCGGATCGGCGCCGCGGGCACGGGATTGCGGTTGCCGTCCTGCGGTCCGAGGCCGGGCGAATGGCGCCCGCCAAAGCGTTTCGCCATGCCCTTACCCCGCCCCGAAGGACGCATAAAGCGTCACCAGAACCAGCAGATAGAAGCTGAGCCGCTGAATGGCCTTCTGCGACATTCCTGTCCTTTCCCTGGGGCCGCGCTGGCCCGTCCCGCCCTATATCGGGATTGTGCGCCCGATTGCAAAGATCAGGGGCGCGGAAACAACCGGTCGAGCGCCTGGTCCAGGGGCGCCGGATCCGCGATGGCCAGCCGCACCGGCAGGGTCATCACCCTGGACCGGAAGGACCGGGGCAGGCGGGCCGCGTCCTTTTCGGTGGTGACAAGCTGTGCGCCCAGCAGCCGCGATTCCGTTTCCAGCCGCGTCAGAAGGGCGGGGGTGAAGGGCTGGTGATCCTCCAGCGCCTCGGCCCGGACCAGATCGGCGCCAAGCGCGGTCAGCGTGGCGAAGAACTTTTCGGGGTGGCCGATGCCCGCAAAGGCCAGGACGCGATGGCCCTGCCAGTCCATGCCCATCGGCAGGGGCGCCAGATGCCCGCGCAGATGCGGGGGGGCGTTCGGGGGTGCGTTCGGGGGCACGGCAAAGCGCGCCTGCGCATCCGTCGGGCCGATGGACAGCAGCAGGTCGGCGCGCGCAAGACCGCCGGCGACGGGTTCGCGCAACGGTCCGGCGGGAATGCACAAGCCATTCCCGAAGCCCTTGGCGGCATCGACGACCACCAGCGACAGGTCATGGGCTAGGGCCGGGTCCTGGAAGCCGTCGTCCAGGATGATTGCCTGCGCGCCGTCTGCAACGGCCGCCCCTGCGCCCGCCAGCCGGTCCTTGGCCACCCAGACCGGCCCGAAGGCCGCCATCAGCAGCGGCTCGTCCCCCGTCAGGGCGGCCTCGTGGCGGGATTCGATCACCCGCAGGGGACCATCCGCGCTGCCGCCATAGCCGCGCGACACGACATGGGCGGCGATGCCGCGTGCCTGCAGCGCCTGTTGCAGGTGGATGACGGTGGGGGTCTTGCCGGTGCCGCCCGCATTCAGGTTGCCCACGCAGATCACCGGCACGCCCACCCGCGCCCGCGCGCCGCCCGCCAGCCGCCGGGCGGTGGCACGCGCATAGGCCGCACCCAGGGGCGACAGCAGGCGCGCAGCCAAGGTCGGCGGGTCTTGATACCAGAAGGCGGGTGCGCGTTTCATGGCTTGGCCTTTCCGATGGCGTCCAGGACGGGCGCGCAGATCCGCATGGTCACATCCGCCCCGCCGGTGCTGACCGTCCAGGCGTTGCTGGCCAGCGTGGCGATCAGATCCGGCTGGGACAATTCGGCGATGGCGGCTGCCAGATCCTCGGCCGAGTTGACCTGCCGCGCCGCGCCCGCGCCGCCAAGCTGCTGCCATTCGGTCGCATGGCGTTCCGTATGGGGGCCGTGAACGATGGCCGATCCCAGGGCGGCGGGCTCGAAGGGGTGGCGCGCGGCCGCGTCATCGCCCGACAGGGTGCCCCCCAGATAGGTGACGGGCGCCAGGCGATACCACAGCCCCATCTCGGTCGGGCCGTCGGTCAGCATGACCTGGACCTCGACGGTCGGATCCTCGTCCATGGACCGGCGCGCCACGACAAGGCCGCTGGCCTCGATCTCGTCGGCCAGAGGGTCAATGCGGTCGGGGTCGCGCGGGGCCATGAACAGCAGGGCGCGGTGCGACTGTGCAAGGGCCGCGTGATGGGCGGCAAGCACGGCCTGTTCCTCGGCCGGGGGGACGGATGCGGCAAGCCAGGCATGGCGGCCGCGCAGAAGCTGGGCCAGGGTGCTGCGCTCGGCCTCGGAACAGGGCAGGGGGTCGCGGATTTCGGCGACCGGCCCCGTCATCGTCGCGCGCCTGCGGTCCACGCCCATGCGCAGGACGACCGAATGGCTGGCCGGATCGGTCACAAGGACCGCGCGCATCTGGCGCAGCAAGGCGCGGCGCGCGCTGGCCCGCAGCGCCCAGCCCAGGTCTTCCGGCCCGAAGCGCCCTTCGGCCAGGAAGATGGGCAGGTCGCGGCGGGCGGCCGCCTGGATCAGCGCGGCGGGCAGGTCCGACCCCAGCAGAAGCAGGGCGGCAGGACCGGCCTGCATCAGCGTCTCGGCCGCGGCGGGTGCGGGATCGCCCGCGTCCAGGATGCGCAGATCCGGCCTGCCGCGCATCAGGCGCCGCTGGACCTGGGCGAATGCCGCACGGGCTTCGAGGGCGACCTGGACCAGCAGCAGGGGGCCCGCACCCTGCGGGATTTCCGGCAAGGGGGCGTCGGCTGGCGCGACCCGGCGACGCTGCCACCAAAGGCCAAGCTGGCCCATGCCGGTTCCCCTGAACATGCGCCCGCGCCCCGGCGTCCGGTCAGTTCCTGACGTCCAGCTCCTCAGTCGGGCTGGCGGCCGCTTCCTCGTCCCGCAAACGGTGCAGATGGGCGATGAAATAGCGGGTATGGGCGCTGTCCACGGTCCGCTGCGCCTCGGCCTTCCAGGCGTCATAGGCGGCCTGGTAGTTCGGGAAGATGCCGACGATGTGGATGTCGTCGGTGTTGCGGAACTGGGTGCCCTGCGGGTCGATCAATTCGCCGCCGAAGACAAGGTGCAGACGCTGGCTCATGGGTGGTTTCCCCTGGTTGGTTCGGCGCGGACCTTAGACCAGCGGCGCCGTGGATTGAAGCGGCAAGCCGGGGGCCAGCCTGCCGCCGGCCGGTTCTTGAACCGATGGCGCACCGACCGACGACCCCCCGGGATATTCAGGCCAAGGTGAAACAGCCGTCACAGCCCCGACAGTTTCAGGATCGCCGCCCATTCCGCCTCCGCCACCGGCTGGACGGACAGGCGCGAGTTGTTGACCAGCACCATGTCCTTCAGCGCCGGTTCCTGCTTGGCCTGATTCAGCGAAAGGGGCCGGGGCAGGGGCTTCACGGCCTTGATGTCCACGCATTCCCATTTCGGATCGTCCGCCTTGCTGTCGGGATGGGCCTCGGCGATGACCTCGACGATGCCTACGGCTTCCTTGCCGATGTTGGAATGGTAGAACAGGCCCTGGTCGCCAACCTTCATGGCCCGCATGAAGTTGCGGGCCTGATAGTTGCGCACCCCGTCCCATTCCTCGCCCGCGTCGCCCTTGGCAACCAGGTCGTCCCAGCTGAAGACATCGGGTTCGGATTTGAACAGCCAATAGGCCATCAGCCGATCACCTTCTTCCATTCGATGACATCGACGCTGTGAAACAGCCCGGCCGCCTTGTAGGGGTCGTTCGCGGCCCAGTCCTGCGCGGCGGCCAGGTCGTCGGCTTCCAGGATCAGCAGCGATCCGCGCATCTCTCCATCCTCGATCAGGGGGCCGGCCATGCGCACGATCCCGCTGTCGCGGATGAAGCCCAGATGCGCCTCGCGCGTGTCGAGGCGGGTTTGCAGGGCGCCGGGCTTGTCCCGGCAGATCACGGCGAACAGGGGCATCATTCCTCCTTCAGGGGGCGGGTCATCAGCATCTCGGCCGCGTTTTCGACGGAAACCCGGCCTTCGGCAAGGGCCGCGACCATGGCGGCGATGGGCATGTCGCAGCCGATGCGCTGCGACAGGGCGGCGACGGCGCGAGCCGTGGCCGCGCCTTCCACGGTGGTGGCGGCGTCGAAGGGCTGGTGGGCGCCAAGCGCCTGGCCATAACGGAAGTTGCGCGACTGCGCCGAGGTGCAGGTCAGCGTCAGATCGCCCAGGCCCGACAGCCCGGTCAGCGTTTCCGGGCGGGCGCCCAGCCGGGCGGAAAGGCGGGTCATCTCGGCGAAGCCGCGGGTGATGATGGCGGCCCGCGCGCTGTCGCCCAGGCCCGCGCCGATGACCACGCCTGCCGCGATGGCGATGACGTTCTTCAGCGCCCCGCCCAGTGCGGCGCCGGTCACGTCCGTGGTGCGGTAAAGCCGCAGAACCGGCGTGGAGAGGTCGTGTTGCAGCGCCTTGCCCGCTGCTGCGTCTGCGCAGGCCAGGGTCAGGGCGGTGGGCAGCCCGCGCGCGATATCGGCGGCGAAGGACGGGCCGGTCAGGACGGCGACCGTGGCGGCAGGGCAGGCCTCCGTCAGCAGGGTGGATGGGCCGGTCAGCTTGCGCAGGTCGATGCCCTTGGCGGTGCTGACCAGGTGCTTGCCGTCCAGAAGCGCCGCATGATCGGACAGAAACCCGCCAAGCGCCTGCGCGGGCAGGGCCAGCAGCAGCGTGCCCGATTGCGCCGCCATGGGCAGGTCGTCGGTCACGCGGATCGCGTCCGGCAGCGTCACGCCCGGCAGGCGCGGATTGTCGCGGCCCCAGCTTGTGTCCCGCGCCCAGAGCGTCACCGGGCCGTTCGCCGACAGCGCCACCGCCAGCGCCGTGCCAAAGGCGCCCGCGCCCAGGATCGCGATGCTCATGCCTTGGCCCCTTTCTTGCCGCCGCCCAGCATCGGCGCGGCGCTGCGGTCCAGCGGCCAGCGGGGACGGGCGGCCAGGTCCATGCCGTCGCGGTGACCCAGGGCGAAACGCTCGGCCCCGGCCCAGGCGATCATCGCGCCATTGTCGGTGCAAAGCGCCAAGGGCGGGGCGAGGAAGCGGGCGCCTGCATCCTGTGCGACCCGTTCAAGGGCTGCGCGGATGGTGCGGTTGGCGGCGACGCCGCCCGCGACGGCCAGCACCGGGACAGGATGCGCGGCCAGGGCGCGGCGGGACTTTTCGGCCAGAACCTCGGCCACGGCAGCTTGGAAGGCGGCGCAAAGGTCGGCCCGATCCCCCTGACGCAATCCCCCCTGGTCCGCGATCAACTGGTCGCGCAGGCGCAGGGCCGCGGTCTTCAACCCCGAGAAGGACATGTCGCAGCCCGGCCGGTCCAGCAGCGGGCGCGGCAGGGCAAAGCGGTCGGGATCGCCGGTCGCGGCCTCGGCCTCGACCGAAGGTCCGCCCGGTTGGGGCAGGGCCAGCAGCTTGGCCAGCTTGTCGAACGCCTCGCCCGGGGCGTCGTCGATGGTGCCGCCAAGGCGGGTGAAATCCTCGGGCCCCTCCACGCGCAGGAACTGGCAATGCCCGCCGGACACCAGCAGCATCAGATAGGGAAAGCCGATCCCGTCCGTCAGGCGCGGGGTCAGGGCGTGGCCCGCCAGATGGTTCACGCCCACCAGCGGCAGGCCAGCCCCGGCAGCGATGCCCTTGGCGAACATCACGCCCGCCATGACGCCGCCGATCAGCCCCGGCCCCGCTGTGACCGCGACCGCCGTGACGTCGGACAACGCGACGCCAGCCTGGGACAGCGCCTGTTCCACCGCCAGGTCCAGCCGTTCCGCATGGGCGCGGGCGGCGATTTCCGGCACCACGCCGCCGAAATCGGCATGAAGCGCCGTCTGGCCCTGGACCACCGAGGACAGGATCCGACGGCCGCCCGTCACCAGGGCGGCGGCGGTGTCGTCGCAACTGCTCTCGATGCCAAGGAAAATCTGGGTGTCGTCCATGCTCTTGCCGGGCGGGGGAATGACGCTTAGGCCTTAGGCCCTAGCATCGGTCATGGGGTTTGCCAATGTCCAGTCCCGCGCGGCCTGTCCTGCTGCTGACACGCCCCTTGCAAGATTCGCAGCGTTTCGCGGCGATGCTGCCGGACTGGGACGCCGTGATCTCTCCGCTGCAGGAAATCAGGGCCGTGGATCACGACAGCGCGCCCTTGCACGCGGCGCCGGGACTGGTCTTCACCTCGGCCCATGCGGTGCCTTCGGCAGGACCGGGACGCGGGCGGCTGGCGCTGTGCGTGGGCACGCACACGGCGCAGGTGGCGCGCGAGGCCGGGTTCGACGTGCGCGAGGGCAACGGCTTTGCCGAGGGCCTTTTCCCGCTGATCGAGGCGGCGGACGTGCCGCTGATCCATCCCCATGGCCGCCACCTGGCCAAGCGCCTGCCGGTGCCGGGGGTGATCGTCTATGACCAGCAGGCCCTGTCCTTGACCGACCGGGCGCGGGCGCTGCTGGCGGGTCGCGCGCCCGTGGTGCTGCCGCTGTTTTCGCCGCGCAGCGCCCGGCTTGCCTCGGAGGCCGCGCGGGGCGCAAGGGCTGCGCTGTGGCCGGTGGCGATCAGCCATGGAACCTTGGCCCAATGGGACGCGCCTTCCGCCGGTCACGAGGTGGCCGACCGGCCCGAGGCGGCGGCGATGGTGGCGGCCATTCGCCGACTGGCCTTGGCGGAACAATGATGCGCAGGGCGGGTTGAGAAGCGGCCCGGGTCTCATTAGGCTGCGGGCCAGACGCGGCTATGCTGCTGCCGCGAGACGGGGACAAGACGTGAAAAAGCCAAACAAGACCAGAAGCTCCAGCCCATCCGAGACTGCGCAGGACACGCCACCCCCGGTGCCGAAGAAGAATCCGGCCGAACCGGGCATCATCGCCCAGACCGATATCGCCGCTGGCGAACCTGCCGCCGCCCTGGGGGCAGCGACCGACATCAGGCCGGTGGAATCCACCCTGCTGGGCGACGGGACGGACCAGCATCCCCCCGCCGCGCGCAAGACAAAGGCCAAGGCCAAGGATGCGCCCGCTGATACCCCGGCGGAAGCGGCCATGCGCGATGCCCCGGTCTCGGCGATTGCCCCTGCCTCTGCGACCGCCTCGGCCTCGACCCCCGCTTCGGCCTCGGTCCCGCCCGCTGCCCCGTCGCAGAAGGTGACCGTGCAGAAGACCGGCTTCTGGCCCGTGTTCCTGGGCGGGGTCGTTGCCGCGGGGCTGGGATCGGCCGCGACCATCTGGGCGCTGCCGCACCTGCCCGCAGGCTGGCTGCCCGAACAGCCCGACACCCAGGCTGTCGCGCAGGTGGCCCCCGACATCGACGTCGCCGCCATCCGCAACGAGGCTGTGGCCGCCGCCCAGGCCGCGACGGCGGAACAGATCGACGCCCTGCGCGCCGAAATGGCCCAGGCACCCGCGGCTGCGGACGCGCCCGCCGGGCCCACGGTCGAGGATCTGGCCGCGCTGCGCCAGCAGGTCGAGGCCCAGGCCGCGCTGCGCGAGCAGGTCGAGGCACAGGCCGCGCAGATCCAGGACCTTGCCAGCCGCCCGCAGATCGACCCCGATCTTGCCGCGCGCGTGCAGACCCTGGCCGAGCAGGCCGACACGCTGGAGCAGCAGCTTCAGACCGCAGCCCAGGCCGCGCAGGCCCAGATCAACGCAGCCCAGGCCGAGGCGCAGCAGTTGCAGGAAGCGGCCGCCGAAACCACCCGCCGGGCCGAAGCCGTTGCCGCCGTCGCCGCGCTGCAAGCCGCCCTTGACCGGGGCGTGACCCCGGACGAGGCGCGCCAGACCCTGGAAGGCGTGGGGATCGAGGCCCCCGAGGCGCTGACGCGCGAGGTTCCCAGCCTGGACAGCCTGCAGGCGTCCTTCCCGGAAGCGGCGCGGGCGGCCCTGCGCGCATCCCTGCGCCAGGACAGCGCGGCGGGCAATGGCAGCCTGTTCGGAAACTTCATCCGCGCCCAGACCGGCGCCCGTTCGGTCGAGCCGAAAGAGGGCACGGACCCCGATGCGATCCTGTCGCGCGCCGACGCGGCGGTCGAGGAAGGCCGCATCGGCGATGCCGTGACAGAGATCGAGGCGCTGCCGGAACCGGGCAAGACCGCCACCGCCATGGCCGAATGGCTGGCCGGGGCCACCGCCTATCGCGATGCGCAGGCGGCTTTGTCCGACCTGTCCGCCCCTGCAAACTGAGGTCCGGGCAATGCTGCTGTCCCTGTTGAAAATCCTGTTCTTCTTTGCCGTCGTGCTGCTTGTTTCCCTGGGCGCCATGCGCCTGTCGGAAACGGGGCAGATGCTGCGCCTGGAATATGCCGGCACCGAATACGCGCTGACCCCCGTCAAGGCGGTCGTGGCGCTGCTGGTGCTGATGGTCCTGGCCTGGCTGGTCTTCAAGGCCCTGGGCCTGTTTTTGGCCTTCATCCGGTTCCTGGCGGGCGACGAAACCGCCATCGACCGCTATTTCGCGCGGTCGCGCGAACGCAAGGGCTATGCCGCCCTGGGCGAGGGGATGCTGGCGGTCGCCTCAGGCGAAGGCAAGCTGGCCCAGGACAAGGCCGCCAAGGCCGAGAAATACCTGAACATGCCCCATATCACCAACCTTCTGTCCGCCCAGGCGGCCGAGGTGGCGGGGGACAAGGCCCGGGCGGGCCAGGTCTATCGCACCCTGCTGGAGGACGACCGCACGCGGTTTGTCGGCATCCGCGGGTTGATGCGCCAGAAGATCGACGAAGGCGACACCGCGACCGCGCTTTTGCTGGCGCAAAAGGCCTATGCCCTGAAGCCCAGGCACCGCGAATTGCAGGACACGCTGCTGGATCTGGAAATGCGCGAGCATGACTGGAAGGGCGCGCGGCAGTTGCTGAAGGAAAAGCGCAAGCAGGGCGAGTTGCCCAAGGACGTGCATATCCGCCGCGACGCCGTTCTGGCGCTTCAGGAAGCCAGCGAGGTCCTGGCCGAGGGCAATTCGATCAGCGCACGAGAGGCCGCGATTTCGGCCAACAAGGCATCCCCTGACCTGATCCCGGCGGCGGTGCTGGCCGCGCGCAGCTATGTCGCGCAAAAGGATTACCGCAACGCCTCGCGCGTGCTGGAAAAGACCTGGTCGGTGCGCCCGCATCCCGATGTCGCGGCGGCCTATGCCGAGATCGTGCCGGACGAGACTCCGGCGGCCCGGCTGACGCGCTTTGAACGGCTGATCGCCAAGAACCCCAATGACGAGGAATCGCGCCTGCTGCGGGCCGAACTGCTGCTGGCGGCCGAGGATTTCCCCGGCGCCCGCCGTGCGCTTGGCGATCTG
Source organism: Paracoccus acridae (assembly GCF_014642735.1). Classification (GTDB taxonomy): domain Bacteria; phylum Pseudomonadota; class Alphaproteobacteria; order Rhodobacterales; family Rhodobacteraceae; genus Paracoccus; species Paracoccus acridae. The sequence continues at coordinate 249,289 of NZ_BMIV01000005.1, forward strand.
GCGGAAAAGCACCCGACCGTGCGGACCCTGTCCATCATGGCGGCGGTGGAGCGTGGCGAAGGGGCCGACGACAGCGTCGTCCGCGGCTATCTGGCACGCGCGTTGACCGCGTCGCGCGGCCCGCAATGGGTCTGCGACAAGTGCCACAACGTGATGTCCGACTGGGCGCCGGTCTGCGACAGCTGCGGTGGTTTCGACACGCTGACCTGGCGGGAACCCGACAAGGCCCAGGCCGTCGCCACCGCGACCAAGGGCGCCGAGATGCTGCCCCTGCTGGTCGGCGGCCCGAAACCCCAGCCCGGCAGGTCTGACAGGGCGGAAGACGGGGCCCTTGCCGATCCCGTGCCCGAGGTGTCGCCGCCCCCGGCTGCGAAGCCCAGGTCCGATGCGCCGAAGATCCGCCGGACCGAGGTTGCGGATGTGGCCCCCGGAATGGTGCCGCGTGAAAGCGACTATGTGACGATCGAGCCCGTCAGCACCGTCACGACCCCCGAGCCGGCGCCCGTGATGCCGGAGCCCGTCAAGGTCGAGGTGCAGCCCATGCCGGCGCCGCAGGCGTCCCCCCAGGCAACAGCCAAGCCCGCCCCCGAGCGGCCTTTCGACAGGGATGAGCGTCCCGAACCCGTCCTGGTCCGCCCGGACGTTCTGCCGCCCGAGGATGCCGACTGGACCGAGGGCAAGGCGCGCCCGTGACCGATATCCTTGGGGGGCGTGCAGAAAATGTGCCGCGCCCCCTTTCCCCCCGCCGGGGAACCTGATATCGGGCGCGTCACCAGATGCCGGTGTAGCTCAGCTGGTAGAGCACGTCATTCGTAATGATGGGGTCGGGGGTTCGAGTCCCTTCACCGGCACCACGGATCCAGAAACGGCCAGTCCCCTTGGGGCTGGCCGTTTCTGCATTCAGGACCTGCAAGGATGGTGCGGGCGGCGGGACTTGAACCCGCACGAGCGATGCTCCAGGGAGTTTAAGTCCCATGCGTCTACCATTCCGCCACGCCCGCGCCTTGAATTCGCTAGCGGGCGGGACGGGGAATGGCAAGGGCCGGAAGTTGCGGCCCTAGAAGCTGCGGGTGGGGCGGTCGAAGACCTTGCGGCCCATCAGGCTGCCCACCAGATCGACCATCAGCTTGGCCGTGCGGCCGCGTTCGTCCAGAAACGGGTTCAGTTCCACCAGGTCCAGCGAGGTGACAAGGCCGGATTCGTGCAGCAGTTCCATCACCAGATGCGCTTCGCGGAAGGTGGTGCCGCCGGGAACGGTCGTGCCCACCGCAGGCGCGATCGAGGGGTCGAGGAAGTCCACGTCCAGCGAGACATGCAGCATCCCGCCCGCCGCCCTGACCCGGTCCAGGAAGGCGCGCAGGGGCGCGACGATCCCCTGTTCGTCCAGAACCCGCATGTCGTTCACGGTGATATCGACGGACAGCATCGTGGCATGTTCGGCGGGATCGACGCTTCGGATGCCGAACATGCAGATGTTTTCGCCGGGCACGGGATGCGGGAAGGGCGGAAACGGATCGAAGCCCGGCAGACCCAGGGCATAGGCGATCGGCGTGCCGTGCAGGTTGCCCGAGGTCGTCGTCTGGACCGTGTGGATGTCGCTGTGGGCGTCCAGCCACAGCACGAACAACGGCCGTCCCTGCCGCTGCGCATGGATTGCCGCCCCCGCCACGGTGCCCAGGGCCAGGGCGTGATCGCCCCCCATGATGATCGGCAATCCCTCGGGCAGCGCCTGGGCCACCGCTTCTTGCAGCGCTTGCGTCCAGGCGATCATCTCTGGCAGGTGATGCACGGCGGGATTGGCGCAAGTCACCTGGGGCGCCGGTTCCGGCTGGACATCGCCCATGTCCCGGACCGTGTGACCCAAGGCCGTGAGGGTGCCCGCCAGCCCCGCCACGCGATAGGCGGCCGGTCCCATCAGGCAGCCGGGGCGACGCTGGCCTTCGTCAAGGGGCGCACCGATCAGGATGCAATGGGTCATGCCGTGCCTTTCGTCCTGGGATGGTCATCCCGAATAAACGCAGGCGGGGTGGGAATGTCCACCGCCACGCGGCGTTACTGGCGCACGCCCTTGAAACGCTCGGCCCATTCGGCGCGCTGTTCGTCGGTGATCTTGGCGAACATGACATCCGGCACGGTGAAGGCATGGCCCGCCGGCAGGGCGGTCAGCGCCGCCGACACGTCGTCGGGCCAGGCGCCGTCGCCCGTTCCCATCGCCTCCAGCATCGCGCGGGACGCGAAGGGGATGAAGGGCGCGGACAGGACGGCATAAAGCCGGACCAGGTTCAGGCCCAGGCGCACCTGCATCGCCGCCTTGTCCGCGTCGGTCTTGTGGGTGGACCAGGGGGCTGCCGATTGCAGGTATTCGTTGCCCAGGACCCAGATCGCGCGCAACTCGGACGCGGACTTTCGGACCTCCATCGCGGCCATGAAGCCTTCATAGGCGCGGATGCGCGCGGTCAGCGCCTCGACCAGGGCGGTTTCCTCGGGGCCGTAGGTGCCGCCCTCGGGCACCGTCTCGCCGAACTTGGACCGGCAGAACTTGGTGATGCGGCTGACGAAGTTGCCCAGCACATCGGCCAGGTCCTTGTTCACGGACTGCTGGAAATTTTCCCAGGTGAATTCGCTGTCCCCGGATTCCGGCGCGTGGGACAAAAGCCACCACCGCCAGTAATCGGCGGGCAGGATTTCCAGCGCATGGTCCATGAAGACGCCGCGCCCCTGCGACGTGCTGAACTGCCCGCCGTCATAGGTCAGGTAGTTGAAGGACTTGATGTAATCGACCATGCGCCACGGCTCGCCGGACCCGATCAGCGTGGCGGGGAAGGACAGGGTGTGGAAGGGGACGTTGTCCTTGCCCATGAACTGGGTATAGGTCACGTCATCCGCCCCTTCGTCGCGGCGCCACCAGCGGCGCCAGTCGGCGTCGGACTTGCCATGCGCATCCGCCCATTCGGCGGTGGCGGCGATATATTCGATGGGGGCGTCGAACCAGACATAGAAGACCTTGCCCTCCATCCCCGGCCAGGGCTGGTCGCCGCGCCGCACGGGCACGCCCCAGTGCAGGTCGCGGGTGATGCCCCGGTCCTGCAAGCCTTCACCGTCGTCCAGCCATTTGCGCGCGATCGAGGTCGTCAGGATCGGCCAGTCGGTCTTGCTGTCGATCCAGTCGCTGATCTGGTCCTTCAGGGCGGACTGGCGCAGATAAAGGTGCTTGGTTTCGCGCACCTCCAGGTTGGTGCTGCCGGAAATGGCGCTGCGCGGGTCGATCAGGTCGGTCGGATCAAGCTGTTTGGTGCAATTCTCGCACTGGTCGCCGCGGGCCTTGTCATAGCCGCAATTGGGGCAGGTGCCCTCGATATAGCGGTCGGGCAGGAAGCGGCCGTCATCGACCGAATAGACCTGCTTTTCGCTGACCTCGGCGATATAACCGTTCTCGGCCAGCCTGCCCGCGAAATGCTGGGTCAGCGCGTGGTTCTGCGGGCTGGAAGACCGGCCGTAATGGTCGAAGGACAGCCCGAAGCCCCGCGCCAGTTCCGCCTGCACCCCGTGCATCCGCGCGCAGTATTCGGCCACGGGTTCGCCCGTCTTGGCGGCGGCCAGTTCGGCGGGGGTGCCGTGTTCGTCGGTGGCGCAGATGAACATCACCTCGTGTCCGCGCGCCCGCAGGAAGCGGGCGTAAAGGTCGGCCGGCAGTTGCGACCCGACAAGGTTGCCCAGGTGCTTGATGCCGTTGATATAGGGCAGGGCGGAGGTGATGAGGTGGCGGGCCATTCCGGTTCCTGTGAATCTGATCGGCCCCGTATCTATAGACGCCCGAAGGGGAAGACCAGCATTTCGCCGCCTGCTTGATCCCCCTGTCCCCGGCCCTTAAGGTCGCCCCTTCGTGCCAGCCGCCAGAACCGGAGCCATCCTTGCGCCACAGTGATTTTCAACCCGCGACGGCGCTGTCGCTGATGCTGGCAGCCCTTGTCCTGATGCTGGGGGTGGACTTGCTGCTGCACGACACCATCGCCCAGATCTTCGACGAGGGTCACACGATCGAGTTCCTGTCGGGCGTCTATTATCTGGCCGCCGCCGTGCTGCTGGTCGCCGTGATGCCCCCCGGCATGCGGCGCAGCCAGTGGCACCTGCCGGTGATCCTGGTCCTGATGTTCTTGCGCGAATTCGACATGGACAAGGCGCTGACGACCGAAGGGGTGCTGCAACTGCGGCTTTATTCCGGTCCTGCGCCCCTGGCCGAGAAGATCGCAGGGGCGGCGGTGATCGCGCTGATCCTGGTCTGTGCCTGGCGGCTGACCGCCCGGACCGTTCCCCCCTTCGTCCGCGGGCTGCGGCAAGGGCGGCCGGACAGTTGGCTGGTCCTGCTGGCGGGCGTCACCGTGATCGTGTCGAAAAGCCTGGACGGGATCGGGCGAAAACTGTCCGCGATCAATCACGAGATCGGCGCCGAGACCGTTGTCCGCGCCTCCAGGATCGAGGAGATGCTGGAACTTGTCGCCTCGATGGCATTGGTGATGGCCGTGGTCATGGGCCACCGGATCGGCTGGGAACGTCGGGACTGAACGTCCTGTCGCGAAGGGGCCTTGTCGCGGCGCCCGCGCCGGTGCAGCGTCGCGGCCATGATCGACGAATCCGAAATCACCTTTGGTGGCAGCTATCTTGACCGCGCGGACCGGCTGCGGGGCGATGCCGGGACCATGGCGCGTTACCTGGCCGATCCCGCCAGCCGTGTCCTGCCCTTCTGGCAGGGCAAGCCCTTGTTCCAGGAAAATGGGCTGGGGCCGCGGCTGGTCTGGCTGGCCGCCGACGACGCAAGGGTGTCGGGCCAGGCGGAGGGCGCGCTGTTCCTTGGCCTGGACGATAGGGGAACTGCGCATTTCGCGGTTGATGTGTCCGGCCTGGTGCCGCCCGACGGTGATCCCGCAGCCTGCCTGTCCCTGGCGCCCTTGCAACGCTTTGCCGATCTGCGTGCCATCCTGGGCGACCTGGATCACCGCGATGCCGCCATTGCCGCCCCCGCCAAGGGGATTTTCGAATGGCGCCGCAGCCACGGCTTCTGTTCGAATTGCGGCGCACGCAACACGGTCGCCCATGCGGGCTGGCGCTTCGATTGCCCCGCCTGCGGGCGGCCGCATTTTCCGCGCACCGACCCGGTGGTGATCATGCTGGTGCTGGACGGCGACCGCGTCCTGCTTGGCCGTCAATCCGGCTGGGACGAGGGGATGTATTCGCTTCTGGCGGGCTTCGTCGAGCCGGGCGAGACGATCGAGGAAGCGGTCCGCCGCGAAGTGCACGAGGAATCAGGGATCGGCGTGGGCGATGTGCGCTATCTGACGTCCCAGCCCTGGCCGTTCCCGGCCTCGCTGATGATCGGATGCTTGGCGCGGGCGGAAACGCGCGACATCACCCTTGATCCAGGCGAACTGGAGGACGCGATGTGGATCGGCAGGGCCGAGGTGGCCGAGGCGCTTGCAGGACGGCATTCCCGCATCCGCCCCGCCCGCAAGGGCGCCATTGCCCAGACGATCCTGCGGGCCTGGGTGGAAGACCGGCTGGACGTCCGTTAGTCCGTCTCGACGCAGGATTGGGTATCGGCGGGGTCCAAGGCGTTGGTCAGGCTGGCGTCGCGGCCCTTGGACCACCATTCGTATTCGCCCGAAACATACCGGGCGCCGGACGCGGCGATCACGCCGACGAAGATCCGCTGTTCGCCCTTGATGGGCAGCAGCGCCAGGCTGTTCGGCCCGGCGTTCAGATAACGCACCTCGACCACGGCGCCGCTATTGCAGAAATAGGTGGTGTCGTTCAGCGTCGCCCCGTCCAGCGGCAGGGTCAGCGTGGTCTGCGACTGGCCGGGACCGGCCAGGGCGGCCGTTGCGGCAAGGGTGAGGCAGGACAGGCGCATCGGACGCGAACCCCGTATGCCGGACCCTTAACGCCGCCGGTCGCGACGCGAGCTCATCGGCTGGAAGGCCACGCTGACATGGGCCTCGCAGTAAGGCTTCCCCGCTTGGCTGGGCAGGCCGCAGAACCAGAACTTTTCCGTCGCGGGATCGCCGATCGGCCATTTGCAGGTGCGTTCGGTCAGTTCCATCAGGGTCAGCTTGCGGGCGCGCTTTTCCACCTCGCGGACCGAGGCCAGCGTCTCGGGGCTGATCTCGTTGGCCGAAGGCTGGGGCGGCAGGGGCTGGCCCGCCGGCACGATCGGGCGGCGCGGAACGGGGGTAAAGACAGGCTGGGACACGGGTTCTTCCGGGGCAGGGTCGGCCGGGACGGCCGCGACTTCGGGCTGGGGTTCGGGACGGGCGGGTTCGGCGGCAGGCGCGGGCTTGCGGTCGATCTTCTTGTCCGCCACGGGTTCGGGGGCAGGCGCAGGGGCGGCCTCGGGTTCATCGTTGCGGTTAGACAGCCCAAGGCGATGGACCTTGCCGATGACCGCGTTGCGCGTCACGCCGCCCAGTTCCTTGGCGATGGCACTTGCCGACTGGCCTTCGGACCACATGCGCTTCAGCGTCTCGACGCGTTCATCCGTCCAGGACATGATTGCCTTTCCGGGCGGGTGTCGTCCGCCGCCCCATCTTGAAACCTGCGATTGCCCCCGTCAGAAACGGGATGCCGAGATTTAGCCGCCGATGCGCAGAAATTCAAGGACCGCCTGATGCCCTCTACGATCCGCACCGACACCCCCGCCATGGGCGTGCGCCGCTTCGGCCGCGTCAACTGGCTGGGCCTGCGCACCCTCGCCACCCGAGAGGTGATGCGCTTCATGGCCGTCTGGCAGCAGACGATCTTTGCGCCCCTGATGACGGCGGCGCTGTTCGTGCTGATCTTCGCCCTGGCCATGGGGCAGGGCCGGGGGCAGGTGATGGGCCTGCCCTATCTGGTCTTCCTGGGGCCGGGCATCCTGATGATGACGGTGATCCAGAACGCCTTCGCCAACACCTCAAGCTCGATCACCTCGGCCAAGGTGCAGGGCAATATCGTGGACACGCTGATGCCGCCCCTGTCGGCGGGGGAATTGCTGGCGGGCTATCTGGCAGGTTCCGTGGCCCGCGCAGGACTGGTGGGTCTGGTGATCGGCACGGGCATGGTGCTGGTCACGGGGCAGGGGGTGGCCCATCCCCTGTGGGCGCTGACCTTTGTCCTGCTGGCCGCGCTGATGCTGGGGGGCCTGGGGATCCTGGCCGGGGTGCTGGCACAGAAATTCGACCAGATGGCCGCGATCAGCAATTTCATTATCACACCGCTATCCTTCCTGTCGGGCACCTTCTATTCCGTCCAGGCCCTGCCCGAACCCTTCCGCACGCTGTCGCACTGGAACCCGGTCTTCTACCTGATCGACGGCGCGCGCTTTGGCGTCACCGGGGTCAGCGACGCGCCGGTCGGGCGCGGTCTGGTCATATGCACCGTCGTCGTGGCGCTGATCCTGTGGCTGGCATGGCGCTGGCTCAAAACCGGCTATCGGATGAAAGCGTGATTGCGCGATGCGCGAATCGGCGCTATGGCCGAAGCCATGATCACGCGGACCGCCATTCTTGCCCGTCCCCGACGTTGACGCCCCGTCACCGTCCGATCCCGCCTGCCCTCACATTCCGTCCTGCCAATCGGGGAGTCCCCAATGATTTCGCACGTCCTGCCGACCTATAACCGCGCACCCATCGCCTTTGAAAAGGGCGAAGGGGCTTGGGCCATCGCCACGGACGGCAGCCGATACTTGGACCTGGGCTCGGGGATCGCGGTGAACGTGCTGGGCCATACGAACCCCGACCTGGTGGCCGCGCTGACCGAACAGGCGGGGAAGATCTGGCATGTCTCGAACCTTTACCAGATCCCGCAGCAGGAAAGGCTGGCCGACCTGCTGGTCGAACACACCTTCGCCGACACGGCCTTCATCACCAATTCCGGGACCGAGGCCGCGGAACTGGCGATCAAGATGGTCCGCAAGTACTGGCACGACCGGGACCAGGACCGCATCGAGATCCTGACCTTCGAGGGCGCCTTCCACGGCCGGTCCACCGGGGCCATCGCGGCCTCGGGGTCGGAAAAGATGACCAAGGGCTTCGGCCCCCTGATGCCCGGCTTCCGCACGCTGCCCTGGGGCGATCTGGACGCGCTTCGGTCCGCCATCAGCGACAGGACCGCCGCCGTCATGCTGGAGCCCGTGCAGGGCGAAGGCGGCATCCGCCCGCTGCCCGACGCCGACCTGCGGGACATCCGCGCGCTGTGCGACCAATACGGCGCGCTGCTGGTGCTGGACGAGGTGCAATGCGGCATGGGACGCACCGGCCGCCTGTTCGCCCACGAATATGCAGGCATCGCGCCGGACATCATGATGGTCGCCAAAGGCATCGGCGGCGGCTTCCCGCTGGGTGCCGTCCTTGCCACCGAAAAGGCCGCCGCCGGCATGGTCGCGGGCACGCATGGCTCCACCTATGGCGGCAACCCGCTGGCCTGCGCGGTGGGTGCCCGCGTGATGGAGATCGTGGCCAACGACGCCTTCCTGGCCGAGGTGAACCGCAAGGCCGCCCTGTTCCGCCAAAGGCTGGAAGGCCTGGTCGCCGCCCATCCCGATGTCTTCGAAGCCGTGCGCGGCCAGGGCCTGATGCTGGGCCTGAAATGCAAGGTCGCGCCCACGGATGTGGTCAAGGCGGGATACGCGCAGCACCTGCTGACCGTGCCGGCGGCCGACAATACCCTGCGCCTGCTGCCGCCCCTGAACATCACCGATGACGAGATCGCCGAGGCGGTGGCGCGGCTCGACCGCGCGGCGGCAAGCCTTGCGTGACCTTGCGCCCCTGCATGGCACTGGCGGCGGGGATCATCCCTGCCGCCTGCTGACGCGCCGACGATAACCGCTTCTTCGTTGCTCAAATATCCCGGGGGAACGCGCGGCACGCGCGTGGGGGCAGCGCCCCCTCTTGACCCGGTCACGCCAAGCGGGCTTCCTTGCCCAAATCGCGAAAGCCACAAAGATGAAGCATTTTCTGGACATCCACACCACCGACAAGGCGGATCTGCGGTCGATCATCGACCAGGCCCTTGCCATGAAGACCGCCCGCAACAACCGCCCCAAGGGCACGCCCGACGACGAACAGCCGCTGGCCGGCCGCATGGTCGCGCTGATCTTCGAAAAACCCTCGACCCGCACCCGCGTCAGCTTCGACGTGGGCGTGCGCCAGATGGGCGGGCAGACGATGGTCCTGTCGGGCAGCGAAATGCAGCTGGGCCATGGCGAGACCATCGCCGACACCGCCCGCGTGCTGTCGCGCTATGTGGACCTCATCATGATCCGCACCTTCGAGGAAGCGACCCTTCTGGAAATGGCGGAACATGCCACCGTCCCGGTCATCAACGGCCTGACCAACCGCACCCATCCCTGCCAGATCATGGCCGACGTGATGACCTTCGAGGAACATCGCGGCCCCATCGCCGGCCGCAAGGTGGTCTGGGTCGGCGACGGCAACAATGTCTGCGCGAGCGTGATCCATGGCGCGGGCCAGTTCGGCTACGACTTCACCTTCAGCGGCCCCCCGCCGCTCGACCCCGAACGCGATGCCCTGGAGTTCGCCCGCGCCCAGGGCGTCCGGGCCGAGATCGTGCGCGACCCGGCCCAGGCGGTCGAGGGCGCGGACCTGGTCATGGCCGATACCTGGGTGTCGATGCACGATCCCCAATCGGCCAAGGAACGCCGCCACAACCAACTGCGCGGCTATCAGGTCAATGAATCGCTGATGGCGAAGGCCAAGCCCGACAGCCTGTTCATGCACTGCCTGCCCGCCCACCGCGAGGACGAGGTGACAAGCGCGGTGATGGACGGCCCCCATTCGGTCATCTGGGACGAGGCCGAGAACCGCCTGCACGCCCAGAAGGCGGTGATGCGCTGGTGCCTGGGCGTCTGAACGGACCCGCCGGACGCCCGCCATCCGGCGGGCGTTTTCGTCAAAGCTTCACAAACCTGACGCATCCCTGTCGCACCGCCCCCCTAATCGCTGCCCGACAGGCCCCGTGGCCTCAACGACAGCCAGGAGAGCGCGATGCGTGACCAGCAAACCCGCAACATCTTTCGCACCAGCAAGCTGGAGGAGGCCGACGGCCCCGGCCTCAATCCCACCGCCAGCCGCACCATGGGCGAGATCATCGCGGCCCGCTTTTCCCGCCGGGGTTTCCTGAAAGGCTCCATGGCGGTGACGGCGATCTCGGCCACGGTCAGCCCGATGGCGCTGCTGTCGGCGACCGATGCGCAGGCTGCCCCGGCCTCGGCCTTCAACTTCCCCGAAGTCACCGCAGGCGTCGATGCCGATCACCATGTGGCCGAGGGCTATGACGCCGATGTGCTGCTGCGCTGGGGCGACAAGGTGTTCGCCGACGCCCCGGATTTCGACCCGCTGAACCAGTCCGAGGCCGCGCAGGAACGCCAGTTCGGATACAACAACGATTTCGTGGGCTTCATCCCGTTGGATGGGGCGGATGATCGCGGGTTGCTGGTCGTGAACCACGAATACACCAACGAACACCTGATGTTCCCCGGCATCGTCACCATCAAGGACGGCGAGATCGAAGTGTCCGAGGCCGACGAGGCCCGCGTGAACATCGAGATGGCGGCCCATGGCGGCACGATCATCGAGATCCGCAAGGTTGACGGCAAATGGCAGCCGGTGCTGGACGGGGCGCTGAACCGCCGCATCACCGCCAAGACTCCGATGGAACTGACCGGCCCCGCCGCGGGCCATGCCCGCCTGCAGACCGTAGCCGATCCGACGGGACGCGCCGTGCTGGGCACGATCAACAACTGCGCGGGCGGCGTGACCCCCTGGGGCACCTACATCATGGCCGAGGAAAACATCCACGGTTATTTCACCGGCACGCTTCCCGAAGGCCATGCCGAGGCCGCGAATTACGAACGCCTGGGCATCCCGGATTCGACCTATGCCTGGGGCAGGTTCCACGACCGCTTCGACGTGTCCAAGGATCCCAACGAGGCCAACCGCTTCGGCTGGATCGTCGAGGTGGACGTGATGGACCCGAACTCGACCCCGAAAAAGCGCACCGCCCTTGGCCGCTTCAAGCACGAGGGCGCGGAAAGCGTGGTGGCCAAGGACGGCCGCGTGGTCTTCTACCTGGGCGACGACGAACGCTTCGATTACGTTTACAAGTTCGTCACGGCGGGCAAGTACAACCCTGAGGACCGCGCCGCCAACATGGACCTGCTGGACGAAGGCACGCTTTATGTCGCGCGCTTCGATGAGGGCGGGCGGGTGGAATGGCTGCCGCTGGTGCAAGGCGAAGGCCCGCTGACCGCCGCCAACGGCTTTGCGACCCAGGCCGATGTCCTGATCGAGACTCGCCGCGCCGCCGACCTGCTGGAAGCGACCCCGATGGACCGCCCCGAGGACATCCAGCCGAACCCGCTGACGGGCCGCGCCTATGTCATGCTGACCAACAACACCAAGCGCGAGGAAGCCAATGCCGCCAATCCGCGCGTTGACAACGCCTTCGGCCATATCATCGAGATCATCGAGCAGGACGGCGACTTCACCGCGACCAGCGGCACCTGGGAAATCCTGGTGAAATGCGGCGATCCCTCGATTGCCGAGGTGGGGGCCACCTTTTCGACCGAAACCACGGTGGATGGCTGGTTCGGGATGCCCGACAACGCCGCCGTGGATGCGGAAGGGCGGCTCTGGGTTTCGACCGACGGCAACTCGATGGCCGATACGGGGCGCACGGACGGGCTCTGGGCCCTGGACACCGAGGGCGCGGCGCGCGGCACATCGCGGCTGTTCTATCGCGTGCCGGTGGGCGCCGAATTGTGCGGCCCCTGCATCACCGAGGACATGACCACCTTCTTCGTGGCCGTCCAGCATCCGGGCGACGGCGGCGAGGACTGGGAAGGCCATGGCCGCCCGTCCTATTACGAGGATCTTTCCACCCGCTGGCCGGATTTCGACGATGCCATGCCCGTGCGCCCGGCCGTGGTGGCGATCACCAGACAGGGCGGCGGCCGGATCGGGTGATCCCGCAGGGTGCGTGCTTGCACGCACCACGGTTCTTGCGCAGTCGGTGCGTGCAAGCACGCACCCTACGTACCAAAAGAAAAAGGCCGCGCTATCTGCGCGGCCTTTGAATTTTGGATGAGCGATCTCAGCCGATGGCCGCCGCGCGAACCTCGTCGTCGATGGCTTCCAGATATTGCGCGAAGTTGTCGCTGAACATCTGCACCAACTTGGCGGCCTGCTTGTCATAGGCGGCGGGATCGGCCCAGGTCTGTCGCGGATCCAGCAGCTTCTCCTCGACGCCCGGCACGCTGACCGGAACCTCGAAGCCGAAGTTCGGATCCTTGCGGAACTGCACGTCGTTCAGGCTGCCGTCCAGTGCGGCCGCCAGCAGGGCGCGGGTTGCGGCGATGGGCATCCGCTTGCCGGTGCCGAAGGCTCCGCCGGTCCAGCCGGTATTGACCAACCAGCAGCTTGCGCCGTGCTGGGCGATCTTTTCCTGCAGCAGCTTGCCATAAACCTCGGGGCGGCGCGGCATGAAGGGCGCGCCGAAGCAGGTCGAGAAAGTCGGGATCGGCTCCACGATACCCACCTCGGTCCCCGGCGTCTTGGAGGTGAAGCCCGACAGGAAGTGATACATCGCCTGCGCAGGCGTCAGCCGCGCGATGGGCGGCAGCACGCCATAGGCGTCGCAGGTCAGCATGATCACGTTCTTCGGATGCCCGCCCAGGCTGGTATCCGACGCGTTGCCGATGGCCTCCAGCGGATAGGCGCAGCGCATGTTGTCGGTGATCGAGTTGTCGTCGAAATCCAGTTCCAGCGTTTCCGGGTCGAAGACCATGTTCTCGATCACCGTGCCGAAGCGAGAGCAGGTGGCATAGATCTCGGGTTCGGCCTTGGGCGACAGGTTGATGGTCTTGGCGTAGCAGCCGCCCTCGAAGTTGAAGATGCCCTTGTCCGACCAGCCATGTTCGTCATCGCCGATCAGCACGCGCGAGGGGTCGGCCGACAGCGTGGTCTTGCCGGTGCCGGACAGGCCGAAGAAGACGGCGCTGTCGTCGGGATTGCCGATGGCGTGGTTGGCCGAACAATGCATCGGCATGATGCCCTTTTCCGGCAGCAGATAGTTCAGCAGCGTGAAGACCGATTTCTTGTTCTCGCCCGCATAGGCCGTGTTGCCGATCAGGATCAGCTTCTTGGCGAAGTTCAGCGCGATCACCGTTTCGCTGCGGCAGCCGTGGCGTTCGGGATCGGCCTTGAAGCTGGGGCAGTTGATGATGGTGAATTCGGGCGCGAAGCTTGCCAATTCGCTGGCATCGGGGCGCCGCAGCAGGTGGCGGATGAACAGCCCGTGCCAGGCCAGTTCGGTCACCACGCGCACGTCCAGGCGGTTGTCGGCATCCGCGCCGCCGAACAGATCCTGCACGAAATAGTCGCGGCCCTTCATATGGGCCAGCATGTCGGCGTGCAGGCGATCGAAGGCCTCCGGCGACATGGGCTTGTTGTTTTCCCACCAGATCGTGTCCTCGACCTCGGGGCTGCGGACCACGAACTTGTCCTTGGGCGAACGCCCGGTATGCGCGCCGGTGGAGACCAGGAAGGTGCCGCCCAGGCCCAGCTTGCCTTCGCCGCGGGCCACCGCCTCGGTCATCAGCGCCGGCTCCAGCAGGTTGTAGTAAACCCGGCCGAGGCCCTCGATTCCCTGATCCTCAAGCTTGCAGTTCGGGTTTACGCGGCTGGACATGGTCTCTCCTCATGCGATGGCATGCGACACTTTCGTGAAGCATTATGGGGCGGCTATAGCATGGGCCGAAGCGCGAAAAAGAAGTTGGCGCGAACAGTTAGCGGAAACAGACAATGTTATCGCCAACAGGGACAAGATGCGCTGCTTCTCAACCCTGTATTAGCGAAATCTGCCGATGATGGGATCAGGGGGTGATTCGGAATGCAGCTTCATGCGACCACGGTATCCATCCGCAATGCCGGCCTGATGATCCTGGGGCCTTCTGGCGCAGGCAAGTCGACACTGGCGCTGGAACTGCTGGCGGTGGGCGCTTCGCTGGTCGCCGACGACAGGACCGACCTGCGCCGCGACGGGGCTGATGTCATTGCCAGTTGCCCGCCCGCCTTGTCGGGGCGGATCGAGGCACGGGGGATCGGCATCCTGGCGGCGGACGCTGCCGGGCCGGTCCGGGTCGCACAGGTGGTCGATCTTGGCGCCGGGCCTGATGATCGCCTGCCACAGTCGCGCAGCTATGATGTGCTGGGGGTGGCCGTGCCCCTTGTCACCGGCCCCTATCGACCGCATCTTTACGCTGCACTGCGGCAGCTTTTGCTGGGCGGCCGCGTCCTGTGACGAACGATCTGTATCCCTTGCAGGCAGGAAAGATGATCGATCTGGGTGACGATCCCACCACTATGCCCGTTGAACTTCCTTCGGTATCCGATGAGGGGGTGCAACGGCTGGTTCTGGTCACTGGGCCATCCGGCGCTGGACGGTCCACGGCGATCAACGTGCTGGAGGATCTGGGGTTCGAGGCCATCGACAACCTGCCCTTGTCGCTGATCCCGCGCCTTCTGGACGGGCCAAGCCGGCCCGAGCCGCTGGCCTTGGGGCTGGACGTGCGTAACCGGGATTTTTCCGCCAGCAACCTGATCGAGCTGATCGACCGGCTGACCCGCGATCCGCGCTACGCCCCCGAGGTGCTGTTCCTGGACTGCGCGCCCGAGGTGTTGGAACGCCGCTATAACGAAACCCGGCGGCGTCATCCGCTGTCGCCCGACAGCGCGCCCGCGGCAGGCGTCATGGCGGAAATCGACCTTCTGTCCCCCATCCGTGTCCGGGCTGATGTTCTTGTCGATACCTCGGATCTGTCGCCCCACGACCTCAAGGCGGAACTGACGCGGTGGTTCGACATTCGCCCGAACCGCAGGCTCAGCGTGTCCCTGCATTCCTTCAGCTACAAGCGGGGGGTGCCGCGGGGCATCGACATGATGTTCGATTGCCGCTTCCTGACAAACCCGCATTGGGAACCCGCGCTGCGCCCCCTGACCGGGCGCGACGCGGCGGTGCAGGACCATGTGGCAAGCGACTCGCGATTCGCCGACTTCCTGGATCGGGTGTGCGAGATGATCCTGTTTCTGCTTCCGGCCTATGTCGAGGAGGGAAAGTCCCATCTGGCGGTCGGATTCGGCTGCACCGGCGGACAACACCGTTCCGTCACTTTGGCTGAAAAGGTGGCACAGGCGCTTGCGAAGGCCGGTTGGCCGGTGTCAATAAGGCATAGGGAACTCGAGCGTCGCAATCCGACGCCGCCGGTCTTGGGCGATGCCGCAGGCAGCGCGCAAGAGGCGGGTCGGCTGCGCGCTGTTGAACGTGGTGGAACGCGTTGATTGGAATCGTTATCGTGGCGCATGGCGGCCTGGCCAGGGAATATCTTCTGGCGGTCGAACATGTGGTGGGACCGCAAAGCGGCATTGCAGCCGTCGCGATCGAGGACGATCACGACCGCGCCGCCAAGACGGCCGAAATCCAGGCGGCCGCCAATGCCGTTGACGACGGCAGCGGCGTGGTTGTGGTGACGGACCTGTTCGGGGGATCGCCGTCGAACCTGTCGCTGCCCGCCTGCGCCGTGCGCGACCGCACCATCCTGTACGGTGCGAACCTGCCCATGCTGGTCAAGCTGGCCAAGTCGCGTCACCTGCCGGTGCCTGACGCGGTGGCCTTCGCCAAGGAGGCGGGGCGCAAGTACATCAATTCCTATAATGTTCCCGTCGAGGCGGTCTTCGACACAGGACCGCGCTTCGGATGACCGGACCGATCACCCGCCGGCTTGCCATCATAAACGAAAAGGGCCTTCACGCGCGGGCCAGTGCCAAATTCGTCGATCTGGTCGAACGCTTCGACGCGCAGGCACAGGTCGAAAAGGACGGCATGTGCGTGTCGGGGGATTCCATCATGGGCCTTCTGATGCTGACCGCGCCGCGCGGCAGCCAGATCACGGTGACGACCAGCGGCCCGGACGCCTTGCCCCTGGCCGACGCGCTTGAAGCCCTGGTGGCGGATTACTTCGGCGAAGGCATGTAGGTGCCCGACCGCAAGACCTATCACCACGGCAACCTGCGCCAGGCCCTGGTGGATGCAACGGCTGTGCTGATCCAGGAAACCGGCCCCCTGGCCTTTACCCTGACCGAGGCCGCGCGCCGGGCGGGCGTGTCCCCAGCCGCGCCTTATCGCCATTTCAAAGGCCGCGACGACCTGTTGGAGGAAGTGGCCCGGCAAGGCTTCGTCGATTTCGGCACTCGGCTGGAACAGGCCTTCGACGAAGGCAGGCCGCGCCCCCTGACGGCCTTCATGCGGATGGGGCAGGCCTATCTGGACTTCGCGGCCGAACAGCCGGGCTATTACATGGCGATGTTCGAATCCGGGATCTCGATCGCCGGCAACGCCGATCTTGCCGCCGCCTCGGACCGGGCGCAGCGGGCGCTGATCCGCGCGGCCGAAAGCATGGCCGAACGCCTGCCGCCCGACCGCCGCCCGCCCGCCCGGATGGTGGCCAATCACATCTGGGCGCTCAGCCATGGGGTGGTCGAGTTGTTCTTGCGCGGCAAGCCCGGCGGGCGCAGTTCCATCGGCGCGTCCGAGATGCTGGAAAGCGGCGCGATCATCTATCTGCGGGGGCTTGGTTTGATCGGCGAATAATTTTCGCCCCTCCGCTTGACGGAACCTTGGTGCCGCCTACTTATGTAAATGTGATTAACATTAACATGGGAGGTTCCCGGATGCACAGCGCATCATATCGAATGCCCGCCTATTCCGTGCCGTCGCGTGTCCAAGGCCCGCTGATCCGCGCCCGCGACTGGCTGGATGCCCGCGGCAAGCCCGCCTGGATCATCGCCATGATCCTTGGCTTCGTCTTCTTCTGGCCGCTTGGCCTTGCCCTTCTGGCCTATATGATCTGGAGCAAACGCATGTTCGGTTGCAGCAATCGCCGGGTATCGGCCCGCTATTACGCCCCTGCCACGGGCAACAGCGCCTTTGACGCCTATCGCGAGGAAACGCTGAAACGCCTTGAGGACGAGCACCGCGAATTCGTGGACTTCCTCGAAAAGCTGCGCGAGGCCAAGGACAAGGCCGAATTCGACCAGTTCATGCAGAACCGCGGCGAAAAGAACGACGCCCAGCAGGGCGCGTGACGAAGGAAGGGCCGGGATGACCGGCCCTTTTGCTATTCCCCCCGCGGGAAGCGCTGGCTTTCCTCCAGCACGTTCAGGTCCATGTGGTTGCGCATGTAGCGTTCCGAGGCCAGTTGCAGCGGCTGATGGTCCCAAGGGTAATAGGCCCCGTTGCGCAGCGCCTCATAGACGATCCAGCGGCGGGCCTGGGACTGGCGCACCTCGGCGTCATAGGCGTCCAGATCCCATTGCTGCATCGCCAGGACGCGCAGATGGGCCAGGGGCACCGCATGGCCGGGATCGCCCGCGACGTTGTCGCGTTCCTCGGGGTCGGTTTCCAGGTCGAACAGCATCTCGGGGTCAGCCGCGCAGGCGATGTATTTCCACCGTCCGTCGCGGATCGCCACCATCGGCGCCACGCTGCCCTCGGCCGCATATTCCATCGGCACCGGCCCCCGCTCTGCGCCGCGGGCCAGCGAATGACCATCCGTCCAGGGCGCGATCTCGTCCATCGACAGCCCCGCCAGGTCGCAAAGCGTCGGCAGGACGTCGATGGTGCTGACCGGCTGGTCCACACGCCCCGGCGCCATGCCGGGGGCCGAAATCATCAGCGGCACGCGGCTGGACGGTTCGAAGAAGTTCATCTTGAACCACATGCCGCGTTCGCCCAGCATCTCTCCGTGGTCGGACAGGAACAGGACGATGGCCTCCTGCCGGGTGCGGTCCAGCACGTCCAGGATCTCGCCGATCTTTTCGTCCACATAGGTGATATTGGCGAAATAGCCTTGCCGCGCCCGGCGAACATGATCGTCCGTGATGTCAAAGGCGCGCCAGTCGCAGGCATCCATCAGGCGACGCGAATGCGGGTCCATGTCGTCATAGGCGATGGCCGCAGGCGGTTCCAGTTCCGGGATGCCCTCGTACAGGTCCCAGTATTTGCGGCGCGCGACGAAGGGGTCATGGGGATGGGTGAAGCTGACCGTCAGGCACCAGGGCCGGTCGTCCTTGCCCCGCGACAGGTCGTAAAGCTTGCGGCAGGCGTTGAAGGCCACCTCGTCGTCGTATTCATACTGGTTGGTGATCTCGGCCACCCCTGCGCCCGTGACGGAACCCAGGTTGTGATACCACCAGTCGATCCGTTCGCCAGGGCGGCGGTAATCGGGGGTCCAGCCGAAATCGGCGGGATAGATGTCGGTGGTCAGCCGTTCCTCGAAGCCGTGAAGCTGGTCGGGGCCCACGAAATGCATCTTGCCCGACAGGCTGGTCTGGTATCCGCCCCGCCGCAGGTGATGGGCATAGGTCGGGATGTCTGACGCGAATTCCGCCGCATTGTCATAGACCCGCGTCCGCCGCGGCAACTGCCCCGACATGAAGCTGGCGCGCGCGGGTGCGCAAAGCGGGCTGCCGGTATAGGTGTTGGCGAAACGCGTGGACCGTTCGGCCAGACGCTTCAGGTTGGGCGTATGCAGGAAAGGCGCCGGGCCGTCGGGGAAAAGCACCCCCGACAGCTGGTCCACCATCAGGATCAGGATATTCGGCTTCACGGTCTTATCCGGCAATTGCCGCCTTCACCGCATCCGCGCCCGGCTGGCCGTCCAGCGTGGTCACGCCCTCCAACCATGCGTCCGCAGCCTCGGGGTTCTCGGCCAGCCATTCCCTTGCGGCGTCCCTGGCGTCCATGCCGTCGTCCAGGATCTTGCCCATCAGGACGTTTTCCATCGGCACGTCGAAGACCAACTGGCTGAACAGCTTGGCGGCATTGGGGCAGGCCGCGACCCATTCCTTGCGCGCCAGGGTATGGACGGTGGCCCCGCCGAAGTCCGGCCCGAACTGCGCATCGCCGCCCGACAGATAGGTGATGTCGATGGCTTCGTTCATCGGATGCGGCGCCCAGGCCAGGAACACCACGGGGCTGTCGCCGCTGCGCGTGACCTGCGCCAGCATCGCCTGTTCACCGGATTCCACCAGTTCCCAGTCGCCCAAGCCGAATTCGTCCGCGTCGATCATCGACTGGATCGACTGGTTCGCGGGCGCGCCGGGTTCGATGCCATAGATCTTGCCGCCGAAGGCGTCCTTTTGCGCATCCAGATCGGCGAAATCCTTGACCCCCGCATCGGCGCCGGCCTTGTTGACGGCCAGGGTGAACTTGGCGCCTTCCAGGTTCTGCGCCAGCACGTCGATGGTGCCTGCCGCATCCAGGTCGTCGCGGAACTTCTGCTGCGCGGGCATCCAGTTGCCCAGGAACACATCGGTCTGGCCGCCCTTCAGCGCCTCATAGCCCACCGGCACCGAAAGGGTCGAGATTTCGGGCGTATAGCCAAGCGCCTCGAGCAGAACGGCGGCGACGCCGTTCGTCGCGGTGATGTCGGTCCAGCCGGGATCGGAATAGCGCACCGTGCCGCAGGTGGCGGCATCATCCGCCAGGACGGGCAGGGCCGTCGCAGCCAGCAGCATGGCGGCCGTCATCGTCAAAGCCTTCATCATCTACCTCCTTTTGGATTTTGCTTATCCGTTCAATCAAGAACGGATCGCTGCCGCCGTCGCGCCTGAAAGCGACATGGGGCCCCCTCACCGTGTCGGAACCGGCGTTTCTCCGCGATAGTCGTAGAAGCCCCGGCCGGTCTTGCGGCCCAGCCATCCGGCCTCGACATACTTGGTGAGCAGCGGGCAGGGGCGGTACTTGGTGTCGGCCAGGCCGTCATGGAGCACGTTCATGATCGCCAGGCAGGTATCCAGCCCGATGAAGTCGGCCAGTTCCAGCGGACCCATCGGATGGTTGGTGCCCAGCTTCATCGCGCTGTCGATGGACTTCACGTTGCCCACGCCTTCGTAAAGCGTATAAACCGCCTCGTTGATCATCGGCATCAGGATGCGGTTGACGATAAAGGCCGGGAAGTCCTCGGCACTGGCCGCCGTCTTGCCCAGCCTTTCCACCACCTCGTGGAGC
>NZ_BMIV01000006.1 GCF_014642735.1 Paracoccus acridae
GCAGGGTTTCTGGCAAAAGCATACGAAACCCTGCAATTCAAAGCCAACAAAACCGCAGCTTCAGCACACAAAATCAATGCAGTAGAAGTTGTTCAGGCCGGACTACATAAGTGCGCAGAAATCACGGTTCTAATCATATTGGATATATTCCAATGAGCTGTTGCCCACGGTGACTCCCAAAATCAGGAATCACAATGAAATCATACAGTTTAATCTTTTGAAATTGCAACTAATTTCGGTGTCAAAACTCCGCTTGGATCCTTTTCAACTCAAAGCAAGTAATAATATGGTAAATTATGCCCCAGGATTGTGCGCCTGAGGCATGGGTGCTTGGAACCTGCAGCAGCGGCGTTTTCCGTCTCGGGCGTTCCACATGACCGCGGCTTGCCCTATAAGCATTCAACCAGTCCAAGCCGGAGGCCGCCGATGACCCAGAACCCCCAACCCGATCCCGCCAAGCTGGCCGCCGCGCGCGCCGCCGTGGCCCTGGTCCGGGACGGCATGAAGCTGGGCCTGGGCACCGGATCGACCGCCAGCGTCATGGTCCGCGAATTGGCCGCCCGCGTGCGTGCCGAGGGATTGTCGCTTCGCTGCGCCGCCACCTCTCGCGCGACCTGCGACCTGGCCGAAAGCCTGGGGCTGTCGATCGAAAGCCTGGATCAGATCGGCTGGCTGGACATGACCATCGACGGCGCCGACGAGGTCGATCCCGACCTGCACCTGATCAAGGGCGGCGGCGGCGCGCATCTGCGCGAAAAGATCGTCGCGGCGGCCAGCAAGCGGATGGTCGTCATCGCCGATCCCGGCAAGGTCGTGGAACAGCTTGGCGCCTTTCCCCTGCCGGTCGAGGTGCTGCAATTCGGGTTCGAGACCACCCGCACCCTGATCCGCCGCGCGCTTGCCGACCTGGATCTGGGCGACCGGGACGTTCTGCATCGCCTCAAGGGCAGCGACCCCTGGGTCACGGATGAAGGGAACTGGATCCTCGACCTGCATCTGGACTGCATTCCCGATCCGGTGGCCCTTGCGCGCGTGCTGTCGGCCATTCCGGGGGTCGTGGAACATGGGCTGTTCCTGGGCATGTGCCATCTGGCGATCATCGGCAAGCCGGACGGCACGGTTGTCCGGCTTGATCGCAATGCCGACATCGACGCCGACCTGCTGGCCGGCGAAGGGGACCAGCCATGAGCTTCGATTATGACCTGTTCGTGATCGGTGGCGGGTCCGGTGGCGTGCGGGCGGCCCGCGTCGCGGCGGGCGAACATGGCGCCCGCGTCGCCGTGGCCGAGGAAAGCCGCATGGGCGGCACCTGCGTGATCCGCGGCTGCGTGCCCAAGAAGCTGATGATCTTCGCGTCCCAGGCGGGCCTGATGGCCGAGGAGATGCGCGGCTATGGCTGGGAAGGCGCGCAGGCGGGCCGGTTCGACTGGCCGGTCTTCCGGTCGAAACTGGATGCCGAACTCACGCGGCTGGAACTGATCTATACCGCGAACCTGGAAAGGTCGGGCGTGCAGATCTTCCATCAGCGCGCCACCATCGTCGATGCCCACACGGTCGCCCTGGCCGACGGCACGACGAAGACCGCCAAGCATATCCTGATTGCGGTCGGCGGCCGCCCCGCCTTGCCCGGCATCCCCGGCGAGGAACTGGGCCTGATCTCGGACGACCTGTTCCTGATGAAGGAACTGCCGCGCCGGGTGCTGCTGGTCGGCGGCGGCTATATCGCCTGCGAATTCGCCACCATCCTGTCGGGCTTGGGCGTCGAGACCGTCCAGGTCTATCGCGGCGACGCGGTGCTGCGCGGCTTCGACCAGCAGGCCCGCGACATGGCGACCGTGCAGCTGAGCGAGATCGGCATCGACCTGCGGCTGAACGTCACCCCCACCGGACTGGCGCGCGCGGGCGACCGCATCGACGTCGCCTTCAACGACGGCAGCCACGAGGAATTCGACGCGGTGATCTGGGCCACCGGGCGCAATCCCTATACCGGCGGGCTAGGGCTGGAAAACACCGGCGTCCACCTGCGCGGGAATGGCGCGATCGCCGTGGACGAATGGTCGCAGACGGCGGTGCCGTCGATCTTTGCCGTAGGGGACGTGACCGACCGGGTAAACCTGACCCCCGTTGCCATCCGCGAAGGCCATGCCTTTGCCGACACGATCTTCGGCGGCCGGGCGCGCAAGGTCAGCCACGCCACCATCGCAAGCGCCGTTTATCTGCGCCCGCACGAGGTCGCGCAGATCGGCCTGACCGAGGAACAGGCCTGCGCGCGCGGCGACGTGGATGTCTATGCCACCACCTTCCGGCCCATGCGCTCGATGTTCGCGGGCAGCAACGCCAAGGTGATGATGAAGCTGCTGGTCGATCCCGGAACCGACGTCGTGCTGGGCTGCCACATCTTCGGTCCCGACGCGGGCGAGATGATCCAGCTTGCCGCGATCCCCATCACCATGGGCGCGACCAAGGCCGATTTCGACGCGACCATGGCGGTCCATCCCACCGCGGCCGAGGAACTGGTGACCATGCGTCAGCCCACCCGCCGGCACCGGCTGGAGGTTCCTGCACAGGCTGCAACCGCCTGACAATTGCGACAGATGGGCGCGGGCGGGGGCTGTTCGGGTTGACATTTCCCCCTGCCGGCCCAGTTTTCAGACAACGGAACGACGAAGAAGAAAGAAGGACCACGGATGGCAAGTCAGGGCCCTTGGGGCGGCGGAAGCGGCGGAGGAGATGACGAGGATCGCGACAAGCGTCCGGTGAACCGCCCCTGGGGACAGCAGCAACCACCAAAAGGGCCGCAGCGTCCCGGTGGCCCCCAGCAGATGCCCGAAATCGAAGAACTGATGAAGAAGGGCCAGGAACGCCTGCGCGTGCTGATGGGCGGACGCGGCAGCGGCAACGGACCGACCGGGGGCGGACCTCGGCGCCCGCAGACACCGGGCTTCCAGCTGAACCGGACCACGCTCACCATCGGCGGCCTGGTCCTGCTGGCCTTGTGGGCCTTCGCAAGCTTCTATCGCGTCCAGACCAACGAACGCAGCGTCGAATTCCTGTTCGGCCGCGCCGTGGCCGTGGGGACCGAGGGTCTGAACTTCGCCCCCTGGCCGGTCGTCACCGCCGAGGTCATCCCCGTGACCAACGAACGCGTGACCGAGATCGGCACGGGCCGCCAGGGCGAGATGGACAACGGGCTGATGCTGACCCGCGACCAGAACATCGTGGACATGGAATACCAGGTCGTCTGGAACATCTCGGACCCCGAGAAATTCCTGTTCAACCTGGCCGATCCTGCCGACACCATGCGCGCCGTGGCCGAATCCTCGATGCGCGACATCATCGCGCGCAGCGAACTGGCGCCGATCCTGAACCGCGATCGCGGCACCATCGCCAACGACCTGCAAACCTCGGTTCAGGAAACGTTGGATGCCTATCAGTCGGGGATCAACGTGGTCCGGGTCAACCTTGACCGCGCCGACCCGCCGGCCGAGGTGATCGACGCCTTCCGCGAGGTGCAGGCCGCCCAGCAGGAACGCGACCGGCTTGAAAAGGAAGCCGACGCATATGCCAACCGCGTCCTGGCCCAGGCCCGCGGTGACGCGGCCCAGGCCCTGGAACAGGCCGAGGCTTATCGCGCCCAGGCCGTCAACACCGCCCAGGGCGAGGCCGCGCGCTTCAATTCGATCTACGAGGAATATGTGAAGGCCCCCGACGTGACCCGCCGCCGGATGTATCTGGAAACCATGGAAACCGTGCTTGGCCGCGTGGACAAGGTGATCTTGGGCGATTCGACCGGGGGGCAGGGATCGGGCGTCGTGCCCTATCTGCCGCTGGACCAGTTGCGCCGGCAGGGATCGGGCACAAGCGGCCAGAACGCTGGCCAGAACGCCGGCCAGACGGGCACCAGCCTGCCCGGTTCGGGGCTGCAAGGCCAAGGCAACGCGACCACGGGGGGTAGCAACTGATGGCCAATGCTCGCAGAAATCTGGCCGCGACGCTGGCCATCCCGTTCCTGATCGTGGTGGCGGTGCTTGTCGCCTCGTCGTTGTTCATCGTGGACGAACGCGAAAAGGCGCTTGTGCTGCGCCTGGGCCGCGTGGTCGATGTGAAAGAGGAGCCGGGCCTCGGCTTCAAGGTGCCTTTCCTGGATAACGTCGAGAAATACGACGGCCGCATCCTGGGCCTGCCCACCGTGCCGCTGGAGGTCACGCCGCTGGATGACCGCCGCCTGATCGTGGACGCCTTCGCCCGCTGGCGGATCACCGATGTCGTGCGCTTCCGCCAGGCGGTCGGCGCGGGCGGCATCCAGGGGGCGCAGGGCCGTCTGGAACCCATCGTGCGCAACGCCATCCGCGAGGTTCTGGGCACCGTGCCGTCCACCAGCGTCCTGTCGGACGACCGGACCGCGCTGATGAACCAGATCCGGGACGAGGCGCGCAACAACTCGGAAGGGCTGGGGGTCGAGATCATCGACGTCCGCCTGACCCGCACCGACCTGCCCGAGCAGAACCTGAATGCGACCTATGCCCGGATGCGGGCCGAGCGTCAGCGCGAGGCCGCCGACGAGATTGCCCGGGGTGGCGAGGCCGCGCAGCGCGTCCGCGCCGCCGCCGACCGGACCGTGACCGAACTGACCTCGGAAGCGTCCAAGCGGGCCGAGATCGTGCGCGGTGAAGCCGACGCCCAGCGGAACGCCATCTATGCCGACGCCTTCGGCCGCGACCCCGAGTTCTTCGCCTTTACCCGGTCGATGACCTCGTACGAACGGGCGCTGCAGGGCGACAACAGCACCATGGTCCTGCAGCCCGAGGGCGAGTTCTTCAGCTATCTGCGCGATGACGGCGCCAGCCGCGCCAATCCGTCGGCGACCCCGGTGCCCGCAGGCAATTCGGCAGCGTCCGTCCTGGAGCCGCAGGCCCAGGAGGAGGAAGAAGGCCTGGTGACTCCCACCGTCACCGACCGCGAGGGCAACCCCTTGGGCGAAAGCGCGGGCGTCAAGCTGACCCCGGTGCCGGAAATGCTGACGACCCCGCCGCAGCAAAGCGACGGCGTCGTGGCGCCCGTCAGCGGCGCTGCCGAGCCTGCCCCCGCCGATCAGGCCCCGCCAGCAACCGACGCGGAAGCCGCCGACCCGGCAGCGGCGCCCGAAGCCGCTGACGCGGCCACGGATGCGGCAGGCGAACAGGCGGCAGAGCCCGCAGCGCCAGAGGCCGGGGTCGAAGGGACCGATCCGGCCCCGGAAGCCCAGCCGGGCCAGTAATGAAGACGGACAGGGGCAGGTGGCGACATCTGCCCCTTCTGCAATAAAAGTCACGATCAGTTCACTGCCCGAGAGCGTGGTTTATTTGCAACGCCGCCCTATTTCTTCTTCATAACACCAGCGGTCCCCCGGCCCTTTGTCAGGACCGACGAACTGCGTAAGATGAGGACATCCGCATGAAGACGTTTTCTGCTCGGCATCTTCTGACTGCCTCGGCGCTGGCCGTGACCGTCGGCCTTGGTATTGCGGCGGCGCAGGACGCGCAGCCCGATATCTCGCCCGAGGCCAGCCAGCAGGCGCAAGAGGCGGCGAACAACAACGAACCGCTGAAGGCGGAACGGCAGGCCGGTTCGTCCCAGGTCATGCCCGACAGCTTCGCCGATCTGGTCCAGCAGGTCGCCCCGGCTGTGGTCAACATCACCACAAGCGCCGTGGTGGCCCAGCCCACCGGCGGCGAGGGCGGGCCGATGTTCCCCGAGGGCAGCCCGTTCTCCGACCTGTTCCGCGACTTCGGCATCCCCGGAATGCCCAACCAGCCGGGCCAGGGCGGACCCCGGATGCCCCAGCGGTCGAATGCGCTTGGGTCGGGCTTCGTGATTTCGTCTGACGGCTTCATCGTCACGAACAACCACGTCATCGAGGGCGCCGACGAGATCGAGATTGAGTTCTATTCCGGCGAGACGCTGGCCGCCGAAGTGGTCGGCACCGATCCCAACACCGACGTGGCCCTGTTGAAGGTCGAAAGCGACGAGCCGCTGCCCTTCGTGGAATTCGGCAATTCCGACGACGCCCGCGTGGGCGACTGGGTTCTGGCCTTGGGCAACCCGCTGGGCCAGGGCTTTTCGGCCAGTTCAGGCATCGTTTCGGCCCGGAACCGCGAATTGTCCGGCACCTATGACGACTATCTGCAGACCGACGCGGCCATCAACCGCGGCAACTCGGGCGGGCCGCTGTTCAACCTGCAGGGCGAGGTCGTGGGCGTGAACACCGCGATCCTGTCACCCAATGGCGGGTCGATCGGCATCGGCTTCTCGATGGCGTCGAACGTGGTGTCCAGCGTCGTGGACCAGTTGCGCGAATTCGGCGAAACCCGGCGCGGCTGGCTGGGCGTCAAGATTCAGGACGTGACCCCCGACATGGCCGAGGCGCTTGGCCTTGCGGCAGAATCCGGCGCGATGGTGACGGATGTTCCCGACGGTCCCGCGAAGGATGCCGGGATGCGCGCGGGCGACGTGATCACCAATTTTGCCGGATCGCCCGTCGAGGATACCCGCAGCCTGGTCCGCCGCGTGGCCGAGGCTCCGGCAGGCGAGCCGGTCGATGTGGTCGTGCAGCGCCAGGATGGTCCCGTGACCCTCAGCGTGACGCTGGGCCGGCGCGAGACGGCGGAAGGCACGGGCAATGCCACCGCAGGGCAGGGTGGGAACGGCCCCGCCCAGCAGGACATCCTGGGCATGTCGCTGTCGGCCCTGACGGCCGAGATGGCGCAGGACATGGGCCTGCCGAATGACGCCAAGGGCCTGGTGATCCAGGAAATCGACCCGGAAAGCGAAGCCGCCGAAAAGGGCCTCGCCCCCGGCGACATCATCACCGAGGCGGGCCAGCAGCCGGTCGCCTCCATCGCGGACCTGAACGCCCGCATCGAGGAGGCGCGCGAGGCGGGCCGCAAGTCGCTGCTGGTCCTGGTGCGCCGCGACGGAGAGCCGCGCTTCGTGGCCCTGCCGGTCGGCGAAAGCTGAGGGCTGACGGCGCAAGCCCGTGAAGCACGTCAGGGGCGGTTCGCATCGGCGAGCCGCCCTTTTCACGACGGTATGGTGGAACTTGGAAGATGGCCGACGACGACCCGCTGATCCTGACCGCCTGGCTGGACGACACCAGCTTCGAGTTCTTCCAGACCATGCGGCAGCGGCATTTCCCGCCCGCGCGCAACCACATTCCCGCGCATCTGACGCTGTTTCATCATCTGCCGGGCGACGGGATCGGCTGGATCACGCAGGAATTGCAGAAGGTCGCCCAGGAACTTGCCCCGGTCGAAGGGCAGGTGGCGCGGCTGCGGTTTCTGGGCAGGGGCGTCGCCTATGATATCGACTGCCCCGCGATCGAACGGCTGCGCGACGACCTGTCGGCGGCCTTTTCCCAGGTGCTGACCCCGCAGGACCGCCAGCGGATGAGGCCCCATGTCACGATCCAGAACAAGGTAGCCCCGCCCGAGGCCCGCGCCCTGTTCGACGGACTGTCCGCCGAATTCCGGCCCTTCCCCCTGACCATCAGGGGGATGCTGCTGTGGCATTACCGGGGCGGGCCCTGGGACGAGGCGGGCCGGTTTCCCTTCAGCGTCCCGGCGCAAGCGTAAGGCGCGCACGCCCCTTTTCATTGCGGGGGCGATGGCCTATCTGCCCCCTGCACAGCAAAGGATACGCAAGCCATGGCCCGCATCACCTATATCGAGCATAACGGAACCCGGCACGAGGTTGACGTGAAGCCCGGCATGACGGTGATGGAAGGGGCGCGCGACAATGGCGTGCCGGGCATCGACGCAGATTGCGGCGGCGCCTGCGCCTGTTCGACCTGCCATGTCTATGTCGATCCTGCCTGGCTGGACCAGCTTCCCCCCCGCGACCCGATGGAGGAGGACATGCTGGATTTCGCCTGGCAGCCCGATCCCGAACGGTCGCGCCTGACCTGCCAGATCAAGGTGACCGAGGCGCTTGACGGTCTGGTCGTCCAGATGCCCGAACGCCAGATCTGATCACTTCAGCATCGCCAGGGCCTGCGACAGGTCGATCGCCCCGTCATAAAGCGCCCGCCCCGAGATCGCGCCCGCGATCACCTGCGTGTCCTTCAGCGCGCGCAGATCGTCCAGCGACGACACCCCGCCCGAGGCGATGACCGGGATGCCGACCGCGCGGGCCAGGGCCTCGGTCGCCGCGATGTTCGGGCCCTGCATGGCCCCGTCGCGGTCGATGTCGGTATAGATGATCGCGGCGACGCCCGCGTCCTGGAACTGGCGGGCGAGGTCGGTGGCCATCACCTCGGTCTCGGTGGCCCAGCCACGGGTGGCGACGCGACCCGCGCGGGCGTCGATGCCGACCGCGATCCGGCCCGGAAAGGCTGCTGCCGCCTGGCGCACCAGGTCGGGATTTTCCACCGCGACGGTGCCCAGGATCACGCGCGTCAGGCCTTTGTCCAGCCAGCCTTCGATGGTCGCCATGTCGCGGATGCCGCCGCCAAGCTGGGCGGGGATGTCGATGGCCGACAGGATCGCCTCGACCGCCGCCCCGTTGACCGGATGGCCCGCGAAGGCGCCGTTCAGGTCCACGAGGTGCAGCCATTCCGCACCCGCATCCTGGAAGGCGCGAGCCTGTGCCGCCGGATCGGTGCCGAAGACGGTCGCGGCCTCCATTTCGCCGCGCAGCAGGCGGACGCAGTTGCCGTCCTTCAGGTCGATGGCGGGGTAAAGGATCATGGCAGCCTCCTGGTTTCGCGGATCGCGCAACCCTTTGCCACGCGGGCGGGCGGAACGGAAGGGCGGGCTGCGACCTGACGTCACGCTTGCCAGAAACCGGGCGCCGCGCGCAGCATCCATCCATCCTTGGAGGAGGGAACCCCATGCGTCACATCATCGCCACAGCCTTTCTTGCCCTGGCAGGCACCGCAGCCGCCGCCGACCCGATCGAGGGCGTCTGGCAGACCCAGCCGGACGAAGGATCCTTCGCCCATGTCACCATCGCCCCCTGTGGTGGGGCCTTCTGCGGCACGATCACCCGCACCTTCAAGGATCGCGCCGAATACCAGTCGCCGAACCTTGGGCGTCAGATCGTCATCGACATGGCCCCCCAGGGCGGCGGCAACTATTCCGGCAAGGTATGGCGCCCCGCCAACGACAAGATCTACAACGGCAAGGCCAGCGTCCAGGGCGACCGGATGAGCCTGTCGGGCTGCGTCGCGGGCGGGCTGATCTGCAAAAGCCAGACCTGGGCGCGGGTTCAGTAAGGACACTCACCGCACGGCCCGGCCTGCGCGAACCGCGAAACCAGAAGGCCGCGATGATCCTTTAACCGGCCATCGACCTGAAGGACGGAAACTGCATCCGCCCGCCGCGCGGAGAGATGGAGGCCGCGCCTGCTGGGACCGAGTGACGAACGCACCCGCAGGACGGCGGGTGCGTCAGCAATTCACGCGGTCCGCCATTGCGACACGCAGGGGATCTTGTTCCGGTCGCAGCGGTCGGCGAATTTCCGGGCGATTTCCTGCACCTCGGCCAGCAACCCGTCCTCCAGCTTGATCGGATCGAGGCCAAGCCCAAGGAAACGGTCGTTGGCGACGTGCAGGTCGTTCTCGTCCGCCTCGTTGCGGGGGTTCTTGAGGAACGCGACCTCGACGCCGGTCTGGTCGGCGATCATCTGCGCCAGATCGCGGACGCGGTGGGTTTCGGTCATCTGGTTCAGGATGTTGACCCGGTCGCCGCGCGCCGGCGGGTTCGTCAGCGCCAGTTCGATGCAGCGGCAGGTGTCCTGGATGTGGATGAAGGCGCGGGTCTGCCCGCCCGTTCCATGCACCGTCAGCGGATAGCCGATCGCGGCCTGCATCAGGAAGCGGTTCAGCACCGTGCCGTAATCGCCGTCATAGTCGAAGCGGTTGATCAGCCGGTCGTCCATGCGGGTTTCCTCGGTCTGGGTGCCCCAGACGATGCCCTGGTGCAGGTCGGTGATCCGCACGCCGTCGTTCTTGTTGTAATAGAAGAAGAACAGCTGATCCTGGGTCTTGGTCATGTGATAGATCGACCCCGGATTGGCGGGATACAGGATTTCCTGCCGGTGGGGGCCGTTCTCGGTCTCGATCACGACATCAAGATAGCCTTCGGGGATCTTCATGCCCGCCGTGCCATAGCCATAGACGCCCATCGTGCCCAGGTGGACCAGGTGGATGTCCTGTCCGCTTTCGACGATGGCGGCCAGAACGTCGTTGGTGGCGTTCAGGTTGTTGTTGACCGTGTAACGCTTGTGCCAGCTGGACTTCATCGAATAGGGCGCGGCCCGCTGTTCGGCGAAATGGATCACCGCGTCGGGCTTTTCGTCGCGCAGCAGGGTCAGCAGGCGGTGGTAATGCTTGCCCACCGTGAAGTTCTCGACCCGGATCTGGTGGTTGGTCAATTCCTGCCAGGCGCGAACCCGTTCGCCTAGGGGGCGGATCGGGGTCAGGCTGCTGACCTCAAGCTCCACGTCGATCTTCCGGCGCGACAGGTTGTCCACGATGATGACGTCATGGCCGCGCGCCGACAGATGAAGGGCCGTGGGCCAGCCGCAGAAACCGTCTCCGCCCAGAACGATGATTTTCATGAACCTGCCCTTATGGATGCGCTGCTCGCCGCCTTGTAATGGGGCGGCATGGCAGACGCCATAGCCGCCATGCGGCCGACACGGGACCGTTGCAATCCGGTCCTAGCCCGCCTTGGCCACGGCCCGCTGCATGTTGGCGGTATGGACCGCGATGGCATCTTCCAGATCGTGGAAATAGCTGAGCTTTCCGTTTTCCAAGACCGCCCCGGCCTGGCAGATCTCTCTCAGGGAGGGCATGGAATGGGACACGACGACCGCCCCGGCCGCCTTCATGCGCGCGTTGAAGACATGGTTTGACTTGGCGCGGAAGGCGGCGTCGCCCACGGCCGACACCTCGTCCACCAGATAGGTGTCGAAGGGCACCGCCATGGACACGCCAAAGGCCAGCCGCGCCCGCATCCCCGACGAATAGGTGCGGAACGGAAGATAGAAATGCTGGCCCAGTTCGGCGAAATCCTCGACGAAGTCGCGCATCTCGTCCGTGTCGATGCCATAGACGCGCGCGACAAAGCGGCAGTTCTGTTCCCCCGTCAGTTCGCCGTTGAAGGACCCCGCAAAGCCCACCGGCCAGCTGATCGTGCCGGTGGACAGGATCCGCCCCGAGGTGGGCAGCATCGCCCCCGAGATCATCCGCAACAGCGAGGACTTGCCCGCGCCGTTGCGTCCCAGCAGCGCCACGGACACGCCCGTCGGAAAGGTCACGTTCATGTTGTCGGCCACGACCTTTCGCCGCCCGTTCAGCTTGTAGATCTTGGTGAGGTTTTCCAGCCGGATCATCGACGGTCGCGCAAACTGTAATAGGTCAGGATGCCGACGATCCAGATCAGCAGCAGAAATCCGCCCAGCAGGGGCAGCAGCTTCAGCCGCTTGGGGAATTCGGAATCCTCGGCCAGGGTCGGCTTGACATAGGCGGCCAGGTATCGGGTCTGGCGCGCGGCTTCGGCGCGGGCGGCGTCATAGGCGGCCCGGGACGCGATATAGGTCTGTTCCGCGAATTCGCGATCCACCATCAGGCTTTCGAACTGGCCCACGACCGTGGACAGCGCCTCGCCAGTGGCGGTCTCGGAACCGAATTTCTGGCGTTCTGCGGCGATCTGTTCGCCGAATCCCTGGCCGGCATCGTGCTGTTGACGCTGGTCTTTTCCATGGTCCTGGCCAAGCCACCCATCGGCACGAACTTCCCGATCTTCTATGCGACGGGGATGGTGCCCTTCCTGTTCTACATGGCGATATCCGGCAAGGTGGCGCAGTCCATCCTGTATTCCAAGGCGTTGCTGGCCTATCCCGCCGTGACCTTCATGGACGCCTTGCTGGCGCGCATGATCATGAACGGCATCACGCAGATGCTGGTGGCCTATATCGTTTTTGCCGCGCTTCTGTTTTTCCAGGACACGCGAACCGACCCCCAGGCAGGGGGAATTGCCCTGTCGCTGCTGATGGCCTTTTCCTTTGGCGTCGCCGTGGGGGCGGTGAACTGTTTCCTGACCGAGGCTTTTTCCTGGTGGCCGCAGGTCTGGGCGATCCTGAACCGGCCCTTGTTCCTGATTTCCTGCGTCTTCTTCATGTATGACGATATCCCGGCGCCGTTTTCGGACTATCTGTGGTTCAATCCGCTGGTCCATGTGGTCGGCCAGAGGCGGAAGGCCTTTTATCCGTCCTATGCAGGGGACTATGTCAGCCCGCTTTATGTGCTGGGGGTGTCGCTGTTCGTCTATGCCCTCGGCCTGGCGCTTCTGATCCGCTATCACCGCGACCTGCAGAACAGCTGACCGGCCCCGATCAGCCCGGATCAGCCCTGGGGGTTTATCAGCCTGCTCAGCACCGCGTCGCGGGTGATGCAGCCGCCGCCCTGGACGGGCAAGGCGGGCCGGTCCGCCAGCAGTTCCATCACCCGGCGCACCGGCATGTCGCGGGGGACCGGATCGCCCCCCAGGCCCTCGGGCACATCGCCCGGCTGGACCACGTCGGCGGCGGTCAGGACGCCCAGCGGGTTCATGTGGGCCACGAAATCGGCGACATAGTCGTTGACCGGGTTGGCGATGATGTCGCGTGCGGTGCCGATCTGGACGATGCGCCCGCCCTCCATCAGGGCGATGCGGTTGCCCAGCTTGAAGGCCTCGTCCAGGTCATGGCTGACGAAGATGATCGTGCGGCGGGTCTTGGCCTGCAGTTCCAAAAGTTCATCCTGAAGACGCGCGCGAATCAGGGGATCCAGGGCGCTGAAGGGTTCGTCCATCAGCAGGATCGGTGCCTGGGTGGCAAAGGCGCGGGCCAGGCCCACGCGCTGCTGCATCCCGCCCGACAGGTCGCCCACCTTGCGTTCGGCCCAGTCGGTCAGGCCGACCGTTTCCAGTTGCGCGTCAACGCGCGCGCGACGTTCGGCGGCGGGCATCCCCGCCAGTTCCAGCCCCAGGCCCACGTTTTCGCGCACGCTGCGCCAGGGCAGCAGGCCGAACTGCTGAAAGACCATCGCCACATGGCGCAGGCGGATGTCGCGCAGCGCGCGCCGGCCCGCCCCGCTGACGGAAATCATGCCGTTGCCGTCCCAGACCCGGACCTCGCCCCGGCAGACGTGGTTCAGGGCATTGACCGCGCGCAGCAGGGTGGACTTGCCCGATCCCGACAGGCCCATCAAGACCAGGATTTCTCCCTGCCGGACGTTGAGGGAACAGTCGTGGACGCCCAGGACCTGGCCCGTGGCGCTGCGGATTTCGCCGCGTTCCTTGCCCTGGTCCATCAGCGGCAGGGCGGTTTCCGGGTGATCGCCGAAGACGATGCTGACGCGGTCGAATTCGACGGCGTTGGGTATGGTGTTCATTTCCGGCCCTCCATCCGCAGCATCCGGTCCAGAAGGATCGCCACCACGACGATCACGAAACCCGATTCGAAGCCAAGCGAGGTGTTCACGCTGTTCAGCGCCCGCACCACCGGAACCCCAAGGCCGGATGCGCCCACAAGCGCCGCGATCACCACCATGGACAGCGACAGCATGATGGTCTGGTTCAGGCCCGCCATGATCTGGGGCAGGGCGCTTGGCAGTTCGACCTTCCACAGAAGCTGGCGCGGCGTGGCGCCAAAGGCGGTCGCGGCCTCGACCAGGGCGGGCGGGGTGGATGCGATGCCAAGCTGCGTCAGCCGGATCGGCGCGGGCAGCACGAAGATCACGGTCGCCAGCAGGCCCGGCACCATGCCGATGCCGAAGAAGACGATGGCCGGGATCAGATAGACGAAGGTCGGCAGCGTCTGCATCAGGTCCAGCACGGGCCGCATCCAGGCATAAAGGCGCGGCCGGTGCGCGGCGGCGATGCCCACGGGAACGCCGATCGCCATGCAGACCAGGCAGGCCGCCAGAACCAGCGTCAGGGACTGCATCATCTCGTCCCAGTAACCCTGGTTCAGCACGAACAGCAGGCCCAGGGCGACCAGCAGGCAGGTCTTCCAGTTCCGTTGCAGCAGCCAGGTCAGCGCCACCGCCAGCAGGATGAACAGGAAGGGATGGGGGGCTTCCAACGCGGCGAGGATCCGGCCGATCAGCCATTCCAACGCGCCCGCTATGGTATTGAACAAGCCGGCCGCATTGGCGTTCAGCCAGTCGAAGACCCCCTTGGCCGTGCGGCCCACGGGGATCTTGTTGTCAGTCACCCATGCCGTCAACTGCTCCATGCGCGATTCCTTGCTGGTTTAAGGGAAGGCGGACGCGCCGGCGATCAGCCGGACAGCGCCTCGGTCAGGGCGGCCTGCGCGTCGTTGCCGTCGAATGTCGTCACGCCGTCCAGCCAGGAGGTTGCGGCATCGGGATTGGCCGACAGCCATTCCTTTGCAGCCTCCATCGGATCCTGGCCGTCGTTCAGGATCATGCCCATGACCTCGTTCTCCATGGGCAGGGTGAATTCCAGGTTCTGCAGGAACTTGCCCACGTTGGGGCATTCCGTGACATAGCCCTGGCGGGTGTTCGTGCGCACCTCGGCGCCGCCCAGGTCGGGGCCGAACACCTCGTCGCCGCCGGTCAGGTAGGTCATCTCGAACTGGGCGTTCATCGGATGGGGCTCCCATCCCAGGAACACGATCGGCTGGTCGGCGCTGCTGGCGCGGGCGACTTGGGCCAGCATCCCCTGTTCGCTGGATTCGACCACCTCGAAGGTGCCCAGGCCGAACTTGTCGCCGGCCACCATCTCCAGCAGCAGGCGGTTGCCGTCGTTGCCCGGCTCGATGCCATAGATCTGGCCCGACAGCGCGTCCTTGTGTTCCGCGATCTTGCCGAAGTCGGTGATGCCCAGGTCGGCGCCCGCCTTGTTCGTGGCCAGCGTGTATTTCGCCCCCGTCAGGTTGGTGCGCACCGTGTCCACCGTGCCCGCGTCGCGATAGGGGGCGATGTCGGCCTCCATCGTGGGCATCCAGTTGCCCAGGAAGACGTCCACGTCATCGGTGGACAGCGCCGTATAGGTGACGGGCACCGACAGCAGCTTCGTTTCCGTCTCGTATCCCAGGGCCTGCAGCACGGTCGAGGCAAGCGCCGTCGTCGCCGTGATGTCGGACCAGCCCACATCGGAAAACACGACCTGGCGGCAATCGTCTGGTTCAGCGGCGAAGGCGGGTCCGGCCACGGCAATC
Source organism: Paracoccus acridae (assembly GCF_014642735.1). Classification (GTDB taxonomy): domain Bacteria; phylum Pseudomonadota; class Alphaproteobacteria; order Rhodobacterales; family Rhodobacteraceae; genus Paracoccus; species Paracoccus acridae. Next base: position 15,208 of record NZ_BMIV01000006.1, read on the forward strand.
GCAAGGGTGGTGATCAGGCTTTTGCGGATCATGCGGTGCATCCCTGTTCTTGATTGGTTGATCAATTAAAGATAGACAGGCTTCGAATAGCAACAGTTTCTTTGCACAGGTGCTGCCTTGCCCAAGATTGGCGCCGAGCCTATCCGAAAAGCCGCGTTAATCAACGCCACGATCTTCGAGGTCGGGCGCACGGGGTCGCTTGACGTCACCGTGGCCCAGATCGCGCGGCGGGCCGGCATGTCGCCTGCGCTGGCGCATCACTATTTCGGGTCCAAGGACCAGATCTTTCTGGCCGCGATGCGCTATATCCTGCGCGTCTATGGTGGATCGGTCGCGGAACGGCTGCCCGGCCACGGGACGCGCGGCCGGCTGAACGCCATCATCCACGCCAGCTTCGCGCCGCAGAATTTCCAGCGCGAAACCGTCAGCGCCTGGGTCAACTTCTATGCCCTGGCGCTCATCAACCCCGAGGCCGAGCGGCTGCTGCGCGTGTATCACCGCCGGCTGCGGTCGAACCTGATTCTGGCGCTGCGCCCGCTGACCGACGATCCGGCCCGCGTGGCCGAAACCCTGGGCGCGCTGATCGACGGCGTTTACCTGCGCACCGTCCTGACGCGCGACGATGTGGATGCCGCCGCCGCCGAAAAGCTGATCTTCGATTACCTGGACGAGGTTCTGTCTTGACCCACGACGCCCAACCCCCCGCCAGCCTGTTCATCGACGGCGCCTTTGTCGAAGGCGAGGGCGGGGCGCTGCCCGTCTTCTATCCCTACACCGGCCAGGAAATTGCCTCGCTGCGCGAGGCTTCCGGGACCCAGGTGGCGCTTGCCTGCCAATCCGCCGCCCGCGCGCAACCTGCCTGGGCGGCGATGAGCCCTGCCGACCGGGGCCGCGTCCTGTCCCGCGCCGCCGCCATCATCCGCGACCGGAACGAGGACCTGTCGCGGCTGGAAACGCTGGATACCGGCAAGCCCATCCAGGAAACGCTGGTGGCCGACTGGGCATCCGGCGCGGCGGCGCTGGAATATTTCGGCGGCCTGGCCGCGACCGTGACCGGCCAGATGATCCCCCTGGGCCGCGACTGGGCCTATACCCGGCGCGAGGCCCTGGGCGTCTGCGCGGGCATCGGGGCCTGGAACTATCCCAGCCAGATCGCCTGCTGGAAGGCCGCGCCCGCCCTGGCCATGGGCAACGCCATGGTTTTCAAGCCGTCCGAGGAAACGCCGCTGGGCGCCCTGAAACTGGCCGAGATCCTGGTCGAGGCCGGGGCGCCCCCTGGCATATTCAATGTCGTCCAGGGGGGCGGAGAGGTCGGGGCCGCGCTTGTCACCGATCCCCATGTCGCCAAGGTCTCGCTGACCGGATCGGTGCCGACGGGCCGCCGCGTCTATGCCGCCGCAGCCGAGGGGATGCGCCATGTCACGATGGAACTGGGCGGCAAGTCGCCCTTGATCGTCTTCGACGACGCCAGCCTGGACGATGCCGTGGGCGCGGCGATCCTGGCGAATTTCTATTCCTCGGGCCAGATCTGTTCCAACGGCACGCGGGTGTTCCTGCAACAGGGCATCGCGCGACGCTTCCTGGATCGGCTGGCGGAACGGCTGGCGACGATCCGCACGGGCGACCCGCTGGACCCTGAAACGCAATTCGGCCCGATCATCAACGGCACGCAGGCGGGCAAGATCCGCGCGGCCATCGCGGCGGGCCGGGACGCGGGCGCGCGGCTGGTCTGCGGCGGGGTGGGAGAGGGGGCCTTCATCCCGCCCACCGTATTTGCCGACGCCACCGACGACATGACCATCACCCGCGACGAAATCTTCGGCCCGGTGATGACCACCCTGACCTTCGCGGACGAAGCCGAGGCCGTGGCCCGCGCCAATGCCACCGGCTTCGGCCTGGCAGCCGGGGTCTTTACCCGCGACCTGACCCGCGCCCATCGCGTGGTCGCCGCGCTGGAGGCCGGCACCTGCTGGATCAACGCCTATAACCTGACGCCGGTCGAGATGCCCTTCGGCGGCGTCAAGATGTCGGGCCTGGGGCGCGAGAACGGCACCGCCGCCATCGAGCATTATTCGCAACTCAAGACCGTCTATGTCGGCATGGGCGCCGTCGAGGCGCCATACTAAGGGGGATCGCCATGACCGCTGATTACGTCATCGTCGGCGCCGGTTCCGCCGGTTGCGCGCTTGCCTATCGCCTGACCGAGGCCGGGCATTCCGTCACGCTGATCGAGTATGGCGGCAGCGACATCGGCATCTTCATCCAGATGCCGGGCGCGCTGTCATACCCGATGAACATGCCGCGATACGACTGGGGCTTCCAGACGCAGCCCGAACCCCATCTGGGCGGGCGCAGGCTGGCCACGCCGCGCGGCAAGGTGCTGGGCGGATCGTCCTCCATCAACGGCATGGTCTTCGTGCGCGGCCACCGCAAGGATTACGACCACTGGCGCGACAGCGGCGCGACCGGCTGGGGTTACGCGGACGTGCTGCCCTATTTCAAGCGGATGGAAACCTGGCACGGCGGCGCATCCCCCTTGCGCGGCACCGACGGCCCCCTGCACGTCACCCGCGGCAAGCGCCGCAACCCGCTGTTCAACGCCTTTATCGAAGCCGGGCAGCAGGCAGGCTGGCCCTATACGCCCGACTACAACGGCGAACAGCAGGAAGGCTTCGGCCCGATGGAGGCCACGATCTGGAAGGGCCGCCGCTGGTCCGCCGCCAATGCCTATCTGCGCCCGGCGCTCAAGACCGGCCGCCTGACCGTGATCCGCGCCTTCGCCCGCCGCATCCTGTTCCAGGGCAAGCGTGCCCATGGCGTCGAAATCGAGCGCAAGGGCCAGATCCAGGAAATCCGCGCAACGCGCGAGGTCATCGTCTCGGCCAGTTCCATCAACACGCCCAAGCTGCTGATGCTGTCGGGCATCGGCCCCGCCGACCACCTGCGAAGCCACGGCATCGCGCCCTTGGCCGACCGTCCCGGCGTCGGGTCGAACCTGCAGGACCACCTTGAAATCTACATGCAGTACAAGGCGCTGAAGCCGATCACGCTCTACACCTATTACAACCTTCTGGGCAAAAGCCGAGTGGGCGTGGAATGGCTGCTGCAGAAGACCGGCCTGGGCGCGTCGAACCAGTTCGAAAGCTGCGGCTTCATCCGGTCGTCCGATGCCGTGGATTACCCCGACATCCAGTATCACTTCCTGCCGCTGGCCGTGCGCTATGACGGCAAGGCGGCGGCGCAGGGCCACGGCTTCCAGGCCCATGTCGGCCCGATGCGGTCGAAGTCGCGCGGCACCGTGCGGCTGGCCTCAGGCGATCCGGCGGCCGCGCCCGAGATCCGCTTCAACTACATGTCCCATCCCGACGACTGGGCCGAGTTCCGCGCCTGCGTCCGCCTGACCCGAAAGATCTTCGACCAACCCGCCTTTGCCGAATATCGCGGCGACGAGATCCAGCCCGGCGCGCAAGTCCAAACCGACGATCAGATCGACGCCTTCATCCGCGACCATGCCGAATCGGCCTATCACCCCTGCGGCACCGCGCGCATGGGCGCGGCCAGCGACCCGATGGCCGTGGTGGACCCGGACCTGAAGGTGATCGGGGTCGAAGGGCTGCGGGTTGCCGACAGTTCGATCTTCCCGCGCATCACCAACGGCAACCTGAACGGCCCCTCGATCATGGTCGGCGAAAAGGCCGCCGACCACATCCTTGGCCGCATCGCCCAGGCTGACGACCGCATGGCCGCCGAATAGCCGCTTCTTCGTTGCCCAAATACCCCCGCCGGAGGCACCTGCCCGCGCGGCAGGCGCCACCGGCGCGGATGGGCGTCAGCCGTTCCCCTCGCGCGCGGCGGCGACGGCGGGCTCCAGCCCGTTCGCGGGCATGCCGCGCAGCAGGGTGTCGCCGATCACGAAGGTCGGCGTGCCCATGATCGCCATGCGTTCCGCCAGTTGCCGGTTCTCGCGCAGCACGGCCGATACGGATTCGGTGTTCATGGTGTTGATCACCTCGTCGCCGTCTATGCCGATATCCGCCGCGATGCCCTTCAGCGCCTCGGGCGAGGGCGCGCCGCGCAGGGCCATCAGGGCGTCATGGGCCTGGACATAGGCTTCGTCCCCGCCGATCTGCTTCGCCGCCACCGCGAACCGGGCCGAGGTTTCGCTCTCGGGTCCAAGGATGGGGAATTCCTTCAGGATGAACCGGATGTTGCCGTCGCTTTCGACGATGTCGTGGATCTGGTCGTTGAACTTGCGGCAATATCCGCAGCGATAGTCGATGAACTCCACCACCGTCACGTCGCCGTCGGGGTTTCCGCCGACCCAACTGTGCCCGTCCTCGAAGATGGCGTCGCGGTTGGCGGCGACCAGGGCCACGTCGTTCTGGGCCTCGGACGCGACGCGGCGTTCCTCCAGCACGTTGATGGATTCCACCAGAACCTCGGGGTTCGCCATCAGGTATTCGCGCACCGCATCCCCGAAGGCTGCCTTCTCGGCGTCCGACATGGCGGAAATGTCGAAGGCCAGGGCGGGGGTCGCGGTCAGCATCAGCGCGGCGATCAGGCGTTTCATCGGGATCCTCGGGTGTTCCGTTTCGCATGACCTTGGCCCCTGCGGCCGATCTTGGCAAGAAAGCCGCTGACAAAGCTGCGTGACCGGGGGCTTTTCGTGCGCCCTGGGCCAGCGTAAGACATGGAAAAAAGACAAAAGGCCGAAGGCATGAGCAGCATCAGGAAATCCGTCCGCGGACAGGTCGATCCCTTCATCGTCATGGACGTGATGGAAGCCGCCTCTCGCGCCGAGGCCGCGGGCCGCCACATCATCCACATGGAGGTGGGCCAGCCGTCCACCCCCGCGCCCGAAGGCGCGCGGCGTGCGCTTGCCGCCGCGCTGGAACAGCCGCTGGGCTATACGGTCGCCTTGGGCCTGCCCGCGCTGCGGCAGGGCATCGCGGACCTTTACCGCCGCTGGTATGGCGTCGATCTGGATCCGGCGCGCGTGGTCGTGACGCCCGGCAGCAGCGGGGCCTTCATCCTTGCATTCTCGGCCCTGTTCGACGCGGGCGACAAGGTGGCCATGGGCTTTCCCGGCTATCCCAGCTATCGCCAGATCCTGCGGGCCATGTCGCTGGAACCCGTCGGCATCCCGACGCGGCCCGAGGACCGCTATCAGCCGCGTCCCGGCGACCTGCCCGATGGCTGCAAGGGGCTGATCCTCGCCTCGCCGGGCAATCCCTCGGGCACGGTGCTGCGGACGGATGAATTGCGCGCGTTGTCGGATGCCGCGCGGGCCAAGGGCATGGCGCTGATCTCGGACGAGATCTATCACGGCCTGTCCTATGGCGACCGCTGCCATTCCGCGCTGGAGGTGACGGACGACGTGTTCGTCATCAATTCCTTCAGCAAGTATTTCTCGATGACCGGCTGGCGGGTGGGCTGGATGGTCGTGCCCGAGGATCACATCCGCACCGTCGAACGGCTGGCCCAGAACATGTTCATCTGCCCGCCCCATGCCAGCCAAGTCGCGGCGCTTGCCGCGCTTGACTGCACGGATGAAGCGGACGCGAACCTGGCCGTCTATGCCGAAAACCGCCGGCTGATGCTGGAAGGGCTGCCCAAGGCGGGCTTTCACCGCATCGCGCCGCCAGAGGGGGCGTTCTACATCTATGCCGATGTGTCGGACCTGACGGACGATTCGCTGGCCTTCGCGGCCGAGATCCTGGACAAGGCGGGCGTCGCGGTGACGCCTGGCCTGGATTTCGATCCCGAACGGGGCGCCCGGACGCTGCGCTTCTCCTATGCCCGCGCAACGGCCGACATCGCCGAGGGCCTTCGCCGACTGACGGAGTTCATGGCCGCAAGATGAAGGTGCTGGCGCTGATCCTGTCCTTGCTGGTGGCTTTTCCCGTCTGGGGAAACGAACCGGCGCGTCTGGACATCGGGGGATCGGCGCTTGTGGCGACGGGGCGCGGTTGGGGCGGGCCGCAGCCGCTGGAACTGCGGCTGTCGCTGACCAAGGCGGTGCCTTACCGGTCCTATCTGGTGGATGGGCCGCCGCGCCTGGTGGTCGATGTGAAGGACACCGATTTCGGGCTGGCCCGGCCCCAGGATCTGTTCGGCGCGGATCTGGCCCCGGCGATCCGCTGGGGACCCTATCGGGAAGGGTGGTCGCGCGTGGTCGTCGAACTGCCCGGGACTTACCGCATCGACAGCGCGGGCCAGCAGGCGCGGGCGGCCTTGTCCCAGATCACCGTGGCCCTTGCCCCCGTCGCGGCCCAGGACTTTGCGCCCCGGCCATCGGCCACCGCCGCCCTGCGCGATCTGCCCGAACCGGCGGAACTGCCCGCCCAGCCTGGGGACGAGGGCTTCACGGTGGTTCTGGACCCCGGCCATGGCGGCTTCGATCCCGGCGCCCTGGCGGAAGGCGAAAGCGAGGCGAACCTGGTCCTGGTCTTTTCGCTTGAACTGCGCGCGGCCTTGCAGGCGCGGGGGATCACCGTGGAAATGACGCGCAGCGACGACAGCTTCGTCGCGCTGGAACGGCGGATGACCACGGCCCGGCAGGCGCGGGGGGATCTGTTCATCTCGCTTCACGCCGATGCGCTGCCGCAGGGGCAGGCGGCGGGGGCCACGGTCTATGTCTGGAATCCCGCCGCCGACGATCGCGCGGCCGAACAACTGTCGCTGCGGCACGGGCGCGACGATCTGGTGGCGGGCGCGGATCTGACCGGGCATGACGATGCCCTGACCGGGGTGTTGATGGATTTCGTGCGCACCGACACCCAGCCCCGTTCGGAAAGCTTCGCCCGCTGGCTGACGTCGCGGATGTCCCTGATGGGGATCGGGATGCACGAACGGCCCGTCCAGCGCGCCACCTATTCGGTGCTGAAATCGCCCGACATTCCCTCCGTCCTGCTGGAACTGGGCTTCATTTCCGACCACGACGACCGGGCCAACCTGCTGAACCCGCTGTGGCGCGGGCGCATGGTGCAGGTGGTGTCGGACGCCATCGTCGGCTGGGCGCGGGACGAGGCGGCGCGCGCCGCGATGCTGCGTCAATAAGGGCGCGGATCGCCCAGTGTTGTTTTGACCGGACGGGGCCGCGCCGCTATAGACGGGCCAAGTCCACGGAAAGGCCCCCACTTGCTGCGCAGCATCCTGTCCTTTTTCGGTGCCATCTTCTCGTGGTTCGTCACGGCGAGCTTTTTCATCGCGCTGACGGTGGGTGCGATCTTCTGGATCTATTCGCGCGACCTGCCCAGCCACGAGACCTTGGCCCAGTACACGCCCAAGACGATCAGCCGCATCTATTCGGGCGAGGGGATGCTGATCGACGAATTCGCCGAGGAACGCCGCCTGTTCGTCCCGATTGAGGAAATCCCCGATCTGGTCAAGCACGCCTTCATCAGCGCCGAGGACAAGAACTTCTACAACCACCCCGGCTATGACGTGCGCGGCATCGTCGGTGCGGCCTATCAGGCGGTGGCGTCGCGCGGGTCGTCGGTGCGCGGCGCGTCCACCATCACCCAGCAGGTGATGAAGAACTTCCTGCTGGATGGCAGTCGCAGCGTCGAACGCAAGGTCAAGGAACTGATCCTGGCGTCGCGGCTGGAACGCACGCTGTCCAAGGACCAGATCCTGGAACTGTATCTGAACGAGATCTTCCTGGGCCAGAACAGCTTCGGCGTGGCTGCGGCCGCGCAGACCTATTTCAACAAAGCCCTGGCCGAACTGGCCCCGCACGAGGCCGCGATGCTGGCCGCCATGCCGCAGGCGCCCAGCACCTATCACCCCGTGCGCGCCAAGGACCGCGTGACCGAACGGCGCAACTATGTGCTGCGGGAAATGTGGCAGAACGGCTATATCGACGAGGCCACCTATCAGGCCGAGGCGAAGCTGCCGCTGAAATCGGTGCAGAACGGCGACTTTCCGGCGTTCCGCCAGCAATTGCCGCCCCGCGATTATTTCACCGATGAAATCCGCCGCCAGTTGTCCGCGCAGTTCGGCAACGAGGAATTCTTCGGCGGCGGCCTGACCATCCGCGCCACCGTCGCCCCCGACCTGCAGGCTGCCGCCGCCGATGCGCTGCGCCAGGCACTTGAGGATTACGACCGCGGCACCGGCGTCTGGCGCGGCACGGGCGAGACGATCCCGGCCGAGCAGCTGACCGACGAGGCCGCATGGCGCGGCGCGCTGTGGCAGGTGCAGGTGCCGCGCGACATTCCCGGCTGGCATCCGGCCGTGGTGCTGGAACTGGGCGACAGCGACGCCCGCATCGGCATCGAGGGGATCGAGGAAGACGCCGACGGCCACTGGATCCCGGCCGAGGATGTCCGCTGGGCGCGCAAGCGCGGTCCCGACCGCAGGCTTGGCCCGCGCGCGCAGGTGGCGGGCGATCTGGTCGCCGTCGGCGATGTGGTGCTGGTCCGCGCCATGACGCGCGACAGCGACGGCAGCTTCATCCGCTGGACCCTGCGCCAGGTGCCCGAGATCCAGGGCGGCTTCATGGCGATGGACGTGAACACCGGCCGCGTCATGGCGATGCAGGGCGGGTTCAGCTATCAGTCATCGGTGTTCAACCGCGCCACGCAGGCGCAGCGTCAGCCGGGGTCCAGCTTCAAGCCCTTCGTCTATGCCGCCGCGCTGGACAACAACTATACCCCCGCCACCATCGTCGTGGACGAGCCGATCACGCTGAACACCCCCTTCGGGTTGTGGGAGCCTAAGAACTCGACCGGCAAGACCTATGGCCCGACGCCCCTGCGGACGGGCATCGAGATGTCGCGCAACCTGATGACCATCCGCATCGCCCAGGATATCGGGATGGATCGGGTGGCCGACTATGCCGAACGCTTCGGCGTCTATGACGATCTCAAGCCGTTCCTGGCGAACGCACTGGGCGCGCAGGAAACCACGCTGTTCAAGATGGTCGCGGCCTATGCCATGTTCGCCAATGGCGGCGAACGGGTGGAACCCACGCTGGTGGACCGCGTGCAGGACCGGCGCGGGCGCACCATCTATCGCCACGACCAGCGGGTCTGCGAGACCTGCGGCCAGCAGGCGCTGCCGGCGGGGCAGGGGCCGGTGATCGACTCCAACCGCGAACGGGTGATGGACGCGGTGACGGCCTATCAGCTGACCTCGATGCTGGAAGGCGCGGTCAAGCGCGGATCGGCCAGCGGGGTCGATCTGCCGGTGCCGATCGCGGGCAAGACCGGCACCACCAACGACGCCAAGGACGTGTGGTTCATCGGCTATTCCTCCAACATCGTGGCGGGCTGTTACCTGGGCTATGACCAGCCGCGCAGCCTGGGATCGAACGCCTATGGCGGGACGCTGTGCGTGCCGGTGTTCAACGCCTTCATGCGCAAGGCGGTGGCGGAATACGGCGGCACCGAATTCGCGGTCCCGCCCGGGGGTTACTGGGTCAAGATCGACCGCACCACCGGCCAGCGGCTGTCGGACAGCGCCAGCGGGCCGAATGTCGTGGCCGAATATTTCCGCAACGGCACCGATCCCGACTGGGGTTCGCCGCTGATCGTGTCGGGCTTCGGCGACGGGAACGTGGTCCTGCCCTGGCAGGCGGGCGCGGGGTCCGGGTCGGGGAAGGCCGTCACCACATCGACCGGGGAACGCAAGGTCATCCCCAGCCGCACCGATTTCGGGACCATGTCCTCGGGCGGGCTTTACTGAACGGCGGCTGCGGGACCGTGGGTGGCAAGGGGCGGTCCGACCCTTGCCCCAGGGTTCCGCCCGCGTTATCACCCCTGACCTGACGCCACCCCTCGAGGATCCGCCCATGCGCGCCGAGACGCAGTCCACCATCGAAGCCATCCGCAAGTCGCTGACCCTGCTGGGGCAGCGGATGGATTGGCAGACCGCGCCCCACCGGCTGGAGGAGATGAACGCGATGATCGAGGCGGGCGACCTGTGGTCCGACCCCGCCCGCGCGCAGAAGCTGATGCGCGAACGCCAGGCCTTGCTGGACGCGCTTGAAACCTATCGCCGCATCGACGGCGACCTGTCCGCCAATGCCGAGATGGTTGAACTGGCCGAGGAGGAGGGCGACGCGGATCTTGTGGCCGAGGCCGAGGCGAACCTGAAGTCGCTGGCCGAACTGGCCGCGCAAAAGGAACTGGAAGCCCTGCTGAACGGCGAGGCGGACGCGAACGACACCTTTCTGGAAATCAACGCGGGCGCGGGCGGCACCGAAAGCTGCGACTGGGCGTCGATGCTGGCGCGCATGTATGTCCGCTGGGCCGAGAAGAAGGGCTACGAGGTCGAGCTTCTGTCCGAAACGGCGGGCGACGAGGCCGGCATCCGCAGCGCCGCCTACAAGGTCAGCGGGCACAATGCCTATGGCTGGCTGAAATCGGAATCGGGCGTGCATCGGCTGGTCCGCATCAGCCCCTATGACAGCGCGGCGCGGCGGCACACGTCCTTCAGCAGCGTCTGGGTCTATCCGGTCGTGGACGACAATATCGAGATCGACATTCCCGACCGCGACATTCGCATCGACACCTATCGGTCCTCGGGCGCGGGCGGGCAGCACGTCAACACCACCGACTCGGCCGTGCGGATCACCCACCTGCCGACCGGGATCGTGGTCACGTCCTCGGAAAAATCGCAGCACCAGAACCGCGCCAACGCCATGGCCGCGCTGAAATCGCGCCTGTACCAGATGGAACTGGACCGCCGCAACGCCGAGATCAACGCCCAGCACGCCGCCAAGGGCGATGCGGGCTGGGGCAACCAGATCCGGTCCTATGTCCTGCACCCCTATCAGATGGTCAAGGATCTGCGCACGGGCGAGGAGACCAGCGACACCCAGGGCGTCCTGGACGGCGACCTGGACGCCTTCATGGCCGCGACCCTGGCCCTTGACGTTGCCGGCAAAAGCAGGGCCGAGGCCAACGCCGAGGACTGATCCCCGTTGCAGATGCAACGCCCGCAGCCCGATGGATTTGACGCGCATTCCCGTTATGCTGCGCCCCAAATCGGGGGACCGCGATGGATCAAAAGCAGATCAACCTGGCCTTGCAGGGCGGCGGTGCGCATGGCGCCTTTTCCTGGGGCGTTCTGGACCGGCTTCTGGACGAGGATTGGCTGACCATTTCCGCCATCAGCGGCACATCCGCCGGGGCGCTGAACGGGGCCGCGTTGAAGGGCGGGCTGGCACGGGGCAATGGCCGGGCAGGGCGGCGCGGGGCGCGGGAAAACCTGGACTGCCTGTGGGCGCAGGTGGGTCAGCGCAGCGACAACCGCATGGTGCGGTGGCTTCATTCGCTGTTTCCGGCCCCGCAAGGCCTGGACCGCCTGACCGAACTGTTTTCGCCCGCCGCCTGGCTGGACAACCTGACGCGGCTGTTCAGCCCCTATGACTATGGCCCCTTCTATGTGAATCCGCTGGCCGGGGTGCTGCGCGACCTGCCCTTTCCCGATTTCAGCAACACCCGCGGCCCGCAGCTGTTCGTCGCGGCCACCAATGTGCGCACGGGCCGGATCCGCGTCTTCACCAACGCGGCGGCCACACCCGATGCGGTGATGGCTTCGGCCTGCCTGCCGAACCTGTTCCAGGCCGTCGAGATCCCCGATCCCGAGACCGGCGAACTGGAAGCCTTCTGGGACGGCGGATATACCGGAAATCCGGCGATGTTTCCCCTGTATGACCACAGGCTGCCCAGCGACATCGTGATCGTGAACATCAACCCGCTGATCCGCGACGGCGTCCCCCGCACCCCGGCCCTGATCGCCGACCGCGTGAACGAGGTCAGCTTCAACGCATCCCTGATGGCGGATCTGCGGGCCATCAACTTCGTCAAGCGGCTGTTTGCCGAGGATCGGTTGCAGAACCGGGCGATGAAGAACCCGCTGATCCACATGATCCTGGACGACACGCTGATGACCGACCTGAATGCCCGGTCCAAGCTGATGCCCGCACCGGGTTTGTTGGCGCGGATGAAGCTGGCCGGGCAGACGGCCGCCGACACGTTCCTGCGCGATCACGCGGATGCGCTGAACAATCGCGATACGGTCGATCTTCCCGCCCTGTTCGCCGGTTCGGGGATCATCGGCTAGGGTCGCTATTCGGACCGATTGCCGTGTGGTCCGAATCCCCGCCCGCTGCCGCCGCTTGCCATCCCCGGCAGCCGCCTGTAGAAGGCAGCGCGGCGGGCGGTTAGCTCAGTTGGTAGAGCGCTTCGTTTACACCGAAGATGCCGGGGGTTCGAGTCCCTCACCGCCCACCATTTTCCCCTTTTCGACAGGCCCGTGACCGCAGGTGGAACGGCCCGTCCGGTTTTGCGGAAACGCTTTCACAAACTTGCCGCAAGCCCCACATTTTCCGCTTGCACCCTGCTGCGTGCCCCCCTATAGACCCCCCACGCCACGTCGAAAGACAAGGCAGACCTCCGGTGGGGCCATAGCTCAGTTGGTAGAGCGCTTGAATGGCATTCAAGAGGTCAGGGGTTCGACTCCCCTTGGCTCCACCAAATCATCCCCTTCGATGACAGCGTTTTCCTTGCCCCGCAGGGGATCACGGCCGCAGTGCCGGTTGGCCTTCATGCGCCATTTGAAAGGCAAGATCCGACAGCGACGCGATGTCGATGTCGGGGTGGACGCCGGGTACCTGCCTTGGCGGCACGCCGGTCCGCACCAGGATCGTCTTCAGCCCGGCTGCCTGGCCTGCGATGATGTCGGTCTCGATCTGGTCGCCCAGCATGAAGGTGGTGGCGGGATCGCTGCCCAGGATGTGCAGCGCCATGCGGATCAGGTCGGGCTGCGGCTTGCCGATGACCAGGGGCATCACGCCCGAGGCGGTTTCGATCGCGGCCAGGATCGACCCCGCGCCCGGCTCGAATCCGTCGCCATGGGGCAGCATCCGGTCGGGATTGGTGCCGAAGAACCGCGCCCCGCCCAGAAGGGCCGTCTGCGCCTTCTGCAGCTTGTCGAAGGTGAATTCGCGGTCGAGGCCCACCACCACGGCGGCGACATCGGTATCGGCGATCTGAAATCCGCGCGCCTCGACCGCCGCAACCAGGGACGGCGCGCCGATCACCATGACCCGCGCGCCGGCCGGCATCGTTTCGCGAAGCCGTTCCGCCACGGCGGCCGAGGTGGTAACGATCCGGTCCGGCGTCGCGGGAATGCCCATGCCGTTCAGCTTGGCCGCGAATTCCCCGGCCGACCGGGTCGAGTTGTTGGTCACGAAGGCATAGGGCAGGCCCTGTTCGTGCCAGTATCGGAAGGCGCGGACAGCCTCGGCGATGGGGGTCTCGCCGCGATAGGCGACGCCGTCCAGGTCGCTGATGATGGCGGAAATGCGGGGCAGGGTCATCGTCATCCTCGGGTCGGTGGGGATCATGCCGCGCGACATGGGCGCGACTGTCAAGGGACAGCGGCCGCAACCCCCACCTGCGTCGCAGGCGGCGGCTGCGCCCGTTCCCCGGTCACCCCAGGCGGTCGATGATCCAGGACGCGATCATCAGGTCCAGATGCGCGCCCCCGCCGTTCTTGAAGACGGTGATGTCGTCGTCCGACGCGCGTCCTTGGACGCCGGGTTGAACCAGGTCGTAGAGATCGCCCCTGATGCTGTCTTCGGTGATCGCGCCCGAGCCGAGGGGGATCAGCAGTTCCCCGATATGGGCGGTGGTCTCGCGGCTGTCCACGAACAGGCGGGCGCGGGCCAGCAGGGCGTCGTCAGCCTCTCGCATGTCGGCCTTGTAGGCGCCGATCAGATCGACATGCGTGCCGGGCCGCACCCAGTCGCCCCCGATGATCGGCTGCCGGGCCATGGTGGCCGTCGAGACAATGTCTGCCTGTCCCACCGCCGCCTGCAGATCGGCCGTCGCGCGAAGGTCGGCACCGATGCCAGCCAGGCCGGCGACAAGCGCCCGGGCCTGTTCCGGCCGCCGTGCCCAGACCGTGACCGTCTCGATCCCCGGCAGCACGGCCGTATAGGCCTGGACCAGACTGGCCGCGACCGTACCCGCGCCGACGATCAGCAGGTGGCGGCTGTCCGGCCGCGCCAGCAGGCTGGCGCCCAGAACCGAATCCGCCGCCGTCTTGAAGGTCGTCACCAGCCGGTTTTCGACGATCGCGCGCAGATGGCCGTCGTCCTTGTCGAAGACCAGCATCGCGCCCTGCACGGTGGGCAGGCCGCGCGACGGGTTGGCATCGAAGACGGTGAAGGGCTTGGCGCCATAGCCCAGCCCGGCGATGAAGGCCGACCGGGTCATCATCGTGCCGGTTGCGGGACCAAGGAAGGTGTCGCGGATTTCGGCGCGTGGCAGGGCATGGCCCGCCTTCAGCGCCGCGACCGCGCCCAGCCAGTCCAGCCGGCCCATGGCGGCATCATGGGTGATGAAGGGGGGTGTTGCGGTCATGGGTTCTTCCTTCCGTCTTGTGGGCAGGTGTCGCACGAACGATAGCGGTTTTGGAAGGGATCGCAGGCGGTCTGCTGACCATCGCGCCGACCCGAAATGATACCCGTGCAACAGGGGCAAGGAACAAGCCGGCGGTCCGCAGGGTTTGCCGGGGGACGCGGGGCAGGGCATCACCTGGGCATCGGGAAAGCGGACCATGTGCAATCTTTACAACCTGACCACCAACCAGCAGGCGATCCGGGACGTGGCAAGGGTCATGGAGGACAGCCTTGGCAATCTTGAGCCGAGCCTGGACATCTATCCCGACCGACCCGCCCCGGTGGTGCGCAACACCACGCAGGGGCGCGAACTGGCCCGGCTGACCTGGGGAATGCCCACGCCGCCGCAGTTCCTGAAGACGAGGGATGCGCCCGACACCGGCGTCACCAATATCCGCAACACCGCCAGTCCCCATTGGCGCCGCTTGCTGGGTGTCCCCAACCGCTGCCTTGTGCCCGCCACCGCCTTTTCGGAATACGGGGCCAAGCCCGATCCGGCGACGAAGCGCAAGCCGCTTTACTGGTTCGGGCTTGATGAAACACGGCCCCTGTTCTTCTTCGCGGGCATCTGGACGCTCTGGACAGGCACGCGGGGGTCGATGAAGACGCCGCGCCCCGGCGAGCACCAGCTTTTCGCCTTTCTGACCTGCGAGCCGAACGGGGTCGTGGGCAGGGTCCATCCCAAGGCCATGCCGGTGATCCTGACCACCCCGGACGAGATCGAGATGTGGATGACGGCGGAATGGCCCCATGCGCAGGCCCTGCAACGGCCGCTGCCCGTCCGGCAACTGGTGGTCCTGGACGGGTCATGACGGCCCGATCTTACACCTGGCCCAAGGGCTTCAGGAAAGATCCTCGATGATATAGTCTTCCCAGTCCTCCTCGGTGACCGAGGCTTCGCTGACGGTCCAGCCGCGGACGCTGGCGCCGGCGCGATGCACGCTTTCGCGGTCGCCCGAGATCAGGTGGTGCCACTTATACAGCGGCCGCCCCTCGTGGCGCAGGCGATAGGCGCAGGTGGCGGGCAGCCACCAGGCGATCTCGGCCAGTTTGCGTGGGGTCAGGACGACGCAATCGGGGACATAGTCGTGGCGGTTGGCATAGCTGCTGCACTGGCACTTGGCGCCGTCCAGCAGCTTGCAGGCGACACGGGTGAAGGCGAGTTCGTTCGTGTCTTCGTATTCGATCTTGTTCAGGCAGCACTTGCCGCAGCCGTCGCACAGCGCCTCCCATTCGTCGGGCTGCAACTGCGGCAAGGGCAGTTCCCAGAAGCGGTCGCGCATCAGGCGCCCGCCAGCACCGCGCGGGCCTGGCTGGCATCGGCGGCAATCTGATCGATCAATGTCTGCACACTGTCGAATTTGGCCTCGTCGCGCAGGAATTCAACCAGTCCGACCGAAAGATGCTGTCCATACAGGTCGCCGTCGAAGTCGAACAGGTGCACTTCGAGGTTAGGCGCATTGCGTCCGAACATCGGGCGCACGCCCAGGCTGGCGACGCCCTGGCAGGACAGCTTGTCCGGCCCGGTCAGCACCTCGACCACAACCGCATAGACCCCAAGGCGGGGCAGGTGCAGGTCGTCCATCTGCATGTTGGCAGTGGGCCAGCCGAATTCGCGCCCGCGCTTGTTGCCGTGGACCACCTCGCCCTCGATCCGGTGCAGGTGGCCCAGCATCCGTTCCGCGTCGCGGGGGCGTCCGTCCGTCAGGGCGCAACGGATCGCGGTGGAACTGTAGTCCTGCCCGCCCGCCCCCACCAGCGGCACGACGGTGACGCCGAAGCCAAGCTGGCGGCCCAGATCCTGCAAGGTCGCGACATTGCCCGCGCGGTCCTTGCCGAAGACGAAATCCGCGCCCACGGTCACATGGGTCACGCCCAGTCCGCCCACCAGCACGTCACGGGCGAAAGCCTCGGGCGAGAGGCCCGCCAGGACCGCGCCGAAGGGCAATTCGTAAAGCTGCTCCACCCCCAGCCGGGCCAGGCGGTTGGCGCGGGATTCCGAATTCATCAGCCGAAAGGGCGGGGCGTCGGGGGCAAAGAACTGGCGGGGATGGGGTTCGAAGGTGACGATGCCCAGGGGCGCGCCAGCCTGGCGTGCGGCTTCGATCACGGCGCGGTGGCCCAGATGGACGCCGTCGAAATTGCCCATGGCGACGGATGCGCCGCGGGCGCCTGCCGGAAGTCCTGTCCAGTCGCGGTGGATTTGCAAAGGGTGCCCCCACTGGGGCGCGGACACCCCGTCAGTCGAACTTGCGGCTTGGCGCCAGAACGACCGCCTCGCCTTTCAGGACGACCGTATCACCCACGAGGCAGCGGGTTGCAAGCGTGACCCGCCGTTTCGCGTGGTCGATCGTGTCCACCGTCACCTCGGCCCGGACAGTGTCGCCGGGGCGGACGGGGGCCATGAACTTCAGCGTCTGGCCCAGATAGACCGTGCCATGTCCCGGCAACTGTTCCCCGATCACGGCCGAGATCAGCCCGGCCGTCAGCATCCCATGCGCGATGCGTCCTTCGAAGATCGTGTCGCGGGCATAATCGTCGTCCAGATGGACCGGATTGCGGTCCGTCGAGACCTCGGCGAACAGGTCGATGTCGCGGTCGGTCACCTGCTTTTGCAGGTAACGGGTCATCCCGACCTCCAGATCCTCGATGACGATGGTGCCGCGGGGAAGGTTGTCCAGCATGGCATATTCCCTGTGATGACCGATCCGGTTGACGATGCTGCATAGCAGCGAAGTCACACGAAAGCAATAAACTTATACGATTTCTGACCAAAGTATAATATTGTTGCTGGGCGAAGGGAAGGTGGGGGATGGGGCAGATCGCGAACCAGCCGCAGGCCGATTTCTGGACCTCGCCCGCCGGGCGGGCCTGGGTGGACCATGAACAGGCCCTGGATGTCACGATGGAAGGGCTGCTTCGCCCCCTGATGGATGCCGCGGATCTGAACGGGTCCGAAGACATCCTGGATGTCGGCTGCGGCACGGGGGCCAGCACGCTGGCCGCCGCGCGGCGGGTGCCGAGGGGCACGGTGCTGGGGCTGGACATCGCCGCGCCGATGCTGGACCGGGCGCGGCAGCGTGCCCAGGCCGCAGGGGTGGCGAACGTCGCCTTCCACCTGTGCGACGCCCAGGTCCAACGCCTTGCCTCCGACAGCCGCGATGTCATGATCTCGCGCTTCGGGATGAGCTTTTTCGACGACAGCGTGGCGGCCTTTCGCAATCTGTCCCAGGCGCTTCGCGACGGCGGGCGCATGGTCTTCCTGTCCTGGGCGCGACTGGCGGACAATCCCTGGTTCACCATCCCGGAAAAGGCCGCGCGGGACTGGCTGAACGCCCCGCCCGAGCCGCCGACGAACGGACCCGGCCCGCTGGCCTTCGCGGATGCGGATCATGTGCTGGATCTGATGGCGCGGGCGGGGCTTGTCGAAGGGCGGGCCGAGACGCTGCAGATCGACCTCACGCCGCCCGGCGGATCATCCGGGGCGGCACGCCTTGCCACCCATGTCGGACCAGCCGCGCGCCTGCTGCGGATCTGCAATGCCCCGCCCCAGGATCGGGAACAGATCGCCGCCCGGATCGAAGGCGAATTCAGCGCCTTCATCCAGGGGGCAGATGTGCGGATTCCATCGGCGGTGCATCTGTTTTCCTGCCGTGCCAGGCGGCAGGAATAGGCGTCAGCGCAGCCGGCCGATGCTGTATTGCGGGGCCATGGCATGGTCCTCTAGCCAGCCCAGCAGCAGGGCATTGTCGGGATTTTCCACGTCCGGCCCAAGCGCCTCCGCCGCAAGCCCGCCGGTCACGAACAGCGCGTCGATGCCCTGGTCCAGGGCGCCTTTCACATCGGTGAAGATGCCGTCTCCGATGGCCAGGATGCGTGCGTCCGGCCCCAGGTCCAGCAGCCGCCGCGCCCGGTCATAGATCGGCGGATGCGGCTTGCCGAAGTAAAGCGACGTGCCCCCCAGCCCCTCGTAATATTCAGCCAGGGCACCGGCGCAATAGATGCGCGTCTCGCCCATGTCCACGACCACATCCGGGTTTGCGCACAGCAGCGGCAAGCCGCGGTCGCGCGCCTGCATCAGGCGGTCGTGGTAATCCTGCGGCGTTTCCGTCAGCTCCTCGAAGGGGCCGGTGGCGACGATCCCCTCGGCTTCCTCCAGCGACACGCGTGCGATGGTGGGGGCATCGGCGAATTCTGCCGGAATGTCGTCGAAGAAGCCGTCATCCTTTTCGGTCCCGATATGCCAGACCTTGCGGCCGACGCGGCCTTCGAACATCGCTTCCTGCGCGGCATCGCCCGAACTGACCACGATGTCCCAGGCGTCGCGCGGCACGCCCATGCGGTCAAGCTGGGCGATCACGAACTGGTTGGGACGCGGCGCATTGGTCATCAGCACGACCCGGCCGCCCCCCTGGCGGAACGCCTGCAGGGCCGCCACGGCGGCGGGATAGGGCTGCTTGCCGTTATGCAGGCAGCCCCACAGGTCGCAGAACAGCACGTCGTAATCGGCGCCGATCTGCGACAGGGACTGGATGATCCGGGTCATTACAGCGCCAGGACCGGGATGATCTGCTTCTTGCGGCTCATCACGCCGGGCAGGACCACGGTGTCGCCCGTGGCAGACACGCCGAAGCTGCGTTCGGCCAGCCCACGCACGAAGTCGTTGGGGATCAGCAGGGTCGCTTCCTCGCGCAGGATATCGACGATGAAGCACAGCACCTGGTCGGCGCCATCCTCGGCCGCGACGCGGGGCATGGCGGCGATCAGCGCGTCCTTGCGGGCCAGCAGGACCTGGGGCGCGGTGGTTTCCAGAACCGTGATGCGCAGCTGCTTGCCGCCCAGTTCGTATTCCTTGCTGTCGGTGCGCAAAAGCGCCTCGTCGGAAAAGGCGCTGATGTCGGACTTGGCCGCGAACATCTCGGTCGCATAGTCGGTGATGTCGACGCCCAGGTCGGCGGCCAGCTTCTCGGCCACGGCGCGGTCATGGGCGGTGGTGGTCGGGCTGCGGAATTCCAGCGTGTCCGACAGGATGCAGGTCAGCATCGCGCCCTTGATGGCCTCGGGCGCGCGGGCCATGTCGGCGCCGATCAGGTCATGCATGATGGTGGCGGTGCAGGCCAGCGGGCGGATGGTGATGTTGATCGGGGTGCGGGTCTTGATGCCGCCGGCCAGCAGGTGGTGGTCGATGATCTCGATCACCTCGGCCCCGTCCAGGCCGGCGGGCAGTTCGGCGGGGTTGTTCGTGTCCACGATCACGCATTGGTCGCCCGCCGCGACATCGGCGATGATCTCGGGCTTGTCCAGGTTCCAGCGGTTCAGCATCCACAGGGCTTCGGTGTTCGGCTCGCCTTGCAGGACCGCCTTGGCGGGGGTCTTGCGGACCTCGTTCAGATACCAGGCCCAGATGATGGGGGAACCGGTCGAATCCGTGTCGGGGGCGGTATGGCCGAAGACCTTGATCATGATGCACCTTCGCAGCGTCTGAATGTCGCGCGCGTTATAGGCGGCGCGGCGGGCGATGTCCAACAGGGGGAATGGTGCCGGTTGAGGGGATTGAACCCCCGACCTTCGGTTTACAAAACCGCTGCTCTACCGCTGAGCTAAACCGGCCCGCTGTGCAGTTCCTGCGATAGCCTTTGCTCGCGTCTTTCGCAAGCCGCGAAAGCGGTTTGACTGCGCATCGGGCATCGCTACTGTGCCCCGGCGCCAGGACGGGCGGAAGAAGAAGGATCAGGCCGATATGCAGATGGTGTTTCATCTGGGGGTGCATTGCACGGATGGCGACCGGCTGCTGAAGACGCTGCTGAACAACCGCGACTGGCTGATGCAGCACGGCACCGACGTCATCACGCCCAACCGCCATCGCGGCCTGTTCGAAGAGGCGCTGATGTCGCTGAAGGGCGGGCGCGCCACCGCCGAGATGCAGCAGATCATGCTGGACGCGGTGCTGCACAGCGAATCGCCCGGCCGGGCGATCTTTTCCACGCCCACCTTCATGGGGGCGCCGGGCCGGGTGGTGGGGCAGACGGGGCTATACCCGCAGATGGGCGCCCGGGCCGCGGCCCTAGCGAACCTGTTCCCCGACCACGAGGTCGAGTTCTTCCTGGCGATCCGCAATCCCGCCGCGCTGATTTCCGAGGTGCTGCCGATCTTTACCGGCGGCGGCTATCACGTCCTGATGCAGGGCCGCCAACCTACGGACCTGCGCTGGCGCGACCCGATCCAGGCGTTGCTGCGCGCGGTTCCCGGCCGCCGGGTGGTGATCTGGTGCCACGAGGACGTGCCCCTGATCTGGCCCGAGATCGCCCGCCTTGTCGGCGCCATCCCGCCCGATGCGCCCCTGCAGGGCGGGGCGATGTATCTCGAGGAGATCCTGGGCGATGCAGGCATGGCCCGCCTGAAAGAGAAGCTGGCCGAGCAGGACCGGCTGACCGTCGCGCAGCGCCGCGCCATCTCCTCCGAGATGATCGAAAGCCATGCGCCGGCCGCCGCCCTGGACCAGGTGGTCGATCTTCCCGGCTGGACGCAAGAGGTCGTGGACCATGTGACCGCGAACTATCGCGCCGACGTGGGCGAGATCGCCGTGCTGCCGAGGGTGGAATTCGTGCTGCCCTGACAGGTGCCTGCCGATGCGGGGCGCGGACCGTCGGCACCGCAGCGGGTGCCAAAAGGAAAGGGGCGCCCCTGCGGACGCCCCCTTGAACCCTTGGCTGGACAGGATCTTACTTGATCTTGCCTTCCTTGTATTCGACGTGCTGACGGACGACCGGGTCGTATTTGCGGACAGTCATCTTTTCGGTCATGGTGCGGGCGTTCTTCTTGGTCACGTAGAAGTGGCCCGTGCCGGCGGTCGAGTTCAGCCGGATCTTGATGGTGGTCGGCTTCGCCATTGTATCGCTCCTGCTTCGGGGCAATCGCGCGGCGCAGACCCCGTGGAATTCGTTTGAAGCCCGCCTTTTACTGATGGAAGGGCCGAAGTCAACCCGAATCGCCGGGGAAATCGCGGCGAAAGGCCAGATTGCGCGGAGGGCCTGTAAGCCGGATTCTGTCCACCGCCATGGGCGGCTGGATGACCATTCCTCTGGCCCGGCGGTTGCCCGCCGGATCAAGCTGCCTACCCGGACCAGCTGGGGCAAGGCGGCCCTGCGGGGTTGCCCCCGCGCGCGGTCCCTATTCGGCATTGCTCCCGGTGGGGCTTGCCATGCGGGGCCTGTTGCCAGGCCCCCGGTGGGCTCTTACCCCACCGTTTCACCCTTACCCATGCGGACATGGGCGGTCTCGTTCTCTGTGGCGCTTTCCCTGGGGTTGCCCCCGCCGGGCGTTACCCGGCACCGTCGCCTCATGGAGTCCGGACTTTCCTCGACGGCGCACCGCCGCGGTCATCCAGCCCTCCGCGCCAGGCGGATATGGCGGGGAAGGGGACGCGCGTCAACGAAAAACCCCTGCCGCAAGGCGGCAGGGGCGGGGGGTAGGGTGCGTGCTTGCACGCACCGTTGCGGGGTTGCCGATCAGCCTTTGGCCAGGTTGCGCAGCACGTAATGCAGCACGCCACCGTTCTTGAGGTATTCGATCTCGACCTCGGTATCGACGCGGGCCTTGAGCTGGATCTCCTTCACGGTGCCGTCGGCATAGCGGATGGTGCAGGGCACCAGCGACAGCGGCTTGAAGTCGCCCGCAAGGCCGTGGATCGACACGGTCTCGTCGCCCTTCAGGCCCAGGGTCTTGCGGTTCTCGCCCGGCAGGAATTCCAGCGGCACGACGCCCATGCCGACCAGGTTCGACCGGTGGATACGCTCGAAGGATTCCGCGATGACCGCCTTGACGCCCAGAAGGTTGGTGCCCTTGGCCGCCCAGTCGCGGCTGGACCCGGCGCCGTATTCGACCCCGCCGAAGATCACCAGCGGCGTGCCGGCATCCTGATAGGCCATCGAGGCGTCGAAGATCGTCGTCTGCTGACCGTCCGGCCCCTTGGTGAAGCCGCCCTCGACCCCGTCCAGCATCTCGTTCTTGATGCGGATATTGGCGAAGGTGCCGCGCATCATGATCTCATGGTTGCCGCGGCGCGAGCCGTAGCTGTTGAAATCACGCGGCGCGACCTGCCGTTCGATCAGGTATTGGCCCGCAGGCGTGGTCGGCTTGAACGACCCGGCGGGGCTGATGTGGTCGGTGGTGATCATGTCGCCCAGGATCGCCAGGACGCGCGCACCGTCGATATCGCTGATGACGCCGGCTTCCTTGGACATGCCGCGGAAATAGGGCGGGTTCTGGATATAGGTCGAGGTCGGCGGCCAGTCATAGGTCTCGCTGTCGGTGACCTCGACCGCCTGCCAGCGTTCGTCGCCCTTGAACACGTCGGCGTATTTCGACTGGAACGCCTCGCGCGTCACCGTCGCATGGACCAGGTCGGCGATTTCCTGGTTGGTGGGCCAGATGTCCTTCAGATAGACGTCGCGGCCTTCGGGGGTCTGGCCGATCGGTTCCTTGGTCAGGTCGATGTTCAGGTCGCCCGCGATGGCATAGGCCACCACCAGCGGCGGCGAGGCCAGGAAGTTCGCGCGCACGTCCGGGCTGATGCGCCCTTCGAAGTTGCGGTTCCCGGACAGAACGGCGGTCGCCACCAGGTCGTTGTCGTGGATCGCCTTGGTGATCGCCGGATCGCCCAGCGGACCCGAGTTGCCGATGCAGGTGGTGCAGCCGTAGCCCACCAGGTTGAAGCCCAGGGCGTCCAGATCCTCTTGCAACCCGGCGGCTTCCAGGTATTCGCCCACGACCTGCGAGCCGGGCGCCAGCGAGGTCTTGACCCAGGGCTTGCGGTTCAGGCCCAGCTGGCGCGCCTTGCGGGCGACCAGCCCGGCCCCGATCATCACATAGGGGTTCGAGGTGTTGGTGCAGCTGGTGATCGCCGCGATGACGACCGAACCGTCGCGGATGCTGTAGTCGGTGCCTTCGACGGGGGCGGTGCGCAGCACGTCCCTGACCATCACCTCGCCATCCTCCTGCGCGCCGCCGCGGTAATCGGCGACCACCTTGCGGAAGGTTTGCGCGGAATCGGTCAGCGGCAGGTAATCCTGCGGGCGCTTCGGACCGGAAATCGCGGGCACGATGCTGCCCATGTCCAGTTCCAGCGTCGAGGAATAGATCGGCGCATAATCCGCGCCGCGCCAGAAGCCGTTCTCCTTGGCATAGGCTTCGACCAGGGCGATGCGATCCTCGTCGCGGCCGGTGTTGCGCAGATAGCGCAGCGTTTCCTCGTCGATGGGGAAGAAGCCGCAGGTGGCGCCGTATTCGGGGGCCATGTTGGCGATGGTCGCGCGGTCGGCCAGGGGCAGGTTGTCCAGACCCTCGCCATAGAATTCGACGAACTTGCCCACGACGCCATGCTTGCGCAGCATCGCCACGACCTTCAGCACCAGGTCGGTCGCGGTGGTCCCTT
The DNA here is from genome assembly GCF_014642735.1 of Paracoccus acridae. GTDB lineage: Bacteria > Pseudomonadota > Alphaproteobacteria > Rhodobacterales > Rhodobacteraceae > Paracoccus > Paracoccus acridae. Next base: position 39,060 of record NZ_BMIV01000006.1, read on the forward strand.
CCACCATCTTGCCGGTCAGCTTGAAGCCCACGACTTCCGGGATCAGCATGGACACGGGCTGGCCCAGCATCGCGGCCTCGGCCTCGATCCCGCCCACGCCCCATCCCAGGACGGCCAGGCCGTTGACCATGGTCGTGTGGCTGTCGGTCCCCACCAGCGTGTCGGGATAGGCCACCAGATCGCCGTTCTGGTCGGTATCGGTCCAGACGGTCTGGGCCAGGTATTCCAGGTTCACCTGGTGGCAGATGCCGGTTCCGGGCGGCACTACGCGGAAGTTCTGGAACGCGTTCTGGCCCCATTTCAGGAACTGGTAACGCTCGATGTTGCGTTCGTATTCCAGGTCCACGTTGCGCTGGAAGGCGCGCGGATTGCCGAATTCGTCGATCATCACCGAATGGTCGATGACCAGATCGACCGGGTTCAGCGGGTTGATCTTCTGCGCGTCGCCGCCCAGGCCGATGATGCCGTCGCGCATCGCGGCAAGGTCAACGACCGCCGGGACGCCGGTGAAGTCCTGCATCAGCACGCGGGCGGGGCGATAGTTGATCTCGCGCGGGTTCTTGCCGCCCAGCGTGGCCCATTCGCCGAAGGCCTTGATGTCGTCCACGGACACGGAAAAGCCGCCATCCTCGAAGCGCAGCAGGTTTTCCAGCACGACCTTCAGCGCGGCGGGCAGTTTCGAGAAATCGCCAAGCCCTGCCTCGGTGGCGGCGGCGATGGAGTAATAGGCGTAATCCTTGCCGCCCGCCGAAAGCTTGCGGCGCGTCTTGGCGGTGTCGGTTCCGATCTGGATGGGCATGGGGGCCTCCCTGTCTGCGAAATGGATGGGTCCGGCGTGCGTGGCCTTGCTTTGCCCCATGGGGCGGGGCTGCGCAAGGTGTCTCGCGGGGAATTGTATGCAATCGCATACCATGATCGGCGCTGTTGCTCAAGAGCCACCGGGGATCTTTCACGCGGTGCCTAACAAAGCGTTGATTTGTTCCCCGGCAAGGCGCGGGTCTATGCAAGGGGACAATTGTCAATCATCGGACTTCAGGAATGCTGACCGGACCGGCAGCCAGACAGATCAGATCCCTTGCCGTCGCGGGGTGGTGCGCCATGGCCCTGGGGCTTGGCGCGGATGCCGCCTGGGCGCAGGGCGCGGATGGTCCGGTTGGCCTTGGCCAGGCGGACACGGCCGCACCCGGCAGCCCGGATCGCGCGGTGCCGGAAGGGCAGGGGGGCGATGCGCCGATCATCGCCGCCCCCAGCGATCCGGGCCGCTGGGCGCCGCCCCCCTCGACCGCCTATGTGCCGTCCGAGATGGGCGGCTTCAACAGCTTCGCCGCCGGAGAGACGGCGCCCCTGCCGATGGACCGCTTCAACCCCGGCGACCTGCCGGTGGTGGTCGAGTTGTTCACCTCGCAGGGATGTTCGTCCTGTCCGCCCGCCGATGCCATGCTGGCGGGCCTGTCGGACGAACCGGATGTCCTGCCGCTGTCCTTTCATGTCGATTACTGGGATTATCTCGGCTGGGCCGACAGCTTCGCCCGGCCCGAATTCACGGCGCGGCAGGAAGCCTATGCCCATGCTGCGGGGGAAAGGGCGGTCTATACGCCGCAGATCATCGTGGACGGCCAGGATACCGCAGTGGCCGTCGGTCCCGCGCAACTGATGGGGCTGATCGACGCCAGCCGCGTCGCCCCCGCCATGGTCAGCGTCCAGCGGGAAACCACCCCCAGGGGCGAGGCGATCGAGGTGATGCCCCTGTCCGATCTGGGCGGCGAGGTGGAGATCGTGATGATCCGCTATGCCCCGGAACGCCAGGTGCACATGACGGCGGGGGAAAATCGCGGCAAGGTCGTCACCTATACCAATGTCGTCCTGTCGCTGGAACTGCTGGCCGAATGGGACGGGGCCGCGCCCCTGCGCATGACGGTCAGCCCCGACGGATCGGCAAGCGACAGCTTTCCCACCGATACCCGCCATGCCCTGCTGGTCCAGCAGGAACACGGCGGCGACGGGTTGCCCGGCCCGATCCTGGCGGCGATCCGGCTGGATTGACCGCCGGCCATGGCCGGGGCTTGCCCGGCGGCCCGCAATGCGGGACAACCCCCTGCGGAACAGCACAAGGGACGGATGCGATGAAGGAACCGAAAGCCTGGGTCTTGCAGGTGCTGGAATGGGGGCCGCTGCTGCTGTTCTTCGCGGTCTTCATGCTGAACCGGGGGGATCAGGTCGCGCTGTGGGGACAGGAATACACGGCCCTGGTCTTCGCTACGCTGGTCTTCATTCCCGCGCTGGCGCTTGCCACCGTGATCCGCTGGCGGCTGACCGGCAAGCTGGCGCCGATGCAGATCGCCACGCTGGTGCTGGTCGTGGTCTTTGGCGGGCTGTCGGTCTGGCTGAACGACCCGCGCTTCTTCAAGATCAAGCCGACGATCATCTATCTTCTGTTCGCGGGCCTGCTGGGCTTCAGCCTGATCACCCGGCGCAACTGGCTGGGCGCGATCCTGTCCGAGGCGCTGCCCATGGACGCCCAGGGGTGGCGCAAGCTGACCGGACGCATGGCGCTGTTGTTCCTGGGCCTGGCCATTGCCAACGAGATCGTCTGGCGCGGCATGTCCGAGACGACCTGGGTTTATTTCAAGACCTTCGGGATGCCCGTGGTGATCTTCGTCTTCCTGATGGCGAATGCGGGGTTGTTCCGCGCCCATTCCATCGAGGTGCCGACCGACGACGCCACCAAATAGGTCAGGCTCTGACGCCGCCGAACTGGGCGGGCGGGGCCAGCAGGCGCGACCACCGGGGTTCGATCCGGCCCGGCAGGCGGGCACGCAGCATGGACAGCGGCAAGGCCCAGGGCTGGGCCATCGCGGTGCGATAGAAATCGAACAAGCCCCGGCGCAGATAGGGTGTCCAGTGCGACAGCCGCAGAAGCGGGCGTTCGGTCGGAAAGCCCAGCCGGTCCAGGGCCGCAAGGGTCGGGTCGTCGTCGATCTGCACGTCCAGCCAGTTGTCGGCCGGACGATCCAGCCCGAAGCCCAGGGCCTGCCTGCGGCCCCGGTCCAGCCACAGCTCCATCGCGAAATCGAACAGGTCGTTTTCGCGCGACGTGATGTTCAGCACCTCGGCCCGCCGGCCCGCGGGGCTGTCCAGGGCGGCGGCGGCCGTGTCGCGGAATTCCGCCCCCGCCAACAGCACGATCCGGCCGATGCTGCCCGGATCGGCGTGGCGCAGCGCCTGCAAGCCGACCCGCGCGCCCAGGGAATGACCGATCAGCGCGACCGGCCGCCCCCCCAGGCCAGCCAGATCGGACACAAGGGCCGCCATCGCGCGTCCCGCATCGCCTGCCCGGCCGTAAGCCCCGCCCAGCATCCCCCGCGCTTCCCATCCGAAGGCCAGGGCCAGCCCCTCGTCCGGGGCATCCGTGCCAAAGCCCAGGGCACGCGGCCAGGACAGCACCCGCCTGTCTGCGCAGTCAGGTTCCAGCGACAGGATCAGGCGATGGGGATCGCAATGCGGCGCGGCCGGCGAATAGCGGTATCCGTGGATCATCACGATCACCGGCGCATGGGCAGGCAGAAGGCGGACAGTGTCGGCCAGACCGTCCGGCAGCCCGCCATCCGCATCGACCTTGACCACCGGCATGACGGTGCCTCCTGTTCCTGCCCAAGGCATGGGCCAAGGGTGCAACAGCGGCGTGAAAGAAGCGTTAAGGCTGCGTGACGCACGGTGCGCGCAACGCGTTTGCGCAGGCTGGATGCCGCCCATTCCGGGCCATGCCGTTTTCACCATTGAATTTTCCACCCGGCCCCCTCTATGTTGCGGCTATGCGTTTCGCGATCTTCAATTGAGGGTTGTGGCACGCTTCCAGTTTCGCAGCGCGACACCTCTGGCACCGATTCACGGAAGGCGGCATGTGTCACGCGGAAAGCCCGCCCGCGGCGCATGACCATGCGACCGGGCGATACCAGACAGCGGCGCGGCGGGCCTGGCGGCCTTCGCGTCAACCGTAAGGAACAGACGCGATGACGCGCGCAAGGGACGGACAGGATCGGAACGGGGGGGCATCAGGCCTTTCCCGCCGCATCGCCGTTGCCCCAGCCGCGCCCGTGTCCCCATCACAACGCGGCCTTTCGGCGGGGGTGCCCCTGGCACCGCCCGGCACAGGCGCGCGCGAAAGATTTGAACATGGCAAAGAAAATGCTGATCGACGCCACCCATGCCGAGGAAACTCGGGTGGTCGTGGTGGACGGAACCAAGGTCGAAGAATTTGATTTCGAGACCGTAAACAAGCGCCAGATTTCGGGCAACATCTACCTGGCCAAGGTCACGCGGGTCGAACCCTCGCTGCAGGCGGCCTTTGTGGATTACGGCGGAAACCGCCACGGTTTCCTGGCCTTCGCGGAAATCCACCCGGATTACTACCAGATCCCGGCGGCCGACCGCGCGGCGCTGATCGCCGAAGAACGCGCCTATGCCGAGGCGCAGGAAGCCGAGGAGGCCGCCCGCAGCAGCCGCCGCAAGCCCCAGGCCGAACGCGCCGAGGCCGGCGACGAGGTTGCCACGGCCGACGCCCCCGAGGCTGACGAAACCGGCGCCGACGAGGATCGGGCCCAAGAGGCCGGCGAGGCCCGGGACACGGATACCGCCGAGGCTGACGGAAACGGCCACGACCACGACCATGACGGCGAAGCCGCCGCCAGCGATGCGTCCGACAAGGACGAGGAGATCGAATCGGTCGCCGAGGAAGACGTGGCCGAGGAAATCCGCGTCCAGAAGAAGCCGCGTCCCCGCCGCTACAAGATCCAGGAAGTGATCAAGGTCCGGCAGATCATGCTGGTCCAGGTCGTCAAGGAGGAACGCGGCAACAAGGGCGCCGCGCTGACCACCTATCTGTCGCTGCCGGGGCGGTATTGCGTCCTGATGCCCAACACGGCGCGCGGCGGCGGCATCAGCCGTAAGATCACCAACGTCGCCGACCGCAAGAAGCTCAAGGACATCGCGTCCGAACTGGACGTGCCCAAGGGCGCCGGCCTGATCATCCGCACGGCGGGCAGCCAGCGGACCCGGACGGAAATCCGGCGCGATTACGAATACCTGCTGCGCCTGTGGGAACAGATCCGCGATCTGACCTTCAAGTCCATCGCCCCCGCCCCGATCTATGAGGAAGGCGACCTGATCAAGCGGGTCATCCGCGACCTGTACAATTCCGAGATCGACGAGGTCCTGGTCGAGGGCGAGCGCGGCTATCGCGTGGCCAAGGACTTCATGAAGATGATCATGCCGACCCATGGCCGGGCCGTGCAGCAATATACCGACCAGATGCCGCTGTTCGCGCGCTATCAGGTGGAAAGCTATCTGGCCGGGATGTTCAATCCGGTCGTGCAGCTGAAATCCGGCGGCTATATCGTCATCGGCGTGACCGAGGCGCTTGTGGCCATCGACGTGAACTCGGGCCGGGCCACCAAGGAAGGCTCGATCGAGGAAACGGCGCTGAAGACCAACCTGGAGGCCGCCGACGAGGTGGCGCGCCAGTTGCGCCTGCGCGACCTTGCCGGCCTGATCGTCATCGACTTCATCGACATGGAGGAACGGCGCAACAACGCCGCGGTCGAGAAGCGGATGAAGGACAAGCTGAAATCGGACCGCGCGCGGATCCAGGTGGGCCGCATCTCGGGCTTCGGCCTGATGGAGATGTCGCGCCAGCGGCTGCGTCCGGGGATGCTGGAATCGACGACCCAGCCCTGCGCGCATTGCCATGGCACCGGGTTGATCCGCAGCGACGACAGCCTGGCGCTGACCATCCTGCGCGCCATCGAGGAAGAAGGCACCCGCAAGCGGTCGCGCGAGGTTCTGGTCCGCGCGCCGGTGACGGTGGTCAACTTCCTGATCAACCAGAAGCGCGAACATATCGCCGGGATCGAGGCGCGCTATGGCCTGTCGGTCCGGCTCGAGGCCGATCCGGCGCTGATCTCGCCCGATTTCGCCATCGAGAAGTTCAAGACCGCGACCCGCAACGTGCCCGAGGTCTCGGCCTCGGTCCTGTCGGTGGATGCCGATCTCATGGCCCAGATCGACGATGAGGACGAGGATCTGCCCGAGGAGATCGAGGCCGAGGCGGAGATTGAAACCGAGGGCGATGAAGGCTCTGAGACCGCGACCGCCGAGGATGAGAACGGCGAGGGCCGGTCCCGCCGCCGCCGCCGCCGTCGTCGCCGCAAGGGCGAGCGTCCCGAGGGCGAGAGCGCCGAGGCCGGCGACGAATCCGAGGAAATCTCTGGGGATGTGACCGACAGCGCCGAGGAGCCTGAGGCAGAGGAGGCCGAACAGAACGGCCGCCGTCGCCGGTCCCGGTCGCGCAGCCGTCGCCGTGGCGGCGATCTGCCCGAGGCCGGGGGCCTGCCCGAGGTCGTCGATCTGCACGATCAGCCGGATGAGCGTGCCGAATCGCTGCCCGGCCTGAATGCCCGGCCCGAACCGCAGGATCCGCTTGCAGGCGCATCGCCCGCGGCAGAGGTGCCTGCGACGGATGCGGCGACCGAGGAAGGCGAAATCGTCGCCCTGTCCGAGATCGCGGTCGAACCGCAGGCAGCCGAGACCCCTTCGTCCGAGGAGATGGCCCGCTTGCAGAGCGAGGAAACCGTGATCGCCCGGATCGTGGCCGAGGCGTCGGAGCAGGACCAGGCCGAGGAGCCTGCGGACGCCGCCCCCGATCCCACCCCGGATCCGGCGACGGAGCTTGCGCCCGAACCCGCCCCGGCGCCCGAGCCCGAAATGGCCGAGGCCGACGCGGATCGCCCCAAGCGCCGCGGCTGGTGGTCCGGCAATCGCTGACGACACGGGGGCGCGGGAACAAGGCCCGCGCCCTTCTCGCCAAGGCGTGACGCAATGACCCATGGCTTGCGCCGCCCGAAAGGGTAAGGTGCCGGCCATGCTGGGAATCGAACTTGCCACTGCCGCCTTCCTGCCCGCCGCCCTTGTGGCGATGCTGGCCGGGATCCTGTCCTTTCTGTCGCCCTGCGTGCTGCCCATCGTGCCGCCCTATCTGGCCTATATGACCGGGGTGGGGGTGAACGGCCTTCGGGCGCAGGAACGCAGCGCCGTCTTGCCCGCGCTGTTCTTCGTGATGGGCCTGTCCACGGTGTTCCTGATCATGGGCTTCGCGGCGTCGGCCTTTGGCCGCGCCTTCCTGCAATATCAGGACCTTCTGGCCAAGATCGCAGGCGGCGTGGTGATCGTCATGGGCCTGCATTTCCTGCGGGTGATCCGCATTCCTTTCCTGGACCACGAGGCCCGCATCGACGCCGGCGCCCAGGGCGGCGGGGCGTTCGGCGCCTATCTTCTGGGCCTGGCCTTCGCCTTTGGCTGGACGCCCTGCATCGGCCCGCAACTGGGCATGATCCTGTCCCTGGCCGCGACCGGGGGCGAACTGTCGCGCGGCACCGCGCTTCTGGCGGTTTATGCGCTTGGCCTGGGGATCCCGTTCCTGCTGGCCGCGATCTTCATCAACCGCGCCATCGGTCTCATGAACCGCATCAAGCCTTGGCTGCATGTGATCGAGCGCGTGATGGGCCTGCTTCTGGTGATCGTGGGGACGATGCTGATCACCGGGGCATTCTCGGCCTTTTCCTATTGGCTGCTGGAAACTTTCCCCGGCCTTGCGATGCTGGGCTGACCGTTGGGGCACAATCCCCAGTGGCGCGAACCCGATTTTCGCGCTATGCTGACCGACAGACCCGGATAAACGGGCGGAACAAGAGGCAGTGACGGCGGTATCCCCATGACCGAGATGGTCTTTGGCACGACGCCCGTACGGGCGGGCGACCCGATTCTTCCACGCTGGTGGCGCACGCTGGACAAGTGGTCCCTGGCCTGCGTGCTGGGGCTGTTTTCCATCGGCATCCTGCTGGGGCTGGCGGCGTCGGTTCCGCTGGCGGAAAAGAACGACCTGCCGCGGTTCTACTATGTCCAGCGGCAGGCGGTGTTCGGGGCCATGGCGCTTATGACCATGCTGGTCATCTCGATGATGTCGCCCCGCCAGATCCGCCGCATCGGCGTGATGGGCTTTGCGGCGGCCTTCGTGCTGATCCTGCTTCTGCCCCTGATCGGCGAGGATCACGGCAAGGGCGCGACCCGCTGGCTGTCCATCGCCGGCATCTCGATGCAGCCGTCCGAGTTCCTGAAGCCCGGCTTTGTCGCCATCTGCGCCTGGTTCATGGCCGCCGCGCAAATGGTCGGCGGTCCTCCGGGCAGGCTTTATTCCTTCATTACCGCCATGGTGGTCGTGATCCTGCTGGCCCTGCAGCCCGACTTCGGCCAGGCCTCGCTGGTGCTGTTTTCCTGGCTGGTGATGTTCTTCATCGCCGGTGCGCCGATGCTGTTCCTGTTGTCCGTGGCGGGGCTGGCCCTGGTGGGCGGCGTCTTCGCCTATGGCGCCTCCGAACACTTCGCGCGCCGCATCAACGGCTTCTTGAACCCCGAAATCGACCCGCGCACGCAGATCGGCTATGCCACCAAGGCCATCCAGGACGGCGGCTTCTTCGGCGTCGGCGTGGGCGAGGGAAGCGTGAAATGGTCACTGCCCGACGCCCATACCGACTTCATCATCGCCGTCGCGGCCGAGGAATACGGCACCGTCATGGTCCTGGCGGTGATCACGCTTTACTGCACCATCGTCGTGCGGTCGCTGCTGCGCCTGCTGCGCGAACGCGATCCCTTTGCCCGCATCGCCGGGGCGGGCCTTGCCTGCGCCTTCGGCGTGCAGGCGCTGATCAACATGGGCGTGGCCGTGCGCCTGCTGCCCGCCAAGGGCATGACGCTGCCCTTCGTCAGCTATGGCGGATCCTCGGTGATCGCATCGGGCATCGCCGCCGGGATGCTGCTTGCGCTGACCCGCACCCGCCCCCAGGGCGAACTGGCAGAGATCCTGCGCAGGGGCCGGGGATGAGCGTGGCGGCAGATGCACCCCTGGCCTTGATCGCCGCCGGGGGAACCGGGGGCCACATGTTCCCGGCGCAGGCTTTGGCCGAACTGCTGCTGGCCGAAGGCTGGCGCGTCCGATTGTCCATCGACGACCGGGGCGCGCGCTATGCGGGCGGCTTTCCCGAAGGGGTCGAGCGCAGCATCGTGCGGTCCGCGACCACCGCACGCGGCGGGCTTGCGGGCAAGCTGACCGCGCCGGTCAAGATCGCCGCCGGCGTGCTGTCCGCGCGGGCGGCGTTTCGCAGGAACCGTCCGGCCGTGGTGATCGGGTTCGGCGGCTATCCGACGATCCCGGCCATGTCGGCGGCCCTGTCGATGGGCGTGCCGCGCATGATCCACGAACAGAACGGCGTGATGGGCCGCGTGAACCGGGTCTTCGCCCCGCGTGTCCACCGCGTCGCCTGCGGCACCTGGCCCACCGACCTGCCCCACGCCATCACCGGCGTCCATACCGGCAATCCCGTCCGCCAGGCGGTGCTGGACCACGCGGCGGCCCCCTATGCCGCGCCGGGGGATGGGCCGCTGCATCTGCTGGTGATCGGCGGCAGCCAGGGTGCGCGCGTCCTCTCCGACGTGGTTCCCGCCGCCATCGCCGCCTTGCCGGGCGACATGCGCGCCCGCCTGCATGTCAGCCACCAGGCCCGCCCCGAAGACGCCGACCGCGTCGCCGCCGCCTATGCCGAGGCGGGCATCGGTGCCGAGGTGCAGCCCTTCTTCACCGACGTCCCGGAACGGCTGGCGCGGGCGCAACTGGTGATCAGCCGGTCGGGCGCCTCGTCGCTGGCCGACATCACCGTGATCGGCCGCCCCGCGATCCTGATCCCCTATGCCGCCGCCGCCGGCGATCACCAGACCGCCAATGCCCAGGCACTGGCCGAGGTGGGCGCGGCCCTGATCCATCCCGAATCGGTGCTTGACGCCCCCGGCCTGACGCGCGACATCCGCGCGATCCTGAACGACCCCGCCCGCGCGGCCCAGATGGCCGCCGCCGCGCTGTTTCTTGCCCGTCCCGATGCGGCGCGGCGCCTGTACGACCTTGTCACGGAGATTGCCCGATGAACGCCGCCACCAAACTGCCGCATGAACTGGGGCCGATCCACTTCATCGGCATCGGCGGCATCGGCATGTCGGGCATCGCCGAGGTGCTGCTGACCCTTGGCTATGACGTCCAGGGCAGCGACGCGAAGAAATCCAAGATCACCGACCGGCTGGAAACCCTGGGCGCCCGCGTCTTCGAAGGCCAGCGGGCCGAGAACATCGGCCAGGCGGGCGTGGTCGTGATTTCCACCGCGATCAAGAAGGGCAACCCCGAGCTTGAGGAAGCGCGCCGCCGCGGCCTGCCCGTTGTCCGCCGGGCCGAGATGCTGGCCGAGCTGATGCGGCTGAAGTCGAACATCGCCATTGCCGGAACCCACGGCAAGACCACGACCACCACGATGGTCGCGACCCTGCTGGATGCGGGCGGGCTGGATCCCACGGTCATCAACGGCGGCGTGATCCATGCCTATGGGTCCAACGCGCGGGCGGGCGCGGGCGAATGGATGGTGGTCGAGGCCGACGAATCCGACGGCAGCTTCAACCGCCTGCCTGCCGACATCGCCATCGTCACCAACATCGACCCCGAGCATATGGAGCATTGGGGCAGCTTCGATTCGCTGCGCAAGGGCTTTTATGACTTTGCTTCCGGCATCCCGTTCTACGGCCTGGCCGTCTGCTGCACCGACCACCCCGAGGTGCAGGCCCTGGTGGGCAAGCTGACCGACCGCCGCGTCGTGACCTTCGGCTTCAACGCCCAGGCCGATGTGCGGGCGATGAACCTGCGCTATGAAAACGGCATCGCGCATTTTGACATCGCGCTGCAGGGCGAGGGCCCCACCGAGACGGGCGATGTCGAGATGATCGAGGGCTGCACCCTGCCCATGCCCGGCGACCACAACGTCTCGAACGCGCTCTCGGCCGTGGCGGTCGCCCGCCATCTGGGCATCAAGAAGGCGGAAATCCGCGAGGCGCTGGCGAAATTCGGCGGGGTGGGGCGGCGCTTTACCCGCGTGGGCGAGATCAACGGCGTCACCATCATCGACGATTACGGCCACCACCCGGTGGAAATCGCCGCCGTCCTGAAGGCCGCGCGCCAAGCGACCAAAGGCCGCGTGATCGCCGTCCACCAGCCGCACCGCTATTCGCGCCTGTCGAACCTGTTCGACGACTTCTGCACCTGCTTCAACGAGGCCGACGTGGTCGCCATCGCCGATGTCTATGCCGCGGGCGAGGATCCGATCCCCGGCGCCACCCGCGACGACCTGGTCGCGGGCCTGATCGCGCATGGCCATCGCCACGCCCGCGCTATCCTGGACGAGAACGACCTGGAGCGTCTGGTCCGCGAACAGGCGCGGCCCGGCGACATGGTGGTCTGCCTGGGGGCGGGCACGATTTCCACATGGGCCAACGGCTTGCCGGAACGGCTGCAAGGACGGGCCGCATGATGCATTCGGCGGTCCTGGCACTGGCTGTGGTGATGGGCTGGCTGCTTCTGGCGCGGCTGGCCCGAACCCTGCGCCCGCGCCAGCGGCAGCGCGCCTTGTGGGCCTTGATCGCCACGGGCGTGCCGATCCTGGGCTGGCTGACCTATACCTGCGGCCCCTTGGCGGGCATCGGCTTCCTGACGCTGGGCGTGCTTGTGCTGGTCCGCCTGCCGCTGAGGACGCGGAGCCGGGCGGCCCCGTGATCCTTTTCTATCTGGGTGTCGCCCTTGTGGTGCTGTGGTCCGTCTGGACCGGAGCCACCCGCATGGCCGCACGATCCTTTCGCCCCTTGCTGCTTGCACTGGCCGCGCTTCTGGCCGGGGCAGGGGTCTGCTGGCTGATCGGTTCGCGGAAATCCGACTACTCCGCGCTGTTCGCCACGATCATCGCCCTGCTGCCGCTGCTGGCCGCGGGTTCCGTGGCTTTCGGCGCGGCCCTGCGATGGGTGCATGATGCGACCCGCCGTCGCATTGCCTCGGATTCCGACTGGCCCCCTGCGCGTCTTTGGGATGTATGGGGCCTTTGCGCGCTGTCCGCCCTTTCGGTGATCGCCGCCCTTCTGGTCTGACCCGCCGGTTGACCCAGGGCGCGCCGCTGGCTACCACACCGCCATGATGACCGACCTTCCCACCCCCCGTGGCACGCTGACCCCCGACCGTCCCCTGGACAGCCTGACCTGGCTGCGCGTCGGCGGCCCGGCCGACTGGCTGTTCCAACCGGCTGACGAAGACGACCTGGCCGATTTCCTGCGCGATCTGGACCCGGCCATGCCGGTCTTTCCCATCGGCGTGGGCAGCAACCTGATCGTGCGCGACGGCGGCATCCGGGGCGTGGTGATCCGGCTGGGGCGCGGCTTCAACGCCATCACGGTCGAAGGCGACTGCGTCACCGCAGGCGCGGCGGCGCTTGACGCGCATGTCGCGCGGCGGGCGGCGGATGGTGGGCTGGACCTGACCTTCCTGCGCACCATTCCCGGCAGCATCGGCGGGGCGGTCTGCATGAACGCGGGCTGCTACGGCAGCTATGTCGCCGACCATCTGGTCCAGGCCCGCGCCGTCACCCGCCAGGGCGAGCGCATCGTGCTGGGCCATGACGAGTTGCGCTTTGCCTATCGTCACGCCGAACTGCCCCCCGGCTGCGTGCTGACCGAGGCCACGTTCCGCGCGGCCCCCGGCGATCCCGATGCGCTGCATCAGAAGATGGCCGACCAACTGGCCCGGCGCGATGAAACCCAGCCCACCCGGGAACGCAGTGCCGGGTCCACCTTCCGCAATCCGGCGGGGTTCAGCTCCACGGGCCGGGCGGACGATGTCCACGACCTCAAGGCCTGGTCGCTGATCGACCGCGCGGGCCTGCGCGGCCACAGCTGGGGTGGGGCGCAGATGTCTGAAAAGCACCCTAATTTCCTGCTGAACACCGGCGGCGCGACCGCAGCCGAGCTTGAGGCCCTGGGCGAACTGGTCCGCCGACGGGTGCTGGAGGACAGCGGCCACGATCTGCAATGGGAAGTGATCCGGATCGGCGATCCCCTGGGCGATTCAACCGAGAATTGATTAACGATTTTCGCAACAATCTTTAGCAGATAGCTAAAATTCTCCTTTTGTGATTTCCGCGCATCAGCTATTCTTTCCCGATAAGCGCAGATCGGGGTCCAACCCGGCAGCGCGGGGACAGAAATCCCGGATCAACCGGGGCGAAAGGCGAAAAAGACGTGGCGGGCAGGTCGAGCAGGACAGCCCATACCGTAGCCGTTCTGATGGGCGGACCCTCGGCCGAGCGCGAGGTGTCGCTGTCATCGGGGCGCGAATGCGCGAATGCGCTGCGGGTGGCGGGCTATGAGGTGATCGAGGTCGAACTGGGGTCCGAACGCGGCGCCGATCTGGTCGCGCGGCTGGCGGGCCTGCGCTGCGACGTGGTATTCAACGCCCTGCACGGCCGCTTTGGCGAGGACGGCTGCGTCCAGGGCATCCTGGAATGGCTGGACCTGCCCTATACCCATTCGGGCGTGCTGGCCTCTGCCCTGGCGATGGACAAGACGCGGGCCAAGGATGCGCTGCGTGCGGCGGGGTTGCCGGTCGTGGACAGCGTGATCGCCGCTGCTGACGAGGTGCGCGCGCGCCACGTCCTGACCCCGCCCTATGTGGTCAAGCCGAATGACGAAGGGTCGTCCGTGGGCGTCTATATCGTCCATGACGGCGCCAACCAGCCGCCGCAATTGGCCGACACGATGCCCGCGCAGGTGATGGTCGAAGCCTATGCGCCGGGGCGCGAATTGACCACGGCGGTGATGGGCGACCGCGCCCTTGGCGTGACCGAGATCGTGACCGAAGGCTGGTACGACTATGCCGCCAAATACTCGGTCGGCGGATCGCGCCATGTGATTCCCGCCGACATCCCCGACGACATCGCCGAAGCCTGCCTGGATTATGCGGTCCGCGCGCACCGGGCGCTTGGCTGCCGGGGCCTGTCGCGCACCGATTTCCGCTGGGACGAGACGCGGGGCCTGGACGGGCTGATCATCCTCGAGGTGAACACCCAGCCCGGCATGACGCCGACCTCGCTTGCGCCCGAACAGGCGGCCCATGCGGGAATAGAATTTCCCGAACTGATGCGCTGGATGGTCGAGGACGCGCTGTGCCCGAAGTGATCGACCACCGCCCGAACCGACAGCCGCCGCCCGTCAAGCGCGATCCCGCGCCCTCGCGCCTGCAATACCGGCTTGAACGCATGTGGCTGCGCCCGATCTGGCGCCGTGCGGTGCGGATCGGCGTGCCCGCCTTCCTGATCGCCATGACGGCAGGGCTGTGGCTGGCGGACGAGGATCGCCGCGCCGTGCTGACGGACGGCGTCCATCAGGTGGTCAGGAAGGTCCAGAGCCGCGAGGAATTCCAGGTCACGACCATGGTGGTCGAGGGCGCGTCCCCGGTGGTGGACAAGGCGCTGCGCGCGATGCTGCCGGTGGATCTGCCCGCCTCCAGCTTCGACATCGACCTGACGGCGCTGCGGTTGCAGGTGATGCAGCTTGACGTGATCGAATCGATCGACCTGCGCATCAAGCCGGGCGGGATCCTGTCGGCCGTCGTCAAGGAACGCGAACCGGCGATCCTGTGGCGCCATGCCCGCGGGATCGAGATCCTGGACCGGAACGGCCACCGCGTCGCATCCGTCACCGCGCGCGACGTGCGCCCCGACCTGCCCCTGATCGCGGGCGAGGGCGCCGATCTTGCGGTCCCCGAGGCCCTGGCCCTAATGGACGCCGCCGGGCCGATCCTGCCGCGCGTGCGGGGCCTGGTGCGCCGGGGGGAACGCCGCTGGGATCTGATGCTGGATCACGGCCAGCGGATCATGCTGCCCGCGACCGGCGCCGTGATCGCGATGGAGGCCGCGATGGCGCTTGACCGTGCCCAGGACATGCTGGGCCGCGACATCACCGCGGTCGATCTGCGCAATCCGTCGCGTCCGGTCCTGCGGCTGGGCATCGACGCGCGCAACACCATCCGCGAAGCGCGGGGCGAGCCGCTGCTGGGACCGGATGGCAAGGTCTTGCAGGAAGAGGAAAAAAAGAAGGGGGGCTGAAGCGATGGCAGAACTTTATCAAACGCAGCGGGCGATGCGGAACATCCGACGGGCCGCCCTGCAGCGCGGGGTGATCGGGATCCTGGACATCGGCACGTCCAAGATCGCCTGCCTGGTCCTGCGCTTCGACGGCACCGGCACGTTCCGCGAGACCGACGGCGTGGGGCCAATGGCGGGCCAGGTCAACTTCCGCGTGATCGGCGCGGCCTCGACCCGGTCGCGGGGGATGCGGCGCGGCGAGATCGAGGTGATGGCCGAAACCGAACGCGCCATCCGCACGGTCGTCGCGGCGGCGCAGAAGGTCGCGGGCGTGCGCGTGGATCACGTCATCGCCTGCCTGTCGGGCGGCCGTCCGGCATCCTATGGCCTTGCGGGGGAAATCACGCTGGACGCGGGCCGGGTCCAGGATCACGACGTGGCCTCGGTGCTGGCGGCCTGCGACGCGCCGGACTTCGGCCGTGGCCGCGAGGTGCTGCACGCCCAGCCGGTCAACTTTGCCGTCGATAACCGCACCGGCCTTGGCGATCCCCGCGATCACGTCGGCAACCGCCTGGCCTGCGACATGCATGTGCTGACCGTCGATGGCGACGTGATCGGCAACCTGGTCCAGTGCATCCGCCGCTGCGACCTGGAACTGGCCGGGATCGCCTCGGCCTCCTATGCCTCGGCCCGCGCGGCCCTGGTCGAGGATGAACAGGAACTGGGCGCGGCCTGCATCGACTTTGGCGGGGGCGGCACGGGCGTGTCGATTTTTGTCAAGAAACACATGATCTTCGCGGACAATGTTAAGATCGGCGGGCAACTGGTCACGCAGGACATCGCCCAGGGTTTGCGGGTTCCCCTGCCCGTGGCCGAGCGCCTCAAGACCCTCAGCGGCGGGGTCGAGGCGACCGGCCGCGATGATCGCGACATGCTGGAAATCGACGGCGGCTCGGATGACTGGGACGGGCGCCGCCGGTCGGTCAGCCGCGCCGACCTGATCGGCATCATGCGCCCCAGGGTCGAGGAAATCCTGGAAGGCGTGCGCGAGGTGCTTGACGCGGCGGGGTTCGATTCGATGCCCAGCCAGCAGATCGTGCTGACCGGCGCAGGCAGCCAGATCCCTGGCCTGGACGGCCTGGCGGCGCGCATCCTGGGTCCGAACATCCGCTGCGGACGGCCCCTGCGCATCGACGGGCTGGCGCATCAGTTCACCGATCCGGGGTTTTCCAGCGCGGTCGGACTGGCCTTGTTCGCCGCGCACCCGCAGGACGAGTGGTGGGATTTCGAGATGCCGGCGAACACCTATCCGGCCCGCAGCCTGCGCCGTGCTTACCGCTGGTTCAAGAACAACTGGTAAGCCATTGACACGGAATGTGTGGCGCCCTTGCGGCGCCACCACATCCAGAGGTATTGGCAAGATACCGCCGAAACAACCTGCGAATAACGCCAGATTTTGCGGATTTCACGCGTTTTTCCAGTGACGCAGGACCACCCGCCCGCTAGGATTGCCTTGGGACGACGAGGGATTCGACGGGCGGCAGGACATGACCCGATCGACATAGCAAAAAACAGGCGGAACCATGAACCTCAATCTGATGATGAACGATGACGACGAACTGAAGCCGCGTATCACCGTCTTCGGTGTCGGCGGCGCGGGCGGCAACGCGGTCAACAACATGATCGAGAAGAACCTCGACGGGGTCGAGTTCGTGGTCGCCAACACCGACGCGCAGGCGCTGTCCAGCTCGCGCGCGACCAATCGCATCCAGATGGGCCCCAAGGTGACCGAGGGTCTGGGCGCGGGCGCCAAGCCCATCATCGGCGCCAAGGCCGCCGAGGAAACGATCGAGGACATCGTCGATCACCTGATGGGCGCGCATATGTGCTTCATCACCGCCGGCATGGGCGGCGGCACCGGCACCGGCGCCGCCCCGATCATCGCCCAGGCCGCGCGCGAGATGGGCATCCTGACCGTCGGCGTCGTCACCAAGCCCTTCCAGTTCGAGGGCACCAAGCGGATGCGCCAGGCCGACGAGGGCATCGAGGCCCTGCACAAGGTCGTCGATACGCTGCTGATCATCCCGAACCAGAACCTGTTCCGCATCGCCAACGAAAAGACCACCTTCACCGAAGCCTTCGCCATGGCCGACGACGTGCTGTACCAGGGCGTCAAGGGCGTGACCGACCTGATGGTCAAGCCGGGCCTGATCAACCTCGACTTCGCCGACGTCCGGTCGGTCATGGACGAGATGGGCAAGGCGATGATGGGCACCGGCGAAGCCTCGGGCGAGAATCGCGCCCAGGAAGCCGCCGAACGCGCCATCGCCAACCCGCTGCTGGACGAGGTCAGCCTGAACGGCGCCAAGGGCGTGCTGATCAACATCACCGGCGGCTATGACATGACCCTGTTCGAACTGGACGAGGCCGCCAACGTCATCCGCGACAAGGTGGACAGCGACGCCAACATCATCGTCGGCTCGACGCTGGATCCCGAGATGGACGGTTCGATCCGCGTGTCCGTCGTGGCGACCGGCATCGACGCCGCCGTCGCGGCCGCCGAAGTTCCCGCCCCCCGCCGCAGCATGGCCGAACCGCTGACCCAGCATCCCTCGCTGGCCCAGAAGCCCGAGGCCGCGCCGCAGCAGGACGATCTGCCCGCCCGCCGCGTCGCCCCGCCGGTCGTGGAAACCCGGTCGGTCGCAGCCTCCGCGCCGGCCCCTGCCGCGCGGATCGAGGATGAGATGCCCGCCCCCGCCTATCAGCGGCGCGAGCCTGCCCAGCCGGCGATGCTGAACGTCAAGGAAGACGCGGGGTTCATCGCGCCCCGTGCGCCGCAGGGTGCCTCGCGCGGCCAGGCCACGCCCGAGACGCTGGAGCGTCTGCGCCGTGCGGTCGAACACAAGGGCGAACGCCAGCCACAGCCCGCGCCGCAGCCTGCCGAACCCGTTCGCACGCAAAGCCGGATGGCGGGCCTGGGCCGGATGCTGGAACGGATGGCCGGCCATTCCGACGCCTCGGCGCCGAAGCCTGCCGCGTCGTCGATTTCCGAACGCGTGAACGAACGCGTGGCCGTTCGTGCGCGTCAGCAGGAAACCGATTTCGACGATCTGGCCAGCCCCGACGCCGCCCAGGACAATGTGGAGATTCCGGCTTTCCTGCGCCGCCAGGCAAACTGACCGCGTCACATGCTTGATGCAGAAAAGGCCGCCTCGTGCGGCCTTTTTTCATGTTGCGATCAATTCTTCCCGCCCGACCTCGCCACCCGGCGCAAGCCTTTCCGGCCGAATGTTTCACGGCGTTACAATTCGTTAATTGAATGCCTGGCGCCCTGGGCCTAGGTCATCCGTTAAAGCGACGGATGATTTCGGCGCGAGACGAGAAGAAGGCAGGTTGTCATGCAGGCGACGTTGAAAACGAAGGTGGCGTTCCAGGGTGTCGGGCTTCATTCCGGTGCCCCGGCCCGGCTGGAAATCCATCCCGCGCCCGCAGGCCACGGCATCGTCTTCCGCCGCGTGGATCTGACGCCTGCCGTGGATATCCCCGCCCTGTGGGATCACGTCACGCCGTCGAAGCTGTGCACCCTGCTGGACGATGGCAAGGGCACCACGCTGTCCACGGTCGAACATGTGATGGCGGCGCTTGCGGGCACCGGCATCCACAACGCCCTGGTGACGGTGGACGGCCCCGAGGTTCCGATCCTGGACGGTTCGGCCGCGCCCTTCGTGCGGGGCATCCTGCGCGCGGGAATCGTGTTGCAGAACGCCGCCTTGCGGGCCATCCGCGTCCTGCGCCCGGTCGAGGTGCGCGAGGGTGATGCCTTTGCCCGCCTGTCCCCCGCCGACCATCTGGAGATCGACTTCGAGATCGACTTCACCGATGCCGCCATCGGCCACCAGGAAAAGCGCCTGGACATGGCCAATGGCGCCTTCCTGCGCGAACTGGCCGACAGCCGCACCTTCTGCCGTCAGGCGGATGTGGACGCGATGCGCAGGAACGGGCTGGCGCTTGGCGGCACCTATCTGAACGCGGTCGTCGTTGACGGCGCGCGCGTCCTGTCGCCGGGCGGCTTGCGCCACTCGGACGAAGCCGTGCGCCACAAGATGCTGGACGCCATGGGCGACCTGGCGCTTGCCGGGGCGCCGCTGCTGGCGCGCTATACCGGGCATCGGGCGGGTCACGCGATGACCAACCGCCTGCTGCGCGCATTGTTCGCCGATCCTGCCGCCTGGACCTGGGAAACCTGTTCGCCGGCCCTGGAAAACCGCCTGCCGGGCGCGGGTGTCGCGGCCTATGACCTGGCGGCGACGACCTGGGCGGCCGCCTGAGCGCGGCCTTCCCCGACGTCAGGCAGCGGCAGAATTCACAGGCAAAATTCAACGGATTGCCATTTTGCGCCCTCTGATGTTCTGTGCTAGAGGGTCCGGGCAGCGTGGCCGGGACGGGGCTGCTGCAAGGAAGAAGTCTTAGGCAGGTGACGATGGCGCGCTCGAAATTCTCGGCTTCCGTGATGGCGGCGATTCTGGCGGGTCTGGTGCTGACGGGGTGCGACAGGGGTGGTGGCTCGGGCGAGCGGCAGAACCTGGACCGCTTCACCGCCGAGGAAATCTACAAGCGCGGCGAATTCGAGCTGGAAAACAGCCGCAAGCCCGAAGACGCCGTCTTCTATTTCAGCGAGGTCGAGCGGCTTTACCCCTATTCCGAATGGGCCAAGCGTGCGCTGATCATGCAGGCCTATTCCAACCACCGCGCCCAGAACTATGAGGAAGCGCGGGGCGCGGCGCAGCGTTTCATCGACACCTATCCGGGTGACGAGGACGCGGCCTATGCGCAATATCTGCTGGCGCTGTCCTATTACGACCAGATCGACGAGGTCGGGCGCGACCAGGGCCTGACGTTCCAGGCGCTGCAATCGCTGCGCAGCGTGATCGAACAGTATCCCGACAGCGAATATGCCCGCAGCGCGATCCTGAAATTCGACTTGGCCTTCGACCATCTGGCGGCCAAGGAAATGGAGATCGGGCGCTATTACCTCAAGCGCGGGCACTATGCCGCATCCATCAACCGCTTCCGCGTCGTGGTCGAGGAGTTCCAGACCACGACCCAGACGCCCGAGGCGCTGCTGCGGCTGGTCGAGGCTTATCTGGCGCTTGGTCTGACGGACGAGGCGCAGACGGCCGGGGCGATTCTGGGCTATAACTTCCAGTCCTCGCCCTTCTACCAGGATGCCTATGGCCAGTTGCGCGGCCGGGGGCTGGCGCCCGAGGCGCGGGGCGACAACTGGCTGACGAATGTCTATCGCCAGATGATCCAGGGCCGGTGGCTTTGAGTTAGGGTGCAAACCGCCCTGCAAGGATAAACCGATGCTGAGATCGCTGGACATCCGCAACATGCTGCTGATCGACCGGCTGGATCTGGCCTTTGGTCCGGGCCTGAACGTGCTGACCGGGGAAACCGGCGCCGGCAAGTCGATCCTGCTGGACTGCCTGGGCTTCGTCCTGGGCTGGCGCGGCCGGGCCGACCTGGTGCGCCAGGGCGCCCAGCAGGGCGAGGTGACGGCGGTCTTCGACCTGCCCGCAGGCCATCCGGCCCGCGCCGTTCTGGCGGATGCGGGGATCGAGCTTGAGGACGACGATCTGATCCTGCGCCGGGTGAACGGGGGTGACGGGCGCAAGACCGGCTATGTCAACGACCGCCGCGTCTCGGGCGAGGTATTGCGGCAGTTGTCGGAAACGCTGGTCGAACTGCACGGGCAGCACGACGACCGGGGCCTGCTGAACCCGCGCGGCCATCGGGCGCTGCTTGACGCTTTCGGCGCCATCGACCTTGCCCCGTTGCGCGATGCCTGGGCCGCACGCCGCACGGCGCGGCGCGACCTGGATGGGGCCGAGGCACGCCTGACCGCCGCCCGCGCCGAGGAGGATTTCCTGCGCCACGCGGTCGCCGAATTGGACGACCTGATGCCCGAGGCGGGCGAGGAGGCGACGCTGGACACCCGCCGCCGCGCCATGCAGGGCGCGATCCGCATCCGCGAGGATGTCGCGCGCGCCTTGAAGATGCTGGGCGGCGAGGGGGCCGAGGGCGCGATGCTGGACGCGACCCGCTGGCTGGAAGGCGCGTCCGACCGCGCCGAGGGGCGGCTGGACGAACCACTGGCCGCGCTGTCCCGCGCGCTTGTCGAACTGGGCGAGGCCCATCGCGGGGTCGAGGATGCCTTGTCCGCGCTTGACGTGGATCCCGCCCAGCTTGAAGCGACCGAGGAACGCCTGTTTGCCCTGCGCGCCCTTGCCCGCAAGCACAATGTCCTGGCAGACGACCTGGCCGGGCTGGCGGATGAATTGCGCGGCCGCCTGGGTCAGATCGACGCCGGAGAGGCCCAGATCGCCGCCCTGCGCCGGCAGGTCGAAGATGCCGAGGCCCGATATGACGCCGAAGCCGAGGAGGTGACGCGCGCGCGCATCGAAGCCGCCATTGCGCTGGATCGTGCCGTCACCGCCGAACTGGCGCCCTTGAAGATGGAACGCGCAGTCTTCCAGACGCTCGTGACGCCGGGCGAACCCGGCCCCGACGGGCGCGACGACGTGGCCTTTACCGTGGCGACCAATCCCGGCGCGCCGGCCGGCGCCTTGGACAAGATCGCCTCGGGCGGGGAATTGTCGCGCTTCCTGCTGGCGCTGAAGGTCTGTCTGGCGCGCGGCAACGACGCGCTTGTACTGATCTTCGACGAGATCGACCGGGGCGTGGGCGGGGCGACCGCCGATGCCGTGGGCCGCCGCCTCAAGCGGCTGTCCGACGATGCGCAGGTTCTGGTCGTCACCCATTCGCCGCAGGTTGCGGCGCTTGGGGCGAACCATTTCCGGGTGTCGAAGTCGGTGCATGACGACATGACGACATCCACCGTGGCGGCGCTGTCGCCGCCCGAACGGGTCGAGGAGATCGCCCGGATGCTGTCGGGCGACCGGATCACCGATGCCGCCACGGGGGCGGCAAAGGCCTTGCTGCAGGGCTGACGCCGATCAGGCGCTGATGAAGTCGCGCACGAATTCGGTGGCGGGCTTGCTGCGGATGTCTTGCGGGCGGCCGATCTGTTCGATCCGGCCCATCGACATCACCACCACCAGGTCGGCCAGTTCCATCGCCTCGTCCTGGTCATGGGTCACGAAAACCGTGGTCAACCCGGTTTCGTCATGGATGTCGCGCAAGCCCTGGCGCAGTTCCTTGCGGACCTTGGCGTCAAGCGCGCCGAAGGGTTCGTCAAGAAGCAGCATCCGGGGTTCGATTGCCAGCGCGCGGGCCAGGGCCACGCGCTGACGCTGCCCGCCCGACAGCTGCGTCGGATAGCGGCCCGCGATGTCGGGCAGTTGGATCAGGTCCAGCAGCTTGGTGACGCGGCGGGTGATCTCGGCCTTGGGGGGACGCTGGCCGCGCGGGCGGGCGCGCAGGCCATAGGCGATGTTGTCGAAGACCGTCATGTGCCGGAACAACGCATAGCTTTGGAAGACAAAGCCCGCGCGGCGTTCCTGCACCGTCATGCCGGTCGCGTCCTGTCCGTTGAAAAGCACCCGCCCCGAGGTCGGGAATTCCAGCCCCCCCAGGATCCGCAACAGCGTGGTCTTGCCCGAACCCGACGGCCCCAGCAGCGCCACAAGCGCGCCCGAGGGAATGTTCAGCGACACGGGGCGCAGCGCGGTGGTGGCGCCGAAGGTCTTGGCGATTTCGTCGATGTCGATATGCATGGACGGTTCCCCTTAATGGCGGCGGGTGGCGGCAAGCTGGTCGGCGTGACGCAGCTCGAGGATGGTTTTCAGAAGCAGGGTGACAAGCGCAAGCGCGGTCAGCAGCGCGGCCATGCTGAAGGCCGCGACGGACAGGTATTCGTTGTACAGCATCTCGATGGTGATCGGCATGGTCGCGGTCTGGCCGCGGATTTTGCCCGACACGACCGCGACCGCGCCGAATTCGCCCATGGCGCGTGCGGTGCACAGCAGTGTGCCGTAAAGCAGCGCCCAGCGGATATTGGGCAGCGTCACCGACCAGAAGGTCCGCCAGCCCGACGCGCCAAGCGTCAGTGAAGCCTCTTCCTCGGCGCGGCCCTGCTCGATCATCACCGGGATCAGTTCGCGGGCGACAAAGGGGAAGGTCACGAAGATCGTCGCCAGCACGATGCCGGGGATGGCGAAGACGATGGGCCAGCCATGGGCGACCAGCCAGCCGCCGATGGCGGAATTGGCGCCGAACAGCAGGACGATGCACAGGCCCGCCACGACCGGGCTGACGCTGAAGGGCAGGTCAATCAGCGTGATCAGGAAGGCCTTGCCGCGAAAGTCGAACTTGGTGATGAACCAGGCGGCCGCGATGCCGAAGGCGGCGTTTGCAGGCACGGCGATGGCGGTGATCAGCAGCGTCAACTGGATCGCGGATCGCGCGTCGCGGTTGCCAAGGGACTGGATCGCGGCGGACCATCCCTGCTTCAGCGCCTCGGCGAAGACCACCGCCAGGGGGGCGAAGACCAGGACGGCCAGGCCCGCGACAGCGATGCCGATCAGGGCGATGCGCAGCAGCGGGGCCTCGTCGGTCGCCGCGCGGAAGGCGGGGCGGGGCAGGGCGGTATCAGACATGGCCCATCTTCCTTCGGCTGACGATCTGGATCAGGTTGATCGCCAGCAGCATCGCGAAAGAGATCACCAGCATGGCGATGCCGATGGCGGCTGCGGCGTCATAGTTGAATTCCTCAAGCTGGATCACGATCAGCAGGGGCGCGATCTCCGTGCGCAGGGGGATGTTGCCCGCGATGAAGATGACCGATCCGTATTCGCCGACAGCGCGGGCCAGCGACAGGGCAAAGCCCGTCAGCGCGGCGGGCATCAGCATCGGCAGGATCACATGGCGCAGCGTATGCAGGCGCGAGGCGCCGAGGGTGGCCGAGGCCTCCTCGACCTCCTGCTCGATCTCCTCGATCACCGGCTGGACGGTGCGTGTCACGAAGGGCAGGCCCACGAAGACCAGGGCGATGAAGATGCCAACTTGGGTATAGGCGATCTTCAGGCCAACTGCCTGCGCAAGGCTGCCGAACGCCCCGTTCGGCGCGTAAAGCGCGGTCAGCGCGATCCCCGCCACGGCGGTCGGCAGGGCGAAGGGCAGGTCCACCGCCGCATCCAGCAGCCGCTTGCCCGGAAAGCGATAGCGCACCAGCACCCAGGCCAGCAGCACGCCGAAGACCAGGTTGAACAGGGCCGCCAGCAGGGACAGCTTGAAGGACAGGTAAAGCGAGGCCGTCACCCGTTCTCGTCCCACGACTTCCAGCACGTTCGTCAGGCCGAAACTGGCGCCCTTCAGAAGAAGGGCGCCGATCGGCAACAGGACGACGATGGACAGCATCGTCAGGGTGATGCCCGCCGACAGGGAAAGGCCGGGCATCGCCGTCTTGTGGACCAGGGGTCGCGCGGTCATGGTCATTTCGCCGTATAGATCTGGTCGAAGATCCCGCCGTCACCGAAATGTTCGGGCTGCACCTTCTTCCAGCCGCCGAAATCCTCGATGCTGACCAAATCCAGCTTGGGGAAGCGGGCCACATCCTCGGGGGCGACGGCGCTGTCGTCCCAGGCGCGGTAGAAGTGCTTGAAGGCAAGCGCCTGGCCTTCGGGGGAATACAGGAAGTCCAGATAGGCCGTAGCCAGTTCCCGCTGTGCGTCATTGGCGATGTTGCCTTCGACGATGGCGACCGGCGGCTCGGCCAGAACGCTGACGGAGGGCACGACGATGTCGAACTGATCCTCGCCGATTTCCTTCAGCGCCAGATAGGCCTCGTTCTCCCAGGCCAGCAGCACGTCGCCGATACCGCGTTGCGCGAAGGTGGTGGTCGAACCGCGCGCGCCGGTGTCCAGCACGGGCACATGGGTGTAAAGATCGCCCACGAAAGCCTGCGGATCCTGGCCGTTCTTTTCGGCCCAGGCCCAGGCGGCAAGATAGTTCCAGCGCGCGCCGCCCGAGGTCTTGGGGTTCGGCGTGATCACCTCGACCCCGTCTTTGACCAGGTCGCCCCAGTCCTGGATGCCCTTGGGGTTCCCCTCGCGCACCAGGAAGACGATGGTCGAGGTATAGGGGCTGGAATTATGCGGCAGTTTCGACTGCCAGTCGGCGGGCAGCTTGCCGGCCTCGGCGATGCGGTCGATGTCGGATGCCAGAGCCAGCGTCACCACCTGGGCGTTCAGCCCGTCGATGACCGCGCGGGCCTGCGCGCCCGACCCGCCGTGGCTGGTCTCAATGGTCGGCGCCTCGTGCCCTTCGGCTGCCCATTTTTCGGCGAATGCCGCGTTCACGTCGCGATACAACTCTCGCGTCGGGTCATAGCTGACGTTCAGCAGCGTTTCGGCATGGGCCGGGGCCGCGATGGCCAGGGCCAGCATCAGGGCGCCAAGGCGGCCCGATTTCGACTTCAACATGAAACCGTCTCCCAGGAATTCTGTCGTCATTGCGTGGCGCGGGTGAAAAGCGGCTCGATCCGCGCTTCCCACAGTTCAGGATCGCGGCCTTCCAGCATGGAGGCGGCCGCGGCATGGGGTTCCTGGCTCAGCGCCAGAAGGGGTGCGCCGTTCAGGCGGTGGACCTGGCCGGTGCGCCGGTCGATCAGCCGGACCGAATAAAGCGGGCGGGCCTTTGCGTCGATGTTCCGACCCTGGATCGTCATGGCCGTCTTCTCCTGTGACTCGCTGCCTTCTATGACACAAATAACGACAGGGAAAGTCGTCTTTAGCAAGAGCAAAGACGTTTCGAAAATGATGGGGGCCAGAGAAGATCATTCTCCGGCCCCCAAAATGCAAAAAGCCCGCCCCGAAGGGGCGGGCCTGTCGTTCTTTCCGCCGGTTCAGGCTGGCATCACCTTGTCCATCACCGCCCGCAGCCGGGCCACGGTGCCGTCCACGTCCTTCAGCTTGTCCAGCCCGAACAGGCCCAGCCGGAAGGTCGAGAAGGCGTCCCCCTCGTTCACGGCCAGGGGAACCCCGGCCGCGATCTGCATCCCCTGGGCCGCGAATTTCTTGCCGGTCTTGATGTCGGGGTCGTCGGTATAGCTGACCACCACCCCCGGCGCGGCAAAGCCGGACGCGGCCACCGACCGGACGCCCCGCTGGGCCAGCATGTCGCGCACCGCGTTGCCCAGCCGCCATTGCGCGTCGCGGGCGGCGTCAAATCCCATGGCGCGCGTTTCCTCCATCGCGTCGCGCAGGCCCAGCAGGGCATCGGTCGGCATGGTCGCGTGATAGGCGTGGCCGCCATTTTCATAGGCGGCCATGATCGCGCGCCATTTCTTCAGGTCCAGCGCGAAGCTGTTGCTGTCGGTCGCCGCCAGCCGTTCCGCCCCGCGTTCCGACAGCATCACCAGACCAGCGGCGGGCGAAGCCGACCACCCCTTCTGCGGGGCCGAGATCAGCACGTCCACGCCGGTTGCCTTCATGTCCACCCAGATGGCGCCGGACGCGATGCAGTCCAGCACCATCAGCGCGCCGACCTCATGCGCGGCGTCCGACAGCGCCCGGATGTAATCGTCGGGCAGGATCAACCCGGCCGAGGTTTCGACATGGGGCGCAAAGACCGCGTCGGGCCGCGCCTCGCGGATCTTCGCCACGACTTCCTCGATCGGCGGGGGCGCATAGGCGGGCTGCGGCTCGTTCCCGGCGGGGCGGGCCATCACCACCGTCGTCTCGCGCGCGAAGCCGCCCATGTCGAAGATCTGGCTCCAGCGAAAGCTGAACCAGCCGTTGCGGACGATCAGCGCGTGGCCGGTGCCGAACTGGCGGGCGACGGCCTCCATCGCATAGGTGCCGCCGCCGGGCACGATGGCGACCTCGGCCGCGCCGTAAACTTCGGCCAGGGTCGCGGACAGGTCGCGCATCACCTGCTGGAACCGCTGCGACATGTGGTTCAGCGACCGGTCGGTGAACACGACCGAGAATTCGTCAAGCCCGTTCGGGTCGATGTCGGGGTGAAGATGGGGCATCGCGCTCTCCTGTCCAAGCCGGGGGCAGCGTAGCCTGTGCCGCCCCGGGCCGCCAGACCGCCAAAGGACGCAGGTTCAGCCGGGGACGATTGCGCTTGTCCCGATCAGGATCAGCGCCCCTGCCGTGACGTAACGCATCAGCCGCGCCGTTCCCAGGGTCCGGCCGCGCATCGCGGTCGAGAACAGGATGGCCAGCGACGAATACCAGATCAGGCTTTGAAGGATAATCAGCCCGAATATGCGGGCATAGAAATGATCCGGCGCGGATGCGGGAACTGCCGCCAGAAATGTTCCGAACCAGAAGGCAATGGCGAAGGGATTGGTCAGCGCCGTCAGAAGCCCGACCAGGAAGGGCTGGCCCTTGATGACCGACGCCTTGGGGATGGCGGGCGCAGTCAGGATCCGCAGGCCGATCCAGATCAGATAAAGCGCCCCCACCACCCGAAGACCCAGGAAAAGGTAGTGATTCCGAGCAATTACCGCCCCTGCGCCAAGGATCGCGATGCCGGCCAGAAGGCCGGTTGCCACGACTACCCCGACCGCCACGGACAGCCCGTCGCGTTGTGATCCGGTACTTGCGACCGAACATATCGCAAGGGTGTTGGGACCGGGCGTCATTGCCACGGCAAGATGCAAACCCACAATGGTAAATATATTGGCAAAAGGGTCCATTTTAATACCCGAAAATAATGCCTCATTATAAATAAAAGCGCCATTATTTTATATTGATATTTATTTCGTCATAATCGGGGGTTGTTTCAAATATGCGAAAGGCCCCCTTGCGGCCCCCCCGTTCCGGCGACTACCTTGCCGCCGACAGCAGCATCGCAGGGACTTCATGCGCATCGGCATTCTTCAATGCGGCCAGGCGCCCGCCGAATTGAAACAGGACATGGGCGATTATCCCGACATGTTCGTCCGGCTTCTGGACGGACGGGGCTTCCAGTTCCGCACCTGGCATGTCGAGGAGATGGAGTTTCCCGAAAGCGTCCTCGACCAGGACGGCTGGCTGCTGACCGGGTCGCGTCACGGCGCCTATGAGGATCATCCCTTCATTGCGCCCCTGGAACGGTTCATCCGCGACGCCTATGACGCCGCCGTTCCCATGGTCGGCATCTGCTTCGGTCACCAGATCATCGCGCAGGCGCTTGGCGGCACGGTGGTCAAGCATCAGGGCGGCTGGTCGGTAGGCACGCAGGATTACGATTTCGGCGGCGAGACGCTGCGGCTGAACGCCTGGCACCAGGATCAGGTGGTGGTGCTGCCCAAGGACGCGCAGGTCGCGGGACGCAGCGAATTCTGCGAAAACGCCGCGCTGATCTATGGCGACCGGGCCTTCACGGTGCAGGCGCATCCCGAGTTTACCGACGACTTCATCAAGGGGCTGATGGACAAGCGCGGCAAGGGCCGCGTGCCCCAGGACCTGATGGACCGCGCGACCGGCCGCATGGGCGAAGCCAAGGGTTCGGACGCCGTCGCCGAACGGATCGAGGCCTTCTTCAAGCAGCCCCGCGCCATCAGCAGGGGTGCCGCATGAGCGACTGGATCGACAGACTGCCGCAGGCCGCCCGCGACTTCGTGGCCGGACGCCGCCTGGACGAGGTTGAATGCATCCTGGCCGACATCGCGGGCGTCGCGCGCGGCAAGGCCATGCCTGCGTCGAAATTCGCGCGGCAGGACAAGTTCTATCTGCCAAATTCCATCTTCCTGCAGACGATCACGGGGGAATGGGCCGACAATCCGGCAGGGGCCTTCACCGAACCCGACATGATCCTGACCCCGGATTTCACCACCGCGACCGCCGCGCCCTGGACGGCCGACTGGACGCTGCAGGTGATCCACGACGCCTATGACCAGCAGGGCAATCCGGTGCCCATCGCGCCGCGCAACGTGCTGAAGCGGGTGGTGAACCTGTACCGCCAGCGGGGCTGGAAGCCGGTTGTCGCGCCCGAGATGGAGTTCTTCCTGGTCGCCCGCAACATCGACCCGAACCAGCCCATCATCCCGCCGATGGGCCGGACAGGCAGGCGGGCTGCGGCCAAGCAGGCCTATTCCATGTCCGCCGTGGACGAATACGGCAAGGTCATCGACGACATCTATGACTTCGCCGAGGCCCAGGGATTCGAGATCGACGGCATCCTTCAGGAAGGCGGCGCGGGGCAGGTGGAAATCAACCTGAACCACGGCGATCCTGTGGCGCTGGCGGACGAGATCTTCTATTTCAAGCGCCTGATCCGAGAGGCCGCGTTGCGCCACGATTGCTTCGCCACCTTCATGGCCAAGCCCATCGAGGGCGAACCGGGCAGCGCCATGCATATCCACCACTCGGTGGTGGATCTGGCGACGGGGCGCAACATCTTCTCGGACCACAAGGGGGGCGAGACGCCCGAGTTCCTGCATTTCATCGCCGGGATGCAGAAGCACCTGCCCGCCGCCGTGGCGTTGCTGGCGCCCTATGTGAACAGCTATCGCCGATACGTCCCGGACTTCGCCGCGCCTATCAACCTGGAATGGGGCCGCGACAACCGCACGACCGGCCTGCGCGTCCCGATCTCGTCGCCCGAGGCGCGGCGGGTGGAAAACCGGCTGGCGGGGATGGACTGCAACCCCTACCTGGGCATCGCGGCCAGCCTGGCCTGCGGATACCTGGGCCTGGTCGAGGCGGAAAATCCGCGCGGGGAATGCCTGGGCGATGCCTACATGTCGTCGCAGGACGAACTGCCCTATAACCTGGGCGATGCCTTGGACATCATGTCCGAGGACGCGCCCATGCGCGGCGTCCTGGGCGAGGATTTCACCGCCGTTTACGAATCCGTCAAGCGCAACGAATACAAGGAGTTCCTGCAGGTCATCAGCCCCTGGGAACGCGAACACCTGCTGCTGAACGTATGAAGCTGCTTTATGCCAACGACCGGCGCGGGGAATATCCGCCAAGCGTCTATGCCGACACCTGCACGGCCCTTGACCGCCAGCCCGCGCTGAAGGGAGAAACGCGCGCCGATGTCGCGGTGGTGGGCGGGGGCTATACCGGGCTGTCGGCGGCGCTGCATCTGGCGCGGGTGGGGCGCGACGTGGTTCTGGTCGATGCGCATCGGGTGGGCTTTGGCGCATCGGGGCGCAATGGCGGCCAGATCGGATCGGGCCAGAGGCAGGAAGTGGACTGGCTGGAAAGCCGGTTTGGCCGCGACACCGCCCGCCGCCTGTGGGTGTTGGCCGAGGATGCCAAGGCCCTGGTCCGGTCCCTGGCTGGGGAAGCGGATGTGCCGATCCGCGACGGCGTGGCCCATGCCTGCCGCAGCGCGGCCGAGGTCGATCATGCCGCCTGGATGGCCGCGCATCTTGCGGCGCATTACGACTATGACAAGGTCCAGCCGCTGGACCGCGACGGCATGGTCGCGCAACTGGGCAGCAAGGCCTATGCCGGCGGGGACGTGGACTGGGGCGCGGGACATGTCCAGCCCCTGAACCTTGCGCTTGGCATGGCGCGACTTGCGATGGCGGCGGGCGTGCGCATCCACGAGGGAACGCATGTCCACCGGATCGAACAC
The DNA here is from genome assembly GCF_014642735.1 of Paracoccus acridae. Lineage (GTDB taxonomy): Bacteria > Pseudomonadota > Alphaproteobacteria > Rhodobacterales > Rhodobacteraceae > Paracoccus > Paracoccus acridae. The sequence continues at coordinate 69,647 of NZ_BMIV01000006.1, forward strand.
GGAACCGCCACCAGCAAAAGCCGCGTGCTGTGCGACACGGGCCGGATCGTCTGCGATCACGTCATCCTGGCGGGCAACGGCTATCAGGGCCGCCTGGACGGGCGTGTGGCCGCGCGGGTCATGCCGATCAACAACTATATCGTTGCGACCGAACCCCTGGACCGCGACTTCCCCGAGATCCTGCCCCGGAACATCGCCGCCGCCGACACCAAGTTCGTGGTCAATTACTGGCGGCTGGACGACGACCGTCGCCTGATCTTCGGCGGGGGCGAGACTGTCCGGTATCGTTTCCCCAAGGACATCGCGGCCCTTGTGCGCCCGCATCTTCTGTCGGTCTATCCGCAACTGCGGCATGTTCGGATCACCCATGCCTGGGGCGGCACGCTGGCGATCACCATGAACCGGATGCCGCATTTCGCCCGGCCCGCGCCGAACTGCCTGTCGGCGGGCGGCTATTCCGGTCATGGGGTTGCCCTGGCGACGCTTGCGGGAAAGCTGATGGCCGATGCCGTGGCGGGACAATCCGACGGTTTCGACGCGATGGCCGCCATCCCGTCCCGACCATTCCCCGGCGGGTCGATGCTGCGCAGCCCGCTTCTGGTGGCAGGGATGGCCTGGTATGGGCTGCGCGACCGGCTGGGGTTCTAGCGCCCGCCCACGACCCTTTGGCGCTGCATGGCGGATTCGCGGTCGGTGACGCCCAGAAGGCTGGCCACCAGCCGGATCGCCGTTTCCTCGTGCGGGGTGCGGTGATTGTCCGCCAGCGAGACGTCCCACATCGCGCCGATGATGGCGACCCTGTCCTCCAGCGGCACGCGATCCTTGATCAGCCGCGTGAAGCGCACGGTGTCGGGGGCCTCGGCCTCGATCATCTCGGCTGCGGCGCGGCGTTCGGCAGCCTCGGACGGGCCAAGGCCATGAAGTTGGGCCAGCACCTGGTCGATGCGCTTCCGTTCCGTCGCGTGGTAATGATCGTCCGCACGCGCCACCCTGACCAGAAGGGCAGCCACCGCGATTTCGGCATCGTCCGCAGCCAGGGGGCGCGGATCGATATCTTCCGTGAAAAGGCGGTTCAGCATATTTCGGAACATGCCTTCATCTTACGGGGATATCCGCGCAGTTCAAGAATTAAGGGTAAAAACAATACTAAGTTAAACTCGTCGTTGATTAAATTGCATATTATGTCAATATTTCTGCGGCACATAAAGATCGCGTGACAAGACATCGCGTTCATAATCGGGGTTGAAGACCCTGTCGGGCAAGGTCACCTCCTCATGCGGGACTTCGGCATAGGGGATGATGCTCAGCAGATGGCTCATGCAGTTCAGGCGGGCGCGCTTCTTGTCGTTGGCGGGAACGATATACCAGGGCGCCTCGGGGATGTTGGTATGTTCCAGCATGTCTTCCTTGGCCTTGGTATAGGCTTCCCAGCGGACCCGCGATTCCAGGTCCATGGGCGACAATTTCCACTGTTTCAGCGGGTCGTGGATGCGCATCAGAAAGCGCATCTGCTGTTCCTCGTCGGTGATGGAAAACCAGTATTTCACCAGCCGGATCCCCGACCGGACCAGCATCCGTTCGAATTCGGGCACGTCCTGGAAGAACTGGTCCACCTCGTCCTCGGTGGCAAAGCCCATCACGCGTTCGACGCCCGCGCGGTTGTACCAGCTTCGGTCGAACAGCACGATCTCGCCCCCGGCAGGCAGGTGGGGGACGTAGCGCTGGAAATACCATTGGGTCTTTTCGCGGTCGGATGGGGCGGGCAGGGCCACGGTGCGGACCACGCGCGGGTTCAGCCGCTGGGTGATGCGCTTGATCGCGCCGCCCTTGCCCGCGCTGTCGCGGCCCTCGAAGATGACGACGACCTTTTCCTTGGTATGGGCGACCCAGTCCTGCAGCTTGATCAACTCGGTCTGCAGGCGCAGCAATTCGCGGAAATACAGCTTTCGGTCCATCTGCTCGGGCCGGTTTTCGCGATAGATGCGGCGGATCTCCTCGGACAGGACGGCGTCTTCCAGCTCGATCTCGTAATCCTCGTCCAGGGTTTCCTGAAGCTCGGCTTCCAGCCAGTCCTTGGGTTCGTCGGTCATGGTCCACTCCGGCAATGCTGGGTCGGTCTAAGGGGCGAATGTAACGGTGATGCGGCGGTCCTGTCAGCGGCCGAAGCGGGCGGCGCAGTCGGGCGTCACGGCCAGCACGAAGCTGCGCGTCCCGCCATCGACCGTGCCGCACCACTGCCCGGTTACGGTGAACAGGCTTTTGGTGCCGCGTGCGGGGCGATAGGCGATGCGGCGGCCGTTCACGTCGAACAGGTTCAGCACGCCGCCGGAATTGGTGGCGTAGTATCCCAGAACGCCGCCATCGGCGGTGATGATCAGCCGCTGTTCGTTGTCGGGGTTGGAGGGGCGGTTCTGCCAGGCAGTGGCCGCATTGGCCGTGTTGCCCGACGAATTCCAAGCGGCATTCGGGGAATTGCCGGGGCTTGCCGGATTGTTGGCCGGGTGGCCCGGACCCAGGTCGAAGGGCAGGCGCGTCTGGTCAAGGACGATCAGCGGCGCATCGGCCCGCGCCGCAAAGCCGGAACCCAGCAAAAGGGCGATGATGACGACCGCGCGGCGCATGTCAGGTCTGTGCGGGCGGATCCTGCGGCCGGGGGCGGATATGCATCTCCTCGGGCAGGGCGTCGGATCGTTCCGCGCGGTCGCGCATCAGGGCGGCCCGGCCCAGCATCATCAGCGTGACCGGCGTGGTCAGGATGATACAGGCTCCGATCACGAATTCGTGGATGATGGCCCGACCGTCGATGAAGCTGAACATCAGCGAGGATGCGATCATCACCGAGGCCGTCCCCCAGCTGGTCGCCAGCGTCGGGGCGTGCAGCCGGTCATAGAACGAATTCAGCCGTGCAAAGCCAAGCGCCCCGATCAGCGTCAGCGTGGCGCCCAGGAAGACGAAGAAGGCCACGGGAATGGCCAGGAACAGGGGGATGGAATCCAGCGGGCTCATTCGATCACCTCGCCCCGGAACAGGAACTTGGCAAGCGCGACCGACGACACGAAGCCCATGATGGAAATCACCATCGCCGCCTCGAAGAAGAAGGCGGTGCCAAGCTGCATCCCCGTCACCAGGAACAGCAGCATGACCGAGACATAAAGCGAATCGAGCGCCAGAACCCGGTCCTGGGCGCGCGGCCCGCGCAGGATCCGCGTGCCGACCAGACAGCCCGCAAGGGCCAGGGCGATCTGCGCATAGCCAAGCGCGATGGTCAGGATCATTCCACTCATTCGAAGATCTCCATCAGCATGGGTTCATAGATGTTGCTGATCACCTCGTGGTAATGCTCGGCCTCGGCTCCGTCGAAGATATGCACGATCAGGATGCCCGTGTCGGTCTGGTATTCCACCCAGGCCGTTCCGGGGGTCGCGGTGACGATGATCGACAGAACGGCCAGGGCATTGGCATTGGTGACGGTCAGCGGGATCTGGATGAAGGCCGACTGGCGGCCGTTGCGGCCTTCTGTCAGCAGCAGGCGGGTGGTCGCGATGTTGGACCGGATGATGTCCAGAAACAGCGTCACGCCCAGCCGGGGGATGGTGGACCAGCGGCGGATCCGGGGGCGGGCGGAATGCAGCGCCGAATAGGCCCAGCCCGCCACCAGCGACAGCACCGTTCCCAGGATCAGATAGCCCAGCGAAAAGCGCGTCAGCATCAGCCACATGAAGATCAGCGAGACCGCCAGCACCGGATGGGGGAAAAGGCGGCTCATTGCTGCGCCTCCTCGTCGGCGGGTCGGTCGGCGGCGCGGGGCGTGGCGAAGACGCCATAGGCATAGGCCGCCGTGTCGTGCAGGGCATGGGCGGTCCCGCCGGTATAGCGCAGCATCACCTCGGCCTTGAAGCTGATCGTGCCCAGGATCAGCAGGATCGCGATCACCGGCGCGATTTCCAGCGCCAGGACGCGGGGCAAGGGCACGTCATTGGCCCAGAAGGTCTGGATGCCGATCCGGGCCATGCCGATCAGCGTGGCCAGGCCCGACAGGATCAGCAGCGCCACGAAGCCCCAGGCCAGCCCCGCAGGCAGCGCGGTCTGCGCGATCAGGGGCTGGATCATTGCGATCTTGCCGACAAAGCCCGGCAGCGGCGGCAGGCCCGCCAGCATCAGCACGCACAGCGCGAAGCAGCCCCCCAGCACGGCCATCGTGGCGGGGATGGCCAGGCCCACGTCGGGCTCCTCCTCCATGTCGGCGTCGTCGATGCCGTATGCGTCGGCGGTCAGCGCCAGCATCGCGGCGATGCCGCCGTCCTCCCGGTTCATCGGCTCGATCAGCAGGAACAGGGCGCCGGTCGCCAGGACCGAACCGATCATGTAGTAGAGCGCCCCCGACAGCATCGCCTGCCCGCCCCCTGCCAGGGCGAAGCCGGTGATGCCCAGAACGGTGCCCGACGAGATCAGGACGGAATGCGCGGCCATCCGTCCCAACCCCTGCGAGGCGAGGATCCCCAGCAGCCCGAACAGGACTGTGAACATCCCCAGCATGATCAGGATGCCCGATCCGAACCCGGCCGAGGCGCCGCCGGTTTCCCCGAAGACCAGCATCGACAGCCGCAGGATCGCATAAACGCCGACCTTGGTCATGATCGCGAACATCGCGCCGACCGGGGCCGCAGCCGCCATATAGGCGGTGGGCAGCCAGAAGTTCAGCGGCCAGCTGCCTGCCTTGACCAGGAAGGCCACCGCCAGGATCGCGATGGCCGCGTGCAGCAGCGGCCGGTCCTCTCCGGGCATCGAGGCGACGAGATTGGCCAGATGCGCCATGTTCAGCGTGCCGGTCGTGCCATAGATCAGGCTGACCCCGATCAGGAACAGAAGCGACGCGGCCAGGTTGATCGCGATGTAATGCAATCCGGCCCGGACGCGCAGCTGCCCCGATCCGTGCAGCAGCAAGCCATAGGACGCGGCCAGCAGGATTTCGAAGAACACGAACAGGTTGAACAGGTCGCCGGTCAGGAAGGCGCCGTTCAGCCCGACCAGCAGGAACTGGAACAGCGAATAATAATGCGGACCCTGCCGTCCCCAACCCGCGCGGGCATAGACCAGCGACGGGATCGCCAGAAGCGCGGTCAGGACCAGCATCATCGCCGCCAGGCGGTCCAGCACCAGGACGATCCCGAAGGGCGCGGGCCAGTCGCCCAGCAGGTAGAAGCTCATCCCCTCGGCGTCGCCGATGTCGCCGCCGATCTTGGCGCGGACCACCAGCTCGACCGCGATCAGCAGTTGCGCGGCCGTCGAGGCCAGGCTCAGCCAGAACTTGGCCCCCCGCTGGCGGTCGTCGTAAAGCAGCATCAAGGCACCCACGACGAAGGGGATCAGGATCGGCGCGATAATCAGGTGTTCGCTGATCACTGGCTGCGTTCCTTTCCGTCAACGTGGTCGGTGCCGGTCAGGCCCCGGGAAGCGATCATCACCACAAGAAACAGCGCCGTGGTGGCGAAGCTGATGACGATGGCGGTCAGGACCAGGGCCTGCGGCACCGGGTCGGCGTAAAGCGTGGGATCGACGAAGCCGCCCTTGGGCATGATCGGCGGCGCGCCGGGGGTCAGCCGTCCCATCGAGAAGATGAACAGGTTGACCGCATAGGACAGCAGGCACAGCCCGATGATCACCTGGAAGCTGCGCGGGCGCAGCAGCAACCAGATGCCCGATGCCGACAGGATGCCGATGGCGGCGGAAAGGATGATTTCCATCAGGCGGCCTCCTTCCGGGCGGCTAGTTCCTCCTGCTCTCGCCTTCGGCTGGCGCGCAGCGACTGGTGGGCGATGGCGACCAGCATCAGCACGACGGCGCCCACCACGGTGGCGAAGACGCCGATGTCGAACAGCAGGGCCGTCGCGGCGGGCACCTGGCCGACAAGCGGGATATTGACATAGCGCGCATGGGCCGTCAGGAACGGATAGCCGAAGACCCAGGCCCCCATTCCCGTCGTCACCGCGCCCAGAAGACCGAAGCCCATCCAGCGGATCGGCAGGACGGTGATGCGCGCCTCGACCCAGCGGACGTTGCTGGCGATGTACTGGATCAGGAATCCGATGGCCAGCGTCACCCCCGCGGCAAAGCCCCCGCCCGGCAGGTCATGGCCCCGGAAGAAGAAATAGCCCGACAGCATGATCAGGATCGGGAACATCCAGACCATGATGACCGAGGGCACGAACAGGTAGTCGTCCACGGACGGGCTGTCGGCCATGGTCTGCTGGTCCGGCGCCTCGATGCTTTCGGGGGCGGGCCGGAAGCGGCGCAGAAGGGCATAAACGGTCAGCCCGACGATCGCGAGGACGGCGATTTCGCCGAAAGTGTCGAAGGCGCGGAAATCGACCAGGATCACGTTCACCACATTGGTGCCGCCGCCTTCGTAATAGGCGTTGCCCAGGAACCAGTCGCCCACGTTGCTGACCACCGGGCGCGACATCACGGCGAATGCGATGGACGCGATGCCCAAGCCCCCGACGACTGCGATCACCAGATCGCGGCTGCGCCGGATCTTGGCGGGCAACAGCTTGTCCTCGGGGATTTCGGACCGGCGCTTGGGCAGCCAGCGCAGGCCCAGCAGCAGCAGGGCGGTCGTCACCACCTCGACCAGCAGCTGCGTCACAGCCAGGTCGGGGGACGAGAACCACGCGAATGTCAGGCAGGTCACGACCCCTGCGCCGCCCAGCAGGACAAGGGCCGCGAAGCGGTGATACTTGGCCTGCCAGGCCGCGCCGATGGCGCAGGCCGCACCGACGGTCCACAACAGGGCGAAGGCGGGATTGAATGCGTGCAGCCGCAGTTCGGGCGCAAAGCTCAGTCCACCCCACAGCGAGGCCACGGCCACCGCAAGGGCGGTCAGCACCAGCAGTCGCAGTTGCGGCTGCAGGGATTCGGTGGACACCAGGCCAAGCGCCAGGCGCGGCAGGCGCCAGGTCAGCCGGAACAGCAGCCAGTCATAGATGCGCTGGCCCCGGATGCGGTGCAGCAGGAACGGACCTTCCGGCCCGGTGGCGATGGCTTTCGCGCTGAGGGCATAGATCAGGGTGCCCACCGCCAGGGCGATCAGGCTCAGCATCAGGGGCGCGTTCACCCCGTGCCAGATGGCGATCTTGTAATAGGCCAGGTCGGGACCGACCACCGAACGCGCGGCGATGTTGACGATGGCGCCCAGGGTCAGCGCGGGCAGGATGCCCACGACAAGGCAGATGAAGACCAGCAGTTCCACCGGGCGGCGCATCCAGGCGGGCGGCTCGTGCGGGGTCTTCGGCAGGTTGGTGGCTTGCGGGCCAAAGAAGACGGTGGCGATGAAGCGCAGCGAATAGGCGACGGACAGGGTGCTGCCGACGATGGCGAGATAGGGCAGGGCGTTGTCCAGCCAGGTGCCGTTGTGCCAGTACACGGCCTCGGCCAGGAACATCTCCTTGGACAGGAACCCGTTCAGCAGCGGCACCCCCGCCATGGCCGCGGCCGCGACGATGGCCAGGGTCGCGGTGATGGGCATCGGCTTGAACAGGCCGGACAGCCGGCGCATGTCCCGCGTGCCGGTCTCGTGGTCGATGATCCCCGCCGCCATGAACAGGGACGCCTTGAAGACCGCATGGTTGCAGATGTGGAAGATCGCGGCCAGGATCGCCACCGGTCCCCCGATCCCCGCAAGCGCGGTGATCAGGCCCAGGTGGCTGATCGTGGAATAGGCCAGCAGCCCCTTGAGGTCGTGGCGATACAGCGCGACCGCCGCCCCCAGGATCAGCGTGACCATGCCGATGCCCGTGACCGTGAAGAACCATGCCTCGGTTCCCCCCAAGGCAGGGGAAAAGCGCACCAGCAGGAAGACCCCGGCCTTCACCATGGTCGCGGAATGCAGGAAGGCCGATACGGGCGTCGGCGCGGCCATGGCGCCGGGCAGCCAGAAATGGAACGGGAACTGCGCCGACTTGGTGAAGGCGCCCAGCAGGAACAGCGCCAGGATCGCGCCATACCAGGGATGCGCGCGGATCGCGTCGCCCGACCGCAGGATCACCCCCAGGTCATGGCTGCCCGCGACATGCCCCAGCATCAGCATCGCCGTCAGCAGGCACAGCCCGCCAAGCGCGGTGATGATCAGCGCCGTCCGCGCCCCGTCGCGCGCCGCCGCCCCCTGGTGCCAGAAGCCGATCAGCAGGAAGGACATGAAGGACGTCAGTTCCCAGAAGACGACCATTCCCAGCACGTTGCCGGAAATCAGGATCCCCTGCATCGCCCCCGTGAAGGCCATCAGCAGCGCATAGAAGCGCGGCAGCGAATCCTTGGCCGACATGTAGTAGCGGGCATAGATCACCACCAGCACGCCGATCGACAGCACCAGCGTGGTGAACAGCCAGGCAAATCCGTCCAGCCGGAAGGCCAGGTTCATCCCCAGCGAGGGCACCCATTCCAGGCTGGCGCGCAGCACGTCGCCTTCGCGGATGCCGGGCAGGAACCCCGCCAGGATCGCCAGGCCGGCAACCAGCGACAGGCCCGACAGCCAGGTCGATGCGCCGCGCGCGTTCGGCGACAGGGTCAACAGGATCAGCGACGTCGCAAAGGGAAGGCAGGCCAGTAACAGGAACAGATTGTGTTCGGCCATCTTCGCGCTGCCCTCACCTCGGATGAATTGTTTCGCCTTTCCCGACACATGCCCACGCAACCTTGTCCATCCTGGCAAGGGGGACAAGCTGCACAAGGCATTCGGGATCAAGACCCGAATGCCTTCCGACCGGGTCGAGTTCAAGTCCAGATTGCCCGCGATTGCAGGATTTATCCAACTTTTCTGTTATCTGAACCGCACATCGGCGCCAGGCCGCGACAGATTGCCCGGCGGGTGAACCAGACGCGGCCCGGCGTCGTTGGGGAACGGTCCCTTCAGACCTCGACCGCGATCGGGCCTAGCGGATGCGAGCAGCAGGCAAGGATGAAGCCTTCGGCGATATCCTCGTCGCTGATGCCGCCGTTGTGGACCATATGCACCTCGCCCGAGGTCTTCCTGATCTTGCAGGTGCCGCACAGACCGAAGGTGCAGCCCGAGGGGATGTTCAGGCCCGACCGCTTGGCGACGGCCAGAACGGTATCGGTTTCGGCACAGGGCACGGTGACGCCGCTGGCGGCAAAGGTGATCTGGGCCTTGGCGCCTTCCTCGGGGGCGACATCCTCGATCACCGGGGCGTCGGCCTCGGTCCTGATGGGGGCGCCGAAGCTTTCCTGGTGGTAATGGTCCATGTCGAAGCCAAGCGCGACCAGCATGTCGCGTACGGACTGCATGAAGGGCTCGGGCCCGCAGCAGAACACTTCTCGTTCCAGGTAATCGGGCGCCATCAGGCCCAGCATGATCTGGTTCAGTCGGCCCAGATAGCCGGTCCAGGCGGTGAAGGGGTCGTTCTCCTCGACCGTGAAGCGCAGTTGCAATCCCGGCACGCGGTCCGCGAACTGTTCCAGCCTGCGGCGGAAGATGATGTCGGACGGGCTTCGCGCGGCATGGACGAAGACGATGTCCGGCATCTCGCCCGAATCCCAGGCCCAGGTAGTCATCGACATCATCGGCGTGACCCCCGACCCGGCCGAGATGAACAGATGCTTCCTGGCCGGATGGCGGTGGGTGGTGAAAATACCGGACGGTCCATAGGCCTTGATCTTCATGCCCGGCCGCAGGTGGTCCAGCATCCAGCGCGTCGCCAGCGACGTGCGCTGCGCCTTGACCGTGACCGAGATCGACAAGGGCCGCGACGGGCTTGAACTGATCGTATAGGTCCGCTGCACGTTGCCGGACGGCAGGGGCAGGTCCAGCGTGATGAACTGCCCCGGCTGGTAATCGAACCACGCCCCCGACGGCGCCCGGAAGGTGAAGGTGGCGGCGTCCGCGGTTTCGGGAACGACCATCGCACATTCCAGCAACTCGTCGTCGGACCACGGCTCGGCGGCCCAGTTCAGGCGTGGCTTCTTCATGCGCGTCTTACTCCGCCGCGACCGCGTTGGGGGACAGGCGGCGGGACATCAGCCCGCAATACCAGTCGATCAGGTGGATGACGCCCGCTTCCTGCGTCGGCGAGTAAGGTCCGGGCTGATAGGCGGGGGACAGGATGCCCTTCTGGTTCTCCTCGACCACCTGGCGATCCTCGTCATTGGTGTTCAGCCACACCTCGGTCAACTTCTGGAGGTCATAGTCCACGCCCTCGACCGCGTCCTTGTGGACCAGCCACTTGGTCGTGACCTCGGTTTCGGTGGGGCTGATCGGCAGGATGCGGAAGACGATGGCGTGGTCGGGCAGGAAGTGGTTCCAGGACGACGGGAAGTGATAGAACATCAGGCTGCCCGCGTCGTTCCAGGGGATGGTCCCCATGCGCCGCGACACGGCGGCCTTGCCCGACATGGTGAAGCTTTCCTGGTTGTCCATCAGCGGCACGCGGGCCATGCGCCACTGCATGTCGGGCGCATTGGTGAAGCGCGCGGGCAGGTTGGCCGCGTCGCAGCGCCCCCAGTGGTCCAGGATCTCGGGGGATGCGGAATTCGGCCCCTCCATCACCGTCATCAGCGGATCGTCGGAATAGGTCCGGCACAGCGAGGGATGCGAGCCGCCGCAATGATAGCATTCGCGATTGTTTTCCATCACCAGCTTCCAGTTGCCCTTTTCGATGATGGTCGAGGTGAAGGCGATCTTGCTGTCGGCGATGGCGCTTGGCGCGACGAAGCGCGTCAGGTTCGCGGCCAGTTCGTTGATCGCGGGCGGGATCTGGGCCAGGCAGATGAAGACCATGCCGCCCAGGTCGATGCAATGGACCGGCTTCAGCCCGTATTTGCTGGCGTCGAAACCCTCGCCCATGTCGCGGGCATACAGAAGCTTGCCGTCCAGGTCATAGGTCCATTGGTGATAGGGGCAGACCAGCTTGGGGTTGGTCCCGTTGGTCTTGGGGCACAGCCGCTGGCCGCGGTGGCGGCAGACGTTGTGAAAGGCGCGGATGCGCCCGTCGGCGCCGCGCACCACGATGACGGGATAGGCGCCCACGTTCAGCGTGACGAAGTTGCCGGTTTTGGGGATCTCGCAGGACGGCAGCGCGAACAGCCATTCGCGGTACCAGATATGTTCCAGGTCGTCCTGGAAGGCCTGCTGTCCGCAATAAAGATCACGAGGCAGGGAAAAGCCGGGGACGCGTTCTGCGATCAGGCTGGCGGTCGAGGGCGTATTCATGTCTGGACCCATGGAGGTGCTGGCTGCTATGGGGTGCAACTTAGCCCGATTGCGACGCCGTGCTGGACAAATTGCGACCTTGTGTCGCGTGATTGAGACATCGCCCGCGCGGTCCTGCGGAAGTCCCGGCCTCCAGAAATGTTCGGTGCGGCAATTTGGCGACAGATTGCGGAAAGGCGGAACCGAATCGCCTGTCAAGCGATAACCACATGTTGACGATTTAGAAGTGTTCGTGTCTATATCCTGTGGTCGAGACGCGGTTTGACGATTTCCATTGCGGCAGGGCGGGTTACCGCCTTTCCGGTCTGGAAAGTCCCTGATTGCGACCGACTGGCGGGCCCGGCAAGCTATCGGCAAGGGGCCAGAGCAGGCCAAGACAGAAATGACACCGGGCAAGGGTCCGGCGCCGTGGCCTGCGGGGTGCCCCCTGCGGCCATGATGCCCCCTTTTGTCCAGAACGAAGGAGCAGTGGGCATGACCATCATCGTTTATTCCAAACCCGCCTGCGTGCAATGCACCGCAACGACTCGCGCCCTGGATGCGCGTGGCTTGACCTATGACGTCATCGACCTGACCGAGGATGCGGCGGCGATGGAACGTGTGACCGCGCTTGGCTATCGCCAGGCCCCGGTGGTGATCGCCGGTGACGCGCATTGGGCGGGCTTTCGGCCCGACATGATCGGCCGGCTGGGCTGACCCTCGATGGGCGGGGGCCGGTGGGGTGAAGCCCCGCCTTGCGGGCTGGTCTATTATTCCTCGGCCTCGGGGAATACGGCGCGGTTCGTCGCGCGGCTGGGCCTTCCGGCGCAGCGGATCCCGATCAGGCCTTCGGACCCGATGCCGCAGGTCGGCGCGCCCTTCGTGCTGATCTGCCCGACCTATGCGGACGGGCAGGGGCGCGGCGCGGTCCCCAAGGCGGTGATCCACTTCCTGAACGATCCCCGCCGCCGCAGCCACCTGCGCGGCGTCATTGGCGCGGGCAACCGCAATTTCGGCGCGACCTTCGCCCTTGCGGGCCGCGTCATCGCAGACAAATGCAAGGTCCCCGTGCTGTGGCGGTTCGAGCTGGCGGGGACGGACACCGACATTCAAAAGGTCCGCGCGGGCCTTCATCAATTCCGGGGGTTGGAATGCTTGACGGCCTGAAGCCTGAACTCGATTACCACGCGCTGAACGCGATGCTGAACCTGTATGACGCCGACGGGCGCATCCGGTTCGACGCTGACCGCATGGCCGCGCGGCAGTATTTCCTGCAGCATGTGAACCAGAACACCGTCTTCTTCCATTCGCTGGACGAGAAACTGGATTACCTGGTCGAGGAAGGCTATTACGAGCCCGAGGTCCTGGACCAGTATTCCAAGAACTTCCAGCGGGCGATCTGGGACGCCGCCTTCAAGCGCAAGTTCCGTTTCCCGACCTTCCTGGGCGCCTTCAAGTATTACACCAGCTATACGCTGAAGACCCGCGACGGGCAGCGCTATCTTGAACGCTATGAGGACCGCGTGGTGATGGTCGCCCTGGCGCTGGCGCGCGGGGACGAGGCGCTGGCGATGCGCTTCATGGAGGAGATGCTGTCGGGCCGCTTCCAGCCGGCCACGCCCACCTTCCTCAACGCCGGCAAGAAGTCGCGGGGCGAGCTGATCTCCTGCTTCCTGCTACGGGTCGAGGACAACATGGAGTCCATCGGCCGGTCCATCAACTCCGCCCTGCAACTGTCCAAGCGCGGCGGCGGCGTGGCCTTGATGCTGACCAACCTGCGCGAGGCCGGTGCCCCCATCAAGGGGATCGAGAACCAGTCGTCCGGCGTCATCCCGGTGATGAAGCTGCTGGAAGACAGCTTCAGCTATGCCAACCAGCTTGGCGCGCGGCAGGGGGCGGGGGCGGTCTACCTCAACGCCCACCACCCCGACATCATGCGCTTCCTGGACACCAAGCGCGAGAATGCGGACGAGAAGATCCGCATCAAGACGCTGTCCCTGGGCGTGGTGATCCCCGACATCACCTTCGAGTTGGCGAAAAAGAACGCCGACATGTACCTGTTCTCGCCCCATGACGTGCAGAAGGTCTATGGGGTGCCGTTTTCCGAGATCTCGGTCACCGAGAAATACGCCGAGATGGTGGACGACAAGCGCATCAAGAAGCGCAAGATCAACGCGCGCGAGTTCTTCCAGACCATTGCCGAGATCCAGTTCGAAAGCGGCTATCCCTATATCATGTTCGAGGACACGGTGAACCGCATGAACCCGGTTCATGGCCGCATCACCATGTCGAACCTGTGCAGCGAGATCCTGCAGGTGAACGAGGCGTCCGAGTTCAACGAGGATCTGAGCTATTCGCACCTGGGCACTGATATCTCGTGCAACCTGGGTTCGCTGAACATCGCGGCGACCATGGACGGCCCGGACTTCGGCGCCACCATCGAGGCCGCGATCCGCGCCCTGACCGCTGTGTCGGAAATGTCCGCGATCGAGGCCGTGCCATCCATCCGGCGCGGCAATGACGAGGCCCATGCCGTGGGCCTTGGCCAGATGAACCTGCACGGCTTCCTGGCGCGCGAGCGGATCCATTACGGATCGCCCGAGGGGGTCGAGTTCACGTCGGTCTATTTCGCGGCCGTGGCCTTTCACGCGATCCGCGCATCGAACCTGCTGGCGCAGGAGAAGGGCCAGACCTTCAAGGATTTCGAGAAGTCGAAATATGCCGACGGGTCGTTCTTCGACAAATACACCACCCGCGACTGGCTGCCGACGCTGCCCGACGTGGCGCGCGTCTTCGGGAACGTGACCCTGCCCACGCGTGACGACTGGGCCGCGCTGAAAGCGGACGTGATGAAGCACGGGCTCTATAACCGCAACCTGCAGGCGGTGCCGCCGACCGGGTCGATCAGCTATATCAACAATTCGACCAGTTCGATCCACCCGATCGTGTCCAAGATCGAGATCCGCAAGGAAGGCAAGATCGGCCGGGTCTATTACCCCGCCGCCTTCATGTCGAACGAGAACCTGGAATACTATCGCGACGCCTATGAGATTGGCCCCGAGGCGATCATCGACACCTATGCCGCCGCGACCGAGCATGTGGACCAGGGCCTGAGCCTCACGCTGTTCTTCCCGGCCGAGGCCACGACGCGGGACATCAACCGTGCCCAGATCTATGCGTGGAAGAAGGGCATCAAGACGATCTATTACATCCGCCTGCGCCAGACCGCGCTGGAGGGGACCGAGGTCCAGGGCTGCGTGTCCTGCACTCTTTGAGCCAAGCCGGGGGCCAGCCCCCGGACCCCCGGGATATTTAAGCCAAAGCAAAGAGAGGGGTTCTTCGGGATGAAGGATCATGTGATGCAGATGGTCGCCCGCGCGATCAACTGGAACCGCCTGGACGACGAGAAGGACCTTGAGGTCTGGAACCGGTTGACGGTGAACTTCTGGCTGCCGGAAAAGGTGCCGCTGTCCAATGACGTGCAAAGCTGGGCCACGCTGCGCCCGGCGGAACGGGAGTTGACGATCCGTGTGTTCACCGGGCTGACGCTGCTGGACACGGTGCAGAACACCATCGGCGCGCCCTCGATGATGCCCGACGCGATCACCCCGCACGAGGAAGCGGTTTTGTCCAACATCGCCTTCATGGAGGCGGTCCATGCGCGGTCCTATTCCTCGATCTTCTCGACCCTGTGCCTGACCAAGGAAGTGGACGAGGCCTTCCGCTGGGCCGAGGAAAACCCGCATCTGCAGGGCAAGGCACGTCTGATCCTGGAAGAATACAAGGCTGGCTCCGACCCGCTGAAGCGCAAGATCGCATCGGTCTTCCTGGAAAGCTTCCTGTTCTATTCGGGCTTCTACCTGCCGATGTATTGGTCAAGCCGCGCCAAGCTGACCAATACCGCCGACCTGATCCGCCTGATCATCCGCGACGAGGCGGTGCATGGCTATTACATCGGCTACAAGTTCCAGCGGGCGCTTGAGCGCGAGAGCGAGGAACGCCGGGCCGAGTTGAAGGATTTCGCCTTCTCGCTGATGTTCGAGTTGTACGACATCGAGCAGCGCTATACCGCGGAACTCTATGACGGGATCGGGCTGACCGAAGATGTGAAGGCGTTCCTTCATTATAACGCCAACAAGGCGCTGCAGAACCTGGGCTACGAGGCGCTGTTCCCGCCCCAGGTCTGCGAGGTGAACCCGGCGATCCTGGCGGCTCTGTCGCCTGACAGCGAGAACCACGATTTCTTCAGCGGGTCCGGGTCGTCCTATGTGATCGGCAAGGCGGTCGCGACCGAGGACGAGGACTGGGATTTCTAATAAAAACAAAGGCTCGAGAAAAACTCGAGCCTTTGTTCGAAATCGGCGTCTGGTCAAGAAGGCCCACCAGCGCAGACCAATCCCTCCCAGCTTACCCGATTCACGGCAATTTTGAAGGTAGCTTGGGAATACTGGATTGGCAACAAGAGGCCTTCGAATTGAAGGAGGTCACTTTGACCCACTCTAATGGCTCTCTACCCCCACCGCCGCCCGGATACCGATATATCTTCAGAGCATGGAAGATGTGCCCGACAACCGGGCAGCGTCTCTATGCAAAGGCGTTTGGCAAGCGAGGATGGCCCATTCTGGTCCTTAAGGATCAGAGCTAGTCACTCAATATGTGGGCGCCTTTAGGCGCCCACATTCTACCTAATCGATCTACAAGTGAGTTGACGAAGGACCTGCGGGATCATGTCCGGCAGGTCGTCCGCGATCAGTCCGGGACCGAAGGCGCGGGCGGCCTTGGCGTGGATCAGCGCGCCCAGGCTGGCGGCGTCCAGCGGCTGAAAACCCCGCGCCAGAAGACCGGTGATGATCCCCGCCAGCACGTCGCCCGCCCCTGCTGTGGCCAGCCAGGGCACGTCGAAGGCGGAGTGGATGCGGGCCTGTCCATCGGGGGCGGCGATGATGGTGTCGGGGCCCTTCAGCAGCACGACCGCGCCGCAGCGGGCCGCGGCATCCCTTGCGGCATCCAGCCGGGAATAGGCCGGACCCTTCGCGGGCAGACCATCCAGATGCCCAGCCAGGTCAGGAAACAGGCGCGCGAATTCGCCCCCGTGCGGCGTCAGGACGCAGGCCGGATGCAGCGCGCCCATCAGGTCGGCCGCCTGCGACAGCGCGGTCAGCGCATCCGCGTCAAGCACCGTGGCACGGCGGGCGGGCAGGGCTGCGCGCAGCAGCATCTCCGCCCGGTTGACGCCGCTGCCCGGCCCGATGCACAGCGCGTTGATGCGTGCATCGCCGAGTGCATCATGCAGGGCCGCGTCGTCGTCGATGCCGCGCCGCATCAGGGCATCGGGCTGGCCCACATGGTCGGGCAGCGCGTCCAAGGGCGGGGCGATGGTGACCAGGCCCGCGCCGATCCGCAGCGCCGCACGCGCCGAAAGCCGCGCGGCGCCGCCCTTGCCCCGCCCACCCGCCAGCACAAGCGCATGGCCGTGGCTGAACTTGTGGGGGTGAGAGGACGACTGCTTGCCCAGACGATTGTCCTGGATGCACCGGGCGTCCGGAATGGCAAAGCGCGGCCATATGGCGGTCAGCACGGGTTGTTGGGTGCGGGCCTCTCGCCACGGACGTAGGCCGATGTCGGCGATGACCAGTTCGCCGCAGCATTCGGGGCCGCGTTCCAGAAGGTGGCCGGGCTTGGGACTGTCGAAGGCGACGGTCAGCCGCGCGCGGAGGTCCCGATCCGAAACCTGCCTTGGCCTGCCCAGGAACGCGCCGCTGTCCAGGCAGAGACCGCTGGGGCAATCCACGGCGACGACCGGAGCGGGGTGGGTGGCAAGGCTTTCCAGCACCTCGGCCAAGGGGCCAGACGGTGGCCGCGCCAGCCCGGTCCCGAAGATCGCGTCCACCACGATGTCGGCGGGTTGCGCGTGCAGCACCGCCGCGTCCAGCGGTTCCAGCCCGCCCATTGCCAGCCATTGCCGTTTCATGTGATCCGCATCGGGGCCGGGCCTGTTGTCCATCCCCAGGACCCTGACGCGCCATCCCGCCCGGCGCAGCAGACGGGCCACCACAAAGCCGTCGCTACCATTGTTCCCCGGCCCGCACAGCACCGTGGCGCGCCCAGCCTTGGGCCAGCGCAGGCGCACCTGATCGGCCACCGCCCGGCCCGCGCGTTCCATCAACTGCAGGCCCGTGACGCTGCCGCTGTTCATGGCGGTGGTTTCGATGGCGCGCATTTGGGCGGTGGTCAGGATTTCGCAGCCGGCTGACATGGCATCTGCCTTTTAATTCATCGAATCGCACAAAAAACAGGCACAATCCCGGATGCCGCCTGATTGCTGGCGCAATCGGCATCGACGCCCGTTTACCCAAGCCATGAAACCCGCCAATCAGTCCTCAGGCAAGCCGCGAGGAAGGATCATTGCGATGAAGAAGGTCGAGGCGATCATCAAGCCGTTCAAGCTGGACGACGTGAAAGAGGCGCTGCAAGAGGTGGGCGTGCAGGGTCTTTCCGTCACCGAGGTCAAGGGCTTCGGTCGCCAGAAAGGCCATACCGAGCTTTATCGCGGCGCGGAATACGTGGTCGATTTCCTGCCCAAGGTGAAGATCGAGATGGTGCTGCCCGACGACCAGGTCGAGGCCGCCATCGACGCCATCGTCAGCGCGGCCCGCACGGAAAAGATTGGCGACGGCAAGATTTTCGTATCGCCTGTCGAGCAGGCAATCCGCATCCGCACGGGTGAAACCGGCGACGACGCGGTCTGAGACAGAAGAACAACATACCAACAGGATTATCGCGCCGGGCAGGACAGCCGGGGCGCATCGACGCAGAAAGGGAAGAGATGACGGTCAATGACGTTTTGACGCTGCTGAAGGACGAGGAGGTCGCCTATGTGGACGTCCGCTTCACCGATCCCAAGGGCAAGCTTCAGCATGTGACGCTGGATGTCGATCTGATCGACGAGGACTTCTTCGAGGAAGGCTTCATGTTCGACGGTTCCTCGATCGCCGGATGGAAGTCGATCGACCAGTCCGACATGAAGCTGATGCCGGACCCCTCGTCGGCCTATCTGGACCCGTTCTATGCCGAAAAGACGCTTTGCGTGCATTGCAACGTGGTCGAGCCCGACACGGGAGAGGCCTATGCCCGCGACCCGCGCGGCACCGCCGTCAAGGCCGAGGCCTATCTGAAATCCACCGGCATCGGCGACGCCTTCTATTGCGGCCCCGAGGCCGAGTTCTTCATCTTCGACGACGTGCGTTACCAGGTCTCGCCGCAGAAGGTGTCCTATCAGATCGATTCGGTGGATGCCGCCTGGAACACCGACACCGAATACGAGATGGGCAACCAGGGCCACCGCGCGCCCCTGAAGGGCGGGTATTTCCCGGTCAACCCCATCGACGCGGGCCAGGACATCCGGGGCGAGATGCTGTCCACCATGAAGCGGATGGGCATGAAGGTGGACAAGCACCACCACGAGGTCGCCACCGGCCAGCACGAACTGGGCCTGATCTTCGGCGGCCTGGTCGAACAGGCCGACAACATCCAGAAATACAAGTATGTCATCCACAACGTGGCCCACGCCTATGGCAAGTCGGTGACCTTCATGCCCAAGCCCATGAAGGGCGACAACGGGTCGGGGATGCATGTGAACATGTCGATCTGGAAGGACGGCAAGCCGCTGTTCGCCGGCGACAAATATGCCGACCTGAGCCAGGAGGCCCTGTATTTCATCGGCGGCATCCTCAAGCACGCCAAGGCGCTGAACGCGCTGACCAACCCGTCCACCAACAGCTACAAGCGCCTGATCCCCGGCTTCGAGGCCCCGGTGCTGCGCGCCTACTCGGCCCGCAACCGGTCGGGCTGTGTCCGCATTCCGTGGACCGAATCGCCGAAAGCCAAGCGCGTCGAGGCTCGCTTCCCCGATCCGGCGGCCAACCCCTATCTGGCCTTTGCGGCGCTGCTGATGGCGGGCTTGGACGGGATCAAGAACCGGATCGACCCCGGCCCCGCCTCGGACAAGGACCTGTACGACCTGCCGCCCGAGGAACTGGCCGAAATCCCGACCGTCTGCGGGTCCCTGCGCGAGGCGCTGGAGGAACTGGAAAAGGACATGGACTTCCTGCTGCAGGGCGACGTCTTCACCCGCGACCAGTTGGAAGCCTATATCAAGCTGAAGTGGGAGGAGGTTTATGCCTATGAGCATACGCCCCACCCGATCGAATACGCGATGTATTACAGCTGCTGAGACTTGAAAGGCGCCCTTCGGGGCGCCTTTCTTCAGTCAAGCTGCAGCTTGACCGCGAAATCCAGGAAGCTGCGCATCGCGCCGGTCATCAGCTTGCCGGATGGATAGACCAGGTTCACCGGCAGGTCGGGCAGGGCGTATTCGCACATCACCACATCCAGCCTGCCGGCCTTGACATCGTCGCGCACGACGAATTCCGGCAGCAGCGCCAGGCCCCTGCCGTTCAGCGCCATGGAATGCAGCATCTCGGTGTTGTTGCTGAAGAAGACCGGCCGGACCGGCTGGCGGATCGTGCGGCTGCCCCGGCGCAGCGGCCAGGTCAGGTTGCCGGGCAGGTTGGTATAGTGAAGGCAATCGTGGCGCAGAAGGTCGGCGGGCTTTTCCGGGCGGCCCATCCGCGCCAGGTAATCGGGCGAGGCCACCAGCATGATGCGCACCGCGTGCAGCCGCCGCGCGTGCAGGGTCGAATCCTGCAGGTTGCCGATGCGGATCACCGCGTCGAAGCCGTCGCCCACGATGTCGCTGGTCCCATCGTCCAGGACGATCTGCAACTGCACATCGCGGTATCGTTCCATGAAGTCCAGCAGATGCGGCTGAAGCACCTTCAGCGTATAGAAGATCGGGCTGCCGATCTTCAGCGTGCCCGACTGGCTTGTCGTGGTCGCCTTGACGGCTTCGGTCGCCGCATCCAGCCGCGCCAGGATCTCGCGCAGGTCCCGGCTGTAGGCCAGGCCCGCGGCGGTCGGCGTCACCTTGCGCGTGGTGCGCACCAGAAGACGGACGCCAAGGCGGGCTTCAAGATCGGCGATGTGCTTGCTGCACAGGCTGCGGGAAATGCCCATGCGCGACGCTGCGGCGGCAAAGCTGCCCTCGTCGATGACGCTGACAAAGGTGCGGAAGACGCTGGTATCCATGCGCACCACCATGCACCGGGCCGCAAAAAAGGAAAACCGCCCCGATCAGGGGCGGTTGCAATCCTGCCTTGCGACGGCTTAGCGGATATAGGTCGAACGGGGGCCGGGCGCGGTGAAGTCGCTGACCGACAGGGTCGCGTCGGCGTCGATGCCTGCGCGTTCCAGGTCTTTCTTGTTCATCAGGTCGGCTGCCTTGACCTCGACCGTCTGCGCCGCGACGACCGGGGCGGTCGGCATGTCGGCGTCGGAATTGCCCGAATTGTAGCTGGCGGCTTGCGCGGTTCCGGTGGCAAGGATAACGGCGCCAAGGATGGCTGCGATGTTTTTCATGATATGTCTCAACTGTCTGTCGTTTCTATGACATGGATATAACCCCCTGATTTGTCGTTAATTAGACCGGATCTGCTGGTTTCAGTGTTCAATGATGCTGCACAATCCCGCCCGTTTCCTGTCAGGACAGGCCCAGCAGGCGCACCGCCTGGGCGACCTGCTGCTGGGGCGTCAGCATCATGTCGAGGACGGCGCCGTCCTCGTCCGGGGCCAGTGGCTCAAGCGTGGCCAGTTGGGAATCCAGAAGCCTGGGCGGAAAGAAATGCCCCGCGCGATGGTTCAGCCGATCCGACAGCAATTCGCGCGTGCCGTGGACATGCAGGAACCGCACGCGCGGCGCCCCGCTGCGCAGGATGTCGCGATAGCTGCGCTTCAGCGACGAACAACCCAGGACCGAGCTTTCGCCCCGCGCTTCGGCCCCGGCGATCTGGTCGGCCAGGGCGTGCAGCCAGGGCGCGCGGTCCGCGTCCGTCAGGGGCGTGCCCTGGGCCATCTTGTCCACGTTGGACTGGGGGTGGAAGGCGTCTCCTTCCACGAAGGGCCAGCCAAGATGGGCGGCCAGGGCTTCCCCGGTGGTGGTCTTGCCGGCGCCGGAAACCCCCATCACGACGATGTGCTGCGGCCCCGTCACAGCAGCCACCAGCCCAGCAGGGCAAAGGCGAAGGCGGTCAGGCCGATGGTCGTCTCCATCACGGTCCAGGTCTTCAGCGTGGTCGTCTCATCCATCTTGAGGAACCGCCCCACCAGCCAGAACCCTGAATCGTTGAAATGGCTGAGAACCGTGGCGCCGCCCGCGATGGCGATGACCAGGAAGCACAGGTCCAGTTCCGACAAGCCGGGCGTCGCGGCGACGGTGGGGGCGATCAGGCTGGCCGTCGTGGTCAGCGCCACCGTGGCCGACCCCTGGGCCACGCGCAGGGCGGTGGCGATGACGAAGGCCGCCACGATCAGCGGCAGGCCCACCGATTCCAGGCTGCCCGACAGGGCCTCGCCGATGCCGCTGGCGCGCAGGACGCCGCCGAACATGCCGCCCGCGCCGGTCACCAGGATGATGGCGCAGATCGGGCCAAGCGCGCCGTCCACGATCTTTTCCATCCGCGCCGGATCGTTGCCGCGCCCCAGCAGATACAGCGCGATCAGCAGCGTGATCAGCAGCGCGACGGGCGTCTGGCCCAGCATCCGCAGCAGGTTCACCCAGGCCGCGTCTCCGTCGATGGCGCCGATCGTCGCCAGCGTGTTCAGGCCGGTGTTGAAGAAGATCAGGATCAGCGGCAGCAGCAGGATCAGCAGCACCGTTCCGAAGGCCGGCGGTTCGCCGGTCAGGCGGTGTTCGTCGTTCGCGCCCAGCAGTTCCGGCACCGGGACGGTGAAGCGCCGGCCCAGGAACAGCGACACCAGATAGCTGCCGACATACCAGGTGGGCAGCGCCACGATGGTGCCGACGATCAGCAACAGCCCGATATCCGCCCCTACCAGATCGCCCGAGGCGACGGGACCGGGATGGGGCGGCACCAGGGCGTGCATCACCGCAAAGGCTCCGGCGGCCGGCAGCGCGTAAAGCAGCACCGACCCGCCAAAGCGCAGCGCCACGCTGAAGATGATGGGCAGCATCACCATCAGCCCCGCGTCGAAGAAGATCGGAAACCCGAACAGCAGCGATGCCACGCCAAGCGCGAAGGGCGCGCGCCGTTCCCCGAACTTGTTGATCAGCCGGTCCGCCAGGATCTGCGCGCCGCCCGATACCTCCAGCAGGCGGCCGATCATGGCGCCGAAGCCCACCAGCAGCGCGACGGTGGCCAGGGTGTTGCCGAAGCCCGTCAGCAGGGTCGGCACCACCTCGGCCAGGGGGATGCCGGTGACAAGGGCCGTCAGCAGGCTGACCAGGACCAGGGCGATGAAGGCATGCAGCTTGAAGCGCATGATCAGCACCAGCAACAGCCCGACCGAGGCTGCCGCGACGCTCAGCAGGAACAGCGTGCTGTGGACGGTTTCGGTGTTTTCCATGGGTTCCTTCCTGCCTTGGTGCGCTGGATGGCCTTGCGAATGGTGCATCCATATCCGCCAACGCCTTGGTGGCGGTTTTGGTGCCTGCCTAATCCTCGGCCAGGATATCGACGCTGTGGCTGGTCGTCTGGCCGCCCGCCAGGCGCATGGATCCGGTGACGGGCGCCACGTCGGCATAGTCGCGGCCATAGCCGATGGTGACATGATTGGCGGCCACGAAGCAGTCGTTCGTCGGGTCGTATTCGCACCACCCGGCCTCGGCCCCGATCCAGGCGCGGACCCAGGCGTGCATGGCATCCGCGCCTTCCAGCCGGGGCTTTCCCGGCGGCGGGTTCGTGCGCAGGAAGCCCGAGACATAGGCCGCCGGGATGCCAAGGCTGCGCAGCCCCGAGATCATGATCTGCGAGAAATCCTGGCAAACCCCGTGGCGGCCCGCGAAGGCCTGGGCGATGGGGGTGTCCACCTCGGTCGCCTGGGCGTCGAAGCGCATGTGGCCGTGGATCGCACGGCCCAGGCATTCCACCGCCTCGCGCGCGGTCGCGGCCTTGCCGCAGGCCTTCCGGGCGAAATCGGCGATCGGCGCCACTGCCGGGATCCGGTGCGAAGGGCGCAGAAAGTGATGCGGCGAATGGGGGCCAAGGTCGGTGATCTCATGCAGGTCGTCGGGAAGGCGGTCCAGGCTGGCGGACAGATCCAGTTCGGATTCCTCGCCCAGCCGGCGCACCCGGCCGGTCATGTCGATGCGCACCTGCGTCAGCCCGGCAGGCATGACAAGCTGCGTCACCTCGTTTCCGAAGAAATCGGTGAACTGGCTCCGCTCGGCCGGAGGGGGGGTGATGACGATGCTGCTGTGATGCACGTCCTGCATCCCCGGCAGGTCTGCGGGGCTGATCCGCAGCAATTGCCGCCCCACGCCGGTGGGACGGGCGAAGTCGTATCGGATGGACAGGCGCAGGCGATACAGCATCAGTGGAAATAGGTCGTGGTCAGGATGTCGGACAGCATGGCGATGCGCGCGCGCAGGCCCCACAAAGCCTCGGTCGTCAGGCTGGCGGGTTCGGCGGTGGCCAGGTCGGTGTGCAGGCGCAGGGCTTCGCGGGCAAGGGGCGACAAGGCGCCGTGGTCATTGGCAGCGGGCAGCATGTCCACCTGTTCGCGCAACCCGTCGATCTGATGGCGCAGCGCGCGCGGGTTCAGCGGGTCCAGCGCCAGCAGGTCGATCACGGTGGCGCGGGACGCGTTCAGGGTGAAGCGGCGGCGATGGGTCAGGATGCTGTCGCCCACCTCGATCGCCAGATCCAGCGCGCCTTCGGGCGCCTTGGGATCGCACAGCACGGCCAGCAGCGCCGCCGTGCCCATGGCCCGTTCGTGCAGCCTGCCGATGGTCAGGAAGCGCCAGCCGACGAAGCGGTACATGTTTTCATGAACCAGCCCGGAAATCCCCGCCAGCTTGCGCAGCAACGCGGACAGCGCGCGGGCCGCGTCGTCGCCGGCCGAGACCTTGGGGGCCAGCTTTCGTGCGCTGCGGTCGATGTCGTGCAGCGCGGACCAGGCGTCGGGGGAAAAGCGGTCGCGCACGCTGCCCGCGCTGCCGATGGCGGCGGACAGGTTGTCCAGAAGCTTCTGGGGGATGGCCGCAGCGGGGTCGATGCCCATCTGGCGGAACAGGGGGTCGAACCCCGCCAGCAAGGGCGCGCCCGTTCCGCCGGATTCGGCAAGGCGCGTGTGATAGGCGCGCATCAGCCGCACGATCCCTTCGGCCCGTTCGGCATAGCGGCCCAGCCAGAACAGGTTGTCGGCGGATCGCGCGGGCAGGCCGCCAGCGGCCATGCGTGTGTCTGCGGCGCTTACCTGGCGGGCCATGGTGATGGCGGGCACGGGCAAGGGGCTGACGACCCAGACATCGGCGGCGGCACCGCCTTCCTGCATGGCCAGGGCGGACACGTCGGCGCCCGTGCCGATCCGCGCGAAGCCGCCCGGCATGACGGCCCAGCCCCGCGCCGTCCGGGCCAGATAGACGCGCAGCGTCATGGGGCGCGGCACCAGGGCGCCGTCCACAAGGGCCGGGGTGGTGGACAGGGTCACGGCCTCTTGTGCGACCAGATCGCCGCCGCCCTCCGTCAGCCGGCGGTCAAGCACCTCGGCGGGCAGGCCAACGGCGCGCGTCAGGTCGTCCGTGGGGTCGAAGGGCAGGCGCGTGGTCAGCGCATCCGCAAGCACCATCCGGCGCGGGCTGGCGCGCACCGCGGCGCGGGCGGCGGGATCGCCGCACCACCAGGTTGCGATATTGGGCATGGCCAGCGGCGCGCCGACCAGATCCGGCGCAAGCTTCGGCAGAAAGGCCATCAGCGCGCGGGTTTCCAGAACGCCCGAGCCCAAGGCGTTCACCATCGTCACCGCGCCCGCCCGCAGCGCCGCGACCATGCCGGGCGTGCCGATGCGGGACGCGGGATCCAGTTCCAGGGGATCGGCATATTGCGCGTCAAGCCTGCGCCACAGCACATCGACCTGCCGCATTCCCTGGACGGTGCGCACCATCAGCCGGTCGCCCGACACGCACAGGTCGTCGCCTTCCAGCAGGGTGAAGCCCAGGTAACGGGCGATATAGGCGTGTTCGAAATAGGTCTCGTTCATGGGGCCGGGCGTCAGGATCGCCACGCGGCTGTCCTTGTCGGTGGCCTGGGCCTGCAAGGCATCGCGGAAATTGCGAAAGAATCCCGCCAGCCGATGCACGTTGCCGTCCGGGTAAAGCTCGGAAAACGCACGGGACGTGGCGACCCGGTTTTCCAGCGCATAGCCCGCCCCTGAAGGCGCCTGCGCGCGATCCGCCAGCACCCACCATTCGCCGTCCGGGCCGCGCCCCAGTTCGAAGGCCAGGAAATGCAGGAAATGCCCGCCGCGCGGCTTGACCCCCACCATCGGACGCAGCCATTCGGGATTGCCCGCCACCAGGGCTGCGGGCAGGCGGCCGGTCTCGACAAGCTCGTTCGGGCCATAAAGATCGGCCATCACCGCTTCCAGAAGGTCGGCGCGCTGGCGCAGGGCCGCGCCGATGTCCTTCCATTCCTTCTCGGCCAGAAGGACGGGGATATGGCTCAGCGGCCAGGGGCGTTCGACGGATTCGCCGCCGCCGTACTGGCGATAGAAGACGCCGCTATCCAGCAGGTAGCGGTCGGCACGCGCCAGATCGCGCGCCAGGCCGTCGTCGGGCAAGGCGTCCAGATGCGCGACCAGCTTGCGCCACAGCGGGCGGACCTTGCCGTCGGGGGCGACCATCTCGTCCGGCACGCCGGGCAGCGGGCGATAGGCCGCGCTGCGCGGCTGTTCCAGGCTGTCTGCCCGGTCGCCCGCCATGCGTCACACCCCGGCCGCGCGGCGAAGGTCCAGGGTCAACGGAAATTCCCGGTGGATCCGTTCCGGCGGAACCGTGTGTCCATGTCCGGGGCGGTGCCCATGGGGGCTGAAGCGCGCCAGCCTGCGAGCCTCGGCCTCGTTCCCGTTGACGGGGAAGGTGTCATAGTTGCGCCCGCCCGGATGGGCGACGTGATAGACGCAGCCGCCAAGGGCGCGGCCCGACCAACTGTCGAAGATGTCGAAGGTCAGCGGCGCATCGACGGGCAGAACGGGATGCATCGCCGATGCGGGCTGCCAGGCCTTGAAGCGCACCCCCGCCACGGCTTCGCCCGCGCCCACATCGGCCAGCGGCACCGCGCGACCGTTGCACAGCACCCGATAGCGGGACGGATCGGCCGAGGACAGCTTGACCTGCAACCGTTCGGTCGAGCTGTCGGTATAGCGCACGGTTCCGCCGATCGCCCCGGTTTCGCCCAGGACGTGCCAGGGTTCCAGCGCCTGGCGCAGTTCCAGGTGGACGCCCTCGACCTCGACCTCTCCGCAGAAGGGGAAGCGGAACTCGGCCTGGGCCTTGAACCACTCCTCCTGCATCGGGAAGCCGTGGTCGGTCAGGTCGCGCAACACATCCTGGAAATCGGTCCAGACGAAATGCGGCAGCATGAAGCGGTCGTGCAGCGCGGTGCCCCAGCGGGTCAGGTCGCCCGTGGCCGGTTCGCGCCAGAACCGCGCGATCAGCGCGCGCAGCAGCAGTTGCTGCGCCAGGCTCATCCGCGCGTCGGGCGGCATCTCGAAGCCCCGGAACTCGACCAACCCCAGGCGGCCGGTGGGGCCGTCGGGGGAATACAGCTTGTCGATGCAGATTTCCGCGCGGTGCGTGTTGCCGGTCACGTCGGTCAGGATGTTGCGCAGCAGCCGGTCGGTCAGCCAGGGCAGGGGCGGCGTGCCCCGGTCGGGCGCGGGGATCTGGGCCAGCGCAATTTCCAGTTCGTAAAGCGCATCGTGCCGTGCCTCGTCGATCCGGGGGGCCTGCGACGTGGGACCGATGAACAGGCCCGAGAACAGATAGGACAGCGAGGGATGCCGGTTCCAGTGAAGGATCAGGCTGGCCAGCAGGTCGGGGCGGCGCAGGAAGGGGCTGTCGTTGGTGGTGGCGCCCCCCACGACGACATGGTTGCCCCCGCCCGTGCCGGTATGCTTGCCGTCGATCATGAACTTTTCCGCGCCAAGGCGGGACTGGCGCGCGTCCTCATAGACGCCTTGGGTGATGGCCACGCAGTCGTCCCATGACGCGGCAGGATGGATGTTCACCTCGATCACGCCGGGATCGGGGGCCACGCGGATCACGTTCAGACGCGGGTCCTGCGGGGGCGCATAGCCTTCGACATGGACGCGCAGGTCCAGGCGCAGGGCCGCGGCCTCGACCGCGCGCAGCAGATCCAGGTATTCCTCCAGCGTCGCCACCGGCGGCATGAAGACGCAGAGCCGCCCGTTCTTGGGTTCCACCGACAGGGCCGTGCGGACCATGCCCTGCAATTCCGGCACGCCGACGCCGGGCACCTGCTGCACGACGTCCTGGATCGGCTGGTTGGCGACGAAGCTGGCCATCGGCTGGGACTTGCGATCCGGCGCGATCTCCCCCGGTTCGGCCAGCGGCGCGCGTTCGACCGTCGGGTCGGTCGGGTTGATATAGGGATAAACCGAAGCCGGCAGATGCGGCAGCGAGGACAGCGGAAGGCGGTATCCGACCGGGCTGTCGCCGGGCACCAGGAAGACATGCCCGCGCCGCAGCCGCCAGCGTTCGGAATACCAGGTGATGCCGGATTTCGATTGCCAGCTTTGGATCGGCAGCACGAAGCCCGTGGGCGTGGTCAGGCCGCGATTGAAGACGGCGGCGATGCGATGGCGGGCCTCGGGGTCTTCCAGCTTGCTGTTCTCGGGGCTGACATTGGCGGGCAGGTTCGCCTCGCGCACCAGCCATTCGGCGGGGTCTTCATAGGCGGGCAGGACGTTGTCGTCGGACACGCCCAGTTCGGCCGCCATCTCCCGCAGCAGTTCCTGCGCCTGAAGGGGCGTCACCGTGGCGTCGTCGGCCTCATTCGCGATCAGGTCGGGGTTCTGCCAGATGGGCTGGCCGTCCTTGCGCCAGTACAGCGAGAAGGTCCAGCGCGGCAGCGTCTCGCCCGGATACCACTTGCCCTGACCGTAATGCAGGAAACCGTTGGGTGCGAAACGCTGGCGAAGCTTGCGGATCAGCACGTCGGCGCGGTGGCGTTTCGTCGGGCCCACGGCATCGGTGTTCCATTCGGCGGATTCGAAATCGTCGATGGACACGAAAGTGGGTTCCCCGCCCATGGTCAGCCGCACGTCGCCTTCGCGCAACGCCGCATCGACCCGGTGGCCCAGGCGGTTCAGGTCCGCCCAGGCATCATCGCTGAAGGGCTTGGTGATGCGCGGGTGTTCGGCCACGCGGCGGATCTGCATGTCGAAGTCGAAATCGACCTCGGCAAAGCTGGCCATGCCGCTGATGGGGGCACAGGACCGGTAATGGGGCGCGGCGGCCAGCGGGATATGGCTTTCGCCGGTCAGCAGGCCCGATGTCGGATCCAGCCCGATCCAGCCCGCGCCGGGGATATAGACCTCGGCCCAGGCGTGAAGGTCGGTGAAGTCATGGGCGGTGCCGGACGGGCCATCCAGAGCCTGCAGGTCCGGCTTCAACTGGATCAGGTATCCCGACACGAAGCGCGCGGCAAAGCCCAGGTGGCGCAGCGCATTGACCAGCAGCCAGGTGGAATCGCGGCACGATCCGCTGCGCAGGTCCAGCGTCTCCTCGGGCGTCTGGACGCCGGGTTCCATGCGGATGGTATAGGCGGTCTCGCCCGCGATGCGCGCGTTCAGGGCGACCAGGAAATCGACCGTGCGGGTCCTTTCGCGCGGGATCCCGGCCAGCATCGCGGCCAGCAGCGGACCGGCGGGTTCGGCCTGGCGATAGGGGACCAGTTCCTCGGCCAGGTCGGGGGCATAGTCGAAGGGCCAGTATTCGGCCGCATCCTCGACGAAGAAGTCGAAGGGGTTATAGACGGTCATGTCCGCGACCAGATCGACCTCGATCTTCAGCTCGCGTACGGGTTCGGGAAAGACATACCGCGCCAGCCAGTTTCCGAAGGGATCCTGCTGGTGGTTCACGAAGTGGTCTTCGGGCGTGACCTTCAGCGAATGGGATATGACGCGGGTCCGTGAATGCGGCGCGGGGCGCAGCCGGATCACCTGGGGGGCAAGGATCACCGGACGGTCATATTTGTAATGCGTCAGGTGATAGATGCTGGCCTTGATCGACATGCCGTTCCCCTGCTGTCCCTGCCGTCAGCTTACACGATGTGAAGGCAGGTGCGAGAAGGAAAGCCGGAACGGCCCAGCCGCAGCAAGGCGCGGACGCCTTGCCTAGATCTTGCGCAGGGCGTCGGTCAGCCGGTCCCATTCCTCATGCCCGCCGGGAATGCCCATCCGCAGCCATGTTCGCGAAAAGGAGAAACGACGCGTCCAGACATGCGCCCGCGCCAGCCGTTCCTGTGCTGCGGCGGCGTCGCCCGTATCGTAAAGCCGGAACAGATGCGTGCCGCCCGCCGGACGCCAGCCTGCACGGATCGCAAGGCGGTCCAGCCGCAGCGCGGCCTCGGCATGATAAAGAACCGTGGCGTCGGCCCAGGCACGGTCCGCCATGGCCTGCGCGCCGACATGCAGCGCGGGTCCGTTGACGGCCCAGGGTCCGGCGGCGTCCGACAGGCGGCCCAGCAGGTCGGGCCGTGCCAGCACGAAGCCCAGCCGCAGCCCGGCCAGGCCCCAGAACGGGCTGAAGCTTCGCAACACCAGCACGTTCGGGGGCAGGGCAGGGGCCAGCGACAGATCCGGGCGGACATCGGCGAAGCTTTCGTCCACGACCAGATGGCCCACGCGGCGGGCCAGCCGGGCCAGAACCTCGGGCGGCCATTCCCGGCCGTCGGGATTGTTGGGATTGACCACCACCGCCAGGTCGGCCCCCTCCATCGCCTCGGGGCGGGCGAATTGGGACACCTGCCAGCCCGCCGCCCCCAGGCTGGCCGCATGGTCGTCATGGCTGGGCGCGATCACCGCCGCCCGCCCCGTGGGCAGAAGGCGCGGGATCATCCTGATGGCGGCAGATGCGCCCGCGACCGGCAGAACCTGCGCGGCGGGACAGCCGAACCAGGCGGCGGCGGTCGCGATCAGCCGGTCGCGCGCGGCTGCCGTCGGCAGCGCGCGCCACACCTGCGGCGGCAGGTCGCCCAGGGGCCAGGGGCGGCGGTTTATCGCCGTGGACAGGTCGATCCAGGCGCCCTGTCCGAAGCGCGCCGCAGACCCGCCGGTATCGCTGCCATGATCGGGCTTCATGCCTTGACCGCACCTGCTGGACATTTGTGTCCCGCTTACCCAAGCCGACAGTTTTCCACAATCTTTCCAGGAATTCCGCTTTACAGACCGGCAAAAGCCGACCACGATATCTGGTAAGGACAACCGGGCGAAAACGCCCGGTCTTGTTCTGCAAACAAGGGGCAGCGGCACGAAATCGCGTCCCGTCCGAGGCAGGATGCTGACATGGCGCTAACGGAAGCAGTGATTCCGACCGATGAGATTCATCCCATCGACATCGTCGAGGCGGTGGCCCTGCATCACGACTGGGATTTCGACCGGCTGGCCGACGACCAGATCGCCATGGTGGTCCAGGGCCAGTGGCGCAGCTATTCGCTGACGCTGGCCTGGTCCGCGCGCGAATCCGTGCTGCGCCTGATCTGCACCTTCGATCTGGACCCGCCTGCCGACCGCCTGCCCCCCGTCTATGAGACGATGAACCTGGCCAACGACCAGGTCTGGGACGGCGGCTTCACCTTCTGGTCCAAGCAGCGGCTGATGGTCTGGCGCTATGGCCTGGTACTGGCGGGCGACGCGGTGGCGTCGGCCGAACAGGTGGACCGGATGATCAGCAACGCGCTGCTGGGTTGCGAACGCTTCTATCCATCCTTCCAACTGGTTGCCTGGGGCAACAGCAGCCCCGCCGCCGCACTGGACATCGCATTGGGCGAGGCCTACGGACGGGCATGAGGGGCGCTTGGCCCCGCCGGGACAAGGGGGGCCGGATGGGCGATTTCGACGATCTCAACACGCGCGGGCTGGTGCTGGTGGGCTGCGGCCGGATGGGCGGGGCGATGCTGCGCGGCTGGCTGGCGCGCGGGCTGGAACCCGGCGCCGTCACGGTGATCGACCCGCATCTTGCGCCCGAATGGCTGGACAAGGGGCTGCGCGTGAACACCGGCCTGCCCGCCGATCCCGCCGTTCTGGTGCTGGCCGTCAAGCCGCAGATGATGGCGCAGGCCCTGGGCGGCGTGCCCCGCCTGTCTGACACGCTGGTCCTGTCGGTCGCGGCGGGCACCACCATCGCCACGTTCGAGGCGGTCTTTCCCGGCGCGCCGATCGTCCGCGTGATGCCCAACACCCCTGCCGCCATCGGTCAGGGCATCAGCGCCATGATCGGCAACGGTCTGGCGACGCCCGCCCATCTGGATCTGGCCCAGACGCTGATGGGGGCCGTCGGCCGCGTGGTCCGGCTGGACCACGAGGATCAGATGGACGCGGTGACGGGCCTGTCGGGCAGCGGCCCGGCCTATGTCTTCCACCTGATCGAGGCGATGGCCAAGGCGGGCGAGGCGCAGGGCCTGCCCGCCGCGCTGTCGCTGGAACTGGCGCGCATGACGGTTGCCGGGGCGGGGGCGCTTGCCGTCGATGCCGACGAGGATCCGGCGGTCTTGCGCGAAAACGTCACCTCGCCGGGCGGAACCACGGCGGCGGGACTGCGGGTGCTGATGGATCCCGATACCGGTCTGCCGCCCCTGATGGCGCGCACGATCGCCGCCGCCACCGAACGCGGGCGCGAATTGGGAAAGGCCGCGCAATGACCATCAGCTTCGACGATTTCCTGAAGGTCGATATCCGCGTGGCGACCATCACCCGCGCCGAACCCTTCCCCGAGGCGCGAAAGCCCGCGATCAAGCTGTGGCTGGATGTGGGGGATCTGGGGGAACGCAAATCCTCGGCCCAGATCACGCGGCATTACGAACCCGCGCAACTGGTCGGCAAGCAGGTGCTTTGCGTGGTGAACTTTCCGCCCCGCCAGATCGGTCCCGTCCGGTCCGAGGTTCTGGTCCTGGGCGTTCCCGACC
Source organism: Paracoccus acridae (assembly GCF_014642735.1). Classification (GTDB taxonomy): domain Bacteria; phylum Pseudomonadota; class Alphaproteobacteria; order Rhodobacterales; family Rhodobacteraceae; genus Paracoccus; species Paracoccus acridae. Next base: position 101,909 of record NZ_BMIV01000006.1, read on the forward strand.
CCGATGGGGAAGTGGTGCTGATCCGTCCCGACCTTGATGTCCCGAATGGAGGAAGGCTTTACTGATGCGGCTGCTTGTCACAAGGCCCATGACCGCGCGCGCCACCCAGGCGATCCGCGACCGTTTCGACGCGACCTTCCGCGACAACACCCCCCTGTCCGAGTCAGAGGCCGCCGCCGCCCTGCGCGATTACGACGCAATCATGCCGACGCTGGGCGACGCCTTCACCGCCACCGCCTTCGCGGACCAGCCGCGCTGCCGCATCCTGGCGAATTTCGGGGCGGGCTATAACCATATCGACACCGCTGCGGCAAAGGCGGCGGGGGTGGTCGTCACCAACACGCCCGACGTGGTGACGGATGCCACCGCCGACATCGCGGTGATGCTGATCCTGATGACCCTGCGCCGCGCCAGCGAAGGCGAACGGATCCTGCGCGCCGGCCAGTGGACCGGGTGGAACCCGACGCAGCTTCTGGGCGGGCACGCGACGAGCCGGACCTTGGGCATCGTCGGCATGGGCCGCATCGGCCAGGCCATCGCCCGCCGCTGCCACTACGGCTTCGGGATGGATGTGATGTTCTTCAACCGCTCGACCGTCGCCGGCCTGGATTTCCCCGCCCGCCAGATCGGCGGGCTGGAAGCCATGCTGGAACAGGCGGACGTTGCCGTCCTGGCGGTGCCGGGCGGGGCCGGCACGCGGCATCTGATCGGCGCCGCGCAATTGGCCGCGCTTGGCCCGCGGGGCTATCTGGTCAACATCGCCCGCGGCGACGTGGTGGACGAGGCCGCGTTGATCCAGGCCCTGCAGGACGGCGTTATCGCCGGCGCGGGCCTTGACGTCTACGAACGCGAACCGCTGGTTCCCCAAGGCCTGCTCGACGCCCCGAACGCCACGCTGCTGCCGCATCTGGGCACCGCGACCGACGATACCAGAACGGCGATGGCCCTGCGTGCGCTGGACAACCTGATCGCCTTTGCCGAGGGCCGCGACCCTCACGATCCGTTGAATTGAACCCCCCTCGGGAACCCCGTCGGACTGCCAAATGTTGATTCACCAGATCGATGCTTCGAAGGAGATAGGCATGAACTGGGATATCATCCAGGGCAAATGGAAACAGGTCAAAGGTTCGCTCAAGGAACAATGGGGCGACCTGACGGACGACGATCTGGACCGGATGGACGGCAGCAAGGACCAGCTTGCCGGCAAGCTGCAGGAAAAATACGGCTGGACCAAGAACGAGGCCGAACGCAACATCGACGACTATTTCCGCGACCGCACATACTAAGCGGCGGGTCCTGGAACGGATGGAAAGGGTGCCTTCGTGGCACCCTTTTTCTTTGCCGATGGGCAGGCTACCAAGGCTGCGACCGGGGCCGGAGGCTGCCATGATGTATTCCTATGTCATCCACCAGGGCCGCATTGTCCGGCAGGACAGGGACGCCCCCTTGTCCGACGCCATCTGGATCGACCTGATCGCGCCGGGGAAAGAGGAAACGGCCCTGCTCAAGGAACTGGGCGTGGATGTTCCCACCCTGGCGGACATGGAGGAGATCGAGATTTCCAACCGGCTTTACCGGGAAGCGGGGATCGACACCATGACGGCCGTGCTGCCGGGCGAACGGGGCGACGGCAACCGCGTGACGATGCCCGTCAGCTTCATCCTGTCGCCCCGGCGGCTGGTGACGGTGCGCCATCATTCGCCCCGGCCCTTCCTGACATTCCCTGAACGTGCCGAACGGTCCACCCTGGGCTGCGCCACCGCGCACCGCCTGTTCATCGGCCTGGCCGAGGAGATCATCGCCCGCCTGGCCGACATCCTGGAAGGGTCGGGCCGCCTGCTGGACGATGCCACCATCTCGATCTTCGAGACCCGGCCCGCGCGGGGCCAGGGGGACCGGCTGCAAACGGCGCTGCGCCAGGTGGGACGCGAAGCCGAAGCCCTGGCCCGCCTCCGCCTGTCCCTGCTGACCGTCGAACGGATGCTGGCCTTCTATATGGCCACCGTTGACGAACAGCCCGAGGCCAAGCGGCTGCGCCCGGTGGTCCAGGGACAGTTGCGCGACGTCCAGGCGCTGGAGGTTCATGCCGACTTCCTGGGTTCGCGCGTCAGCCTGGCCGTGGACACGACGCTGGGCATGATCAATCTGGAACAGAACAACACCGTGCGCATTCTATCTGTCGTGGCGGCACTGTTCCTGCCGCCGACGCTGATCGCCAGCATCTACGGCATGAACTTCGAGGTGATGCCGGAACTGGACGAACGCTGGGGCTATCCCATGGCCCTGGGACTGATGGCCGCGACGGCGGCGGCGACCTGGCTGGTGCTGCGCTGGAAGCACTGGCTATAGACAGGGGGCGGCGGGGATGGCCTTGCCGCGCCGGATCCAGCCGCTTATCGGTCGGTCACAGACGGAAGGAGAAATGTCCATGCGCTCGTCCCTGTCCTATCTGCGGTGGCCGCTGATCGTCACGGTCGTGGGCATCGCCCTGGCGGCCTGGCTTGGCTTGCGCTTTACCGGCAGCACGACCGGGGCGGTGTCCTTCTTCATGATCGCCTTGGTGCTGGCGATCCTGGAAATCTCGCTGTCCTTCGACAACGCCATCGTCAATGCCAACAAGCTGAAGGAAATGACGCCCAAATGGCAGCGGCGCTTCCTGACCTGGGGCATCCTGATCGCGGTCTTCGGGATGCGGATCATCTTTCCGCTGCTGATCGTGGTGATCGCCGCCCATGTCGGCCCCCTGGCCGCGATCCGGCTGGCCGCAACCGACCCCGAAGAATATTCGCGCCTGATCCACGAGGCGCATCTGCCCATCGCGGCCTTCGGCGGCGCCTTCCTGATGCTGGTCGCGCTGAGCTTCTTCTTCGACCAGTCCAAGGACGTGGACTGGATCGGCAAGATCGAACGTGCCCTGCGCCGCGCCGGGTCGGTGCGCGGGATGGAGGTGGGCTTCGTCCTGGTGATCATCCTGCTGTTCGTCTGGCTGCTGCCGGTCCGGGACGAGCAGATCTTCATGTACAGCGCCATGTGGGGGATCGTCACCTTCCTGGCCGTGGACGCCCTGGGCCATGTGCTGGACCGCTGGGGACAGGCGCAGGATGCCGCGCGGGGGACGGCCCAGGTCGGCCTGGGCGGGTTCCTGTATCTGGAGGTTCTGGACGCATCCTTCAGCTTCGATGGGGTGATCGGCGCATTTGCCCTGACCCAGAACCTGTTCCTGATCGCCATCGGTCTGGGGATCGGCGCCATGTATGTGCGGTCCATGACCGTGATGCTGGTCGAACGCGGCACGCTGGCGGAGTTCCGGTATCTGGAACACGGCGCCTTCTGGTCGATCCTGATCCTGTCGATCATCATGTTCGGCCAGACCATGTGGCACCTGCCCGAGGTCGTCACCGGGATGCTGGGCGCGATCTTCATCGGCGCCGCCTTCGTGAACTCGGTCATGTGGAACCGCCGGCACAAGGGTCACGCGCAGGGCTGATTTCAGGTGTCGCACCGGGGGTTTCACACCCCCGGACCCCCGTGGGATATTTGGATCAAGGCAAAGGGCGGGGTGGTGTCGCCTGTCCTACATCTGGTCGATCAAATCCAGCATCTCGGGCGGGATCTGGGCTTCGCGCAGGGTAAATCGGTGGGTCTCGCTGTTCTCGGTCACGGTGATCAGATAGGTCATCCGGTCGGCGCAGTCGCCGCAGGGCTGGCGGGCCAGGCGGGCCAGCTCATCCGGCTCGAAGGCGTCGCACAGTTCCTGGCGCATCTGTTCGGGCTGGTCTTCCACGTCGATGGTCTTGCGCATCTGCGCGGCGCTGATGCCGCCAAAGCCGCCCTGCGCCGCGATGTCGATGATCATGGCCGAAGATCCCCCGCTGGTTTGGGGGAATCTAGGCCTAGATCGCGATTCCGACAAGTTTCCAGGCGCGGCGCAGCATGATCGTCTCGTAACTGCCGCGCCCGGTCAGTTCGATCGCGGCGTCCATGGTCTGGTCCGCCCAGTCGGCAAAGCTGGCCATGGGGTTGTTCAGCGTCTGCAGCGCGCGATACCAGACCCGGCCCGGCAGTTCCCAGGCCCGCCCGCCCAGATAGGCGCAGAACAGGTAGAAGGCGTGGTTCGGGATCCCGGAATTGATATGCACCCCGCCATTGTCGTCGGTCGTCGTCACGAAATGGTCCATGTGCCAGGGCTGGGGATCCTGGCCCAGCAGGTCGTCGGAATAGGCCGTGCCCGGCGCCTTCATGCTGCGCAGGGCCGCGCCGTTGATGCCGGGCCCCAGGATGCCGCGCCCGACCAGCCAGTCGGCCTGGTGAACCTCTTGCCCCAGGGCGCGCTGCAGGGACAGGCTGCCGAAGACATCGGCGATGCTTTCGTTCAGCGCGCCCGACTGGTTTTCATAGATCAACCCGCCGGAATGCTGGATGACGCCATGCGCCATTTCGTGCCCGATCACCGACAGTTCCAGGAAGGTGCGGAAGATCTTGCCGTCGCCGGTGCCATAGGCCATCTGCGTGCCGTTCCAGAAGGAGTTGTTGTAGTCGCGGCGGTGATGGACGGTGGCGACCAGCGGCATCCCTTGGCCGTCCAGGGAATTGCGGCCATATTCCTCGGCGAAGAGGGAAAAGACCTGGCCTGCCGCCTCATAGGCGGTGTCGGCATCGGGAATGCCGGTCGGGCCGTCGCCTTCGGACCGGACCAGCTTGCCCGGAAGCGCGGCCTTGTGCTGGCCGTCATGGATGCGGCGGTCCGGGCAGCACAGATCCTGGACGGGTGCGACCGCGGTGGTGCCCAGGGGCTGCGCCGGGGGCAGGCCGGCCTCCATCAGTTCGGCCCGTTCGTCGCGCAGCCTTTCGGTCTGCTTCAGCAGCGTCCGCGCCATTTCAGCCGTCCTGGGATCGCCGCGCAGGGCCAGCACCCGCAGCATATAGGGGGGAACGATGCAGGTGATGGGATGATGCGCACCATGGCCGCAGCAAAACAGACTCATCTTGATTCCTCTCTGGGTAGAGCGATTCTAGCACATGTTCCCGACAGAACAAACACAGAACAAATTTTAGACGTTGTAATAGATTAAATATTTTCTATTTTAATGATATAGGATTTATATTAGGTATATATAACTATAAACTTTTCAGGGAGTATTATAAATGCCGGCAAGATTTTGCCTGACGACCAATGATGGAAAAGAAATTTGCATCCCGCTTTTCGTCGAGGTGCAGCGCAATCCCTTTGATCCCGACCCGTGGCAGGGCGGGATCGACATCGGCGATCTTCGCGAACCGATCCGCTGGCTCAAGGCGGCAGGCATCGACCACGACCAGCAACGGCAGGTGGCGGCCATGGTCCAGATCGCCGATGCCTCTGCCGCCCTGCCGGGCAGGATCGGATCGCAGGTGAACGCCATGATGCAGGAACAATTGTCGGCCATGAAGCTGGGCGACGGCATGTCCCTGCATCTGGACTCCGCGCCCCAGCCGAGGGCGATGCGCGCCTGACGCGTCAGTCGATGCGCCGCCCCGTATCCGCCTCGAACAGGTGCAGCGATCCGGGGCGGTAGGCCAGGCGCAGGTATTCGGGCAAGGGTTCGCCCGACGGCATGGTCACGGTCAGCCGTTCTCCTCCGGTCTGGCCGTGAACCAGGCGTTGCGCGCCCAGTTCCTCGACCGCCAGAACCTCCATCTCGATGGGACCGTCGGGGGCGACCGCCAGATCCTCGGGGCGGATGCCGATGGTTCCGGCATGGGCCGTGCCGGGCAGGTGCGGGACCGCGTGGCGGCTGATCAGGTTCATGGCCGGGCTGCCGATGAAGCTGGCGACAAAGGTGGACGCGGGCCTGCGATAAACCTCCAGCGGGGTGCCGATCTGTTCGATCCGGCCCGCGTTCAGCACCACAAGGCGGTCGGCCAGCGTCATCGCCTCGAGTTGGTCATGGGTGACATAGATCGAGGTCGTGCGCAGGCGGCGCTGCAATTCCTTGATCTCCAGCCGCATGGTGACGCGCAGCTTGGCGTCCAGGTTCGACAGCGGTTCGTCGAACAGGAAGGCGGCCGGTTCGCGGACGATGGCGCGGCCCATGGCGACGCGCTGACGCTGGCCGCCGGACAGGGCGCGGGGCTTGCGGTCCAGGAAGGGGCCGATCTGCAGGATCTCGGCCGCCTGGGCCACGCGCTTGTCGATTTCCGCCTTGGGCGTGCGGCGGTTCTTCAGCCCGTATGCCAGGTTCTGGCGCACCGACATATGCGGATAAAGCGCATAGTTCTGGAACACCATGGCGATGTCGCGGTCGGCGGGTTCGATGTCGTTGACCACGCGGTCGCCGATGCGGACCGTGCCTTCGCTGATCGATTCTAGCCCCGCGACCATGCGCAGCAGGGTGGACTTGCCGCAGCCGGACGGCCCGACAAGCACGATGAATTCGCCATCCGCGATATCGATGCTGACGTCGCCCACGGCGCGGGTGCCGCCCGCATAGATCTTGCCGACCTTGTCGAGGGTGATTGATGCCATTTTTTCTTACTTCTCCGTCTCGACAAGACCTTTGACGAACAGGCGCTGCATCCCGATCACCACGGCAACGGGGGGCAGCATCGCCAGCATGGCGGTCGCCATCACCAGATGCCATTGCGGCAGCCCGTCCACCGCATCCGCCATGCGCTTGATGCCCGCGACGATGGTGTAATAATCGCTGCTGGTCGTGATCAGCAGCGGCCACAGATACTGGTTCCAGCCATAGATGAACAGGATCACGAACAGCGCCGCGATATTGGTCCGCGACAGGGGCAGCAGGATGTCGCGGAAGAACTTCATGGGCCCGGCGCCGTCGATGCGCGCGGCCTCGGTCAGCTCATCGGGGATGGTCAGGAAGACCTGGCGGAACAGGAAGGTCGCGGTGGCGGATGCGATCAGCGGGATCGACAGCCCGGCATAGCTGTTCAGCATCCCCAGGTCGGCCACCACCTGGAAGGTCGGCACGATCCGCACCTCGACTGGCAGCATCATGGTGATGAAGATGCACCAAAAGGCCATGTTGCGCAGCGGAAAGCGGAAATAGACGATGGCGAAGGCCGAGGTGATGGAGATCGCAATCTTGCCGCAGGCGATCAGCAGCGCCATGACCAGGCTGTTCCACATCATCGTGCCGACGGGGGGCGTGCCGCTGGTGGACACGCCCGCGTCCAGCATCCGGGCATAGTTTTCGACCAGATGCGGGCCGGGCCACAGCGGGATGGTGCCCGACATGAAGTCGGTCGCGGTATGGGTGGATGCGACAAAGGCCACCCAGACGGGCAGGGCGACGATGGCCACCCCCAGCATCAGGGTCAGATGCGCCAGAAGGTTCAGGCCGGGACGGTTCTCGATCATCAATAGGCCACCTTCTTTTCAACATAGCGGAACTGGACCACCGTCAGTGCGATCACGATCAGCATCAGGATCACCGATTGCGCGGCGGAAGACCCCATGTTCTGCCCCACGAAGCCGTCGAAATAAACCTTGTAGACCAGGATGTTGGTAGCCTGCGCCGGCCCGCCCTCGGTCGTGGCGTCGATCACGCCGAAGGTGTCGAACATGGCATAGACGATGTTGACGACCAGCAGGAAGAAGGTGGTGGGCGACAGCAGCGGCACGGTGATGTCGAAGAAGCGGCGCACCGGACCCGCGCCGTCGATGGCGGCAGCCTCGCGCAAGGACGCCGGCACGGATTGCAGCCCCGCCACGAAGAACAGGAAATTATAGCTGATCTGCTTCCAGGCCGAGGCGATCACCACCAGCGTCATGGCGTCGGACTTGGAACTGATATGGTTCCAGTCATAGCCGATCACGTCCAGGAAATAGGGCATCACGCCGATGGTGGGATTGAAGATGAACCACCACAGGATCCCCGCAACCGCCGGGGCCACCGCATAGGGCCAGACCAGCAGCGTGGTATAGACGCTGGTCGAACGGATCATCCGGTCCACGGCCACCGCCAGCAGCAGCGCGAAGCCCATCGACAGCACCGTGACCAGCACCGCGAAGATCGCCGTCACCTGCAAGGAATTCAGATATTCCGGGCTGTTCCACAGCGCCTTGAAATTCGACAGGCCCACGAAGGTGGTGTTGATGCCGAAGGCGTCCTGGCGAAGGAAGCTTTGCCGCACGGCCTGGGCTGCGGGCCACAGGAAGAAGATGAAGGTGATCGCCAGTTGCGGGGCCAGCAGCAGCCAGGGCAGCAACTGGTTGCGGAACAGGGTGCGCTTCATCGTCTTGCCTTTTCGGAGGGAAGGGGCCGCGATGGCGCGGCCCCGCCGGTGCGTTACTGGTTCTGCGTCTCGAACTCGGCGATCAGCGCGTTGCCGCGTTCGACCACGGCGTCAAGCGCGCCCTGGGCGTCCTTGGACCCCGACAGAAGCTGCTCGAACTCCTCGTCGATGATGCCGCGGATCTGGACATAGTTGCCAAAGCGCAGGCCCTTGGAATTCTCGGTCGGCTCGTTCAGCGTGATCTGCTTGATGCCCGTGTCGGCGCCGGGGTTTTCACCATAGAAGCCGGACAGCTGGTCCATCGCCGCCTGCGTGATCGGCAGATAGCCCGAGAACGAGGCCCAGTCCGCCTGAACCTCGGGGGTGGAGAGGTATTCGAAGAACTTCGCGACGCCGGCATATTCCTCGTCCGGCTTGCCCGCCAGCACCCAGAGCGAGGCCCCCCCGATGATCGAGTTCTGCGGCGCGCCCTCGACATCGTCGTAATAGGGCAGCATCCCGTATCCGACCTCGAAGTCCTTGGCATTGGCGATCACGCCCGCCCGGCTGGCCGAGCTTGCCATGTACATCGCGCATTCCTGCGAATAGAACATCGGCGCCGCGTTGTCGCCGCCCACCGGGCCGCCATACTTGAAGATGCCTTCGTCGGACAGGCGCTTGAGGTTTTCCCAATGCTTGACCTGGACCGGCCCGTTCAGGGTCAGGCGCGCGCTTGTGCCGCCAAAGCCGTTCTGTTCGGTGCCGATCGGCTGGTTGTGCCAGGCCGACAGGTTCTCGGTCTGGATCCAGCTGATCCACTGGGTCGTGAATCCGCAGGTGGCCGCGCCCGAATCGCGGATCTTGGTGCTGAATTCCTCAAGCTCGGCCCAGGTCTTGGGCGGGGTGTTCGGATCCAGGCCCGCCTTCTCGAAGACCGTCTTGTTGTAATAGACGATCGGGGTCGAGCTGTTGAAGGGCAGCGACAGCATGTTGCCATCAGTGTCGGTGTAATAGCCGACGACGGCGGGCAGATAGGCCTGCGGGTCGAAATTGGCGCCCTGTTCTTGCATCAGTTGGTGGACCGGGACGATGGCGCCCTGGGCGGCCATCATGGTGCCGGTGCCGACCTCGAAGACCTGGACGATGGCGGGCTGCTGCTGCGCGCGGAAGGCGGCGATCGCGGCGGTCATGGTTTCGGGATAGGTGCCCTTGTAGGACGGCACGACCCGGTATTCCTGCTGGCTGTCGTTGAAGCCCTTGGTGATTTCCTCAAGCTTGGCGCCCAGTTCGCCGCCCATGGCATGCCACCACTGGATTTCGGTCTGCGCATTCGCGGCCGACAAGGACGCGATCAGCGCCACGCCGGACGCTGCGAAAAGTTTGTTCATGATTTCCTCCCCTTATGGAGTTGCGGTTCGCGCCGACCTAACGGGCCAAGGTGACGCGAACGCAACATCCGCATGACAGGAAGGTGACACCCTTTGACCACATGGTCAATCTTTCCGGGCCCAAAGCCAGAAGCAGATATTTCATGCCGTTGCGTCAGCCCGCCGGATCACGCCCCGCGCAGCCGCGCCATCAGCGGGGCCACGGTGGCCTGCAACAGCGGGTTGATGACATAGTGTGCGATGGGGATCAGGATCATGCCCAGGATCAGCCCGAAGATGCCGTCGAAGAACGCCGTGACGGCCCAGGCCACAAGGCCGGGCGCCTGGGGGACGGCATGGGCCGCAGCCTCGGCCTGGTGGTGGATCCAGTCATAGGGTCCGGCCCAGCCCAGTTCGGCGAATCCGTGCAGCACGATCTGGCCGCCCACCCAGATCATCGCGGCGGTGCCCACGACCGTAAGGGTCTTCATGAACCCCGGCATCACCTTGACGATGCCGCGCCCCATGGCGGCGCGCAACCCCGTGCGGTGGGTCGCCAGATAGACGCCCACGTCGTCGGCCTTCACGATCAGCGCGACGAAGCCATAGACGGCGGCGGTGATGCCCACGGCGACCACCGCCAGGATCAGCCCCTTCATCCAGACCGTGTCGGTGCCGGGGATCGTGGACAGGGCAAGAACCATGATTTCCGCCGACAGGATGAAGTCGGTCTTGATCGCGCCAGCCACGCGCTGTTCTTCCAACGCAGCGCCGCCGGTTTCGGGGTGGGTATGCTGTTCGCTGTCGTGCTTGTCGCCATGGCCAAAGGCATGGGCGACCTTTTCCGCGCCTTCATAACACAGATAGGCGCCCCCCAGCATCAGCAGGGGCGATATCGCCCAGGGGGCAAAGGCCGACAACAGCAGCGCCACGGGCAGCAGGATCACCAGCTTGTTGAACAGCGATCCGCGCGCGATCTTCCAGACGATGGGGATTTCGCGGCTGGCATCGAAGCCGTGAACGTATTTCGGCGTCACTGCGGCATCGTCGATCACCGCGCCCGCCGCCTTGGCCCCGGCCTTGACCGCCTGGCCCGCCACGTCGTCGATGGATGCCGCCGCGACTTTGGAAATGGCCGCCACATCGTCCAGAAGTGCCAGAAGTCCGCTCATCCATCCCTCGCCGGCTGTATCGTGCGCGGCCCGTCAGGCGGGCCGCGCACAATCAAACACCGATATCCGGGGATGGTTCAATCCATGCTGACATTGGCGTCGCGGACCACGGGTTCCCATTTCGCCATCTCGGCCGTCACATGGTCGCCCAGTTCGGCCGGGGTCGAGGCGACGACCGTGGCCGAAAACTCGCCCATGCGCGCCACCACGGCAGGGTCGGCCATGGTGGCCTGGGCGGCGGCCGCCAGGGCCTCGATCGCCTCGGGCGGCGTGCCCGCCGGGGCGAACAGGGCGTTCCAGCTATAGGTCTCGTATCCCGGCAGGGTTTCCGCGATGGCGGGCACGTCGGGGAAGCTGGGGGCGCGTTCGGCCGTGGTGACGCCAAGCGCGCGCAGCTTGCCGCTGCTGATATGGCCCGAGGCCGAGGGCAGGTTGTCGAAGATGATCGGCACCTGGTTGCCCAGCACGTCCGTCAGCGCCGGGCCCGAGCCCTTGTAGGGGATGTGGTCGATCTCGACCCCCGCCATGGCCTTGAACAATTCGCCCGACAGGTGCAGCGGCGTGCCGTTGCCCGAGGAGGCATAGGCCAGCGGTTCCGCCTTGGCGAGGTCGATCAGTTCCTGCACGGTCTGGGCGGGCACGTCGGGATGGACCGCCAGCACGTTCGGCACCAGAACCAAGAGCGACACCGGCGCGAAATCCGTCACCGGGTCATAGGGCTTCTGCTTCAGGATCAGCGGGTTCAGCGCATGGGTCGCGACCGTGCCCATCAGGATCGTATATCCGTCGGGATCGGCCTGCGCCACCTGCTGCGCGCCCAGGGAACCGCCCGCGCCGCCGACATTCTGGACGACGATCTGCTGGCCCAGTTCCTGCGACATCCGTTCCGCGACGATGCGGCCCACGACATCGGTGGACCCTCCGGCGGCGAAGGGGATCACCAGCGTGATCTGGCGTTCGGGGAACTGGGCGGCCGCAGCCCCGGCAAGGCCAAGGGCCAGGGCCGATCCCAGCAGGATCCGGCGGGTGATGGACGTCATGGTGATCTCCGTTCGTTGGGGTTCAGGCGTCGCTTTCGGTAAAGACCTCGTCCCGGCGCTTGCGGATCTGGGGCAGGAAGACCAGCACCAGGATCGCCAGCGACATCAGCAGCAGCGTGGCGCTGATCGGGCGGGTGACGAAGGTGGTGGGATCGCCCCGCGACAGGATCATCGCCCGGCGCAGGTTCTCCTCAAGCAGGGGGCCAAGGACGAAGCCCAGCAGCAGCGGCGCGGGTTCGCAGCGCAGCTTGGACATGATGTATCCCAGAAGCCCGAAGAAGGCGACCGCGAACAGGTCATAGGGGTTCGAGTTCACCGAATAGACCCCGATGGAACACATCGCCATGATGATCGGGAACAGCACATAGTATGGCACGGTCAGCAGCTTCACCCACAGCCCGATCAGCGGCAGGTTCAGCACCACCAGCATCAGGTTGCCGATCCACATCGACGCGATGATGCCCCAGAACAGCGCAGGCTGTTCGGTCACGACATTCGGCCCCGGCACGATGCCCTGGATGATCATCGCCCCGATCATCAGCGCCATCACCGGGTTCGCCGGAATACCCAGCGTCAGCAGCGGGATGAAGCTGGTCTGCGCCCCCGCGTTGTTGGCCGATTCGGGACCGGCCACGCCCGCCAGGGCGCCCTTGCCGAATTCGCCGGGGTTCTTCGAGACCTTCTTCTCGATCGTGTAGGAGGCGAAGGAGGCCAGGATCGCCCCGCCGCCGGGCAGGATGCCCAGGACCGATCCGATGCCGGTGCCGCGCAGGACGGGGCCGACCATCTGGCGGAATTCCTCGCGGTTGGGGAACAGGCGGGTGATGTTCTTGGTCATCACCTGGCGGTCGTGTTCGTCTTCCAGGTTGCGCAGGATTTCCGCGATGCCGAAGACGCCCACGGCCACGGCCACGAAGTTCAGCCCGTCCGCGAACTGGTTCATGCCCATCGTGAAACGCGGCGCGCCGGTATAGACATCGGTGCCGACCATGCCCAGCAGCAGGCCCAGCACCACCATCGCAAGCGCCTTCAGCACCGATCCGTGGGCAAGCGCCACCGACATGACCAGCCCCATGACCATCAGGCTGAAATATTCCGCCGCGCCGAATTTCAGCGCGATGGTGGTCAGGGGCGGCGCGAAGATCGCCACCAGGAAGGTCGCCACGCTGCCCGCGAAGAACGACCCCAGGGCGGCGGTCGCAAGCGCCGTTCCCGCGCGGCCCTTGCGCGCCATCTGGTATCCGTCGATGGCCGTCACGGCGGAGGAGCTTTCGCCCGGCATGTTGATCAGGATCGCCGTGGTCGATCCGCCGTATTGCGCGCCGTAATAGATCCCCGCCAGCATGATCAGCGAGGACACGGGTTCAAGCTGGAAGGTGATGGGCAGCAGCATGGCGATGGTCGCCGTGGCGCCGATGCCCGGCAGCACGCCGATCAGCGTGCCCAGCAGCACCCCGATCAGGCAGAAGGCAAGGTTGGCCAGCGAGGACGCGACGCCGAATCCCAGGGCTAGGTTGGAAAGCAGGTCCATGATCGCCCCTTACAGCGGCAGCCAGGGACCGAAGCGCCGGAAGGGCAGCCCCAGGCCATAGCTGAAGATCAGCGTGGACATGATCGTGACCACGATCGCCAGGATCAGCGCGGGCAGCGGGCGCATCCGCACCGATGCCTGGCTGGCGATCAGCGTGGTGAAGAACAGCGCGGGCACGAAGCCCAGGCCCCGGACCGTCAGGCCGAAGAAGATCGGCGCGGGCAGGATGAACAGGATGCCCCGCCAGGCGAAGCGGCCGATGGGTTCGTCGTCGGGCCGCCCGAAGGCCTTGAACAGGATCACCGCGCCCAGCAGGAACAGGATGGCCGACAGGACCATCGGGAAATAGCCCGGTCCCATGCGGATCGAGGTGCCCATCTCCAGCCCCAGTCCCTGCCAGGCAAAGAACGCGGCAATGGCCATGAACAGCAGGCCCGCCGCGATGTCGGTGCCGTCCTTCGGTTTCGTGGACATGGTTCCCCCCCCCTTGTCGGAAAGCCCGCCGCCGGAAGGGCGGCGGGCGCGTGGATCAGTCGGCGTAAACGCCCGCGGCCTCGATGACGGGCTGCCAGCGGGCGATCTCCTCCTCCAGCTTGGTCTTCAGCGCCTCGGGGGTGGCGTCCTCGGCAGGCGAGGGGGCGGTGCCCAGGTCGGCCATGGCCTTCGCCACGTCTTCGTCGGCCAGGGCCTTTTGCAGCGATTCCGACAAACGCTGGTTGATCTCGGGCGCGGTGCCTTTCGGGGTATAGATGCCGTGCCAGATGCCGAACTGCATCGCCTCGAGCCCGGATTCGGCGGCGGTGGGCAGGTCGGGGAACAGGTCCAGCCGTTCCGGCGTGGTCACGGCATAGGCCTTGATCGTGCCCGCCTTGATCTGCTGGGTGGTGTTGGTGGTCTGGTCGCACATGATGTCCACCTGTCCGCCCAGAAGATCGGTCATCGCCGGGCCGGTGCCCTTGTAGGGAACGGTGACCAACGGCGCCTCAAGCGCCTGCATCAGCAGCATCCCGCACAGGTGGCTGGCCGCGCCGATGCCCGCATTGGCCAGCGTCAGGCTGTCGGCATTGGCCTTGACGTATTCGATGAAGGCCGGGAAATCGGCCGGCTCGAAATCCTGCCGGGCGGTGACGACCATCGGCACCTCGGTCACGAGGCCCACATATTCGAAGGCGTCCAGCGTTTCATAGGGCAGGTTGCGATACAGGGTGTCGGACGTCGCCATGCCGATATGGTGCAGCAGCACCGTGTATCCGTCGGCCTCGGCCTTGGCGACCTGGGACGCGCCCAGCGTGCCGCCCGCGCCGCCGACGTTCTGGATCACGATCTGCTGGCCCAGGTCTTCGGACATGCGTTCGGCCACAAGGCGCGCGACCGTGTCGGTCGGCCCCCCGGCCGAGAAGGGCACGACCATGGTGATCTGGCGTTCGGGATAGCTCTGCGCGAAGGCGGGCGCGGTCAGGATCGTTGCGGCGAACAGGGCGCCCAGCAGTTTCGAAGCGGTCATGTGTCCTCCCAGACTGGTGATGCGGCGGTTACGCGGCCGTCATGCTGGGGCCAGATTGCGACAGCAAACTGACATGGCACAATGCTTTTTTTCATCCCCTTGGAATCGCGGCGTCCGGGCGGGACTATTGCACCGCCCGGATCCCCGGATAGGCTGCGCGGAACATGCCGTAGGCCTCGTCGAAGCGGTCCCGCAGGGTGGCGTCGGGGGCGATTTCCTCGACCACGTCGGGGGCGGTCATCACATCGGCCACGCTGCCCGCGCCCGCCGCGACCATGCCCAGCCGCGCCGCACCCAAGGCCGCGCCGAATTCGCCGTCGGCAGGCAGGGTCAGGGTCACGTCCAGCGTCGTCGCGATCACGCGCAGCCAGTAACGCGACCGCGCGCCGCCGCCGATGGCCATCATCCGGTCCAGCCGCGCGCCGGTTTCCCGCAAGGCCTGATGGCTGTCGCGCAGGCCGAAGGCCACGCCTTCCAGCACGGCGCGGGTCAGGTCGTCGCGCGTGGTCCCCGATCCAAGCCCCGTGAAGGCGCCCCGGATCACCGCGTCGTTGTGCGGCGTCCGTTCGCCCGACAGATAGGGCAGGAACCGCACCCCGCCCGGTGCCCGCAAATCATCACCCAAGGGCGCGGTCAGGTCGGCGGGCGAGGCCCCGGTAATCTGCGACAGCCAGTTGAGGCTGTCGGTCGCCGACAGCATCACCCCCATCTGATACCAGGTATCCGGCACCGCGTGGCAGAAGGTGTGCAGCGCGGTTTCCGGCGCGGGGTGATAGCCGTCCCGCGCCGCCACCAGCACGCCCGAGGTGCCCAGCGACACGAAGCCTTGGCCCTCGGCCATCGCGCCGATCCCGCAGGCGGCGGCGGCGTTGTCGCCCGCGCCGCCCGCCACCACCACCGGATGCGACAGGCCCCAGGCCTGCGCCAGATCGCCGCGCAACTGCCCGGCGGCGGCCGACCCTTCGACCAGCCGGGGCATCTGGTCGCGGCGCATGTGCCCGGCCGCCAGCAGCGCGTCCGACCAGTCGCGCGCCCCCGTATCCAGCCAGGACGTGCCCGCCGCGTCCGACATGTCGGTGACGTGATCGCCGGTCAGATACAGGTTCAGGAAGGCTGCGGGCAGCAGGACGCGGGCGATGCGCGCGTGGTTTTCGGGTTCGTGTTCGCGCACCCATTCCAGCTTGGGCGCGGTGAAGCCGGGAAAGACGATGTTGCCCGACAGGTCGCGCAGGCCGGGGGTGGCGTCCAGGCGCGCGGCCTCGGCATGGCTGCGTGTGTCGTTCCACAGGATGCAGGGGCGGATCACCCGATCGTCGGCATCCAGCAGCGTGGCGCCATGCATGTGACCGGCCACGCCGATGCCGCGCAGGGCGGCAAATTCCGGGTGGCGGTCGCGCAGCTCCGCCACGGCGCCGTCCAGAGCCGCGATCCAGTGGGCCGGGTCCTGTTCGGACCAGCCGGAATGCGGATGGCTGACCGGATAATGCCGTTCCGTCGCGCCGATGGGCCTGCCGCCGCTGTCCACCAGCAAGGCGCGCAGGCCCGAAGTGCCAAGGTCGATCCCCAGAAAACTCATGCGTCCCCCCTCAGGCGCTTGTCGATTGATGATCCAGCAGCACATCCGCCATGCCGGACAGATCCGGCAGCACGGCCACTGCCCCGGCTTCCGCCAGGCGTCGGGCATGATCGTCGCGCATCCCTTCCAGATGCGTGCCGCCGGTAAAGCCCACCGCGCGCATCCCGGCCATGCGGGCGCCGACGATGCCGTGGGGCGAATCCTCCATCACCGCGCAGGCGGCGGGCGGGATGCCCAGCCGGCTTGCGGCCAGCAGGAACAGGTCGGGCGCGGGCTTGCCATGTTTGACCTGATCGGCGCTGAAGACGGCGGCGCCGAACCGTTCGGCCAGTCCCGCGACCTGCAGCGTGATCCCCAGCCTGCGGATCGAACTGCCCGTGGCGATCGCCACCATGATCCCGCGCGCCGCCAGATCGTCTAGCAGGGCGGGGATGCCGGGGATCACCCGCAATTCGGCAGGATAGCGCGCCAGCAGGCTTTCCTCGAAATCGCGGGCAAAGTCGGGCAGGTCGTCGCGGTCCAGGGCCTCGGCGATGTGGCTGACGATGGACTGGATCGACACGCCCAGGAATTTGCGGCGCAATTCGTCGGTGGTGGTGGGCAGCCCCTCGGCCGCCATCAGATCCGCCAGGGTTTGCAGCGACATGGGTTCGCTGTCCACAAGACAGCCGTCCATGTCGAAGATCACGGCGCGGATATTGGTCATGCAACCCCCCGTTGGCGATAACAGCCGATCCCTACACCGAACGGGCAAGGATGACAAACGGCCGGGCCTGCGCTAGCCATGGCCCATGATGATCCGAGAGCTTTACGTTTCCCCCGAGGCCGCAGCCGCCCTGCTGGCAGATTCCGCCCGGCTGCCTGCCTGGACGCTGGACGCGCAACAGGCGGGCGACCTGGCCCTGCTGATGAACGGGGCATATGCCCCCTTGCGCGGCTACATGACCCGGGCCGACCACGACGCCGTTCAGGGCGGCGCGGTGTCGCCCTGGCCGGTGCCGCTGGCCTTGCAGGTCGATGCGGATTTCGCGGCACGGGTGCAGCCCGGCGACGATATCGCCCTGCGCGACGAAGGGGGCGTGGTCGCGGTGATGTCCGTGACCGACGCTTGGGGCGATCCGGTCCTGCTGGGCGGCAGGGTCAAGGGCCTGCGCCGCCCTGCGACAGGGGGCATGACGCCGACCGGCCTGCGCGCCTTGATCGCCGACCGGGGCAAGGCCCGCGTGCTGGCGGTCCAGCCCGACCGTCCCGAACAACTCGCCCCCGCCTTGCGCGCTGCACGGGATCTGGACGCGCTGCTGCTGGTCCAGCCGCTGCCGGGCGTGGCACTCGATGCGCCCGACGACGCGATCCTGTCGCCCTTGCCCGTTGCGCCGCCGAAAGGTCCCCGCGCCGCGCTGTGGCAGGCCCTGGTGGCGCGCAACCACGGCGCCACGCATCTGATGCTGTTCGAGGCCGCCGCGAGGGAACTTTATCGCCCCCACGAAGTCAGCATCGGAGTGCGGATGGTCGAACCCGGGACAATGCCCTAGACCGTCCGGAAATTCCACGATCTGCAAGAAGGCGGCATCATGACCCCGACAAGTCCAGGCATTGCCGGCTACAACCCGTGGCTGGCAACGGTGCTGCTGTTGCTGGGCAACTTCATGAACCTGATCGACGTCAGCATCGTGAACGTCGCGCTGCCCTCGATCAGGGACAACCTGAACGCCACCGCGGCGCAGATCGAATGGGTCTCGGCGGCCTATGTGCTGGCCTTCGCGGCGGGGCTGCTGCCCTTCGGGCGCTTCGGCGACAAGTTCGGGCGCAAGCGGCTGTTCCTGTGGGGGGTGGCGCTGTTCACGCTGGCCTCGGCGCTGTGCGGGTTCGCGCTGTCCATGCCGATGCTGATCTGGTCGCGCGCCCTGCAAGGGATCGGCGGGGCCATGATGGTGCCGCAGGTGATGGCGATCATGCATGTGATGTTTCCGCCCGAACAGAAGGCCCGCGCGTTCGCGCTTGCCGGGGTGGTGGCAAGCCTGGGGGCCGTCACCGGGCCGCTGCTGGGCGGCGCGCTGATCATCGGCGACATCTGGGGGCTGGACTGGCGGCCGATCTTCCTGGTCAACCTGCCGGTGGGGATCTTCGTGATCGCGGCGGGGCTTCGCTGGATCCCCGCGCTGTCATCCGATTCCCGGATGCGGATCGACTGGATCGGCATCGCGATCTTTTCGCTGGCCGTGATCATGGTCGTCCTGCCGGTGATCGAGGGCGCGCTGCTGGGCTGGCCCTGGTGGTGCGTGGCGATGCTGGCGGCGGCGGTGCCGCTGGGGGCGCTGTTCGTCTGGCGCCAGGTCAGGCTTGCGCGCCGCGGCCGGGGGCAATTGCTGCCCGTGGCGCTGATGCGGAACGGCGGCTATCTGTCGGGGGTCGCGATGGTGATGCTGCATTTCTCGGCCATCCCCGGAATGTTCCTGGTGTTGGCGATCTATCTGCAAACCGGGTTCGGGCTGGATCCGCTGCATTCCGGCATGGCCACGGCGCCCTTTCCGCTGGGGATCATGCTGGGCAGCTATGTCACCGGGCGCTTCGGCACCAGGGCGATGTCCCGGCGCATGGCGGTCGGGGTGGCGATCATGCTGGCGGGGATGGCCTATCTGCGCCATCTGACCGGCCATCCGCCCCAGCCCTTCGGGGTGATGTCGCTGGCGGCGCCCCTGGCGATCTGCGGGCTGGGGATGGGGCTGACGATCTCTCCGCTGTTCCAGACGGTGCTGCAATCGGTGCCCGGCCGCGACGCGGGCGCGGGGTCCGGGGCGATGCAGGCCTTCCAGCAGGTCGGCGCGGCCATCGGCATCGCGGTCGTGTCCAGCCTGTTCTTCGTCCGGCTGAACGGGCAGGGGGGCGGCGACTATACCGGGGCGATGTCGCACGCTCTGATCTATCAGCTTGGCGTCTTCAGCGCGATCCTGGCGATCCTGGCCTGGCGCGGCATCCTGCGCGGCAGGGCGTGACCGCCCCGCCGCCAGACAAGGCGGTCAGTGGACGCTGACGGGCGTCAGTTCGTTCTGGCGCGCCAGCATGAAGGCCAGCGGGCGTTCCTTGACCAGGGCCAGCCGTTCGCCATCGGTGTCGTGGACGGCATACATCGTCTCGATCCCCGGCAGTTGCTGCTGGATTTCCTGGGGCAGGGTGCGGGTCTCGACCTGCCGGATATAGACGGTCTTTTCGGCGTCGATGCCGCCGAAATCGAATTTGGTATCCATGATGATCCCCTTACTTGCGGCTGATCGGAATGGTCTGGACGACCTGCTGGGGCTGCTGCCGGCGCAGGTCGATGTGCAAAAGCCCGTTCTCCATCTGGGCGCCCTCGACCTCGACCCCATCGGCCAAAACGAAGCTGCGCTGGAAGGCACGGGCGGCGATGCCCCGGTGCAGGAAGACGCGGTCCCCTTCGGGATCGGCCATCCGGCCGCGGATCACAAGCTGCCGGTCCTCGGTCGTGACCGACAGATCCTGTTCCGCGAAACCCGCGACGGCCAGCGTGATTCGGAACCCGTCCGGGGCGATGTGTTCGATGTTATAGGGCGGATAGCCTTCGGCGCCTTTCGCGGCCCGTTCGGCCAGTCGTTCAAGCTGGTCGAACCCCAGCAGATACGGATGCGCACCCAGCGAAATCTTGGTCATCGTCAGCCCTCTTTCCGTCAAGCGACTGGTTTGCGGACCCCTTTGGCGGCGATCCGCTTGCCATCAATATGTGGGCGCGCGACGGGCCATGCAAGGCCGGTCGGGACGGGATCGCACAGGCCCGCGCGATCCGGCGTCGGCGGCGGCACAAGGGATGCCATTGCGCGCAACCCCTTGTGAGGCAACGGGTCCAATCCTGGAAGGGCGGGCAAAAATGCAAGCCCGATCCACGCACTGCGAAGCATTCTGTTAACATGTGCCGTGCTACGGATTATAGTGACAAAGCGGTTTCACGCGTCAGCCAGGCCAAGCAAGATGAACATGCACCACGAGATGTCCCATGACGAAATCATCCGCGCCAAGCTGGCCGCGCTGCGCTGCGAACACCGCGACCTGGACGAGGCGATCGCGGCCCTGTCGGCGCAGCAACTGACATCCTCGCTGGCGCTTCAACGGCTGAAGAAGCAGAAGCTGATGCTCAAGGACCAGATCTCGCGCCTGGAAGACGAGATCACCCCCGACATCATCGCCTGATTGCGGCCTGCGCCCCTGCGCGCTAGGACGGGCGGGCAGATGCGGGGGACGACGAATGGACAAACCTGTGGGCATCATCATGGGCAGCCAGTCGGACTGGCCTACGATGAAGGAAGCCGCGACGATTCTGGATGAACTGGGCGTGGGATACGAGGCCCGGATCGTCAGCGCGCACCGTACCCCCGACCGGCTGTGGGACTATGGCAAGACGGCGGTGGAACGCGGGCTGCGCGTCATTATCGCGGGCGCGGGCGGCGCGGCGCACCTGCCGGGCATGATGGCGTCGAAGACCCGCGTGCCGGTGATCGGCGTGCCGGTCCAGACCAAGGCCCTGTCCGGGGTCGATTCGCTTTATTCCATCCTGCAGATGCCCAAGGGCTATCCGGTGGCGACCATGGCCATCGGGTCGGCGGGCGCGGCTAATGCGGGGTTGATGGCGGCGGGGATCCTCGCCCTGTCCGACCCCGACCTGGCGCAGCGCCTGGACGAATGGCGGCAGGCGCTGTCCGATTCCATCCCCAAGGAGCCGCGCGATGAGTGACGTCCAGACCATCGGCATCCTGGGCGGCGGGCAATTGGGCCGGATGCTGTCCGTCGCGGCCAGCCGCCTTGGCCTGCGCTGCCACATCTTCGAACCCGGTGCCGCCCCTGCGGGCGACGTCGCCTGGCGCGTGACCACCGCGCCCTATGAGGATGAGGCCGCCCTGCGCGCCTTCGCCGAAAGCGTCGATGTCATCACCTATGAATTCGAGAATGTGCCGACCACGACCCTGGATCTGCTGGAATCGATCCGTCCGATCCGGCCCAACCGCCGCGCCTTGGCGGTGTCCCAGGACCGGCTGACCGAGAAGACCTTCCTGAACGACATCGGCCTGGCGACCGCACCCTTCGCCGACGTCCCGGCCGAGACTGACCTTGACGCGGCCGTTGCGCGGATCGGCCGCCCCTCGATCCTCAAGACCCGCCGCATGGGCTATGACGGCAAGGGTCAGGTGCGGATCGGCGGCGGTCCCGCCGAATGGACCGGCGCGCCATCCGTGCTGGAAGGCTTTGTTGATTTCTCGGCCGAAATCAGCGTCATCATCGCGCGCGGCGCTGACGGGCAGGTCGCGGCCTTTGACCCTGGCCTGAATGTCCATGAAGGGGGCATCCTGCGCACCACCACCGTGCCCTGCGGATTGCCCGGCAAGATCACGACCGATGCGGTGCTGATCGCCGCCCGCATCGCCAATGCGCTTGATTATGTCGGCGTCATGGGGGTCGAGCTGTTCGTGACCCCCCAGGGCCTGATCGTGAACGAGATCGCGCCCCGCGTCCACAACTCGGGCCACTGGACCCAGGCCGGCTGCGCGGTCGATCAGTTCGAACAGCATGTCCGTGCGGTGGCGGGCCTGCCGCTGGGCGACGGCAAGCGCCATGCGGATGTGGTGATGGAAAACCTGATCGGCGACGACCTGGACCGCGTGCCCGACCTGCTGAAATCGCCGAAGACGCAGGTCCACCTTTACGGCAAGGGCACGCCGCGCCCGGGGCGCAAGATGGGGCACGTCAACCGGATCACCGGATGAAGCCGCTCCGGCTGGCGGCCCGCGCGGCGATCCTGCGCGACGACCGGCTGCTGCTGGTCAACGCCTATCCCGGCCAGCAGTCCGACCTGTGGTGCCTGCCCGGCGGCGGGGTCGAACCCGGCCAGTCGCTGCCCGAAAACCTGATCCGCGAAGTGGCCGAGGAAACCGGCCTTGCGATCACCGTCAGCGCCCCGATCCTGGTCAACGAATTCCACGACCCCGAACGCGGCTTCCATCAGGTCGAGATCATCTTCCGCGCCAGGCTGACCGGCAATGCCGGGATTGTCCTGGAAGATCCCGAAAAGGTGGTGAACCGCTTCACCTGGGCCACGCGCGCCGACCTTGCCCGCCTGCGCCACAAGCCCGGAATGCTGGCCCGCGCCGTTTGGGGCCAGCACGCTGCCTGGTACGACCCGCTGGAACGGATCGTCCGCTGAGCATCTTCTGTGCGCAAATATCCCACAGGGGGTGCGGGGGACGTGAAGTCCCCCGTTACTCCGCCGCCTCGTTCATCGCGGTTTCCGATCCCGACTTCATGCGGAACCCACGCTCAAGCTGGTCGAAGGGCGCCACCGGATAATCGCCCGAAAAGCAGGCGTCGCAATATTGCGGGCAGGCCTTGTTGCGGCCCTCGGCCTCGCCCACGGCGCGGTAAAGCCCGTCCAGCGACACGAAGGCCAGCGAATCGACGCCGATCCAGTCGCGCATCTCCTCGGGCGTCATGTTCGCGGCCAGCAGCTTGTCGCGGTCGGGCGTGTCCACGCCATAGAAGCAGGGCCATGCGGTCGGGGGCGAGGCGATGCGGAAATGCACCTCGGCCGCGCCCGCGTCCAGGATCATGTCCTTGATCTTGCGCGACGTGGTGCCGCGCACCACGCTGTCATCGACCAGAACCACCCGCTTGCCCGCGATCAGCGACCGGTTGACGTTCAGCTTCAACCGCACGCCCATGTTGCGGATCTGCTCGGTCGGCTCGATGAAGGTGCGGCCCATGTACTGGTTGCGGATGATCCCCAACCCGTAAGGGATGCCCGATTCCTGCGCAAAGCCGATGGCCGCGGGCGTGCCGCTGTCGGGCACCCCGCAGACCAGATCGGCCTCGATGGGCGCCTCGCGCGCCAGTTCCACGCCGATCTGGCGGCGGGTCTCATAGACCGAACGCCCGCCGATGATCGAATCGGGACGCGAGAAATAGACATGCTCGAAGATGCAGAACCGCCCCGTGGACGGCCCGAAGGGGCGGGACGTTTCGACCTCTCCGCGCGAGATCACGACCATTTCGCCCGGCTCGATCTCGCGGATGAACTCGGCCCCGATGATGTCCAGCGCGCAGGTTTCCGACGCCAGCACGAAGCCCTCGCCCACCTTGCCCATGACCAGCGGGCGCACGCCCAGGGGATCGCGCACGCCAATCAGCTTGGTCCGCGTCATGGCGATGACGGAAAACGCGCCCTCGACCCGGCGCAAGGCGTCCTTCATCCGTTCGGGGATGTTGCGCTGGATCGACCGCGCCATCAGGTGGATGATGCATTCGCTGTCGCTGGAGGACTGGAAGATCGAGCCGCGCTCGATCAACTCGCGGCGCAGGGCGGCGGCGTTGGTGATGTTGCCGTTATGGGCGATGGCGCAGCCGCCCATGTGGAATTCGCCGAAGAAGGGCTGCACGTCGCGGATCGCCGTCGCGGCCTTGGTGCCGGCGGTGGAATAGCGCACATGGCCGATGGCCAGCGGCCCCGGCAGGGTCCCCATCACGTCGGCCTTGGTGAAGTTGTCGCGGACATAGCCGAAGCGGTGGGCGCTGTTGAAGCCGCTTTCGGGGTCATGGGCGACGATGCCGCCCGCTTCCTGGCCGCGATGCTGCAGCGCGTGCAGGCCAAGGGCCACGAAGCTCGAGGCATCGGCGACGCCGATGACCCCGAAGATGCCGCATTCTTCATGGAGGCGGTCCGAATCGAACGGATGGGCCAGGAATGGTTGCATCGCGGCATCCTGAATGGCTTTGGGCTGTCCCGCCCCATGTAGTGCGGGTGCGACCCAAAGTCACGCCCCCGCAAGCCGACGGGGGCGGTTTTTCGTCACCAAACCGTCATGGCAGGGCAGGCATGCGCCCGGCGCATCAGTTGGCGGGCGGTGTTTCCTGCGCCGAGGGCGTTGCGGTCGCGGTGCAGCCCGCCACCATCTGTTCATAGCGGCTGACGATCCAGCCCGGCGCGTCGTCGGGGATCTGCTGGTTCATCTGGCCGCGCATCCGCTCGAACACCTGGGCGCTGCGGCTGTTTTCCACCACCGCGACCTGCTGGCTGGTCATCACGCGGTCATAGACGATGAAGGCGATCGCGACCAAAAGGATGCCGCGGGCCACGCCGAACAGGAAGCCCATGCCCTGATCCACCCCGCCAAGCGCCGAGCGTTGCACGACCGAGGAGAACAGCGGGGTGATGATGGAAAAGACTACAAGCGCCAGCGCGAAGACCACGGCAAAGCCCGCGATGGTCGCCAGTTCGCAGCTGTCGCCGAGAAAGCGGTCCAGGACCGGCAGTTGCGCGATCAGCGGGCGCATGGCGGCGGCGAAGATGAAGGCCAGCACCGCCGCGCCGATCCATCCCAGGATCGCCAGCGATTCGCGCACGAATCCGCGCGACCAGGCCAGGATGGCCGAAAGGATGATGACCGCAGCCACCACCGCGTCGATGATCGTGAATCCGTCCATGGTTCTTGCCCCTCGCGCCGGTTATGTTTTCAAGTCAAGCACTTCAGCCGGCGCCGAAGACCTCGCCCACGAATCTCGTCAGGTCGGCGATGCGGTTGATCCTCATGCCCCCTGCGCCCTCGACCTTCTGGCTGTCGGGCAAAATCGCCTGTGAAAAACCAAGTTTCTGCGCTTCTTTCAACCTGTTTTCCGCCTGCGCGACGGGACGGAGCGCGCCCGACAGGCTGATTTCGCCGAACAGCACCGCCTCGGGGGGCAGGGCGCTGTCCTCGCGCGCCGACAGAAGCGCGCCGGCGATCGCCAAGTCGGCGGCGGGTTCGTTGACGCGCATCCCGCCCGCCACGTTCAGGAACACGTCCAACCCCGCGAAGGGAATGCCGCAGCGCGCCTCGAGCACGGCCAGGATGGTGCTGACCCGGCCCGAGTCCAGGCCCACGACCGTCCGGCGCGGGGATGCCAGGGTGGATGGGGCGACAAGCGCCTGCACCTCGGTCAGAACGGGCCGCGTGCCCTCGATCCCGGCGAAGACGGCGCTGCCGGGCACCGGCTGGCCGCGTTCGGACAGAAACAGGGCCGAGGGGTTGGCGACCTCGGCCAGGCCGCTGCCGGTCATCTCGAAGACGCCGATCTCGTCCGCGGGGCCGAAGCGGTTCTTGACGGACCGAAGGATGCGGAACTGGTGGCCGCGCTCGCCCTCGAAATAGATGACGGTATCGACCATGTGTTCGACCACGCGGGGGCCCGCGATCTGGCCCTCCTTGGTGACATGGCCCACTAGGAAGATCGCCACGCCCTTGCGCTTGGCGAATGTCACCAGTTCATGCGCCGCCGCCCGCACCTGAGCCACGCTGCCCGGCGCAGCCTCGACCTGGTCGGACCAGAGCGTCTGGACGGAATCGATGATGGCAAGGTCGGGGCGTTCATTGTCCAGCGTGGTCAGGATGTCGCGCAGGTTGGTTTCCGCCCCCAGCCGCACCGGCGCATCCGCCAGGCCCAGCCGCTGCGCGCGCATCCTGACCTGGGCGCTTGCTTCCTCGCCGCTGATATAGACCGCGTTCGCGCCGCGCCGGGCAAAGGCCGCGGCGCCTTGCAGCAGCAGCGTGGACTTGCCGATGCCGGGATCGCCGCCGACCAGGATCGCGCTGCCGGGCACAAGGCCGCCGCCCAGCACGCGGTCCAGTTCCTCCATCCCCGACAGGCTGCGCGGGGGCGGGGCCTCGGTCGTCATCAGGCTGGACAGGGAAACGGCGCGGCCCTTGTGGGCGCCAAGGCCCCGGCCCGGACCCTGGGACAGGGGCGCTTCCTCGACAATGGTGTTCCAGGCCCCGCAGGCATCGCAGCGCCCGGCCCATTTCTTGTGGGACGCACCGCAGGCGGTGCAGGTGAAAGCATTGGTGGATTTTGCCATGCCCCTCATGTGGCATCTGGGGGCTGCCGTCGCAATATGGGTATTTGAGCAACGAAGAAGCCCTCACGCCTTTGTCGGCTTGATCTTTGGGGGCGTCCCGGTCAGGTTCCCCGCGCAAAATCAAGGCGTCCCGATGGCCACACCCCGACCGTTTTCCCGATACGAATTCACCATCGCCTGGCGATACCTGCGCGCCCGCCGGGCCGAGGGCGGGGTCAGCGTGATGACCTGGATCAGCCTGATCGGCATCGCCCTGGGCGTCATGGCGCTGATCGCCACCCTGGCCGTGCGCGCGGGTTTCCGGGCCGAGTTCGTGGACACGATCCTGGGGGCCAATGCCCATACGACGGTCTACATGGCGCCGCAGCGCATCACCAACGAATTCACCGAGGATGTCTATGTCGTCCCCGGCCGGATCGCGGATTACGACGCCATGGCCGCGAAGCTGGCGCAGGTGCCGGGTGTCACGCGGACGGCGCCCGTGGTTCGCGGCCAGGTCATGGCGACCGCCAACGACAGCTCGAACGTGGCCGAAGTGTTTGGCGTAACCCTCGATGATCTCAAGGCAATGCCGCGGATCGTGGATCCCCAGACCTCGGTCGGCAGCCTTGAGGATTTCGACCGCGGCATCGCCATCGGCTCGGGCATCGCGCGCGAACTGGCGGTGGGCCTGGGCGACCGGATCCGCCTGATCGCCCCCGAAGGCGCGCGCACGGCCATCGGCACCACGCCGCGCGTCAAGGCCTATGAGGTCACATACATCTTCAGCGCCGGGCGATACGACATCGACCGCACCCGCATCTACATGCCCATGGCCGAGGCGCAGTCATATTTCAACCGCGAGGGCGTCGCCGACGAGATCGAGGTCTTCGTCGCCGACCCCGAACGGGTGGACGACTGGACCCTGCCGCTGATTCAGGCGGCGGGCGATGGCGCGCAGGTCTGGAACTGGCGCGACTCCTCGGGGTCGTTCCTGGCCGCGCTCGACATGGAGGATGATGTGATGTTCGTCATCCTGTCGGTGCTGGTGCTGATCGCATCCATGAACATCACCAGCGGGTTGATCATGCTGGTCAAGAACAAGGGCCGCGACATCGGCATCCTGCGCACCATGGGCCTGACCGAGGGCGCGGTGCTGCGGGTCTTCTTTCTGTGCGGGGCCTTCACGGGCGTCATCGGCACCATCGCCGGGGTGGTCCTGGGCGTGCTTCTGGCGCTGAACGTGGACAATATCATGGCCGCGCTGAACGCCCTGACCGGCGGGGGCGCCTGGCAGCCCGAGGTGCGGGGCATTTATCGCCTGCCCGCCGAATTGCGTGCCTGGGACATCTTCCGCGCGGTGGCGCTGTCGCTGTTCCTGTCCTTCGTCGTTACGATCTTTCCCGCGCGCCGCGCCGCGCGCATGAACCCGGTCGAGGCCCTGCGCTATGAATGACGTGTTGCGGCTGGAAGGGGTCGGCAAGACCTATGGCAAGGACGGTCCCGCCCCGGTGCCGGTCCTGCGCGGCCTGGATCTGTCCGTCGCGCGCGGAGAGGTGGTGGCCCTGGTCGCGCCGTCGGGCGCGGGCAAATCGACGCTGCTGCATATCGCGGGGCTGCTGGACACGCCCGACGCGGGGCGCGTGATCCTCAACGGGCGTGACATGACCGGGCTGCCCGACAAGCCCCGGACCGAGGCGCGGCGGGCCGAGCTGGGCTTCGTCTACCAGTTCCACCACCTGCTGCCGGAATTCAGCGCGGCGGAAAACATCATCCTGCCGCAGCTTGCCAACGGCGTTCCCCAACGCGACGCCGCCGCCCGCGCCGCCGATCTTCTGGCACGCGTGGGCCTGTCGGCGCGCGCGGATCACCGCCCGGCGGCGCTGTCGGGGGGCGAACAGCAGCGGGTGGCCTTCTGCCGCGCCCTTGCCAATGCGCCCGCGCTGCTCTTGGCGGATGAACCCACCGGGAACCTCGACCCCGAGACTTCGGACCGGGTCTTCGACATGCTGATGGCGCTTGTCCGCGACACGGGCCTGTCGGCGCTGATCGCCACGCATAACCACGACCTGGCCCGGCGCATGGACCGGGTGATCCGTCTCAACCAGACGGTTGCGTGACCCGTGCCGCCGGGGCAAAGTCGGGAAAACGATGCGAAAGGGGCAGCGATGAAGGCAACATATGGGGCGGGTCTGGCCGGACTGGCGATGGCGGGCCTGATCGCCGCCTGCGCGCCGCAGGCATCCGACCGCGTGCAGGCGCGCAACGATTTCAATGCGCTTTGCGTCGATTGCCATGGCGCGGACGGTCGTGGCGGCGGCCCGGCGACCGAGGGGATGGTCCCCCATCCGGTCGATCTGACGCAGGTCGCGGCCAAGAATGGCGGCGTCTTCCCGCGCCTGCAGGTGATGGGCCATATCTATGGCTTCACGCCCGGCCGCAGCGAATCGCCGATGCCGCAATTCGGCGACCTGCTGGACGGGCCGACCATTCCCTATGACGCGGGCGACGGCAATCCGACGCCCACGCCCGTGCGCCTGGTCGCCTTGATGGAATATGTCGAGGCGATGCAGCGTTGAAGCTGGTGGCAGCCGCCGCCCTTGCGGCGACCCTGGCCCAACCCGCCACGGCCGACCCGTTCGGGGATTTCGGCACGGCGATGAAATACGGCCTGCCGCTTGCCGCCGCCGTCTGCGCCGCCCGCGACGACCGGCTGGAGGACTTCGCCCTTCGCGGCGCCTTGCAGGCGGCGGTGGTCCTCGGCCTCAAGACCTGGCTGGACGGTACCCCTGTATCGATCCGGCCCAATGGCGAGGGGAAGGGTTTTCCGTCCGGCCATTCCGCCGCGGCGGCCTTTGGCGCGGCGGATCTGGCGGGCAAGTGCTTTCCTGACGACCGCGCGGCGGGCATCGGCCTTTACGGCGCGGCGGGGCTGACGGCGGCAAGCCGGGTCCATGCGGTCGAACATACCGCGCAACAGGCCCTGACAGGCGCCCTCATCGGCTTTTCCTTCGGCGCCGCCGATTTCGGCATCGGGACCGAGGGCGCCAGCTTCAGCGTGGGGATGCGCTTCTAGCGCCCGCAGCGATCCAGCCAGGCATTGATCGCATCCAGCGACTCCAGCTCGTCCAGCCAGGGGACATGGGCGCGGCCCGGCACCGTGGCCATGATCGCGTCGGGGCGGCGGCGCAGCATCTCGGCCGCGACACCCTCCGACAGCAGGTCGGAATTGGCCCCCCGGATCAGCGCGACGGGCAGCCCCGCCGTTGCATCCCACAGCGGCCACAGGTCAGGGGACTCGCCCTCGAACGCCGCCAAGAAGGCCTCGCGCAGGGCAGGGTCATACTGGATGCGCAGCCCTTCCGGCGTTTCCTCGTAATGGCGCCGCGCATCCTCCAGCCAGCGGCCATCGGGGACATTGGCAAAGCCCGGCATGGCGGCAGGCAGCCGTTCCGCCAGCGCCGCATGCGTCCGCGCCGCCGGATTGCGGCCGACATAGTCGAAGATCCGCTCCAGCCCCGCGCGCTCGATCACCGGGCCGACATCGTTCAGGCACAGCCCCAGCAGCCGGTCACGCGCCACGGCGGCCAGCAGCATCCCGATCAGCCCGCCGCGAGACGTGCCCAGGATCGCGGCCCTGTCCACCCCTAGGTGATCCAGCAGCGCCAGCGCATCCTTGCCTTCCTGCGGAACGGTATAGGTGGCGGCGCCGGTGCGGTCGGACTGCCCCCGCCCGCGATAATCCATGCGGATCAGCCGCACGCCCGACAGATGCGGCGCGAGGTAATCGAAATCGCCCATGTTCCGCGTCAGCCCGGCCAGGCACAGGACCGGCAGCCCCTCGCCCTGGTCCGAATAGGCCAGCCGCGCCCCGTCATCCGCCGTGAAGAACATGCCGCCCATCTTCTGTGCCCAAATATCCCGGGGGTCGCCGGTCGGTGCGCCATCGGTTCGAGAACCGATCGGCGACGGGCTGGCCCCCGGCCTGTCCTCACAAATTCTCGCTCTGCGGCATTCCCAGGACGTGATAGCCGCCATCGACCAGCACGATTTCCCCGGTGGTGCAGGCGCCCCAGTCCGACAGCAGCCAGACCGCCGTGCCGCCGATCGCCTCCAGCGTGGCGTTTTTGCGCAGGGGGGCATTGGCCTCGGTATGGCGGAAGGTCTTGCGCGCCCCGCCGATGGCCGCGCCCGCCAGGGTCTTCATCGGGCCGGGGCTGATCGCGTTCACGCGGATACCGTCGGGGCCCAGGTCGTTCGCCAGATAGCGCACCGTCGATTCCAGCGCGGCCTTGGCAACCCCCATCACGTTGTAGAAGGGCGTCACCCGGTTCGACCCGCCATAGGTCAGCGTGATCAGCGACCCGCCCCCCGATTCACTGGCCGCCATCAGCGGATGGGCGCGCCGCGCCACCTCGATCAGGGAATAGCAGGAAATTTCCAGGCTGTGCTTGAAGTTCGCCCGGCTGGTGTTCACGAAGCGGCCGGTCAGTTCGTTCTTGCTGGAAAAGGCGATGGCATGGATCACGAAGTCCAGCTTGCCCCAGCGTTCGGTGATCGCCCCGAAGGCCGCGTCCAGCGATGCGTCGTCGGTCACGTCCACGTCCAGCAGGAAATCCGACCCGACCGATGCCGCCAGGGGCTGCACCCGCTTGCCGAAGGCCTCGCCCTGATAGGAAAAGGCCAGTTCCGCCCCCTGGTCCGACACCGCCTTCGCGATGCCCCAGGCGATGGAATGGTCGTTGGCGACCCCCATCACAAGCCCGCGCTTGCCTTGAAGAAGATCGCCCATGTACCGGCCCTACCTATTCCTGGTATTTCGACATCAGCAGGGTGGCGTTCGTTCCCCCGAACCCGAAGCTGTTCGACAGCACGGAATCAAGACCGGCATTGTCCACCCGGCTTGTCGCAATCTCGCTTGGCGAAAGGTCGGGGTCCAGAGTGGTCACGTTTGCAGAGGCTGCAATGAAGTCATTTTGCAACATCAGCAGGCTGTAGATCGCCTCGTGCACCCCGGTCGCGCCCAGCGAATGCCCGGTCAGCGACTTGGTCGAGCTGATCGGCGGCGTGTTGCCCTCGCCAAAGATGCGACGGACGGCCTTGACCTCGCCCACGTCGCCTACAGGGGTCGAGGTGCCGTGCGCGTTGATATAGCTGACCTTGCGCCCTTCGGGCAGGGTTGCCAGCGCCACGCGCATCGCCCGCTCGCCACCCTCGCCGGACGGAGCCACCATGTCGTATCCGTCGCTGGTCGCGCCATAGCCGGTGACTTCGGCATAGATCTTCGCGCCGCGCGCCAGGGCGTGGGACAGTTCCTCCAGCACGACCACGCCGCCGCCGCCCGCGATCACGAAGCCGTCGCGGGTCGCGTCATAGGCGCGCGAGGCGGTTTCGGGCGTGTCGTTGTATTTCGACGACATGGCGCCCATGGCGTCGAACAGGCAGGACAGCGTCCAGTCCAGTTCCTCGCCGCCGCCGGCGAAGACGATGTCCTGCTTGCCCATCTGGATCTGCTCGACCCCGTTGCCGATGCAATGCGCGGATGTCGCGCAGGCCGAGGTGATGGAATAGTTCACGCCCTTGATCTTGAAGGGCGTGGCCAGCGTGGCCGAATTGGTGGACGACATGCAGCGCGTCACCATGAACGGCCCCATGCGCTTGGGGCTGCCCTTTTCGATGACGGTCTGGTGCGCCAGGAAGAAGTTCGACGTGGACGGCCCGCCCGATCCCATGATCAGGCCGGTGCGCTCGTTCGAGACGTCGCTTTCCTCAAGCCCTGAATCCTTGATCGCCTGTTCCATGGCCAGGAAATTATAGGCCGCGCCCGGACCCATGAAGCGCAGGTTGCGCTTGTCGATATGGTCTTCCAGCACGATCTGCGGCATGCCGTGGACCTGGCTGCGGAAGCCGTGTTCGGCATATTCCGGGGCGAAGACGATGCCCGAACGGCCCGCCTTCAGGCTTTCGGTGACCTCGTCGGCGTTGTTGCCGATGGGCGATACGATGCCAAGGCCGGTGATGACGACGCGCCGCATGGGCCTTCTCCTTTGGTTGATGGGCCGCCGTCAGTTGGACGACAGCGCGACCTTCATGTCCTTGACCTGGTAGATGGTTTCGCCATCCGCCTCGACGCGGCCGTCGGCCACGCCCATGGTCAGGCGCCGCGTCTGCACGGCCTTGGTGAAATCGACGTGATAGCGCAGCAGCTTGCGGTCGGGGCGGACCATGCCGGTCAGCTTCACCTCGCCCACGCCCAGGGCATAGCCGCGCCCCTGCCAGCCGCGCCAGCCAAGATTGAAGCCGGTCAGCTGCCACAGCCCGTCCAGGCCCAGGCAGCCCGGCATGATCGGGTTGCCGGGGAAATGGCAGGCGAAGAACCACAGGTCGGGGGTGATGTCGAATTCGGCCACCACATGGCCCTTGCCATGTTCGCCGCCGTCTTCCGAAATCTCCGTGATGCGGTCCATCATCAGCATGGGCGGCTCGGGCAGCTGCGCATTGCCGGGGCCGAACAGCTCGCCCCGTGCGCAGGCCAGCAGGTCGCCCTTGTCGAAGCTGGTCTTGTCCATCGCCATGCGGTTTTTGCCTTTCCTGCGGGCCAGCGGCCAGCTTTTCTCAAAATCGACGCCCGTCTATCACTTGGGGCAGCGCGCGTGCAAGTCAATGCAGCGGCGGCTTGCATCCAGCAGGACGCCGGGCGACAAGCGGAGCCAAGCCGCCCAAGGAGGACAAGATGAGCCTGTATGTCGCCCTGCAGATGGACCCGATCGAACATGTCTCGATCACCGGGGACAGCACCTTCCGCATCGGGCTCGAGGCTCAGGCGCGCGGCCACAGGCTGTTCCAGTACACGGTGGACCAGCTGCGCTATGACGAGGGGCGGGTGATCGCCCGCGGCCGCCCCGTCACCCTGCGCCGCGAGGAAGGCAACCACGTCACCTTCGGCGAATGGGCCGAGGTGGACCTGTCCGATTTCGACGTGGTCTGGCTGCGCCAGGATCCGCCCTTCGACATGGCCTATGTCACCTCGACCCATCTGCTGGACCGGGTGCATCCGGGGACGCTGGTGGTGAACGATCCCTTCTGGGTCAGGAACTGCCCGGAAAAGCTGATGGTGCTGGATTTTCCCGACCTGACGCCGCCCACCATGATCGCCCGCGACCCCGCCGCCATCCGGGCCTTCCGCGACCGGCACGGCGACATCATCGTCAAGCCCCTCTACGGCAACGGCGGGGCAGGGGTCTTCCACCTGGACCCCGAGGACCGCAACCTGTCGGCCCTGCTGGAGCTTTTCGCGGGCATCAACCGCGAACCCATGATCGCGCAGAAATACATCCACGCCGTCAGCAAGGGCGACAAGCGCATCATCCTGGTCGATGGCGAACCCGTCGGCGCGATCAACCGCGTCCCCCAGACAGGCGAGGCCCGGTCGAACATGCATGTGGGCGGCCGCGCCGAGAAGATCGGCCTGACCGACCGCGAATACGAAATCTGCAAGCGCATCGGCCCCACCTTGCGCGAAAAGGGCCTGATCTTCACCGGCATCGACGTGATCGACGGCTGGCTGACCGAAATCAACGTGACCTCGCCCACCGGCATCCAGGAACTGGAACGCTTCGACGGGATCAACGCGGCCGAGGCGATCTGGCAGGCGATCGAACGGCGCCACGCCGCGCGCTGATCTTCATTCTGGCTGAAATATCCCGGGGGTGCGGGGGCTGGCCCCCGCCCTTCACCCCGCCTCGCGCACCCGTTCCTCGACCACCTCGAAGGGCACGCCCGGCTGATCCTTCGCCGCCCGGATCACCAGCGATGTCTTGACGCTGGCGACATTGGGCGCCGCCGTCAGCGACTGCGTCAGGAAACGCTGGAAGGTGGACAGGTCGGGCGAGACGCATTTCAGGATAAAGTCGATCTCTCCGTTCAGCATGTGGCATTCCCGGACCAGGGGCCAGCCCTGCACCAGGGCCTCGAAGGCCGACAGGTCGCGTTCGGACTGGCTGGCAAGGCGCACCATGGCAAAGACCTGCACCTCGAATCCCAATTCGCGGGCGTCGATGTCGGCGTGATATCCGCGGATGAAGCCGGTTTCCTCAAGCGCGCGGACGCGGCGCAGGCAGGGGGGCGCCGAGATGCCGACGCGGCGGGCCAGTTCGACATTGGTCATCCGGCCATCGGCCTGCAATTCGGCCAGGATCTTGCGGTCGATGTCGTCCAGTTTCGCGCCAGCCATGGAGGTCTTTCTTGATCGGGTCTTGAGCGTTTCCGGAAACTACAGCGCAGGCCGAATGCGCGCAACATTCTTTCGGCACGCGTCCCGCGTTGCGATTTCCGGTGGGAAGGACTACCTCATGCACAAACACCGGATGGGGCGCAAGATGACCGATAGCACGCATGTCAAACTTCTGATCATTGGCTCTGGCCCGGCGGGCTATACCGCCGCCGTCTATGCCGCGCGCGCCATGCTGAACCCGATGCTGATCCAGGGGATGCAGCCCGGCGGACAGCTGACCATCACCACCGAAGTGGAAAACTGGCCGGGCGAGACGGAAATCCAGGGCCCCGAGCTGATGGTCAAGATGGAGGAACATGCCCGCGCCATGGGCACCGAGATCGTGGTGGACATGGTGACGGCGCTGGACCTGCAGAAGCGTCCCTTCACCGCCACCTGCGACAGCGGGCGCGTGGTCACGGCGGATGCGGTGATCCTGGCGACCGGTGCGCAGGCCCGCTGGCTGGGCCTGCCGTCCGAGGAGAAGTTCAAGGGCTTCGGCGTTTCCGCCTGCGCGACCTGCGACGGCTTCTTCTATCGCAACCGCGAGGTCGTGGTGATCGGCGGCGGCAACACCGCGGTCGAGGAAGCGCTGTTCCTGACCAAGTTCGCCAGCAAGGTGACGCTGGTCCACCGTCGCGACAGCCTGCGGGCCGAAAAGATCTTGCAGCAGCGCCTGTTCAACCACCCGAAGGTCGAGGTGATCTGGAACCACGCCCTGACCGAAGTGCAGGGCGTGGATACGCCGCTGGGCGTGACGGGCGCGGTCCTGACCTCGACCGTGGACGGCAGCACGCGCACGGTTCCGGCGGACGGCGTTTTCGTGGCGATCGGCCATGCGCCCGCCAACGAACTGGTCAAGGACCAGCTTGAACTGCACAACGGCGGCTATGTGAAGGTCGAACCGGGCAGCACCCGCACCTCGATCCCCGGCGTCTTCGCGGCGGGCGACCTGACCGACCACGTCTATCGCCAGGCGGTCACAAGCGCGGGCATGGGCTGCATGGCGGCGCTGGATGCGGAAAACTGGCTGGCCGAACATGACGACGCGGGCCAGCCCGACCCCGACCATGCTTGGCGGGAAGACGAAATGGCCGAATGAACGCAAAAAGGGGCGCGGTGATCCGCGCCCCTTCTTCCTGAAAGCCGTTCTTCCTGAAAGCTTGTCTTATTGCGACAGCGTGAACGGCTCGGTCATCTGATCGACATTGTCGGCCGTCACCAGGATGCAGTCGAACAACTGCTTTTCGGTATCCACGCCGGTCGAGCCGTTCTTGATGAAGTTGTCGGCCTGGCGGACGGCTTCCTCGGCGAAGACGGCGACAGGTTGCAGGACGGTGTATTGCAGCTCGCCCGCCTTCACGGCCTCGACCGCGTCTGGCGATCCGTCGAAGCCGCCGACCTTGACCTGTTCCAGCTTGCCGGCTTCCTTCAGGGCGGCGATGGCGCCAAGCGCCATTTCATCGTTGCCCGAGATCACGCCGACGATGTCGGGATTGGCCTGCAGCAGCGACTGCATCTTCTGATAGCCCTGGGTGCGGTCCCAGTTGGCGACTTCCTGGCCGACCTTCACCAGGTCGGGATACTGGGTCAGCACGGTCTCGAAGCCGTTGGACCGGGTCTGGGCGTTGTTGTCGGACGGCGCGCCGAACAGTTCGACATAGTTGCCGGCATCGCCCACGGCCTCGACCCAGGCCTGCGCGCCAAGGGCTGCGCCCTGGGCGTTGTTCGACACCAGCTGCGCCTTGGCCAAGCCTTCCTGGTTGATCTCGGCATTGACCAGGAAGACGGGGATGCCCGCGTCCACGGCCTTCTGCACCGCGCCCACGGAACCGTCGGCATTGGCCGGGTCAAGGATCAGCGCGACCGACTTGTTGGTGATCGCGGTATCGACCAGGGTGCTTTCGGTGTTGGTGTCGCCCCGGTGCGCGGCGACGTTGGCGGTATAGCCCAGTTCCTCGGCGGTCTTCTTGGCGACCTCGCCTTCCGTGAACCAATAGGGGTTCGCGGGGTCGTTGACGATGATGGTGATCAGCCCCTCGGCCGAGGCGGCGCCTGCCATCATCGGCATGGCGACGGCAGCGGCAAGCAGCGCGCGGCGGGTCATGGTGAACATACTCTCTCTCCCTCTGGGTTGGTAAAACTGCCGCCTGCGGCAGGGTTGCCGCCCGGACCCTTTCGGCCCGGACGGGAAGGCTTGGCCGGTCAGGACTTGCGCCCGCCGCGCCCATATTGGATCGAGTTCATCAGCACGGCCAGCACGATCACCGCGCCGGTGAAGACCGTCTGCCAGTATGAACTGACGCCGATGATCACCAGGCCCGCCGACAGGAAGCCGATCACGAAGGCGCCCAGCATCGTGCCGCGCACGCCGCCGCGCCCGCCGGTCAGCGCCGCGCCCCCGATCACCACCGCCGCGATGGCCGTCAGTTCATAGGTGGTCCCCGCCGTTGGCCCCGCCGAGGTCAGCTGCGACGCCAGCACAAGCCCCGCCACCGCAGACAGCGCCCCCGAGATGGTATAGACCGTGATCTTGACCAGCCGCACCGGCACGCCCGACAGTTCGGCGGCCCGTTCGTTCCCGCCCGAGGCATAAAGCCACCGGCCGAAGGCCGACCGCGACAGCATCAGCCCCGCCAGCACCGCCACCACGGCCAGCACGATCACGCTGATGGGGATCCCCCACAGCCGGTTGAAGCCCAGCCAGTTGAAGCCGGTATTGCCCAGGGCTTCCTGGCCGCGCAGGTTGTTGTAGGTCAGCCCGTTCGTCATCAGAAGCGCGACCCCGCGCGCCACATACATCACGCCCAGGGTGGCGACGAAGGGCGGCACCTTGAAGAAGGCAACCAGCACGCCGTTCAGCGCCCCAACGGCCGCGCCGATGGCGATGGTCAGCACGACCACCGCCCAGACCGGCGGATAAAGGATCACCCCTGCCCATTCCAGCGTGACGCCCTGCATCATCGCGCCCGCGCAGACCCCGCAGAGCGCCAGGATGGACCCGACCGACAGGTCGATCCCGCCGTTCAGGATCACCAGCAGCATGCCCACCGACAGGATGCCATAGATCGCCACCTGCGACGACATGATCAGGAAGTTCGACACCGTGAAATAGTTCGGCGACAGGAAGGAAAAGACCGCGATGATC
This sequence comes from Paracoccus acridae, assembly GCF_014642735.1. Lineage (GTDB taxonomy): Bacteria > Pseudomonadota > Alphaproteobacteria > Rhodobacterales > Rhodobacteraceae > Paracoccus > Paracoccus acridae. The sequence goes on from NZ_BMIV01000006.1 coordinate 139,601, forward strand.
GCGATCAGGGCGAAAAAGGCGCGGCCTTCCAGCAGCAGGCGGCCGATGCTGAAGCCGTCCTGTTTGGGCGCGGTGGTGGTGGCAGACATAGGTTTTCCTCGCTCAACGGCCCATCAGGCAGCCACGGACTCGCCCGAGGCGGCCATGATCTTTTCCTTGGAAACGGTGGAATCGAATTCGGCCGAGATCCGGCCCTTGTGCATGACGATGATCCGATGCGCGATGGACAGGCATTCGCTGACCTCGGATGTGGAATAGATGACGGCAAGGCCCCGGCGCGCGCCTTCGGCCAGCAGGCGGAAGACCTCGGCCTTGGCGCCGATGTCGATGCCGCGCGAAGGTTCGTCCAGCATGATGACCTTGGGGTTGGTGGCCAGCATCTTGCCGATCACGACCTTCTGCTGGTTGCCCCCCGACAGCGATCCGATGGGCGCGCCCCCGCCGGACGTCTTGACCGTGACGCTGCGGATGCTGTCGTCGATCAGCCTGCGTTCCGTGCGGCTGCTGGTGAACAGCCCCCGCGTGAAGTTGCGGATGGATGCCAGCGACAGGTTCTGGCCCACGCTCATGGTCTGGACCAGGCCGTCGCGCTGGCGATCCTCGGGGACCAGGGCCAGGCCGCGGGCGATGCGTTCGCCGATGGGCAGGTGAGAAATCTCCTGCCCTTCCAGCACGATCTCTCCGCCGCTGGCGCGCAGCCGTCCCGCGCAGGTTTCCAGCAGTTCGGTGCGCCCCGCGCCCATCAGGCCATAGATGCAGACGATCTCGCCCGCCTTCACGTCCAGCGACAGGTTGCGCACCAGATCCTGCCCGGTCTGGTCGGGCACCGACAGGTTGCGGATCGACAGGGCGACCTGGCCCCTGGCGCTGTCGGGCGGGCTGCCCAGGTCGTAATTCTCGCCCACCATGTTGCGGACGATCCATTCCAGGTCGATGTCCGCGCGGGGCGCATAGGCCGTCATGGTCCCGTCGCGCAGCACCACGGCATGGTCGGTGATCGTCAGCGCTTCTTCCAGGTGGTGAGAGATATAGACGATGCTGACGCCGCGTGCGGTCAGGTCGCGGATGACCTTGAACAGCACCTCGACCTCTGATGCCGAAAGCGCACTGGTGGGTTCGTCCATGATCAGGATGCGGCTGTCCACCGACAGGGCGCGGGCGATTTCCACGATCTGCTGCTGGCCCAGGCGCAGTTCCTCGACCGGGGTCAGGGGGTCGATCTCCTCCTCCAGTTCCTCCATCAACCGGCGGACCTGGCGTTCCTCCTCGGCGAAATCGACGCCCATGGGGCCGCGCAGCTCGCGGCCCATGAAGATGTTGTCGCGGACCGACAGGTTCGGGGCCAGCGACAGTTCCTGGTGGATGATGGAAATGCCCCGGTCGCGGGCCTCGTTCGCGTTGGCGAAGCTGACCGGCTGGCCGTCCAGGATGATCTGCCCGGTGGTGGGCTGGATCACGCCCGACAGGATCTTCATCAGCGTGGACTTGCCTGCGCCGTTCTCGCCGAACAGGGTGGTGACCTGGCCGCGATGGATGTCGAAGTTCACGCCCTTCAGCGCATGGACGTTGCCATACGACTTGGCGACGTTGCGCGCGGCCAGGACCACTTCGCGGGCGTCGGGATCGCCTTGGGTCTGCCGGGTCATTGAACCGCGACCTCGACCGGGGTGATCATCCAGTTCTTGGGGTTGATCAGGCGGAAGGCGCCGGTGACGGTGACGGACTTGCCGGTCAGGCTGGCGGTGTCGATGCCGTCCAGCACGGCGGCCTTCATGGCGCGGTTGATGCCCGATCCGGCGTCCTGGTATTCGATCTGGTTCTTGAAGTCGCCAAAGGCGATGTCGCCCGGCGCGTCGCGCAGGTCGGTGCCGTTGATCGCGGGGCCGGTCTGGACGCGGACGGTGATGTCTTCGGGCACGCCCTCGACCGTCAGAGGATAGACGCCCGAGCGCGCCTCGCCCGCGACGCCGGTCAGGGTCACGAACATGATCGCCCCGGTGGACGATGCCGTGCCGTATTTCTGCGCCGCCGCGTCCTTGTCGGCCAGCACCTCGGGCGCCAGCGTCGCGGCATCCACGGCCTTTTCCTTCACGAAGGCCTGGATGCGCGGGAATTCCTGCTGCCCATAGCTGTCGGGCGAAAAGGCCTGGACGCGGACATCGGCCTCGGACCCGATGGGGACGACGGTGGTGTCAAGCGCGATCGCGCCCGCCAGGACGACGATGGCCGCCACCCCCAGCAGCATCCCGCGCCGCGACGGGGCAGGGGCCTTGGGGGCGGGTTGATGGGAGGTGGTGCTGTGGGTCATGGCTGAAGGCCCCGGATGTCCTGGAGGGAGTGGCGGAAGGCTGCGGAACAGGCGCCGCAGGGTAAAATTCCCCACCGGCTGCGCGCCGTCATCGCCTGTGTTCTGGGCATGTTATCCCCCCTTGTAACCTTTGTCGCGGACCTGCGTTGATTGGCCGCAAGGCCCGGCAGGCGGCCCGCCTCCTCTGACGGAACCTGTCCTTGATCCCGACCTTAGCTGAAATTATTTACGGTGTCTGCAAAAAAATGCATTCACGATGCTTGTCCTTTCGTGTATGGATCCGGGAACGGGGCGCGGTCCTGCCATGGACCCGCGCAGGAGGATTTGGAATGACTGCCGCGAAACTGGGCCTGACGCGCAAGGGACTGATCCATGCCCGGCCGTGACATCCTGATCGGCATCGACGCGGGCACCTCGGTCATCAAGGCGGTGGCCTTCGACCTGTCGGGCGGGCAGATCGCGGCGGCATCCGTGCCCAACCGCTATCATTCGGGCGCCGACGGATCGGCCACGCAACCGCTGCGCCAGACCTGGGACGACTGCGCGGCGGCGCTGCGCGGATTGGGCGCCAAGGTCGAAGGCCTGGCCGCGCGCACGGCGGCGCTGTCGGTGACGGCGCAGGGCGACGGGACTTGGCTGGTCGGGAAGGGCGGGCCGGTGGGGGATGCCTGGCTGTGGCTGGACGCCCGCGCCGCGCCGACCGTGGCGCGCCTTGCCGCCGGCCCCGCCAACCGCGCCCGGTTCGAGGCGACGGGCACCGGCCTGAACACCTGCCAGCAGGGCAGCCAGATGGCGCATATGGACGCCCACGCGCCCGCCCTGCTGGACGGGGCCGAGGTCGCGCTGCATTGCAAGGACTGGCTTTACCTGAACCTGACGGGTGTGCGGGCGACCGATCCGTCGGAAGCCAGCTTCACCTTCGGCAATTTCCGCAGCCGCCAGTATGACGACGCGGTGATCGACGCGCTTGGGCTGAGCCATCGCCGCGCCCTGCTGCCGCCGATCATCGACGGAACCCAGGTCACGCATCCGCTGACGGACGATGCCGCGCGCCAGACGGGGCTTTTGGCGGGCACGCCGGTCGCCCTGGGCTATGTGGACATGGTGATGACCGCGCTTGGCGCGGGCGTCTATGGCGGCGCGGCGGGCGACGTGGCCTGTTCCACGGTGGGATCGACCGGCGTCCACCTGCGCGCGGTCCGCGCAGGCGACGTGCATCTGAACGACGAGGGCACGGGCTATGTCATTTGCCTGCCCATCCCCGGCATCGTCACGCAGGTCCAGACCAACATGGCGGCGACGCTGAACCTGGACTGGGTGCTGGGCATCGCGGCGGGCATCATGTCCGACATGGGCCAGTCCGTGACCCATCGCGACCTGGTCGCGCATATCGAGGGGTGGCTGGCGCAGTCCGCCCCCGGCCAGATCGTCTATCAACCCTATATCTCGGATGCCGGGGAACGCGGGCCCTTCGTCAATGCCGACGCGCGGGCGGGCTTTGTCGGCTTGTCGGCGGGCCACCGTTATCCCGACCTGATCCGCGCCGTGGCCGAGGGCTTGGGCATGGCCATGCGCGACTGCTATGCCGCCATGGGGCCGCTGCCGTCCGAACTGCGCCTGACGGGCGGAGCGGCGCGGTCGCGGGGCCTGCGCGCCATCCTGTCGGCATCGCTGAACGCCCCCGTCCGTGTGTCCGACCGCGACGAGGCGGGCGCGGCGGGGGCCGCGATGATGGCCGCCGTCGCCATCGGCGCCTATCCCGACATGGAAAGCTGCATCGCCGAATGGGTCACGCCCCTGCTGGGCCGGCCCGAAGAACCCGATCCCGCGCTTGTCGCGGCCTATGACGCGCTGTTCCCGGCCTTCACCGCCTCGCGCCGGGCCCTGGTGCCCGCATGGGACGCGCTTGCCGCCGCCCGATCCCTGAAAGGACAATCCCTATGACCCCTGACACCGACATGATCGACCTTTTCGTCATCGGCGGCGGCATCAACGGCGCGGGCGTCGCGCGCGACGCCGCCGGACGGGGGCTGAAGGTCGTGCTGTGCGAAAAGGACGATCTGGCCCAAGGCACCTCGTCCCGGTCGGGCAAGCTGGTCCATGGGGGCCTGCGCTATTTGGAATACTACGAGTTCCGCCTGGTCCGCGAGGCCCTGATCGAGCGGGAGGTGCTGCTGAACGCGGCCCCGCATATCATCTGGCCGATGCGCTTCGTGCTGCCCCATTCACCCGAGGATCGCCCCGCCTGGCTGGTCCGCCTGGGCCTGTTCCTTTACGACCACCTGGGCGGGCGCAAGAAGCTGCCCGGCACCCGCACGCTGGATCTGCGCCGCGATCCCGAAGGCGCGCCCTTGCTGGACCAGTATCACAAGGGGTTCGAATACAGCGACTGCTGGGTGGACGATGCGCGCCTGGTGATCCTGAACGCCGTCGGCGCGGCCGAAAAGGGGGCCGAGGTCCTGACCCGCAGCCCCTGCATTTCCGCCCGGCGCGAGAACGGCGCCTGGACCGTCCAGACCCGCAACGAGGTCACGGGAGAGATCCGCAGCTTCCGCGCCCGCTGCATCGTCAACTGCGCGGGCCCCTGGGTCAGCGACATCATCAGCAACGTCGCGGGCGCGAATTCCGCCCGCAAGGTCCGGCTGGTCAAGGGCAGCCATATCATCGTGCCGAAATGGTGGTCCGGCCAGCAGGCCTATCTGGTCCAGAACCACGACAAGCGGGTGATCTTCGTGAACCCCTATGAAGGCGACAAGGCGCTGATCGGCACCACCGATGTCGCCTATGAGGGCCGGGCCGAGGATGTGGCCGTGGGTCAGGACGAGATCGACTATCTGCTGGCCGCCGTGAACCGCTATTTCAAGGAAAAGCTGCGTCCCTCGGACGTGCTGCACGCGTTTTCGGGGGTGCGCCCGCTGTTCGACGACGGCAAGGGCAATCCTTCGGCCGTGACGCGCGATTACGTCTTCGACCTGGATACGACCGGCGGCGCGCCGCTTCTGAACATCTTCGGCGGCAAGATCACCACCTTCCGCGAGCTGGCCGAACGCGGGATGCACAAGCTGAAGGGCATCTTCCCGGGCATGGGTCCGGACTGGACCGAAACCGCCCCTCTGCCGGGCGGCGAGATCGCCAACGCCGATTTCGAATCCTTCCTGAACCTGCAGCGCGAACTGCATCCCTGGATGCCGCGCCCGCTGATCGTCCATTACGCCCGCCTTTACGGCGCGCGGATCAGGGATGTCGCGGCGGGGGCGATGAACATGGCGGACCTTGGCCGCCACTTCGGCGGCAATCTTTATGAAGCCGAGGTCCGCTATCTGGTCGCCCGCGAATGGGCGCAAACGCCCGAGGACATCCTGATGCGCCGCACCAAGCATTACCTGCACCTGACCCCCGCCGAACAGCAGGCCTTCGCGGACTGGTTCAACGGCTCTGACCTGGCGCGGGCGGCGTGACCGCCATGGCCCTGACGCTGTCGCTGAACACCAACCCGCTGGTCAACCGCTTTGCCGATCCCGACGACCTGATCGACACAGTGGCGCGCGATCTGCGGATCCGCGACCTGCAACTGACGCATGAGTTCATCAACCCGTCCTGGCCCGCCCCGGTGATCCGCCGCCTGACGCGCCAGATGGGCGCGGCCCTGGACCGGACCGGCGTGCGCGTGACCAGCGGGATGACCGGGCCTTACGGGCGGCTGAACCATTTCGGCCACCCGGACCCCGACGTGCGGCGGTATTATGTGGACTGGTTCAAGACCTTCGCCGACATCATCGGCGACCTGGGCGGCACATCGGTCGGCACGCAATTCGCGATCTTCACCTATCGCGATTATGACGACCCGCAGCGGCGCGAGGATCTGATCCAGACCGCCATCGACGCCTGGGCCGAGGTCGCGGACCATGCCAAGGCCGCCGGCCTGTCCTATGTCTTCTGGGAACCGATGAGCGTGGGGCGCGAGTTCGGCGAAACGATCCAAGCCTGCATGGACCTGCAGGACCGGCTGACGGCGGCGGGCATGGCGGTGCCCATGTGGATGATGGCCGACATCGACCACGGCGACGTGACCAGCCCGAACCCGGATGACACCGATCCCTATGCCTGGGCGCGCGCGGTGCCCAAGGTGTCGCCCATCATCCACATCAAGCAGTCGATGATGGACAAGTCGGGCCACCGTCCCTTTACCGCCGAATACAATGCCAAGGGCCGCGTCCAGCCGGAACCGCTGCTGGAGGCCCTGGCCCAGGGCGGCGCCGTGGAAAACGAGATCTGCCTGGAACTGTCCTTCAAGGAACGCGAACCGAACGACCGCCAGGTGATCGCCCATATCGCCGAAAGCGTGGCCTTCTGGGCGCCGCATATCGACAGCGGCGCCGGGGATCTGCGGATCTGATGGCCGCGCCCTTCGCCTTTGCCACGGCGACCGAGATCCTGTTCGGCAGGGGGCAGGCGGATGGCGTCGCCGCGCGGGTGGCGGGGCTTGGGCAACGGGTGCTGCTGGTCCACGGACGCAGCGCCGACCGTGCCGCCTGGCTGGCGGATGCGCTGACGGGGCAGGGATGCGAGGTCACGGCTTTCGCCGTGCCGCGCGAACCCGACACCGATCTGGTGGCCCAGGGCATCCGCGCCGCACAGGGCGCGCAGGTCGTGGTGGCCCTGGGCGGGGGCGCGGTGATCGACGCGGGAAAAGCCATCGCCGCCCTTGTCCCCGCCACGCGCCCGATGCTGGACTACCTTGAGGTCGTGGGTCGGGGCCTGCCCCTGGACCATCCGCCCTTGCCCTTTGTCGCCATCCCCACCACCGCAGGCACGGGGGCCGAGGTCACGCGCAACGCCGTGATCGGCGTGCCGGAACACCGCCGCAAGGTCAGCCTGCGCGACGCGCGGATGCTGCCGCGACTGGCGATCGTGGACCCCGCGCTGACTGATGGCTGCCCGCGCCCTGTGACGCTGGCCTCGGGCCTCGATGCCATCACCCAGGTGATCGAGCCTTTCGTCTGCACCCGCGCCAATGCCTTGACCGACGCCCTGTGCCGCGACGCGATCCCGCGCGGGCTTGCCGCGATCCGGCGGCTGATGGAGGCCGAGGATGCCGAGGCGCGGGACGAGATGGCCTGGGTCAGCCTTTGCGGGGGCCTGGCGCTTGCCAATGCCGGGCTTGGCGCGGTCCACGGGCTTGCCGGGCCGTTGGGCGGGCTGACCGGCGCGCCGCATGGCGCGATCTGCGGCGCGCTGCTGCCCCCTGTGCTGATGATGAACCGCCATGCCGCGACCGATCCGGGCGCCATTGAGCGCCTGGATCAGGTCGCCCGCTGGATCGGCGCAGCCTTCGACACGCCCTTCGCCTCGATGCCCGAGGCGGTGCGGGCGCTTGCCGACTGGTCGCATCGTGCGGGCCTTCCCGCGCTGACCGCGCTTGGCATCGGCCCCGAGGCGCAGGCCGCCGCTGCCCAGGCCGCGGCGGCGTCATCCTCGATGAAGGCCAACCCGGTGGCGCTGAGCGAAAACCAGCTTCGCCGCATCATGGAGGAGGCGGGCTGATGGCGCGACAGGGGGGGATCGACCCGGAACGAAGCCTCGCCACCCGCGCGGCTTGGCTGCATTACGCGGGCGGGCTGACCCAGGCGGCGGTCGCCAAGCGGCTGGGCGTCACCGGGGTCAAGGCGCATCGCCTGATCGCCCGCGCCGTGGCCGATGGCGTGGTCAAGGTCAGCATCGACGGCGAGATCGTGGAATGCGCCATGCTGGAGGACCGGCTTTGCGCGCTTTATGGCCTGGCCTTCTGCGAGGTCGCCCCCGACCTGGGCGAGGAAGGGATGCCCCTGCGCGCCCTGGGCCTGGCCGGGGCCAGCTTCCTGCGCCGCGAAATCGAGCGCGGCGAACACGGGACCATCGGCCTGGGCCATGGGCGAACGCTTGCGGCGGCGGTACAGGAACTGCCGCGGTTTGATGCCAACGGCACATGCTTCGTGTCGCTGCTGGGCGGGCTGACGCGGCATTATTCCGCCAACCGCCACGACGTGATGCACCGGCTGGCCGAACGCACGGGTGCGCAGGCCTATGTCCTGCCGGTGCCCTTCTTCGCCAATTCCGAATCCGACCGCGCGGTGCTGCTGAACCAGCCGGGCGTGCGCGACATCTTCGACCTGGCCAATGGCGCGGATCTGAAATTCGTGGGCATGGGCACGGTCGATCCCGGCGCGCAGCTTGTGGCATCGGGCATGATCGAGCCGCGAGAGATCGACGAAATCCGCGCAGCGGGCGGCGTGGGCGAGATGATGGGCCATTTCTTCGACGCCGGGGGTCGGGTGCTGGAAACCACGCTGTCCGCGCGCACGCTGTCGGCATCGCTGGATGAACCGGGGGAAAGCCGGGTCGTGGTGATCGCGGGCGGGGAGGACAAGGTCCAGGCGATCCGCGCCGCGCTGCGCAGCGGACGCCTGCGCGGGCTGATCACGGACGAGGCGACGGCGCAGGCCTTGGCGGATCAATAGAAAAAGGTGCGTGCAAAGCACGCACCCTACGGTTTGCGGGCAGGGTGCGTGCTTGAACGCACCGTTGCGCTTACTTCGCCGTCACTGCCTTGGCGCGGGCAACGATGGCGTCCGCCGTGATCCCGAACTCCTGATACAGCCGGTCGATGGGGGCGGATGCGCCAAAGCCGGTCATGCCGATCACGTCGTCCTCGGACGCGACATAGCGCGTCCAGCCGAACTTGCCCGCGGCTTCGACCGCGATGCGCGGCGCGTCGCCCAGGGTCGCCTTGCGGTAATCCTCGGGCTGGGCGTCGAACAACTCCCAGGACGGCATCGACACGACGGCGACGTTCAGCCCGCCCTCGTGCAGCGCCTCGGCGGCCTGGACGGCAAGCTGCACCTCGGTCCCCGTCGCGATCAGGGTCACGTCGCGGCCTTCCCCGAACTGGCGGAGGACATAGGCGCCCTTGGCGGTCAGGTTCTCGTCCCCGGCATCAAGGCGCAGTTGCGGCACGTCCTGGCGCGACAGGGCCAGAAGCGAGGGCACGTTGCGGTTGCGGATCGCAATGTCCCAGGCTTCCAGCGTTTCCACCGTGTCGGCAGGGCGCAGGACCGTCAGGTTCGGGATCGCGCGCAGGGATGCCAGATGTTCGATCGGCTGGTGGGTCGGGCCATCCTCGCCCAACCCGATGCTGTCATGGGTCATCACATAGATCGTGCCGACCCCCATCAGCGCCGACAGGCGGATCGCGTTGCGGGCATAGTCGGAAAACACCAGGAACGTCCCGCCATAGGCGATGAAGCCGCCATGCAGGTTGATCCCGTTCATCGCGGCGGCCATGCCGAATTCGCGCACGCCATAGCCGATATAGCGGCCGGGCGCCTGGCGGGTGTATTGGCTGTCCACCGCCTTGACGCGGGTCAGGTTCGATCCGGTCAGGTCGGCGGACCCGCCGATCATTTCCGGCAGGGCGGCGGTCAGGGGTTCCAGCGCCATCTGGCTGGCCTTGCGGGTTGCGGCCTTCTTGGGTTCCGCGAACAGCGCGTCGCGGGCGGCCTTGACGGCGGCGTCATAGCCCTCGGGCAATTCGCCCGACAGGCGGCGGTTGAACTCGTCGCGGACCTCGGCGGACTTGCCGGCCAGGCGGGCTTCCCAGGCCTCGCGGTCGGTGGCGCCGCGGGTGCCGATCCTGCGCCATTCGGACAGCAGGTCCTCGGGGATGACGAAGGGATCATGCGCCCAGCCGATCGCCTCGCGGGTCAGCGCGGCCTCGTCGCGGCCCAGGGGCGAGCCGTGGACCGAATAGGTGCCCGCCTTGTTGGGCGAGCCGAAGCCGATCACCGTCTTCATCGCGATCAGGGACGGCTTGCCCGTTTCCGCCTTGGCCGCCGTGATCGCCGCATCAAGGGCCTTGCCGTCATGGCCGTCGCATTTCTGGACATGCCAGCCGCAGGCCTGGAACCGCGCCGCGACATCTTCCGAAAAGCTGATCGAGGTCGGGCCGTCGATGGTGATGTCGTTGTCGTCGTAAAGCACGATCATCTTGCCCAGGCCCAGGTGGCCCGCAAGGCTGATGGCTTCCTGCCCGATGCCTTCCTGCAGGCAGCCGTCGCCCACGAAGACATAGGTGTGATGATCGACCAGGTCGTCGCCGAATTCGGCCGCCAAAGCCCGTTCCGCAAGCGCCATGCCCACGGCGGTGGCGATGCCTTGGCCCAGCGGGCCGGTCGTCGTCTCGATGCCCTTGGCGTGTCCGTATTCCGGGTGGCCGGCGGTGATCGAGCCCCACTGGCGGAAGTTCTTCACCTGCTCCAGCGTCATGTCCTCGTAACCCGTCAGGTGCAGCAGGCTGTAGAGCAGCATGGACGCGTGGCCGTTCGACAGCACGAAGCGGTCGCGGTCCGGCCAGTCGGGGTTCTTCGCATCGAACTTCAGGTGGTTGCGGAACAGGACCGTGGCCGCGTCAGCCATGCCCATGGGCGCGCCCGGATGGCCCGAATTCGCGGCGTTCACCGCGTCGATGGACAGCGCGCGGATGCAGTTGGCAAGCGCGAAGTTCTGCGGGTCCAGATCGGCCTTGGCGGCGATCTTGGGGTCTTTGGGCGAATCTAGGGGCATGTGGTCCTCCGGCGGTTTGGGGGTGAATACCTCGGACAGGTCGCAACCACAACAATAATCACAAAACTGCATCACAAAGTCACACAAACGATGTTGCGATTTCTGCGGGTGATGTTACAAATGCCCCAACCGAGGAGGATCAGGTGAAGCGCGACGAACGCCGGCAAGCGATCATGGATCTTCTGGTGGGCGCGCGCGCCGTGGATCTGGACGATCTGGCCGACCGCTTTGCCGTGTCGCGCATGACCATCCACCGGGATCTCGACGACCTTGAACAGGCGGGGCTGCTGCGCAAGGTGCGCGGCGGCGCCACCATCGAGGCGGGGACGCAGTTCGAAAGCGACTTCCGCATCCGCGCCTTGCAGGACAGCGACGCCAAGGCCCGCATGGCCCGCGCCGCGCTGGATCTGGTGGAACCGGGCATGACCGTGATGGTCAACGACGGGTCCATGGCAGCACTTCTGGGCGCCAACCTGACCGACAAGGCACCCCTGACCGTCATCACCAACAACGCCGCCGTGATCGACCGGTTGAAGGATGCCCCGCGCATCACGCTGATCGCGCTTGGCGGCACCTACAGCGCCAAGTTCAACGGCTTCTTCGGCACCGTGACCGAGGATGCGCTGTCGCGGCTGCGCGCGGATCTGGCCTTCATCTCGACCCCCGCCGTGGCCGGGCTGCGGGCCTTTCACATGGACGACGCGGCGGTCCGTGCCAAGCGGGCGATGATCGCCGCCGCCGACCGGGCCGTGCTGCTGGTCAACCATACGCGCTTCGGCCGGTCGGCCCTGCACATGCTGGCCGACCTGTCCGATTTCGACGCCATCATCACCGATGCCGCCCCCGCGCCCCCCGATCGCGCCGCGATCGACCGGGCCGGGCTGCGGCTGACCATCGCAAGGGACTGAGCGCATGACGGATTTCTGGATCGGCACAAGCTGGAAGATGAACAAGACGCTGGATCAGGCGCGCGTCTTTGCCGAAGGACTGGCCGCCGCCGACAAGGACCGCGACCCGCGCATCCAGCGTTTCGTGATCCCGCCCTTCACCGCCGTGCGCCAGGTCAAGGAATGGCTGTCAGGCACATCCGTGAAGGTCGGTGCGCAGAACATGCACTGGGCCGACGAAGGCGCCTGGACGGGCGAGATCAGCCCCGTGATGCTGCGTGACTGCAACCTCGACATCGTGGAACTGGGCCATTCGGAACGCCGCGAGCATTTCGGCGAGACGGACGAGACCGTGGGCCTGAAGACCGAGGCCGCCGTGCACCACGGGCTGATCCCGCTGATCTGCATCGGCGAGACGCTGGCCGAACGCGAATCCGGCCGCGCGCAGGACGTGCTGGAAACCCAGGTGCGCGGCGCGCTGTCCCGCCTGTCGGGCGACCAAAAGAACGCCACGATCCTGCTGGCCTATGAACCGGTCTGGGCCATCGGCGTTAACGGGATCCCCGCCACGTCCGACTATGCCGATGCCCGCCAGGCCGAGATCGTCGCGGTCGCGCAGAACATCCTGGGGCGACGCGTGCCCTGCCTTTACGGTGGCTCGGTCAATCCGGGCAATTGCGAGGAACTGATTTCCTGCCCGCATATCGACGGGCTGTTCATCGGCCGGTCCGCCTGGAACGTGGACGGCTATCTCGACATCCTGGCGCGCTGCGCCGCAACCATCGGAGAGACGAAATGAAACTGGCAATCGCAGGCGACAGCGCGGGCGAGGGTCTGGCCAAGGTCCTGGCCGACCACCTGAAGGACAAGCATCAGGTGTCCGAAATCAGCCGCACCGACGAAGGCCCCGACGCCTTCTATGCCAACCTGTCCGACCGGGTGGCGAGCCAGGTCAAGGACGGCACTTTCGACCGCGCCATCCTGGTCTGCGGCACCGGCATCGGCGTCTGCATCGCGGCCAACAAGGTGCCCGGCATCCGCGCCGCGCTGACCCATGACACCTATTCCGCCACCCGCGCCGCGCTGTCGAACGACGCGCAGATCATCACCATGGGCGCCCGCGTGATCGGCCCGGAACTGGCCAAGGCCATCGCCGACGCCTGGCTGGCCGAGACCGAGAACTTCGACAAGGCCGGCAAGTCCGCAGGCAACGTGAACGCCATCGTCGCGGTCGATTCGAAATACAACAAGGCCTGACGAATGCTGAAACTGCCGAATGACGGCCCGCCTGTGGGCCGCCTGCTGTCGCAGGTCTTGACCGGCGACGGCCCCGCCGCCATCGTCCACGCCATAGCCGAGGCCCAGTTGCCGCTGATGCAGCGCCTGGCCGCGGGACGCCTGCACGGCGACCCGACCGAGATCGTGGGCGTGAACGACTCCGGCGACAAGCAGAAGGCGCTGGATGTCGGCGCCCATCACCACATGATCGAGGTGCTGCGCCGCGCGGGCGTCCGCCAGGTCCTGTCCGAGGAGGTCGAGGCGGTCATCCCCCTCAACCCCGACGGCGAATGGGACGTGGCGATGGATCCCATCGACGGGTCGGGCAGCATCGGCATCGGCGCGCCCCTGGGGATGCTGTTTTCCATCCTGCCCGCCGCGCCCGAGGGTTTCCTGCGCACGGGCGAAGCAGTGGTGGCTGCGGGCTATGCCAGTTTCGGCCATTCGATGGATTTCGGCTGGTCGCTGGGCGACGGCACCCATATCGCCGGTTGGGACGCCGATGCGGGCGAATTCCGCATGGTGCGCGAAAACGTCGCGCTGAAAGCCACCGCATCCACCATCGCCTATAACGCGTCCAACGAACGCCACTGGGAACCGGGCCTGCAACGTTGGGTCGCGGACCTGCGGGCGGGCAAGGACGGGCCGCGCGGGCGCGACTTCAACATGCGCTGGCTGGCCGCCGCCGTGGGCGAATTGCACCGCATCCTGCTGAACGGCGGGGCCTTCCTTTACCCCGCCGACCGCCGCCCCGGATACCAGAACGGCCGGCTGCGGCTGGTCTATGAATGCGTGCCCATCGCCTTTCTGGTCGAACAGGCGGGCGGGCTTGCATCCGACGGCACTCAGCCCATCCGTTATCGCAAACCGTTAGCGGTACACGACATGACGCCCCTGATATTCGGCGCTAAGGACGAGGTCGAGACGATCCTCGGCTATCTTGCCGGGCCAAGCAAAGGATAAGATTTCATGGCTATGATTACCCTGCGCCAGCTTCTCGACCACGCGGCCGAGAATGGCTACGCAGTCCCCGCCTTCAACATCAACAACATGGAGCAGGGCCTGGCGATCATGACCGCCGCGCAGGCGACGAAGTCTCCGGTGATCCTGCAGGCCAGCCGGGGCGCGCGCGCCTATGCCAACGACCTGGTGCTGGCGGGCCTGATCCAGGGCTTTGCCAGGGCATTTCCCGACATCCCGCTGTGCATGCATCTTGACCACGGCAACGGCTTGGCGACCTGCGCCACCGCCATCCAGAACGGCTTCACCAGCGTGATGATGGACGGCTCGCTGAAGGCCGACGGCAAGACGCCCGCCGATTACGACTATAACCGCGACGTGACCGCCCAGGTGGTGCAGATGGCCCATGCCTGCGGCGTGTCCGTGGAGGGCGAACTGGGCGTCCTGGGCAGCCTGGAAACCGGCATGGGCGACCAGGAGGACGGCCACGGCGCGACCGAGCAACTGGGCCACGACCAGCTTCTGACCGACCCGGACGAGGCCGTGCGCTTCGTCAACGACACGAACGTGGACGCGCTGGCGATCGCCATGGGCACCTCGCACGGCGCCTACAAGTTCTCGCGCAAGCCCGACGGCGACATCCTAGCGATGCATGTGATCGAGGAAATCCACACCCGTCTGCCCAACACCCATTTGGTGATGCACGGCTCGTCCTCCGTCCCCGAGGATCTGCAGCAGATCATCAACAGCTATGGCGGCGACATCAAGCCGACCTGGGGCGTCCCAGTCGAGGAGATCCAGCGCGGCATCAAGCACGGCGTTCGCAAGGTCAACATCGACACCGACAACCGCCTGGCCATGACCGCCGCGATCCGCAAGGTCTTCTCGGAAGAACCGTCCGAGTTCGACCCGCGCAAATACCTCAAGCCCGCGATGCAGATGATGTCGCAGGTCTGCAAGGACCGCTTCGAGGCCTTCGGCACGGCCGGCAACGCCGACAAGATCGTCCCGCTGCCGCTGTCGGCGATGGCCTCGCGCTATTGATCTGCGGCTAGGATGAAGATGGGGCCTCGCCGATTGGCGGGGCCTTTTTCGTCGGAAGGATGGCGGGCCGCGCAGGGGCCAGCGTCAGATGCCTGTCGAGCCTGCCAGGATGCCGCCGTCGATCGTCAATTCCGCCCCGGTCATGTAGGCGGCTTCGTCCGAGGCAAGAAGAACCGCGATCGCCGCCACCTCCTCGGGCCTGCCGAACCGGCGCATGGGTGTGTCCGCCACGATGGCCGCTTCGCGTTCCGCCCGGGCCGGGCCTTGGCCCAGCATCGGCTCCCACATCGGGGTCATCACGGCGGCGGGATGGATCGAGTTGCAGCGGATGTTCAGACCCTGTGCGGCGCAATAGAGCGCCACGCTTTTGGTGTGGTTGCGGATCGCCGCCTTCGACGACGCATAGGCCGCTGCCATCGGAACCCCGACCACCCCCGACCGAGAGGAGATGTTGATGATGGACCCCGCCCCCTTGGCACGCATGGCGCGGATCGCGTAGCGGCATCCCAGGAAGGTGCCGTCCAGGTTCACGGCATGAACGGCCCGCCAATGGGAAAGCTGGGCATTTTCCGGATCGTGGCTGGGGGTCGGCTGTTCCTCGAAACCCGTGATCCCGGCGTTGTTCACAAGGATGTCCAGGGTAGGAAACCGTCTTGCGACATTGTCCCAGTCCGCTTCGGATGACACGTCCAGGCGAAGGAAGGTTCCGCCGATGGCATCCGCGACGGCCTCGCCCTGGTCAGTGTCGATATCGGTCACGATGACCTGCGCCCCCTCAGATGCGAAGGCCTTGGCGATGGCTTCACCGATGCCGCGCGCCGCCCCTGTTACCAGGGAGGTCTTGCCTGCAAGTCTGGTCATGAAAAAACCTTGGACAAGGATTGAACGAAGGCACGCCTGTCAGGCGGGCCGACTGCAAGTGTCGATTGGCCGGATCACCGGTGACGCTTGTTCATGTCCATAACTCCTGCTGAATGGCGAACCTACACCCGACAGGCCCGTCCTTCAAGAACAAGGCTTCGAGGAGGACCGGCAGCCTGGCCCCCGAGGCGTCTCTTGCGCTGAAACTTCTCTGCCTCTTTCCGGTTATCCCCCCGACACTGGAAAGGAACCCCGCCATGGCCACCGAACCCAAACCCAGCCGCGGCATGCCCCGGTCGCTGATTTACGCGCTGATCCCCGCCGGTTTTCTGATCATGGTCGCCTTCATGGTCCTGTCGGGACGCGACCGGTCCGAAACCGCTGCAGAGGCCGCAGTCGAAACGACGGATACCGCGCCCCTGCCGATCGAAAACGCGCCGGGCACCGCGCCCCCTGCTGACGCCGCACCGGCGGATGCCGCACCGGCGGAGGCAGCCCCAGCAGAAGCCGCGCCTGCGGATACTGCCCCAGCAGACGCCGCGCCCGCAGACGCGCCCCCGGCCGACGCAGCGCCGGCGGATGCCGCCCCCGCAGACGCCGCCCCGGCCGAACCGGCCAACTGACGCCTCGGCCCCGTGCCGCATGACGCCGGGGCGCGGCGGGGCGGTCGCCGCTTGACGCCGCCCCCTGCATCGGCCATGCCCCGGCCATGCTGCGCATCGACGACATATCCTATTCCATCCAGGGCCGCCCCTTGTTCGAAGGGGCCTCGGCCACCATTCCCGAAGGCCACAAGGTCGGCCTTGTCGGTCCCAACGGCGCGGGAAAGACCACGCTGTTCCGGCTGATCCGCGGCGAACTGAGCCTCGACGGCGGCGACATCAGCCTGCCCAGTCGCGCCCGCATCGGCGGCGTCGCGCAAGAGGCGGCGGGGACCGCGACCTCGGTCCTGGAAACTGTCCTGGCCGAGGACAAGGAACGCGCGGCCCTGCTGGCGGAAAGCCACAGCGCCACCGACGCGCATCGCATCGCGGACATCCAGACCCGGCTTGCCGATATCGACGCCTGGTCGGCCGAGGCGCGGGCGGCGTCCATCCTGGACGGCCTCGGCTTTTCCACCGCCGACCAGGCGCGGCCCACCAGCGACTTTTCCGGCGGCTGGCGGATGCGCGTGGCGCTGGCGGGCGTGCTGTTCGCGCAGCCCGACCTGCTGCTGCTGGACGAACCCACGAACTATCTGGACCTGGAAGGCGCGCTGTGGCTGGAAACCTATCTGGCGCGCTATCCGCACACGGTCATCATCATCAGCCACGACCGCGACCTTTTGAACCGCGCCGTCGGCCATATCCTGCATCTCGAAAACCGCAAGCTGACGCTCTACACCGGCGGCTATGACGATTTCGCGCGGATGCGGGCCGAACGCCGCGCCCTGCAAGCGGCCGAGGCCAAGAAGCAGCAGGCCCGCCGCGCGCATCTGCAAAGCTTCGTGGACCGCTTCGGCGCCAAGGCCAGCAAGGCCCGCCAGGCCCAAGCCCGCGTCAAGATGCTGGCCCGGATGGAGCCGATCACCGCGCCCGAGGAAGCCAAGTTCCACCGCTTCGGCTTTCCCCAGCCCGAGGAACTGTCGCCCCCCATCGTCGCGATGGAAGGGGTCAGCGTCGGCTATGACGGGCGCGCGGTCCTGCGCAAGCTGTCGCTGCGCATCGACCAGGACGACCGGATCGCCCTTCTGGGCCGGAACGGGCAGGGGAAATCGACGCTGTCCAAGCTTCTGGCCGAACGCCTGCCCGCGATGGAGGGCAAGCTGACCCGGTCGTCCAAGCTGCGCATCGGATACTTCGCCCAGCACCAGGTGGACGAACTGGATCTGGCCGAAACGCCCCTGGACCATATCCGCAGGCTTCGCCCGAACGAGGCGCCGCCCCGGCTTCGCGCGCGCCTGGCGGGCTTCGGCCTGATGGAGGCGCAGGCCGAAACAAAGGTCGGCCAACTGTCCGGCGGGCAGAAGGCGCGGCTGTCGCTGCTGATCGCGACCATCGACGCGCCGCATCTGCTGATCCTGGACGAACCGACCAACCACCTGGACATCGAATCCCGCGAAGCCCTGACCGAGGCGCTGAACGACTATACCGGCGCGGTGGTGCTGGTCAGCCACGACATGCACCTGCTGGGCCTGGTCGCGGACCGGCTGTGGCTGGTGCGTGACGGGGCCGTCGCGCCATACGAGGGCGACCTGGACGATTACCGCCGCTTCCTGCTGGGCGGGGACGAGCCGAAGGTGGTCGAGGAAAAGCCGAAATCCGCGCCGAAACGCGCGCCGCGCGACGAGTTGCTGGCCCTGCGCGCCGAGGCCCGCCGGGCCGAGGAACGCGTCCAGAAGCTGGCCGAGATGCTGCAGAAGCTGGACGTGAAGCTGGCCGATCCGGCGCTGTACAACGACCCGCACGAGGCGAAACGCTGGTCCGCCAAGCGCGCCGAAGCCGTGCAGGCCATGGCGCGGGCCGAGGATATCTGGATGAATGCGTTGGAAAATCTGGAAGGCGCGGAGCGGGGATAGCTGTTGCGCAAATGTGCCGCCCGGGCGATGATCGTTAACGATTGGCCCGTGGCGCCTTGTGCAGTGTAACGATTCGACCCTAGGAAGCGATTACATCCCGCCGACCCCTCCTGAAGGAAACGACCATGAAACATGTGCTGGCCTTGGCCGTCCTTGCCGCATCCGCTGCCACGGGTGCTCATGCGCAGGATTTCGGCTTTGCAGGCCGCGAGTTTTCGGTCGATCTGGGGGTCGGCGTGGATGTCGGCCCGGATTATCCGGGTTCCGACGATGCCGAGGCCGGTCCCTGGCTGATCTGGCGCAACGCGGGCTTCGGCCCCCGGGGCAGCAACCTGCGCGAGGGTTTCGCGATCTCTCCCTCCTTCGGGACGGTCGGCGAACGCGATGCGTCGGACAGCGACGATCTGGCGGGGATGAAGGACATCGACCGCGCCTATGAACTGGGTCTGCGCGTCAGCTATGGCGCGGGTCCGGTGACGGCCTTCGGTTCGGTCCGCAAGGGCTTTGACGGGCACGAGGGGCTGACCGGGGAAGTCGGCGCAAGATACCGCACCGAACTGTCCGACCGCGTCACCCTTTGGTCGGGCCTGAGCTTCGGCTATGGCGACGGCGATTACAACGCCACCTATTTCGGCGTCACCCCCGAGGAGGCGATCGGGGGCCGTCCCGCCTATGACATCGGCGGCGGCTTCAACAAGGCGTCGATCACCTTCGAGGCGCAATACGCTCTGACGGAAAACACCTCGCTTCTGGGCGAAATCGAATACGGCAAGCTGATCGGCGATGCCGCGGATTCGCCGGTGGTCCAGGACGAATACCAGCCCGCGATCAAGTTCGGGGTCGTGCGCAAGTTCTCGTTCGGGTTCTGACCCGGAACATCCGAAACCGAAAGGCCGCGACACTGTCGCGGCCTTTTTCGTTGTTCAGCGCAGGGGCATTCGATCAGGCTGGCTTGCGGCGACGGCGCGTCATCGCCAGGGCGCCGATCCCCAGGCCCAGAAGGCCCGCCGACATGGGCAGCGGCACCGGCGCGGGCTGGTTGACGGACAGAACGGTGAACTCGGCCATTCTGTTGAAGAAGGTCATCGTTCCCCAGCCCAGCGACTCGGACGACAGATAGTCGTTGTTGAACAGATAGGTCAGCGCCCCGCCCGGTGTCGCATCGACCGTCAGCGACCGAAATTCGCCAAACAGCATATCGCCGTCGGCATAGGTGGCCGTCACGCCGTCCGTGCAGCCGACACCGGCAAGATTGCAGCGCAGCGCGTGGCCGCCATTGTCGAAGGGGGCGATCATGTCGCCGGGATCCTCGGGGACGGCCAGCGTGGCGCGGAACGCCACCATGTCGCCGATGGCCAGCCCCGGTCGCAGGGTCGGCAGCGCCAGGGCGCTTTCCTCGGCCAGAAGGGTATCGAAGTAATGATCCCGCCATCCCGCCGGATCGGCCGGACCGGCGGTGCCGTAATCCGTTACCGATAGATCGGTGTATGTCGTGCCCTCGTATCGCAGGCTGATATCGAACCGGGCCAGGGTGGCCGCATTCGCCTGTCCGCCGATGCCGATCGCCAAGCCTGCCGCCAGCAGGGAAATGACCGTGATTTTCATGCTCGAGCTTCCCGTCGCAAGATGCGGCATCCCAAGGCCGCGTCCCTCGATTACCGGCCGCAGTCGGCATCATGTCAAACCGAAACACGCTCGCATTCGGAGATAGGCGAAAAAGGGATCATCCCGGGGAAAAGCCGCCGATGCGCTTTCGACGCGGCGATGCGGATCGGTCAAGCAGGGGATTGGAGCGGGTGAAGGGAATCGAACCCTCGTATTCAGCTTGGGAAGCTGCTGCTCTACCATTGAGCTACACCCGCGTGGCGCCTTGGCTAAACGAAGGCGCGGGCCTCGTCAAGCGTCAGACAAGGCCCATCTCGGCAAGCGCGGCCGCCATCTGCGGGGGCAGGGCGGCGTCGCCTTCCCGACCGCGCGGCATGTCGGCGGGCGCATCCTGGGCGGAAAGATAGCGCCAGCCCTGGAAGGGGCGGCGCGGCACGGCCGTGACCGGCACGATGTCGCGATCCAGGATCAGCGCGCAGCGGCGGATGCCGTCGTCGCGGTGGTGTTCGTCCAGCCGGACGATCCGCTGGCGGGCCAGCATGACGCCCTTGAAGACCCAGAAGATCGACCCGCCCGCCAGAAGCTCATCCTCTCGCTTGGGCCACATGCGGGTGACATGGACGGCATGGCCGTCGCCGAAACGCCGCTGCCATTCGGCCAGATCCTCGGGGCCTTCGGCGCCCACGCAAAGCTTCATAAGGTGGAGTTGTGCTGACATGGCCGCAAGATAGGGGGTACCCGGCCACCTCACAAGGTGGCCGCAATTGAAAAGGCCGCGCGGGATGGCGCGGCCTTTCGGTTCAGTGAAAAGGGACGATCAAAGCTCGTCCAGGGCCTCGACGGCCTTTTCCAGTTCTTCCTTGGTCACGGTCTTTTCGGTGACCTGCGCCTGTTCGGCGATGTGATCGACGACCTTGTCCTCGAAGATCGGGGCGCGCAGCTGCTGCTGAACGGCCTGGTTCTGCTGGACGAACTCGAAGAAGGCGCGTTCCTGGCCGGGATACTGACGCGCGGCGCGCAGCACGGCCTGGGTCATTTCCTGGTCGGTGACGGTCACCTCGGCCTTCTGGCCGATCTCGGCCAGCAGCAGGCCCAGGCGCACGCGACGCTCGGCCAGCTTCTTGTGTTCCTCGGTCGGCTCGATGTTGCCGTGGTTGTGGTCGTGGACCTCGGGGTTTTCCTCGTGCCACAGCTGGTGGGCGATCTGCTGCGCCTCGGCCTCGACCAGCGATTCGGGCAGGTCGAACTTCACCTTCTCGTCAAGCTGGTCCAGCAGCGAGCGCTTCAGGATCGCACGGGCGGCGCCGGCATATTCCTGTTCCAGGCGGCCGGCGATCTGCTTCCTCAGGCCTTCCAAATCCTCGGCGCCGAACTTCTTGGCCAGCTCGTCGTCGATCTCCGCGGCCTTGGGGGCCTTCACTGCCTTGACCTTGCATTCGAAGGTGGCGTCCTTGCCCGCCAGATGCGGGGCGCCGTATTGATCGGGGAACTTGACGTTCACCGTCACGTCGTCATCGGCCTTGGCGCCGACCAGCTGGTCCTCGAAGCCCGGGATGAAGCTGTTCGAGCCCAGCACCAGCGGGTAATCCTCGCCCGCGCCGCCCTCGAAGGCCTCGCCATCGACAAAGCCCTTGAAGTCGATGACCACCTGGTCGCCGTCCTTGGCCTTGCTGCCCTTCTTGCGGTCCTCGAAGGACTGGGCCGACTTCGCCAGGTTCTCCAGCGCCTCGTTGATGGCGGCTTCCTCGGCCGGGACGGTCAGCTTTTCCAGGGTCAGGGTGGTCAGGTCCACCTCGGGGATCGCGGGCAGCGCCTCGTAGGAAACGTTGACGACCACGTCGTCGCCTTCCTTCCAGGTCTCGCCGTTCTGCATTTCCACCTTGGGCTGGGTCGCGGGACGGTCGCCCGAGGTGTCCAGGTGGTTCTTCAGCGCGCCGTCGATGGCTTCCTGCATGGCGTCGCCCAGGATACGCTGGCCGAACTGCTTCTTCAGCATGGCCATCGGGACCTTGCCCTTGCGAAAGCCCTTCATCTCGACTTCGGGCTGCGCTTCCTTCAGCTTCGCATCGACCGTCGCGGCCAGATCAGCTGCCGGCAGGGTGAACTGATAGCCCCGCTTGAGACCTTCGTTCTGCGTTTCCGTGACCTGCATCATCGTCCTCATGCCATAATGGCCGCCACGACCGGCAGCCCGAAAAATTCCCGTCCTTCTAGTCGCGGGGTCAGGTCTCTGCAAGCGGAACCCGCGCGGCGGCCGGGGCGTTTTCCGCCGTCCCCATCTGCAAAAGGCCCGCCATGACCCGTTTCAGCGTCATCATCGCCACCAGCCTTCTGGCCGCCGGCACAGGCTGGGCCCAGACCGCCGCATCCCCCGACATCGCCCAGCCCCGCGCCGCGACCGAAGCAGCCGCGGCCCAGGACGCCGCCCGCAACCAGGCGCCCGGTGGGCAGGTCCAGGGAACGCAGCCGGCCGCCACGCAGGAAGCCGGCCAGTCCGGCGAAGGGGATTGCCCGGCACCTGGCACCGTGGCCGAGCCCGCCACGACGCCGCAGCCGGGAAGCGACAGCACCGAGGCCAACAACGCCGGCAGCAGCGGCTGGAGCGGCGGCCTGGGCGGATCCCACCTGGGCACGAACACGCAAGGCGCGGTGAACGCCTCGCCGACCTGGCAGCCGCCGACGGCGCGGGGTCTGGACCTGACCGGCCGGGCCGAACCCGTGGCGGCTACGGCGCCCGACTGCTGATCAGTTGAGGATCGGCGGCTGGGGCTCGGCGTCGTCCAGCCGCAGCCGCAGCCCGTCGCGGTTCAGGAACTCTCCGTCGCGGATCAGGGTGCGGTCGCCGTTCATGGCGCGGACAAGCTGGTCCAGCCGGTCGCGGGCGATGTCGTCCTTGACCAGCCCCTCGCGGCCGGCGCGGAACAGGACCACCGCGTCCCAAGCCACGCCCGATCCGTCTAGATAGGCCGTCATGTCGGGCCAGCGGATCTCGTCCCCGATCACATGCAGATAGGCCGACCGCAACAGGTCGATCCGCCCGTCGCCGATGCCCAGAAGCACGATCAGCATCGTGAAGCCCTGGGTTTCGGCAAAGGTCTGCTGCACCCAGTCGTCGAAATCGGTCTCGTTCATGGCTGGCCTTGGGATGATGGCGGAAGGGAATGGGAGTCGAACCCACCCGGGACAGTCTCGCTGCCCCAACCGGATTTGAAGTCCGGCCGCCCCACCGGGGACGATTCCCTTCCAATGTCGCCGAACAGGTCGGCGCGATGGGGATTGATGCGACGTAAATCGCCTCGGCGCAAGGTCAGGCCAAGGCGGTCGAAGAAGTCGAGGATCTCGATGGCGACCTTGCGGCCGTTCTGCACCCGGTCGCGAAAGGCGGGCGCGGTGAACCAGCCGTCGGGCGACTGCGCGGCCACGTCCAGGATGATCGCCACCATCTCTCGGGTCACCTCGCGGGCGAAGAAATGGTCATGCGCGATCTGGTCGGTGCGGCCCAGTTTCTGCGTCAGGCGCAGGACGCGACGCACGTCCTTTTCGTCGATGCCGAATTCGGTCGCGAAGTCGCGCACGCGCGGCGGGCGAAAGCGGGTCTCGCCCGCAAGGGCGGGCGCGATGCGGTCCCACAGGGCCTCGTCCTCGGGCGTCAGGCGGACCTCGTGGCCGGGCAGGCGGACGAAGGCGCCGTCCAGGACCGCGCGGCCCACATCAGCCTCGGCCCGCAGGAAGGCCAGGAAGGCGTCCTTCGGCAGGCGCGGTTGCAGTTGCAGGCGCAGGCGTTCGCGGCCCAGTCCCGCCAGATCGGGGTTGCCTTCGTGGAACTGCGTCAGGGTGTCCGTCAACTGGGCTTGCAGCGCGTCCAGCACCGGCCGGCCAAGGGCCAGGTCGCCGATGGTCGCCCCATCCGCGCGGCGCAACGCATCGGCCAGACCGGCGGGCGACAGGCTGCGGTCGCGGGCAAAGGCCGGCAGATCGACCGGCGCCACGGCCAGCATCGCGGCAAGGGCCGCCGCCGGATCCTCGGCGCGGGCGGCGTCCAGCAGCGCCAGCCGTTCGGGCGTGCGGCGCTTGCGTGCGGGGGCGCGCAGGTCCAGGAAGCCCCCGCCGCCGATGGTCCGGCTGGCCGACACGTCGCGCAGGATGAAGCGGTCATGCACCGCCGCAGCAATGGGCCGGTCCAGGACGATCTGCACCGGGCCGCCCTGGCCGGGCTGGATCGGATCGCCCAGGGGCACGATGCGCGCGCCGGTTTCGACCGCATGGCTGTGCAGGCGGGCGGGGAACCAGGTGCCGATGGGCTTCGGTTCGGACGGCAGCACCGTCAGCCAAGCGTCGATCCGGTCGGTCGGCGCGTGCAGCGCGGGCGACAGCACCACATCGCCCCGATGGATGGCGTCCTTGCTGATCGCCTCGCCTGCCAGGTTCAGCGCGCATCGCTGTCCCGCAAGGCCTTCGGTCGCCGGGCGGTTCTGCGCGTGGATGGCGCGGATGCGGGCGGGCAGGCCGCGCGGGCTGACGATGACCTGATCGCCGACCGCGACGCGCCCGGTCAGCATGGTGCCCGTGACCACCGTGCCCGCGCCGGACAGGGTAAAGCTGCGATCCACGGCCAGGCGCATCGGGCCATCGGCATGGCGGGCGGCCGTCGCGGTCTCGGCGGCGATCAGGGATGCGCGCAGGGCGTCGATCCCCTCGCCGGTCAGGGACGACACGGGCAGGATCGGCGCATCGGCCAGGGCGGTCCCTGCCAAGGCGTCGCGGATTTCGGCCGCGGCTTCGGCGCGGCGCGCATCGTCCGCCAGGTCGGCCTTGGTCAGCGCCACGATGCCGCGCCCGATGCCCAGAAGGTCCAGGATCGCCACATGTTCCCGCGTCTGCGGCATCACGCCGTCATCGGCGGCCACCACCAGCAGCGCCATGTCGATGCCGCCCGCGCCTGCCAGCATGGTGTGGATCAGCCGTTCATGGCCCGGCACATCGACAAAGCCGGTGATGGTGCCGCCACCCAGGTCGGCATAGGCAAAGCCCAGGTCGATGGTGATGCCGCGCGCCTTCTCCTCGGCCAGGCGGTCGGTATCCGCGCCGGTCAGTGCCTTCACAAGCGCCGTCTTGCCGTGGTCGATATGCCCTGCCGTGCCGACGATCATGCCGACAAGGCCCCCAGCAGATCCTCGTCCCGATCCAGGCAGCGCAGGTCCAGGATCAAGGCGCCGTCGCGGATATGGCCGATGACCGGGCGGGGCAGGGTGCGCAACCGCGCGGCCAGCCGGTCGGGCGCATCGCCCCCCGCACCCGTGATCCGCAGCCCGGCCGAGGGGATGGTATCGGTGGGCAGCGCCCCCGATCCGATCTGGCTGGCGCAATCGGTCGTCGTGACGGTGTAACCGGGCAGCAGCGCGGCCACCTGCGGGGCAAGCTGGGCGGCCTGGGCTGCGATGTCGGCCTGCGGGCGCGACAGGTATCGCAGCGTGGGCAGGCGTTCGGCCAGCCGATCCGGGTCGCGGTACAGCCGCAGCGTCGCCTCCAACGCTGCGATGCGGATCTTGTCCAGGCGGACGGCGCGTTTCAGCGGGTTCCTGTTGATCTGCGCGATCAGGTCGCGCCGCCCGACGATGAAACCCGCCTGCGGCCCGCCTAGCAGCTTGTCGCCGGAAAAGGTAACCAGATCCGCGCCTTCGGCCACGGCCTCGGCCACGGTGGGTTCGCGGCGCAGCCCCCAGGCGGCCAGATCGACCAGCGACCCCGCGCCCAGGTCATTGAGCAGCACCACCCCGGCCTTGCCCGCGATCTGCGCGAGGTGCGGGGCCGGCACCTCGGCCGTGAAGCCCTCGATGCGATAGTTGGAGGTATGGACCTTGAGGATCAGGCCCGTGTCCGGCGTGATCGCATCCTGATAATCGCGAGGGTGGGTGCGGTTGGTGGTGCCCACCTCGACCAGATGCGCTCCAGCGCGGGCCATGATGTCGGGCATCCGGAAGGCGCCGCCGATCTCGATCAGTTCCCCGCGCGACACGATGGCCTGCCGTCCTTGGCCGAAGGTGTTCAGCGCGATCAGGACGGCGGCGGCATTGTTGTTGACGACGGTCGCATCCTCGGCCCCCGACAGCTCGCACAGAAGCCCGCGCAGATGGTCGTCACGCTGCCCGCGTCCGCCACTGCCCAGGTCGAATTCCAGGGCCAGGGGCGCGGCCATGGCTGCGCTTGCGGCCGCGATGGCCTCGTCCGCCAGGATCGCGCGACCCAGATTGGTGTGCAGGACGGTGCCGGTCAGGTTCAGCATCGGCCGCAGGTCCGACTGCGCGGCGGCGGCCAGGTCGGCGGCCAGCAGATGCGGCAGGCGCGCGGCCTCGGCATCGCCATCGGCGCCGTCGCGGATCGCGGCGCGGGCGGCGTCAAGCCGGACCCGCAGCCCCGCCGTCACCGCCGTGCGGCCGTGGCCGTCGATCAGCGTCCGGCCCATCGGGGACAACAGGAACTGATCGACCGAGGGCAGGGCCCGGAACCCCGTCATCAGTATCCCGCGATGAAGGGGTTGAAGCCGCCGCGCCGGAAGTCGGTGTCCTTCATCAGCATGTCCAGGCCCAGGCTGGACACGTCGTCGGCGATGGGATCGAGGCTCGCGTTCTTGACCTGATACAGGATCTTGACCCAGCCCTTGCAGTCGCCGCAAACCTCGGCCTTGACCGTCGCCTCGTCCGTTTCGGCGCTGCGATAGCTGATCGCGGCGTTCGATCCGCAGCAAAGGCAGACGACGCGCACCTCGTTCCACTGCGTCGCGCAGCAGCCGCAGGTGGCATAGCGCGTGCTTTCGATGCCCGCCGTGCCCATCACCGATGACGTGGCGGGCTTGCCGCCGCAGGTGGGGCAGGTGCCGGTCCTGATCTTGACCAGCTTCGTCGCGTCAAGCGTTCCCGCCAGCCGCGCCAGGTGCAGTTGCACCGCCGCGCCGACGAACAGGTGCGGGGCCGCGCTGTCGTGGGGGATGCGGTCGGACAGGATGTTTTCTAGCAGCCAATGCCGGTCGGCGATCCCCGACGCCGTCACGGCGGACAGCGAAAGGCGGGCCTGTTCCGGCATCTCAAGGGTCGCGGCCTCGGCCAGGAAGCGGTCCAGCGTGGCATGCATCCCTTCGTCCGTGGCAAGCGCCATGCGGTCGATGGGGGGCATCCGGCTGGCGCGGGCCAGTTCCACGCGGTCCGAGGGAATGGGCGTCACTGCAGGCAACTCGCGCGCAAGGCGCGCCTGCAAAGCGGTCAGGTCGGCCAGAAAGCGCATATAGGGCCCCAGGTTGCCGCCGTGATCCGCCAGAAAGGCGAAGCGCCCGGCCCGCTTGTCGAAGACAGCGGCGGCATCGGGCAGAAAGGCCAGCGGCGCCACAGGGACGCCGCCAATGACCGAAGGGTCGGGTTTCAGACTGTTGTTCATCGTCTCTCCGGGCCGGACGGTCTCATGTCCGGCCACTTGCCTTTGCGTTATTCTGCCGGGCCGTTCTGGCGGCGTCCAGCCAGCTCGCGCAGCCACTTGCGGTGGTGGCGATAGGCCCAGCCCCCGGTCACGGTGCCCCGCGTCATGGCCCGCAGCGTGCCGCGTGTCCAGAAGGCCGCATAGACGTGCAGGATGAAGACCAGGATAATCGCCACCGCCGCAAGCGCATGGGTCAGCACGGCCCAGCGGCGCGTCGGGATCGACACCAGGTCGCCGAAGAACTGTTCCCAGATCATGATGCCGGACACGATCAGCACCACGATCAGCAGCGTCATGCCCCAGAAGATGAACTTCTGCCCGGCATTGTACTTGCCAAGCTCGGGCAGGTTCTCCTCGTTCCCCTTCACCACGTCGCCGATCTGGGAAAGCCATTTCCGGTCGTCCGGCGTGGGCAGGTTCAGCCGCCACAGCTGGATGAACATGACCATGAAGCTGACGAACAGCACCACGCCGATGATCGGATGCAGCCACCGTGCGCTTTGCCCCCCGCCGAAAAGGCCGGTCAGGAAGTAGAGCGACGGGTGGAAGAACGCGAGGCCCGACAGCAAGAGCAGGATCAGCGAGATCGCCGTGACCCAGTGATTGGCCCGGATGAAGCCCCGGTAACGGCTGACCGTCACCGGGCGGGTCGATTCGATCCGGTCGCCCGGTTCGGAATAAACGGGACGCGCCATTCAGACAGCCCCCCTGTCATCCGAACCGCCGGAGCTGACCAGCTTCTCGGCCTCTTTCTCCTCGTGCTCGTCCACCTTGTTGGCGCGGGCGAAGATGCCGTGGATCGCGGCGCCGACGGCTGCCACGCCCATGACGGCCAGACCGGCGGTCTTGGTCACGCCCTTCCAGCCTTCGACCACCGGCGAGATGCGGGGATCGTCCGGCAGCTTTTCATAGATCGACGGCTTGTCGGCGTGATGCAGCACATAGAAGACATGCGTGCCGCCGACCCCCGCCGGATCATAGATCCCGGCGTTTTCATAGCCGCGCGACTTCAGATCCTCGACCCGTTCGTTGGCGTGCGCGATCATGTCTTCCTTGGTGCCGAAGACGATGGCCTGCGTGGGGCAAGCCTTGGCGCAGGCCGGACCCTGGCCCACGGCCACGCGGTCGGAACACAGGGTGCATTTATAGCTCTTGTGATCGACCTTGCTGATGCGCGGGATGTCGAAGGGGCAGCCGGTCACGCAGTATCCGCAACCGATGCAGTTCTCGTGGATGAAATCGACGATGCCGTTGGAATACTGCACGATGGCGCCGGGCGCCGGGCAGGCCTTGAGGCAGCCCGGATCCTCGCAATGCATGCAGCCGTCCTTGCGGATCAGCCATTCCAGGTTGTCGGTTTCCGGGTTCACCCATTCCGTGAAGCGCATCAGGGTGAACATGTTCGGCGTCAGGTCGTGGGGGTTTTCGTAAACCCCCACGTTGGTCTCGACCTCGGGCTTGGTGTCGTTCCACTCGATGCAGGCGGACTGGCAGGCCTTGCAGCCGATGCACTTGCTGACGTCGATCAGCTTGGCGACCTTTTCCAGTTGCCGCGTGGGCTGCGGCACGTTCGGCGTGGCCGAAATTCGGACCACGTCGGACGGCAGCAGGTTCGACGCGATCGGCTGAACCGGGGGGTTCGAGGCCGCGGTCTTGGGTTGGGGCGCGGTTTCGCTCATGCCACCGGCTCCTCTGCCGAAGGTTCGATATTGACCATGAAGGCCTTGAATTCAGGCGTTTCCACGTTGGCGTCGCCCACCTGGGACGTCAGGCTGTTCGGCCCGAAACCCTTCTTGGCGGCCCCCACGAAGCCCCAGTGCAGCGGAATGCCGATCACATGGACGGTCTTGCCGTCGATCTGCATCGGCCGCAGCCGCTTGGTCACCACAGCCTTGGCCCAGACCTCACCCCGCTTGGACCAGACGCGCACCCGTCCGCCGCGCGCGATGCCGCGCTCGGCCGCCAGTTCCTCGCTGATCTCCACGAAGAACTCGGGCTGCAACGCGGCGTTCACCGGGTTGTGCTTGGTCCAATAGTGGAAATGCTCGGTCAGGCGATAGGAGGTCGCCACGAAGGGGAATTCGGGATCCCCGATCTCGGCAAACTGGTCGGCGGTGCTTTCGAAGACCCGCGCCACCGGGTTGCCCCGCATCTTGGGGTTGAACACGTTGGCGATGGGGGCCTCGAACGGCTCCATATGGGTGGGGAAGGGACCGTCCCGCATCATGCCCCGGGTGAACAGGCGCGACGCACCTTCCGGGTTCATGATGAAGGGGCGGACCTCGCCCGGCTTGGCCGTGATCGGCATGTCGGGCACGTCATAGCCTTCCCATTTCTCGCCGGTCCATTCGATGATCTTGCGCGACGGATCCCACGGCTTGCCCTGCGGATCGCAAGAGGCCGCGTTGTACAGGATCCGGCGGTTCGCAGGCCATGCGAAGGCCCAGTTCAGGAAGGCGCCGGTGTCGTCGGGATCGGTGTTGTCCCGCCGCGCCATCATGTTCCCGGCCTCGGTCCAGCTGCCGGCATAGATCCAGCAGCCGCCCATGGTCGAGCCGTCGTCGCGGTAATGCCCGAAGCTGGACAGTTGCTGCCCGGCCTCGGCCACGACCTTGGTGGGATCGGCGGCGTCATAGACGGTTGCAAGGGCGCGGCCGTTCATCTCGCGCGCAAGCTCGTCTGCCTTGGGATCGTTCGGGTCGCGATAATCCCAGGTCAGGTTCAGGATCGGGTCGGGGAAGACCCCGCCTTCGTCCTGATAAAGCTTCTTCACGCGCAGGAAGATCTGCGCCATGATCCAGGTGTCGTGCTTGGCCTCGCCCGGCGGGGTCGCCCCCGGCCAGTGCCATTGCAGCCACCGCCCCGAGTTCACCAGGGCGCCTTCATCCTCGGCGAAGCAGGTGGTGGGCAGTTCCAGCACCTCGGTCTGGATCGCCGCGCTGTCCACGTCGTTGTGGATCCCGTGGTTCTGCCAGAAATGCGAGGTTTCCGTCGTCAGCGGGTCCATGACCACCAGCATCTTCAGCTTGGAAAACGCCTCGGTCATCTTGCCGCGGTTCGGGAAGGACAGGATCGGGTTGAAGCCCTGGCAGAAATACAGGTTCACCTTGCCGTTGTTCATCAGCTCGAACATGCGCATGCCGTCATAGGCTGGCACGTCGAGCTTCGGCAGATAGTGATAGGCCCAGTCGTTTTCCTGCGTGGCGGCATCGCCCCACATGGCCTTCATGAAGCTGACCATGAACTTGGGATAGTTCTGCCAATAGCTGATCTGGTTCGGCACGATCGGCTTGAAGCCGCGGGTGGACATGTAGGTCGCCCAGTCCGCTTCCTTTTCCGTCGGGATGTTGAGGTATCCCGGGATCAGGTTCGACATCAGACCGATATCGGTCAGGCCCTGGATGTTGGAATGGCCGCGCAGCGCGTTCATGCCCCCACCCCGGACGCCGATATTGCCCAGGATCAGCTGCAGCATCGCCATGCCGCGGATGTTCTGCGCACCCTTGGAATGCTGCGTCCAGCCAAGCGCATACATCGAGGTCATGGTCTTGGTCGGGGACGAGCATTCGCCGATCATCTCGGCGATGTGCAGGAACTTGTCCTTGGGCGTGCCGCAGACGCGTTCCACCATCTCGGGCGTGTAGGCGTCCACATGGGCTTTCAGCAGGTTCCAGACGCAGCGCGGGTCCTGCAGCGTGGGATCGGTCTGGACAAAGCCGTCCTCGCCCATCTTGTAGTCCCAGGACGACTTGTCATAGTCGCGCTTTTCCTCGTCATAGCCGGTGAAAAGCCCGTCGGACCAGCCGAACTCGTCCTTCACCAGGAAGGAGGCGTTGGTGTAGTTGCGGACGTAATCCCACTGAACCTTGTCGTTCTCGATCATCCAGCGGATCATGCCCATCAGGAACACGATGTCGCTGCCCGGACGGATCGGCGCATAATAATCCGACACGGAGGCCGTGCGGTTATAGCGCGGATCGACCACGATCAGCTTGGCGCCGCGATGGTGCTTGGCCTCGGTCACCCATTTGAAGCCGCAGGGATGCGCTTCGGCGGCATTGCCGCCCATGACAATGACGAGGTCGGTATTCTTGATGTCGGTCCAGGAGTTGGTCATCGCTCCACGGCCAAATGTCGGGCCCAAACTGGACACCGTGGGGCCGTGTCAGACGCGCGCCTGGTTATCGAATCCGACGATCCCCATGGACCGGACCGTCTTGTAGGTCAGCCATGCGGTTTCGTTTGTGGTTGCCGATGCCGCCAGGAAGCCGGTCGTCGTCCAGCGGTTGACCGGCACGCCGGCCTCGTTCGTCTGGATGAAGTTGGCGTCGCGGTCGTCCTTCATCGCGCGGGCGATCTTGTCCAGGGCCTCGTCCCAGGTGATGTCCTGGAATTCGCTGGCGCCGGCGGCGCGATAGCGCGGCTTGGTCAGGCGCGTCGGCGCCTTGACGAAATCCTTCAGCGCGGCGCCCTTGGGGCACAGCGTGCCGCGGTTCGTCGGGTGGTCCGCGTCGCCTTCGATATGCAGAAGCTCGGCGGTTTCGCCGGCTTTCACATCGCCCTTGGAATACATGATGATCCCGCAGGCGACCGAGCAATAGGGACAGGTGTTGCGTGTTTCCGTGGTCGTGGCCAGCTTGAAGGCGCGCACATGCGCCTGTTCCGCCGCCTCGGCCTCGCCGAAGCCCATTGCCCCGAGCGATGTCGCCGCAACCCCCGCACCCGCAAGCCGTAGGAAGCCGCGGCGCGAAAGGTCGATATTCATGAGACCCCTCCTGCTGCCTGTCATGAAATGAGATAGGTACATGACCACCTTTGCTTTTCAGGCAGGCAAAAGTCAAGGAGGGCAGGGTTGTGGACGCAGGATCGTGACCCCGCGGCAGGGTGCGGCAAGGTGCCGCATCCGCTGGTGCGCGGCGAGGGACTCGAACCCCCACGCCGAAGCGGTTGGACCTAAACCAACTGCGTCTACCAATTCCGCCAGCCGCGCACTGACGCACCCATAAGGCAGGACGGGCGACGCGGTCAACGGGTCATCGCGATGGCGATCTGCGCCGCAAGGCGGGCGTTGTTCAGGACCAGTTCGATGTTGGAGGCCAGCGAACGGCCATCGGTCAGTTCGAAGATGCGCTGCAGCAGGAAGGGCGTGACCTCCTTTGCGGCGATGTGCCGGTCCTGGGCTTCGGACAGGGCCTGTTCGATGAAGGGGCCGATCACGTCGGCGGTGATCTCGGATTCGCGGGGGATCGGGTTGGCGACAAGCTGGCCGCCCTTCAGGCCCAGGCGTGCGCGCATGGCGGCCGCGGCGGCGATCTGGTCCGCGCTGTCCATGCGCAGGGGCGCCTTGATGCCGCTGGACCGCGACCAGAAGGCGGGCAGTTCGTCCTGGCCAAAGGCGATCACGGGAACGCCCAGGGTTTCCAGCACCTCCCATGTCTTGGACAGGTCCAGGATCGCCTTGGCCCCGGCGGCCACGACCGTCACCGGGGTCTGCGCCAGTTCCTGCAGGTCGGCCGAGATGTCGAAGCTGCTTTCCGCCCCGCGATGCACGCCGCCGATGCCGCCGGTGGCAAAGACCCGGATGCCCGCCAGATGCGCGCAGATCATGGTGGCCGCGACCGTGGTGGCCCCCGTGCGGCCATTTGCCAGGCAGACGGCCAGGTCGGCGCGCGACAGCTTCATGGCCTGGTCCGAGGGCGTCTGTGCCAGGGCTTCCAGCGCATCGTCGGTCAGCCCGACATGGATTTGCCCGCCCATCACGGCGATGGTGGCGGGGGTCGCGCCGTTGTCGCGGATCACCTGTTCGACCTGTCGCGCCATTTCCAGGTTCTGGGGATAGGGCATCCCGTGGGTGATGATCGTCGATTCAAGCGCGACGACCGGGCGGCCCGCCGCAAGCGCGTCTTCGACTTCGGGCGAAAAGGTCAGGGGGGCACTCATGGAACGTCCTTTCCGGAAACATGCGCGGCGGCGGCATCCACCGCCTGGCGCAGGGCCGCGTCGCGCGGCTGGTGGTTCAGTTCGGCGGCAAGATGTGCCGCCAGGAAGCAGTCGCCCGCGCCGGTGACGCGGGCCACGGTGACAGGTGGCGGGGCGAAGGTCAGGGTGGGCGCGCCCGCCATGGCCTCGGCCACCGGGCGGGGTCCGTCCGTGACCAGCACGCGGGCCGCGCCGCGCGCCACCACGCCCTGCGCGGCGGTCGCGGCATCGGGGCAGGCACGCCCGGCCAGGATCTCGGCTTCCAGGCGGTTCAGGTAGAAGCAGCCGCGCCGGGCGGCGATCAGCGGTTCCAGCCGTTCGGCCTTGCCGGGGCTGGCG
Source organism: Paracoccus acridae (assembly GCF_014642735.1). Taxonomy (GTDB): domain Bacteria; phylum Pseudomonadota; class Alphaproteobacteria; order Rhodobacterales; family Rhodobacteraceae; genus Paracoccus; species Paracoccus acridae. The sequence continues at coordinate 173,484 of NZ_BMIV01000006.1, forward strand.
GGCACCACGCGCAGGTCGGCGGCGGCCAGGCGGGGGTCGCGGGCGATGGCGGCCAGCAGATCCTCGGTCAGGTTCCCGTCCAGGACGACCGGCGCGGTCCAGCCGGACAGCGCGCCGTCCAGGGCCGCCAGGATCGCGGTGCCCGCATCTTCAAGGCTGTGGACATCGGCGATGGCGGCGATCAGCCCCTCGCTGTCCTCGATGCCCATATAGGTGTCGGTGGGCAGGCCGGTGTCGCGGGCCAGATGATCGGTGACGACGCCCAGCCGCCGGGCTTCGGTCACCAGGACCTCGCCTTCCGGGTCGCGGCCGACGGCGGACAGCACGGCGGGGCGCAGGCCCCAGCGGGCCAGCGCGACCGCCACGTTCAGCGCCACCCCGCCGGGGATGTGGCGGATGCGGCCCGGCACATCGGCGCCCGGCGCCATGCGGCGCGGCGCGCGGCCGATCACGTCCCACAGCATCGCGCCGATGCACAGGATGTCGGGGCGCGCCGGATACTGGACCCGATCCTGGGCCTGATCCTGGGGGTCGGTCATTCGCGGGTCCAGCTTTGCATCTCGGCTTCCAGAAAGCGTTCGAAATCGTCCAGGTCAACAGGATCGAACTGCCCGAAGCCGCCCATCCAGACGGATGCCGCGCGCATCCCCTCGGGGTCCAGCTTGCACCAGGTGATCCGGCCCCGCCGCTCCTGCCGGATCAGGCCCGCCGCCGCAAGGACCGACAGGTGCTTGGAAATCGCGGCCAGACTCATGTCGAAGGGCGCCGCGACGTCGCTGACGGCCATGTCGTCCTCCAGCAGCATCGACAGCACCCGCCGCCGCGTGGGATCGGCCAGGGCCGCGAAGATCAGGTCCAGCGGGTCGGGCGAGGGGGTGTCCATGCCCATCTCATGGCGCGGAATGGCGGGAATGGTCAACTGCGCGGTTGAACGTTCTGCGGCCGGGGCAGGGGCCAAGGGCCGGTCCTTCGGCAGGCCGATCAAGCAAAACCTTTGTTTGCCAGATACTTGCATGATCAAGTCACTTGCTTGACTCGGGCGGCGATCCCCCCTAGACAGCGCCGCAACGAAGAACGGGGCATGACAGATGGCCGAAGACCCCCGGAGCGATGTGGACAGGGAAGCGGATGCCGCCCGTCTGCGCGACCTGGAAGACCGGCTGTCCCGCCTGACCCGGAAGCCAGAGGCGAACATGCCGATGGCGGGCTATGACAAGGCGCATGTCGCCTGGCGCATGGTCACCGAAATCGTCGCGGGCATCATGCTGGGCGCCGGGATCGGATACGGGTTGGATTACGTGTTCGGCACTTTGCCGGTCATGCTGATCCTGTTCATACTTCTCGGCTTCGTGGCCGGCATCAAGGTGATGATGCGCACGGCGGCCGAGCTTGGCAGCAATTCCGGCAAGCCGCCGGGGACCGACGAGAGGGATTGATCGTGGCGACCGAAGCGCATGGCGAGGCAACCGGCCTGTCTTTCCACCCGATGGACCAGTTCATCGTCCGCCCGCTGTTCGGCGACGGCCCGGTCCACTGGTACACGCCCAGCAACGTGACGCTGTGGCTGTTCGCCATCATCCTGGCCACGCTGGCGCTGCTGGTGCTGGGCACGCGCGGCCGCGGCATCGTGCCGACCCGCACCCAGTCGATCGCGGAACTGTCCTATGGCCTCGTGCACAAGATGGTCGGCGACATCGCGGGCAAGGACGGGCTGAAGTACTTTCCCTATATCATGACGCTGTTCATGTTCGTGTTGTTCGCGAACTTCCTGGGCCTGCTGCCCCTGGCCTTCACGGTCACCTCGCATATCGCGGTGACGGGCGTGCTGGCGCTGGCGGTGTTCCTGTCGGTGACGGCTATCGGCTTCATCAAGAACGGCGCGCATTTCCTGGACCTGTTCTGGGTCCGCTCGGCCCCCTTGGCGATCCGCCCGGTTCTGGCCGTGATCGAGGTGATCAGCTATTTCGTGCGCCCCGTCAGCCATTCCATCCGACTTGCAGGCAACATGATCGCCGGCCATGCCGTGATCAAGGTCTTTGCCGGTTTCGCAGCCATCGCAGCCGTGGCCCCGATTTCCATCATCGCGGTCGTGGGCATGTATGCCTTCGAAATCCTGGTGGCCTTCATCCAGGCCTATGTCTTCACCATCCTGACCTGCGTCTATCTGAAGGACGCGCTGCATCCGTCGCACTGACGCCGGACGCACAGGTCATCAACCCAATCCACCACTTCCAACCGCAAGGAGCATCATCATGGAAGGCAATATCGGAGAACTGGGCCAGTACATCGGCGTCGGCCTGACCGCCATCGGCATGGGCGGGGCCGCCATCGGTGTGGGCAACGTCGCCGGCAACTTCCTGTCGGGCGCGCTCCGCAACCCGTCGGCCGCCGCCGGCCAGACCGCCACGCTGTTCATCGGCATGGCCTTTGCCGAAGCCCTGGGGATCTTCTCGTTCCTCGTCGCGCTTCTGCTGATGTTCGCGGTCTGATCCTGCGCCATCCTTGCGGCGGGGTGGGGCTTCGGCTCCGCCCCTTCGTGACTGTCAGGGCCAAGGGGTAGGACATGATCAGCCTGTTGCAAGAGGCCGCCACCACCGCGGCCGAACATACCGAAAGCGTGGCGTCCTCCGTCGCGCATGGAGAGACCGAGACGACAACGGGCCTGCCCCAGTTGGATCTCTCGACCTTTGCGAACCAGATCTTCTGGCTGGTCGTCGCCATGGTCGTTCTTTACTGGGTCGTCGCCAAGATCGCGCTGCCGCGCATCGGCGCCGTCCTGTCGGACCGCCAGGGCGCCATGACCGGCGACCTGATGGCCGCCGAGGAATTCAAGCTGAAGGCCAAGGAAGCCGAGGCCGCCTATGATAAGGCGCTTGCCGATGCCCGGGCCGAGGCGAACAAGATCGTCGCCGCGAACCGTGCGGAAATCCAGAAGGAACTGGATGCCGCCATCGCCCATGCCGATGCCGAGATTTCGGCGCGCGGCGCGGAGTCGGAAAAGCGCATCCGCGAGATCCGCGATTCCGCCGATGTCGATGCGCGAGAGGTCGCCCGCGACGTTGCCGCCGAACTGGTGCGCAGCTTTGGCGGGACGGTCGATCAGGCCGCTGTCGATCAGGCTGTGGACAGCCGCATGAAAGGGGCCCTGCAATGAAGAAACTTGCCGTCATTGCCGCCACCGGGCTGAGCGCCGGACCGGCCTTTGCCGCGACGGGTCCGTTCTTCTCGCTGCGGAACACGGACTTCATCGTCCTGGTCTCATTCCTGGCCTTTGTCGGGGTGCTGCTTTACTTCAAGGTTCCCTCGCGGATCGGGGCGCTGCTGGACAGCCGCGCCGCCGGCATCCGCCGCGACCTGGACGAGGCCAAGCGCCTTCGCGAGGAAGCGCAGGAAATCTATGCCAGCTATGAACGCCGGCAGCGCGAAGTGGCGGGTCAGGCCGACCAGATCGTCGCCAATGCCAAGCGCGAGGCCGAGGCCCAGGCCGCCAAGGCCAAGGCCGACCTGAAATCCTCGATCGAACGGCGCCTGAAGGCGGCCGAGGATCAGATCGCCAGTGCCGAGGCCGATGCTGTGCGTGCCGTGCGCGACCGCGCGGTGCAGGCGGCGATCGCCGCGGCGTCCAGCCTGCTGGCGCAGCAGGTCGGCGCAGGACAGCGGTCCGCAGGGATCGACGAAGCCATCGACGACGTGGCGCGCCGGTTGAACTGAGATCGCAGGAACAGCAATTGCGAAAAACCCCCGGTCGAAAGACCGGGGGTTTTGCTTTGCCTGCGCGTTTCGTGCGGCTGACGGTCAGCGGGTCGGGCGGATCAGGATCTCGACCCGGCGGTTCTGCGCGCGGCCGGCGGCGGTGTCGTTGGAGGCGATGGGCTGGCTGAAGCCTGCCCCGCTGGCGATCAGGCGCTGCGGCGACACGCCCGCTGCGGACAGGATGCCCGCGACGGACTGGGCGCGGCGCTGCGACAGGTCGGCATTCAGCGCCGCGCTGCCGGTGTTGTCGGTGTGGCCCACGACCTCGACCCGGCTGTTGGGATACTGGTTCAGGTTGCGCGCGACGGCATAAAGGTCGTTCTGCGCGGCGCCCGACACGGCGGCCGAGCCGGTGGCGAACAGGATCCCTTCGGGCATTACGACCTGCAGGTAGGAGCCGCGGTTGATGACCTGGATGTTCGGGTTCGACAGCGACTGCTGCAGCGCCTGCGCCTGGCGGTCGAGGATGTTGCCCGCGACGGCCCCGGCGATGCCGCCGACGATCGCGCCGCGCGCCGCGTCGCGGCCTTCGTTGTTGCTGTCGTCGTCGCGGGTCGCGCCCAGGACGGCCCCCACGGCGGCGCCGGCAAGTGCGCCTTGCTGCGTGCGGCTCATGCCGCTGGTGCCCGTGCCGGTGCCGTCCATGGGGGCGCAGGCGCCAAGTGCCACAAGGCCCCCGGCGGCGAGGAGAGAGGTGACGCGAAGGTTCATGGGAGTTCCTTTCATGGTCTTGCGACGTGAACATGCGGCAAATTCGCATCTGCCGTCAAACGTGCGCGAAGCTGGCCCAGTTCCGGGCGAAAGGGAAGTCACGGCTGCGTGGAAGGCGTTGGAGTGGCGGAAAAACCCGCCCTTGCAGGCCGGGCTTGCATTGCTGTCCCGGGCCGGTCAAAAGCGTCGGGCCATGGTCCAGCCCCGCCGCCTTGCCCCTCCCTTGCCCTTTGCCCAGCAGGTCGCGATCTTTTCGCGCCTGGCAAGCGCCAATCCGCAGCCGGTGACCGAGCTGGAGTTTTCCAACCCCTTCACGCTGGTCGTGGCCGTCGCCTTGTCGGCCCAGGCGACCGATGTGGGCGTGAACAAGGCTACGCGCGGGCTGTTCGCCATCGCCGACACGCCGCAGAAGATGCTGGACCTGGGCCTTGAGGGCGTGACCGAGCATATCAAGACGATCGGCCTGTTCCGCCAGAAGGCCAAGAACGTCATCGCCCTGTCCCGCATCCTGGTCGAGGAATTCGGCGGCGAGGTTCCCGACAGCCGTGCCGCCCTGATGCGCCTGCCCGGCGTGGGGCGCAAGACCGCGAACGTGGTCCTGAACAGCGCCTTCGGCCATCCTGCGCAGGCGGTCGATACGCATATCTTCCGGGTGGGCAACCGCACCCGCATCGCCCCCGGCCGCGACGTGGACGAGGTCGAGCGCGCCATCGAGGACAACGTGCCCGCCCGCTTCCAGGACAATGCCCATCACTGGCTGATCCTGCATGGCCGATACATCTGCCAGGCCCGGCGCCCGCGTTGCGCGGTCTGCCCCATCTACGACCTGTGCCCATACGAGGAGAAGACCGCATGACCACCCCCTATGTGATCGGCATCGGCAATGCGGTGATGGACGTGATCTCGCCCGTGGCCGAGGACCGGCTGGCGGCGCTGGGGGTGCGGAAGGGCATCATGCAGCTGATCGAGCGCGAGCGGTCGGAATACCTGATGGCCGCGCAGGCGGACGATCACGGGCCGGGGCGCGCGCAGTCGAAGCTGGTGCCGGGCGGGTCGGTCGCCAACACGCTGGCGGGGATCGGGATGCTGGGGCTGCGGACGGCCTTTATCGGGCGGGTGGCGGACGATCCGCTGGGCCTGTCCTATGCCGAGCAGACCGAGGCGGCGGGGACGGTCTTCGTCAACCCGCCGGTCGCGGGCGAGCAGTTGCCGACATCGCGGAGCATCATCCTGGTCACGCCGGATGGCGAACGGTCGATGAACACCTATCTGGGGATTTCCGCCGAACTGGGGCCGGACGACGTGAATCCATCCGTTTTTCAAGGGGCTGGATGGCTGTTCCTTGAAGGATACCTGTTCGACAAGCCCAAGGGGAAGGAGGCGTTCCTGAAGGCCGCGAAGTCCTGCCACGAGGCGGGCGGGCAGGCGGGGATCGCGCTGTCGGACCCGTTCTGCGTGGACCGCCATCGCGAGGATTTCCGCCGCCTGGTGGCGGGGCCGATGGATTACGTCATCGGCAATGTCCATGAATGGACCTCGCTTTACCAGGTCACGGATCTGGAGGAGGCCCTGCGGCTGGCCCAGGCCGATTGCGGGACGGTGATCTGCACGCGGTCGGGCGAAGATGCGATCCTGATCCGCGACGGGGAACGGGTGAGCGCGCCGGTCCACCGCGTCGTGCCGGTGGATGCGACCGGGGCGGGGGACCAGTTCGCGGCGGGGCTGATCTATGGGCTGGCAACGGGTGCGCCGCTGGCGGTGGCGGGGCGGATGGGCTGCATCGCCGCGGCCGAGGCGATCGGGCATGTGGGGCCGCGGCCCGAGCGCGATCTGCGGGCGGATTTCAGGGCCGAGGGTCTGATCTGAGTTTGCGTCCCGCGAAAGCCGGGGGCGCTTCGCCCCCCGGACCCCCCGAGGATATTTGAGGTCCAATGCAAAGTGCCGCTGGTCGGCAGCCCCGGCGTTGCGCGGTTCTGCCGGCGCGTGTATCAGGTCTGCGACAGATTTGCAGTTTGAAGGACATTGCGGATGCGCAGGGTTGTTGTCACCGGATTGGGCATGGTCACGCCGCTGGCCTGCGGCGTCGAGGCGACATGGGAACGGCTGCTGGCCGGGCAGTCCGGCGCGGGGCCGATCACGCGCTTTGATTCCAAGGACGTGGTGACGAAATACGCCTGCGAGATCCCCTTCGGCGACGGCAGCGACGGCAGCTTCAACCCCGACGACTGGATGGAGCCGAAGGACCGGCGCAAGGTCGATGACTTCATCCTGTACGGCATGGCCGCGGCCGAGCAGGCGGTGAAGGATTCGGGCTGGGAGCCGCAGACCGAGGAGGACCGCGAGCGGACCGGCGTGATGATCGGATCGGGGATCGGCGGGCTGACCTCAATCGCGGAAACGGCGGTGCTGATCAAGGAACGCGGGCCGAAGCGGGTGTCGCCCTTCTTCATTCCCGGCGCGCTGATCAACCTGGTGTCGGGGCAGGTGTCGATCCGCTTCGGCTTCAAGGGGCCGAACCATGCGGTCGTGACCGCCTGTTCCACCGGGGCGCACGCCATCGGGGACGCGGCGCGGCTGATCATGCTGGGCGATGCCGACGTGATGGTCGCGGGCGGCGCCGAAAGCCCCATCAGCGAGATCGGCATCGCGGGCTTCAACGCCTGCAAGGCGCTGTCCACCAAGCGCGACAACGATCCGCAGTCGGCCAGCCGCCCCTATGACGTGGACCGGGACGGCTTTGTCATGGGCGAGGGCGCCGGCTGCCTGGTGCTGGAGGAATACGAACACGCCAAGGCGCGCGGGGCGAAGATTTACGCTGAAATTCTGGGCTATGGCCTGTCGGGCGATGCCTATCACATCACCGCGCCCAGCGAGGATGGCGATGGCGGCTTCCGCGCGATGCGCAACGCGCTGAAGAATGCGGGGCTGGAGCCTTCGGCGGTTGACTACATCAACGCGCATGGCACCAGCACCATGGCCGACACGATCGAGCTTGGCGCGGTGGAGCGCCTGCTGGGCGATCACGCGCCGAACGTGGTGATGTCGTCCACGAAGTCGAGCATCGGCCACCTGCTGGGCGCGGCGGGCGCTGTCGAGGCGATCTTCTGCGTGCTGGCGATCCGCGACGGGATTTGCCCGCCGACGATCAACCTGGACAACCCCGCGGTCGAGCCGAAGCTGGATCTGGCGGCCAATGCGGCCGTGCGGCGCAAGGTCGATGTGGCGCTGTCCAACAGCTTCGGCTTTGGCGGCACGAACGCCTCGCTGGTCCTGGGGGCGGTCCGGGGATGATCTGGCGCAACATCGCCTCGAACTTCCTGACGCTGCTGATCGTGCTGCTGATCGCCGCGGCCGCGGCGGTGGCCTGGGGCAAGCACCAGTTCAGCGGGCCGGGGCCAAGTGCTGTCGCGCAATGCGTGCAGGTGGCGCCGGGGGCAAGCCTGAACGCGGTCAGCCAGCAGCTTGTGGAACAGGGCGCGATCAGCAATTCCTATGTCTTCCGGGCCGGGACGGATTATCTGGACCGCGCGCGCGATCTGAAATTCGGCAGCTATCTGGTGCCGCCCCATGCCAGCATGGCGCAGATCGTCGATGTGATCACCACGGGCGGGCCCTCGACCTGCGGGACCGAGGTCGTGGTGCGGGTGGGCGTTCGGGAAAACACCGTGCTGTTGCGCGACATGAACCCGGACACCGGCGCCTTCGAGGAGATGGCGCGTTACAACCCCGCGACCGAGGAAGCCCCGCAGGCGATCCTGGCGGCTGCGGACAGGCCCGGGGCGCGGCTGCGCGTGACCATGGCCGAGGGCGTGACCAGCTGGCAGGTGGTCGAGGCGCTGAAGGCCGCGGCTTTCCTGACCGGCGAGGTCGAGGACATCCCGGCCGAGGGAAGCCTTGCCCCCGATACCTATGAGGTCGAGAAGGGCAGCGATCGGTCTGCCCTGCTGGCCGAAATGGCCCGGCGGCAGTCGGCCATCCTGGCGGCGGAATGGGAGGCGCGGCCCTTTGGCCTGCCCTATCGGACGCCCGAGGAGGCGCTGATCATGGCATCCATCGTGGAGAAGGAGACGGGGGTGCCCGAGGAACGACCCCAGGTGGCCAGCGTCTTCGTCAACCGGCTGGAGCAGGGGATGCGGCTGGAGACCGACCCCACGGTGATCTATGGCATCACGGGCGGGGAAGGGATTCTGGACCGAGGCCTGAGGCGGTCCGAACTGGCGGCAACGACGCCATACAACACCTATCGCGTGGATGGCCTGCCGCCCACCCCGATCGCCAATCCGGGCCGCGAGGCGATCCGGGCGGCGTTGAACCCCGACAGCACGGACTATCTGTTCTTCGTGGCGGACGGATCGGGCGGGCACGCGTTTTCGCGCACGCTTGAGGAACACAATGCCGCCGTGGCGCGCTGGCGCGAGATCGAGCGGCAGCGTGGCGCGGATGCGACCAGTCCCGTCCAGGGCGACGGCTGACACGGCCCAAGCCGTTCAAAGGGTTTGACAAAGCCCGCCCTGCGCCGCAGCATTGCGGTCAAGGGGCGGGCTTTTCCAATGGCGCGAACCGCGCCGGGCGCCGCCCTGGCAGGAGGATGCGCCATGAAACTGTCCGACATGTTCTCGACCCTGGCCGAAAATGCCCGCACCTATGAAAAGCGCGTGGCCGAATGGCAGGACGAGATGAACAGCCGCAACGACGAGATGATGGCCAGCGCCCGCAAGTGGCAGGAAACGGCCATGCAGCGCCAGGACGAGATGAACCGGCAGTTCCGGGGCTATTTCGAGGAAGCCGGCGAAAACGTCCGCAACCAGTGGCAGACGATGCAGACCGCCTGGGAGGAGCAGTTCCAGAAGATGCGCGAAAAGGGCGAGGAAATGCGTGCTGCCGCGATGAAGTCCGGGCATTTCCCCGAATGGGCCGAAGCCTACGCCGCGCAGATGGTGGGCTTTGCCCAGAAGATGCAGGACGAGGCCGCCAATGCCATCGCCGCCGCGACCGAGGCGAAGGGCAGCACGTCCAAGGGGACCAAGGACGTCTGACAGGCGAATCCCGCGCCCTGTCGGAGTGGTTTCCGGCAGGCGTTGCCCGGCAACATCCAAGGGTGTTGCGCAGGGTGTTGCAGGGGGTCAACCCTTTGTTCGGTTTTGCTAATTCCTGGTTGACCGTGCGCGCACCGGTTTAGCGATTGACTTACCGAACGCCCTGGGGTAGAACATTTACATGCTGGGAAAAGTGGGCAAGCGGCCGGGGGGCGACCTCTAGGGCCGCTTTTTCAGTTTTCGGCTCGTGCGGACAGGACACGAGGCGGGACAGTTTGCATGAACGATATGAAATGGCGCGGGGTCGTTGATCCCGAAGGACCGTTTGCGGCCGGGGCAAGCCCTGCCCGGACGGACGTGAAGCCTGGTGCGAGTGCTGCGCCGGAGGTGGACCCGAACGAGGCCATCGCCGTCGCAGAAGGGTTGTTCTGGTCGTATGTCAAGGATTTGAAACGTCACGAGGCCGCGTTGGAGGCCCGGCAAAGCGGGGCCGTCGATCCCGCCGAGCTGAAGGAAGCCATGCAAACCGCGAAGGTCGTCCGCGAGGCGGTCGGTCTTCTGATGGCGGAAAGGAACAGGGTTGACAAGCTACGCAAGGATATCGCCGGAGGGGTCGGGGGCGGAAGCCTTGACCTTGACCAGGCACGAGATGAGATCGGGCGCCGCCTGGCTTGCCTCCGCCGCGCCGGAGGACGTTGACGAATTCCTGGGCGGGCTGTCGGAAAACGCGCTGATGGCGCTGCCCTGGATGTTCGAGTTCTGGGCCCTGGATCATCAGTTGCCCCCCGAGGGCGACTGGAAGACCTGGGTGATCATGGGCGGGCGGGGCGCGGGCAAGACCCGCGCCGGGTCCGAATGGGTGCGGCGGATGGTCGAGGGTCCGACCGCCGCCGCACCGGGGCGCTGTCACCGCGTGGCGTTGGTGGGCGAAACCTTCGACCAGGTGCGCGAGGTGATGGTGTTCGGCGAAAGCGGGATCCTGGCCTGTTCGCCCCCCGACCGCCGCCCCGTCTGGGAAGCCGGGCGCAGGCGGCTGGTCTGGGCCAATGGCGCCACTGCCACGGTTTATTCCGCGCATGAGCCCGAGGCGCTGCGCGGGCCGCAATTCGACGCGGCCTGGGCGGATGAGCTTGCCAAGTGGAAGAAGTCCGAGGATGTCTGGGACATGCTGCAATTCGCGCTGCGCCTGGGGGATCATCCGCAACAGGTGGTCACCACGACGCCGCGCAACGTGGGGGTGCTGAAGCGGATCCTGGGCAATGCGTCCACGGTCACAACCCATGCGCCGACGGATGCGAACCGTGCCTATCTGGCGGAAAGCTTCCTGGCCGAGGTCGCGTCGCGCTATGGCGGGACGCGGCTGGGGCGGCAGGAACTGGATGGCGTGCTGCTGGACGATGTGGAAGGCGCGCTGTGGACCACGGCGATGCTGGAAGGCGCGCGGGTGGAACGCGCGCCGAAGCTGTCGCGTGTCGTCGTCGCCGTCGATCCGGCGGTGACGGCGGGCAAGGCCAGCGACGAATGCGGCATCGTGGTCGCGGGCGTCGTGGCCGAGGGCGAGCCGGGCAGCTGGACCGCCTATGTGCTGGAGGACGCGACGGTGAAGGGCGGGCCGCTGGATTGGGCGCGCGCCGCCATCGCCGCGATGGACCGCCATGGCGCCGAGCGTCTGGTGGCCGAGGTGAACCAGGGAGGCGACCTGGTGGAAAGCGTGATCCGGCAGGTGGATCCCCTGGTCCCGTTCCGTGCCTTGCGGGCAGGGCGGGGCAAGGGGCTGCGGGCCGAGCCTGTGGCGGCGCTTTACGAGCAGGGGCGGGTCAAGCACCTGCGCGGCCTGGGCGCGCTGGAGGACCAGATGTGCCAGATGACGGTGCGCGGCTTTGAAGGCCGGGGCAGCCCGGATCGGCTGGATGCGCTGGTCTGGGCGATCCACGAGTTGGTGATCGAGCCGGGGGCAAGCTGGCGGCGGCCGCAGATGCGGCGGTTGTGACAAGGCCGGGGGCGCTTCGCCCCCCGGACCCCCAGAGGATATTTGGACCAGGATGAAAGGGCTGCCGAAAGGCGGCCCTTTCTCGTTGGCATGGAGGCAAAGGATGGCGTTTCGGTTGTTTACGCGGGAGGAGAAGCAGGCTCCTCCGCCAGAAAGAAAGGCCAGTGCGACCGGCCGTGTCGTGGCCCTTGCCAGCGGTTCGGGCCGGGCAGTCTGGTCGTCGCGCGACACGGTCAGCCTGACGCGGGGTGGCTTTGTCGGCAACCCGGTGGGCTTTCGCTGCGTCAAGCTGATCGCAGAGGCGGCGGCGGCGGTGCCGCTGGTCTGCGAGGATCGCGAGCGGCGCTACGACATCCATCCGGTGCTGGATCTGCTGCGGCGCCCCAATCCGGGGCAGGGCCGGGCGGAACTGTTCGAGGCGCTGTTCGGGCAGATGCTGCTGTCGGGGAACGGTTACGTCGAGGCGGCGGGCCTGGGTGCCCAAGGGTTGCCCGAGGAGTTGCACGTCCTGCGGTCGGACCGGATGAGCATCGTGCCCGGCGCGGACGGCTGGCCCGTCGCCTATGATTATGCCGTCGGAGGGCGCAAGCACCGGTTCGACATGACGGGCAGTCCCGATCCGATCTGCCACATCAAGTCCTTCCACCCGCAGGACGACCATTACGGGTTGTCGCCCATGCAGGCGGCGGCGGTGGCGCTGGACGTTCACAACAGCGCATCGGCCTGGTCCAAGGCGCTGCTGGACAACGCGGCGCGACCCAGTGGGGCCATCGTCTACAAGGGGGTGGACGGGCAGGGGGTTCTGTCGCCCGAGCAATATGATCGCCTGGTCGGTGAGATCGAGACGAACCACCAGGGCGCGCGCAATGCGGGGCGTCCCATGCTGCTGGAAGGGGGTCTGGACTGGAAGCCCATGGGCTTCAGTCCCAGCGACATGGAGTTCCACGAAACCAAGCTATCAGCGGCGCGAGAGATCGCGCTGGCCTTCGGCGTGCCGCCGATGCTGCTGGGGATCCCCGGCGACGCGACCTATGCCAATTACGCCGAGGCGCACCGGGCCTTCTATCGCCTGACGGTGCTGCCGCTGGCCACGCGGGTCGCGGCATCGGTTGCCTGGTGGCTGTCCGAGCATCAGGGCGCCGAGGTCGATCTGCGCCCCGACCCCGACCGCATCCCCGCCCTGGCCGAGGAACGCGACCAGCAATGGGCGCGGATCGGGGCCGCCACCTTCCTGACCGATGCGGAAAAGCGGGCGCTTCTGGGCCTGCCGCCGCTGGCCGGGGCGTGACCCGATGGAAGGGTCGCGTTTCGTCAAGGACAGCTTCGGCTGGCATGACCAGCGGTTCGAGGCCCAGGAGAGGATCATGGCGCTGCAGTTCGGCACCATGGAGAAGCGGCTGGAGCGGATCGAGGCGCTGATCGAGGGGCTGGAGCGGCGGCTGTGGATGACCGTCTATGGCGTCGTGGCCGTGATCCTGACGCAGGCGGTGCAGGGAATTTTGGAATTCGCGCCGAAAGGAGGGTGACGGATGGTTCCGGGACTTGAGGTGAAATTCGCGGGCGGTGCGCCGGTTCTGTCCGACGGCCAGGTGATCGAGGGCTATGCCAGCCTGTTCGGCCTGACCGACCAGGGCGGCGACGCGGTGGCGCCCGGGGCGTTCCAGGCGTCGCTGGCGCGGCTGGCGGCCAAGGGCGACAAGGTGCGGATGCTGTGGCAGCACGACCCCGCCAAGCCCATTGGCGTCTGGGACGAGATCCGCGAAGACGAGAAGGGCCTGTGGGTCAAGGGCCGCCTTTTGCCCGAAGTGGCGCAGGCGCGCGAGGCCGCGGCGCTGATCCAGGCAGGGGCGATCGACGGGCTGTCCATCGGCTATCGTACGATCCGTGCGGAACGGGACAAGCAGGGCCGCCGCGTCCTGGCCGAGGTCGAGTTGTGGGAGGTGTCGCTTGTGACCTTCCCGATGCTGCCCGAGGCCAAGGTGGGCCGCAAGGAGGCGGACGACCTGCGAGAAGTGGCAGCGCTGTTCACGGCAGCGGCGGAAGCCTTGCGGGTTTGAGATTGCGGTGCGTGCGAGGCACGCACCCCAGGGGTTTGGGCCGCTGCGGCGGTCCGAAAACAGGGGCGGGTCGGCCCCGATCATCGCGATGAGGAGACAGACCATGACCGAGGTGAAAGCCGCGGAAGGTGGCGGCACGGCCGCCGACCTGAAGGGGGCCATGATGGGGTTCGTCAGCGAACTCAAGGGCTTTCGTGACGACATTCAGAAGAAATTCACTGCACAGGAAGAGCGTATGAACATGCTTGATCGCAAGACCGCCATCCGTGGCCGCACCCCTCTGTCCGCAACCGCCGAGGTCGAGGTGCCCCACCAGAAGGCGTTCCACGCCTATCTGCGCAGCGGCGACGATGACGGCCTGCGCGGTCTGGTCATCGAGGAAAAGGGCCTGACGGTCGCCAGCGACGGCGGCTTCCTGGCCGCCCCGCAAGTCGCCGAGACGGTCCAGAACGTGCTGCGTTCCGGCGCGTCGCTGCGCAGGCTGGCCAATGTCGTGGCCATCGAATCCGCCAGCTATGAAGTGCTGGTCGAGAAGAACGAGATGGGCGCGGGTTGGGCCACCGAGGCTGCCGCAGCCGAGACGGCGCCCGGCCAGATCGAGCGCATCTCGATCCCGCTGCACGAGCTGTCGGCCATGCCCAAGGCCAGCCAGCGTTTGCTGGACGACGCCGCCTTCGACGTCGAGGCATGGCTGGCCGAACGTATTGCCGACAAGTTCGCGCGGTCCGAAGCCGCTGCCTTCATCACTGGCGACGGGGTTGCGAAGCCGAAGGGTATCCTGACCTATCCGACCGCGCTGAACGCCGCAGCGGGCACCAACAAGATCGGCGTGGTCGAGACTGGCACCGCAGGCGGGTTCAACGCGGCTGCCCCGGCCGATGCGCTGATCGACCTGATCTATGCCCTGGGCGCGGAATACCGGGTCAATGCCAGCTTCGTCATGAACTCGAAAACGGCAGCGGTCATTCGCAAGATGAAGGATGCCGATGGCCGCTTCCTGTGGACGGATGCGCTGGCGGCCGGGCAGACGCCGCAACTGCTGGGCTATCCGGTCCTGATCAGCGAGGACATGCCCGACATCGGCATCGACGCGCTGGCCATTGCCTTTGGCGATTTCCGCGCCGCCTATACCATCGTCGAGCGTCCCGACCTGCGCGTCCTGCGCGATCCGTTCAGCGCCAAGCCCCATGTGCTGTTCTATGCGACCAAGCGCGTGGGCGGCGGCGTGACCGACTTCCGGGCCGTCAAGCTGCTGCAGTTCGCCTGATCCCGGATCGCGGGAACAGGTGAGGGAAAGACCGCGCACGGGTCGGTGGCCATCCTGGCTTTGCAACTGTCCGCGCGTGCTGATGGCTGGCGCGCGGGCGCGGTCTTTCCCGATCTGATGCGACGACAAGGCCCCCAGCGGGCCTTGTCCCGGTGGATGACGAGCGGACAGCAAGACGGGAGGTTCGCGAGATGATGCTGATCGAGGAAACGGCGCCGGCGGCCGAGGCGCTGCCTGTCGCGGCGCTGCGCGAGCATTTGCGGCTTGGAACGGGGTTCGAGATTGCGCAGGACAATGCCGAGGACATGGCCTTGGCAGGCTTTCTGCGTGCGGCGATCGCCACGATCGAGGCGCGCACGGGCAAGGTCCTGCTGACACGGCGCTTTCGGATGCAACTGGACGACTGGCGCGACCGGCTGGGGCAGACCCTTCCCCTGGCCCCTGTGATCTCGGTCGAAAGGATCGAGATCGATGACGGCATGGGCACCGTCACCGAGATTCCGGCAGATAATTGGCGGCTGCTGCCGCATGGGCAGCGCCCGATGATCCTGCCTGCCGGGGTGATCCTGCCGCATGTGCCGCGGAGGGGCTTGGTGAATGTGACCTTCTGGGCCGGCTTCGGCGAGACCTGGTCGCAGGTTCCCGCCGATCTGGCGCAGGCCGTGATCATGCTGGCGGCGCAGTATTACGAGGATAGGGGCCAATCGGGCGCAAAAGGTGCGATGCCATTCGGCGTCAGCGCCTTGATCGAACGCTGGAGGCAGGTTCGGACCCTGGCAGGACGCGGCAGCCGAGAGGCACGCCGATGAGCACGCCCAAGCTGAATGTGCGGTTGGCTTTGGAAGGATCTGCCCGGCAGGACGATGGAATGGGCGGCTATCGCACCGTCTGGCAGCCGGTCGGTTCGCTGTGGGCCGAGATGAAGTCGCAGGCGGGACGAGAGCGCGGGGCCGAGGTGGGTCCCGAAAGCGTCGTGTCCTGGCGGATCACCGTTCGGGGCGCCAGGGCCGGGGACCCGCGCCGTCCGGTCGCAGGCCAGCGGCTTCGGATGGGCCAGCGGATATTCGTCATCGAGGCCGTGGCGGAACGCGACCCGGCTGGCCAGTCTCTGACCTGTTTTGCCCGAGAGGAGAAGCAGACATGAGCTTTGCGGCAAGCATCGCCCTGCAAGGGGCGGTTTATCAGCACCTGCGCGCAGATCCCGCCCTGAACGACATGGTCGGAGACGCGATCTTCGACGCGATGCCGGTCGAGGCGCCTGCGGGTGTCTTTGTCTCGCTTGGCCCAGAAGATGTGGTGGATGCCGGCGACATGACTGCGGCGGGATCGCGGCACGACTTTGTCGTGTCCGTGCTTTCGGGTGCCGGGCAGGGCGGGGGTTTCGCCGCGGTCAAGGCGGCCGCCGCCGCTGTGGCCGAGGCGCTGGACCAGGCGCCCCTGACGCTGAGCAAGGGGCGGCTGACCGCCCTGTGGTTCCTGCGCGCCAAGGCGCGGCGGGTGGAAAACGGTGCCGCGCGGCGGGTCGATCTGACCTTTCGCGCGCGGATAGATCTTGGCTGAGGAGATAAGCCATGGCGGCACAGAATGGACGTGATCTGCTGATCAAGATGGACATGACGGGTGACGGCGCGTTCGAGACCATTGCAGGTCTTCGCGCCTCTCGCCTGTCTTTCAATGCCGAGACGATCGATGTGACCAGTCTGGAAAGCGAAGGCGGCTGGCGCGAGTTGCTGGGCGGGGCGGGCGTGCGCAACGCGTCGATTTCCGGGTCGGGCGTGTTTCGCGACGCCAACACCGATGGGCGTGCACGCCAGATCTTCTTCGACGGAGAGGTGCCCCGCTTCCAGGTCGTGATCCCCGATTTCGGCACGGTCGAAGGGCCATTCCAGATTACGGCGCTGGAATATGCCGGAAGCTACAACGGCGAGGCCACCTATGAGGTGACGATGGCATCCGCTGGCGCGCTGACCTTCGTGGCGCTGTGATGGCGAATCCGTTGCGCGGAGAGGTCGAGGTGGTGCTGGACGGCACCGCCCATGCCGCCCGGCTGACGCTGGGCGCGTTGGCTGAACTGGAGCACGAGCTGGGCGCCGACAGCCTGATGGCGATTGCCGGGCGGTTCGAGCAGGGCCGTTTCAGCAGCCGCGACGTGCTGGCCGTGCTGGTGGCGGGTCTGCGCGGAGGCGGCTGGCGCGGGACCGCGGCGGATCTGCTGACAGTCGAGATCGGCGGCGGGCCGGTCGCAGCCGGCCGGGCGGCCGCCGAGCTTCTGGCGCGGGCGTTCCGGACCCTTTCATGAGTGGGGGCTTGGACTGGCCCGGTCTGATGAGGGCCGGCATCCGAGGGTTGGGGCTGCGCCCTGACCAGTTCTGGGCACTCACGCCCGCCGAACTGGCGCTGATGCTGGGGATCGAGGCGGGATCGCCCGCCATGACGCGGGACAGGCTGGCGGAACTGGCCGCGCGCTATCCCGATCGGCCAAGGGAAACATCTGGATAAGGGCAAGGATCTATGGCCAACAAGGACGGGTTCAGTTCAACGCTGGATCAACTGGATGAAGGGTTCAGCCAGACCAGCCGCATGACCGCCGCCTTCGAGGCGGAGCTTGACCGCTTGCGGCAGTCCGTGACCGTGACCGCGCGCGAAGTAGGGTCGCTGAGTTCGGGGATCGAGGGCGGGCTGCGCCGGGCTTTCGATGGCCTGATCTTTGACGGTGAGAAGCTGACGGACGCGCTGAAGGGCATCGGGCGGTCGATTGCGGACACCGTCTTCTCAATGGCGATGAAGCCGGTCGAGAATGCCCTGGCCGGTTCCCTCGCGCAAGGCATTGGTGGAATGCTGTCGGGCGCAACGCCTTTCGCCAATGGCGGGGCCTTTGTCCAAGGCCGGGTGATGCCCTTTGCCAAGGGCGGGGTCGTCAGCCAGCCGACGCATTTTCCCATGCGTGGGGCAACCGGCCTGATGGGCGAAGCGGGGCCCGAGGCGATCATGCCCCTGCGGCGGGGTGCCGATGGCAGGCTTGGCGTCGCGGCCGCCGGAGGCGGCTCGCGTCCCATGAATGTCACGGTGAACGTGACCACCCCCGACGTGGCGGGTTTCCAGCGCAGCCAGTCGCAGATTGCCGCACAGCTTGGCCGCGTGCTTGCGCGCGGCGAACGCAACAGCTGAGACAGGGACCAAGATGGCATTTCACGAGGTAAGATTTCCGGCCAACCTGTCGTTCGGCTCCATTGGCGGGCCCGAGCGTCGGACCGAGATCGTGGCACTGGCCAGCGGGTTCGAGGAACGCAACACCCCCTGGGCACATGCACGCCGCCGCTATGACGCGGGGATGGGTCTGCGGTCCCTGGACGACTTGTCTGCCTTGGTCGCGTTCTTCGAGGCTCGGGCGGGTCAGTTGCACGGCTTTCGATGGAAGGATTGGTCGGATTACAAAAGCTGCCTTCCTTCGCAGGCGCCGTCCTTCGACGATCAGAAAATCGCATCAGGGGATGGGATGACGACGGTCTTTCAGTTGACCAAGACCTATTCCTCGGGTCCAGGCCGCTATGCAAGGCCGATCACCAAGCCGGTGAAGGATACGGTGAAGGCAGGGATCGGCGGAAACGAAGTGTTCCCGGGCACGCATTATGTCGTCGATCATGAGACGGGCCTGATCGCCTTCGCCGATCCACCGGAACCGGGAGCCGCTGTAACCGCGGGTTTCGAGTTCGACGTGCCGGTGCGATTCGATACGGATCGGATCGCCGTGTCCGTCGCGTCCTTTCAGGCGGGCGAAATGCCCGCCATTCCGGTGATCGAGGTGCGGGTATGACGACGACCACGATCGCGCGCGCCTGGATGGTGCAGCGTGCCGACGGGATGGTCCTGGGGTTTACCGATCACGATGCAGGGCTGAAGTTCGACGGCATCCAGTTCCGCCCGGACCACGGCATGTCGGCGCGTGCCCTGGTGCAAGCGACGGGCCTTTCGGTTGACAACTCCGAAGCTGAAGGCGCGCTGTCCGACGACGCCATCACGGAAAAGGACGTACTGGCAGGACGATGGGACGGCGCGGTCGTCAAGATGTGGGAGGTGGATTGGACAAACGTATCTGCCCGGCGGCTGGTCTTCGCAGGCAGCCTGGGAGAGATCGTGCGATCCCAAGGCGCCTTTCGCGCGGAACTGCGCGGTTTGTCCGAACCTTTGAACGCCGCGCGCGGACGGGTGTTTCATCCACGCTGTTCGGCACGCCTTGGGGACGGGCGCTGCAGGCTGAGCCTGACCAACGAAACCTTCATGATCGAGGCTTCAATCGCCGACATCAGGGACGGGCATATCCTGCGTTTTGCAGGGTTTCCAGCCTATGAAGCAGGGTGGTTCGAGCGGGGCAGCCTTCTGGTTCTGACAGGCAAGGCAGAGGGACTTCGGGGCACGATCAAGAACGACACGGCCTTTTCGAACGGCGTCCGAGAGATCGAACTGTGGCAGGGTCTGGGTATTGCGCCGGTTGCAGGGGATCGGGTCCGAGTGACGGCAGGCTGCGACAAGAGAGCAGTGACATGCCGCCAGAAATTCAACAATTTTATGAACTTTCGCGGCTTTCCTCATCTTCCTTCGGAAGATTGGATCATGGCTCCGCAGGCGGGTCGATGACCATGTCAGACGATATCGTGAGAATGGCGCGGGCCTGGATCGGTACGCCCTATCAGCATCAGGCGAGTGTCAAGGGCGTCGCTTGCGACTGTCTGGGCCTGATCCGGGGCATATGGCGTGAACGTCATGGGACCGAACCAGAGACACCCCCACCCTATACCGCCGATTGGGGTGAGGGCGGCGGGCAAGAGGTTCTGATGACCGCCGCGTTGTGCCATTTGATGCCGATTGATCGCCAAACGCCGATGGAGCCCGGAGAGGTCTTGCTGTTCCGAATGCGTCCAGGTGCGGTTGCCAAGCATCTGGGCATCCTGTCCGCTGCCGGCCAGGCGCCGCGCTTCATACATGCCTATAACGCGCATGGTGTCATCGACAGTCCGTTGACGACGCCCTGGCAAAGCCGGATCGCTGCCCGGTTCCACTTTCCCTGAACTCCAGACTTAGGAGGCCATCATGGCGACCATCATGCTGTCCGCCGTAGGAGCGTCGATTGGCGGAAGCTTCGGCGGTGCGGTTCTTGGCCTGTCGGGCGCCGTCATTGGCCGCGCAGTCGGCGCGACGGTCGGCCGGGTCATCGATCAGCGGTTGCTGGGCAACGGATCTAAGGCGGTCGAAACCGGCCGCATCGACCGGTTGCGCCTTCAGACAGCAGGCGAGGGTGCCCCAATTCCGCGGATTTGGGGGCAGATGCGTTTGCCTGGCCATGTCATCTGGGCTTCGCCCCTGGAGGAGATTGCGCGATCCGAGGAGGCGGGCGGCGGCAAGGGTGCGCCGAAGTCGAAGGTCACCCAGATCAGTTATCGCCTGTCAGTCGCGCTTGCGCTGTGCGAGGGACGTATTCTGGGGGTCGGGCGGGTCTGGGCGGATGGCGAGGAGATTTCGCCTGACGATCTGAACATGCGCGTTTACAACGGCGATGAAACCCAACAACCTGACCCGGCGATTGCCGCGCATGAGGGCGATATGGCGCCTGCCTATCGCGGGCTTGCCTATGTCGTGCTGGAGGATTTGACCCTGGAGGCCTGGGGCAATCGGATGCCTCAGCTAAGCTTCGAGGTGACGTCGCCTGCACAGGACGGCAGCGGATTGTGTCGCGATGTGAAGGCTGTCGCGCTGATTCCCGGGACGGGAGAGTACTCTCTGGCGACGACTCCGGTCCATCAGGATCTGGGCCTGGGCGAACTGCGTTCGATGAACGTCAACACGCCGATGGGCGGCACTGATTTCACCGTTTCGATGAACATTCTTGGCCGAGAGTTGCCAAACGTCGGATCGGTATCGGTGGTCGTATCCTGGTTCGGCAGCGACCTGCGCATCGGCCAGTGCACGGTGCAGCCCAAGGTAGAGCAGCGTGAGATCGATGGCGACGAACTTCCTTGGCGGGTTGCGGGAATTGGCCGCAATGCTGCAGTGCCGGTGGCCCGGGTCAACGACCGGCCCATCTATGGCGGAACGCCCGCGGACCAGGCCGTGATCGAAGGATTGCGGGCCATTGCAGCGTCGGGACGGAAGGCGGTCTTCTATCCCTTCATCCTGATGGAGCAGATCGCCGGCAACAAGCTTGCCGATCCCTATGGCGCCGACGAACAGCCGGTCATGCCGTGGCGGGGCCGGATCACGACATCCATAGCTCCGGGTCGGCCGGGATCGGTTGATGGCACGTCCGCTGCCGTTGCCGAAGTAGAGGCGTTCTTCGGCAAGGCTGCCGTCGATGATTTTTCGCGCGACGGCGACAGGGTGAACTATGGCGGTCCCGAGGAATGGTCGTATCGCCGCTTCATCCTGCACTATGCGCATCTCTGCGCGGCAGCAGGAGGCATCGACGCATTCCTGATCGGTTCCGAGATGATCGGAATGACGCAGATCCGTGGGCCGGGAAACAGCTATCCGGCAGTGCAGCAACTGTGCCGTCTGGCCCAAGATGTAAGGAGGATCCTGGGTCCTTCGGTCAAGATCGGTTATGCTGCCGACTGGTCGGAGTACTTCGGCCACCATCCGGGCGGGGGAGAGCTGTTCTTCCACCTGGATCCCCTGTGGGCGCATCCCGACATCGATTTCATCGGCATCGACAACTATATGCCCCTGTCGGACTGGCGCGATGGCGAAGATCACCTGGATGCCTCATGGGGACATGTCGGAAATCCAGCATACCTCGAGGCCAATGTCTGCGGGGGCGAGGGCTACGACTGGTATTATGCCAGCGATGCCGACCGTGACGCGCAGCGGCGCACGCCGATCACCGATGGCGCCTATGACGAGGCCTGGGTCTGGAAGTACAAGGACCTCGCAAGCTGGTGGCAGAACCTGCATTATGATCGGCCGAACGGGGTGCGGTCGCGACAGGCGACAGGATGGGTGCCCGGATCGAAGCCGATCTGGTTCACCGAATACGGCTGTGCGGCGCTTGACAAGGCCACCAACCAGCCAAACAAGTTCCTGGACGCCATGAGTTCGGAAAGCACGCTGCCCTTCTACTCCAGCGGGCAGCGTGATGATGCGATCCAGGCGGCGTACATCCAGGCAGTCGCGTCCTATTGGTCTAAACCGGCCAACAATCCTGCCATGGAGGATGGGCGGCGGATGGTCGATCTGGACCGGGCGCATGTCTGGTGCTGGGATGCGCGGCCATACCCGGCCTTTCCTGGTCGTACGGATCTCTGGTCCGATGGTCCTGCCTGGCAGCGTGGACATTGGCTGAACGGGCGTGCCGGATCGATCATGCTGTCCACGGTCATCGGCGATATCTGCCGTGAGGCGGGCGTGGCGAACTTTGACGTCAGCACCGTCACCGGGGTCGTGCGCGGCTTTCATGTGAACGGGGGCGAGACATCGCGGGCGGCGTTGCAGCCCATCTTGCTTGCGCATGGGCTGGACACAGTTGAACGCGACGGGAGCCTGCGGTTCGTACCGCGCGACGGTCAGGTGACGCGGCATCTGGGTCACGAGCATCTTGCCATTGGGGACGAGGTCAATGGCTTCGAGACGACCCGGCAGGCACAGGTGGAACTGTCGGGCCGTTTGCGGCTGACCCATGTCGAGGCGGGTGGAAGCTATACGACCGCCACGACCGAGGTCAGCTTGGCGGATGCCGATGGCAACTCGGTCAGCGACAGCGAATTCGCCATGTCTCTGACGCGCGCCGAAGGCCGGGCCATCGCCGAGCGGTGGCTGGCAGAGGCGGTCGTTTCGCGGGACACGGCGCGCTTCGCTCTGCCCCCGTCGGCCGCCGACCTGGGACCAGGCGACGTGATCCGCATGGATGATGGCCGGGGTGAGCCGAAGCGCTGGCGCATTGATCGGGTGGAACGGGCAGGAGCCATCACAGTGGACGCCGTCCGGGTCGAACCTGGGGTGTATCGTCCGGCCGTCACGAACGAAGACGACAGGATTGCCACACGCTATAGTCCGCCACTGCCGGTATGGTCGTTGTTCTTGGATCTGCCGTTGCTGAAGGGCGATGAGCAACCGCACGCGCCTTATCTTGCGGCAACGGCGAAGCCATGGCCGGGATCGGTCGTGGCCTATTCTTCGATCGAGAGCGAAGGCGGGTTCGAACTGAACACGACGTTGAGCCGACGTGCCTTCATCGGGCGGACGGAAACGCCACTTGTTCGGGCGCGTCCGGGCGTGATCGACCGCAGTGCGCCCTTGCTGGTCAGGCTGAAGGACGCGTCGCTGAGATCGGTCGGAGAAAAGGCGCTGCTTGCAGGGGCGAACGCCCTGGCGATCGGTGACGGATCGATGGAGAACTGGGAAGTCATCCAATTCTCCAAGGCTGTTCCGGTTGACAAGGACCTGTGGGCGATCAGCGACAGGCTGCGCGGCCAGGCGGGAACCGATGGCATCATGCCGGAAGTCTGGCCGAAAGGCAGTGTTGTCGTATTGCTGGATGGGGCGGCGCAACAGGTGGCATTGCCACCTTCGGCCCGCGGGCAGGAACGGTTCTGGCGCATCGGGCCGGCCCGAAGAGCTTTCGACGATCCCAGTTATCGCACCCGTGCGACACAGGCGCGGGGGATCGGCCTGCGGCCCTATGCCCCTTGCCACTTGCGTGCCCAAGGCCGGACGCTGGGATGGGTCCGTCGCAGCCGCGTCGATGGCGACGGTTGGGATGGCGCCGACATTCCATTGGGTGAAGTTAGCGAACGCTATCGTGTCCGCATCCTGCAAGACGGTCGTGTGCTGCATGAAGCGGATGTGAACGCACCGGAATACACCGTGCCCGAGCAAGTCTGGAACAACGCGCAGCAGGGTGGCCCCTTTGTCGTCGCTGTTGCGCAATTGTCCGATCAGTTCGGCCCCGGCCCCTTTGTCAGGAGGACTTTCAATGACGAATGAAACCACGCGTTTCCAGTTGCCGCTGCTGCAACCCGCCCAGGCCCAGAAGCATGTGACGGTCAACGAAGCCTTGATGCGTCTGGATGGCCTGACCAACGCCGTCTTGGAAAGCACCTCGGTCCTGACCCCCCCAGAAGCCGTGATCGACGGGCAGTGCTGGGCCGTCCCGCAAGGGGCCACCGGCCCATGGGCCGGGCAGACTGGGCGGATTGCGGTTGGCACCAATGGTGGTTGGGTCTTCATGGCCCCCTCGCGAGGGATGCGTGCCTTTGTGGCCGACCAAGGGGCCGAGGCGATCTTTGACGGCCAAGGGTGGTTTGTAGGCGGCGCAACCTTTGGCAGGCTGGGTTCCGGTCTGGCCGTCCGCATGTCCGAGAAGGAGGTGACTGTTGGTGCGGGTGCATCCTTCGACACGGGCCTTGTCATTCCGGCAGGTGCGATGGTGATCGGCGCCGCCGCCAGAGTTGTCCAGCCCCTGACCGGCAGCTTGCAGACCTGGCGTCTTGGCACGGCGGATTCGAACAACCGCTTTGGCCAGGGCCTTGGAAAAGGGGCGGGTTCATGGGCGCGCGGAATGCTTGGCGCGCCCATGACCTATTACATCAGTGCCAACCTGCTAATGACTGGCGAAGGCGGGTCGTTCACCGGCGGGAAGGTCAGGCTGGCCGTTCACTGGATGGAACTGCGGTTGCCGGACTGAGAGCCGTTCTTTCCCTTGGTCGCTGTTCACGTTAAGAAGGGTCAGTATTCGCCCGGATCAGTGACATGAACATGCAAAGCAGCACCAAGAAGAACCTGGGCCTGGATCGCGATGCGATCTGGGCGCAACTGCGGGACGAGGCGCGAGCAGCGGTTCGGGACGAGCCCCTGCTTGGCTCATTGATCCATGCGGGTTTGCTGCATCACAACAGCCTTGAGGCTGCGCTGGCTTATCGGTTCTCGCTCAAGCTGGCCAGCGGCGAGATGAGCGAACAGATCCTGCGAGAGATCGCGGACCAGGCCTATCGTTCCTCGCCCGAACTGGGTGATGCGGCGCGTGCGGATCTGCTGGCTGTTTACGATCGTGATCCCGCCACGCATCGGTTGTTGCAGCCCATCCTGTTCTTCAAGGGGTTCCAGGCGTTGCAAGCCTATCGCATGGCGCATTGGCTGTGGCAGACGGGTCGGATCGACATGGCCTATTTCGTGCAGATGCGCTGCTCGGAATGCTTTGGCGTGGACATTCACCCTGCTGCCGTCATCGGCACGGGCGTGATGATCGACCATGCCCATTCGATTGTCATCGGTGAAACGGCGACGGTCGGCAACGACGTGTCGATGCTGCACTCCGTCACGCTTGGCGGCACCGGCAAGGAAGATGGCGACCGTCATCCGAAGATCGGCGACGGAGTGATGATCGGGGCAGGCGCCAAGGTCCTGGGCAACATCCGTGTTGGTCATCATTCGCGTATTGCCGCAGGTTCGGTGGTCTTGCACGAGGTGCCGTGCTGCAAGACGGTCGCCGGTGTTCCGGCGCGCGTCATTGGCGATGCGGGATGCCCTGAACCATCGCAGAGCATGAATCAGCTGTTGGGTCTGGGCGAGGATTATCTTTGAGACCAGGCGACGGCGCCGCTGCCGCGCAGGTCTGCCAGCGTGATGTTTTCCTTGCGCAGTCGCATATCCAGAGCCTCGGCCATTTGCGTGACCAGGGAAAACCCCTGGTAGATCAGGGCGGAATAGATCTGGATCGCAGTTGCACCTGCCCGGATCTTCTCCCAAGCGTCATCGACTGATGAGATTCCGCCCACCCCGATGATCGGAATTGCGCCACCCGTGGCGCGATAGAGTTTTGCCAGAACCACAGTCGAACGTTCGAACAACGGGCGTCCCGACAATCCCCCCGCCTGCCCGGACTGGGGGCTGGCAAGACCATCGCGTGACAAGGTGGTATTGGTGGCTATGATGCCATTGACGCCGCTTTCCATGGCGACGGTTGCGATGTCGGCAATTTCCCCATCCGCCAGGTCAGGGGCGATCTTCAGAAAGATCGGCCGTCGCAATGACAGCCTGTCTCGCGCCTCCAGCACTCCCTGCAGCAGGGCAGAAAGCGCCGCAGCCCCTTGAAGATCGCGCAGCTTTTCGGTGTTGGGCGAGGAAACATTCACCGTCAGGAAGTCTGCCGACGCGCCGGCGATATTGACCACGGCTGCAAAGTCGGCGGCGCGGTCTGCGCTGTCCTTGTTCGCCCCGATGTTCAGGCCGACGGGTATGCCCCGGGGTCTTGCAGCCAGACGCAGGGCGATGGCCTGCGCTCCTTCATTGTTGAAGCCGAAGCGGTTTATGATGGCCTGATCCTTCGTCAGGCGGAAGAGGCGCGGCTTGGGGTTGCCCGGCTGCGGACGCGGCGTGGCGGCGCCCAGTTCGATAAAGCCGAACCCCGCCCGCATCAGGGGGCCAACAGCCTTCGCGTTCTTGTCATAGCCAGCCGCCAGTCCGATGGGATTTGGCAAATCCAGACCCGCCAGGCTGGTCCGCAACCGATCGGACGTGACAGGCGATCCGGTCAGGGGGACCAGACCTGCCGACAAGGCCATGATCGACAGGTCGTGCGCACGTTCTGGATCCAGCCGATGCAGGGCCGCCAAACCAAGTTTTTCCACCAACGTCATTCCAGTGGTCCCGTCTGGTGGCCATCCTTGCTGCGCGAGATGACCCGTGACCACGCGATGTCCCCCATTTTCAGGGGGCGATAAAGATGCGGGAACAGATCGCCCCCGCGCGACGGCTCCCATCGCAGATCGTCCCCGAAGGTTGCCACATCGCAAGCCAGAAGAAGCAGGTCCCCTTCATCCGCGAAATGCCTTTTCAGGGTGGTTTCAAGCTGGGCCGCAGTCGAGAAATGCACGAATCCGTCAGCCAGATCGACCGGTGCCCCCTTCGAGGTGCCCGCTGCCTGAAGATCGGCCCATTCGGCAGGCCGCAATACCTTGTAGATCATCATGGGCGCATTTGCCGCCTGACCCCGCCCCTGGTCAAGCGGGGACATCCGCGTGTTTGACCCTTTCTGCAGGCTGGGCCAATCTTCCTTCGATCCGATCCAATGGGAACGAAAGGAATCACCGATGTCATTCCGCCTTCTGTCCGCCGTCTCGGCTGCGGCGCTTTTCGCGGGCGCGGCCCAGGCCGAAACGGTGCTGCATATCCTGCATACCAACGACCTTCACAGCCGCATCGAAGCGATCAACGAATACGACAGCACCTGCGACGCGGAAACCGCTGCGGCCGGGGAATGTTTCGGTGGCGTCGCGCGGGTTGCGGCCAAGGTCAAGGAACTGCGCGACAGGATCACGGCCGAAGGCGGCAATGTCATCGTGCTTGATGCGGGCGATCAGTATCAAGGCTCGCTGTTCTACATGACCTACAAGGGCAAGGATGTCGCCGAATTCATGACTGCCATTGGCTATGACGCGATGGCGGTCGGCAACCATGAATTCGACGATGGCCCGGAAGGACTTGCGGTCCTGGCGGATGGGGTGGAATTTCCGGTCGTGTCCGGCAACCTCGACCTGTCGCAGTCCAACGTGCTGAAGGGCAAGGTCGAGAATGTCGTGACCCTGGACATCGGCGGGGAAAAGATCGGCATCGTTTCCGCCTTGGCCATGGATACGCCGGAAACTGCATCCCCCGGTCCCAGCGTGATCTTCCAGGACGACATTGAAAGCCTCAAGGCCGATGTGCAGGAACTGACGGACCAGGGCGTGAACAAGATCATTGCCCTGACCCATGTCGGCTATCTGCGCGATCAGGATTTCGCCAGGCAGGTGCCCGGTCTTGATGCCATCATCGGCGGCCATTCGCATACCCTTCTGGGCGACATGGAAGGGGCCGAGGGCCCGTATCCGACCATGGTCGCCGGTCCTGACGGGACCGAGGTTCCGATTGCAACTGCCTATGCTTATTCGAAATATCTTGGGCACCTGACCCTGACCTTCGACGATGACGGTGCCCTGACCAAGGCCGAAGGGCAGCCGATCCTTCTGGACAATTCCGTCCCCCAGGACGAGGCCGTCGCCGCGCGCGTCAAGGAAATGGCTGCGCCCATCGAAGAACTGCGCCAGCAGGTCGTGGCAGAAACCGCAGCGCCCATCGACGGAGACCGCACCAGTTGCCGCGTCAGGGAATGCGAGATGGGCAACCTGGTGGCCGACGCGATGGTGGACCGGGTGAAGGACCAAGGGATCACCCTTGCCATCGCCAATGGCGGCGGATTGCGGGCCTCGATCGACCAGGGACCCGTTACCATGGGCGAGGTTTACACCGTCCTGCCGTTCCAGAACACGCTGGCGACGTTCCAGTTGACAGGGGCGGATGTGGTCGCCGCGCTGGAGAATGGTGCCAGCCAATACGAGGAGGGCGCCGGGCGGTTCGCACAGGTTTCTGGGCTGAAATACACCGTCGATCCCGCAGCCGAGCCGGGAAGCCGGATCAGCGACGTGATGGTGATGGCGGATGGCGAATGGAAACCCATCGACCCAGCCGCGACCTATGGCGTCGTGTCGAATAACTACATGCGGTCGGGTGGCGACGGATATGACGTCTTCGCGACAAACGCGCAGAACGCCTATGACTTCGGCCCTGATCTGGCGCAGGTCGTCGCCGATTACCTGGCTGCGCAGGATGGCGCCTATCAGCCGGCCATGGATGGCCGCATCACCGTAAAATAAGACAGACTGCCCCCGGCCTACGGGGGCGTTCTTCCTTACAGCGGTTCGACCAGATGCCTGCGGCCCAGGTTTCGGCGCTGGCGCTCGGCAAGCTGCCGCGCTTCATGCCCGGACAGCAGTCGGCGGGCAGGATGGAGCGATCTCTTCTGCGCCAGTTCGGGAAACAGGGTCAGGATTTCTCGGCGGGCGGCGTCGCTGACGGTGTTCATCGCCTGCGGTCCCGTGAAAAGGCTCTCGGACCAGGCGCCGTTCGACATGACAATCTCGTGCCGATCAAACAGAAGGTGGAAATAGGTCACGCCTTGCACCGGGATGGTCACCTCGATCCCCGGAAGGCCGACCAGATGCTTGGCCGCCACCAATATCTCGGCATCCTTGAACAACCGGTGGGCGATGCGGGACCGGACCAGCATCCTGTGCTGCGGCGAAACGGTCAGGTCGCGGTCAGGGCAACCGGCCCCAAGCGCCCCGGCACGGATCAGGATGGGGCGCAGGTTGGGCCGGGCTTCCAGACCTTCTGCCGTCACATGCGATCCGCCCTGCCAGCGCAAGGGTTGAAGGCCCCGATCCTGGGTCAGGACCATGTCGCCGGGGCTCAGCGTCTCGACGGTTTGCGAACCTTCCGCCGTGGCGATCAGCGTGCCTTGTGCAAAACATGTCACTGCGGCGGGCGGCGCATAGGCGACCGCGTCGTTGCTGCGCCCGATAGTGTGAAGCTCCTTGTAGGTATAGGATCGGGCAAGGCTGAAGGTCGGGAAACTGCCGTCCGGTTTTGCAACAGGCATCAACAGCACCGAATAGCGCCCACCCAACTCTGGACCGGTCGCACCTGGAACAACCTGCCTGGGAAACAGCGCGCGGAACTCGTCGCGTGTGCCGTCGGGATTGACCGTCGTGCTGCGGATGATTGACGCAAGATGGAACGAGATCTGCGTTCCTGCCGGGGTCGGCTGCGCATCATTGCCGAAGATCACCGCAGTTGTCAGCGTCTGACCGGTCGGGTCGGGATTATAGCGGCCGCTCTGAAAACTGTTGTCATCGTCGCTGATGGTAATCGACGACAAGGTTGCGCCAGGAAGCCCGATGACACCCGAAATATTCGACCAAGGAGCCTGCTCTTCGCCGCCGGACGCTTTTGTCGTGATCGGTTGACTGACGGTCAATACTGTAAACTGATAGTCCATTCACCAATGCCCCGCCGGCTTGTCCGCCTGGGGCGCCGGACACGCAGCCGTCCGCACTGGCATATCGTCCGATGGTTAATGAACTGTTAACGGCTGCTGCCGCCGTCAGGGATTCCAGCGCAAGAAATTCGCGATCAGCCTCAGCCCGACGGCTTGGGATTTCTCGGGATGAAACTGCGTGCCCACGATATTGTCGCGCCCGACGACGGCCGTGACCGGCCCGCCGTAATCGACATGCGCCAGCAGATGCGCGGGATCGGCGACCTTGAACTGCCAGCTGTGGACGAAATATGCGTGATCGCCGGTTCCGATCCCCTCCAGAACCGGATGGGGACAGTCGATCACCAGATCGTTCCAGCCCATATGCGGCACCTTCAGGCCGGGGGCGGCGATCGCGTCGATCTGCCCGCCGATCCAGTCCAGGCCGGGCGTTTCGCGGTATTCGTGACCCGTGGTGGCCAGCATCTGCATGCCCACGCAGATGCCCATGAAGGGCACGCCGCGGCCCAGAACCGCCTCGCGCAGGGCCTCGGCCATGCCGTCCACTTCGCCCAGGGCCGTGCGGCAGGCGGGGAATGCCCCGTCGCCCGGCAGCACGATCCTGTCGGCGCGGGCGGCCACCTGCGGATCCGCCGTCACGACGATCTCGGCCCCCGCGTCGCGGCCCATCAACTGAAAGGCCTTTTCGGCCGAATGCAGGTTCCCGCTGTCATAGTCGATCAGTGCCACCCGCATCACAGCGCCCCCTTGGTCGAGGGCAGAACGCCCGCCATGCGCGGATCGGGTTCGATCGCCTCGCGCAGCGCGCGGGCCACGGCCTTGAAGGCCGCTTCGGCGATGTGATGGCTGTTGATGCCGTGGATGCGGTCCACATGCAGCGTGATCCCGCCATGGGTGGACAGGGCCTGGAAGAATTCGCGCACAAGCTGGGTGTCGAAGCTGCCGATCTTCTCGGTCGGGAAATCGACGTTCCAGACCAGGAAGGGCCGCGCCGACAGATCCAGCGCCGCGCGCACCAACGAATCGTCCATCGCCAGCAGGAAGCTGCCATAGCGGCGGATGCCCTTCTTGTCGCCAAGCGCGCGGACCAGGGCCTGGCCGATGGCGATGCCCGTGTCCTCGACCGTGTGGTGGTCGTCCACATGCAGGTCGCCCTTGGCGCGGATCGTCAGGTCGATCAGCGAATGGCGCGACAACTGGTCCAGCATGTGATCGAAAAAGCCAACCCCCGTCTGGTTGTCATAGACCCCCGTGCCGTCAAGGTTCAACGCGACCTCGATCTGCGTCTCGGCGGTGGTGCGGGTGATGGTGGCTTCGCGCATGGGCATGTCCTTTCGTCGGCTTGCCTTATAGGGTGCGGGGCGCGGCGCGCCAAGCGGGCAGGCTTGTCATGGGCGGGTCGGGATGCCAAAAACAAGGAACGCCATGAAAGGACCGCCGATGAGCGATATCTCTGTCAGCGAACGCCGTCTCAGCGCGGCCCTGGATCGGATCGGCCAGTTCCTGGACCGAAGCGGATCCGTTTCCGCCGGGCAGGGGGCCGATCTGCAGGCGGAACTGGACGCGGCCCAGGCGCAGATCGCCGCGCTGACCGGGCAACTGAACCAGCGGCAGGCGGATGCGCAGGCCGGTGATCTGGCGGAACAGGCCGCGCGGCTGGCTGCGGCCAATGACGACCTGGCTGCGGCGAACCGTGCCCTGGTCCAGGCGATCGCCAAGGAAAGCGATGCGGTCGAGGCGGTCAGCGTCGCCCTGGAGGCCGAGATCGAGGCGCTGCGCGCCGCCCGCGCCGCCGAGGCCGCCCAGCTTGGCGCCTTGATGGCCGAGGTCGAGCGGCTTCTGGCGGAAGACGGCGCCAAGCCGGACGCCACGCCCGAAATCGCCGGGGACGCGGGCGGGGTTCCCGAAGACGATTTGCAGGG
The DNA here is from genome assembly GCF_014642735.1 of Paracoccus acridae. Classification (GTDB taxonomy): domain Bacteria; phylum Pseudomonadota; class Alphaproteobacteria; order Rhodobacterales; family Rhodobacteraceae; genus Paracoccus; species Paracoccus acridae. The sequence goes on from NZ_BMIV01000006.1 coordinate 205,083, forward strand.
GGGGGGCAGATAATGGCCGAGGTCGAATTCACCATCGGGCACAAGGAATACCGTGTCGCCGCCCAGGACGGAGAGGAGCGCCTGCTGCAGCGGGCCGCCGGACTTCTGGACGCCGAAGCGCAGCATATCCTGTCGCAGGCGGGCCGGACGCCAGAACCGCGCCTACTGCTTCTGGCGGGGCTGATGCTGGCGGACCGGCTGGCGACGATGGAGGAGCGTGCCGAAAAGGCCGAGCGTCATCTGAACCGCCTGCAAGCCAATCCCACGCGGGTCGAGGTGCCGGTCATTCCGGCGGATCTGAAGGAAGCCATGGCCGAACTGGCGGCCCGCGCGGAATCCTTGGCCGACCGGCTCGAGGAACAGGCCGGGCGTTAACCCGGTCTTAACATCCCGCATGGCAGAAAGGCGCCATGCGTGCCTTGGTCCTTTTGCTTCTGCTTTGCGCCTGCGCGACACCCTCGCCGCGGATGATGGGGTCGGTCCGCCATGACATCCGCCTGCAAGGCATGGATTTCGCCGTCTTTCACAAGGACGACCGGGCCGAGGTCGTGCGGCTGGATTTCGTCGCGCGGCCATCCGTCGCCATCATCCGCCCCCTGATGGAACAGGCGGCGCAGCAGGCGACGGGATGCACGGTCATCCCTTTCAGTGGAACAAGCGTGGTGTCCCGCGATACGGGTGTCGCTTCCTTCGATCTGGATTGCTGGGGAACGCTCAGCCCTGGCCCAGGAAGGTGATCAGGATCTGTGCCACCGCCTCGGGCGCGTCGGCATGAAGCCAATGGCCCGCGCCCTTGACGCGCACGACCCGCGCCTGCGGGAAATGCGCGCGCAACGCAGCCTGGCCGGGGTCGGTCACATAATCCGACCGTTCGCCCGCGATTTCCAGGACAGGTCCCTCGAAGCTGCCCTGCGGAAGGTCGTCCGGCCAGCCGGTCAGCGCATCCATCTGGTCGCGCAAGGCCTTCAGGTTCAGTCGCCACGCCTTCGGATCGGATTTCAGGTCCAGCGATTGCAGCAGGAAGGCCCGCACGCCGGGATCGTCGATCTGCCGGGCAAGGGCGGCGTCGGCGGCGCTGCGGCGGTCCACAGCCTCAGGGTCCAGCGACTCCATCGCGTCGATCAGATGCGACTGCGAATGACCATAGGCGACTGGCGCGATGTCCATGACGACCAGCTTGCGGACCCGTTCGGGCCGGGTCAGCGCCAGCACCATGGATGCCTTGCCACCCATCGAATGCCCCACCAGATCGACACGTCCCCCCAGATCCGCGATCAGCCGCGCCAGATCGTCGGCAAGCGCGGGATAGCTGTGGTCGGGGTCGTGAAAGCTGTCGCCGTGGTTGCGCATGTCCACCGTGACGACACGCCGCGCATCGGCCAGCCGGCGGGCCAAGGCGCCCAGGTTGCGGCCCTGCCCGAACAGGCCGTGGACCATCAGGATGGGCAAGCCGCCATCCGTGCCCATGATCGAGTGATTCAGCATCATGCAGCGACCCTAGATCGTCTGGCGCCCCCCCGCCAGAGCGTCTAGACTGCCGCCATGACCCGCAATGCAACCGGCCCCGACGATATCCGCGACATGGCAGACGAGGTGTCGCGCCTGATCGCCGCCCGTTTCGGCGGTGCCCGGCGGGGCGAACGCCCGCCCTTGTCGGTGATGCTGCGCCGCCGTGGCGGCGCGCTGCCGCGCCGGTTGCGGAAGCAGGCGCTGGCCCTTGCCCAGGCCGACGAGATGTCCGCCCAGCCGAAGATCGCCCGGCAACTGGATCTGGCGGGCCTGTCGCGCATCCATCAGGCCCTGGTCCTGCATCTGCAGCCGCTTGGCGAATTGTCCCGGTGGCAGGGACGGGCGATCGGCTTCGCCGCCTCGGTGGCGCTGGGCCTGCTGGTTCTTGCGTCGGTGGTGATCTGGATCCTGCTGTGGCGCGGGTATCTTTGACCGTTGCATTCCCTGCAAGGCAGGTTTAGCGCCATCACACTTGTATTTGCTGCATTCAGCAAGATGCTGAGGCATCTCCCACAGGAACGCGCGCATGACTGAACACGGCAATCTTCGCTATGCCATTCTGGCATTGGCCCTTGGCGCCTTTGCCATCGGCACATCAGAATTCGCGGCCATGGGGCTGCTGCCGTATTTCGCGGGCGATCTTGGCATTTCCGAGCCGCAGGCGGGACATGTGATCAGCGCCTATGCCCTGGGCGTGGTGATCGGCGCGCCGCTGACGTCCATCATCGGGGCGCGACTGCCGCGCAGGCGGTATCTGGCCGCGTTGATGGCCTTCTATGGGGTGATGAACATCGCCGCCGCCGTCCTGCCGGGGCTGGCCGTGCTGACCGGGATGCGCTTTCTGGCGGGCCTGCCGCATGGCGGTTTCCTGGGCGTGGCGATGCTGTACGCCGCCGATGCCCTGCCGCGCGAACATCGGGCGCGGGGCGCGGCGCAGGTCATCATGGGGCTGACCGTCGCCAATATCGTCGGCGTTCCGCTGGCCGGCTGGCTGGGCCAGAGCATCGGCTGGCGTTGGGGTTTCGCGCTGCCGGGCTTCATCGCGCTGCTGTCGGCCTGGCTGATCCTGAAGGTCGCCCCCCGCGTCGGCGGCAATCCCAATGCCCGACCCTGGGACGAGCTTCAGGCCCTGCGCAACCCCCGCGTCCTGTGGCTGCTGGCCGTGGGCGCGATCGGCTTCGGCGGGTTCTTCGCCGTCTATGCCTTCCTGACCGCCGCGATGATCGCCACGACCGATGCGCCGGCCTATGCGATCCCGCTGGCGCTGGGCGTCTTTGGCGTCGGCGGCACGCTGGGCACCTGGGTCGCGGGGCGCCTGACCGAACGCCTGGGCCAGGTCCGCGCGGCCTATATCAGCCTGGCCGCCATGGCCGCGACGCAGGGCTTTGCGTCCTTTGTGGTCGGCAACTGGCAGATGATGGTTCTGTCGTCCTTCCTGCTCGCGGCGGGGGCGGGGCTGGTGATCCCCCTGCAGACTCGGCTGATGGATGTCGCGGGCCGGGCGCAGAACATGGCCGCCGCCATGAACCATGCCGCCTTCAACGCGGCTAATGCGCTGGGGCCGTTCCTGGCGGGCCTTGCGCTGGCGGCGGGCTGGGGCTGGGCCTCCAGCGGCTATGTGGGCATCGCGCTTACGGCTGCGGGGGCGGTGGTGCTGACGCTGGCAGTCTGGCATGATCGGGCAAGCGGGGCGGTGGCAGACTGCGCATGATCACTTGGCGCGAAGTCGAGGCGAATTCCCGCCGCCAGGTCACGAACAGCACGACGGCCGTCCCCAGCATCAGCACCCAGGGACCGGCCAGCCATCCCAGCGATCCCAGCGCGAAATAGACGCTGCGCAGCCCTGCGTTGAAGCTGCGCGCGGCGGTGATGTTCAGATCCGCCGCCTGCATGGCGCGGTCGCGCGTCATCGGGTCCAGCGGGTCGTTCGGAACCGCCGCCATCATGATCGCGCAATATCCGAACAGCCGATGCGCCCAGACGAACTTCAGGAAGGCGTTGACGACGAAGAACATCGTCACCAGCAGCTTCAGTTCCCACAGGATGTCGCCGCCTTCCAGGGCAAGTTCCCGGGCCAGGCCCTGCAACTGGTCGGTATTGCCGATCAGCGCCAGGATCCCGCCCGTGGCGATCATGCAGGCGGATGCGAAGAAGGCCGTTCCTTCGCGCAGGCTGGCCAGGATGTTGCCGTCGAAGATGCGCGGGTCGCGGGTGATGAAATGCACCATCCATTCGCGCCGGAACCGCGTCATCAGCACCGACACGGAAGGCTTGCCCGCAGGGGGCCTTTCGGTGAACCAGCCGATGCCGAACCAGACGGCGAACAGCAGGACGATGGCCGACAGGTCGGCGGCAGAGATGGAGGCGGGCAGCGACAAGAGCAGATCCATGGCCCGTTCTAGCCCCGTTCACAGCTGGTTGAAAAGGCCGGGGTAGAGGTCTTGACAGGGCCTTTCCTGCTCCTAAATCGACATTACCGGCGGCCAGATGGCGCCGGTTCATGGCCTGCCCGGTGATCGGGGGGCACAGACTATTGCATCGCTTGTGAAGGATGTGACCATGCGCAACTTTGACCTGACCCCTCTCTATCGTGCCTCGGTCGGCTTCGACCGTCTGGCCGACGTGATGGACCGCGCCCTGTCGGCTGACGTGTCCGCGCCGACCTATCCGCCCTACAATATCGAGAAGACCGGCGAGGATGCCTATCGCATCTCCATCGCCGTGGCCGGCTTTGCCGCCGACGACCTGAATGTCGAGGTTCGTGACGGCGCCGTGATCGTGTCGGCCCGCAAGGCCGAGGAAGACGACGGCCGCACCTATCTGCACCGCGGCATCGCGACCCGCGCGTTCGAACGCAAGTTCACCCTTGCCGATCACGTGCGCGTCGATGGCGCCAGCCATGTGGACGGGATGCTGCATATCGACCTGGTCCGCGAGATCCCCGAGGCCCTGAAGCCCCGCCGGATCGAGATCGCGAAATCCGCCCCCAAGGTCGAGCATCTGGACGCCTGAGGCACCCGGACGGCTTCCGCTCCGTGAAGCCCGAATGCCCGTCGGTTCACCCCGGCGGGCATTTTGCTGTGGTAGGCCCGGAGGGACTCGAACCCCCAACCAAGGCGTTATGAGCGCCCTGCTCTAACCATTGAGCTACAGGCCCGGCCGTCCGTCCCGGTTAATCGCAGGGCGGCATTGGGTCAAGCACCGATCACCGTTGCCCCGGTTGGCGGCTTCCGTTATCGGGTGCGCAGCATTCAGCCGGGGGCCGCCATGACCAAGAACGGGATCAGCTATCGCGATGCGGGCGTCGATATCGACGCGGGCAATGCGCTTGTCGAACGCATCAAGCCCGCCGCCGCCGCGACCGCGCGTCCCGGCGTGATGGATGCGCTGGGCGGCTTTGGCGCGCTGTTCGACCCGCGCGCGGCGGGTTACGACGATCCGGTTCTGGTCGCGGCCACGGATGGCGTGGGCACCAAGCTGCGCATCGCCATCGACACCGGGCATCTGGACGGCATCGGCCAGGATCTGGTCGCGATGTGCGTGAACGATCTGGTCTGCCAGGGCGCGGAGCCCTTGTTCTTCCTGGATTATTTCGCCACCGGCAAGCTGTCGGTCGATGAGGGCGCGCGCGTCGTCGAAAGCATCGCGCGCGGCTGCAAGGCGGCCGGTTGCGCCCTGATCGGCGGCGAGACGGCCGAGATGCCGGGCATGTATCACGATGGCGATTTCGACCTGGCGGGCTTTGCCGTGGGCGCCATGCAGCGCGGCACGGCCTTGCCTGCGGGCGTGGTCGAAGGCGACGTGCTGCTGGGCCTTGCATCCGACGGGGTTCATTCCAACGGCTATTCGCTGGTCCGCAAGGTAGCCGAACGCGCGGGCCTTGGCTGGAACGCGGCCTCGCCCTTTGGCGAGGGCGATCTGGGCACATCCCTGCTGACCCCCACGCGGCTTTACGTCAAGCCCGCCCTCGCCGCGATCCGCGCGGGCGGCGTCCATGCTCTGGCCCATGTCACCGGCGGCGGCATCACCGAGAACCTGCCCCGCGTCCTGCCGAAAGACCTGGGTGCGGATATCGACCTGTCGTCCTGGACCCTGCCGCCGGTTTTCCGCTGGCTGGCTGAGGCGGGCGGGATCGAGGGCGCCGAGATGCTCAAGACCTTCAACAGCGGCATCGGCATGATCCTGTCGGTCGCGGCCGACCGGGCCGATGCGCTGTCCGACCTGCTGGCGGGACAGGGCGAGACGGTCCACCGCCTGGGCCGCGTCACGGCGGGGCAGGGCGTGCGCTACAGCGGAACGCTTGCGTGAAGCGCGTCGCCATCCTGATTTCGGGCGGCGGTTCGAACATGCTCCGCCTGGTTCAGGACATGCAGGGGGGCGATCATCCGGCGCAGCCGGTGCTGGTCGCCTCGAACGATCCCGACGCCGCCGGCCTGGCAAAGGCCGCAGCCCTTGGCGTGCCCACCGCCGCCGTGGATCACCGCGCCTATCCGGGCGACCGCGCCGCCTTTGAAGCCGCGCTGCTGGAACCGCTGCTGGACGCGCGGCCCGACATCATCTGCCTTGCGGGCTTCATGCGCATCCTGACGCCCGGCTTCATCGACCGCTTCGAAGGCCGGATGATCAACATCCATCCTTCTCTGTTGCCCAAATACCCCGGCCTCCATACCCACAAGCGCGCCATCGAAGCAGGCGATGCCGAGGCAGGCGCAACGGTTCACGAAGTCACGACCGACCTGGATTCAGGCCCGATCCTGGGCCAGGCGCGCGTCCCGATCAAGCCGGGCGACACGCCCGAGACCCTGGCCGCGCGCGTCCTGGAACGCGAACACCAGCTTTACCCGCTGATCCTGCGCCGCTTCGCCGCGGGCGCCCGCGAACGCTTCGACATCTAGCCCCAAAGCGCGGTCAGGGCGGCCACGGGATCCTCGGCCGTCCAGATCTCGGGTCCGATGGCGATGAAGTCGCTGACCGGGGACAGTTGTTCCAGCAGTTCGCGGGTGATCGCGCCTTCGGCAACGACCGGAACCTCGATCATCTCGGACCACCACTGGAACAGTTCCAGTTCGACCGGCTCGCCCCGATACAGCGCGGACTGCCCCACCGGGCCGAAGCTGACGTAATCCGCCCCGGCCTCGCCCGCGTTCATGCCCTCGTGGCGCGAATTGCCGCAGAAGCAGCCGACGATGGCATCCGCGCCCAGCTCCTTGCGGGCATAGCGCACGGCCTTCGCGCCGTCGGTCAGATGCACCCCGTCCAGGCCGTGCCGCTGGGCCAGGGCCACATGATCGTCAATCACCACCGCCACGTCGCGGGCGTGTGCGATTTCGCGCGCAAGATCGGCAAGGCGGCCCAGTTCGTCCTCCTCGGCCCCGGCACGGATCCGCAGGCATGCCACGGGAAAGGCATCCATGACCGCCGCCAGTTGCGGTCCCAGGGTCGATGCTTGCGCGCCTGCGGGCGTCATCAGGTAAAGCTGCGGGGCGTCGGGGGTGGCGTCAGACATGGCGGAACTCCTTTATGTCGCAGATAGCGCAGCTTGCCGCCCGCCGCCAGACGGACTATCTGCCCCCCATGCACAGCGAACGCCTGCCCGTCATCATCCTGGTCCGCCCGCAGATGGGCGAGAATATCGGCGCCGCCGCCCGCGCCATGCTGAATTTCGGCCTGACCGAGATGCGTCTGGTCGATCCCCGCGACGGCTGGCCCAACCCCCGCGCCGTCGCCATGGCGTCGGGCGCGGCAGGGCAGGTGCTGGACCGCGCCCGCATCTATCCGACCCTGGCCGAGGCGATGGAGGGCATCGACTTCGCCTTCGCCACGACCGCGCGGGGCCGCGAACTCTCGAAGCCCGTACATACCCCGGCCACCGCGATGGAGATGGCGCGCAACCATCCCGGCCGCTGCGCCATCATCTTCGGCCCGGAACGCACGGGGCTTGAAAACGACGACGTGGCGCGCGCCAATGCCATCGTGACGGTGCCGGTGAACCCCGATTTCCCGTCGCTGAACCTGGCCCAGGCCGTGCTGCTGATGGGCTATGAATACGGGCGCGACATCCTGCCCGCCGAACCCTCGCCCCACCATGCCCGGCCCGAGGCGATTGCCCTGGCCGACCGGCTGGAGATCGAGAAGCTGGGCGATCACTTCGAGGAAAGGCTGACCGAGGCGGGCTTCTTCTTTCCCGACACCAAGGCCGCGTCCATGCGGCTCAACCTGCGCAACATGTGGGCGCGGCTGGCGCTGACCCGCGGCGACGTGCGCATCCTGCACGGGATGCTGCGGCAGTTGACCCGGCGCTGACCCACCCCTACTGTCCGCCTGAAGGAGCAAGCGATGGCCAAGCGCCCCGTTTTCGAGGAAGTTTCGGACCCCACCGCCACCAGCCGCCCCGTCACCACGACCGGCATGATCGACGCGGCCCCGCGCGGCGCACGGCGCGCGATCCGCCTCTGGCTGATGATCCTGTTCGTGATGGTGCTGTCGATGATCGTGCTTGGCGGCGCCACGCGGCTGACCGGATCGGGCCTGTCCATCACCGAATGGGCGCCCGTCACCGGCACCATCCCGCCCCTGAACGAGGCGGACTGGCAGGCGGAATTCGAGGCCTACAAGCAGATCCCCCAGTATTCCCAGGTCAACCCGGACATGGATCTGGCAGGCTTCAAGGAAATCTATCTTTGGGAATGGGCGCATCGCCTGCTGGGCCGGCTGATCGGGCTGGTCTGGGCGGCGGGCTTCGTCTTCTTCCTGGCGACCCGGCGCATTCCCACTGGCTGGGCGCCGCGCCTGCTAGGCCTGGGCGCGCTTGGCGGGCTGCAGGGGGCCATCGGTTGGTGGATGGTCAGTTCCGGCCTGGTCGAGGGGATGACCCGCGTGGCGTCCTATCGGCTGGCGACGCATCTGGGCCTGGCCTTCGTGATCCTGGGCCTGATCACCTGGTATGTCCTGCTGCTGGGCCGGTCCGAGGCCGATCTACTGCGCGCCCGCCGCGCGGGGGAACCCAAGCTGTTTTCCATGTCCACGGGCCTGATGCACCTGGCCTTCGTGCAGATCCTGATCGGCGCGCTTGTCGCGGGCATCGACGCTGGCCGCACCTATACCGGATGGCCCACCATGGGCGGCGAATGGATCCCCGCGCTGATCTGGGATCCGGCGCTTGGCTGGCGCAACTTCTTTGAAAATCCCGCCCTTGTGCAATTCGTCCACCGCATGGCAGGCTATCTTCTGGCGATCTTCGCGGTCGTGGTCTGGCTGCGCGCGCGGCGTTCGCCCCATCCGGTGACGCGGGGCGCCTTCACGGCGATGATCGTGGCGGTGGCGGTGCAGGTGGGCCTGGGGATCATGAACGTGATCCATGCCTCGCCCCTGGGACTGGCGCTGACGCACCAGCTGGGCGCGGTCGTCCTGTTCGCGCTGATCATCCGGGCGCGCCACCATGCGCGCTTTCCGCACGAAACCTCGGTCAGGGGGACCATCCGATGACGGCCATCAACGACCTGCTTGCCTTCCAGCGCCAGACCGAGGCGCTGTCCTCCATCGCCGAACGGCTTGGCTGGGACCAGGAAACCGTGATGCCGCGCGGCGCGGTCGAGCAGCGGGCCGAGGAGATGGCCGCGATCGAGGCCGTGCTGCACGAACGCCGCACCGATCCGCGCATCGGCGAATGGCTGGACGTGGCCGAACCCCGGACCGAGGCCGAGGCCCGGTCGGTCGAACTGATCGCGCGCGATTTCAGCCGCGCCAACCGCATCCCCGCCAAGCTGGCGCAGGAACTGGCGCGCCTGACATCCCTGTCCCAGGGCATCTGGGCCGAGGCACGCGCCAAGGACGCGCCCGAGGATTTCCTGCCCACGCTGGACCAGGTCCTGGTCCTGAAGCAGGACGAGGCCGCCGCCCTGGCCGATGGCGGCGATCCCTATGACGCGCTCTTGGACGATTACGAACAGGGCATGACGGGGGCCGAGATCGCGGCCCTGTTCGACACCATGCGCCCGCGTCTGGTTGCGCTACGCGAGGATGTGCTGGGCGCCGAAAGGCAGCCCCAGCCGCTGGCGGGCCATTTCCCCCAGGAAACCCAGATCCGGCTGGCCCGCATCTGCGCCACGGCCTTCGGCTATGACTGGTCGCGCGGGCGGATGGACATCGCCGTCCATCCCTTCAGCAGCGGCCGCTGGCAGGACAGCCGCATCACGACGCGGGTGGTGGAAACCGATCCCTTCAACTGCATCTATTCCACCATCCACGAGGTCGGCCATTCCTCCTATGAACTGGGCATCGACGACGACTATGCCTTCACGCCGCTGGGCCGGGGCGTGTCGATGGGCGTCCACGAAAGCCAGAGCCGCATCTATGAAAACCAGATGGGCCGGGGCCGCGCCTTCGCGGGATGGCTGTTCAACCGCATGTCGGACGCCTTCGACGGGCTGAACATCACCGACGCGGATGCCTTCTATGCCACCGTGAACCGCGTCACCCCCGGCTTCATCCGCACCGAGGCCGACGAGGTGCAATACAACCTGCACATCATGATGCGCTTCGACCTGGAACGCGACCTGATCGCGGGCAAGCTGTCCACCGACGATCTGGTCGAGGCCTGGAACGACCGCTTCCTGCGCGATTTCGGCGTGGTGGTGGACCGGCCTGCGAATGGCGTCTTGCAGGACGTGCATTGGGCGGTGGGCCTGTTCGGATATTTCCCGACCTATGCCCTGGGCAATGTCTTTGCGGGCTGCCTGAACCAGGCGATGCGCGATGCCGTGCCGGATCTGGATGCCTCGCTCGCCGCGGGCGATGCCGCGCCTGCGGTCGAGTGGCTGCGCGAGAACGTGCAGCGCCATGGCGGGCTGAAGCGCCCGCGCGCGCTGATCGAGGAGGCGACGGGCGGGGATGTCTCGCCCGAGCCGCTGCTCTCCTATCTGGAGGCGAAGTTCGGCCAGATCTACGGGCTGTGACGGAAAAGGCCGGGCGATCCGCCCGGCCTTTCGCTTATCTGTTGGGCCACAAGGGGGCGTGGCGGTTCACGTCCTTGNTCCGCCCGCATAGCAGGCCTGCGGGCAGAAGGCGCGCAGCCACATGTAGTCGCCCGGCCCCACCTCGACCCAGTCGCGGTTCAGGCGATAGACGGCCTTGCCCTCCAGCACGAACAGGCCGTGTTCCATCACATGCGTCTCGGCAAAGGGGATCGAGCCGCCCGGCTTGAAGGTCACCACGGTGATGTGCATGTCGTGGCGCAGGTCGGCCGGGTCCATGAAGCGGGTGGTGCCCCAGGCCCCGTCGGTGTCGGGCATCATCGAAGGCGCGATGTCCTGTTCCTGGGCGACGATCGGGTCGGGCCGGTCCACACCGTGGCTGGGCTGCCAGCGCTTGCGCCACCAGTGAAAGCCGGTGTTGCCGGGGGTGGTGTTTCTGACCGACCAGGCCGCGCCGGGGGGCACATAGGCAAAGCCGCCGGGGGTCAGCAGATGCTCGGCCCCGTCGATGGTCACCGACATGGAGCCGCCGGTGACGAACAGCGCGTGCTGGATCTCGGGGTCGTCGTCGGGGTGGTCGGACCCGCCGCCCTCGGCCAGTTCGACGATGTACTGGCTGAAGGTCTCGGCGAAGCCCGACAAGGGCCGGGCGATCATCCACATCCGCATCCCCGTCCAGCCGGGCAGGTAGGAGGTGACGATGTCGCGCATCACGGTGCGGGGGATGACCGCATAGGCCTCGGTGAAGACGGCCGTGTCGGTGGTCATGCCGGTCTGCGGCGGCAGCCCCGCCACCGGGCCGGCATAAGGCGTGGGCTGCACCGCCGCGCGCGGCACAGGCGCCACGTCGCCAGTCGGCGCACCCGCGGGGGGGAGGTCTGGGGTCATGTCGGTCATTTCAGGGCCTCTTTCAGGCGAAGCTCGCCGATGCGGGTGACCTGGCGTTCGGCCTCGGCGCGCTCGGTCGCGGTGTCATTGTCGATGCGGGCCTGCATGGCGGCCATGATGCCCAGCTTGTCGTGGTCGCGCACGGCGATGATGAAGGGAAAGCCGTGCTTGGCGACATAGGCGTCATTGAGGCGCGTGAAGGTCGCGCGTTCGTCATCCGTCAGGCTGTCCAGCCCCGCGCTGGCCTGTTCGGCGGTGCTGTCCGCCGTCAGCCGCTTGGCCTGCGCCAGCTTGCCCGCCAGATCCGGGTGGGCGATCAGCACGCCAAGGCGTTCCTCGTCCGATGCAGAACGGAAGACCTGCGCCATGCGCGCCGCCAGACCCGCCGCGCTGTCATGGACCGCGCCCATTTCCCCGTCCCAGACCCGTTCGGCGATGAAGGGCGAATGTTCATAGATGCCGCCGAATTTCGCGACGAAATCCTCGCGCGACATTTCCGACGGACGCTGGCGCGGCTGGAAGGGATGCACCTCGGCCCAATGCCGCGCGATGTCAAGGCGCGAGGCGAACCAGACGCCTTCGTGGCTGCGCGCATGGTCCAGGAACCGCTGGACCGCCATCGCGCGGCCCGGACGCCCGGCCAGGCGGCAATGCAGGCCGATCGACATCATCTTGGGCGCGCCCGCCGCGCCTTCGGCGTAAAGCATGTCGAAGCTGTCGCGCAGATAGTCGAAGAAATCCGTGCCGGTCCCGAAGCCCTGGCCCGACGAAAAGCGCATGTCGTTGGCGTCCATCGTATAGGGGACCATCAACTGCGGCTTGCCGTTGTGGACATGCCAATAGGGCAGTTCGTCCGCGATGGTGTCGGCCAGGTATTCGAAGCCGCCTTCCTCGCAGCCCAGCGCCACCGTGTTCATCGAACAGCGGCCCTGATAGAAGCCGCGCGGGCGTTCCCCGGTGACGCGGGTGTGCAGTTCGACCGCCTGGGCGATGTGCTGGGCCTCGACCTCTCGCGGGATGTCGCGATAGTCGATCCATTTCAACCCGTGGGTCGCGATCTCCCACCCGGCGGCCTTCATGGCGGCCACCTGTTCGGGGCTGCGTTCCAGCGCGGTCGCCACGCCATAGACCGTCACGGGAATGTCGCGCAGCATCCGGTGCAGGCGCCAGAAGCCCGACCGCGCGCCATAGTCATAGATCGATTCCATGTTCCAGTGCCGCTTGCCCGGCCAGGGCTGGGCGCCGATGATCTCTGACAGGAAGGCCTCGGATGCCGCGTCGCCATGCTCGATGCTGTTTTCGCCGCCTTCCTCGTAGTTGAGGACGATCTGCACCGCGATTCTGGCGCCGCCGGGCCACTGGGGATCGGGGGTGGTTTCGCCATATCCTCGCAAGTCGCGGCTGTAGCGCATCGGACGTCCTTTCTGTGGCAGCTTGACCACAGCAAATCGCGTCGCGGCCTGCACGGCAAGCGGGCAGGGATGGAATTCTGTATCAACGAATCGGAAAAGATCGCCCGCGGTTTCAAATAGCCATTGAAAGACTTGCGGGATGGGGATGATTGTTCCGCCGATCAAGGCCCCCATAAGCTGCGCCAGAATTGCGGCCGGAGGAGCCGCGCGGGAGGGAATCCATGGAACGCTACTTCAAGCTGTCGCAGCACGGCAGCACCGTCAGGACCGAGGTGATCGCTGGCATCACCACATTCCTGACGATGGCCTATATCATCTTCGTCAACCCATCGATCCTGTCAACGACGGGCATGGACAGCAATGCGGTCTTTGTCGCCACCTGCCTGGCTGCGGCCATCGGATCGGCCGTGATGGGGCTGTGGGCCAACTGGCCCATCGGCATGGCGCCCGGCATGGGGCTGAACGCCTTCTTCGCCTTTACCGTCGTCGGCGCGATGGGCTTCACCTGGCAGCAGGCGCTTGGGGCGGTCTTCATCAGCGGCCTGATCTTCCTGTTCCTGTCGGCCACGGGGATCCGGCGCTGGCTGGTGGCGGGGATCCCCGTGTCGATGCGCAGCGGGGTCGCCGCGGGGATCGGGATGTTCCTGGGGATCATCGCCCTGCAATCGTCGGGGATCGTGGTGGACAGCCCAGCGACGCTGGTCACGCTGGGTGACCTGACCAACCCGGGCACGCTGCTGACCATCGCGGGCTTCTTCATCATCGTGGCGCTGGATGCGATGCGGGTGACGGGCGCGATCCTGATCGGCATCCTGGTCATCACCGTGGCCGCGATCCTGCTGGGCGTCAGCCAGTTCGGCGGCATCATGTCCATGCCCCCGTCCATCGCGCCGACGTTGCTGCAACTGGATGTCTGGGGTGCGATCGGCTTTGGCATCTTCCACGTCATCCTGGTCATGGTCCTGGTCGAGGTCTTCGACGCCACCGGCACCTTGATCGGGGTCGCCAAGCGCGCGGGCCTGCTGAAGGAAGGCCCGGCCCATACCAATCCCGGCCTGTCGCGCGCGTTGATGGCGGATTCGACCGCGATCACCGTGGGGTCGATGCTGGGGACCAGCTCGACCACGGCCTATGTCGAAAGCGCGTCCGGCGTCCAGGCGGGGGGCCGGACGGGCCTGACCGCGCTTGTGGTGGCGGTGCTGTTCCTGCTGGCGATGTTCTTCGCGCCGCTGGCCGGATCTGTGCCCGCCTATGCCACGGCGCCCGCGCTTCTGTATGTCGCGACGCTGATGGTGCGCGAACTGGCCGAGCTTGACTGGGAGGACGTGACCGAAGCCGCCCCCGCCGTCCTGACCGCGCTGATCATGCCGCTGACCTATTCCATCGCCAACGGCCTGGCCTTCGGCTTCATCAGCTATGCCGTGATCAAGCTGCTGACGGGCAAGGTGTCCCAGGTCCATGCCGCGACCTGGATCGTGGCGGCGCTGTTCGTGATCAAGTTCGCCTTCTTCGGCGGCCACTGATCCGCACGAACAACCCCTGACCACAGGCCTCGCAGGCAACTGCGAGGCCTTTTTGCCTATCCACCCATCGCCTGGCTCAGTTCCGCCGCGGCAGAGGTCACGACCGCGCCCAGCGTCTTGACATGCTCGTTCCCGATCCGGTGCGTGGGGCCGCTGACGCTGACGCCGGCAATCGCCTCTCCGGTCAGGTCGAAGACCGGGGCGGCGATGCAGCGCATCCCGCGCGTCCGTTCCTCGTCATCGAAGGAAAAGCCACGCGCGCGGATCCGCGCCATGTCCTCGGTCAGGGCCTCGGGCGTGGTCAGCGTCCTTTCGGTGAAGCGGGTCAGCCCGGGACCGTCCAGATAGGCGCGCAGCGTCTCGGGCCGGCCATAGGCCAGCAGCGCCTTGCCGATGCCCGACGCGTGCAGGGGCGACCGGGTGCCGGGCGGAAAGAAGGCGCGGATGGTTTCATGGGTTTCCGCCTGGCTGACGAACAGCACCGCATCGCCGTTCAGGATGCCCAGGTTCGCCGTTTCCCCCGTATGCTTCATCAGCGCCTGCAGGATGGGGCGCGCACGTTCGACGATCCCCGACCTGCGCATGAAGGCCGATCCCAGCCGGAAGGTCGCGGCGCCGATGTTCCAGGCCTGCGTGGCAGGATCGCTTTCCACCATGCCGCGCGCGGCCAGCGAATGAAGCAGCCGATGAACGGTCGAAGGTGGCTGGCCGATGCGGTCCGCGACCTCGGACAGGGTCAGGCCGGGATGCGTGGCCAGCAGGTCCAGCATGTCCAGGGCGCGATCCAGCACCTGCACGGTGCCGCCCTGGTCCTTGGCGCTGCGGGGGCGACCCCGGCGACGGGTGGGTTCAGACATTTTCGCCCTTTTCTAAAGAATACATTGCCAAAACCGCGAAAATCCAGCGCGCCATCTGAAAAATGGCAAGCGCATGGTCTTTCACGCTATTTCGGCTTTTAACGCCAAAATGGAAAACATTTCCAGAAAAATTGTGGCATCTGGCCGCAAGTGGTATTCTGCGCTTATCAGAGGAGGAACAGCCATGACCAGCCAGAATCCCGTGTTCATTCCCGGCCCAACCAACATCCCCGAAGTGCTGCGCAAGGCCGTGGACATGCCCACGATCGACCATCGCAGCCCGGTCTTCGGACGCATCCTGCATCCGGCGCTGGAAGGGGTGAAGAAGGTGCTGAAGACCACCCAGGGACAGGTCTTCGTCTTCCCCTCGACCGGGACGGGCGGGTGGGAAACCGCGATCACCAACACGCTGTCGCCCGGCGACAAGGTCCTGGCCACGCGCAACGGCATGTTCAGCCACCGCTGGATCGACATGTGCCAGCGCCACGGTCTGGACGTGCAGGTCGTCACCCAGGAATGGGGCGAGGGCATACCGGCCGACCGGTTCGAGGAGATCCTGACCGCCGACAAGGGCCACCAGATCAAGGTCGTCTTGGCGACGCATAACGAAACCGCCACCGGCGTGCGCAGCGACATCGCCGCCGTCCGCCGTGCCCTGGACAACGCAGGCCATCCGGCGCTGCTGTTCGTGGACGGCGTTTCCTCCATCGGGTGCTATGATTTCCGCATGGACGAATGGGGCGTCGATATCGCCGTGACCGGCAGCCAGAAGGGCTTCATGCTGCCCCCCGGCCTTGCCATCGTGGGCTTCTCGCCAAAGGCGATGGCGGCGGTCGAGACCGCGAAACTGCCGCGCACCTTCTTCGACATCCGCGACATGGCGAAAAGCTATGCCAACAACGGCTATCCCTACACGCCGCCGGTCGGGCTGCTGAACGGCCTGAACGTCGCCTGCGACATGCTGCTGGACGAGGGGCTCGAGAACGTCTTTGCCCGCCACCACCGCATCGCCGAGGGCGTGCGCCGCGCCGTCGGTGCCTGGGGGATGCAGCTTTGCGCCAAGCGGCCCGAGCTTTATTCCGACAGCGTCAGCGCCATCCGCGTCCCGGAAGGCTTCGATGCCAACAGGATCGTCAGCCACGCGCTGAACGCCTATGGCGTGGCTTTCGGGACCGGGCTTGGCGATGTCGCGGGCAAGGTGTTCCGCATCGGCCACCTGGGCAGCCTGACCGACGTGATGGCGCTGTCGGGCATCGCCACGGCGGAAATGGTCATGGCGGATCTGGGCCTGCCCGTGACGCTGGGCAAGGGCGTCGCCGCCGCGCAGGACCATTACCGTCAAAGCGTTCCCGCCATGCAGAAGGCCGCGTAATGAAGGATGCCATGTATATCCCCACCTACGCGGACATGCTGTCTGCGCATGAGCGCATCATGCCTCATATCCGGCGCACGCCGGTGCGCACCTCGGATTATCTCGACGAGCTGACGGGGGCGCGGTTGTTCTTCAAGTGCGAGAACTTCCAGGAGCCCGGCGCCTTCAAGGTGCGCGGCGCCGCCAATGCGGTCTTTGGCCTCGACGAGGCGCAGGCCGCGCGGGGGGTTGCCACGCATTCCTCGGGCAACCACGCCTCCTGCCTGTCCTATGCCGCCATGCGGCGGGGCATTCCCTGCAACGTGGTGATGCCGCGCACCGCGCCGCAGGCCAAGAAGGACACGGTGCGCCGCTATGGGGGCGTGATCACGGAATGCGAGCCC
>NZ_BMIV01000007.1 GCF_014642735.1 Paracoccus acridae
AAGGCGGCCGCACTGTCGGCGCCGGCGTGGTCTCCAAGATCATCAAGTGATCCGAGCCGCATCGCGGTGACAACAAGGCCCGTCCCGAAAGGGGCGGGCTTTTTCGTGGGGCGGGGTCACACTGCGGGACGGCCCGGCGCCAGAGGGCAGGCCCCGTATCAGGAACATGGCCGATCGTGCTTGACGTCCGCCTTGCAAAGAGGCTATAGGCCCGCATCGCAGTCGAATCCGCATTGCGCCGAGATTCGCTTGCCTTGCGCGCGGCCGCCTTGTCAGGGCGGCCTTGCAGTTTTTATACGGTCCGACGCTGGCGCCGCGTGGTGCGATGTCAGCCTCTCGACTGGAACTCCCCGTCAGAGGGATGACTATGCAAAGTCAGAATATCCGCATCCGGCTGAAGGCGTTCGATTACCGCGTGCTGGAAGCCAGCACCCAGGAAATCGTCAACACCGCCAAGCGCACCGGCGCGACCGTTCGCGGCCCGATTCCGCTGCCGAACAAGATCGAGAAATTCACCGTCCTGCGCGGCCCGCACATCGACAAGAAGTCGCGCGACCAGTGGGAAATCCGCACCCACAAGCGCCTGCTGGACATCGTCGATCCGACCCCGCAGACCGTTGACGCCCTGATGAAGCTCGACCTCGCCGCCGGCGTGGACGTCGAGATCAAGGTGTAAGGAGGGGATGATGCTGCGTACTGGTATTATCGCCAAGAAACTGGGCATGACCCGGCTGTTCCTGGAAGACGGCCGTCAGGTTCCGGTGACCGTCCTGCAACTGGACAACCTGCAGGTCGTCGATCAGCGCACCGTTGCGCGCGACGGCTATACCGCCGTCCAGCTGGGCGCCGGTGTCGCCAAGGCCAAGCGCACGACCGCCGCGATGCGCGGCCACTTCGCCAAGGCCTCGGTCGCGCCCAAGCGCAAGATCGCGGAATTCCGCGTTGCCGAGGAAAACCTGATCAACGTCGGTGAGGAGATCACGGCTGACCACTATTTCGCGGGTCAGTTCGTGGACATCGCCGGCACCTCGATCGGTAAGGGCTTTGCGGGCGCCATGAAGCGTCACAACTTCGGCGGTCTGCGCGCCTCGCACGGCGTGTCGATCAGCCACCGTTCGCACGGTTCGACCGGCCAGTGCCAGGACCCCGGCAAGGTGTTCAAAGGCAAGAAGATGGCCGGCCACCTGGGCGCCGTCCGCGTCACCACGCAGAACCTGCAGGTCGTGCGCACCGATGCCGACCGTGGCCTGATCATGGTCAAGGGTTCGGTCCCCGGTTCGAAAGGTGGCTGGGTCACGATCAAGGACGCCGTGAAGAAAGCGGCGCCCGAGAACGTGATCTATCCCGCCGCGCTGAAGTCCGCCGCTGAAGAAGCCAAGCGTCTGGCCGAAGCCGCCGCCGCCGAAGCCGCCGCGGCCGAGGAAGCCGCCCGCGAGGCTGCCGCCGCCGAAGCCGCCGCCGCCGAGGAAGCTGCACTGGCCGAAGCCCAGGCTTCGATCCAGGCCGACAAGGCCGAGGGTGACGACGCTGCTGCGCCCGAAGGAGACAAGTGATGAAACTCGATGTGATCAAGCTGGACGCCGGCAAGGCCGGTGAAATCGAGCTGGCCGACGAGATCTTCGGGCTGGAGCCGCGCGGCGACATCCTGCAGCGCGTCGTTCGCTGGCAGCGCGCCAAGGCGCAGCAGGGCACCCACTCGGTGCTGGGCAAGTCCGACGTCAGCTATTCGACCAAGAAGATCTATCGCCAGAAAGGCACCGGCGGCGCACGCCACGGTTCCCGCAAGGCGCCGACCTTCCGTCATGGTGGCGTCTACAAGGGCCCGACCCCGCGTTCGCACGCCTTCGATCTGCCGAAGAAGGTGCGCGCCCTGGGTCTGCGCCATGCCCTGTCCGCCAAGGCAACCGCGGGTGAACTGGTGATCGTCGAGGATCTGAACCTCGCCGATGCCAAGACCTCGGCCGTGGCCAAGGCCGTCAAGGAAAACGGCTGGAAGCGCGTGCTGGTGATCGACGGTGCCGAAGTCAACGAAGGCTTCGCCCGCGCCGCCCGCAACATCGAAGGCGTGGACATCCTGCCGTCGATGGGTGCCAACGTGTATGACATCCTGAAGCGCGACACGCTTGTGATCACGCGTTCGGGCGTCGAAGCTCTGGAGGCTCGTTTGAAATGAGCGCGAAAGCTGAACATTACGACGTGATCGTCAAGCCGATCATCACCGAGAAAGCCACCATGACGTCGGAAAACAACGGCGTGGTCTTCCAGGTGGCGAAGGATTCGACCAAGCCGCAGATCAAGCAGGCGGTCGAGGCCCTGTTCGGCGTCAAGGTGAAGGCGGTCAACACCACCGTCACCAAGGGCAAGCAGAAGCGCTTCCGGGGCATCCTGGGTCGCCGCAGCGACGTGAAGAAAGCCTATGTCACCCTGGAAGAGGGTAGCACTATCGACGTGTCCACCGGACTCTGATAGCAGGCGGAAATCTGCGGCCCTGGGTTAACCGGGGCCGCGATCTTTTGACGACAACGGACCACCCTGGTCCAAAGCAACGGAAGACAGAAAGATGGCATTGAAGTCGTATAAACCGACGACGCCTGGCCAGCGCGGGCTGGTTCTGATCGACCGTTCGGAGCTTTGGAAAGGTCGCCCGGTCAAGGCCCTCACCGAAGGCCTGACCAAGAACGGCGGTCGGAACAACACCGGACGGATCACCATGCGCCGCAAGGGCGGCGGGGCGAAGCGCCTGTATCGCATCGTCGATTTCAAGCGCACCAAGTTCGACATGGCCGCCGTGGTCGAGCGGATCGAATACGATCCCAACCGCACCGCCTTCATCGCCCTGATCGGCTATGAGGACGGCGAGCGCGCCTATATCATCGCGCCGCAGCGTCTGGCCGTGGGCGACAAGGTCATCGCCGGCGCCAAGGTCGACGTGAAGCCCGGCAACGCCATGCCCTTCAGCGGCATGCCGATCGGCACGATCGTCCACAACGTCGAGCTGAAGCCCGGCAAGGGCGGCCAGATCGCCCGTTCGGCTGGCACCTATGCCCAGTTCGTCGGCCGCGACGGCGGCTATGCCCAGATCCGCCTGTCCTCGGGCGAGCTGCGCCTGGTCCGTCAGGAATGCATGGCGACCATCGGCGCCGTGTCGAACGCTGACCATTCGAACCAGAACCTGGGCAAGGCTGGCCGGAACCGCCACAAGGGCATCCGTCCCAGCGTTCGCGGTGTTGCCATGAACCCGATCGACCACCCGCATGGTGGTGGTGAAGGCCGGACCTCGGGCGGCCGTACGCCGGTCACACCCTGGGGCAAGGACACCAAGGGCAAGAAGACCCGCTCGAACAAGGCGACCGACAAGTACATCCTGCGGTCGCGTCACGCGAAGAAGAAGGGGCGCTGACCTATGGCACGTTCTATCTGGAAAGGCCCCTTTGTTGACGCCTATGTGCTCAAGAAGGCGGAAAAGGCCCGCGAGTCGGGCAAATCCGACGTCATCAAGATCTGGTCGCGTCGTTCCACCATCCTGCCGCAATTCGTCGGCCTGACCTTCGGCGTCTACAACGGGCAGAAGCATATCCCCGTTGCCGTCTCCGAGGAGATGATCGGCCAGAAATTCGGTGAATACTCGCCCACGCGGACCTATTACGGCCACGCGGCGGACAAGAAAGCCAAGAGGAAGTAAGCGTCATGGGTAAGGAACAAAATCCGCGCCGCGTGGCGGAGAACGAAGCATTCGCGAAGACCAAGGGTCTGCGCACTTCGCCGCAGAAGCTGAACCTCGTCGCAGCGCTGATCCGCGGCAAGAAGGTGGACAAGGCCCTGGCCGACTTGACCTTCTCGCACAAGCGGATCGCGGGCGACGTGAAGAAGTGCCTGCAGTCGGCGATCGCGAACGCCGAAAACAACCACGGCCTGGATGTCGACAACCTGATCGTCGCCGAAGCCTGGGTGGGCAAGAACCTGGTGATGAAGCGCGGCCGTCCGCGGGCGCGTGGCCGTTATGGCAAGATCATGAAGCCGTTTTCGGAAATCACCATCAAGGTGCGCCAAGTCGAGGAGCAAGCGTAATGGGTCAGAAGGTCAATCCGATCGGCATGCGCCTCCAGGTCAACCGCACCTGGGACAGCCGCTGGTACGCCGACGACAAGGACTATGGCAACCTGCTGCTTGAAGACCTGAAGATCCGGGACTTCATCAAGACGGAAGCCAAGCAGGCCGGCGTCAGCCGCGTCATCATCGAGCGTCCGCACCGCAAGTGCCGCGTGACGATCCATGCGGCGCGTCCGGGCGTGATCATCGGCAAGAAAGGCGCCGATATCGAGGTCCTGCGCAACAAGCTGGCGAACTTCACCAAGTCGGAAGTTCACCTGAACATCGTCGAAGTGCGCAAGCCGGAAGTCGATGCCGCCCTGGTCGCGGAATCGATCGCCCAGCAGCTCGAGCGTCGGGTTTCGTTCCGCCGCGCGATGAAGCGCGCCGTGCAGAACGCGATGCGCATGGGTGCCCTGGGCATCCGCGTGAACGTGTCGGGCCGCCTTGGCGGCGCCGAGATCGCGCGGACCGAATGGTATCGCGAGGGCCGTGTGCCCCTGCACACCCTGCGTGCCGACATCGACTATGCGTTGGCCGAAGCCTCGACCCCCTACGGGATCATCGGGGTGAAGGTGTGGATCTTCAAGGGCGAGATCATGGAGCACGACCCCCAGGCCCGCGACCGCAAGGCCGCCGAGGCTCAGGAAGGTCCGGCCCCCCGTGGTCCGCGCCGTGACCGCGACGCGCGCTAAGGAGCAAACAAGATGCTGCAACCGAAACGGACCAAGTTCCGCAAACAGCACAAGGGCCGGATCCACGGCGAAGCCAAGGGCGGTTTCGCCCTGAACTTCGGATCCTATGCGCTGAAGGCCACCGAGCCCGAGCGCGTGACCGCCCGTCAGATCGAAGCGGCCCGCCGCGCGATCACCCGCCACATGAAGCGTCAGGGCCGGGTCTGGATCCGGATTTTCCCGGACGTCCCGGTTTCCTCGAAGCCGACCGAAGTGCGGATGGGTAAAGGCAAGGGTTCGGTCGATTTCTGGGCCGCCCGCGTCCATCCCGGCCGCATCATGTTCGAGATCGACGGCGTGTCCGACGAGATCGCGCGTGAAGCCCTGCGCCTGGGGGCGAACAAGCTTCCGGTGCTGACCCGCATCGTGGCGCGCGAAGACTGGTAAGATCGGGGCGTGCAAGCACGCACCCCAGGGAACACGACCCCGCCGGGCGACTGGCGGGGTTTTCCTTTTCCTGGCGGGAAAAGGGTTGCGCCAAGGCCGCATTGCCTGTATGGGCAGGCCTTCATCATGAAACTCCACCGGGAATCAGGGTGGCCCTGCGTGCAGGGGCTCTCCGGTGATGTTGAAAGGAAAGCGCCATGAAAGCGCAGGAACTGACGTCGAAGACGCCCGACCAGCTGAAGGATCAGCTTGTCGCGCTGAAGAAGGAGGCCTTCAACCTCCGCTTCCAGCAGGCCACCGGCCAACTGGAAAGCACCGCCCGGATGCGTGCCGTTCGCCGCGACGTGGCCCGTGTGAAAACTATTCTGAACCAGAAAGCGGCGGAAGCCGCGGCCTCGAACTAAGGAGCCTGGCCCATGCCCAAACGCATCCTGCAAGGCCGCGTCACCAGCGACAAGAACGAACAGACCATCACCGTCCTGGTCGAGCGTCGCTTCAAGCACCCGCTGCTGCACAAGACCGTTCGCTCGTCCAAGAAGTATCGGGCGCATGACGCGAACAACCAGTTCAAGGTCGGTGACCTCGTTCGCATCGTCGAATGCGCGCCGATCTCGAAGACGAAACGCTGGACTGTCCTGACGGACGAAGCGGTTTCCGCGTAAGTCCATCATCACAGATCAGAAATGATCGAAACCCTGGGGCCGCAAGTGGCGGTCCCCAAAGGTCGGGAGAAACCAAATGATCCAGATGCAGACCAATCTGGATGTTGCTGACAACTCCGGCGCACGCCGGGTTCAGTGCATCAAGGTCCTGGGTGGTTCGCACCGTCGCTATGCGTCGGTGGGCGACATCATTGTCGTGTCCGTCAAGGAAGCCATCCCGCGGGGCCGGGTCAAGAAGGGCGACGTCCGCAAGGCCGTGGTCGTTCGGACCGCCAAGGAAGTGAAGCGCGAAGACGGAACCTCGATCCGCTTCGACCGCAACGCCGCCGTCATCCTGAACAACCAGGGCGAACCGGTCGGCACCCGTATCTTCGGGCCGGTCGTCCGCGAGCTGCGCGCGAAGAACTTCATGAAGATCATCTCGCTTGCGCCGGAGGTGCTGTAATGGCTGCCAAGCTGAAAAAGGGCGACAAGGTCGTCGTGCTGACCGGCAAGGACAAGGGCAAGCAGGGCGAAATCACCGCCGTCATGCCCAAGGACAACAAGGCCATCGTTGACGGCATCAACATCGCGATCCGTCACGCCCGCCAGACCCAGACGACCCAGGGCGGCCGCACGCCGAAGGCGATGCCGATCGACCTGTCGAACCTGGCGCTGCTGGATGCCAATGGCAAGGCGACCCGCGTCGGCTTCCGCATGGAAGGCGACAAGAAGGTCCGCTTCGCCAAGACCACGGGAGACGTGATCTGATGCTGGACGCAACCAAGTACACGCCGCGCCTCAAGGCGGTTTACCGCGACACCGTCCGGGCCGCGCTGAAGGAAGAATTCGGCTACAAGAACGACATGCAGATCCCGCGTCTGGACAAGATCGTCCTGAACATGGGCATCGGCGAGGCCGTGAAAGACACCAAGAAGGTGAAGCAGGGCGCCGAGGAACTGTCGCTGATCGCCGGCCAGAAGGCCGTGATCACCAAGGCGAAGAACTCGATCGCGGGCTTCCGCGTCCGGGAAGAAATGCCGCTGGGCGCCAAGGTGACCCTGCGCGGCGACCGGATGTACGAATTCCTGGACCGCCTGATCAACATCGCGCTGCCGCGCGTCCGCGACTTCCGCGGCGTGAAGGGCACCTCTTTCGACGGCCGCGGCAACTATGCCATGGGCCTGAAGGAGCACATCGTGTTCCCGGAAATCAACTTCGACAAGGTCGACGAAGTTCTGGGGATGGACATCATCATCTGCACCACCGCGCCGACCGACGCGGAAGCGAAAGCGCTGTTGAAGCATTTCAACATGCCCTTCAACAGCTGATCGCGGAGGTAAGAGATATGGCAAAGAAATCCATGGTCGAGCGCGAGAAGAAGCGCGAGCGTCTGGTCGCGAAATTCGCCGCCAAGCGCGCCTCCCTCAAGGAGGTCATCAACGACCAGTCCCGTCCGATGGAAGAGCGGTTCAAGGCTTCGCTGAAGCTGGCCGAACTGCCGCGCAACTCGTCGGAAACGCGTCTGCACAACCGGTGCCAACTGACCGGCCGTCCGCACGCGTATTACCGCAAACTGAAACTGTCGCGGATCATGCTGCGCGAGCTGGGCTCGCAAGGTCAGATCCCCGGTCTCGTCAAGTCCAGCTGGTAAGGGGGCACAATGTCGATGAACGATCCTCTCGGCGATATGCTGACCCGCATCCGCAACGCACAGATGCGCGGCAAATCGACCGTCCGCACCCCGGCCTCCAAGCTGCGCGCTTGGGTTCTGGACGTGCTGAAAGCCGAAGGTTACATCCGCGGCTATGAAGAAGTGACCACCGAAGCCGGCCATGCCGAGCTTGAGATCGGTCTGAAGTACCACGACGGCACCCCGGTCATCCGCGAGCTGTCGCGTGTCTCGAAGCCTGGCCGCCGCGTTTACGCCGGCGCCAAGGAAATCCCGCAGGTCCGCCAGGGTCTGGGCGTCTCCATCGTCTCGACGCCCAAGGGCGTCATGTCGGATGCAGCGGCTCGCAACGCCAATGTCGGCGGCGAAGTCCTCTGCACCGTGTTCTAAGGAGGGCAGCAGATGTCTCGGATTGGTAAAAAGCCGGTCGCTCTGCCCAAGGGCGTGACGGCCGAGATCAAGGGCCAGACCATCGAAGTGAAGGGGCCGAAAGGCACCCGCAGCTTCACGGCGACGGATGACGTCGATCTGGTTCTGGACGAAGGTTCGGTGGCGGTGAAGCCGCGCGGCACCTCGAAGCGGGCCCGCCAGCAGTGGGGCCTGACCCGCTCGATGGTGGAGAACCTGACCGTCGGCGTGTCGGAAGGCTTCAAGAAAGAGCTGGAAATCCAGGGCGTGGGTTACCGCGCCTCGATGCAGGGCAAGACCCTGAAGCTGGCTCTGGGCTATTCGCACGACGTGAACTTCGAAACGCCGGAAGGCGTGACGATCACGGCGCCGAAGCAGACCGAAATCGTCGTGGAAGGCATCGACCAGCAGCTTGTTGGTCAGGTGGCCGCGAACATTCGCGAATGGCGCAAGCCCGAGCCCTACAAGGGCAAGGGCATCCGCTACAAGGGCGAGTTCGTCTTCCGCAAGGAAGGCAAGAAGAAGTAAGGGGCGCATGAAATGGCACTGAAAAAGCAAGAGCTGTTCCAGAAGCGCCGCCTGCGCGTTCGGAACAAACTGCGGGCGATGTCGAATGGCCGTCCGCGGCTGTCCGTCCACCGTTCGTCGAAGAACATCTCGGTTCAGGTCATCGACGACCTGAACGGTGTGACCCTGGCTTCCGCCAGCACGCTGGAGAAGGACTTCGGCCTGGTCGGCAAGAACAACGTCGAGGCTGCCGCCAAGATCGGCGCCGCGATCGCCGAGCGTGCGAAAGCCGCCGGCATCGAGGAAGTCGTGTTCGACCGCGGCGGCTTCATCTTCCACGGCAAGGTGAAGGCCCTGGCCGACGCTGCCCGTGAAGGTGGCCTGAAGTTCTGATGATGCGGGTGGCGCCGGTTCCGGAAGGGGCGGCGCCGCCCCGATGATCCGGGGGGCGGTCCTTGCGGGCCGCCCCACCTGGATTGAACCAACCGGCGCGAATGAAGCGCCACCTGACAAGGAATGCCTCATGGCAGAACGTGATAACCGCCGGGGTCGCCGCGAAGAGCGCGAGGAAAACCCGGAATTCCAGGATCGCCTTGTTGCGATCAACCGTGTGTCGAAGACCGTCAAGGGTGGCAAGCGCTTCGGCTTTGCAGCCCTGGTCGTCGTCGGCGATCAGCGCGGCCGTGTCGGCTTCGGCAAGGGCAAGGCCAAGGAAGTGCCGGAAGCGATCCGCAAGGCCACCGAGCAGGCCAAGCGTTCGCTGGTCCGCGTGCCCCTGCGCGACGGCCGCACCCTGCACCACGACATCGAAGGCCGTCATGGCGCGGGCAAGGTGATCATGCGCACCGCGGTTCCGGGGACCGGGATCATCGCCGGTGGTCCGATGCGCGCCGTGTTCGAGATGCTGGGCGTCCAGGACGTCGTGGCGAAGTCGCAGGGTTCGCAGAACCCCTACAACATGATCCGTGCGACGCTGGATGGCCTGAAGAAGGAATCGAGCCCCCGTTCGGTCGCGCAGCGTCGCGGCAAGAAGGTGGCCGACATCCTGCCGCAGGACAACAAGCCGGCTGCCGAGCCGGTCGAAGCCTAAGGAGACAGGCGAATGGCAACCATCGTCGTCAAGCAGATCGGCAGCCCGATCCGCCGCCCCGCCATCCAGCGTGAGACGCTGAAGGGCCTGGGCCTGAACAAGATGAACCGCACGCGCGAGCTTGAGGATACTCCCTCGATCCGCGGCATGGTCGCGAAGATCCCGCATCTGGTGACCATCATCGAAGAAAAAGCCTGATCCATCGGGATCGGCAGGAAAGAACGCCCCGGAGAAATCCGGGGCGTATTTCATTTCGCCCTGTCGCGTTAATCCTTTCCTAACGTCTGGCTCCTATCCCTGTCGGTGATGCAAACCGGATGGGGACGACGGTGACGCGGCTCTTTGGTGCCTGCCTTTTCTGGCTGATGGCGGCTTCTCTGGCTTCCGCCGGTCCATGGCCGCGCGATCCGGGGCAGGTCTTCGTGGCTTTCTCGGGGGAACATGACAAGGCGCGGAACTCTCACCTGGGCTTGTACCTGGAATATGGCCTGTCCCGCCACCGTGTCCTGGGGTTCGAACTGGGCCACACGGATGTGGGTGAAACCACGGCCATGCTGTGGTACCAGAAATCGCTGGACGGCGGGCAGGGGCCCTATCGGCTGTCCTATTCCATGGGCTTTGGTGCAATCCGGCGGGATGGAGAGATCCTGCCGCTGAGCCAGGCAGCCCTGATGCTGGGACGCGGCTTTTCGGGGCCATGGGACGGGGGCTGGATGACGGCCGAAGCCCGGGTGAAGGTCGCCGGCAAGACCGAGGAGGTCACTGTGCGCGATGGGCTGACGCAGGTGGAATACGCCTATCTGACGCCCGAGATCGTCGGCAAGCTGGACCTGACCGTCGGAATCCGCCCGCAGCCCGCCTGGGCCCTTGTCAATCAGCTTCGGCTGGAGACGCGCAAGGACAGCGACTTCCAGGCCAAGCTGGCTAGTTCCGTCGTTTATGACATTCCCGGCCCGGCACGGCTTGAAGCAGGGGTGATCGTCCCGCTGGTGGGGCCCAGCGAGCCCGCGATCAAGATCGGAACCTGGCTGGAGTTCTGAGGCTATTCCTGGCAGGCATAGACCGCGCCACCCACCGCGACGACCGAAACGGCGGCCCCCGCGACGATCGCGGGCGACGACGCCATCGCTGCGGCCGCCCCGCCGATCGAGGACAGCGCCCCGGTGATATAGCCCTGCGAGCCGCTGAGGATCACCGCGCCCGACCCGTCGGGCAGCGCCCTTGCGCCACTGATCGCGCCCCGTGCGGCAGCGCCGGTGATGGCGACGGCCGCGTTCTTGGTCTGGTTCACCCGCTGGCAGACGGTCTTGGCTGCCGCCTCGCAGCGGCCATAGGCATCGCGGCGCCCCAGGTCATAGCCGATGATCGAATCGCTGGTCTTGTCGTGGCGCAGGCAAAAGGGGCCGCGCTCGTCGTCGTTCAGGTCGGGCGTGAGGCTGCGCAGCACGACATAGCTGGGGCAGGTGTCGCGGCCCCAGGAGGTGAAAAGGATCTCTCGCCGGCTGAAGTGATCGCGCAGGCCTGGTTCCTTGGGGTCATAGGCCAGCGGGACATCGCGGCCATTGATGCGGGCGGTGCAGAAGGTGGGCTCGGCCTGGGCGGCGGCGGGGGCAAGAAGCAGCGTGGCAAGGAAAAGGGCGATGCGGGTCATGAAATCGGTCCGTAAGCTGATCCCATCCTGATAATCCGGCCATCCGCAACGGCAACTCACATCCGCTTGTCCGGCCGGAAAGCCAAGCCTTGCCCCAGGGGACGGTTCCCGCTATACGCCCGCGGGTGCCATCGCGCACCGATTCACGAAACTGACATGCCGCGTCCGCCCCATCATCGCTTCGGGGGTGCGTCCGGCCTAGGAGAAGCGACATGAAACTGCATGAAATCCGCGACAACGACGGCGCCAACCGCAAGAAGAAGCGCGTTGCGCGCGGACCCGGTTCGGGCAAGGGCAAGACCGCCGGCCGTGGTATCAAGGGCCAAAGCTCGCGTTCGGGCGTTGCGCTGAACGGCTATGAAGGCGGCCAGATGCCGCTGTACCGCCGCCTGCCGAAGCGCGGCTTCACCGCGCCGAACGCGAAATCCTTCGCCGTGGTGAACCTGGGCCAGATCCAGACCTTCATCGACGCCGGCAAGATCGACGCCACCGCCGAACTGACCGAGGACGCCCTGGTCGCATCCGGCCTGGTGCGCCGCAAGCTGGACGGCATCCGTCTGCTGGCCAAGGGCGAGCTGACCTCGGCCCTGACCATCACCGTCACCGGCGCGTCGAAATCGGCGGTCGAGGCGGTCGAGAAGGCGGGCGGCAAGGTGTCGCTGCCGGTCAAGGCCGAAGCGGCGGCGGAATAAGCTGTTGATCGGGGCGTGCGCGCCCCATAGATAGCGAACAGGTTTTCCTGGCGCCGCCGGTCCCCGGAAACGGGTCGGCGGCGCTGTCATGACACGGGACGTAAAACACATGGCGTCAGCCGCAGAACAGATGGCCGCGAACCTTTCATGGAGCGCATTCGGCAAGGCCACGGAACTTCGCCAGCGTATCTGGTTCACGATCGGCCTGCTGATCATCTATCGCCTGGGCACCTATATTCCCGTGCCGGGCATCGACGGCGCGGCGCTGCGCAACTTCATGGACCAGGCCCAGTCGGGCATCGGCGGCATCCTGTCGATGTTCACCGGCGGCGCGCTTGGCCGCATGGGTGTCTTCGCCCTGGGGATCATGCCCTATATCTCGGCCTCGATCATCGTGCAGCTTCTGACCTCAATGGTGCCTTCGCTGGAACAGCTGAAGAAGGAAGGCGAGCAAGGGCGCAAGAAGATCAACCAGTACACCCGCTATGGCACCGTGGCCCTGGCGCTGTTCCAGGCTTACGGCCTGGCGAAGTCGCTGGAAGCCGGCGGCCTTGCGCATGATCCGGGCCTGTTCTTCCAGGCATCCGTGGTCATCACCCTGGTCGGCGGCACCATGTTCCTGATGTGGCTGGGCGAACAGATCACCGCACGCGGCATCGGCAACGGCATCTCTCTGATCATCTTCGTGGGCATCGTCGCGGAAATTCCGGCGGCCTTGGCCAGCTTCTTCGCGCAGGGCCGGTCGGGCGCGATCTCGACCCCGGTGATCCTGGGCGTGATCGTGATGGTTGTTGCCGTGATCGCCTTCGTGGTCTTCATGGAACGCGCGCTGCGCAAGATCCGCATCCAGTACCCGCGGCGCCAGGTCGGCATGAAGATCTATGACGGCCAGTCCAGCCACCTGCCGATCAAGGTGAACCCGGCGGGCGTCATCCCGGCGATCTTCGCGTCCTCGCTGCTCTTGCTGCCGATCACGATCTCGACCTTCTCGGGCAACCAGACGGGTCCGATCATGTCCACGATCCTGGCCTATTTCGGCCCGGGCCAGCCGCTTTACCTGATCTTCTTCGCGGCGATGATCGTCTTCTTCGCCTATTTCTATACCCAGAACGTCAGCTTCAAATCCGACGACGTGGCCGAGAACCTGAAGAACCAGGGCGGCTTCATCCCGGGCATCCGTCCGGGCAAGCGGACCGAGGAATACCTGGATTATGTCGTCAACCGCGTGCTGGTGATCGGCGCGGCCTATCTGGCGGCGGTCTGTCTGCTTCCCGAAATCCTGCGCCACCAGTGGTCGATCCCGTTCTACTTCGGCGGAACCTCGGTCCTGATCGTGGTGTCGGTGACGATGGACACGATCAACCAGGTGCAAAGCCATCTTCTGGCGCATCAGTACGAAGGCCTGATTGAGAAATCCCAACTGCGTGGTAAACGCAAAGAGGGAAGCGCAAAGCCGCGTCGCGCACCGTCGCGCCGCTAACGGCCCCAAGGGCTGACGAGGGGGACAGACCTTAGATGACGATCAATATCATTCTGCTGGGACCGCCCGGTGCCGGCAAGGGAACCCAGGCCCGCAAGCTGGTCGAGGAACGCGGGCTGGTGCAGCTCTCTACCGGCGACATGCTGCGCGCGGCCCGGTCTTCGGGAACCGAGATGGGCAAGCGCGTGGCCGAGGTCATGGACCGGGGCCAACTTGTCACCGACGAGATCGTCATCGGCCTGATCCGCGAAAGACTGTCGGAAGGCGGCAACGGCTTCATCTTCGACGGCTTCCCCCGGACACTGGCGCAAGCCGACGCGCTTGGCCAGTTGCTGGACGAGACCGGCATGGTGCTGGACGCCGTGGTCGAGATGCAGGTGGATGACGAGGCCTTGGTCCGCCGCATCACCGGCCGCTATACCTGCGGCAACTGCGGCGAGGTGTATCACGACGAAACCAAGCCGGTTGCAAAGCAAGGGGTCTGCGACGTCTGCGGATCGACCGACCTGAAGCGGCGTGCCGACGACAACGAGGAAAGCCTGAAGACGCGGCTTCTGGAATACTACAAGAAGACCTCGCCCCTGATCGGCTATTACTATGCCAAGGGGAAGCTGGCGCCGGTCGACGGTCTTGCCGCCATGGATGATGTGGCCGCACAGATCGAGACCGTCCTGCCCGCGTCAAGCGAAATCGCGACCGGCACTTGACGCCACAGTCAACGGCCTTTAAGTCACGTCATCTCGCAAGAGAATCACCCTTCAGGGGTGGACCATCAGCGGCCCGAAGGCATGGCTTTCGGGCCTTCCGTTGTGAAAAAAGGTTCCGGTGCTACGGAACCGCAACCGATAAAGGATAACGCGTGGCTCGTATTGCTGGCGTCAACATTCCGACCGGGAAACGCGTCCCGATCGCACTGACCTATATCCACGGCATCGGCCCGATGTATGCCGAACAGATCTGCGAAGCCGTCGGCATCGACCGCGCGCGCCGCGTCAACGACCTGTCGGACGCCGAAGTTCTGCAGATCCGCGAATACATCGACGCCAACCTGACCGTCGAAGGCGACCTGCGTCGTGAAACCCAGATGAACATCAAGCGGATGATGGACCTGGGTTCGTATCGTGGCTTGCGCCACCGTCGCGGCCTGCCGGTCCGCGGTCAGCGCACCCATACCAATGCCCGCACCCGCAAGGGCCCGGCGAAGCCCATCGCTGGCAAGAAGAAATAAGGGGTAACGGATATGGCACGCGACAAGACCCGCATGAAGCGCAAGGAACGCAAGAACATCGCCACCGGCGTTGCGCATGTGAATTCCAGCTTCAACAACACGAAAATCCTGATTTCCGACGTGCAGGGCAACGCGATCTCGTGGTCGTCCGCCGGCACCATGGGCTTCAAGGGCTCGCGCAAATCGACCCCCTATGCCGCCCAGATGGCCGCCGAAGACGCAGGCCGCAAGGCACAGGAACACGGCGTCCGTACGCTGGAAGTCGAAGTCCAGGGCCCCGGTTCAGGCCGTGAATCGGCGCTGCGCGCGCTGGCCTCGGTTGGCTTCAACATCACCGCGATCCGCGACGTGACGCCGATCGCGCATAACGGCTGCCGTCCGCCGAAGCGCCGCCGCGTCTGATTTTCAGATGATGCTTACCCGGACCGCGCGGCTTCGCGCGGTTCGGTCTTTACGTTTTCAACCTCGGGCGTTTCCGGCCAAGGACATGGGCCGGGGACAAGAATGGAGGCAAACGCATGATCCACAAGAATTGGGCCGAGCTGATCAAGCCGACTCAGCTGGTCGTCAAGCCGGGCGCGGATGCCACCCGCACCGCCACGCTGGTCGCCGAACCGCTGGAACGTGGTTTCGGCCTGACCCTGGGCAACGCGCTGCGCCGCGTGCTGCTGTCGTCGCTGCAGGGCGGGGCCATCACCTCGGTCCAGATCGACAACGTCCTGCATGAATTCAGCAGCGTCGCCGGCGTCCGCGAGGACGTTACCGACATCGTCCTGAACCTCAAGGGCGTGACGCTGAAGATGGACGTGGAAGGGCCCAAGCGCCTGACCCTGTCCGCCAAGGGCCCGGGCGAGGTCAAGGCCGGCGACATCCAGGAAACGGCCGGGATCACGGTGCTGAACCGCGATCACGTCATCTGCCACCTGGACGACGGCGCGGACCTGAACATGGAACTGACCGTGCAGACGGGCAAGGGCTATGTCGCCGCCGACAAGAACCGCCCCGAGGATGCGCCCATCGGTCTGATCCCGATCGACGCGATCTTCTCGCCGGTCAAGCGCGTCAGCTATGAAGTCACGCCCACCCGCGAGGGGCAGGTGCTGGACTATGACAAGCTGACGATGAAGATCGAGACCGACGGTTCGCTGACCCCGGAAGACGCCGTGGCCTATGCCGCGCGCATCGTCCAGGACCAGTTGTCGGTCTTCGTGAACTTCGACGAACCCGAATCGGCCAACCGCCAGGATGCCGAGGATGGCCTGGAGTTCGATCCGCGCCTGCTGAAGAAGGTGGACGAGCTGGAGCTGTCGGTCCGTTCGGCCAACTGCCTGAAGAACGACAACATCGTCTATATCGGCGACCTGATCCAGAAAACCGAGGCCGAGATGCTGCGCACCCCGAACTTCGGCCGCAAGTCCTTGAACGAGATCAAGGAAGTGCTGTCGGGCATGGGCCTGCACCTGGGCATGGATGTCGTGGACTGGCCGCCAGAGAACATCGAGGATCTGGCCAAGCGGTTCGACGACCAGTTCTGAAAGATAGCGTAGGGTGCGTGCTTGCACGCACCTTGCGACATATGGGCATCCCGCCCCAAGGAGAGCGGCCCGCACGCATGGGCCGCCGGACAAAGCAAAAGACGTAAACGGAGAATCATCATGCGTCACGCCCGTGGCTATCGCCGCCTCAACCGCACCCACGAACACCGCAAGGCGCTGTTCGCCAACATGGCCGGCTCGCTGATCGAGCACGAGCAGATCAAGACGACCCTGCCCAAGGCCAAGGAACTGCGCCCGATCATCGAAAAGCTGATCACGCTGGCCAAGCGCGGTGACCTGCACGCCCGCCGCCAGGCTGCGGCGCAGCTGAAGCAGGACCAGTATGTCGCCAAGCTGTTCGAGGTGCTGGGCGCCCGCTACAAGGACCGCCAGGGCGGCTATGTCCGCGTCCTGAAAGCCGGCTTCCGCTATGGCGACATGGCGCCGATGGCGATCATCGAATTCGTGGATCGCGACGTTTCGGCCAAGGGTGCCGCCGACCTCGCCCGCGTCGAGGCCGAGGCTGCCGACGCCGAATAAGCGTTCCTCGCGACCGAATCAGACGCCCCGCAGCCAATCCGGTTGCGGGGCGTTTTCCGTAGTGCTGTGACAAAATGCACGAATTTTGCGACGTTCGGTAAATTTCATGATAGCCTGAGCAGCCTCTTGCCGTTCATCTGCCGTCAAGGGCATCGCCAGCAGTTGTTGGCAAAGATCGACAGGCAATGCCCGGATTCCGTGGGAGGGCCGCATAGGCGGGATCTCCTGTCCCATTAAGGATATGGCAACTATTATTTGTCAGAACTACTTTGGTCGTTGACGGTTCAAAACGCAATTTGTCTAAAAAGTCATGTCATCTCGCGCCGATATCAATGCTGGTCTTAGAAAGTTGGGGAAGCTTGCTCCGGCAGGCTATTTCGTAGGCCTGCACATACGCTTTGCCGCCCCCTTGATGCAGTTCCAGACCTATGCCGAGGAATGGTCGGAATTCTATTCCCAGAACGGCTATGCGCTGCGCGATCCGACGATTGCCTGGGGCTTTTCCACGACCGGCGCCTGTCGCTGGTCCAGCCTGCCGATCCCCGATCCTTTCAACATCCTCAAGGACGCAGCGGACCACGGCCTCACCTTCGGACTGACGGTGTCCTATGGTCCGATCAATTCCCGCACCATCGCCAGTTTTGCGCGCGGCGACCGGGAATTCAGTGATGACGAGATCGCCGAGATCTCGACCACGGTACGTCGGCTTCACGATTCGACGGAGCCGCCGGCGAGCCTGACCAAGGCTCAGAAAGAAGCCCTTCGTTGCGTCGCGGAGGGTGATCGTCATGCGGCAGCGGCAGCCAAACTTGGCATTACCGAAAGCGCGTTCAAGGCCAGGCTGATTTCGGTCCGCGAAAGACTGAAGGCACGCACGACCGCCGAGGCGCTGCAACGGGCCAAGGAATACCGTCTGCTCTAGGCGTTCGCCCAGGGGATCCGGGACGCGAGGAGGGGCTGTCCTTACACCCCAGGAGTATGACAATGCAGACGACCACGCTTTCCTTTTCGAACCTTCACAACCATGGCGAATTGTTCGCCAATCTGTTCCGCGCCCGCAAGCAGAGCTTCATCATCCAGAAGAACTGGGATCTGCCCGAGGCCGAAGACATGGAATTTGACCAGTACGACACGCCGCAAAGCCGCTGGATCGCCGTCCACGACAAGGGCGAGGTTCTTGCGGGCTTCCGCCTGACCCCCACCACGGCGCGCTGCGGCATCTACAGCTACATGATCCGCGACGCCCAGAAGGGCATCCTGGGCGGGTCGATCCCGCAGGATCTGCTGGATGCCGAGGCGCCGGTCGATGATCAGGTCTGGGAATGTTCGCGCGTGTTCGTCAGCCACGACATCCCGCAGATGTATCGCCGCAAGGTCCACTTCAAGATGGTCGAGGCCATGACCGGTTCGGCCCGCGAACTGGGCGCCACGCGTCTGATCGCCCTGACCGGGGCAAGCTGGCCGCGGTGGTACGGCCGCTGCGGCCTTGACGCCGAGGCGATCGGCCGGGTGATGTGGATCGACGACGCCCATTTCCAATGCGTCGCCATCAGCCTGGCCCCGAAGATGCATTGATGGCGGGGGCTGTTCGCAGCCGTTCTGCCGCCTTACACTGACGGCATCATGCCCGATCTGTTCGACGCCAATCCCTTGCCCGGCCCGCCCCCGTCCCCTTCGGTGCGGCCCTTGGCCGATCGCATCCGCCCCGTGCGCATGGGCGACGTGATCGGCCAGGACAAGGTGCTTGGACCGGACGGGCCGCTGGGTTCGATGCTGGCGTCCCGCAGCCTGTCGTCCCTCATCCTCTGGGGACCACCGGGTGTCGGCAAGACGACCATCGCCCGCCTTCTGGCGGATGAAACGGATCTGGCCTTCGTGCAGATCAGCGCCATCTTCTCGGGCGTGCCGGAACTGCGCAAGGTCTTCGAGACCGCGAAACTGCGCCGCCAGCAGGGGCGCGGCACGCTGCTGTTCGTGGACGAGATCCACCGCTTCAACAAGGCGCAGCAGGACAGCTTCCTGCCGTACATGGAGGACGGGACGATCCTTTTGGTCGGTGCGACGACCGAGAACCCGTCCTTCGAGCTGAACGCCGCCTTGATGTCGCGGGCGCAGGTGATCGTCCTGGAACGCCTGTCGTTGCGCGACCTGGAACTGCTGGCGCAGCGCGCCGAGCGCGAACTGGGCCGCAAGCTGCCCCTGACCGCCGAGGCGCGCGAGGCGTTGCTGGAAATGGCCGATGGCGACGGCCGCGCCGCGCTGAACCTGATCGAGCAGGTCGCGGCCTGGAAGACCGACAAGCCCATCGACCAGCCCGCCATGGCGCAGCGGTTGATGCGGCGTGCGGCGAAATACGACAAGTCGGGGGACGAGCATTACAACCTGATCTCGGCCCTGCACAAATCGGTGCGTGGCAGCGACCCCGACGCGGCGCTTTACTGGCTGTCGCGGATGCTGGAAGGAGGCGAGGATCCGCGTTATCTGGCGCGCCGCATCACCCGCATGGCCGTCGAGGATATCGGCCTGGCCGATCCTGCCGCGCAGCGCCATTGCCTGGATGCCTGGGCGCTTTATGAACGGCTTGGCAGCCCGGAAGGCGAACTGGCCCTGGCGCAGGCGGTGATCTATCTGGCGCTCGCGCCGAAATCGAACGCGGGCTATGTCGCCTACAAGGCCGCCCGGGCCGAGGCGCGGCGCACAGGCAGCCTGATGCCGCCCGCCCATATCCTGAATGCGCCGACGAAGATGATGAAGGATCAGGGCTATGGCGCGGGCTATGCCTATGACCACGACGCCGAGGACGGCTTTTCGGGCCAGAACTATTTCCCCGACGGGATGAAGCGGCCGGTGCTGTATGTCCCGGTGGAACGGGGTTTCGAACGGGAACTGAAGAAGCGGCTTGACTGGTTCGTGTCGCAGCGGCTGAAGCGCGGCAGTTGACTTTGGCCGCGCGGGACCACAGAGACGCGCCATGAACCCCTATCTGCAAGTCGCCATTGGCGGGGCCATCGGGGCCACCTGCCGCTTTTCGCTGTATCGCATGATGCCGCTGGCCTGGCAGGCCACGCTGCTGGTCAATGTGCTGGGCAGCTTTGCGATGGGGATTCTGGCCGCCGCCTTCGTGCACCGTCTGGGCGATGCCTGGGCACCCCTGGCGCTGACGGGCGTGCTGGGCGGCTTTACCACCTTTTCGGCCTTTTCGCTGGATGTGGTGACGCTGTGGGAACGGGGGCAGGGCGTAGGGGCGTTCGCCTATGTCGGGGCTTCGGTCCTGTTGTCGCTGGCTGCCGTCGTGGCGGGGCTGGCCTTGGGACGAGGAATATGGGCATGAGCGGTGTGCAGACCATGCGGGTCGGCGGGGACGAGGGCGAGCAGCGCCTGGATCGTTGGCTGAAGAAGAAGTTTCCCCATCTGAACCAGATCGCGATCGAAAAGCTGTGCCGCACCGGCCAGATCCGCGTGGACGGCGGCCGGGTCAAGCCCGCCACGCGCGTCGAGACGGGGCAGGAGGTTCGCATCCCACCGCTGCCCGATGCCCAGCCCGCCGCCGAGCGGGCGAAGGAACGTCCGCTGGGGCCGCGCGTGACGGACACGGACGCGCAGATGATCCAGGCCGCGGTCCTGTGGAAGGACGAACACATCATCGCCCTGAACAAGCCGCCGGGCCTGCCGTCCCAAGGCGGCAGCGGGCAGGGCGACCGGCATGTGGACGGGCTGACGACCGCGCTGATGTTCGGCTTCAAGGACCGGCCGAAGCTGGTGCATCGGCTGGACAAGGACACCTCGGGCGTGCTGCTGCTGGCGCGCACCGACCGCATCGCCCGTGCCCTGTCCGAGGCGTTCCGGGCGCGCACCACGCGCAAGATCTATTGGGCGGCGGTGGCGGGCGTGCCCCATCCGCGCATGGGCACGATCCGGTACGGGCTGGTCAAGGGCGGGGCCGGGCGCGGCGACAACGAAAAGATGATCGCCGTCCACCCCCGCGACATCGACAGCACCGAAGGCGCCAAGCGCGCCACCACCGACTATGCCGTCCTGGACGCGCTGGGTACGCGGGCCAGCTGGTGCGCGCTGGTGCCGATCACCGGGCGGACGCATCAGTTACGCGCGCATATGGCCCAACTGGGCCATCCCATCGTGGGCGACGGAAAATACGGCGGCTCGGGTCAGGAAAACCTGGGCGACGGCTGGGGGGCCCAATTGGGCGGAGAGATCAGCCGGAAGCTGCACCTGCACGCCCGCAGCATCAGCTTCGACCACCCGATCACCAAGAAGCGCGTCACGCTGACCGCGCCCTTGCCCGACCATATGGCGAGAACCTGGAAGACGCTGGGCTGGCATGAAAACGACGTGCCGGACGATCCTTTCGCGGATATCGAATGAAGCTGGTCGTCTTCGATGTCGATGGCACGCTGGTGGACAGCCAGCACCATATCCACGGGGCCATGACGGCCGCCTTCAAGGGTGCGGGGCTGGCCCCCCTGCCGCGCGAGGCGGTGTTGCAGATCGTCGGCCTGTCGCTGCCCGTCGCGGTGGCGCAACTGGCGCAGGGGCATGACGGGGAGACGCAGGCGCGGATCGTGGAGGGATACCGCGCGGCTTTCATGCAGGCCAGGCTGGTGCAACCGGCGCCGCTTTACCCCGGTGCGCTGGACTGCCTGGACGTGCTGGCCGGGCGAGACGACATCCTGCTGGCCGTGGCGACGGGCAAGTCGCGGCGCGGCCTTGCGGCGATGATCCAGGCGCATGGGCTGGAGGGGCGATTTGTCAGCCTGCAGACGGCGGACGATCATCCGTCGAAGCCCCATCCGGCGATGCTGCTGGCCGCCCTGGCCGATACTGGTGTTGCCGCCACGGATGCGGTGATGGTCGGCGACACCAGTTTCGACATGGACATGGCCCGGGCGGCGGGAATGACCGGCTTTGGCGTCGGCTGGGGTTATCACGCGCCGGACCTGCTGACGGGTTCGGGGGCCGCGCTTGTCGCGGCGGATTTTGCGGATTTGGGCCAGGCACTGGCAAGGTGGGCAGCATGAGCGAATGGAAAGCGCGGCGGTTCTGGAAGGCATCCTCAGTCAGGCCCGCCGGTGACGGGTTCGAGGTGGCGTTGGACGACCGTCCCCTGCGAACCCCCGGCAAGCTGCCGCTGATCCTGCCCACGCCCGGATTGGCGGCGGCGGTCGCGTCGGAATGGGACGCCCAGGCCGATGTGATCGACCCCAACACCATGCCGCTGACCCGCGCTGCGAATTCCGCCATCGAAAAGGTGACGCCGCAATTTGGCGATGTGGCGGGCATGCTTGCCGAATATGGCGGCACCGACCTGCTGTCCTATCG
This sequence comes from Paracoccus acridae, assembly GCF_014642735.1. Taxonomy (GTDB): domain Bacteria; phylum Pseudomonadota; class Alphaproteobacteria; order Rhodobacterales; family Rhodobacteraceae; genus Paracoccus; species Paracoccus acridae. Next base: position 21,992 of record NZ_BMIV01000007.1, read on the forward strand.
CGCCGACCAGCCTGCCGAACTGGCCCGCCGCCAGGCCGAGGCCTGGGATCCCCTGGTCGATTGGGCCGCGACCGAGTTGCGCGCGCCCCTGCGCATCACCCATGGCGTCATCCCCATCGCCCAGGACCGCCAGGCGCTTGCGCGGCTGCGCGGCCATGTCGAGGCCCTGGACCCCTTTGGCCTGACGGCGCTGCACGATCTGGTGACGCTGCCAGGATCGCTGGTTCTGGGCTTGGCCGTCATCCGCAGCCGAATCGATGCCTCCGAGGCTTTCCGCATCTCTCGCATCGACGAGGATTTCCAGGCCGAGCAATGGGGCCAGGACGACGAGGCGCGCATTGCTGCCGAAAGCCGCAGGGCTGCGATGCTGGTTGCCGAACGGTTCTGGCATCTGTCGCGCCTCAGTTGAATGTGCCTGCATCCTGGGCGTCACGCTTGACGCATCGGGAAGGATCGGCACTATGTTGCCTATGAGGCGCTTGTCCTGGCGCCCATTGAAAAGTCCGGCCGACAAGGTCCGGGCGTCGTCCCGACACAGCCGGGACGGCATCCAACAAAGGGGTAAACATGAAGACTTCGATTTTCCTGGGCACTGTCGCCGCCGCCACGCTGATGGCCGGTGCGGGCATGGCTGACACGCTGGCCGATGTGAAGGCGCGCGGTGAACTGAACTGCGGCGTCAATACGGGCCTTGTCGGCTTTGCCGCGCCGGATGCGAACGGCAACTGGACAGGCTTCGACGTCGATTTCTGCAAGGCCGTCGCCGCTGCCGTGCTGGGCGATGCGACCAAGGTGAAATACGTCCCCACCACCGGCCAGACCCGCTTCACGGCGCTGTCCTCAGGCGAGGTGGATCTGCTGGCCCGAAACTCGACCTGGACCTTTTCGCGCGACACCGACCTGAAGCTCGATTTCATCGGCGTGAACTATTATGACGGCCAGGGCTTCATGGTCCGCAAGGATCTGGGCGTGACCTCGGCCAAGGAACTGGACGGCGCGACCGTCTGCATCCAGACCGGCACCACGACGGAACTGAACCTGGCCGATTACTTCAAGGCCAACAACATGGCCTATCAGCCGGTCAACATCGACAGCAACGCCGAGGGCGAGCAGCAATACATGGCCGGCGCCTGCGACGCCTATACGACCGACGCGTCGGGCCTTGCCGCCACCCGCGCCGCCTTCGCCGATCCTGAAAACCACATCATCCTGCCCGAGATCATCTCGAAGGAACCGCTTGGGCCGGCGGTGCGCCATGGCGACAACAACTGGGGCGACATCGTCCGCTGGACGCTTTACGCGCTGATCGCGGCCGAGGAATACGGCGTCACCTCGGCCAATATCGGGGAACTGACGACCTCGTCCCAGAATCCCGAGGTTCAGCGCCTGCTGGGCGTGACCGACGACCTGGGGGCGATGATCGGGCTGGACAAGGAATGGGCCAAGCGCGCCATCATGGCCAGAGGCAACTATGGCGAAATCTTCGCCGCCAATATCGGCGAACAGACCCCCATCGGGCTGGCGCGCGGCCTGAACGCCCAGTGGACGCAGGGCGGCCTGATGTACGCGATGCCCTTCCGCTAAGGGATCGCCACGACCGAAGGGGGCGCATCTGCGCCCCTTTCCCATAATGAAAAGACCGGTCGCGACAAACGCTGCCACATAAGGCATGACCGGCCACAGGGGTAAAATTCATGACGGACATGTCAGCGCCGGGGAATCCACCATTCCGGCCAAGCATGCTGATCTATGATCGGCGCTATCGTTCGATGACCTTCCAGGTGATCGTGTTCATTCTGGTGATGGCCCTGGCCTGGTGGCTGGTCAACAACACCATCCGCAACCTTGCCGCGCTGGGCAAGGATTTCAACTTCGGCTTCCTGTGGCAGCGTGCGGGCTATGACATCCCGCAGACGCCGATCCCCTATACCTCGGACGACACGCATTTCCGCGCCGCCATGGTGGGCCTGCTGAACACGCTGATCGTGTCGATCCTGGGCTGCATCGCCGCGACCTTCGTGGGCATCATCGCGGGCGTGGCGCGGTTGTCGAACAACTGGCTGATCGCGCGGCTGATGACCGTCTATGTCGAGGCGTTCCGCAACGTTCCCCTGTTGCTGTGGATCCTGATCGTCTTTGCGATCTTCACCGAGGTGATGCCGCCGCCCAATGCCTTCCGGGGCGACGATCCTGCCGCATCTATGATCCTGTTCGACCATGTGGCGCTGACCAACCGCTATACCGCCATCCCGACGCTGGCGATGACCAACGATCCGGGCAGCCTGGATCTGGGCGCGAGGATCACCATCAGCTGGGCCACCATCGCCTTTGTCGTGGTCCTGATCGGCGGCTGGATCGTGCGCCGCATGATCGGCGCCTGGGCGCAGCGGGTGCAGGACCAGACCGGCAGCCGCCCCACCACCTGGTGGATGAGCCTGGCCGTGATGACCGTCCCGTCGCTGCTGCTGATCTGGTTCTTCGGCCTGCATTTCGAGGCGCCCGAACTGCGCGGCTTCAACTTCGCGGGCGGGCTGAACGTGCAGAACGGGCTGGTCGCGCTGTGGCTGGCCCTGACGCTTTACACCGGGGCCTTTATCGCGGAAATCGTGCGCGCGGGCATCCTGGCCGTCAGCCGCGGACAGTCCGAGGCCGCCTTTGCCTTGGGCCTGCGTCCCGGCCGGACCATGAACCTCGTGATCCTGCCCCAGGCATTGCGGGTGATCATCCCGCCGCTGATTTCCCAATACCTGAACCTGACCAAGAACAGCTCGCTGGCGATCGCCGTGGGCTACATGGACATCAAGGGCACGCTGGGCGGCACCACGCTGAACCAGACGGGTCGAGAGCTTGAGGCGATCCTGCTGATGATGGGGGTCTATCTGGTCCTCAGCCTGATCATCTCGGCCGGGATGAACATCTTCAATTCCCGCGTCAAGCTGAAGGAACGGTGAGATGAGCGATACCCATGCCCAGACCGTTCCCTTTGTCCGCGACACTATGCTGCCCCCGGCAGAGCCGCCCATAAAGGAGGCCGGCGCGATGCGCTGGCTGCGCGAAAACCTGTTCTCGGGCCCGGTGAACACGATCCTGACCATCCTGGGCATCCTGATCGTCTGGTTCCTGGTCAGCCATTTCTGGGACTGGTTCGCCCATTCCGTCTGGAACGCCGCCAGCCTGTCCGAATGCCGCCAGATCATCGCGGAAACCTGGGGCGAGGGGGCGCGCGGCGCCTGCTGGGCGGTGATCCGCGAACGCTGGAACCAGTATGTCTATGGCTTCTATCCGCCCGCGCTGTATTGGCGGCCCACCATGGCCTTCGGCCTGCTGTTCGTGGCGCTTGCCCCGGTGCTGTTTTCGGAAGCGCCGGGGATCCGGCGGATCGTGCTGGGCCTGACCACGGTGCTGACGCTGTGGCTGATGGTCGCCCTGGGTGCGCCTGCGGCCTGGCTGGTCTTTGCCGCCATCGTGCTGGTCGGCGCGCTGGCGATTTCGGAGCGGCATGTGTCCTGGCTGCTGGTCTTTTCCGTCCTTTATCCGCTGATGGGGGTCTGGTTCCTGTGGGGCGGATCCGCCTGGGGGCCGATCATGGTGCTGGTCGGACCGGTGCTGGGATGGATCGCCTGGCGGGTGATGCATCCCCTGTCCGGCATGGTGGCGGTCATCGCCGCCCTGGTGATCCCGGTGCTGTGGTGGGTCGGCTATGCGGGCGAGGCCGCGCGGGATGCCGAAAGCATCGTTTCATTCGCGATCCCGGCCGTCGCATCCGACCGGTTCGGGGGCTTCCTGCTGTCGATCACCATCGGTATTTCCGGGATCGCGCTGTCCCTGCCGCTGGGGATCGTGCTGGCACTGGCGCGGCGGTCGGACATGTTCCTGGTGAAATCGCTGGCGGTGATCTTCATCGAATTCATCCGGGGCGTGCCGCTGATCGCGCTGCTGTTCGTGGCATCCCTGCTGCTGAACTATTTCCTGCCGCCCGGCACCAATTTCGACATCATCCTGCGCGTGATCATCATGGTCACGCTGTTCGCCGCAGCCTACATGGCCGAGGTGATCCGGGGCGGGCTTGCCGCCCTGCCCAAGGGCCAGTACGAGGCCGCCGACGCCCTGGGCCTAGATTACTGGAAGGCGCAGCGGCTGATCGTGCTGCCGCAGGCGCTGAAGATCTCGATCCCCGGCATCGTGTCCACCTTCATCGGCATGTTCAAGGACACCACGCTGGTAACCTTCGTGGGCCTGTATGACCCGCTGAAATCCATGTCCGACGCGGTGCGCGCCAGCACGTCCTGGAAGGGCATCTACTGGGAGCCTTATATCTTCGTCGGTTTCATCTTCTTTCTGATCTGCTTCGCCATGTCGCGTTATTCGATGTATCTCGAACGCCGTCTGGCCCGCGACCACAGGTAAGGACACCGCCATGAGCGAAACCATCACCCGCCCCATCGACCGCAGCCATATGCTGGTTAGCGACGAAATCGCGATCGACATCCGCAACATGAACAAGTGGTACGGGACGTTCCATGTGCTGCGCGACATCGACCTGACCGTGCATCGGGGCGAACGCATCGTGATCGCCGGTCCGTCGGGGTCGGGCAAGTCCACCCTGATCCGCTGCATCAACCGGCTTGAGGAACATCAGGCCGGCCATATCGTCGTGGACGGGATCGAACTGACCAACGACATCAAGAACATCGACAAGGTGCGGTCCGAAGTGGGCATGGTGTTCCAGCACTTCAACCTGTTCCCGCATCTGACGGTGCTTGAGAACTGCACCCTGGCGCCGATCTGGGTGCGCAAGGTGCCGCGCCGCCAGGCCGAGGAAACGGCGATGCGCTTTCTGGAAAAGGTCAAGATCCCCGAACAGGCACACAAGTATCCGGGCCAGTTGTCGGGCGGTCAGCAGCAGCGCGTGGCCATCGCCCGGTCGCTATGCATGCAGCCCAAGATCATGCTGTTCGACGAGCCGACATCCGCCCTGGACCCCGAGATGATCAAGGAAGTCCTGGACACCATGATCGAGCTGGCCGAAGAAGGCATGACCATGCTGTGCGTCACGCATGAGATGGGCTTTGCCCAGGCGGTGGCGAACCGGGTGATCTTCATGGACCAGGGCCAGATCGTCGAGCAGAACGAGCCGCGCGAGTTCTTCAACAATCCCAAGTCGGAACGCACCAAGCTGTTCCTGAGCCAGATCCTGGGGCATTGACGGAAAGCCGGGGGCGCTTCGCCCCCCGGACCCCCCGAGGATATTTAAGCACAGAAGATGGTGGCGCGCGTCAGCCCCGACCGTCGAGGCGGACGAAGTCCATCACGCTGCCTTGGCCGGGTTCCACCTGGCTCCACTCATCCACCTGGAAATCCACGACCAGGGTGGCGCCGGTCGGATAGCGGCGGAAATCCGGGTCCAGCGGCAGGCGCGCGGGCAGAAGCGCCGCCAGTTCCGAGATCCCGGGGTTGTGACCGATCATCATCACCGTCGGATGGGTGGCGGTCTTCAGGATCGACAGCATCCTGTCGGGACCGGCCTGGTAAAGCCCCGCCTCGATCCGCACCATCGGCCGAACCTCCAGCGCCGCGCTGGCCACCATGGACCAGGTTTCCTGGGTGCGGGCGGCGGACGAGCACAGGACCTCCTCGGGCTCGTACCCGCGCGAGGCCAGCCAGTCGCCAAGCGCCCGGGCCGACCTGCGGCCCCGGTCGTTCAGCGGGCGGTCGTGATCGGGCAGTGCCGGATCATCCCAGGCCGACTTGGCGTGGCGCGTCAGGATCAGCCGTCGATGTCCAAGCGGTGTCATGTGCAGGCAGCCCCCGTTTTCAGCCAATATGGGCGCAGCCTGCCATTCCCCCGCGCGTTCGGCAAGGCGTGGTCTTACAACGACGCGTCGCCTTGCCGCAGGCCGCGTGGCCGGGTGCTGGGCGGGGTGGACCGGATCAGGCTGCCCGCCCCATGTTCGGTGAACAGTTCCAGAAGGCTGGCGTTGGGCACGCGCCCGTCCAGGATCACCACGGCCCGCACCCCGTCCTGCAGCGCCTTCAACGCGGTTTCCGTCTTGGGGATCATGCCGCCCGCGATGGTGCCGTCGGCGATCATCTCGCGCACCTGATCGGGGTGAAGCTGGGTCAGGACCTCTCCGTTCTTGTCCTTGACGCCCGCCACGTCGGTCAGCAGCAGCAGCCGGTCGGCGCGCAGCGCGCCGGCGATGGCGCCCGCGGCGGTGTCGCCGTTGACGTTGAAGGTCTCGTTGTCGGCCATGCCGGTGGCGACGGGGGCGATGACCGGGATCAGGCCCGCCTTGTAAAGATCGCGGATGATCTGGACGTTCATTTCGACTGGGCGGCCGACGAAGCCCAGTTCGGGGTCGTCCGCCTCGCAGACCATCAGGTCGTCGTCCTTGCCGCTGATGCCCACGGCGCGGCCGCCCGCGTCGTTGATGGCTTGGACGATGCGCTTGTTGACCAGGCCCGACAGGACCATTTCCACGACCTCCACCGTTTCCTTGGTGGTCACGCGCTTGCCGCGCACGAAGGTGCTTTCGATGCCCAGCCTGCCCAGCAATTCGTTGATCATCGGGCCGCCGCCGTGGCAGACGACAGGGTTCATGCCCACCTGCTTCATCAGCACGATGTCGCGGGCGAATTCGGCCATGGCGTCATCGTCCCCCATGGCATTGCCGCCGAACTTCACGACGACGACCGCGCCGGAATAGCGTTGCAGATAGGGCAGGGCCTCGGACAGGGTTCTGGCGGTGGCGGTCCAGTCGCGGTTCATGTTCTGCGTTCTCATCCTTGAAGGCCCTTTTTCGACGGGCGGACCCTAGGACGCTGCGCCGGATCAGTCCAGACGGGTTCAGTCCAACCCGGCGATGATCGCGCGGAGGGTGGCGATCCCCTGGCCCTTTTCGGACGAGGTCACGACGATCTGCGGGAAGGCGGCCGGATGCTTTTGCAACTCGGTCTCGACCTGTTCCAGAACGGGCTTGATCGCGTTCGGACCCAGCTTGTCGGCCTTGGTCAGCACGACCTGGAAGGGGACGGCGGACTTGTCCAGCAGGGTCATGATCTCGTGATCGACGGGTTTCACGCCGTGGCGCGAATCGATCAGGCAGAAGGCCCGGCGCAGCGTCGGACGGCCGGCGAGATAGTTCTTGAGCAGGGCCTGCCACTTGGCGACCACGGCGACGGGCGCCTTGGCGAAGCCATAGCCCGGAAGGTCCACCAGATAGCTGTGTTCGCCCAAGGTGAAATAGTTGATTTCCTGCGTCCGGCCCGGCGTGTTCGAGGCGCGGGCCAGGCCCTTGCGGCCGGTCAGGGCGTTGATCAGGCTGGACTTGCCCGCATTGCTGCGGCCCGCGAAGCAGACCTCGGGGCGGTCGGCGGGGGGCAGGCCGTCCATCGCGACCACGCCCTTGAGGAAATCGACTGGGCCAGCGAACAGCAGGCGCGCGGCCTCGGCCACATCCGCTTCGGGTTCGGGGGCGACGGGGAAGGCGACCTTCATGCCGTCACCTCATCGCCCAGGGTGACGGTCCCGCCGGTCACGACCTCGGCGAAGATGCCGAAGTCGGTATGGCCGTAAAGGCGTTCCAGGCTGTCCAGCATGTCGATGTCGTTTTCCCCGGTGTCGGTATTGGCGCTTGTCGCCTCGCAGCGGCCGATATGCTGGGTGACGCGCAGTTCCACGCTGCCGATGCTGATGACCTGGCCGATCAGCGCACGCTCGGCCCAGGGCTGCCAGCCGTCGATCCACAGATTGCCGCGCCAGCGGTGCAGGCCCAGCGTCCGGCCGGTGCGTTCCTCAAGATCGGCAAGGCTTGCCAGCGACAGGATCGAGATCCAGGGCCATTTCTGGTCGGTCCAGATCGCCGCCCCGCGCACGAGGCGGGTGGGTGCCGGGGCATGGGCGGGCCAAAGCGGGCGCAGCCATTCGACAAGGCGGTCGCCCTGGGTTTCCGGGTCGATATCCAGATCGGCCTGCGTCGGTTGGCGCAGCACCAGACGGCCGTCCGACCAGCCGCCGCTGATCGCTTGGACCTGCGGCGACTGGACGCCGCGCACGAAGCAGGACTTGGGCAGCCAGCGGTCGGGCTGTCCCGCCGTCTGGCTGGCCTGGGCGTTCCGTTCGCCCGCTTCGGTCAGGACCGCCCATTCGCGGTCGCCGGGCAGGCGGCGCGCCGGGGCCAGGGTCACGCTGTCCAGCCCCTCTCCGCCGATCGACTTGATCGGATGGCGGCGGATATGGGCCAGACGCGCCGTCACTTGCTGTCCTTCTTGGGACGCGACGGGATCGAGGACTTGATGTTGCCGAACAGGTCGGGCCGGTGGCCGTGCATCGACATGATCGTGTATTGCTGCGCGATGGTGATCAGGTTGTTGGTGATCCAGTAGAGCACCAGGCCCGAGGCGAAGCCGCCCAGCATGAACATGAAGATCCAGGGCATCCAGGCGAAGATCATCTTCTGCGCGGGATCGGCCGGGGTCGGGTTCAGGCGCTGTTGCAGCCACATGCTGATGCCCAGGACGATGGCCAGCGCCGGCAGCGACAGCGAATGCAGCAGCGTGCCTTGGGCGGGCGGCGCGAAGGGCAGCAGCCCGAACAGGTTCAACAGCGACGAGGGGTCCGGCGCGGCAAGGTCGTGGATCCAGCCGATCCAGGGCGCGTGGCGCAGTTCGATGGTGACGAAGATCACCTTGTAGAGCGCGAAGAAGATCGGGATCTGCAGCAGCACCGGAAGGCAGCCCGCGGCGGGATTCACCTTCTCGCGCTTGTAAAGCTCCATCATCTCCTTCTGGAACTTCATGCGGTCGTCGCCCGTCCGTTCCTTCAGCGCCTCCATCTGGGGCTGCAGTTCCTTCATCTTCGCCATCGAGATGTAGGACTTGCGCGCCAGCGGGAAGACCAGCGTCTTGAGGATGAAGGTCAGCGCGATGATCGACCAGCCCATGTTGCCGATCATGCCGTGCAGCCAGTGCAGCAGGCGGAAGATCGGCTTGGTCAGGAAATAGAACCAGCCCCAGTCGATCGAATCCACGAAGCCCTGGATGCCGGGATTTTCCTGATAGGCGTTGATGGTTTCCCAGACCTTCGCCCCCGCGAACAGATAGCTGTCGGCGGAAACCTGGGTGCCCGGCGCGACCGTCTGCATCGGATAGCGGGCTTCGGTCTGATAGATGTCCGCCCCTTCGGCGTATTTCACGACCGAGGTGAAGGCCTGGCCTGGCGCAGGGGCCAGCGTGGTCATCCAGTACTTGTCGGTGAAGCCGATCCAGCCGTTGTTCGTGACCTGCGTCACTTCGGCCCGACCCTCGCGTTCCACGGGGTCCAGTTCGGCGATGTTGTCGTATTTCAGTTCGGTCAGCGTGCCGTCCGACATCCCCACCGCGCCTTCATGCAGCACGAAGAAGTTCTGCGTGTCGGGGTGGCCATGGCGCGCGATGATGCCATAGGGCGCGGCGGTGAAAGCCGCGTCGCCGTTGTTCTGCAAGGCATGGCTGACGGTGAACAGGTAATCCTCATCCACCGAGAAGGTGCGGCGGAAGATCTGGCCCGCGCCGTTGTCCCAGGCCAGCGTGACCGGCTGACCGGGGGCCAGCGTATCGCCCGATTCCACCGTCCAGATGGTCGAAGGGCCGGGAACCAGTGCGGCATCGACGCCCGGTCCGGGGGTCCAGCCATAAACGGCATAATAGGGTTTCGCGGCGCCCGTCTGGATGGCGTCAGTGGCGGTGGCGGACGACGGCGACAGGAGGCGGACGTTGGGCGAATTGTCGTCCAGCGTCTCGCGGTATTTCACCAGCAGCAGGTCGTCGATCCGGCCACCGGCCAGCGAGATCGAGCCAGACAGCGAAGGCGTCTGGATCTGGACCCGTCCGGCCTGCTGGGCGGCAGGTGCCGCAGCGCCCAGGTCGGCGGGCAGGGTGCTGCTTTCCGGATTGGCCAGCGGCACGTCCTGGGTCTGGGTTTCCACCGCGACCGGCTGTTCCGTGGGCACGGGCGGTTCGGGCGCAAAGACCGTGTACCAAACCAGGATCACCAGGAACGACAGGACCGTCGCCAGGATCAGATTGCGGTTGTTGTCTTCCATCGCTTACCAGCCTTCTCGCGTCCGTCGCGCCGCTTCAACAGAAGGGGCGCTTAAAGGTCAAGCGGATTTGGCCCAGGGGACCAGCCACCGCAGCGTTCGTCACGCCTCTCGCAGGCGCGGGATGTCGTCGGGCGATGCCGCCGCGCCGCCTGGAAACAGCGCGGCAAAGTCGAACAGCTTCGGGTCCAGAAGATGCGACGGGCGCACGTTCATCAGCGCCCGGAACATCACCTGCCGACGGCCCGGCGTGCGGGATTCCCATTCGTCCAGCAGGCGTTTCACCTGCACGCGCTGCAGCCCTTCCTGGCTGCCGCAGAGGTCGCAGGGAATGATCGGATAGTTCATCGCGCGCGAAAACCGCTCGCAATCGGCCTCGGCCACATAGGCCAGGGGGCGCAGCACGGTCAGGTCGCCGTCCTCGTTCAACAGCTTGGGCGGCATGGTCGCCAGCCTGCCGCCGTGGAACAGGTTCATGAAGAAGGTTTCCAAGATGTCGTCGCGGTGATGGCCCAGCACGACGGCGGAACAACCTTCCTCGCGCGCAATGCGATACAGGTTGCCCCGGCGCAGGCGCGAACACAGCGAACACATCGTGCCGCCCGGCGCGATCTTGTCGGTGACGATGGAATAGGTGTCCTGGTATTCGATCCGATGCACCACGCCGCGTTCGGTCAGGAACTTCGGCAGCACGGTCGCCGGGAAGTTCGGCTGGCCCTGGTCCAGGTTGCAGGCCAGCAGGTCCACCGGCAGCAGCCCGCGCCATTTCAACTCGTGCAGCACCGCCAGCAGGGTATAGCTGTCCTTGCCGCCCGACAGGCAGACCAGCCAGCGGTCGCCGGGCCGGATCATGCCGTAATCCTCGATCGCGGCGCGGGTTTCGCGGACCAGCCGCTTGCGCAGCTTGCGGAACTCGGTCGAGGAAGGCGCGCCCGCGAACAGCGGGTGAATCTCGCCCAGGTCGTCAGTGTCGTCCAGCATGGGACTGCCTTTCGTGGTCTGGATCGGCCCCCGGCACCGGGTCATAGCCCGCGCCGCCCCAGGGATGGCAGCGTCCGATGCGCCGGGCCGCCAGCCAGCCGCCGCGGATGGCGCCGTGGCGCGACAGCGCGTCAAGCGCATAGGCGGAACAGGTCGGCTGAAAGCGGCAGGCATGGCCGACCCAGGGGGACGCGACCAGGCGATAGGCGCGCACCGGCAGCGCGACAAGATGGGCCAGCGGGGTCATGGATGGATCTTCCGCAGCGCGGTGGACAGGTCGCGGCACAGGTCGGCGAAGTCGCGGTCGATCGTCGCCTGGGGGCGGCCAACCAGCACATAATCCCACCCCAGCCGCGCGCCTTCGGGCAGGTGCAGGCGCGCGACCTCTCGCAACCGCCGCTTGGCGCGATTGCGCATCACGGCATTGCCGATCTTCTTGGAACAGGTGAAGCCCACCCGGAAGGGCAGCCCGTCGCCACGGTCGCGGGCTTGCAGCAGAAAGCCGGGCGTGCCCTGGCGCAAGGCCCGCGAGGCCGCAAGGAAATCGGCGCGCTTGGCAATGATCGGGGGCATCGACATGCGAAATGCCGCCGTGCCGTCATCCACGGGTCGCGCTTCGGCAACGGGATGGGGCAGGGGCGGCATGGGCAGAAGCCTTGGGTCCGGCGGGATGAACCCGCCGCAAGGGATCAAGCCGACAGACGCTTGCGGCCCTTGGCGCGGCGGGCGTTCAGCACGCGACGGCCACCGCTGGTGGCCATGCGGGCGCGAAAGCCGTGGCGACGCGCACGAACGAGGTTCGAGGGTTGATAAGTGCGCTTCATGGTCAGTCTCCGGGGTCGTGTTTGCGGGTGGCGGGCGGTGACGCGGGATGGCAAGATGCCACCCTGCGCGCGGACGCGCCGGTTGTTCGAAGCCCGCTGGATAGATCAGACGATCCCCGCCGTCAACCGATAAGGCGCATAATCGTGCAGACCCCTTTATCCCTTGTCAGGAACCTGCGACAGATCACATTCGTTTGATGTGCAAACCGAGCCGGTCAGGCTGAAACACGCGCCATGCCGGGCGCTGATGATCAAGATTACATGAAACTGAATACGATCTCTGGCCGATTCGCCGCACTGACGATCATCTTCGTCATGCTTGCCGAAGTGCTGATCCTTCTTCCGGCACTGGCCAGCTTCCGGCTGGACTATCTCGAATCGCGGCTGGAACGCGGGCAGATCGCCAGCCTTGCGGTGCTGGCATCGGACGAATCGCTGGCCGACGACCTGGAATCGGAACTGTTGCAGAATGCCGGGGTCTTCAACGTCGTCCTGCGGCGCAACGACATCCGGCAGCTTGTCCTGCAGTCGAAGCTTCCGGGACCAGTGACCGAGACCTATGACCTGCGAGAGCAGGGGGTGGTCCAGTCCATCGACGACGCATTGCGCGCCCTTCTGGATCGCAGGAACGAGGTGATCCGGGTGATCGGCGCCCCTGTCAACCAGGCGGGCCAGCTGATCGAGATCACGATGGAAACCGAGTCGCTGCGGGCCAGCATGATCGACTTCGGCCTGCGCTTGCTGCTGCTGTCTGCCGCCTTCTCGATCCTGACGGCGATTCTGCTGAACCTTGCCGTGCAGCGGCTGGTCCTGGTGCCGATCCGCCGCGTCATCAGCCACATGGTGTCCTATGCCCAGGCGCCCGAGGATCCGCGCCACATCATCACCCCCGACGCCAGGCTGGCCGAACTGCGCGATGCCGAAGCCGCGCTGGAGGCGATGCAGAAGACCGTGACCTCGTCGTTGAAGCAACGCGAACGCATGGCCCAGCTTGGCGAGGCGGTCGCCAAGATCAGCCATGACCTGCGCAACATCCTGACAACCGCCCAGATCTTTGCCGACCGGCTGGAAGACAGCGGCGATCCCAAGGTCCGGCGCGCCGCGCCCAAGCTGGTCAACTCGATCAGCCGCGCCGTGAACCTGTGCGAGACGACCCTGGCCTTCGGTCGGGCCGAGGAACCCGCGCCCACCTTGTCCCGGTTCAACCTGGCGCAACTGGCCGCCGAGGTGATCGAGGCCGAAACCCTGGCCGGCAGCGAAGGCCCCAGGGTCGAGTTCCTGACCGACATTCCCCCCAGCATGACGATCCGCGCCGACCGCGACCAGCTTTATCGCGTGCTGGCGAACCTGACTCGCAATGCCCGCCAGGCCATCGAGGGCACGGGCCTGCCCGGCACGGTGGAGATCGGCGCGGGCGAAAGCGACAGCGACTGGTGGATCCGCGTGGGCGATACGGGGCCGGGCCTGCCGGAAAAGGCCCGCGAATACCTGTTCAAGCCCTTCGCGGGCAGCGCGCGCAAGGGCGGCACCGGCCTGGGGCTGACCATCGCCGCCGATCTGGTGCGCGGCCATGGCGGCCGCCTGGATCTGGTCCGCAGCGACAGCGAGGGCAGCGAGTTCATGATCCATATCCCCCGTGACATGGCGATCCTGCCCATGCGCCGCATGGCCGGGGGACGATAAAATCACGAAGACGGCGTTTTTTCCGCCGACCCCTCTTGCGTCCCCCCGAACACCCGTCTACATGACCGCCCTACGACGGACCCGTAGCTCAGCTGGATAGAGCACCAGACTACGAATCTGGGGGTCGGGCGTTCGAATCGCTCCGGGTCCGCCACCTTCCATTCCAAGATTTATCCAGCCGCCCGGCAGGCTTGCCGAGGCGGTGAACTGCCGTGTCGAGGCACCGGTTCGGCGGTTCTTTGGTTCGGCTGCGCCTTCTTGGGCGGCACTGCCAGCCGGACGGACCTTTTCCGTGTTGTTATCCCCAGCAATTTTTGGCGCGATCTGCCCAGCGGCGTTGACGGACCGGTTCTGAAGGAACTAGAACAAAACAGAAACATTATTGTTGATGTCATGTATGTCCGTTCATGTCCTGCGGCCTCTGGCGCCTCCAAGGCGGGTGCCGGACCTGCGCGCCGCCACCCTGGCCGAGATCAGTTGCGCGTCGTCGCTGGACGGGGCGGGGATGGGGTTTCTGGCGGCGTCCCTGCCCGAGGGGCCGGTGCTGTGGGCGCAGGACAGGCTGACGCGGCGCGAGGCAGGGACGCCTTTCCTGCCCGGATTGGGACGGTGGCTGCTGCGCGCCGATCTGTCGCGGCCCGCCGACGTGCTGACGGCGATGGAGGACGCTTTGGCCTGTCCCGCCATCTCGGCCGTGGTGGGCGAGATCTGGGGCGATCCGGCGGCCTTGGATTTCACCGCAACGCGGCGGCTGGCCTTGCGGGCCGAGGCTGCGGGCAGGCCCTGCTGGCTGCTGCGCAGAGCGGGTTCCGCCAATGCATCGGCGGCGCGGCTGCGATGGCGGGTGACGGCCTTTCCGTCGGATCCAGGCCAGGACGATCCCGCGGCGCCGGGCGATCCGCTGTGGCGGGTGGAGTTGTTCCGGTCCCGCCTGTCGCCCCCCGGCGCATGGCTGGTGCGCCATGAACGAGAAGGGAACGGAACGTCGGATCGCCTCGGTTTTTCTGCCCTCGCTGCCGGTCGAGCGGTGGTGGAACCTGCAGCGGCGGACGGGCAGGGCGGTGCCGGATGATGCGGCGGTGGTCCTGTCCGCCGATGGCCCGCATGGCCCTGTCGTCCATGACCTGAACGACGCGGCACGATCGGCGGGCGTGCGTCGTGGCGCGCGGGTGGTGGACATGCGCGCGCTGTGCCCGGCCCTTCAGGTGGTTCCGGCCAATCCGGCAGAGGATGCGACTGCACTGGCGCGGCTGATGTTCTGGGCGCGGCGCTGGGGACCGTTCTCGGCGACCGATGGCGATGACGGGCTGGTCATTGACACCACGGGCGTCGCGCATCTGTTCGGCGGCGAGGAGGCACTGCTGACCGACATGCAGACGCGCCTTGCCCGCGCAGGGCTGACCGCGCGGGTGGCGCTGGCGCCGACCTGGGGGGCGGCCTGGGGACTGGCGCGATACGGGGCCGACCGCCCCGTGTGCCGCGACCTGACCGATCTGCATCCGCTGCCCGTTGCCGCGCTGCGGTTGTCGGGGGACACGCTGCTGCTGTTGCGCAGGCTGGGGCTGCGCCGGATCGGCGATCTGGCGAACATCCCGCGCCTGTTCCTGATGCGTCGCTTTGCCCGGGCACCGGCCTGGGACAATCCGCTGACCCGGCTGGATCAGGCGATGGGGCACCTGGCCGAACCCCTTGCCGCGCCCGATCCGCCGCCGGATTTCGTGGCCGAGGCGCGGCTGGCCGAACCGGTGTTCGATCCGGCCGACTGGCTGCCCGGTCTGGTCGCGGAACTGGCCGCCAAGATGGCCCGGCAGGATCGCGGCTGCCGGCGGCTGTGCCTGTCGGTGTTCCGCGTCAATGGCCACAGGGGTGACATCCGCGTGGCGACCGCTGCCCCTACGCGCGAGGCCAGGCATCTTCTGCGGCTCTTCGACGGGCGGCTTGAAGGATTGGACCCCGGCTTTGGCTTCGACCTGATCCGGCTTGCGGCCGAGGCGACCGAACCCCTGGCCACCACGCAGGTCGGGCTGGACGGCAAGGCTGACGCCGCGCTGCATCTGTCGCGCCTGGTCGATCGGCTGGTGGCGCGGTTCGGGGCCGATGCCATTGTGCGTCCGGTGCCGGTGGAAAGCCACCTTCCCGAACGATCCGAAGGGCGCGCCGAACCCATGCTGGCCGATCCGCCGCCCGCGCCGCGTCCCGACCGCCCTCTCCGCATCTTCGCCCCCCCCGAGGAGGTGCGCGTCCTTTACGCCGTTCCGGAAGGTCCGCCCGCGTTGTTCGTTTGGCGGCGCCAGCGGATCGCGGTGACCCGCCATGCCGGTCCCGAGCGTATTGCCCCCGAATGGTGGCGGGACAGTCCCGGCACACGGCTGCGCGACTATTTCCGGATCGAGGACGCCAGCGGCCGCCGCCTGTGGCTGTATCGCGAAGGCCTGCCGGGCGACGGGCGGGGCGGGATGCCCCGCTGGTTCGTACACGGGGTCTTTGCCTGATGCCCCAGAACGACCACCAGGCGCCCCGCCGCAGGCTGAAGGGCGACTTTTCCCCGAACCCGCGCGCGCCTTTCGTGGAACTGGGCGTGACCTCGGCCTTTTCCTTCCTGCGGGGCGCGTCGGACGCGACCGAACTTGTGCAGACGGCGCATGGTCTGGGTTATGACGCCATCGGCATCGCAGACCTGAACAGCCTGGCCGGCGTCGTGCGCCTTCATGCCGAGGCGCGGCGCGCGGCCCTGCGCCCGATCATCGGCGCCCGGATCGTGCTGACCTGCGGCACGGGCTTTCTGGCCTATCCCCGCGACCGCGCGGCCTATGGGCGGTTGTCCACGCTGATCTCCAAGGGCAGGATGCGCGATCCCGAAGGGCGGTGGCAGAAAAAAGGCGTCTGCGACCTGACGCTGGACGATCTGGCCGATCATGCCGAGGGATTGGCCCTGATCTGGCTGCCCGGCAGGGATCTGTCGGTGCTGCCCGGTCTGGCCGCGCGCCTGCCGGGGTTGGGCCATGTCGCGGCGGCATATCTTTATCGCGGCGACGACGTGGCGCGGATCAACCGGCTGGACCGGGCGGCGAAGGATTGCGGGCTGTCGATCCTGGCCACGAACGACGTGCATTACCACGCCCCCGACCGCCGCCCGTTGCAGGACGTGATGACCTGCATCCGCCACGGCACCACCATCGACCGGGCCGGCTTCCTGCTGCACGCCAATGCCGAGCGTCACCTGAAATCCCCGGCCGAGATGGTTCGCCTGTTCGCCCGCTGGCCCCATGCCATCCGCGCCGCGCGCGACCTGGCGGACCGGCTGACCTTTTCCCTACGCGAACTGGCCTATGAATATCCGCGGGAAACCGCGCCCGCCGGGCGCGATCCGCAGGATCATCTCGCGGAACTGACCTGGGCGGGGGCCGCCGCGCGCTATCCCGATGGCGTGCCGGACAAGGTCCGGGCGGCGCTGCGACGCGAACTGGCGCTGATCGCCAGGAAGAACATCGCCCCCTATTTCCTGACCATCCACGAGGTCGTCGATTTCGCCAGGTCGCAAGGCATCCTCTGGCAGGGGCGGGGGTCTGCCGCCAATTCGGCGGTCTGCTTCGTCCTGGGGATCACCCCCGTCGATCCTGTCCATTTCGACCTGCTGTTCGAACGCTTCATCAGCGAGGACCGCGAGGAGCCCCCCGACATCGACGTCGATTTCGAACATGAACGCCGCGAGGAGGTGATCCAGCACATCTACCGCAAATACGGCCGCGACCGCGCCGCGCTGTGCGCCACCGTGATCCATTACCGCCCGCGTTCCGCCATCCGGGAAGTCGGCCGCGCCATGGGCCTGTCCGAGGACATCACCGGCGCGCTTGCCCGGACCGTCTGGGGCGCCTGGGGCACCAGCATGGGCGAGGTCGAGGCGGGCGAAGCGGGCGTCGATCTGTCCGACCTGCGCCTGCGCCGCACCCTGAAGCTGGCCCAGCAGATGATCGGAATGCCCCGCCACCTGTCCCAGCATGTCGGCGGCTTCATCCTGACCGAAGGAAAGCTGACCGAGACCGTGCCCATCGGCAACGGCGCCATGCCGGACCGCAGCTTCATCGAATGGGACAAGGACGACATCGACGAGTTGCGCATCCTCAAGATGGATGTGCTGGCGCTGGGGATGCTGACCTGCATCCGCAAGTGCTTCGACCTGGTCGCCGTCCATCACGGGCGGCGGCTGACCCTGGCGGACCTGAACCCCGACGTCCCGGATGCCGCGCCCGTCTTCGACATGCTGTGCCGGGGCGACAGCATCGGCGTCTTCCAGGTCGAAAGCCGCGCGCAGATGAACATGCTGCCGCGCCTCAAGCCGCGCTGCTTCTATGACCTGGTGATCGAGGTCGCGATCGTCCGCCCCGGTCCCATCCAGGGCGACATGGTCCACCCCTATCTGCGCCGCCGCAACGAGGAGGAGCCGACCGAATACCCGCGCCCCGGCCCTGCCCATCCGCAATCTGAATTGGAGGAAATCCTGGGCCGCACCCTGGGCGTGCCGATCTTCCAGGAACAGGCCATGAAGATCGCCATGGTCGCGGCCGAGTTCGATTCGAAGAAGGCTAACGAATTGCGCAAGGCGATGGCCACCTTCCGGTCGCGCGGCACCATCGAGGCGCTTCAGTCCGACATGGTCGAGGGCATGACCCGGCGCGGCTATGATCCCGACTTCGCGCGCCGCTGCTTCGACCAGATCAAGGGCTTCGGCGAATACGGCTTTCCCGAAAGTCACGCGGCGGCCTTTGCGCATCTGGTCTATGTCTCGGCCTGGCTGAAGCACTATTACCCGGCGGCCTTTGCGGCGGCGCTGCTGAACAGCCAGCCGATGGGCTTCTATGCCCCTGCCCAGATCGTCCGCGATGCCCGCGAACACGGGGTTCAGGTGCGGGGGGTGGACGTGAACTTCTCGGATTGGGACAACACCCTGGAACCGGGGGATGGCGGTCCGGCCCTGCGGCTGGGCTTGCGCCAGATCGAGGGGATGGGACAGGCCATGGCCGGTCGGCTGATTGCGGCGCGGGACATGCCGTTTTCCGGGCTGGCCGACCTGCAGGATCGGGCAAGGCTGGACACGGGTTCGATCCGGCGGTTGGCGGCGGCGGATGCGTTCCGGTCCGCCGGCCTGGACCGGCGCGCGGCGCTTTGGGATGCCAGGGCGTTGCGCGATGCGCCCGACCTGCCGTTGTTTGCGGGACACGAGGACGAAGGTCGGGAAGCCGCCGTCACCCTGCCCGCGATGCCCGTCTGCGAACAGGTCGTCGCGGATTACCAGACGCTGCGGCTGTCCCTGAAGGCCCATCCCATGCAGTTTCTTCGGCGATCCATGGCGGCGCAGGGCTATTCCCCTGCCTGCGATCTGCCTTCGATTCGCCAGGGTGGCCCCGTGCGATTGGCGGGGCTGGTCCTGATCCGCCAGCGGCCGGGCAGCGCCAAAGGGGGTCTGCTTCATCACCGTGGAGGATGAAACCGGCACCGCGAACCTTGTGATCTGGCCCAAGACCTTTGCGGCGTTTCGGAAGGTCGTCATGACCGCGCGGCTGATCGACGTGAAGGGCCGGGTGCAGCGTGGCGACGGGGTGATCCACGTCGTCGCCGCCAGCCTGACCGACCGCAGCGACGTGCTGTCGCGCCTGTCGAACGAACGGCTGGCCCTGCCCATGTCCCACGCCGACGAGGTGAACCGCCCCATCCCCGCCAGCCGCCAGACCCATCCGCGCGATGTCCAGGTGATCCCGAAGTCGCGGGATTTCCACTAGGCCGTGCTGACACGCCCACCCGGCGGACGGGTGATGGCAAGATGGCGAACCCGACGACAAGCCGTCCCAGGTCATCCGGGGATCAATCGTTCGCTAAGGGTCCGCCATTTGCGCCGTATTCTCAGAAAATCCCGAAAACATACAGGATGATGATGACGATGACCGGCACGCCCAGCCACCAGGCAACAAGTCCTTTCATGGAAACCTCCTGACCATATGTAGTTGCAAGGCCAACGTCACGCCGGGGGCCGGGTTCCGCAGCACCAGGCGGTCTTCAGAACCTGTGGCCGATCCGCTATAGCCGCCCAAAGGTCGCTTGCGGATTTTCATGATCTATCGTGCCACTGCCCATATGCTTGAAGCGGCGCTTCGCCTGCGGGCCAAGGCCGGCGGGTCGGATGCGCTGCGGCAGCGGCTGGCGCTGGACGCGCCGGGGCCTGCGGATATCTGGTTTCACGGGGCTTCGGTCGGCGAACTGACCTCGGCCCGGCCAATCATCGAGACCTTGGCGCGGACGCATCGGGTTCTGGTGACGGCGAACAGCCTCACCGGCCGGGACATGGCGGCGGGCTGGGGGATGGAGGCGCGGCTGGCGCCGTTGGACCTGCCCGGGGCCTTGGCGCGGTTCCTGGCACAGGTCGCGCCGCGATTGCAGGTCACGGTCGAATCCGAATTCTGGCCCTTGCGGTCGCAGGCGCTGGCCGATCGGGGGATTGCCCAGGCGGTGATCGGCGCCCGCCTGTCGCAGCGGTCCGCATCCCGCTGGGCGCGTCTGCCCGCACTGATCGGACAGGTCCTGGGACGGCTTGCGGCGCTGTCCGCCCAGGACCCGGACAGCGAGGCTCGGCTGCGTTCGCTGGGCCTGCCGGATGGGGCGGTCCTGCCGCCCCTGGACTTGAAGCTGCTGACGCCCGCCGGGATCCCCCCGTCCGAACCCTCGAAGGCGCGCGACCGGGTCCTGCTGGCCGCCTCGACCCATGAAGGAGAGGAGGCTCATGTCCTGGATGCCTGGCAGCAGGCGCGCCGTCACGTTCCCGATCTGCGGCTGATCCTGGCCATCCGCCATCCGCAGCGCGGGGACGAGGTGGCCGGTTTGCTGCGGCACCGTCGCATCGCTTTCCAGCGTCGCTCGGAAGGCGGTGCGGGGGGCGATGTGCTGCTGGCCGATACCCTGGGGGAAATGGACCGCTGGTACAGGGCGGCGGGGCTGTGCTTCGTGGGCGGGTCGCTGACCGACCGGGGCGGCCATACCCCGTGGGAACCTGCGGCCCATGGCTGCGCGATCCTGCATGGTCCGCATGTCGGCAATTTCCGCGATGCCTATGCGGTCCTGGACCAGGCAGGCGGGGCAGCGGGGGTCGATGCTGCAAGCCTGCCCGACCATGTGATCCGTCTGGCGGGCGATCCGGCGCAGGCCCGGCGGATGGGGCGGGCGGCGCGGCAGGTGCTGGATGACCGCGCAGGCGATCCGGCCGCCCTGATCGCCCGTCTGCGGGAACTTGCAGGCACGCCCCGCTGACCCGATATAGAGGGGGAAGGAAAGAAGGTTCGACCGATGATCCGCTATGCTTTGCGTTGTGACCAGGGCCATGATTTCGACGGCTGGTTCCGTTCGTCCGAGGCGTTCGAGACGACGCGTGCGGCCGGTCATGTGTCCTGCATGCACTGCGGATCGGCCAAGGTCGAAAAGTCGCTGATGGCCCCTGCCGTGCCTGCC
The DNA here is from genome assembly GCF_014642735.1 of Paracoccus acridae. Lineage (GTDB taxonomy): Bacteria > Pseudomonadota > Alphaproteobacteria > Rhodobacterales > Rhodobacteraceae > Paracoccus > Paracoccus acridae. The sequence goes on from NZ_BMIV01000007.1 coordinate 43,053, forward strand.
GCGAAAAAAGGGGACACCGCCATGACCCCGGCCGAGGCCGCGCTGCACGCCCTGCGCCAGCAGGTCGAGGCGAACAGCGACTATGTCGGCCTGAAGTTCGTGGACGAGGCGCGCGCCATGCACGAAGGCCGCAGTCCCGCGCGCGCAATCCACGGCGAGGCGAAGATCGAGGAAGCCCGCAAGCTGATCGAGGAAGGCGTGCCGGTCGCGCCCTTGCCGTTCATCCCGCGCCAGAAGACGAACTGATCGTGGGGCAGGCGCGTCGGCCCTTCTTTCCGCCCTTGCCCTTTCGTCACCCCGCCCCTAAACACCGCGCCGACAGAAACCCTTGGCTGGAGGCCCGCGATGCCGCTTCTGGTGATGAAATTCGGCGGCACCTCGGTCGCGGACCTTGACCGCATCAAGAACGCCGCTCAGAAGGTGCAGCGAGAGGTCGAGCGCGGCTATGACGTGATCGTCATCGTCAGCGCCATGTCCGGCAAGACCAACGAACTGGTCGGCTGGGTCGAACAGACCTCGCCCCTGTTCGACGCGCGCGAATACGACGCGGTGGTCAGCTCGGGCGAGAATGTGACGGCCGGCCTGATGGCCCTGACGCTGCAGGAAATGGGCGTGCCCGCGCGGTCCTGGCAGGGCTGGCAGGTGCCGATCAACACCACCGCGCAGCATTCGGCGGCGCGTTTCGTCGAAATCCCGCGCGCCAATATCGACCAGAAATTCGCCGAAGGCTTCAAGGTCGCGGTTGTCGCGGGCTTCCAGGGCATCGGCCCCGACGGGCGCATCACCACGCTGGGCCGGGGCGGGTCGGACACGACCGCCGTGGCCTTTGCCGCGGCCTTCGGCGCCGAACGCTGCGACATCTATACCGATGTGGACGGTGTCTATACGACCGACCCGCGCATCACCACCAAGGCCCGCAAGCTGGACAGGATCGCCTTCGAGGAGATGCTGGAACTGGCCTCCCTGGGCGCCAAGGTCTTGCAAACCCGGTCGGTGGAACTGGCCATGCGTTACAAGGTGCGTCTGCGCGTGCTGTCCTCGTTCGAGGATACGGACGAGAATTCGGGCACCCTCATCTGTGCCGAGGAGGAAATCATGGAATCGAAAGTCGTCAACGGCGTCGCCTCGTCGCGCGATGAAGCCAAGATCACCCTGGTCACGGTCGAGGACCGGCCCGGCATTTCCGCCGCCATCTTCGCGCCCCTGGCGGATGCGGGCGTGAACGTGGACATGATCGTCCAGAACATTTCCGAGAAGGACTATGAGGATCATCCCGGCTCGGTAACGGACATGACCTTCTCGGTGCCGATCAACCAGGTCGATCGCGCCAAGCGGGCGATGGAGGAAGCCAAGGCCGCCGGCCAGATCGCCTATGACGAACTGGTCGTGGACACCGAGGTCGCCAAGGTGTCGGTCGTGGGCATCGGGATGCGCAGCCATACGGGCGTCGCGGCCCGGATGTTCAAGGCGCTTGCCGATGAAAACGTCAACATCAAGGTCATCTCCACCAGCGAGATCAAGATTTCGGTGCTGATCGACCGCAAATATATGGAACTGGCCGTGCAGGCGCTGCATGATGCCTTTGGCCTGGAAGCGGCCTGACATCCCAAGGGCAGCGTGCCGGACGGCATCTGCTGGGCAATCGCAAAGCAGGGCAGGCAGGCGATGCAAGACCGCAAGGACAGCGACTCGCGCAAGCTGTTGCAACGGTTGAAGGAAATCCTGGCTGCCCCCGGCGGCGGCCAGGACCGTCTGGACCAGATCACCCATCACATCGCCGATTCGATGGGCACGCAGGTCTGCTCGATCTATCTGTTCCGCGATGCCGACACCCTGGAGCTGTGCGCCACCGAAGGGCTGCGCCCCGAATCCGTGCACCGCACCCGCCTGCGCCTGGGCGAGGGGCTGGTGGGCCGCGTCGCCCGCACGGGGCGCAACGTCAACACCGCCGACGCGCCGTCCGAACCGGGCTTCCGCTTCATGCCCGAAACCGGCGAGGAGGTGTTTCCAAGCTTCCTGGGCGTGCCGATCCAGCGGGTCGGCGAGAGGCTGGGCGTGCTGGTCGTGCAGTGCCGCGAGGCGCGGCTGTTTTCCGAAGACGAGATCTATGGCCTGGAAGTCGTGGCCATGGTCCTGGCCGAGATGACCGAACTGGGCGCCTTCCAGGGCAGCCAGTCCGACAGCCTGCCCCCCAAACACCGCTTTCCGCTGATGATCCGGGGCGGGACCGGCCAGGAAGGCGCGGCCGAGGGCCGGGTCTGGCTGCACGAGGCGCGCGTGGTCGTCACCAACCCGGTGGGCGACGATCCCGACCGGGAACTCGTGCGGCTGCATGAAGGCGTGGACATGCTGCGCAGCACCGTGGACAGGATGGTCGCCGCCGCCGACATGGGCGGCGAGGGCGAACACCAGGCCGTGCTGGAAACCTATCGGATGTTCGCCCATTCGCGCAGCTGGTTGCGGCGGATGGAGGAAGACATCCTTCTGGGCCTGTCGGCCGAGGCCGCGGTGGAAAAGGAACAATCCGCCGCCCGCGCCCGGCTGGAAATGGCCGCCGATCCCTATCTGCGCGAACGGCTGCACGATCTGGACGACCTGTCGAACCGGCTTTTGCGCATCCTGACCGGGCAGGGGGCTGATACCGGGGCCGAGATGCCCGACAACCCGATCCTGGTCGCCCGCAACATCGGCCCGGCCGAACTGCTGGAATACGGCCGCCGCCTGAAGGGTGTCGTGCTGGAGGACGGGTCCGTGGGCAGCCACGCCGCCATCGTGGCCCGCGCCTTGGCGATCCCGCTGGTCATCCACGCGCCCCGCATCACGACCGAGGCGCTGAACGGCGACACGATCCTGGTCGATGGCGACCAGGGCATCGTCCACCTGCGCCCCGAGGAGTCGGTCCACAAGGCCTTCCTGGACAAGATCGCCATGCAGGCCGAGGCGCAGAACCGTTATGCCAGCCTGCGCGGCCTGCCCGCGATCGGCACCTGCGGCACGACGATCCAGCTTTACATGAATGCGGGGCTGATGGCCGACCTGCCGTCGCTGGCAGGATCGGGGGCCGAGGGCGTGGGCCTGTTCCGCACCGAGTTGCAGTTCCTGATCCGCAACCACGTCCCCCGCAGGGGCGAGCTGGCCGAGCTTTACCGCCGCGTGATGGACAACGCCCAGGGCAAGCCGGTGATGTTCCGCACCCTGGATATCGGGTCCGACAAGGTCCTGCCCTATATGAAGCCGCAGGACGAACCGAACCCGGCGATGGGCTGGCGCGCGATCCGCGTGGGCCTGGACAAGCGCGGCGTGCTGCGGATGCAGTTGCAGGCGCTGATCCGCGCATCCGTGGGGCGGCCGCTGCACGTCATGTTCCCCTTCATCGCCGACCTTGCCGAATACGAGGCCGCCTACAAGATCCTGATGCAGGAACTGTCGCGCGAACAGCGGCTGGGCCATCCGATGCCCACCGACATCCGCGTGGGCGCGATGCTGGAAACGCCGTCGCTGGCCTTCGCGCCCCGGAAGTTCTTCGAGATGTGCGACTTCATCTCGATCGGGGGCAACGACCTCAAGCAGTTCTTCTTTGCCGCCGACCGGGAAAACGAGCGGGTGCGGCGGCGCTATGACACGCTGAACTCGTCCTTCCTGCTGATGCTGCGCCAGATCATCGCGCGCTGCGAGGAGGCGCGGGTGCCCCTGTCCTTCTGCGGCGAGGATGCGGGCCGCCCGGTCGAGGCGCTGACCTTTGCCGCCCTGGGGATCCGGCGGCTGTCGATGCGCCCGGCCTCGATCGGCCCGGTCAAGCACCTGATCCGCCGCGTCTCGATCGCGGATCTGCGCCGCCTGATCGACGAGGGGCTGGATTCGGGGATGCCGAACCTGCGCCGCCCCATCACCGAATGGCTGGCGCATCAATAGGCGGAAAGCCGCGAAACCGGGCAGTGTCCCGGCCCCTGCAGCGGTCCGGCCGGTCCTGCCACCTTCGGCTTGCGCCTTGCTGCGGCAGCGCGGCATCCTTATAATGAAACGGTTTTTGGCAACCATCACCCGATATGAAACGCCGTCATTTTCTCAACGCAGCCACAGCCTTGGCCGCAGGAGGGTCGTTCATGGCCGTTCCTGCGCAGGCGCAGACAGCACCGGACGGGGCGGCACCAGCCGAGGATGAGGTAAACACTCCTCCGCCCGCCCCCACGACGACATTCGGGTTCGAGGAGGTCGCATCCCTGGCTGCGGAACGCGCCACACGCGTCTATGAACAGCCGGTGGCCGAACAGGTGGGCAGCTTCGCCAACCTGACCTATGACCAGTATCGCGGCATCCGGTTCCGCCGCGACCATGATCCCTTCGCGGGCAATCCCATGTTCGGGATGGACCTGCTTCCGCCCGGCGCGATCTTCTATGAGCCGGTGAACATCAGCATCGTCCGCGACGGCGTGCCGCATCGCCTGGAATTCGACCCGGCGATGCTGGAATTCGACCCGTCGCAATTTCCCGACGGCGCGGATCTGCAAACCAAAGGGAACATGGGTTGGTCGGGTTTCCGGCTGCGCACGATCCTGAACCGGCCCGGGGTGATGGACGAGTTCCTGGTCTTCCAGGGCGCCACCTATTTCCGCGCCGTGGCGCGCGGCACGATCTATGGCCTGTCGGCGCGCGGGCTGGCGATCAAGACCGGCAGCCCCGATGGCGAGGAATTCCCGCTGTTCACGGATTTCTGGATCCAGGAACCGGCGGAAGGATCGGGCTGGGTGCGCATCCATGCGCTGCTGGACAGCAAGTCGGTGGCAGGCGCCTTTCAGTTCGACGTCAATCCTGGCGCCATGACAATGGTGCGCACGCGCGTGGCGCTGTTCCCGCGTGTCGATCTTCAGAACACCGGGCTGGCGCCCCTGACCTCGATGTTCTGGTTCGGACCGGCCAGCCGCCGCGAGGTGGACGACTATCGCCCCGCCGTCCATGACAGCGACGGCCTGCAGATGCATACCGGCGCGGGCCAGGCGCTGTGGCGCACGCTTGGCGCGCACAAGACCCTGCAGATCTCGTCCTTCGTGGACAACAATCCGCGCGGCTTCGGCCTTGTCCAGCGCAGCCGCGACTTCGACGATTATCAGGACGCCGAGGCGCTGTATCACCTGCGCCCCTCGGCCTGGATCGAGCCCGAGGGCAACTGGGGCGAGGGCGAGGTGCGCCTTGTCGAAATCCCCGTCGAGAACGAGTTCAACGACAACATCGTCAGCTATTGGGTGCCCAAGGAACCGCTGACGAAGGACAAGCGCCATGAATTCCAGTATCGGCTGATCTTCGCGCCGCTGCCTGCCAACGACCTTCCCCTGGCAAAGGTGCGACAGGTCCGCAGCGGTCGTTCGATCAATTCGCAGGCCACGCGCAGCGTGATCGTCGATTTCGACCTGTCGCTGTTTTCGGACGCCATGCCGGAATCCAAGGTCACGACCTCGGCCGGGACCATCGTTCATGCCTATCTCAAGCCCCTTGTGGATCAGGGGGTGCTGCGCCTTGCCTTCGAATTCGAACCGGGCAACGCCACGCTGGCTGACCTTCAGGCCGTGCTGGTCAGCCCGGAGGGCGTGGCGCAAAGCGAAACCTGGCTTGCACGCTGGACCGCATGAGCCTGGCCGAACCGCGTACCGCAGATCTGGCACAGATGCCCGCGACCCCGCCCGAATCGCCACTGGCCATGCCGGTGCAGGATTTCCGCACGCGGCCCGAACTGGCCTTTCCGCGCCTGCGCAACGGCTGGCGCGTCTGGATGGCGCGGCTGGTGGCGTTCGGCGGCACGGCGGCCATCGCCATCATCGGGTTCCAGCAGATGCTGCGGACCTTCGGCGACAGCCCGACGCCGATGCAATGGGCGCTGCTGGTGCTGTTCGTGCCGACCTTCGCCTGGGTCGGGTTTTCGTTCTGCAACGTGTTGGCCGGGCTGTTCGCACCTCGCCTGACGACGCCGCAGGGACCGAACGACGCGCGCCTGGCCGTCGTCATGCCCATCTATCACGAGGATGCGCAGAAAAGCATTGGCCTGCTGACCGCGCTTGCCCGGGAACTGGAACGCGAGGGCATGGCCCATCGGGCCGAGATCTTCGTGCTGTCCGACAGCCGCGACCCGGTGATCGCCGTGAACGAGACGATGGTGATCGACGCGGCGCGCAAGATGTCGCCCCTGCCCATCTGGTATCGCCGCCGCATCACCAACGAGGACCGCAAGACCGGCAACATCGGTGACTTCATCCGTCGCTGGGGCGGGCGCTACGACCAGATGGTCGTCCTGGACGCCGACAGCATCATGACCGGCGCCACCATTCGCGAATTGTCCGCGCGGATGAACGCCGATCCCCGGCTGGCGCTGATCCAGACCATGCCGATCCTGGTCGGGGGCGAGACGATCTTCGCCCGCCTGACGCAATTCGCGGGTCGCGTCTATGGCCCGATGATCGCGCGCGGGGTGTCGGCCTGGTCGGGCGATACCGGCAATTTCTGGGGCCACAACGCCATCATCCGCCTGCCTGCCTTTGCGCGGTCTTGCGGGTTGCCGCGCTTGCCCGGCAGGCCGCCCTTTGGCGGGACCATCCTGTCGCACGACTTCGTCGAGGCGGCGGCGCTGTGCCGCGCCGGCTGGAAGGTCCGCCTTGACCATGACCTGCGCGGCAGCTTCGAGGGCTGCCCGCCGACGCTTCTGGACATGGCCGTGCGCGAACGACGCTGGGCGCAGGGCAACCTGCAGCATTCCCGCCTGTTCGGCATGCGTGGCGCGCGGGCCGTGACGCTTGCGCATTTCACCATCGGCATCCTGGGCTTCCTGATGAGCCCGCTGTGGCTGGCCCTGATCCTGGTCGGGCTGGTCCTGTCGGCCACGGTGCTGCTGTCCACGCCGGAATATTTCCCGAACGCCTATCAGCTGTTCCCCGACTGGCCGGTCTTCGACTCCCGCCGGATGCTGTGGCTGTTCGTGGTGTCCATGGCGCTTCTGCTGCTGCCCAAGCTGATCGCGACCTTCCGCGCCTGGCTGCGGCCCCTGGCGCGCAATTCCGGCGGCCCGGTGCGGATCTTCGCCAGTTCCCTGTTCGAGATCCTGCTGTCGGCCCTGATCGCCCCCGTGCAGATGTTGATCCAGACCCGCCAGATCTATGAAATCCTGCGCGGTCGCGACAGCGGCTGGAACGCCCAGGTGCGTGCCGGGTCGATGCCCGACTGGAACGTCGTCATTTCGCGGCACTGGGGGCATGTGCTGCTGGGCATCGGCACGCTGATCGTGCTGGCGCAGTTCTCGCCCGCGCAGCTGATCTGGCTGTCGCCGATCCTGGCCGGGCTGATCCTGTCGCCCGTGACCTCGCGCTATTCGGCAAGCCCGGTCTTCGGTCGCTGGGCGCGGATGCGCGGGCTGCTGGTCACCCCCGAGGAACGCGACCCGCCCGCGATCCTGTCCGATGCCAGCGCCGTGGTCCGGTCCATGCCCCGCCCCCTGAAGGGCGCGACGGATCTGTTGCGCTTCGGCGGACAGCCCGACCGGATCGACCGCCACATCGCGCTGTTGCCCGATGACCCTGCATTGCCGGAAGACAAGCGCCTGCACCGCATCACTGCGGGCGCCAAGATCACCCATGCAGGCAGCAGGACACAGGCGCTGGATTACCTGACCCGCGACGAAACCGACGCGCTGGTGTCCGACCCCGCCCTGCTGCGGCAATGGAGCGTCCTTCCCTCATGAAGCGTCTTATCGCGTTGGATATGCTGCGCGGCTACGCGCTGGTCTGCATCATGCTGGACCACATGCCGGTTTCCGAACTGCGGTCCTTTACGCTGGCGAATTTCTCGATCTTCGACGCGGCGGAATTGTTCGTGCTGCTGTCGGGCTTCCTGGTCGGCATGGTCTGGCAGTCGGTCGAGACAAAGCAGGGCCGCCGCGCGGCGCAATGGCGTTTCGCCCGCCGCGCCTTCGAGGTCTGGCGCGCCCTGGTATTCGGCGGGATGCTGATGGCGCTGGTCTCGGCCGGGCTGCTGGCGCTGGACATGGACCACACGGCGATCTGGCACCAATATGCGGTCTGGGTGATCGAAAACCCGATCGGCTTCTTCGGCGTGCTGGCGACGATGTGGTTGCAGCCGAACCTGCTCGATGTGCTGGCCGTCTATGTGATCCTGCTGGCCTCGGTTCCCTTTGTGGTGCCGCTGTTGCTGCGCTATCCGCTGGGCTTTGCGGCGGCCTCGTTTTCGCTGTGGTGCTTTGCCCCGGTGCTGAACGCCTTTGTGCCCAACCACCGGCTTGGCGGGTTGCTGTTCAACCCCTTCGGCTGGCAGATGCTGTTCTTTTCGGGCATCGCGATGGGCCTGTTCCGCAAGCAGGCGATGCCGGTGCTGATGGAACACCGGAAACTGCTGACGGTCCTGTCCACGGGCATGTTCCTGTTCGGCACCGCGATCATCATCGGCGCCAAGATCGGCGAACCCGCGCTGGCCTTCCGCGACGCGCTGCGCCTGATCTATGGGGGCGAGATCGGCAAGTGGGACCTGGACGGCACCCGCTACATGGCGATCATGGGCGCAAGCTGGCTGGTCGCCGTTCCCCTGGCCGGCATCATGGAACGCATGGCCGCCAGCCGCCTGGGCGTGGCCTTGCAACAGATCGGCCGGGGCGGGCTGTTTTCCTTCCTCGCCTGCGTGCTGCTGTCGGTCCTGGGCGACGCCTTCCAGATGAACCCCGCTGACCAAGGGATCCTGCGCCGGATGGCCGTCGATGTCTGGGCGATGGTGGCGCTGTGGTGGGTTTCCGCGCTGTGGCTGACCTATGGCACGCCATGGCAGCTTTCCGTGCGCCTGCGCCTGCGCCGTCAGGCGAAAGGCTGACCGAAGGCATTTCCGGCAAGTCTGGGGAACCTTGGAGGCGGGTACCGGAATCGAACCGGTCTTCACGGATTTGCAATCCGCTGCGTAACCTCTCCGCCAACCCGCCGCCGTCGAGGTTCGCATCGCATAAATGATCGGCGCACCGCTTGCAAGCGGGGAACGTGCAGCGTTGCGAGAGGTCCGAAATCGTGGCAATAAGCGTGAAACGGCTCGCAGAGGTTCCCAAAGATGAGCGATTTCGCCGCGCGGCGCACCATGATGGTGGACACGCAGGTTCGCCCCAACGACGTCACCAAATTCCCCGTGATCGAAGCCATGCTGTCGGTCCCGATGGAAGATTTCGTGCCCCCTTCGCGCCGGGCCGTCGCCTATTCGGGCGAGAACCTGGATCTGGGCGGCGGCCGGGTGCTGCTGGAGCCGCGAACTCTGGGCAAGATGATCGACATGCTGGATCTGCAGCCCGGCGACATGGTCATGGATCTGGGTTGCGGCTATGGCTATTCCTCGGCCGTGCTGGCGCGCCTGGTGCAGACCGTGGTCGCCATCGAGGAAAGCGCCGAGATGGCCGCCGAGGCCGAACGCCGCCTGAACGAGGCGGGCGTCTTCAACGTGGCCGTCCTGAATGCCCCCCTGGCCGAAGGGGCGCCCAGGCAGGCCCCCTATGACGCGATTCTCATCAATGGCGGCGTCGAGGATGTGCCCGAGGCGATCCTGTCGCAACTGAAGGAAGGCGGGCGGATTGCCGCGCTGTTCCTGGAAGGGGCGCTTGGCGTCGCCCGCATCGGCCATTGCCTCGGGGGCCGGATCGTCTGGCGCTATGGCTTCAACGCAGGGGCGCCATTGCTGCCTGGCTTCCTGCGTGCCCGGAGTTTTTCGCTGTGAGGGGGCGCGGCGTCCTTTCCGGGGTTGCATTCGCAGCCCTGATCGCCCTTGGCGCCCAGGGGGCGAAGGCCGAATCCCTGGCCGACACGATGGTAGCGGCCTATCGTCATTCCGCCCTGATCGAACAGAACCGCGCCGTGCTGCGTGCCGCCGACGAAGACGTGGCCGCAGCCATCGCCGCCCTGCGCCCGATCGTCCAATGGACCGCCAGCCATACGATCAGCCGCAGCGAAGGCACGACCGATTACGTCACGGCGCGAAACACCACCCTGCAGATCGGCGCCCAGATTCTTCTTTACGACTGGGGACGATCCCAGTTGGCGATCGATGCAGCCAAGGAGCAGGTTCTGGCCGTGCGCCAGGGGCTTGTCTCGGTCGAACAGGACGTCCTTCTGGACGCCACAAGCGCCTATTTCGACATTCAGGAGGCGACCTTGCGGGTCGCGCTGCAACAGAACTCGGTCGAGGTGCTGTCCAGCGAACGCCAGGCGGCGCAGGACCGATTCGACGTGGGCGAGATCACCGTGACGGATGTGGCGCAAGCGGATGCCCAGTTGGCGCAAACCCAGGCTGGGCTTGCCGCCGCGCAGGGGGATCTGGAAGTCGCGCGCGAACGCTATCTGGCGGTGACGGGGCGCTTTCCGGGCGAACTCGACCCACCCCCTCCGCTGCCGAACCTGCCTGCCTCGGTGGACGAGGCGCGTGCGATCGGTCAGCGCAATCACCCGCTGATCGCACAGGCGCAACGTCAGGCCGCGGTGGCCGAACTGGGCGTCGCCCAGGCCGCGGCCGAACGCAATCCGTCCTTGTCGGGAAACATCGGTGCAGGGATCACCCGCAGCCCCCAGGCGCAGTTGAACGGGGCCTACGACAACCGCAACAGCGCCTCGGTGGGCCTGGAACTGAACCAGACCATCTATTCGGGGGGACGCCTGCCCGCCGCCCATCGTCGCGCCATGGCGGTTCGCGACCAGGCGCGGGCAAGCCTGCTGAACGTGTCCCGCCAGATCAGCGAGCTTGTCGGCGTCACCTGGGCCAACATCTCGGTCGCCCGCGCGCAGATCGGTGCCATCGACGAACAGATCGCGGCGGCACAGCAGGCCTATAACGGGGTCCGCGAGGAAGCGGCGCTTGGCGCCCGCACCACCCTTGACGTGCTGGATGCCGAACAGGCGCTGCTCGAGGCGCGGGCCGACAGGATCACTGCGGAAGCCAATCTCCAGTTAGCACATTATCAACTTCTGGCTGCTATGGGTCGTCTTACGGTAGAACACCTGAACCTGGGGATTCCGACATATGACCCTTCGCAGTATTACAACGCCGTGCGCGACGCGCCTTATACCAGCAAGCAGGGCGAAAGCCTCGACCGCGTGCTGCGCGCAATCGGGCGCGACTGATGATCTGAACGGCGGGGGGTACCATGGCTGACCCCCGCTTTTCCCAGAACGCCGCCCGCCTGTCGGAAGACATCGGCGATGTCCTGACAGCCATCCGGCGCATGATCGCCGATGACGACGCGCTCAGTTCGGCGCGCGACAATATCCGGTCCGGGCGGGGCGACGTGGTTCGCGACGATGCGGGTGAATTCCTGGCCCGCCGCTATGGCGGCAATGCGGCACTGGCGCGGCAGATGGTCGAATCGGTCGCCCGTCCCGCCCCGGCCCCTGTCGAACCGGAACATGCCGAAGCCCCCGCCATCCCCCAATTCATCCTGAGGGCCAGGCCCGACGCCGCGCCGGTGGCGAACACGTCGCCCCTGCGGCTGGAGGCCGAGCGGCGGGTCGAGGAACCCGAGGCGCCCAAGGCCTCTGGCTGGCGGTCCTGGTTGCGCCCCGACACGCGCGATGCCGCGCTGCAGGTGGAACCCGAACCCGTTCCGGCGCGTCCGGCCATGCCGACCAGCTTCCAGCAGGCGGTCGAGGATCTGACAGACGATGGCGACCACTTCGCCGAGGCCTTCGACTGGAAGGCGCGGATGCGCCCCGAGCTTGATGAGCCTGCCCCGGTCAAGATGACCGAAGCGAAGCCCGTCGAACAACGTCTGTCCGGCTGGGCTTTGCCCCTGCAGGCTGTGGCCGTCGATCCTGTCGCCCAACTGGCAGCCGAGGCCGAGGCTTTCGATGCCGAAATGAGGGCCGAGGCCGATCTGAACGACGAGGAACAGAGCATCCGCGAACTGCTGCGCGAGATGGTGCAAGAGGAACTGAACGGAGAGCTTGGGCAGCGATTCTCGGCCAATCTGCGCGCCGTGATCCGCCGCGAGATCGCCGCCGCCATCGACGCCCATCTGGACCGGTTCTGACCCCGTCGCTCTGACCGGATACTTCCAACCATATACGGGCAGCATCCCCGCGGATGCTGCCCGCGATGTTTCAGCCCCGCGCCGTTTGCAGGGTCTTGGCCCACCAGGACAATTCGTCCAGCATCGCGTTCAGCGAGCCTTCCAGATTGCCCTCGATCTCGCTCATCGGGGCGTCCGATCCCAGGGGCGACACCTTGAAGAAGTCGCCTGCGCCGATATGGACGGCGTTGCGCAGGGGCACCATCTGAAGCTCGATCCCGATCAGGCGCAGATGTTCCAGGGCGCGCGCGCCACCCATGCTGCCATAGGCCAGGGCACTGAAGGGCTTGCGGTTCCATTCCTTGTAGGCCTGATCCAGGGCGTTCTTCAGCGCCCCGGTGATGGACCGGTTGTATTCCGCCACGACAAAGACAAAGCCGTCGAACCCTGCCAGCTTTTCCTGCCAGGCGACTGCATTCGGGTCGCTGGAGGGCATCCACAGGTTCGACGCGGCTTCGTTGAAGAAGGGCAGGTTCTGGTCCCGCAGGTCGATCAGGTCGAATTCCAGGTCGGGATGATCCTTGACCTTGTCCATCAGCCACTGCGCAGGCTTGTCGGCGAAACGGCTGTCGCGGGTGGAACTGATGATGACGCCGATGCGGGGTTTGCTCATGGAAGATGTCCTTTCATGTGGAATGGCCCGGACAGCCTAACGCCTGTTTGCAGGCGCGGTTCAGCTTTTTCGCAGGCGGCGGCGCACAGGCCGTGCCGCATTCCTGCACATGCGCCCTTGCCTGGGGCGCGTGGCGGTGGTCTATAAATTGCCATGAAAAAGTCCGACAACCCCGCCGATCCCTTCAAGAAGGCCCTGACCGAAGCGACTCGCGCCCTGGCCAGCGACCGAGAGTTGAACGTGACCTTCAGCGCCGATCCATCTGGCGTGGCGGGCGACACCATGCGCCTGCCGCAGGTCAGCCGCCGCATGGGCCGGGACGAGGTCCTGCAGGCGCGCGGCACGGCCGATGCCCTGGCGATGCGCCTGCGCCATCACGACGCGGCGACCCATGCCCGCTTCGCCCCCGCCGGTCCCATGGCCCGAGAGCTTTACGAGGCCATGGAAACCGCGCGTTGCGAGGCGCTTGGGGCGCGCGACATGCCGGGTGCCTTGTCCAACATCGACGCCCGCATCGGCGCGGATGCCGACAAGAAGGGCTATGGCCAGATCAAGGCGCCTGCCGATGCGCCCTTGGCGGTGGCTGCCGGATACATCGTCCGACAGGCGGCGACCGGCCGGGCGCTGCCGTCCGGGGCCCAGCATGTGGCGGATCTGTGGCGCCCCTTCGTGGAACAGCAGGCGGGCGGGTCACTGTCCCATGTGAACGAGGTTCTGGCCGACCAGGCGGCGTTCTCGCGTCTGTCGCGGCAGGTGATCAGCGACCTGGGCTATGGCGACCAGCTTGGCGACGATCCCGACCAGCCGGACGAGGACGACGCCGACGAAAACGCCGAACAGGACGAGGAAGCCGGCGACAACCAGTCGCGCGACCAGGACGACAGCGAGGATGCCGAGGCTTCGCCCGAGCGTTCGCAGGAACAGCAGCAGGACGAACGGCAGGCCCAGGTCAGCATGGACGATCAGTCCGACGAGCAGCTGACCGACGAGGCCGAGATGCCGGAATCGGAAACGCCGCCTGACCTGCCGCCGCCGGTCAGCGAAGCCAGCGCGGATTACAAGGTGTTCGCCCAGCAATGGGACGAGGAAATCCGGGCCGAGGATCTGGCCGATCCGGCCGAACTGGAACGCCTGCGCGCCTATCTGGACAAGCAGCTTGAACCCCTGCGCGGCGCGGTGTCGCGGCTGGCCAACAAGTTGCAGCGCCGGTTGCAGGCCCAGCAGAACCGCAGCTGGGAATTCGACAAGGAGGAAGGCGTGCTGGACGCCGGCCGCCTGGCGCGCGTGGTGGCGAATCCGACGACGCCCCTGTCCTTCAAGGTGGAAAAGGACACCGAGTTCCGCGACACGGTGGTGACGCTGCTGATCGACAATTCGGGGTCGATGCGGGGCCGTCCGATCAGCATTGCGGCGATCTGCGCCGACGTGCTGGCCCGCACCTTGGAACGCTGCAGCGTCAAGGTGGAGATCCTGGGCTTCACGACCCGCGCCTGGAAGGGCGGCCAATCGCGCGAGGCCTGGCTGCAGGCGGGCCGCCCTGCGCAGCCGGGGCGGCTGAACGACCTGCGCCACATCATCTACAAGCCCGCCGATGCGCCCTGGCGGCGGGTGCGGCCGAACCTTGGGCTGATGATGAAGGAAGGGTTGCTGAAGGAAAACATCGACGGCGAGGCGCTGGAATGGGCGCATAAGCGGCTGGTCCGGCGGACCGAGGCGCGCAAGATCCTGATGGTGATTTCCGACGGTGCCCCGGTCGATGATTCGACTCTGTCGGTCAATCCGGCGAATTACCTGGAAAAGCACCTGCGCGACGTGATCGCCATGGTGGAAAAGAAGCGGATGGTCGAACTGCTGGCGATCGGCATCGGCCATGACGTGACGCGGTATTATGAACGCGCGGTGACGATCACCGATGCCGACCAGTTGGCCGGGGCGATCACCGAACAGCTTGCCGCGCTGTTCGATGCCGATCCGCGCAAGCGGGCGCGGGCCTTGGCACGGCGCGCCTGATTGCGTCCCGCGGTGGCAGGGGGTCTTCAACCCCCTGCGGACGCCTGCGGCGTCCTACCCCCGAGGATATTTCAGCACAGAAGATGGGGCAGGGTGGCGCGCAGTCTTGCAAGGCCACCTGGCTTCCAGCCAAGCGCATGAAGGCGGTCGCAGGTCTGGACCCGCAAGGGCGCCGGATCCGCCCGGTCGGGCAGGGGGTGCGGGCAGCCGGTCAGCGCCTGCACCTCGGCCAGCAGATCATGTCGGTCCAGGATCAAGTCGCTGCAATTGACCTGTTCGGGCGGGTCGTCCCTGTCCAGCAGAAGCAGGATCGCCTGCGCCAGGTCTTCTCCGTGAACCTCGGTCGCGATGCGGGGCGGGATGGGGCGGCCGTTCAGGAAATCGCCGAACAGGTCGCGCCATTTGCCAGGATGTCCATAAACGCCGGTGGCCCGGATCGCGGTTGCTGGCACGGGAAGGGTGGTCAGGTAAGCCTCGGCCTCCGCCTTGACCTGGCCGTAAAGGTTAACTGGCCGGGCGGGCAGGTCGTCGGGCAGCGAGGCGCCCGGGGGATGGCCGTCATGGACCGCGCGCGAGGACAGAAAGACGATGCGGCCCACCCTGTCGCGGACCGCCGCGTCGAACAGGTGGCGGGTGCCGTCGCCGTTCAGGCGCAGGAAGCTGTCGGGGTCGTTCCCCTCGCCCCCGCGATAGCGGCCTGGGGCATGGGCGAAGGCGCAATGGACCAGGGCGTCCTGCCCCGACAGGTCGGGGGCATCGCCCAACTGGAAGCCGGTGCTGCGGTCCAGCCGCGTGACCTGGTGGCCCGCCGCCTGCGCCGCCTGCAGCACGAAGCCGCCGACGATGCCCGATGCGCCGGTCAGCGCGATGCGCATCAGGCGGCCGGGCGGACCTGGGCGGCCAGATCGGGAACGGGCTGACCTTCCGCGATGGCGCGCCACAGGTCGATCAGGGGGCGCAGCAGATGGGCCTTGTCATGGTCCTGCCAGGGTTTTTCATATTGGAAATGCAGGATGCGGATGTCTTCCCAGCTCCACAATTCCGGCATGTTCATCCAGACATATTGCAGCATGTTGTGGTGGATCGACAGTCCGTGCCAGTCGGGGAAGTAATCCTGCAGGAAGGTCTGGTCGGTGCGGCGCCAGAAGACGCCGGGCCGGTCCAGATGCGCCATCATCGCGTTGAAGGTGCGGATGTCGGGGCGCGCCGTGAAGACGCCCGAGTTCATCCGGTGGAACCCGTCCAGGCCGTCATAGACATTGGGCGCCGCGCAGAATTCGGGCAAATCGAACAGCTTTTCCACCGGGCGCAGCACCACGGCGTCGGCGTCGATGAAGACGCAGCGGTCGTAGTCAAGCTGCCACAGCCGCAGCTTGACGAAGTTGTCCAGCGGCGTGTGGAAATCGGGCTTGCCGCCCTGGGTGAAGGCCGCGCGGGCGTGCAGGGCATCGCGTGCATGGGCGCGGTCGAAAGCCTCGGACGTGGGCAGAAGGTCGGCGGCGATCAGCCGGGCGCCATGGGCGCGCAGCCGGGCCAGATGGGCGGGGCCAAGGCCGCGATGCATCACCACCAGATCCGCGCGCGTTCCCGTCAGTTTCAGCGACCGCAGCAGCGCCTCGGCCCCCGGCAGATAGTCGGGATTGGTGACCAGCGTGACATAGGCATGGTCGGTCCGGGCCGCCGTTTCGGGCCGCAGGCCTTCGGGCAGGCTGTGATCGCTGTCGCGCAAGGCTGTCCGATACAGCGGCGAGATCCGGGTGGTGTCCATCGGCTATCCTGGGCGGTGCAAACAAGTCTGACAGCGGGTTGGTGCGACGTTATTGCAGTTTTGTAAACCGTTGATGACTGAACGCGGCGGCCTTTGCCATGGTTCAACCGCAAGGCTAACCTGCCCGCATCAACCAGGGAAATGACCATGAGCCTGCCCAACCCCCTTTCCGACCGTCTGCGTGGCATCTTGGGAACACGTCTGTCCGAGACGGCGGCAGACCGTGACCATCACGCGCAATCCGAAAGCTTTCACCGTTCGCCGCCACCCGATGCCGTGGCCTGGCCCGACAGCGCCGAGGAAGTGTCGGCGATCCTGTCCGCCTGCAACGAGGCGGGCGTCCCGGTGGTGGCCTGGGGGACCGGCACCTCGCTGGAAGGGCATGCCTTGCCGGTGGGCGGGGGCATCAGCCTGGACCTGTCGCGCATGGACAAGGTGGTCGAGGTCCGGGCCGAGGACATGCAGGCCAGCGTCCAGCCGGGCGTCACCCGAGAGGCGCTGAACACGGAACTGCGCGCAACGGGGTTGTTCTTTCCGGTCGATCCCGGCGCCAATGCCAGCCTGGGCGGGATGGCCGCGACGCGGGCAAGCGGGACGACGGCCGTGCGATACGGCACGATGCGCGACAACGTGCTGGCCTTGCAGGTGGTGCTGGCCGACGGGCGCATCATCCGCACCGGCACGCGGGCGGCGAAATCCAGCGCGGGTTACGATCTGACCGGGCTGTTCGTCGGATCTGAAGGGACGCTGGGCGTCATCACCGAACTGACCCTGCGCCTGCACGGCCAGCCCGAGGAGGTGGCCGCCGCAGTCTGCGCCTTCGATAGCCTGGATCATGCGGTGGAATGCGTCAGCGCCACGATCCAGTCGGGCATTCCCATGGCGCGGATCGAATTCGTCGATGCGGCAAGCGCGCGGGCCTTCAACCTGCATTCGGGCAGCAGCCTGCCGGAACAGCCGCATCTGATGATCGAATTCCACGGCAGTCCCGGCGCCGTGCGCGAGGACGCCGCCCGCTTTGGCGAGATCGCGGCCGAGTTCGGTGCCCAGGGCTTCGACTGGGCCACTTCGGCCGAGGATCGCGCCCGGTTGTGGCGGATGCGGCACGGGGCCTATCACGCGTGTCTGGCCTTGCGGCCCGGCGCCTCGGGGTTGATCACGGATGTCTGCGTGCCGATGTCGCACCTGCCCGCCGCCGTCCATGCGGCAGCCGAGGATATCGCCGCCGAAGGCCTGATCGGTCCCATCCTGGGCCATGTGGGCGACGGCAATTTCCATTCGCTTCTGCTGGTCGATCCCGCCAATGCCGACGAAGTCGCGGCGGCCAAGCGCATCGCCACCCGCATGGCCGAACGCGCCCTTGCCGTGGGCGGCACGATCAGCGGCGAACATGGCGTGGGCCTGGGCAAGCGCGGCCTGATGCAGGCCCAGCATGGCGAGGGCTGGCAGCTGATGGGCCAGATCAAGGCGGCGCTGGATCCCCGGGGCATCCTCAACCCCGGAAAGCTGGTGCCCGACAGGAACTAGGCCAACCTTCGGCAGTTTCCTTGTCAAGCCATCGGAGAAAACCCCATGTCCCATAATGACAACAACCCGCAGCGTTCGGCCCGTCGCCATGTGCCTGCGCTGACCGCCCTTGCCATTGTCCTGATCGCCGCCTTCCTGGCCTTCCTGGTGTTCCGGCCGGGCATGGACGACCAGAACGAAGGGATAGCCACGACCCCGCCCCCTGCCGACACGCCGATCACCAATGCCGAGGGGACCGACGGCACCGCGCCGCCCCTGGTTTCGCCCGAAGGCCTGCCGGAACCCGAGGAAGGAGAGGTTCGCGGCACCGAAGCTGCCCCGGCGACGGAAGACGTTGCTCCCGCGACCCAGGATGCCCCCGAGCAGGCGAACTGACTGACGCACTCGTGACCGTCACGGCCCGGTGACTTTGCCTCACGATCTTGCGATAAGCGACCCCAAGGGCGTGCCAAACGCCCATCGCAAGATCGAAGGGGCAGGATGCGGTATTTTACCAAGATATTGATGGGGCTGATGTTGGTGCTGGCGGTCGCTTGTTCGCGCACGCCGGAACGCGGCGGATACCGCCCCGCGCCGGGACCGGGGGCCAATCCGCAACTGGGCGATTCAGCCCCGCATGACTGGGGCGGTCGCGGCCCCTATGGCCACGCGGTCCATGGCATTGACGTGTCCCGCTGGCAGGGCGACATCGACTGGAACCGTGTCCGCAACGCGGGAATCAGTTTCGCCTTCATCAAGGCGACCGAAGGGGGCGATCACTACGACCCGAACTTCCACCGCTATTGGAGGGAAGCCGCGCAGGCCCGCATCCCGCGCGGTGCCTATCACTACTATTACTTCTGCCGCAGCGGGGCGGAACAGGCCGCCTGGTTCATCCGCCAGGTCCCGCGAGAGATCGGCTCGCTTCCGCCGGTCATCGACCTTGAATGGACCAATTCGCGGACCTGCCCGTATCGGCCCTCGCCGGCCGAGGTCAAGCAGCAGGCGTCCATCTTCATGGACATCGTCGGCCGCCACTACGGGCAGCGCCCGATCATCTATACGACGGTCGATTTCTATCGCGACAACCGGCTGGGCGACATGCGGGCGGAATTCTGGCTGCGTTCCGTCGCCAACCATCCCAGCGTTCCTTATCCCGGGCAGCGTTGGGCCTTCTGGCAATATACCGGCACCGGGATCGTGCCGGGCATCCGGGGCAATACCGACCTCAACGCCTTTGCGGGCAGCCGCGCGGATTGGGTGCGATGGTTGCAGACGCGCCTGACGCGGTAAGGCCGCGCGCGCGGCTGTGGGTCGAGTTCGCGGCGCTCTATATCGGGGCGCCGCTGGCCATTGCGCTGTTCATGCCGCCCCATCTGCTGTTCCGCGCGCTTGCGGTGTTCAGCATGGTCGGCATGGGCCTGTTGTGGTTGACCGGAAGCTTCAGATGGCGGTCCCTGGTGCGTGGCTGGCGCCGCCTTCCCTGGGCCGAGATCGCGGGCATCGCGCTGATCACGCTGGCCGCGGGCGCGCTGATCCTGTGGCAGACCCGACCCGGCGCGTTGTTCGCGATGGCCCGCGCCTGGCCCGAGCGTCTGGCGGCGATCTGGCTGTTCTATCCGTTTCTGTCGGCGCTGCCGCAGGAACTGATCTTCCGCCCGCTGTTCTTCCATCGCTACGCCGCCATCCTGCCCAAGGGGCGGGCGGCAATCGCGCTGAACGCCGCGGTCTTTTCATTCGCGCACCTGATGTACTGGTCCTGGATCGTGGCGATCCTGACCTTTCTGGGCGGCTGGTTCTTCGCCCGCGCCTATCTGCGCCACGGCTTCCCCTCGGCCTGGCTGCTGCACGCGGTCGCGGGCAACGTGCTGTTCGCGGTCGGCATGGGCGTCTATTTCTACAGCGGCAACGTGGTGCGGCCGTTCTGACCGGTTGACTTCCCGCCCCCGCCACGCTTGATGCAGGGCGGATTATTCGGGGAACGACCATGCACGCCTATCGCAGCCATACCTGCGGCGATCTGACCGCCGCCCATGCAGGGGAAACCGTCCGCCTGTCGGGCTGGGTCCATCGGGTCCGCGACCACGGGGGCGTGCTGTTCGTCGATCTGCGCGACCATTACGGCATGACCCAGGTGCTGGCCGACAGCGACAGCCCGGCCTTTGCCGCGATGGACAAGCTGCGGGCCGAAACCGTGATCCGCATCGACGGCCGCGTGAAGCTGCGCGACGCGTCCCTGATCAACCCCAAGCTGCCCACCGGCGAGATCGAAGTCTATGCGACCGACCTGGAGGTCCTGGGCCCTTCGGACGAACTGCCGCTGCCGGTCTTCGGCGACCAGGAATACCCCGAGGAAACGCGGCTGGCATACCGCTTCCTGGACCTGCGCCGCGAGTCGCTGCACAACAACATCATGCTGCGGTCGCAGGTGATCCGGTCGATCCGCAACCGCATGTGGGACCAGGGCTTCACGGAATTCCAGACCCCGATCATCACCGCGTCCTCGCCCGAAGGGGCGCGCGACTTCCTGGTGCCCTCGCGCCTGCATCCGGGCAAGTTCTATGCCCTGCCGCAGGCCCCCCAGCAGTTCAAGCAGCTGATCATGGTCGCGGGCTTCGACAAGTATTTCCAGATCGCCCCCTGCTTCCGCGACGAGGATCCGCGCGCCGACCGCAGCCCGACGGACTTCTACCAGCTTGACCTGGAAATGTCCTTCGTGGACCAGGAGGATGTCTTCGCCGCGATCCAGCCCGTGATCCAGGGCCTGTTCGAAGAATTCGGCAACGGCCGCCCCGTCGATGCCAACTGGCCGCGCATTCCTTATGCCGAGGCCCTGCTGAAATACGGCAGCGACAAGCCCGACCTGCGCAACCCGATCGAGATGCAGGTGGTCAGCGACCACTTCCGCGGTTCCGGCTTCGGCATCTTCGCCAAGCTGCTGGAACAGGAAGGCACCGAGGTCCGCGCCATTCCCGCGCCAACCGGCGGCAGCCGCAAGTTCGCCGACCGCATGAACGCCTTCGCGCAGCGCGAGGGGTTGCCGGGCATGGGCTATATCTTCTGGCGCAAGGCCGAGGATGGCTCGACCGAGGCCGCGGGCCCCATCGCCAAGGCGCTTGGCGCCGAGCCGACCGAGGCGATCCGCCAGCAGCTTGGCCTGGGCGAAGGCGATGCCGTCTTCTTCCTGGGCGGCAAGCCCGAGCAGTTCGAGGCGGTCGCGGGCCGCGCCCGCAACGAAATCGGCCGAGAGCTTGGCCTGACCCAGGAAAACCAGTTCAAGTTCGCCTGGATCGTCGATTTCCCGATGTACGAGAAGACCGACGACGGCAGGATCGACTTCAGCCACAACCCGTTCTCGATGCCGCAGGGTGGGCTGGACGCGCTGAACGGCGATCCGTTGCAAGTGAAGGGCTATCAATACGACCTGGCCTGCAACGGCTATGAACTGATTTCCGGCGCGATCCGCAACCACAAGCCCGAGATCATGTTCAAGGCCTTCGAACTGGCGGGCTATCCGGCCTCCGAGGTCGAAAAGCGCTTCGGCGGCATGGTCAAGGCCTTCCGCTATGGCGCGCCGCCGCACGGGGGCTGCGCGGCCGGCATCGACCGGATCGTGATGCTGCTGGCCGACGAGGTGAACATCCGCCAGGTCATCATGTTCCCGATGAACCAGCGGGCCGAGGACCTGATGATGGGCGCCCCTTCGGAACCCACCAACGAACAGTTGCGCGACCTGCGCCTGCGCGTCCTGCCGAAAGAGTGATCTGACAATGCCGCCACCCGCCCCTAGGTTCGGGGCGGGGGATCGCCCCCGTTCTGCAAGGGGGCGCGAATGCCGGCATATCCCGAACTTGCCGCGATCCGGCTGGGCTATGGACTGTCGCCGCTGACCCGTCCGCCGGCCGATGCCGCGGCCCTGGTCGAGGCGGTGGCCTCTGCCGCGCCCGACCGCGACGCCTTTTCGCTGGCGCGGGATCATCTGCCCTATCGTATCCGCCTGGCGGAGCTGAACCAATCGGACGCCCCTGACAAGGAAGCGCAGCTGAAGTCCCTGCGTGACGAGGTTCGCATCCTCGGCTTGCGCGCGCCCCAGGTCAGGATCGCCCGCGCCGTCGGCGACGCAGGGGGTTTTGGCGAAAGGCTGGTGCAGTTCTGGGCAGATCATTTCACGGTAACGAATGCCAACCTGTTCGACGCCCCGGCCGCCGCGGCCTTCGTGGACGAGGCGATCCGGCCGCATCTGATGTCCGGTTTCGCGGACATGATGTTCGCCGCCGAAACCCACCCCCGGATGATCATGTATCTGGACCAGACCCTCTCGGCCGGGCCCAATTCGCAGGCCGGCAAGCGAGGGCGCGGCGTCAACGAAAACCTTGCGCGAGAGATAATCGAGCTTCACAGCCTGGGTGCCGGCGCGGGCTATCACCAACGCGACGTGCGCCAGCTTGCCCTGCTTCTGACGGGGCTGACCTTCAGGCCCACTATCGACCATGCCAGCACCTTCAACGGAAACTGGGCAGAACCCGGCCCCTTTCAGGTGCTTGGAAAGACCTATCTGCGGGGCGAGGGGCAGGGCGCCATCCGGCAGGTGATCGAGGATCTGGCAAGGCACGACGCCACCGCCCGCCATGTGGCGCGCAAGCTTGCCGTCCATTTCGTGTCCGACAATCCGCCCGACAGCCTTGTCAGGCGGCTGGCGCAGGTGTTCCGCAGCACGAAGGGCGATCTGCCCACGCTTTACCTGACCCTGGCCGAGGCGCCGGAGCTGCGCGACTGCTTTCGCCAGAAGGTTCGCCAGCCCTTCGGCTTTGTCGTGGCGGCGCTGCGGGGCTGCGGCTTTCGGCACCAGGATGTCATGGCGCTGGACCAGCAGGCGCTTCAGAACCGGTTGCTGTCGGGCATGTTCATCATGGGACAACGATGGGGCTCACCGCGCGGGCCGGACGGCTGGCCCGAGGATGCCTTGGCCTGGGCCACGGCGCAGGGGCTGGCGGGGCGGATCGACTGGGCCATGCGCCTGTTGCCGAAGCTGCGCCCGGACCTTCCCGATCCGCGCGACTTCCTGCAGGCGGCGCTTGGGGATACCGCGTCGGACGCGCTTCGCTGGGCGGTGCCGCGCGCGGAAAGCCCGGCCGAGGGATTGGCCCTGATCCTCGCCTCGCCCGATTTCAACCGGAGATGACGCGATGCTGTCACGACGTCTGTTTCTGAAATCCACGGCGCTGATCGGCTGTTCGGCCGCGGCGCATCCCATGCTGTCGTCGATGACCTTCGCCGACGCGCCGGGCGAGAACCGGCTGGTCGTCATCATCCTGCGCGGGGCCATGGACGGCCTGGACGTGTTCCAGCCTTATGGCGACCCGGAGCTGCGCCAATTGCGCAAGACGCTGTCGGCGGGGCCCGACAAGGGGGCGCAGGATCTGGACGGGTTTTTCGCGCTGCATCCGTCCCTGGCGCCCTTGATGCCGCTGTGGCGTGCGGGGGAACTGGCCTTCGCGCCTGCGGTGTCCACGCCCTATCGCGACAAGCGCAGCCACTTCGACGGCCAGGACATGCTGGAGGCGGGGACCGGCACCGATGTCGAGACCAGAAGCCAGCGCGACGGCTGGCTGAACCGGTTGTTGCAGACCATGCCGGGCGTGCAATCGGAAACCGCCTATTCCGTGGGCCTTGAGGACATGCGGATCCTGGACGGCGCGGCACCGGCGAAAAGCTGGTCGCCCCAGACCCGCTTCAAGCTGAGCGCGCAGGGCCAGCGGCTGCTGGCCCATGTCTGGCACGACGACCCCTTGTTCCGACCGGCCGGCGAACAGGCGATCGAGATCATCAACGATGATCTGGCCCGGATCGAGCCCGCCGAGGGGCCTGCCCGCGATGCCCAGGCGCTGGCGCGGTTCACGGCGGATCGCCTGAACAGGGAAACGCGGATCGCCAGCTTTTCGATTTCGGGCTGGGACAGTCATGCGCGACAGGGACCGGTCATCGACCGCGCCTTGCAGCGGCTTGGCACCGCGATCCTGACCCTGCGTGCCGATCTTGGGGCGAACTGGTCACGGACGACCGTGCTGGCCATGACGGAATTTGGCCGCACCGTGCGGGAAAACGGCACCGGGGGGACCGATCACGGCACCGGCGGGGCGATGCTGGTGGCGGGGGGGAACATCCGCGGCGGCCGGGCGATCGGCGGCTGGCCGGGGCTGGCGGAGGGCGATCTTTATGCCGGGCGCGACCTGATGCCCTTGCGCGATATCCGCGCCCATGCCGCCTGGGCGATGCGCGATCTGTTCGACATTCCGCGGGATGTGCTGGAACGCAGCGTCTTTCCCGGTCTCGACATGGGTGAAAATCCCCGCATCCTGGGATGATCGCGGCAGGAACGGCTGTAAACCCATAGCCTTGCCGCAAGGATCCGGCCTGACCGGCGCTGGCTGGACCCGACATGGGCCCCCTGCCGAGGCGGCGGCGCTTCGTCACATGCTGGCGACCTGGGCCAGGCGTTCCTGCACCAGTCCGCTGATCCGCGCCAGGTCGCTGGCCAGTGCATGTCCCGCATCATGGTCGCGCGCCAGGGCCGTGGCCGCAGCCTCGAGCACCGGGTCATGCGCCGACCGTGCGATGCCCGCAAGGAAATGGGCGATGTAATCGACCGCTGCCGTATCCTGCGCGGTGGCCAGGATCTCGGCCACATGGGCCAGGTCGTCCCGCAGGCCAGAGGGGTCGGGCTGGATCACCTCGTCCGGCAGAAGTCGCAGGCCGTGGCCCCGCATTTCAGCGGGCATGGCCGCCAGGATGGTCTGCTGAAAGACGGCCAGGCTTTCGATGGGCTTGGGCAGGAAGCCGTCCGCGCCCGCCGCCAGGGCCGCATCGGCCAGATCGGGGTCGCCCGAGATACCCAGAAGCACCGGCACCCTGGGTTCGGTGCTGGCCACCTGCCGGATCAGGTCCGCGCCGTCGCCATCGGGAAGGCCCAGATCGACGATCACCACCGCGGGGCGATAGGTCTGCAGATGCCGGGCGGCGGACCGCAGGCAATCGGCCCGCCGGATCCGCGCGCCTGATCGCAGGCACAAAAGGCGCACAGCCTCGCTTGCGAAGCGCGAATCCTCGACCACAAGAACGGTCAGCCCGGCCAGCGGGCGATTGGGCATCGAAAGACGCCACATGGGCAATGCCTCGACCGAGGCGGGGGCGATGTCGTTCTGCATGCCGGTTTCCCCTGTTGTGCTTGCCCCAGTTAGCCGCCGATTCGCTAAGAAGCGGTTAACGGCCGCAGGGTTTTCCTTTCACCCCGGTCGCGAAACCCCTAGAACCACCCAAAACAGGAGGAAGTCATGATCGGACGCCTGAACCACGTCGCCATTGCGGTGCCCGACCTGGCCGCGGCCTCGGCCCAGTATGCCGACACGCTGGGGGCCAAGGTCGGCGCGCCCCAGGACGAACCCGACCACGGGGTGACGGTGGTGTTCATCGAACTGCCCAACACCAAGGTGGAACTGCTGTATCCCCTGGGCGACGACAGCCCGATCAAGGGGTTTTTGGACAAGAACCCCTCTGGCGGCATCCATCACATGTGCTTCGAGGTGGATGACATCCTGGCCACCCGCGACCGGCTGAAGGCCGAGGGCGCGCGTGTCCTTGGCAACGGCGAGCCCAAGATCGGCGCCCATGGCAAGCCGGTCCTGTTCCTGCATCCCAAGGATTTCAACGGCTGCCTGATCGAACTGGAGCAAGTCTGATGAACCTCACCGGGGGAATCGTCCTTTACGCCGTCCTGTGGTTCCTGACCCTGTTCATCGTGATCCTGGTCGGTCAGCAAAGCCAGCAGGACGCCGGAGAAGTCGTGCCGGGCACCCCCGCGGGCGCCCCGGCCGACCTGCGCCTGAAGCGCAAGCTGATCTGGACCACGGCCATTTCCGCGGTGATCTGGGCCGCGATCGCCTTTGTCATCCTGGGGGGCTTCATCACCCGCGGGGATATCGCGAACCTTGACCGGATGTTCCGCTGATCAGGTGGAACAGATGCGTGAAGGCCGCTGCCGCCAGCAGCGGCACCGCGATGTTCACGAACGGGATCGCCAGGGCCACCGCGACCAGCACCCCGGCAAGCGTCACGCGGCTTGCATTGGCCTTGCGCAGGGCCGTGGCCTGCGGTTCGTCCATGTGACGGCGCGCGGCCATCTGGAAGAATTCCCGTCCCAGCAGCCAGCCATTCGCGCCAAACAGCAGCAAGGGCGCCAGCGGACCCAGGAAGGGCGTCAGGAACAGCGACAGGATCGCCACCCCCAGCACGGCCAGCACGACCGCGATTGATTCCAGCAGCCCGTCCATGAAATCCAGTCCCGCCCCCTGGCGGGCGGGATAATGCATCTCCTCGACCACCTCGGCCACGCGTTCTGCAAACAGGCCCGCAAAGCCCGCCGCGACCGGGGCCATCAGGAAGAACCCCATCAAGGGGAACAGCGCCAGCGACCCCCAGGACAGGGCGGACCCGAGATCCCATGACCCGATCCAGGGTAGGGTCAGGTTGCCCGGCACGAAGCTGCGAAGCGCCCAGAAGACAGCCGACTGCAGCGCCACGAACAACAGGATCGTCAGCGCGATCCCCATCAGCGCCAGCCGCAGGATGCGGGGCCGCAGCAGATCCAGCCAGGCCAGGATCAGCGCCCGAAAGACCGTCATTCGAGCCAGGTCGTCTTGGCCGCGACATCGGGGCGGGGGCGTTCGGGCGGGGTCTCGCCCCGGCTGCCCAGATGTACCAGGCCCACGATGCGCTCATCCTCGGACAGGCCCAGGTGGCTGCGCCCGAAGGTTTCGTCCAGGACCGCCGGGCCCGTCAGCCAGGCCGCCCCCCAGCCCGAGGCGAGCGCCGCATTGACAAGCCCCAGGCAGACCGCGCCCGCCGACAGGAACTGTTCCCAGCCGGGCACCTTCTCGCTCGCCACTGGCGTCGAAACCACCGCCACGATGACCGGCGAATCGAAAGCCGAGGCGGCCTTGTCCGCCACCGCCTGATCCAGGCCCGTGGCCAGCACCCGATCCCGCAGGATCGGCGCCAGCCGGTCCAGGGCCGCGCGTTCCAGCACGACGAAGCGCCATGGTTCCAGCTTGCCGTGATCGGGCGTGCGGGCGGCAAGCGTCAGAAGGCGCAGGATCTCGGGCCGGTCGGGGCCAGGGGCGCGCAGCATCTTGGGTGGGTGCGACCGGCGGGTCGCCAGGAAATCCACCGCGGCATCGTTGCGATAGGACATGTCAGTCTCCTTTTGCGGCCGTTCTTTCGCAAAGCGGCGGATGGCGCAAGCTAGCCTCGTTCGATTCGATAGTTGCCTTCGGGCAGGTTCAGCGCCAGCCGCAATTCGGTCAGCTGATGCATCGACAAGGTGATGCGCACCACCTCCTCGTCCGGGCCGATCTGTTCCAGCACGACGCGGTCGTCGAAGGACAGGATCACCACATCCTCGTTCAAGGGGCCGGTATCGGGATCGACCTCGTCGATCAGGGTGATGACCGTGGCGTCGAAATCATGCTCGATGGTGAACATCGTCGTCTCCTTGTTTCAAGCCGACATTCGCGTGATGTGCGGCCCTGGACAAGCGGGCAGGGTTTGCACGGGTTTTCGCGACCCGCTAGGATCAGGCCAGCGAAGCGTAACGATCGCGCCAAGGCAAGGCGCGGCATCGGGCAAGGGGCGGAGAATGAAGCAGGTCACGGCGGCTCTGTGTGCGGGGGTTCTGGGAATCGCGGCCTGCGCCCCGGTGCCCGTGGATCAGGTGCCGACGCCTGCTACCGGGCCCTATGGCGCGGCCCAGCCTGCGCCGGTTCTGACCAATGACGGAACGCCGCAATCCGCGGCCCGCATGTTCGTGTCCGTGATGCGCCGGATGGAGCCGGCGGTCGAACGCGAATGCCTGCAAAGGCGCACGCAGCCCATCAATTGCGACTTCCAGTTCGTGGTGGACGACCGGCCGGGCCAGGAAGCCAATGCCTTCCAAACCATCGACGCCACCGGCCGTCCGATCATCGGCTTTACCCTGTCACTGATCGCCCAGACCCGTAACGGCGACGAGATCGCATTCGTCGTGGGGCATGAAGCCGCCCATCACGTCCTCAACCACCTGGACCGCAAGGCGGGCGCGGCTGCGGCGGGGGCGGTGATTCTCGGCAGCATCGCCTCGGTCTATGGCAACAACCCCGATGCCATCGAGGCGGCGCAGCGAATCGGGGCCTCGGTCGGGTCGCGTTACTATTCCCGCGACTGGGAACTGCAAGCCGACTATCTGGGTGCGATCATGACCCTGAATGCAGGGTTCGATCCCATCAACGGCTCGCGTTTCTTCGAACGCATTCCGGATCCGGGCGATCATGTCCTGGGCACCCATCCGTCGCGTGCCGCCCGCCTGGCCCAGGTGCGCCAAGCGGTTGCAGATGTGCAAAGTGGCCGGGTACGTTGACGTAAACTGTGAGAGCAGTGGCAAAAAGGTCACGGAAATACGGCCGATATTTAAATTTTGCATGATATGCATGCTGGCCCTAAAGAAATCGGACAAAAAACAAGCCCTGATATCAGCGCGTTATTGCATAAATATCACGCGAACAACCTGTAAGGCGGAAACTTGCCGGGCATTTATCAAAAAAAGGTAAGCGCCCGGCGGATTTCTGCTTTTGTAGTTATTACCATGCACATAAGGTGCAATCACTGGTTCAGGTTGACGCGCTGTCCACTGACTCGCGTTTGGAGTGTCGGAATGATCGGTGTAGTCGTATGGAGTAGCGCAGAACGCGAGAAGGCAGTGATCTGGTGCGAGGATCATGCTTCCCTTGCTTATCTGCAGGGCCGCGAAAACCTTGTCCATGCCGCCCGGTGGCCGCAACCCGGCGATCTGGTCGAACTGGAAAGCGAGATCGTCGGCGCGCTGCGCAATGCCCGCAAGGTCGATCTGCTTTCCGAACAGGAATTCGCGCATCTTCCCGGAATGCTGCAGTCCACGGCCACCCCGGCCGAATCGCATCTGCGGATTGTATCCATTTCCCCGGCGTCCGAGCCGAGAGAGCGGCTGATCCCCGAGCCAGAGCTTCGGGTCGCAGCCGCCCGCTGACCTGACCTCAGACCCCGCGCGACAGGGCGGCGACGCCCGTGCGCGCCAGATCGACAAGCCCAAGCGGCCGCATCAGGTCCGCGAATGCATCTAGCTTGGTCGGCGTTCCGACCAGTTCGAAGACAAAGCTTTCCAATGTCGAATCGACGACATTGGCACGGAAGATTTCCGCGATGCGCAGCGCCTCGACCCGCTTCTCGCCCTGGCCGCGCACCTTGAACAATCCCAGTTCCCGTTCCACCGCCGGGCCCTCGACCGTCAGGTCGTGAACCTCGTGCACGGGCACGATCCGGCCCAGCTGCGCCTTGACCTGGGCGATCACCGCAGGCGTGCCGCGCGTCACAAGGGTAATGCGCGACCGGTGTCCGGTGTGGTCCACCTCGGCCACCGTCAGGCTGTCGATGTTGTAGCCGCGCCCGGAAAACAGCCCGATCACGCGGGCCAGCACGCCGGGCTCGTTCTCGACCAGGACGGCCAGGGTATGGCTTTCCTCGACCTGGGAATTCGGGTCGCGCAGGTCATAGGCCGAATG
This sequence comes from Paracoccus acridae, assembly GCF_014642735.1. Lineage (GTDB taxonomy): Bacteria > Pseudomonadota > Alphaproteobacteria > Rhodobacterales > Rhodobacteraceae > Paracoccus > Paracoccus acridae. The sequence continues at coordinate 72,653 of NZ_BMIV01000007.1, forward strand.
GCTCGACGCGCCCTTCTGGATGTTCAAAGCGTTCATGGCTCTGCCTTCATCTTCTGTGCAGAAATATCCGGGGGGTGTGGGGGCACCGCCCCCACGCATGGGTCAGACCAGAACCGCGCCTTCCGATTCGATGACGCCAAAGGTCGCGGCTTCGCCCAGAAGCATCTCGTTATGCGGCTTGCCGGACGGGATCATGGGGAAGCAGTTCTCGTGCTTTTCGACCAGCACATCCAGGATGAACGGACCATCGTAATCCAGCATCTGCTGGATCGCGTCGTCAAGGTCCTTGGGATCCTTGACCACGGCGCCCTTGCAGCCGAAAGCCTCGGCCAGCTTGACGAAGTCCGGCAGGCTGTCCGACCAGCTTTGGCTGTAGCGTTCGCCATGCAGCAACTGCTGCCACTGGCGGACCATGCCAAGGCGTTCATTGTTCAGGATGAACTGCTTGACCGGCAGGCGGAACTGAACGGCGGTGCCCATTTCCTGCATGTTCATCAGCCAGCTTGCATCGCCCGCGACGTTGATCACCAGCGCATCCGGGTGGGCCATCTGCACGCCGATGCTGGCGGGAAGGCCATAGCCCATCGTCCCCAGCCCGCCCGAGGTCATCCAGCGGTTCGGCCCCTCGAAATGCAGGTATTGCGCGGCCCACATCTGGTGCTGGCCCACTTCGGTCGTGATGTATCGGTCGCGGCCCTTGGTCAGCGCCTCCAGCCGTTCAAGCGCGTATTGCGGCTTGATCAGCGTGTCGCTGTTCCGATAGGACAGGCAGTTCTTGGCCTTCCAGCCCTCGATCGTCTGCCACCAGTCGCGCAGGGCCGCGCTGTTGACCTTGCGGCCGCGCGATTTCCAGACCTTCAGCAGATCTTCCAAGACATGGCCCACATCGCCGACGATGGGGATGTCCACCCGCACCACCTTGTTGATGCTGGACGGGTCGATGTCGATATGCGCCTTGATCGAATGGGGGCTGAAATCGGCGATGCGTCCGGTGATGCGGTCGTCGAAACGCGCGCCGATGTTGATCATCAGGTCGCAGCCATGCATCGCCAAATTGGCCTCGTACAGCCCGTGCATCCCCAGCATTCCCAGCCAGTTCTTGCCCGACGCCGGATAGGCGCCAAGCCCCATCAGGGTCGAGGTGACCGGAAAGCCGGTCGCATCCGCCAGTTCGCGCAGCAACTGGCTGGCGCCGGGACCGGAATTGATGACGCCGCCGCCGGTGTAAAGGATCGGGCGTTCCGCGCCTTCCATCAGTTCGACCAGCCGGGTGATTGCCTGGATGTCGCCCTTGCGCACCGGCTGGTAACGGCCCGGCTCGACCTGCTTCGGCGCGACATAGGTGCCGCTGGCGAATTGCACGTCCTTGGGGATGTCGACCAGAACCGGACCGGGGCGGCCCGAGGTCGCGACCTGGAAGGCCTTGTGGATCGTCTCGGCCAGCTTTTCCGTGTCCTTGACCAGCCAGTTGTGCTTGGTGCAGGGCCGCGTGATGCCGACCGTATCGGCCTCCTGGAAGCCGTCGGTGCCGATCATGAAGGTGGGAACCTGGCCCGACAGCACAACCAGCGGGATCGAATCCAGCAGCGCGTCGGTCAGCCCGGTGACGGCGTTCGTAGCGCCCGGTCCCGAGGTGACCAGCACGACCCCCGGCTTGCCCGTGGACCGGGCATAGCCTTCGGCCATGTGGACCGCCCCCTGTTCGTGGCGGACCAGGACATGGGTGATGTCGTTCTGCTGGAACAGTTCGTCATAGATGGGTAGCACTGCCCCGCCCGGATAGCCGAATACCGTGTCGACGCCCTGATCGCGCAGCGCCTCGACAACCATTCTTGCACCCGTCATCGTTCGGGACATGCCTTCCTCCATCCTGTTCACACGCGGCCATACCCGCCCGCGAGTCGGCGCAAACTATGGAGGCCGGCGATCAGGGTCAATGGGGTGGCGCGGATAAAATGGCGCGGCTCACACGAAATTTGTAATTTTCTTTCGCGGATCAGCGATCGAATTGCGGCAGCGCGATCCGGGCGACCTGTTCGACAATGGGATCGACGGACAAGGGATGGGCCTCGTTCGAATGATCCTCGGGATTGCCGATGTTCTGCCAGACCCCGCCCTTGTAGATCTCCAAGGCCGAGAACTTGGCCTTGTAGTCCATCTTGCGGCTGCCCGGCACCCAATAGCCCAGATAGATATAGGGCAGCTTCGCCGCCCGCGCGATCTCGATGTGATCCAGGATCAGGTATGTCCCCAGGCTCGCCGGTTGCAGGACGGGGTGATAGAAGCTGTAGACCAGGCTGAGGCCATCATCCAGGACGTCGGTCAGGCAGACGGCCGCCAGGAAGTCGTCGCCGGGCGCCAGCCGTTCCGGCTGGTCGCCGCTGCAGCGGTATTCGATCACCCGCGTCTTGACCGGCGTTTCCTCGATCATGGCGGCGAATTCGAAGATGTCCATGTCGGCCATGCCGCCATCGGCGTGGCGGCTGTCCAGGTAACGGCGGAACAGCTCGAACTGTTCTTCCGTGGCCCAGGCGCTTGTCGCCAGCCGGCGCAGCCCGGCATTGCGCCGCATCAGCCGGCGCTGCGTGCGCGACGGCTGGAAATCCGCCACCCGGATGCGCGCCGACATGCAGGCCACGCAGCTTTCGCAGCTGGGCCGATACAGCACGTTCTGCGACCGGCGGAAGCCCTGGCGGGACAGGGCGTTGTTCAGGTCGGACGCATTGTCGCCATGCAGCGCAGTGAACAGCTTGCGTTCGGCACGGCCATGCAGATAGGGGCAAGGCTGCGGTGCCGTCACATAGAATTGCGGCGCATGGGGCAGGGTATGACGCATCAGCGCAGGCCCTTATGGCGGATTGTCGTTGCAGAACTGATCATGCGCCAAAAAGGATCCGTATGCCCAACAGTTGATTTGCGCGAAAGCCTAACAACGATTGCATCACCCGCCAAGCCGGGAAAGGGTTAAACCTTGAAGTGATCCCTCGGCCGGCGTTGACGGGGCAGGGTCTTTGGCTAGTCTGCCGCCCATGGATTTCGCCGCCCGCATCACCCGCCATCCCCTTGTCGCCGATCCCGACCGTGCCCGGCATGTCCTTGCCCGGCTTCCCGCGCTGGACCCCGCCCTGACCGCGCTGATCGGCGGCGCCGCCGGGTGCAGCCCCTATCTGGCGGGGCTTTTGCAGAAAGAGGCCGACTGGCTGCCCGCCGCCCTGGATCACGACGATGTGGTCGCACGCGAAACGGCGGGCTTCGACGACCTGTCGGCGGACGATCTGGCGGTGGCCTTGCGCCGGGCCAAGCGGCGGGTCGCGCTTCTGGCCGCCTTGGCCGATCTGGGCGGTGTCTGGACGCTGGAACAGGTGACGGGCGCCTTGTCCGACCTGGCCGACCGAGCCGTCGATCTGGCCCTGCGTGCCCAGGTCGCCCAGGAACGGCGCCGGGGCAAGCTGCCCGAAACGGACGCCCCCGCCGGCGGCGTCTTTGCCCTGGCGATGGGCAAGGGCGGGGCGCGCGAACTGAACTACAGTTCCGACATCGACCTAATCGTGCTGTTCGACGATGCGGCCTATGCGGACGGCGACCATCAGGAGGCGCGGGCGGCGCTGATCCGCGCCACGCGCAAGATGGCGACGATGCTGTCCGACGTGACCGAACATGGCTATGTCTTCCGCACCGACCTGCGGCTGCGGCCCGATGCGGCGGTGACGCCGGTCTGCATGTCGGCCGCCGCGGCGCTTGCCTATTACGAGGCCGAGGGCCGCACCTGGGAACGCGCGGCCTTCATCAAGGCGCGGGCGGCGGCAGGCGACATCGCGGCGGGCGAACGCTTCCTGCGCGAACTGCGCCCCTTCGTCTGGCGCAAGCACCTGGATTTCGCCGCCATCCAGGACGCGCATGACATGCGCCTGCGCATCCGCGACCACAAGGGCCTGGGCGGACGGCTGGAGATCCCCGGCCACAACATGAAGCTGGGCCGGGGCGGCATCCGCGAGATCGAATTCTTCACCCAGACCCGCCAGTTGATCGCGGGCGGCCGCGATCCCGACCTGCGGTGCCGCGACACGGTGGGCGGGTTGGCGGCCCTTGCGGACAAGGGTTGGATTCCGGCGGATGTCGCGCGGGACCTGACCGATCATTATCGGCAGCATCGCGACATCGAACACCGCATCCAGATGGTGAACGACGCCCAGACCCATTCCCTGCCCAAGGACGGGGCCGGAATCGCCCTGATCGCCGCCATGATGGGACAGGCGGATGCCGATGCCTGGTCCGCCCGGCTGCGTGCGCGGCTGGAACATGTGCATGACCTTACGGAAAGCTTCTTCGCGCCGGGCGAGACTGTGCAGCGTCCGTCCATCTCGGCCGAATCGCAGGCGATCATCGACCGCTGGCAAACCTATCCGGCGCTGCGGTCGGCCCGCGCACAGCAGATCTTCCGGCGGGTCGAGCCGGAACTTCTTTCCCGCATGGCCAGGACCGGCCATCCCGACGAGGCGCTGTCCCGGTTCGACGGGTTCCTGTCGGCCCTGCCCGCCGGGGTGCAGATCTTTGCCCTGTTCGAGGCCAATCCCCAGCTGATCGACCTGCTGGTCGATATCTGCGGCAGCGCGCCGGGCCTTGCTGCCTATCTGACGCGCCATTCGGCGGTGCTGGATGCGGTGCTGGGCGGCAGCTTCTTTTCGGCCTGGCCGGGTGCCCAGGGGTTGCGCGCCGATCTGGACCGTGTGCTGCAGGCGGCGCTGAACGGTCCCGGCGGCGGGTACGAGGCGGCCTTGGACAGTGCCCGCCGATGGGCGCATGAATGGCATTTCCGCGTGGGCGTCCATCACCTGCGCGGCCTGGTCGCTGCGGACGAGGCGGCGGGCCAATACGCCGACATTGCCGATGCCTGCATCGCCGCGCTGTTTCCCGTCACCGCCGCCGATTTCGCCCGCAAGCATGGCGCGCCGCCGGGCCGGGGGGCGGTGGTGCTGGGTATGGGGTCGCTGGGTGCGCGGACGCTGAATGCCGGATCCGACCTGGATCTGATCGTGATCTATGACGCGGACGGCGCCGACGCATCGGAGGGGCCGCGTCCCCTGGCGGCGCGTCCCTATTACGCGCGGCTGACGCAGGCCATGATCACTGCCGCCTCGGCCCCGACCGCCGAAGGGCGGCTTTACGAGGTGGACATGCGGCTGCGCCCCTCGGGGCGGCAGGGGCCGGTGGCGACCGCGATCCAGAGCTTCGAAAGCTATCAGATGACCGAGGCCTGGACCTGGGAACACCTGGCCCTGACCCGCGCCCGCGTCGTCGCCTGGGCTGGCAAGGGTGCCGAGGAACTGGCCCATGATGTCGAGGCCTTGCGCCTGTCGGTGCTGCGGCGGCGGGGCAGCGATTTGCGGGTCATGCCTGATCTCGCGGACATGCGTGAACGGATCTTCGCGGCCAAGCCCATGGATGGCGCGTGGGAGGCGAAGACCGGACCCGGGCGCCTGCAGGACATCGACTTGCTGGCGCAATCCCTGGCGTTGCGCACGGGGGATCCGGCACGGGGAACGCTGGCGCAGTTGCGGGCGGGACGGCGGGCCGGACTGATCGCGGCTGCGGATGCCGACCGGCTGGGATCGATCTGGCGGTTCCTGTGGCGTCTTCACGCCTCGGGGCGATTGCTGACGGCCAAGCCGCTGGACATGGAGGACATAGGCCTGGGCGGGCAGGAATTCCTGTTGCGGGAAGCCGGCGCGGGATCGGTCGCCGAACTGGCGGACCGCCTGCGCCATTCCTGCGCCCAGGCGGCCGCCCTGATCGACGCGGCCCTTCCGGTGGCTTCGGGCGCGCCCTTGGCCTAGGCGCTTTTGCGCATTGGCAGGGCGGGGGCCTCCAGCGCGGCTGCGATTGCCGGTTCCCCCGGCAAGGCGGCATCCCGGCGTTCGCCGATCTGGCCCAGCAGGGGCACCGATACCGTGCCATCCGCCACGACCGCAGCATCGGCTGCGTCATAGATGCCATGCGCGGTCTTGTCCCAATAGAAGGGCTTCACGACCACCTCATAGATCGCCTTCCAGCCTGCCAGGCAGCCCAGCGGGAAATACAGGTGCAGGCTGGGCACCCAGGCCATCAGGTGGCGGTGCTTGTCGGCGCGCACGGCCCACATGCCCACGCCGATGGACAGCAATTCCGACGCCACGAAGGTGCCGAACAGGGCGGGGATCGCATAGCCGCCCCAGACCCCGGCCAGGGGTTCGCGCAGGGGATGCGGCAGGCCCAGGCTCAGCAGCCAGAAGCTCCACAGGATGGGGGCCAGAAGGTATTGCGACAGGCTGCCCAGGAACTGGATCTGGAAGCCCAGGAACCGCCAGGGCCCCAGTTCGCGCCACAAGGCGCGCGGGTCGCGCATGTGCACGCCCCAGGTCATCGCATAACCCTTGAGCCAGCGGGACCGCTGCTTGATCCAGGGCAGGGCGCGGCAGTTGGCCTCCTCATCCGTGGTGGTGTCGATGATCTCGGTCCGCCAGCCGCGGCGGGCCAGGCGCACGCCCAGGTCGGCATCCTCGGTCACGTTCCAGGCATCCCAGGCGCCCACCTGTTCCAGCGCGTCGCGGCGGAAGAACAGCGTGGTGCCGCCCAGGGGCACAACCAGGCCAAGCCACGCGACGCCGGGCAGGATTACCCGGAACCAGGCCGCGTATTCGATGGTGAAGCAGCGCGCCAGCCAGTTGGTGCGCGGGTTGTAGTAATCAAGCGCGCCCTGCAGGCAGGCCACGTCGTCGGGCGCGAAATGGAAGCGGCGTGCGACCTTGTGCAACTGGTCGGAATCGGGCCGGTCCTCGGCGTCCCAGACGCCGATGATCGCGCCCCGGCAGAAGTTCAGCGCATAGTTCAGCGCGCGGGGCTTGGTCTGGACAGGACCGTTCGGCACCTCGACCACGCGGATCCAGCCGGGCAGACGGGCGCCCTGGATGGCGTTGCGGGTCACCTGGTCGCTGGCCTCGATCACCAGCAGGATGTCGGTCAGTTCGCGCGGATAATCCAGCCGCGACAGGCGGCCCACCAGCTTGCCCGCGACATCGCTTTCGCGAAACAGCGGCACCATGACCGAGATCACGGGCAGCGGGCCGGTCATTTCCGTCCTGGCACGCCGACCTTGAGCCACATCTTCGGCCAGGGCGCGGCCCTCGGCCTCGGTCCGGCGGCTGGCGATCAGCGCCGCAAGCTTCAACCCGCTTTGCGCGACCAGCGATGCGGTGGCCCACAGGGTGAGGGCCGACAGGACGAACACCGGGGCGAGGCAAAGCCCAAGGGCCAGGGCCGCCATCAGCCCCATGGCGATCCGCCCGGTGCGCGCCTCGTTGCGGGACCGGCAGGATTCGGCTGCGGGAACGCGCGTCTCGGCCTGGCGGATCATGGCGATGCGGCGGACGGCCAAGATGGCGGCCTGGATCTGATCCTCGCTGCACAGAAGCATGCGGACCTGGCCGAAGCTTTCGGGAAAGGACGGGATCAGCGCCGCGAAGGCTTCCGGCCGGGCCGTGGCGATCCAGGTCACGCCGCCGATGCGACGCCAGGGCAGGATGGCATTGGTCAGACAGAATTCCGTCCCCAAGGCGTCGATCAGCCGGGGATCGCCGGGCGTCCGGGCGGGGTCGAGCGCGGTCGTGCGCCATTGCCGGCACAGCGCGCGCAACAGCGCTTCGGGCGTGACCCAGCCTTGCGACAGAAGGATCTGGCCCAGGCGGCTGTCCTGCCGCCCGCGCATGACGCTTGCCTTCAGCAGGTTGCCGGGATCGACGGCGCCGTCTTCCAGAAGCAGTTGGCCCAGGGGCGCCTGATGCCTGGGCGCCATGGTCGGCGCAGCCGCATCGGCGGGAGCAAAGGCAACGGACTGCGGACTGACCATGGGCGCTTCTCTTTTCGGATCGCCCATGGGTGGCATGAAAGCGGTTAAGAAGGCGTTAAGCGCCGGTCCGACGGTTGCGCATGGCGTCGGTGAACCGCTGGAACAGGTAAAGGCTGTCCTGCGGACCCGGCGCGGCTTCGGGGTGATACTGAACCGAGAAGACCGGCTTGTCCTGAACCCGGATGCCGCAATTGCTGCCGTCGAACAGGCTGACATGGGTCTCGATCACGCCGGCGGGCAGGGTCTGGCTGTCCACCGCGAAGCCGTGGTTCATCGAGGTGATCTCGACCTTGCCGGTTTCGGTGTCGCGCACGGGGTGGTTGGCCCCGTGATGGCCATGGCCCATCTTTACCGTCTTCGCCCCAAGCGCGAGCGCCAGCATCTGGTGACCCAGGCAGATGCCGAAGATCGGCATGTCGCGGTCCAGCAGGCTTTGGATCATCGGCACGGCATATTCGCCGGTCGCCGCCGGATCTCCGGGACCGTTCGACAGGAACACGCCCTCGGGCTCATGCGCCAGAACCTCCTCGGCGGTGGCGGTGGCGGGCAGGACGGTCACGTCGGCCCCGAAGGCCACCAGCGACCGCAGGATGTTGCGCTTTGCGCCATAATCCAGCGCCACGACCTTGAAGGGCTTCTGTTCGGGCGAGGTTCCGAAGCCCTTGCCCCATTCCCAAGCACCCTGGTCCCAGCGATAGCTTTGCCGGCAGGTCACGTCGCGCGCCAGATCCAGGCCAACAAGGCCGGTCCAGTTGCGGGCCTTGGCGACCATGGCGGCGATGTCGAACTTGCCGTCGGGGTCATGGGCCAGCACCACATGCGGCGCGCCCTGCTGGCGGATCGCGCGGGTCAGGCGGCGGGTATCGACGCCGCCGATGCCGATGCGGCCGCGCCGGGCCATCCAGCCGGGCAGGTCGCCCGCCGCGCGCCAGTTCGACGGATCGGTCGGATCCCAGCGGACGACAATGCCGCTGGCGACGGGGTCGGGGGCCTCGTCGTCTTCCGGCGTGATGCCGGTGTTGCCGATATGGGGAAAGGTGAAGGTGACGATCTGGCTGGCATAGGACGGATCGGTCATGATCTCCTGATAGCCGGTCATCGCGGTGTTGAAGACCAGTTCGGCCACGACCTCTCCGGGGGCGCCGAAGCCCTGGCCGTAGAAGACGGTCCCGTCGGCAAGCGCAAGGCAGGCGGTCGGCTTGTTGGCCATGGCAGGCACCCTCTGTCTGAAATCTGCCGGTGAATAGGGGGCATGGCGCGCAAGGTCAAGAACAACGCCCGTCTTGATTTGGCGGGTCCGCTGGCCTAGATCGCAGGCTTTCGTGCCCCGGAGACGCAAATGGACCTGCGAGCCACCCTGCAAGCCGCCACCAAGGACGCCATGAAGGCCAAGGACAGCGCGCGCCTGTCCACGCTGCGCCTGATCGGCGCCGCCATCAAGGACCGAGAGATCGCGGCCCGCGTGGGCGACGGCGACGGCACGCTGAGCGAGGCGGACCTGATCGCGATCCTGTCCAAGATGGTCAAGCAGCGCCAGGAATCGGCCAAGGCCTATGAGGAAGGCGGGCGGCTGGAACTGGCGGAAAAGGAAGAAGCCGAAATCGGCATCATCCAGGAATTCCTGCCGCGACAGTTGTCGGGGGCAGAAACCGACGCCGCCATCGACGCGGCCATTGCGGCGCTTGGCGCCACCGGCATCCGCGACATGGGCCGGGTCATGGCGGAACTGCGCGACCGCCACGCGGGGCAGATGGATTTCGGCGCCGTCGGGCCGATGGTCAAGGCGCGGCTGCTGAACTGAACGCCCCGCCGGGGCGTTCCGGCGGGCAGGAGGAAACCCCAAGCCCGCCAAGCTGAGTGCCCAGCAGAAAGCGGCACGGACGGCTGATCAACGCAGGCTGGCCAGCCGCCTTTCCAGGTCGTCGTAAAGGCTGCGGCGTTCATCGGGGGTCAGGAACGCGCCCAGTTCGATTTCCCGCTGCCCGTCGGTCAGTGTCAGATAGGATTCGACCGGCCCACGCCGCAGCGTGGCCCGCAGCCAATAGCTGTTCGTGGTCCATTCCCGCAAAACCCCGCCCGGATCGTGCCGGGTGACTTGCGCCACCTGGCGGTCAAGGACCAGTTCCTCGGACATCTCGCCACGGCGATAGCTGTGCTGGATCGCGTACCAGACGCCGCCGATCGCCATCAGGCCGAAGGGCAGCAGCCCCCACAGCACCGAAGTTCCCAGCATCGCCACGACCGGCAGCGCCATGAAGCCTGCCGTCAGGCCGATGAACCAGACGAAGCCACGGCGCGGCAGCGACTGATAGGGCCAGGCCCTCAGCCGATACGAAACGGCCCCGGTGTGATCCGGGGCCGTATCATGCCATTCATAGGGCATCAGTGGTTATGGGCGTGGTCCCAATCCTCGCGCCGGGGAAGCTGCTCGAAGGTGTGCTCCGGCGGGGGCGAGGGCAGGGTCCATTCCAGCGTGTCCGCATGGACGTTCCAGTAGTTGTTCTCGGTCACGCGCTTGCCTGCGAACAGGGTATAGAACACGACGCCGATGAAGAACAGGAACGAGGCGAAGGACAGATAGGCACCAAGCGAGCTGATGTAGTTCCAGTAAGCGTATTCCACCGGATAGTCGATGTAGCGGCGCGGCATCCCCTGACGGCCCAGGAAGTGCTGGGGGAAGAAGGTCAGGTTCGCGCCGATGAACATCGCCCAGAAGTGAACCTTGCCCGCCCATTCCGGGTACTGGCGGCCCGACATCTTGCCGATCCAGTAATAGACGCCCGCGAACAGCGCAAAGACCGCGCCCAGCGACATCACATAGTGGAAGTGCGCGACGACGTAATAGGTGTCGTGATACACGCGGTCCAGCGGCGCCTGGGACAGCACGACGCCCGTCACGCCGCCCACGGTGAACAGGAACAGGAAGCCGAAGGCCCAGAGCATCGGGGTCTTGAACTCGATCGAGCCGCCCCACATCGTCGCGATCCACGAGAACACCTTGATGCCCGTGGGCACGGCGATCGTCATGGTGGCCAGCATGAAGTAGGACTGCTGGGTCAGCGACATGCCGACCGTGTACATGTGGTGCGCCCAGACGACGAAGCCCAGCACCCCGATCGCGGCCATGGCCAGCACCATCGGCAGATAGCCGAAGATCGGCTTCTTGGCGAAGGTGGCGATGACGTGGCTGATGATGCCGAAGCCCGGCAGGATGATGATGTACACTTCCGGGTGGCCGAAGAACCACAGGATGTGCTGGTACAGCACCGGGTCGCCGCCGCCGGCCGGGTTGAAGAAGTTGGTGCCGAAGTTGCGGTCCATCAGCAGCATGGTGATGGCGCCGGCCAGCACCGGCAAGGCCAGCAGGATCAGCCAGGCGGTGATGAAGACCGACCAGGCGAACAGCGGCACCTTGAACAGCGTCATGCCGGGGGCACGCATGTTCAGGAAGGTGGTGATGATGTTGATCGCGCCCAGGATCGACGAGGCACCCGAGACGTGGACCGCGAAGATCGCCAGGTCCATCGAATACCCGGCCTCGGTCGTGGACAGCGGCGGGTAAAGCACCCAGCCGACGCCCGAGCCAAGCTGGTCGGACCCGCCTGGCGCCAGAAGCGAGGCGATGCCCAGGCAGACGCCCGCCACATACATCCAGTAGGACAGGTTGTTCAGGCGCGGAAAGCTCATGTCCGGCGCGCCGATGTGCAGCGGCATGAAATAGTTGCCGAAGCCGCCGAACAGCGCCGGAATCACCACGAAGAACATCATCAGGACGCCGTGATAGGTGATCATCACGTTCCACAGATGCCCGTTCGGGGTGCATTCGGCGGTCGCGTCGGCGATGAAGCGCGCGCCTTCAAGGCACATGTACTGCACGCCGGGGTTTTGCAGTTCCATCCGCATGTAGACGGTGAAGCTGACCGCGATCAGCCCCACGATCCCGGACGTGAACAGGTAAAGAATACCAATGTCCTTGTGATTGGTGGACATGAACCAGCGGGTGAAGAACCCGCGTGTGTCGTGATGGTCGTCGTGGCCATGAACGGCTGCGTCTGCCATACCCGAACTCCCTCAGATATCGTGATCCGGTCCGGCAGACCGGCTATTCTCTTGGGGTCGTTCTAGCCCAGCCGTGCCGACCCGGCAATGCCCTAAGGACGCCGGGACGGCAGCTTTTGGTCGCAGAGGTGCCGGGCCGGTTCAGCGATAGACCAGAACCGGGATCTTGGAATGCGTCAACAGCTTTGTCGCCTGGCTGCCCATCACCACGGCCGCCATGCCGCGCCGCCCGTGGGATGCCATGGCGATCAGGTCGCAGCCCTTGTCCACGGCGGTCTCGATGATCGCCTGATAAGGGCTGTCGTGCCATTTGTGATGGGTCTCGACGCTGACCCCCGCCGCCGCGGCCTTGTCGCGCGCTGTCGCAAGAACCTTCTCCGCATAGGCGCGCGCATCCCCCTCATAGCTGGCGCGCGAGCTTTCGACCTGTGCCGAGGCCGGGCTGAAGACGTGGAAGGGTTCGGTGACGGTGACCACCGTTACCGCAGCGCCGATGCTGGCGGCCAGGGCCATGCCCTTGTCGACAGCCAGCGTGGCCAGTTCGGATCCGTCGGTCGGGATCAGGATATGCTTGAACACGATGCTCCTCCAGTGGTGGCGACCACGCGACTGCGTGACCGGGTTGCGCATCGGACGCTGCCACAGAGAAGGCGTTGAAAGAATGATCTGAATCAAACGGGCCGACCCAGGGACGGATCGGCCCGGCCGGTTCAGGCGGTTGCGTCACTGTGTCGCAGGCGACGCGCTTGCCAGATAGGCCGCGATGTCGGCCTGGTTCTTGTTCAGCTTGAAGGTCATCTTGGTGCGGGCCGAGCTGTCGCCGGTCTTTTCCTGCACGAACTTGTTCGGGTCGGTGATATAGGCGGCCAGATCCTCGACCGTCCAGACCTCGCCCGCGTCCTTCAGCGCGATCAGCGCCTCGGAGTACTTGTAGCCTTCCTGGGCCGCGGCGGGACGGCCCACGACGCCATAAAGATTCGGTCCGGTCGCGCCGCCCTTCACGATGTCCTCGCCCTCGGGGGACTGGATCATGTGGCAGGCCTTGCACTTGCGGAATTCCTTTTCGCCGACCGTGGCATCGCCGGCATCCTGTGCCAGTGCGGGCATGGCTAGGGTCGCACCCATCAGGGCGCCGATGATCGCAAATCTCATTCTTTCCTCGCTATTCCAAAGAAATTGGAAGTCCCAACCAACCTTCTTAAGCCCGATCGGTTCATTTGCCAGCCGTCAGAAGGTCGCATCCGGGGAAATATCCTGGCCGAAGACCGCATCGAAGGTCCGGCGCAAGGCCAGATCCAGATCCGCCATGCCCACCGGCAGGCCCAGATCGACCAGGCTGGTCACGCCGTGTCCGCTGATTCCGCAAGGGACGATGCCGGAATAATGCGACAGGTCGGGTTCGACATTAATAGCGATGCCGTGAAAGCTGACCCAGCGGCGCAGCTTGACCCCAATGGCCGCGATCTTGTCGTCGCGGATGCCGCCATCGGGCAGGGGCGCCTTGTCGGGCCGGGCCACCCAGACGCCCACGCGCCCTTCGCGGATCGCGCCCGTCACCCCGAAATCCGCCAGCGCGGCGATCACCCAGGCTTCAAGCCGGGCCACGAAGGCCCGCACGTCGCGGCCGCGCCGGTTTAGGTCCAGCATCACATAGACGATGCGCTGCCCCGGCCCGTGATAGGTGTATTGCCCGCCCCGCCCGGTCGCATGGACCGGGAAGCGCGCCTCCAAAAGGTCGGTCTGCCGCGCGCTGGTCCCGGCGGTATAAAGCGGCGGATGTTCGACCAGCCAGACCAGTTCGTCCGCCTGTCCCGCATGGATCGCCGCGACCCGCGCCTCCATGAAGGCGACTGCGTCGTCGTAATCCGTCAAGCCGTCTGCCGTGATCCATTCCACCATAGGCCCGGTCTGGCCCGGCCCACGCACGGCGTCAAGCGCGGGCGTAAGAATCCCCCTTTTCAATCCGCATCGCCTCGGCTATGACCCGCGAACTGCCCGGATGCGGTCGTGGCGGAATTGGTAGACGCGCAGCGTTGAGGTCGCTGTTCCTTAACCGGAGTGGAAGTTCGAGTCTTCTCGACCGCACCATCTTTCCCTTACATCCATCCGTAGAAAAACAGGGCGTTAGCCCGTTGCGATGAGGGATGCGATGAAGATTGCCGTGGTGGGTCTTGGTTATGTCGGTTTGTCGAATGCGGTCCTGCTGGCCCAGCATTCCAGTGTCGTGGCCCTGGACATCGACGCAGGGCGCGTCGCCGCCGTCAACGCCCGCCAAAGCCCCATCGAGGATGCCGACATCACCCGCTTCCTGGCCGAGCGCGAGCTTGACCTGACGGCCACCACCGATCCCCGGCAGGCCCTGCCGGGCGCCGACTTCGTGATCGTGGCGACGCCCACGAACTATGACCCCCGGACGAACGGCTTCGACACCTCGTCGGTCGAGGCGGTGATCGCCCTGGCCCAACAGCACGCCCCCACCGCCCCGGTCATCGTCAAATCCACCGTGCCCGTGGGCTTCACGCAAAGGATGCGGGCCGCAACGGGTTTCGACGGCATCATCTTCTCGCCCGAGTTCCTGCGCGAGGGGCTGGCGCTTCACGACAACCTCCATCCCAGCCGGATCGTGGTGGGCGACACGGGCGAGGCCGGTCGGCGCTTCGCGGCGCTTCTGGCGCAGGGGGCGATCGACCGGGACGTGCCGCTCCTGCTCACCAACTCGACCGAGGCCGAGGCGATCAAGCTGTTCGCCAACACGTTCCTGGCGATGCGCGTGGCCTATTTCAACGAACTGGACAGCTATGCCCTGACCAATGGCCTGGATTCCCATGCCATCATCCGGGGCGTGGGCCTGGATCCGCGGGTGGGCGATTACTACAACAACCCGTCCTTCGGATACGGCGGCTATTGCCTGCCCAAGGATACCAAGCAATTGCTAGCGAATTATTCGGCCGTGCCGCAGAACCTGATCACCGCCATCGTCGAGGCCAACCGCACCCGCAAGGACTTCATCGCCGACCAGATCATCGCCCGCAATCCGCGCACCGTGGGCATCTATCGGCTGGTGATGAAGGAAGGCTCCGACAATTTCCGCGACAGCGCCGTCCAGGGGATCATGAAGCGGATCAAGGCCAAGGGTATCGCCTGCATTGTCTATGAGCCGGTGCTGCAGGCCGATCACTTCTTCCATTCGCCGGTCGAGCGCGACCTGGAGGCGTTCAAGGCGAAATCCGACCTGATCATCGCCAACCGCCGCCACGACGACCTGGCCGATGTGGCCGACAAGCTGTTCACGCGCGACCTGCTGCAGCGCGACATATGACCCCAGCCGCCCGCATTTCCGCCGCGATCGAGGTTCTGGACCATATCCTTGCGGGACAGCCCGCCGAACAGGCGCTGCTGCGGTGGTCGCGGGCCAGCCGGTTCGCGGGGTCGGGCGACCGGGCGGCGGTGCGCGACCTGGTCTTCGACGCGCTGCGCTGCCGCGACAGCCACGCGGCCCTGGGCGGCGGGCTGACGGGCAGGGGGCTGATGATCGGCGGGCTGCGCGCCACGGGCAGGGACCCGGCGGAGTACTTTACCGGCCAGGGCCATGCGCCCGCCCCCTTGGGGCCACAGGATAACCCGGTCGAGGACCAGGAGACCCTGGATATCCCGGATTGGCTTCGCCCGCTCTGGGATGCCTCTTTGCGGGATCGGGCCGACGACGTGGCCCGGCTGATGCGGCAGCGTGCGCCGATCTGGCTGCGGGTCAATCCGATCAGGGCCGATGCGGCTCAGGCGGTCGCGGCCCTGGGGCAGGACGACATCACGGCAGAGCCCGATCCTCGGCTTGGCACCGCGCTGCGGGTGACGGCGAATGAACGTCGCCTGTCGCAAAGCCGCGCCTATCGGGACGGTCTTGTCGAACTTCAGGATTTGTCCCCGCAACTGGCCTGCGCATCCCTGCCTGTGGCGCCGGGGATGCGGGTGCTGGACTATTGCGCAGGTGGTGGAGGCAAGACGCTGGCCGTCGCGGGGCGGGCGCCGGATCTGACGCTGGTCGCCCATGATGCCGACCCCGCCCGGATGCGCGATCTGCCGAAGCGCGCGGACCGGGCAGGGGCCAGGGTGCGAATCGCCGAGCGCCCGACCGGCAGCTTCGATCTGGTGATGGCGGACGTTCCCTGTTCGGGATCCGGGACATGGCGGCGCACGCCCGATTCGAAATGGCGACTGACCCGGTCTGGCCTGGACGACCTGACCGCCTTGCAGGCGCGGATCCTGCGCAAGGCCGCGCCGCTGGTCGGATCGGGCGGGCATCTGGCCTATATGACCTGTTCGCTGCTTGATCCTGAAAACGGCGCGCAGATCGACCGCTTCCTGCGCGGCAACCCGGACTTCCGACAGGTGGCGCGGCATCTGTGGACCCCGCTTGATGCCGGCGACGGCTTTTTCCTGGCGCTGATGGTGCGTGGATGAGGAAGCGAGGCGCCATTAACGCCTTGTTAAGCGGTTTGGCGGTATCGAGCGTCTGGAAGGCTTGGAAGGGGGCTAGACGGATGAACCTGGGGGACACGCAGACCGCCGTGTCGCGCAATGCCGCGGTGGCGCTTCCGTTCCTGATGCTGCCGGTGGTCATCGCCGCCGTCGCGGCGCTGGCCCTTCCGCAAAGCGGCTATGGCCTGCTGGCGCTTGTCATCGGCACCATCGCGGTGGCCTGGTATATCCTGGGGGGCGTGATCTCGCTGGGCTATGTGCTGGACCGGCTGGCGGCGCGGCGTGCCCTGGCGGCCATCCGGCACGAGGTGGGCGATACCGCCGATCCCGTCTGGATCTGCGATTCCGACGGGCTGGTGATGATGCAGAACGACACCTCGCGCCAGGGTTTCGGCGACATCGCGGGGCAGAACATCCTGCGGCTGATCGCGCAGCTTCGGGCCGATGCGGACGACGATCTGAAGGGCCTGGTCCGTCGCGCGGGCTATGCCGGCTGCGCCGATCTGGCGCTTGCCTCGGGGGATACGCTGACGCTCAGCCGGGCCGAGGACGCGCCCCTGCAAATCTGGTCCTATCACAAGCGCGGGGCGCAGCCCCCCGCCCCCGCGATCGAGGAGGACGCCGAGGCCCCCGACGATTTCGAGGCGATTCCCGTGGCCCTGCTGCGCATCGCCCCCAACGGCTATATCCGTCGGGCGAATGCGGCGGCCCGCCGCCTGCTGGGAAGCAGCCTGCCCCAAGGGGTCGAGCCGGTCCATATCGGCAGCCTTCTGGACGGACCCGGCCGCCCGGCGGGAGAATGGATCGCCGAAACCCATGCCGCCCGTCGGAACGACGCCCGGTCCGAGGTGCTGCGCCTGCGCGCCCCGGAGGACGCCGCCAAGGAGCAGCATTTCCAGGTCACGCTGGCCCTCGATCCGGTCGAACAGTCCGGCCTGATCGCGGTCCTGCATGATGCAAGCGCCCTGAAGACCCTTGAGGCGCAGTTCGTCCAAAGCCAGAAGATGCAGGCCATCGGCCAGCTGGCGGGCGGGGTCGCGCATGATTTCAACAATCTTCTGACCGCCATCCGGGGCCATTGCGACCTGCTGATGCTGCGCCACGACAAGGGCGACCCCGATTATGCCGACCTGGACCAGATCGGCCAGAACGCCAACCGCGCCGCGGCCCTGGTCGGGCAGCTTCTGGCCTTTTCGCGCCGCCAGCAGCTCAAGCTGGAAACGCTGGACCCGCGCGACGTGCTTGCGGACCTGACGCATCTGCTCAACCGGCTGGTCGGCGAAAAGGTGACGCTGACCATCACCCATGATTCGGCCCAACGCGCGATTCGCGCCGACAAGCGGCAGTTGGAACAGGTGATCATGAACCTTGTCGTGAACGCCCGCGACGCCATGCCTGCGGGCGGCAACATCCAGATCAGGACCGACGTGCTGACCATCGACGGCGATCTGTCGCGCGACAAGGTTTCGCTGCCCAAGGGCGACTACCTGCGCATCAGCGTCACGGACGAGGGCTGCGGGATCGACCCGGCGCTGCGCGACAAGATCTTCGAGCCGTTCTTCACCACCAAGCGCGTGGGCGAGGGCACCGGCCTGGGCCTGTCCACCGCCTATGGCATCGTCAAGCAGACCGGCGGCTATATCTTCTGCGACAGCGATGTGGGCAAGGGCACCTGCTTCTCGCTTTACTTCCCGGCGCAGACAGGGGTCGAGCAGGTGGCCCGGCCGGTGCCTTCGCCGGCAGCGATCCCCCAGCCCGCGCAACGCGCAAGCGTCCTTCTGGTCGAGGACGAGGCCCCGGTCCGCGCCTTTGCCGCGCGCGCCTTGCGCCTGAAGGGCTATGAGGTCCACGAGGCCGCCAGTGCCGAGGAGGCCTTGGGCCTGCTGGACGACGCGCTGCGGGTGGATATCTTCGTCACCGATGTGGTCATGCCGGGCATGGACGGGCCAAGCTGGGTTCGCACCGCCCTGCAGGACCGGCCGGGGACCAAGGTGATCTTCATGTCGGGCTATACCGAGGACATCTTCGGCGAAGGCCATGACCCGATCCCCAACGCCGCCTTCCTGTCCAAGCCCTTCACCTTGAACGAACTTGTCCAGACCGTCGCCAGCCAGTTGCAGTCCCTGCCGCGCCGCCTGGATGCATGAACGGTTTGTTAATCATTCATCGTCCAGATTGGTTAAGGAAATGCGAATCCAGGCAGGATAGTCCTTGAAAAAGGCGTGCCGAACGCGCATTTATCCACAAGAACAAGAAGTGAACATGAACCCCCTCAAGGCCGGCAGATTGCCGCGCCGGCCGGGCTGTGAAATAACGGTAAGGACCATATGGCACAGGCGAGCATCTTCGACATGAACGACAAGCGCAGCGCGGACAAGCAGAAGGCGCTCGACAGCGCCCTGGCGCAGATCGAGCGCCAATTCGGCAAGGGCTCGATCATGAAGCTGGGCAAGGACAGCCCGGTGGCGGAAATCGAGGCGACCTCGACCGGGTCGCTGGGCCTGGACATCGCGCTGGGAATCGGCGGTCTGCCCAAGGGCCGCATCATCGAGATTTTCGGGCCGGAAAGCTCGGGCAAGACCACGCTGACGCTGCATGTGGTCGCGGAAGAACAGAAGAAGGGCGGCGTCTGCGCCTTCGTGGACGCGGAACACGCGCTGGATCCGCAATACGCCAAGAAGCTGGGCGTGAACCTGGACGAGCTGCTGATTTCCCAGCCCGACACGGGCGAACAGGCGCTGGAGATCGTGGACACGCTGGTGCGGTCCGGCGCGGTCAGCCTTGTCGTGGTCGACTCGGTCGCGGCGCTGACGCCAAAGTCCGAGATCGAGGGCGACATGGGCGACATGCAGATGGGCAGCCAGGCCCGCCTGATGAGCCAGGCCATGCGCAAGCTGACCGCCAGCATCGGGCGTTCGAACTGCATGGCACCGGCGGCAACGCGCTCAAGTTCTATGCCTCGGTCCGCCTCGACATCCGCCGCACCGGCGCCGTCAAGGACCGCGACGAGGTGATCGGCAACACCACCCGCGTGAAGGTCGTCAAGAACAAGGTCGCGCCGCCGTTCCGGCAGGTCGAGTTCGACATCATGTATGGCGAGGGCATCAGCAAGGTCGGCGAGTTGATCGACCTGGGCGTGAAGGCCGGCGTGGTGGAGAAATCGGGCGCCTGGTATTCCTATGGCGACGAACGCATCGGCCAGGGCCGCGAGAACGCCAAGCAGTTCCTGCGCGACAACCCCGAAAAGGCCAACGCGATCGAGGACAAGATCCGCGCCAGCCATGGCCTGGAATTCGCCGTCGAGGGCGGAGAGGACGACAGCCTGACCGAGGAGTGATCGGCAGGCCCTGGAGATCCGACGCGCGGGCAGCTTTGTCCGCGCGTTTTTCTTTGTCCGCAGATCTTGCGGGACGTAAGACTCTGCGGCGATTGCTGGACAGGACGGACGGCCGGTTATAGACCATTCGCCAGCCCGGCGTGTCCGATCGCGCCATCAGATTGCGAAGGCCCACCATGCCCACACTGAACGACATCCGCTCTACCTTCCTGAGCTTTTTCGAGCGCAACGGCCACCGGGTCGTCGAAAGCTCGCCCCTGGTGCCGCGCAACGACCCGACGCTGATGTTCACCAACTCGGGCATGGTGCAGTTCAAGAACCTGTTCACCGGGGTCGAGACGCGCGACTACAAGCGCGCGACCACGGCGCAGAAATGCGTCCGCGCGGGCGGCAAGCACAACGACCTGGACAATGTGGGCTATACCGCGCGCCACCACACCTTCTTCGAGATGCTGGGCAATTTCAGCTTCGGCGATTATTTCAAGGAACAGGCCATTCCCTTTGCATGGGAACTGCTGACCAAGGATTTCGGCATCCCCAAGGACAAGCTGCTGGTCACCGTCTATCACACCGACGACGAGGCCGCGAACATCTGGAAGAAGGTCGCGGGCCTGACGGATGACCGGATCATTCGCATCCCCACTGACGACAACTTCTGGCGGATGGGCCCGACCGGCCCCTGCGGTCCCTGCACCGAGATCTTCTTCGACCACGGCGACCATATCTGGGGCGGCCCTCCGGGCTCGGCGGATGAGGACGGCGACCGCTTCATCGAGATCTGGAACCTGGTCTTCATGCAGAACGAGCAGTTCGAGGACGGCTCGATGCGCGCGCTGGACATGCAGTCGATCGACACCGGCATGGGGCTGGAACGGATCGGCGCGCTTTTGCAGGGCAAGCACGACAACTATGACACCGACCTGATGCGCTCGTTGATCGAGGCATCGGCCCATGCCACCAGCAACGATCCCGACGGGCCGGGCAAGGTCCATCACCGGGTGATCGCGGACCATCTGCGCTCCACCAGCTTCCTGATCGCGGACGGGGTGATGCCCAGCAATGAAGGGCGCGGCTATGTGCTGCGCCGGATCATGCGCCGCGCGATGCGCCATGCGCACATGCTGGGCGCGCAGGATCCGGTCATGCACAAGCTGGTGCCGGCCCTGGTTCGCCAGATGGGCGCGGCCTATCCCGAACTGACCCGCGCGCAGGCCCTGATCGAGGAAACCCTGCGGTCCGAGGAAACCCGCTTCCGCCAGACGCTGGATCGTGGGCTGCGGCTGCTGGACGACGAACTGGCCCGACTGCCCGAGGGCGCGAACCTGCCCGGAGAGGCTGCCTTCAAGCTTTACGACACCTATGGCTTCCCGCTGGACCTGACCCAGGACGCGCTGCGCGAGCAGGGCCGGGCGGTCGATACGGCAGGCTTCGATGCCGCCATGGCCGAACAGAAGGCCAAGGCGCGGGCCGCCTGGGCGGGATCGGGCGAGGCGACGGACGCCGCGATCTGGTTCGAACTGGCCGAAAAGCACGGCGCGACCGAATTCCTGGGCTATGACACCGAGGAAGCCGAGGGCCAGATCCTTGCGGTCGTGGCCGATGGCGCGGACGTGGGCGAGGCGACCGAAGGGCAATCCGTGTCCATCGTCGTGAACCAGTCGCCCTTCTATGCCGAAAGCGGCGGCCAGGTCGGCGATACCGGGCTGATCAAGACGGAAACGGGCGCGGCCCGCGTGACGGACACGAAGAAGGTCGCGGGCGTCTTCCTGCACATGGCCGAGGTGACGATGGGCAGCATCAGCCGCGGCCAGGGCGCCACGCTGTCGGTCGATCACGACCGTCGCGGCGCGATCCGGGCCAACCATTCGGCCACGCATCTTCTGCACGAGGCGCTGCGCCGCGCGCTTGGCGACCATGTCGCGCAGCGGGGTAGCCTGAACGCGCCGGACCGGTTGCGGTTCGACTTCAGCCACAACAGTGCCGTTTCCCCCGACGAACTGTCGCGGATCGAGGCCGAGGTGAACGAGTTCATCCGCCAGAACAGCCCGGTCGAAACCCGCATCATGACCCCCGACGATGCCCGCGCCCTGGGCGCGCAGGCCCTGTTCGGCGAGAAATACGGCGAGGAGGTGCGCGTCGTGTCGATGGGCCAGCTTGCCGACAGTGGCAAGGGCGCGGATGGCCAGACCTATTCGCTGGAACTTTGCGGCGGCACGCATGTGGTGCGCACGGGCGACATCGGCGCCTTCGCGCTGTTGGGCGACAGCGCCTCCAGTGCGGGCGTCCGCCGGATCGAGGCGCTGACCGGGCAGGCCGCCTTGTCGCATCTGCGCGATTCCGACCGGCAACTGTCCGAGATCGCGGGCATCCTCAAGGCGCAAGCGGGCGACGTGGTCAACCGCGTCAAGTCGCTGGCCGACGAGCGCAAGGCGCTTGCCAACGAGGTCGCGCAACTCAAGCGCCAGCTTGCCATGGGCGGCGGCGCGGGTCAGGCGGCCAAGGACATCGGCGGCGTCAAGTTCATCGGCCGCCGGGTCGAGGGCGTTGGCGGCAAGGAACTGGGCGCCCTGGTCGATGAGATGAAGTCGCAGCTTGGCAGCGGCGCGGTGCTGGTCCTGGCGGAAGCCGAAGGCAAGGCCACGGTCGCGGCGGGCGTGACGCCGGATCTGGTGGACCGGATCAGCGCCGTGACGCTAGTGCAGACTGCCACCGCCGCGCTGGGGGGCAAGGGCGGCGGCGGGCGGCCCGACCGCGCGCAGGGCGGCGCGCCCAGCCTCGCGGCGGCCGACGATGCCATCGCCCAGGTCGAGAAACTGCTGGAGGAAACGGCATGACTGCCCTTTGGATCGCCCATGTGACCGTCACGGATGCCGACGCCTATGCGAAATACGCGCAGGCGGCGGGTCCGGCCATCGCCGCGCATGGCGGGGTTTTCCTGGCCCGCGGCGGGCGTTACCAGCAGATGGAGGGGAACGAGCGTCCGCGCAACGTGGTCGCCCGCTTTCCCAGCTTTGACGCCGCCGTTGCTTGCTATAACAGCAGCGAATACCAGGCGGCGCTTGCCCATGCGAAGGGCGCGTCCGAACGCGACCTTGTGATCGTCGAGGAAACGCCGCCGCCCGCGAAATAGGCTAGGCATATCATCCTTTCGTGGTATCTCTGTGCCAAGAACAGAAACGCGAAGGGGCAGGGTCATGTGCCGTTGGGCCGCCTATGTGGGCCAACCGATCTTTCTTGAAGACATCGTCAGCCGCCCGGATCATTCGCTGATCCGGCAAAGCCAGGGCGCGCGGCGATGCCTGACGCCTGTCAATGCCGACGGCTTCGGGCTGGCCTGGTATGGCGAACGGCCCGAGCCTGGGCTTTACCGCGACGTGATGCCCGCCTGGTCGGATCCGAACCTGCACAGCCTTGTGGCGCAGGTCCGGTCCGGACTGTTCATGGCCCATGTCCGCGCCTCCACCGGAACGGCGACCAGCCGCAACAACTGCCATCCCTTCGTGTCGGGCCGGTGGTCCTTCATGCATAACGGCCAGTTCGGCGGCTATGACGCCTTCCGCCGCGATGCCGACGTGATGATCCCCGATGACCTTTATCCGCACCGAAAGGGCGCCACCGACAGCGAGGCGCTGTTCCTGATCGCCTTGGGCGAAGGTCTGGACCATGATCCCAAGGGTGCGATGGAACGCGCCATGGCGCGGCTGACCGATCTGTCGATGCGGCGGGGCTGCGCGCCCTTTGTCCGCGCGGCCTGCGCATTCTCGGATGGGCGACGGCTTTACGCGCTACGCTATGCCAGCGACGATCAGGCACCCAGCCTTTACCACCGCTGGTCGCAGACCCGGGGCGGCCGCGCCGTCGTGTCCGAGCCGCTGGAAACCGAGGAAAGCGACTGGATCGAGATCCCGCCCGGCAGCTTCTGCGTCTTCGACCAGGACAGCGTGGCGGTCCAGCCCTTTGTCCCGCAGATGCAGGCCCAGGCCGCCTGATCA
This sequence comes from Paracoccus acridae, assembly GCF_014642735.1. Lineage (GTDB taxonomy): Bacteria > Pseudomonadota > Alphaproteobacteria > Rhodobacterales > Rhodobacteraceae > Paracoccus > Paracoccus acridae. The sequence continues at coordinate 96,399 of NZ_BMIV01000007.1, forward strand.
GCCTTGCGAAGGGGCCGTGCGGGGGGCGGGGGGCGTTGCCTCTCCGGCAACCGGTTCGGGCGTCGCGCCTGCGGAATGGTCGCTGGTCGCGGGGGACGCGGCCTGGGGCAGGGCGGGCACGGGTTCGGGCGCGCGCATGGGCGAGGCGGCGGCCGGATATTCCGGCTGCGGCTGGCGTGTCGCAGGCCCGGACGCGATGCTGGCCACCGCCCGGCGGAAGACCAGCAGGTTGTGATACACGGTGCTGCGCCCGGTCAGGCCGCTGCGTTCCTCGGACGGCAGCACGTCGGCGCGGACATATTCCCAGCCGTCCTTCGCCATCCGGTTCAACTCGGTCGTCAGGGCGACCGAATATCGGTCCGAGGGGGTCTTGGCGTCCTTGGCCTTTTCTCCGCGCAGGGGGGCCGGAATGACGCTGTATTCGAACTGGCTCAAGGCGATGCTCCCTATCGTGCGCGGCCTGCATCCCGCGATAACCTGATGCAGGGGTTGCGGTTCCAATCGTCGGAACCGCGCCGGTCACATCCCCAGCTTCTGCGCGACCAGATCGTTCACCGCCGCAGGATTGGCCTTGCCGCCGGTGGCCTTCAGCACCTGGCCCACGAACCAGCCTGCCAGCTTGGGATTGGCGCGGGCCTTTTCGACCTGGGCTGGGTTCGCCGCGATGATCTCGTCCACGGCCTTTTCGATGGCGCCCAGGTCGGTCACCTGGCGCATCCCGCGTGCCTCGACGATCTGGGCCGGGTCGCCGCCTTCGGTCCACAGGATCTCGAACAGGTCCTTGGCGATCTTGCCCGAGATGTCGCCCCTGGCGATCAGGTCGATCACGCCGCCAAGCTGGTCGGCCGACACGGGCGAGGTGTCGATGGTCAGCCCTTCCTTGTTCAGGCGGCCGAACAATTCGTTGATGACCCAGTTCGCGGCCTGCTTGCCGTCGCGGCCCTTGGCGACCGCCTCGAAGAAGTCGGCATTCTCGACCTCGGCGGTCAGCACGCCCGCGTCATATTCCGACAAGCCCAGTTCCTTGACGAAGCGCGCCTTCTTTTCGTCCGGCAGTTCGGGCATGGCGGCGGCGATGTCGTCCACCCAGGCCTGTTCGATGTCCAGGGGCAGCAGGTCGGGATCGGGGAAATAGCGATAGTCATGCGCTTCCTCCTTGGACCGCATCGACCGGGTTTCGCCCTTGTCGGGGTCGTAAAGGCGGGTTTCCTGCACGACCGTGCCGCCGTCCTCGATGATGGCGATCTGGCGGCGGGCCTCGTATTCGATGGCCTGCTGGATGAAGCGCAGCGAGTTCATGTTCTTGATCTCGCAGCGGGTGCCCAGGTGACTGAAGTCCTGGGTTTCCTGATAGCGTTCATAGGCGCCGGGCGGGCAGACGCTGACGTTCACGTCGGCGCGCAGGTTGCCGTTCTGCATGTTGCCGTCGCAGGTGCCCAGGTAACGCATGATCTGGCGCAGCTTGGCGACATAGGCGGCCGCTTCCTCGGGTCCCCGGATGTCGGGACGGCTGACGATCTCCATCAGGGCCACGCCGGTGCGGTTGAGATCCACGAAGGACATGTTCGGATCCATGTCGTGGATCGACTTGCCCGCGTCCTGTTCCAGGTGGATGCGCTCGATGCGGACACGGCGCGCGATGCCGGGGCCCATGTCCACGATCACCTCTCCCTCGCCCACGATGGGGTGGTAAAGCTGGCTGATCTGATAGCCCTGCGGCAGGTCCGGGTAGAAATAGTTCTTGCGGTCGAAGGCCGAACGCAGGTTGATCGCGGCCTTCAGGCCAAGGCCGGTCCGCACCGCCTGGGCCACGCAGAATTCGTTGATGACCGGCAGCATGCCGGGCATTGCCGCATCGACGAAGGCCACGTTGCTGTTGGGTTCCGAACCGAAGGCGGTCGAGGCGCCCGAGAACAGCTTGGCCTTGGACGCGACCTGGGCATGAACCTCGAGCCCGATGACCAGTTCCCAGTCGCCCTTTGCCCCCGCGATGGTCTTGGGCTGGGGTGCGGTGAAGGAAAGATGGTCAAGCATCGGGAACCTCGGATAGGTCTGGCGCGTATTTCAGATGCAGCCTTTTAGGTCAGCACGCGGGTGATGTCACGGGGCGGCAACGCCAAAAATCCTGTCGTGATCGTCAGCGACAAGTTGCCGATCCGGCCGCGAAAATGACGTAAATGGTTAACAAACGGCTTTGAAAACAGACCGTCGGCGGATTTCCGATCATCGGAATTCTGCAGCTTGGCGTGTTGCCGCCGATGATTTTGCTGCCGTCTTGCCAGATTTTCCAACCGGGATATGGGGTTGTTCAACGAAACAACCCCCGAGGCCCTGATGCGCGCTGCGCTCCTTCCACTCGCCGCCCTGGCTTTCCTGGCTGCGTGCCAGTCGACCATGACCCCGCAGTCCCAATCCAAGGCCGAGGCAGAAGCGCAGCAGATGCAGCTTGCCGTCAAGCCGCCGATGCGGTGGGGTCAGGCAACCGGGTCCGAGCAGTGGACGCAGGCGACGCTGGCGGCCCTGGACCGCGAAGGGGTCACGATCCTGTCGCGCGTGCCGGGCGACATCGACAGCTTCTGCCCGAACTATGAACAACTGAACACCACGGGTCGCAAAGCTTTCTGGGCGGGCCTGCTGTCGGCGGTGGCCAAGCATGAAAGTACCTACAACCCGCAGGCCAGCGGCGGCGGCGGGAAATGGCTGGGCCTGATGCAGATCGCGCCCGCGACCTGGCGCAATTATGGCTGCGACGGCAACATCAAGAACGGCGGCGACAACATGTCCTGCGCGGTCAAGATCATGTCGCGCCAGGTCGCGCGGGACAACGCGGTCGCCCATGACGGCAACGGCTGGCGCGGCATCGCGCGGGACTGGGCGCCCCTGCGCAACGCGTCCAAGCGCGCCGACATCGCGGCCTGGACCAGCAGCCAGAGCTATTGCCGGCCGAAGGCGTAAGGGGCTTCGCCCCTCGGCTCGTTCCGAGCCTCACCCCAGGATATTTGGGCACAGAAGATGAGGGCGGGGATTTCCCCGCCCTTTGCCGTGTCTAGCGAAGCGCGGCCAGGATGCGTGCCCAGGACCGGGCGCCCTTGGCGAAGCTGCGGATGTCGTATTTCTCGTTCGGGGAATGGATGCGGTCGTCGTCGCGGGCAAAGCCGATCAGCATGGAATCCATGCCCAGGATGGTCTTGAAATCCCCCGCGATGGGAATGGATCCGCCGCTGCCGATAAAGGCGGCCTCTTGCCCCCATTCATCGCCCAAGGCCGCCCGTGCCGCCGCGAAAGCCGGATCCGAGGTATCCATGACGCTGGCCGGGCTGCCGCCGTGTTCGTGGAACTCGACCGTGCAATCGGCGGGCAGGAAGCTGCGGACATGGTCGCGGAAGGCCGCGCGGATGCGGGCGGGATCCTGGCGGCCGGTCAGGCGGAAGCTGACCTTGGCCCGCGCCTCGGCCGGAAGCACGGTCTTGAAGCCTTCGCCGGTATAGCCGCCGGTGATGCCGTTGATTTCCGCCGTGGGGCGGTTCCAGGCCATCTCGACCGGTATCCGGCCCGCCTCGCCGATGGGATGGGACAGGCCCACGCGGCCCAGCATCGCGCCCGCGTCGAAGCCAAGCGACTCCCAGTCGCGGCGCAACTCGGGGGTCAGGTCATCTGCGCCGTCGTAGAAGCCGGGCAGGGTGACGCGGCCATCCCCGTCCTTCAGCGCCGCAAGCGCCTGGGCCAGCACCATGATGGGGTTCGCCGCAAGTCCGCCGAACAGGCCCGAATGCAAGTCGCGGTCGGCGCCGCGAATCACGACTTCCTCGCCCACCAGTCCGCGCAACTGCGTGACGATGGCCGGGCGCGTTCCGCCGAACAGTTCCGTATCGCAGATCAGCGCCAGCGAGGCGCGCAGCTCATCGGCATTCTCGTGCAGGAAGGGCCGCAGGGATGGCGAGCCGGATTCCTCCTCTCCCTCCAGCAGCAGGATCAGGTCGCTGGGCAATTCGCCATGGACCTCGCGCCAGGCGCGGAAGGCTTCGACGAAGGTCATCAGTTGGCCCTTGTCGTCCGACGCACCCCGTGCGCGGATCACGCGGCCCGCAGGCGTGTCCTCGATCACCGGGTCGAAGGGCGGGTGGTCCCACAGCGACAGGGGATCGACCGGCTGCACGTCGTAATGGCCATAGAACAGCAATGGCCGCGCGCCGCCCGGCTGCGACCGGGCGATCACCATGGGATGCCCCGGCGTGTCACGGATTTCGGCCTGGAACCCGATCCCGGCCAGTTCGTCCCGCAACCACGCGGCGGCGGCCCGCACATCGCCCGCATGGGCCGGATCGGTCGAGATCGAGGGAATGCGCAGAAAGGCCGCCAGCCGGTCCAGGGCCGCATCCAATCCTTCATCCAGCCGGTGCAAGACCGCGTCCAATCTGGTATCCTGTGCCATGTCGTCCTTTGTCTTTCCGAGTCGTTTTCTAAGTATTCACAATGGTCCTTTGGTCCACGTGCGACAATTTTAACCTGTCATTCGCGTCATTTGACATGTATCAACGTCAGACCGCGCGCGATCTGACAATGATTGCCCCCAGCCAGCTATGCAAGGGAACGCCCGCAATGAATTATGATGCCGCCCTGGACCAGGCTATCGGTCGGCTGCACGAGGAAGGCCGTTACCGGACCTTCATCGACATCGAGCGGGTGAAGGGCCAGTTTCCCCAAGCCGTCTGGACGCGCCCCGATGGCGAAAAGCAGGACATCACCGTCTGGTGCGGCAACGATTACCTGGGCATGGGCCAGCATCCGGTGGTGCTGGCGGCGATGCACGAGGCCTTGGACGCCGTCGGCGCCGGTTCGGGCGGCACGCGCAACATCTCGGGCACGACCATCTATCACAAGCGGCTCGAGGCCGAGTTGGCCGACCTGCACGGCAAGGAAGCCGCCCTGGTCTTTTCCAGCGCCTATATCGCCAACGACGCGACGCTTTCCACGCTGCGCAAGCTGTTCCCCGGCCTGATCATCTATTCGGACGAACTGAACCACGCGTCCATGATCGAGGGGATCAAGCGGTTCGACGGCGCCAAGCGCATCTTCCGCCACAACGACCTTGCGCATCTGCGGCAGTTACTGGAAGCCGACGATCCGACCCTGCCCAAGCTGATCGCGTTCGAATCCATCTATTCGATGGACGGCGACTTTGGTCCCATCGCGGCGATCTGCGATCTGGCGGACGAATTCAACGCCCTGACCTATCTGGACGAGGTGCATGCGGTCGGCATGTATGGCCCCCGCGGCGGCGGCGTGGCCGAACGCGACGGGCTGATGGACCGCATCGACATCTTCAACGGCACGCTGGGCAAGGCCTTCGGGGTCTTCGGCGGCTATATCGCGGCAAGCGCCAAGATGGTGGACGCGATCCGGTCCTATGCGCCGGGCTTCATCTTCACCACGTCCTTGCCGCCTGCTGTGGCGGCGGGTGCCGCGGCCTCGATCCGGTTCCTGAAGGGCGCCGAGGGCCAGCACCTGCGCGATGCGCAGCAGTTGCACGCGCGGATCCTGAAGATGCGGCTGAAGTCGCTGGGAATGCCCATCATCGACCACGGCAGCCACATCGTTCCGGTCCATGTCGGCCATCCGGTCCATTGCAAGATGCTGTCGGACATGCTGCTGCGCGACTATGGCATCTATGTCCAGCCGATCAACTTCCCCACCGTTCCGCGCGGTACCGAACGGCTGCGTTTCACCCCCTCGCCGGTTCATGCGCCGCGCCAGATCGACCATCTGGTCAAGGCCATGGACAGGTTGTGGTCTCATTGCGCGCTCAACCGACAGGAAATGAGCGCGTAACGCATTCCACGAGTGAACTGCTCTCGCCTGCGTGATAAGCTCGATATAAGAAAAACGAGGAACCGTTTGATTCGTGGCGGTGTTCCTTAATCGGGCAATGAGGCAGACAGAAAATGAGCAGGCTGCGGGCTGAGAACCCGGCAGAGGAGATTTCGCAGGTGGAGGAAGTGCATCATTTCCTCGACGATGATACGCGTCTTGGCGATATCATGCGGGGCGAACGGGCGACTTTGGGCAAGTCGCTTCTGGATGTGCAGCGCGAACTGCGCATCCGTGCCTCTTACGTTGCCGCGATCGAGAATTGCGACATCACCGCCTTTGACGCGCCCAGCTTCGTGTCGGGCTATGTCCGGTCCTATGCCCGTTATCTGGGGATGGATCCCGACTGGACCTTTCGGCGGTTCTGCCTGGAATCCGGCTTCCAGCCCACGCATGGCATGGCCCAGGCGGCGGCGGGCCCCAAGCCGCTGAAGCGGCCCTCGGATCCGGTCGAGGCCCTGGCCAATCCCAAGGCGCTGTTCATTCCCCAGCAGGAAAGCTTCTGGTCCGACATCGAGCCGCGCGCGGTCGGCGCAGTGCTGGTGCTAATCGCGCTTGTCTGTGGACTGGGCTATGGCGGCTGGGCCGTCCTGCAAGAGGTCCAGCGCGTGACCCTGACCCCGGGCGAGAATGCGCCGGGCGTCGTGACCGCGCTTGATCCGGTCGAGGGTGCCGGCATGGCCGAACCCGCCCTGGATCTGTCCGACACCACCGATCTGGCGCAGGCTTTGCCGCAGCCCGAAGGGCTGGACAGGCTTTATCGCCCGCAGATCCTGGAAGCGCCGGTCCTGACCGCGCGCGACGGTCCCATCGCGGCCATCGACCCTGGCCTGACGTCGGTCCCTGCCCCGACGGGCGAGGCGCAGGCCGTTCCCGAGACCGCGACCGCCATCCAGCGCGCCCTGGCCGAGGCCGGGGCGGTCGAATTCGGCCCGGCCATGCCCGAGGAGGCGGCGGCCGCGATCACCGTCGCGCCCGATGCCCCCGCGCTGGAACTGCTAGCGGCGCGGCCTGCCTGGGTGCGCGTGACGTCGGCCGACGGGACGGTTCTGCTGGAAAAGATCATGGATGCGGGCGAACGCTTCACGCTGCCCGCCCTGGAGGAGCCGCCCTTGCTGCGCACGGGGAATTCCGGGGCCGTCTATTTCGCAGTCAACGGCCAGACCTTTGGTCCGGCGGCGCCCGGCCCGCAGGTGGTCAAGAACATCAAGCTGTCGCCCGAGGAGGTGACGGGCAGCTTTGCCCTTGCCGATCTGAATGCCGATCCCGAACTGGCGCAGCTGATCGCCGTGGCGCAGGCAACGCCCGTCACGGATGCGCAGACGACAACGGAATAGCGTCCCGCGACAGCCGGGGGACTTTGCGTCCCCCGGACCCCCTGCAGGATATTTCGCCCAGAATGAATGAAGGGGGTTATTCCCCCCAGGTGCGTTCCAGCAGGTTGATCCAGTTTTCGCTGGCGATCTTGCGGATCAAGGCCTCGCCATAGCCATGCGCTTCCATTTGGGCCAGAAGGGCGGGAAGGGCGGCGGCATCGGGCAGGTCGCGCGGCATCAGGGCGCCGTCGAAATCGGACCCCAGGGCTACCCCATCCTCGCCCAGCATCGCCAGCATCCGGTCCAGGTGGCGCAACATCGTGTCGAAGCCCTCCAGCGGCAGGCGCCGCCCGTCTTCCCGCAGGAAGCTGGAGGCGAAGTTCAGCCCGACCAAGCCGCGGCTGTCGGCGATCACCTGCAACTGCCGGTCGGTCAGGTTGCGGCTGCTTTCGCTGACGCTGTGGACGCAGCTGTGGCTGGCGACCAGCGGCGCGTCGGACAGGGCGGCGACATCGTTGAAGCCCGCCTCGTTCAGGTGCGACAGATCCAGCATGATCCGCAGGCTGTTGCATTCGCGGACCAAGGTCTTGCCCGCATCCGTCAGCCCGTCCCCGGTGTCGGGCGAGGAGGGAAAGGCGAAAGGCACGCCGTGGCCATAGGCGGTCGGCCGGGACCAGACCGGCCCCAGGGACCGCAGGCCCGCCGCGTGCCACAGGTGAAGGGCGTCCATGTCGGAAATCGCCTCTGCCCCCTCCATATGCATGATCGCGGCGATGCGGCCCGCAGCGACGGTTTCGCGGATGCCGCGCGCGGTGGTGACGATGTCCAGCGTGCCGGTCCGTTCCAGCGCCTTCAGCGCCGCGGCCTGGGCAAAGGCATGGGGCAGGGCCTGGGCAAAGGGGATCTGTTCCGGCAGCGGCATGGCGAAGGGCGGGTTTTCCATCAGCGCCACGGCGGCGGAGTCGTTCGGCCCCTGGGGCGAGGGGATCCAGATCGCGAAGAACCCGCCGATCATCCCGCCTGCGCGCGCCCGCGGCAGGTCCAGATGGCCCGTGCCATCGCCGTCCAGCCAGACCCCGGTGCCCCCTGTCACCACGCGTTGCAGGAAATCGTTGTGGCCGTCGAATACCGGGATCATCCGCTTCTCCTTCAATCCTGGCCCGACCATGCACATCCCTGCGCGGGCGGCAATGGCTGGCGCTTGGCGGGCAGCGCGATTCGGCCTTAGGCTGGCCCTGCAAGCGACAGGAGACGCCAGCCATGCCCGACATCCGCCCCGATTTCGATGGACAGACCGTCATCACCACCTTCGAGGTGACGCCCGGCAGCGCCCATGACGTGCTGGATCTGCTGACCGAGGCCTGGGACCAGGTGATCCGCCGCCAGCCGGGCTTCGTGTCGGGGGCGATCCACCTGAACGATGCGCAGACCCGCATCGCGACCTATTCGCAATGGCGCGATCGCAAGGATTACCAGGCCATGCTGCGCAGCGACGAAATGCGGCGCCGGAACCGCGACATCAACGGCATGTGCAAGAGCTTCGAGCCGGTGATGTACGAAGTCCAGGCCGTCTTCAACACGGATGCTGCGCCTGCGAAATAACCCGTGCAATGGCAGCGCCCGACCGCTAACCTTCCGTCAACCCCGAGGGCAGGAGAGGGCGATGGCAGGCAGGATCATCACGGTCGCGCAGCAGAAGGGTGGATCGGGCAAGACGACGCTGGCCGTCAACCTGGCCGTCAGCCTGCATGGGCGGGGCCATTCCGTGGCCCTGATCGACACCGACCCGCAGGGCAGCCTGGGCCGCTGGTTCATCGAACGGATGCAGACGCGGGGCGAGGATGAGGCGATGGATTTCTCCACCTCGTCCGCCTGGGGGGCCAGCTACGAATCCGAGAAGCTGAAGAAGCGGTTCGATTTCGTGATCATCGACACACCGCCCAAGATCGACAGCGACCTGCGCCCGGCGCTGCGGGTGGCCGATCTGGTACTGGTGCCGGTCGCCACCAGCCATGTCGATCTTTGGGCGACCGAAGGCGTGCTGGATCTGGCGCGGCGCGAAAAGGCGCCGGTGCTGGTGGTGATGAACCGGGTGCGTCCCAACACGCGGCTGTCGGCCGAGGTCGCGCAGAAGGCCGCCGACCTGGGCGCCGATGTGGCAGGAACCCAGGTCGCCAATCGGGTGCTTTACGCCGAGACGCTGGGCCAGGGCACAGCCGCCCTGGAACGTGCCACCAGCGGCCCCGCGCGGGACGAGATCGCGGCCCTGACGGATGAGGTTCTGGCCGCCATGGCCTAGACCGGCAGGATCGCCGGACCGTCCGGGGTCTCGACCCGGCGCACGGTGATGCCGAAGGCGCGGCGCAGCAGGTCGTCGCCCAACACGGCATCGGCGGGACCGTCCGCCAGCACATGCCCGCCCGACAGCAGCACCAGCCGCGTGCAGAACCGCGCCGCCAGCCCCAGGTCGTGGATCGAGGCAAGCACGGTCCGCCCTTCCGCCGCCAGGTCGCGGAACAGGCGCAGGCAGGCCAGTTGCTGCGCCGGGTCAAGGCCCGCGATGGGTTCGTCCGCGATCAGCATGGGCGTGTCCTGCGCCAGGGCACGGGCGATCAGGGCGCGGTTCTGTTCGCCCCCCGACAGCCGCAGGGCGGTGCGCTTGCGAAACGCCTCCAACCCCATGCGGGCGATGGCGGCGTCGATGGCGGCACGGTCTTCGCCGCTGCGCCCGCCGCCGGGCCAGGGGATGCGTCCCAGGGCCACCAGATCCTCGACGCTGACGGGCCAGGCGATCTCGCGCGACTGCGGAAGATAGGTGGCATGGCGCGCACGCCGGTCGGCTGGCATCGCGGCCAGGCTAGAGGTGCCGGTGAAGGGGATCAGGCCAAGCGCGGCCTCCATCAGGGATGACTTGCCCGCGCCGTTGGGTCCGATCAGGCCCACGAACTCTCCGCTGCCAAGGGCCAGGTTGACGCCGTGCAGCACCGGACGGCGGCGGCGGGTGACGGAAAGGCCGGAAAGCCGCAGGACCATCAGACGCGCCCCCCGCTGCGGGTCTTCCAGATCAGGTGCAGGAACAGAGGTGCGCCGACGATGGCGGTCAGCACGCCCAGCTTCAGGTCGCGATCCGGCACGATCAGCCGCACTGCGACATCGGCCGCCAGCAGCAGCGCCGCCCCGCCCAGGGCCGAAGCGGGCAGCAGGGCGGATGGCCGCGCGCCTACCAGGGGCCGCAGGATGTGGGGGATCACCAGCCCCACGAAGCCGATGGCGCCCGCCACGGCCGTCGCCGGTCCGACGACCAGGGCCGTCCCCGCGATCAGGCGCCAGCGCAGCCCGGTTCCCGATATGCCCAGGGTCTGCGCGGCAGCCTCGCCAAGCGTCAGCGCGTCAAGCGCGCGGCGGACCGACAGGATCAGCCCGGCGCCCAGTGCCATGGGCGGCAGCGCCAGCCAGACATGCAGCATGGACTTGTCGGCAAGCGATCCCATCAGCCAGAAGACGATCTCGTTCGCGGCATAGGGATTGGGCGACAGGTTCAGCACAAGGGCGGTGCCCGCGCCCGCCAGGGCCGAGATCGCGACCCCCGCCAGGATCAGCGTCACGGACCCGCCGCGCGGACCCGCCAGGGCCACCAGCAGGGCCACCCCCGCCGTCGCCCCCGCCATGGCCGCAAGGGGCAGCGCCGACATCGCGGCCAGCGACAGCCCGGTCTGGATCGCGATCACGGCGCCCAGGGCCGCCATGCCCGAGATGCCGATCAGTCCCGGTTCGGCCAAGGGATTGCGCAGATAGCCTTGAAGCGCGGCCCCCGTCAGGCCCAGGCCCGCGCCGATAGCCAGTCCCAGGATCGCGCGGGGCAGGCGGATTTCCCGCATCACGATGGGGATCGGTCCGTCGCCTCCGAAGGCCAGCGCCCGCAGCGAATCCATCGCGGGCAGGCCAGCCGGTCCTGTCAGCAGGGATGCCAGGAACAATGCCCCCACAAGCACCGACAGGGTGACGGACCATTTCCTCATCTCAGCGACCGGATGGCACGCGTGACGAAGGGCGTGCCGCAGACCCAGTCGCGATCGGTGACCTGTCTTTCGGTGGGGGCGATACCGGCAAGCGCGGGATGGTCGAGGATCGCCTCGCCCTGCGACTGGCCCGGCCATGTCGCGCCCGTGATCAGCCGGTCTGGCCGGGCCATCACCAGCAATTCCATCGGCAGGTGGGTCGTGGCCGAGATGCCGTGATCCGCTGCGATATTGTCGTATCCCGCCGCGCCAAGGATTGAGCCCGCCAAGGTGCCGGGTCCCGAGGTGAAGCCGTTGGCATAATACAGCGCCGCCCGGCCGCGCCCGGACGGGGCACGCGCCGCCGCCAGATCCGCGTCAAAGCGGGCCAGCAGATCGCGTGCGGCGGCCTGCCTTTCCAGCAGGGCGCCCAGCCGGGTGATCTGGGCGCGGATGGCGTCGAAATCCTCGGCCGGGGGCAGGATCTCGACCCGCAATCCCAGGCGGTGCAGCATCGCGATCGTGGCCTGGGGCGTATAGGTCCCTGCGATCACCAGGTCGGGACGCAGCAGATAGATCTCCTCGGCCCGCCCGGTATTCGGCACATGGGCGACGGCCTGTTCGGCCATGGGGGACAAGCGCCGGTTCTGCGCCAGACTGCTGACCGAGACCAGTTGCCCCGGCGCGGCCAGCATCATCGCCAACTGGTCGATGCACAGGTTCATCGACACCACGCGCTGCGGGGCCGCCTCCGCCGATCCAGAGGCGGCGGGCAGGGCCGCGGCGGCGATCAGGACCGCCGCCAGAATGGTCCTAGAACGACGCACGAAGCCCCGCATAAACCGCCCGCCCCGAGGTGCCATAGCCCCGCACCCATTGGTATTCCTCGTCGAAGACGTTTTCCAGGCGCAGATAGGCGGTGGCATTGTCGCGGACCGGATGACTGACGCTGAGATCGACAGTGGTGAAGTCGTCCAGATCGTCCGCCCGCCCGGCGACATGCTGCAATTCGATCGCGGCCATGGTGCCGGTCGCGAAACTCGTCTCTGCCCCCAGGTTCAGGACGCGTTCGGGCACGCTGGCCCATTCGACATTCGCCTGGTTGTCGATGAAGGTATAGCTGGCGGTCAGCGCATGGCCCGTCCCGAAGGCATAACGGCCATCGATTTCCACCCCCCGGCGGCGGGTGGTGCCGGGCACCTGGGCATAGCAGCCGAAGGGTTGGCCGCAGGCCGTCGCGGCAGGATCGAACCCGATCAGGTTCTCTGCCTTGAGCCAGAAAGCCGTGGCCCGCAGATGGCTGTCGCCCCATTGCTTTTCGACCCCGACCTCGTAGGTGCGGCTTTCTTCGCGTTCAAGCGAAGCATCGCCAAATTCGCTGAACAGTTCGTAAAGCGACGGCGCGCGGAAGCCGTTGCCAAGGGCCGCACGGAACAGCAGGTTATTGTCGGCGCGATAAACGGCTGCGACCCGCCCCGAAGTGAACCCGCCAAAGCGCGAATGGTCGTCGCGGCGCAGCGAGGTGGTGATGTCGAAGCGGTCCCCCAAGGCAGCGGTCGTTTCCACGAAGACCCCGTTGATGCGGGCATTGCCCTTGTCCGCGACTTCCTCTTTCTCGGTATCCGCACCGAAGACGGCGCGGACGCCCTGGCCGATATCGGTTGCGCCCTGCCAGGACAGCTTGGTGCGGGTGCCGACGAACTCGCTGGTTTCCACGACGTCCGGCAGAAAGGTAGGAGCGGCGAAATCCTGATATGATTTCCGCTGGATGCGATAACGGGTCAGGGAAAGGTCATGATCGACCGCGCCGGTGGTGAATCGGGCAAAACCGCGCAGGCCATAGCTTTCGCTTTCGGTATAGTCGTTGCCCGGCGTGCCTGGCACGTCACCTTGGAAATCGTCGAAATCCGCGGTGCTGTCTTCCCAGAACCCGTTGAAGCCGATTGTCACCCCGTTCTGCAGCCGGTGTTCGGAATAGAAGGACAGGCGCGTCGCCTCGAACCCGTCCTCCTCGAAGTTGCCCTCGTTTTCGTCCTTGGCCGAAAAGCCGTCGGTGCGGATATGGCTGACGTGAAATGCAAGGTCCAAGTCGTCCTGGCGCAGCGTCGCGCCATAGCTTGCGGTCAGCGTGTCATAGGTGCCTGCCTCGATCCCGAAATGGTGGCGCAGGCCATCCTCGGTCGGGCGCAGCGATTGCAGGGACAGGACGCCTGCCACGGCACGAGTCCCGTAAAGCGCTGACTGCGCTCCGCGCAGCAGTTCGGCACGGTCGATGCCGGCGCTGACCAGGCCTCCAAGATTATAGTAGGTCTTGTCGGCAGCGGGGTCCGACACCTCGATCCCGTCGATGACCACAGGCAGGTATTGAGCGGGCGCGCCGCGCAGTTGAACCACTCCAAGGGTGCCCAGCGGCCCCGACTGGCGCAGCGTCACCCCTGGCAGCTTGGTCAGGCTGCGGGTCAGGGGCTGGCTGGCCCTGTCCTGCAGGTCTTCGCTGGTCAGCACGGATACCGAACTGCCCGAGCGGCTGAGCTCGGTCGGTTCGCGATTGGCGGTCAGGGTCAGGTCGTCCAGGACGAAGGGCCTTGCCGCGGCATCCTGGGCGGCGGCGGGCAGGGCGGTCGTCAGCGCCAGGGCTGCGGTCAGGGACAGGAAAAAGGGTTTCGGCGTCACGAAAGACATCCTTCCAGAAACCCGGGCGATGCGTGCGGCCCGGGCGCGATGCGGTTCGTCCAGGGGGATGAACCCACCGGACAGCGACACCACCACGACGGAAGTTTCCGTATCCGGCGCGCCCCTCGCGCGCCGTCAGGGTGATCGCGTTCGGCAGGTCTCCTGACTTGCGGGTCATCGCTTGGCCGGGCCTTCCCAATCCCGCGGGCGGAACCAGTGGCGTCAATCCGGCCTCGCTCTCCGCTGACAGTTGCGGGGGCAGTCGCGGATTCGCACCGCGTTCCCTTTTAACCGGGGATCAACCCGGAACCGAGGCAGGGCCGCCTTTAGCTCACAAACCTGTCATGAGGCAAGGCCAATCAGCCCAGCGATGCCACCCAGTCCGGCACCGTGCGGCTGGCAGGGCCGATGATGCGCCGGTGGAAGTCGCGGGCATTGGCGCTGGCGTCCAGGTTCAGTTCCAGACATTCGACGCCGTTGCGGCGGGCGTGTTGGGCGAATCCCGCCGCCGGATAGACGTTGCCGGACGTGCCGATGGCCGCGAACAGGTCGGACCCTTCCAGGGCGTCCCAGATGCGTTCCATGTGATAGGGCATTTCCCCAAACCAGACGATGTCGGGCCGGGTCGCCGGACGGGCGCAGGCGGGGCAGGGGTCTTCAGGCTGCATCACCATCGGCGCGCGCCAGCGATGCCCGCAAGCCGCGCAAAGCGCGCCGGACAGCGCGCCATGCATGTGGATGACATCGGTGCTGCCCGCGCGTTCGTGCAGGTCGTCCACGTTCTGCGTGACCAGCGTCACGTCATGCCGCCGCGCCAGATCGGCCAGGGCCAGATGCGCGGCATTGGGGCGTGCGCCGGAGCCATCCTTGCGGCGCATGTTGTAGAAGCGATGGACAAGCGCCGGATCGGCGGCAAAACCCTCGGGCGTCGCCACATCCTCGATCCGGTGGTTTTCCCATAAGCCGTTGACGGCGCGGAATGTCGCAAGCCCGCTTTCGGCGGAAATGCCCGCGCCGGTCAGGACGGTGATGCGCAAGGCGGCCTACCGGCAGTAAGCCTCGGCCTGGGAGGCGAACCGCTTGTAGCGTGCCCAGAAGGCGTTGTCGGCATCGCTTTTCGACATCCGCACCTCTTGCGCCTGGTGCGGGTCGCGGAAAAAGGACGCAGCGCGGCGCTGGTCGGACCGCGACAGGGTCTGGTTGGCGACCTGCTGGATGCAGCCGCACAGGGGTGCATTGCCGCGGGCGCGTTCGGACCGGACGCAGGCGCTGTCGATGGGGCCTGCCACGGCCAGGGGGGCGGTCATCATGATGGCCGCGGCCGCAATGACGATGCGGTTGAGCATGGACTGTCTCCTCGATTTCATGTTGTTCGGCGGGGGCCGGTTGTCCCGGTCTGCGATGCCCGTCCGGGGGTGATGTTATCAGGAACGGGCCGCCCGCTCAATCAGGCGGTGTGCGGCAGGGTTCCTGCGCGCCGTCAGGACGTTGCCTGCAAAACCTCGTATCCGGCATCGCGAATCGCTTGGGCTGCGCGGTCCGGGTCCAGGCCTTCGACGGTGACCGTCTTCTGCGCCAGATCGACGGTGGCGCGGCCGCCTGCATCTGCGATGGCGGTCTCGACGGCGGCCTTGCAATGGCCGCAGGTCATGTCGGGGACGGTGAAGGTCATGGCTGTCCTCGTTGGGGGTGAGTGGGGGTTTGACAAGTCGGGTGCAGCATGATCCTGCAAGGCGGCAAGGGCAAGGCATGGGGAATGCGATGATCGAGGCGATCGGGCTGGATGCCGACGACACCCTGTGGGAAAACGAGACCTTCTTCCGCGTGACCGAGGGCGAATTCGTGGCCCTGCTGGGCGAATACGCGGACGGCGCCGACATCGCCAGCCGCCTGCTGGACGTGGAGCGCGCGAACCTTGCGCGTTACGGCTTCGGCATCAAGGGCTTCATGCTGTCCATGGTCCAGACCGCGATCGAACTGACCGACGGGCGCATCGACGGTCGCGCCATCGGTCGCATCCTGGAACTGGGGCAAGAGATGCTGGCCCATCCCGTCGATCTGCTGCCCGGCGTTCCCGAGGCGCTGGACGCCCTGGCCGGGCACCGGCTGATCCTGATCACCAAGGGCGATCTGATCGACCAGGAACGCAAGATCGCCGCATCGGGCCTTGCTGAACGTTTCGATGCCGTCGAGATCCTGGCCGACAAGTCGCCCGAAACCTATTCCCGCGTGCTGTTCCGCGCAGGTGTCGCGCCCGAGGATTTCGTGATGGTCGGCAATTCGGTGAAAAGCGACGTGCTGCCGGTCGTTGAACTGGGCGGACACGGCGTCTTCATCCCGCACGCGATGACCTGGGCCGTCGAACATGCGGATGCGCCCGACCATCCCCGCGCGCACCGCCTGGAAACCATCGCCGGGCTTCCCGCCCTGGTCGCCCGGCTGGAGGAAGGCCATGCATAACCTGCGCGCGGCCCTGCTGATGGTGCTGGCCATGGCCGCCTTTGCGGCCGAGGACGCGCTGTTGAAAGGCCTGTCGGGCCGCATTCCCACCGGCCAGCTTCTGGCGGTGATCGGCTTTGCGGGCATGGTCGTCTTCGGCCTGTGGATCGCCGTCGGTCCCGAGGGGCTGCGCCTGCGCCACCTGCTGCGCCCCCAGGTCGCCCTGCGCAACCTGTGCGAGGGTATCTGCGCCGTCACCTTCGTCACCGCGCTTGCCACGGGGGATTTGTCCATCGCCTCGGCCATCCTGCAGGCGCAGCCCCTGCTGATGACGCTGGGTGCGGCGCTTTTCCTGGGCGAGCAGGTCGGCTGGCGCCGCTGGCTGTCCATCGCGGTGGGCTTTGCGGGCGTGTTGCTGATCGTGAAACCCGGCACCGCCGCCTTCGAATTCAGTTCCGTCCTGGCGATCATCGCCGTGATGACGCTGGCCGTGCGCGACCTTGTGACCCGCCGCCTGCCGCCCGAGGTGGGGTCGGGCCTGCTGTCGGCGGGGGCCTTCGGCTCGATGGGTCTGGCGGGCCTGGCGCTGATGCTGCTGGGCGGCCAGCAGGCCGTGCTGCCCACGCCGGGGCAGGGGGCGCTGATGGCGGCGACCCTGTGCTTCGGTCTTCTGGGCTATATCACCATGGTCGTCGCCACCCGCCTGGCCGAGATTTCGGCCATCGCGCCCTTCCGCTATTCCCGGCTGCTGTTCGCGATGCTGCTGGCGGTCGCGATCTTCGGCGAACGGCCCGATGCGGCGACGCTGCTGGGGGCCGCCCTGATCGCGGGCGCCGGCATCTATTCCATGTGGCGAGAGGCGCGCCTGCGGCGGGCGCGTCTTGCCGCAGTGTAAGGGCTGCAAAATCCCCTTCCCGCAGGGCCAAAGCCCTTGTATAGCCCGGCCATGACCGAGCTTTCCCTGATCCGCAATTTCTCCATCGTGGCCCATATCGACCACGGCAAATCCACCCTGGCCGACCGGCTGATCCAGCTGACGGGCACTGTCGCCGAACGCGACATGAAGGCCCAGCTGCTGGACAGCATGGATATCGAGCGGGAACGCGGCATCACCATCAAGGCCAACACCGTCCGCATCAGCTATCCGGCGCGTGATGGGCAGACCTATGTGCTGAACCTGATCGACACGCCGGGCCATGTGGACTTCGCTTACGAGGTCAGCCGGTCCATGCGCGCGGTCGAAGGATCGCTGCTGGTCGTGGACGCCTCCCAGGGGGTCGAGGCGCAGACCTTGGCCAACGTGTACCAGGCCATCGACGCGGGCCACGAGATCGTGCCGGTCCTGAACAAGATCGACCTTCCGGCGGCCGAACCCGACCGCGTCAAGGAGAACATCGAGGAGGTGATCGGCATCGACGCCTCGGACGCCATTCCCATCAGCGCCAAGACCGGCCTCGGCATCCCCGACGTGCTGGAGGCCATCGTGACGCGCCTGCCCGCCCCCAAGGGCGACCGCGACGCGCCGCTGAAAGCCATGCTGGTGGATTCGTGGTATGACGCCTATCTGGGGGTCGTCGTGATGATCCGCGTCATGGACGGCGTGATCCGCAAGGGCGACCGGGTCAAGATGATGCAGACCGGCGCGGTCTATGGCATCGACAAGCTGGCCGTGCTGACCCCGCAGATGGTGGACATCGCCGAACTGGGTCCGGGCGAGATCGGCGTCTTCACCGCCTCCATCAAGCAGGTCCGCGACACCCGCGTGGGCGACACCATCACCCATGAGAAGAAGGGCGCATCCGAGGCTCTGCCGGGCTTCAAGCCCGCCCAGCCTGTGGTCTTCTGCGGGCTGTTCCCGGTGGATGCCAACGACTTCGAGGCTCTGCGCGACGCCATCGAGAAGCTGGCCCTGAACGACGCCTCCTTCAGCTACGAGATGGAGACCTCGGCCGCCCTCGGCTTCGGCTTCCGCTGCGGCTTCCTGGGCCTGCTGCACCTCGAGGTGATCCGCGACCGACTGGAACGCGAATACGACCTGGACCTGATCACCACCGCCCCCAGCGTGGTCTTCAAGCTGCACATGCGCGACGGAGAGGTGCGCGACCTGCACAACCCCGCCGACATGCCCGACCTGACCCATGTGGACCATATCGAGGAGCCGCGCATCAAGGCCACGATCATGGTCCCCGACGAATACCTGGGCGACGTGCTGAAGTTGTGCCAGGACCGCCGCGGCATCCAGCTCGACCTGACCTATGCCGGCAACCGTGCCATGGTCGTCTATGACCTGCCCCTGGCCGAGGTCGTCTTCGACTTCTACGACCGCCTGAAATCCGTGACCAAGGGCTATGCCAGCTTCGACTATCAGATCAGCGAATACCGCGAGGATTTCCTGGTCAAGATGTCGATCCTGGTCAACGACGAGCCCGTGGACGCCCTGTCCATCATGGTCCACCGCGACCGCGCCGAGGCCCGTGGCCGCGTGATGGTGGAAAAGCTCAAGGAACTGATCCCCCGGCACATGTTCAAGATCCCGATCCAGGCCGCCATCGGCGCCCGCGTGATCGCGCGCGAGACGCTGTCGGCGATGCGCAAGGACGTGACCGCCAAATGCTATGGCGGCGACGCGACGCGGAAAAAGAAGCTGCTGGAGAAGCAGAAGGCCGGCAAGAAGAAGATGCGCCAGTTCGGGAAAGTGGAGATCCCGCAGACGGCGTTTATTCAGGCGTTGAAGATGGATGGGTAAGGAATGAAAATCGTTTCGTTAGAGACAAAAAATTTCCGTACTCTCCAAGACTTTTCAGTAAAATTCTCCTCTGGATATTGTACGATATCTGGCGAAAACAATGCTGGGAAAACGGCCATTGTTAAGATTATCAGGCATTTTTTGGAGAAAAATGATAGAGATATCTACTCTCCTCGTTCAACACGCATAGACTTGGCAAAGGATAAAACGCAGTGGGTGACAGAAGATCACTGTGAGGTAGCTATTACTCTAGACCTCGATAAAGATCGGGACTCAGAGGTCTATTTTACTGTTGAAAGAATAATTAAGGCTGCTGATTTAGGAAGCAGCGTTAAAATATCTCTGCGTGAAAAATTTTCTACCCAAGATACATCCAGTCTTGAGTGCACTGTTCAAGGAAAGCCGGTGGTTGGGCAAGAGGCGAGCGAAATACTAAAGAAATTGCAAAATTCGCATAACTTGGTTGTTCATAACTCTACCGACGCTGAGAGGCGCGCCTACTACTATTTTGGCGATACTCTTTCAGAGATGTTTGACATGCACCTTTCGGGAGACGAGCGAAAAAAAATACAGGAAGCCGAAAAGTCTCTGCAGACACGAGTAAAGCAAGCAGCAAAGAAGCATAAAGAAAACTTAACAGAACTCTTGGGGAAGCTTAAAGATAAATATGAGGTAGAGCTCGCAACAATTGATCGCTCATCCTCTCGTTTACCAATCTCAGTTAAACTGACTGACAAGAGCGTGGAGGTTCCTCTCTCTGACTGGGGCGCTGGAACACAAAATAGAACGCGGATAATGATTTCCGTTCTAGAGGCGGTTCGCTTAAGCAATTCAGACAGCCCAGAGAATAGATCAGCGCCGCTTGTTCTTGTTGAGGAACCGGAAAGTTTCCTGCATCCTTCTGCGCAAGCTGAATTTGGTCGTGTTCTTTCTGATTTGGCACGGGAGTTCAATATACAAATATTGGCGACAACTCATAGTCCATATATGCTGAATCAAAGTGATCCGCCGGCAAATATTCTCATTGAGCGTAAGCTTACTCGCGGAAAGGCACGTGCGGCAGAGGTGGTGGATGTATCTGCTAGTAATTGGATGCAGCCATTCAGCCGCATTCTTGGAGTTGCAAGCGCCGAGTTTCCTGCGTGGCACGAGGTTTTTTCGTCAGCTAAATCCCGCGTGGTCTTAGTTGAAGGGGCTATTGATAAAGAGTATTTTGAGTTCATAAAGAAAAAATATCCTGAAATTTATCACATTCCACCTGATGTAGAGGTTGTATCTTACGGGGGTAAGGATTCCCTAAAAAATACGCAGCTTCTTAAGTTCATGACTGAAAAGTTTGCAAAAATATTTATAAACTTTGACTTGGACTGCAGAGATGAGGCTGAGAAATCCCTTCAAAGGCTCGGCTTGGTTCAAAATACGCATTATTGCTGGATTGGAGTGGATGCTGATGGTGCGCAGTGCATTGAAGGGCTTCTTCCTGATCGGATTCGGGGTGATGTTTATGGGAGTAATATCCCTCTAGTTACGAAACTTCAGTCGGCTAGCTCCAAAGTTCGCAACGAAGCGTCTGCTGAGTTAAAAAAGAAATACTTAGAAGCCTTTAAGTCATCAGAACTGACTGAAAAAGAGCTTTCATCGTTTAAAAATGTATTCAAGGTTATTGGAAGGGCATTTGCCTAGTAGGCGGTGGGGAAGCAAGCGTAGTGCGTGCTTGCACGCACCGCTTCCTCGCCGCCGTTGCCAACCGTGCGTATGAACACGCACCCTACGGGTTGCACGATCATCCGGGCGGTCTGCTCGCCCATACTATGACCCTTCCCTCCCACTTCACCGACACACAATGCGTGCAAGCACGCACCCCACGCCACTTTTATGGCGGCCTTGTCGCGGTGGAATGACGAATACGGCCAATCCTCGGGCCGTTCCACATAGCCGTGTTTCACCGGATTGAACCAACAATACCGCAGATGCGCCGCATGATCCTCGTCATCGCGGATATGATGTTCCCAGAACCGGCGCTGCCAGATGCCGCGTTCCTGCCCCGCCACATGGCTGCCGCGTAACGGTCCCGCTGGCAAGCCCCGAGAGAAGCGCGCCTTGATCAACCGCCACCGGGTCGAATAATCGCAATCCCCCTCGGGCAGGCGCCAGAGGCAATGCAGGTGATCCGGCAGCACGACCCATGCCTCTATCCCGAATGGCGGTTCAGCCTGCGTCGCCCTGACCGCCTCGCGCAGGCGATCAACCTCATCGACCAGCAGCCGACTGCCCCGCTGCGCCAGGGCGACGGTGAAGAAGATCGGGACGCCGGGCAGGCGGGGGCGGAGATAGCGCGACATGCGCCATCATCGCGCGCCTCGGTTTCCGGTCGGTTAACGGCGACCGATAAAAACCGAGGCATTTCCGGCATCGCCCGCAGCCCTTGCCGTGCTAGCCTGCAATCCTGTCGCTTAACGAGGATGCCATGCCCAGCCGTTCGCCCGCCTTGTCCGCCGTTGCCGAAAACACCGCCGATCACGCGGCGATCCAGCAATCGCTGGACACGGTTCGCGAAACGCTGGGGATGGAGGTTGCCTATCTGTCGGAATTCATGGACAGCCGCGCGGTCTTTCGCGCCGTCAGCGCCCCCGGTCTGGAAGCGATGATCCAACCCAGCCAGAGCATGGATCTGCGAGAGGTTTACTGCAAGCACATCATCGACGGCAACCTGCCCCGCCTGATGCCCGACACCAGCCGCCACAAGATCGCGACCGACCTGCCGATCACCCAGATGATCCCCATCGGCAGCCACCTGTCCGTGCCGGTCCACCGGCCCGACGGCAGCATCTTCGGCATGTTCTGCTTTCTCAGCCGCCAGCCGCGCCCCGACCTGACCGAGGATGCCCTGCAACTGGTCGAAACCCATTCGGCCCTGGTCGCCAGCCGCCTGGACAGCTTGGGGGAAACGGCGCCCATGCCCGCCTAGTCGAAGAAGGGCACGATGATGCGGCAATAACTGCCCACCGCCATCGACAGGGGGATCGACCCGTCCTGCGGCCCGCTGCCGAATTGCGACAGGCCCGCACCGGGGGCAGCCTTGGATGCGTCCAGCGTGAAGACGATCCCGTCCCCCGCCCGGCGCGGCTTGGGGGACGCCCGCCACAGCCTGGTGTTCCCCGGCAGACCCATCGCCCGCTGCGCGAAATCGCCCGCCGCGCACCAGTAATCGGTATCCCCGCGCTTGACGTCGTGGATCACGGTGATCTCGGACGGGGCGGTCTGCACCGCCGTCATGCCGTTCTGCGCCGTGAAGGCTGCGGCTGGCAGGGGCAGCAGCAGCAATGGGGCAAGGAATGTCAGTCGCATCGCATCCTCATTATCTGGAACCGCCGCAACCGCCGGTTCGTTTCACCGGAACCTGTTCATCGGAGCATGATCATGCATCTTCGACTGTTCCTGATCCATATCTGGGTCGCCTCGATCGGCGGGGCGGTCGTGATCGCGGGGCTGGCGATGGGCTATGTCACCGTGGCCACCTTCATCTGGGGCGCGGTGATCGGCTTGGCCCTGGGCATCCCGGCCGCGCTGCTGAATTGGGTCTATCTGCGGCCCAACCGATCAAGGGAAATCGGCTGGACCTGGCCGATCGCCGACAGGATCCGGGCGGCGGCACGGCAGCATCCCGGCCGGTAAGGACGATGAAGGCGGCCCCGCAAGGCCGCCTTCAATCGGGTCACATCGCCTCGGCGCTTTCCTGCTGGATCACCTGTCCCGCAGTCGAGACATCGCGGCCCAGCCCCTGCGCGGTCTGGCAGCCGGCCAGGGTCAGCATCGCAAGAATGGCGCCAAGGCCGATAAAGGTCTTCTGCATTCGTTACACTCCTTTGCCATGATCTGCGACCGAACGCGGTTTTGCAGGACAGGTTCCGCAGCGTCAGAATGCCACCCCGGACCACAGCGCGACATTGGCATAGGGCGTGAATTCCCCGGTGCGCACGATGGCGCGGGCGTCGCGGGTCAGGGCCTTGAACGCGTCATGGGCCACGGTCCGGCCCTGGCCCAAGGCGCGCGCCCGCAGTTCGGCATCCAGATCCGCCGAGGCCTCGCTGGCCCAGGCGGATCGTTCCACCACCAGTTCCGCCACAACGGCGTCCAGCACGTCGAAGAACCGCGGCACGCCGCGCGTCACGGCCAGGTCGATGCAGCGCACGCCGGGCGGGACCGGCAGCCCCGCATCGCCGATCACCAGCAGGTCGCCATGGCCCATCGCGGCGATCAGCCCGGACAGTTCGGAATGCAACAAGGTGGTGCGTTTCATGGCTCAGCCCTCGGGCAAGGTTTCGGACAGATATCGGATCATGTTGCCGCCCATGACCTTGGCGATCTGCGCCTCGGTCAGGCCCTCGTCCATCAGCGCCTGCGTCAGGACCGCAAGGTTGGCCGCATCGAAGGGCACGCCCACGGACCCGTCATAATCCGACCCCAGCGAGACGTGATTCTCGCCCACAAGGCGGATGGCGGCGACGATGCTTTCCGCGACATGGGCGGGGGTTCCGCCGCAGACGACATCGGCCCAGAAGCCGATGCCGATCACGCCACCCTTGGCCGCGATCTGCCGGACCAGGTCGTCGTCCAGGTTCCGCGCGCTGCCGCAATGGCCGCGGATGCCGGTATGGGACAGGATGGGGCGCGCATCGGGGATCGCCAGCACGTCCTGCACCATCAGGGGCGAGGCATGGGCCAGGTCGATCACCATGCCCCGTTCGATCATCCCATCCACGACCTGCCGTCCGAAATCCGACAGACCCGCGCCGCTGCCGCCTTCGCCATGCAGGCTGCCGCCCAGTTCGTTGTCGAAGAAATGCGTCAGGCCCATCAGCCGGAAGCCCGCGTCATGCAGCACGTCGAGGTTGGCAATGTCGCCTTCCAGCGGATGCCCGCCCTCGGATCCCAGGATCGCCCCCAGGACCGATTGCCCGCCCGCGCGTGCCTCCAGGACGGCCTGCAGGTCCGCGCGCGACCGGATCAGGCGCAGCCGGTCGGGCACTTCCTGGGCTGCGCGAGCAAGCGCCTCGGCCTGCACCAGGGCGCGTTCGCGTAGGGAAAACCACGACCGGACCGGGCGCAACTGGCCCATGAACAACGGCGTGATGTTGTCGGCGGCGTCCGCGCTGTTCTGGTCATAGTTCTGGCCGCGCGGGCTTTTCGTCACCGTGGTAAAGACCTGAACCGCGACATTGCCTTCAAGCAGGCGCGGCACGTCGGTATGGCCCCGGTCGGCGCGCTCCAGGATGTCGCGGTCCCACAGCAGCGCGTCGGAATGCCAGTCGCCGATCACCAGGCGGTCATGCAGGGCCTGTGCCTCGGGGCTGACGGGCCAACCGCCATCGGGCATCCGCAGCGGGTTCAGCGCCCGTTCGACATAGCCGGGCGCCAGGATGAAGAAGGCAGCGCCCGCCAAGACGATAAGCACCGCCACCGCTGCAAGTATCCGTCTCAGCATCGCCACCATCTTCTGTGCAAAAATATCCGCGGGGGGATCCGCGCAGCGGATGGGGGCGGCAGCCCCCTTATGCCTCCAAGGCCTCAAGCTCGTCGATGAAGCCTTCGATCATCGAAAGGCCCTTGTCCCAGAACTTCGGGTCGGACGCGTCCAGCCCGAAGGGCGCCAGCAGATCCTTGTGGTGCTTCGATCCCCCTGCCGCCAGCAGGTCGAAATACTTGCCCTGGAAATCCGGCAACCCGCCTTCATAGGCCGCATAAAGCGCATTCACCAAGCCGTCGCCGAAAGCATAGGCATAGACATAGAAGGGCGAATGCACGAAATGCGGCACATAGGTCCAGAAGGTCTCGTATCCCGGCATGAATTCGAAGACCGGGCCAAGGCTTTCATGCTGGACCGACATCCACAGCGCGTTGATGTCGTCGGGGGTCAGCTCGCCCTCGGCCCGCGCCGCGTGCAGCTTGCATTCGAAGTCATAGAAGGCGATCTGGCGGACGACCGTGTTGATCATGTCCTCGACCTTGCCGGCCAGCAGGGCCTTCTTCTGGACGGGATCGGTGGTTTTCGCCAGCAGGGCGCGGAAGGTCAGCATCTCGCCAAAGACCGACGCGGTTTCTGCCAGGGTCAGCGGGGTCGATGCCAGCAATTCGCCCTGACCTGCGGCCAGCCGCTGATGGACGCCGTGGCCCAGTTCATGCGCCAGCGTCATCACGTCGCGCGGCTTGCCCAGATAGTTCAGCAGGACATAGGGATGCACGGTCGTCACGGTCGGATGGGCGAAGGCACCGGGCGCCTTGCCAGGCGTCACGGCGGCGTCGATCCAGCCCTTGTCAAAGAAGGGCTGCGCCAGTTCCGCCAGCCGGGGCGAAAAGCCCGCATAGGCATCCAGAACCATCGCCCGCGCCTCGTCCCAGCCGATCACCTTGTCCGATGCCGTGGGAAGCGGCGCATTGCGGTCCCAGACCTGCAGCTTGTCCAGCCCCAGCCACTTGGCCTTCAGCGCGTAATAGCGGTGCGACAGGCGCGGATAGGCGGCGGTGACGGCGTTTCGCAACGCCTCGACCACCTCGGGCTCGACGTGGTTCGACAGGTGGCGGCCATATTGCGGCGTGGGCATCTTGCGCCACTTGTCCTCGATGGCCTTTTCCTTGGCCAGGGTGTTGTGGATGCGGGCGAACAGCTTGACATGTCTGCCGAAGACCTCGGCCAGGGCATGGGCCGCGGCCTTGCGCCGTGGGCGGTCGTGGTCGGTCAGCAGGTTCAGCGTGGCTTCAAGGCCCAGGGTCTCGCCCTCGACATCGAATTCCAGCGCGGCGGTGGTTTCATCGAACAGCCGGTTCCAGGCGGCGGCGCCCACGACCGAATTGTCGTGCAGGAACTGTTCCAGTTCGTCCGACAACTGGTGGGGCCGCATGGCGCGCATCCGGTCGAAGACGGGTTTGTAGCGCGCAGGCCCGTCCGCGGCGGCAAAGACCGCCTGATAGGTTTCGTCGGGGATGCGGTTGAATTCCAGGCTGAAGAAGACCAGCGGCGTGGTGATGTCGGTGATCCGCCCCTGCAGGTCGCCCATCATCTTGGCGCGCGCGGCATCCGTGGTGTTCTGGTAATAGCGCAGCCCGGCATAGGACATGATCCGGCCCGCGGTGATGTCGATCTTCTGATAGGCCTCGATGCAGGCCAGCATCTCCGAGGGCGACAGGCTGGCCAGCTTGCCCTGATAGCGGGCGGCGAATTCCCTGGCCTCGGTTTCCAGGGTGGCGATGTCGGCGGTCAGTTCGACCGCATCCGGGGCGGGATAAAGATCGCTCAGATCCCATGCGGGAAGGGTGCCAAGATCGCTGCCCGTGACCTGTTCGCGGGCGTCGAAGGTCGGTTGTCCAGCCATGGGAATTCCTTTCCTGATCGTCCCAGATGTAACCCGCCTTGACCGGGACGCAAGGCTGCGCGGGCCTTACAGCGTCTCAAAAGCCGGTGCGTGACGCAGAACGCTGCCCTTGGGCAGGTCGCCGATCATCTGCATCGCCAGCCCCGCATAGGGCGAGCGAAGATCGGCGGGCTTGAAGCCAAGTTGCCCGTAATAGCCTGGCGCGCCCACGACCACCACGGCGGCCGTGTCCGCCCAGGCCACCGCCTGCTGCACCAGGGCCATGCCAAGGCCCAGACGCTGGGCCTTGGGCGCGACGGAAAGGGGTGCCAGGGCATAGGCCGGCGCCTCGGCGCCCAGCGGCGACAAGGCGACGTGACCCAACAGGGTGCCCGCCGCATCGGCCACCAGCGATAGGGACAGATCGCCGTCCTGGCGCAGCTTGCGCACCAGGCGCGCCTCGTCGTCGCCCCCGAAGGCGGCAATCAGAAGGGCATCGATGGCGTCCAGATCCTGGCGGGTTTCGCGGCGGATGACAGGGAACACTTCGCGGCGCTGGAAGTCGCGCCCGATCCCGGAACTTTCGCGCCCCCATGCGCTGTCTGCGGTCCGCGCGCCATGCGCCGCAAAGGCATCGGCGTCGATGAACAGTTCGGACAGGTGCCAGATCAGCGGATCCTCGTCCTGCCACAGGTCGAAGCGCAGGCAGCCCGGTTCCTCGCGGCTCAGCCGAAGGTGTTCGGGCAGCAGCGACAGCGCGGTCATCATCTGGCCCGCGTCCTGGCAGACCAGCTGGCCGGTCAGGCCCAGCATCGGCCTGGGCAGCGGAACGGGCGTGCCCTTGGCCTCGTGGTGGTGGCGGGGCGAATGATGATGGCCGCAGGCGCAGGTCATGATGGTCCTTTCAGGGGATCAGAAGGGTCATTCCCACTCGATCGTGCCCGGCGGCTTCGAGGTGATGTCATAGGTGCAGCGGTTGATGCCCTTGACCTCGTTGATGATCCGCGTCGCGGTTTCGCCCAGGAAATCGTGGGTGAAGGGATAATAATCCGCCGTCATCCCGTCCACGGATGTGACAGCCCGCAGTGCGCAGGCATAGTCATAGGTCCGCCCGTCGCCCATCACGCCCACGGTGCGCACCGGCAGGATCGCCACGAAGGCCTGCCAGATCTCGTCGTAAAGGCCGTGCCTGCGGATCTGGTCGATGAAGACGGCATCGGCCTTGCGCAGGATGTCCAGCTTTTCGCGCGTGATCTCTCCGGGGCAGCGGATAGCAAGGCCGGGGCCAGGGAAGGGATGGCGGCCGATGAACTTGTCGGGCAGGCCAAGCTCTCGGCCCAGGGCGCGGACCTCGTCCTTGAACAGCTCGCGCAGGGGCTCGACCAGCTTCAGGCCCATCTTTTCCGGCAGGCCGCCGACATTATGGTGCGACTTGATCGTGACCGAAGGACCGCCGCTGAAGCTGACGGATTCGATCACGTCGGGATACAGCGTGCCCTGGGCCAGGAACTCGGCCCCCTCGATGGCGGATGCGTAGCGCTGGAACACGTCGATGAACAGCCGCCCGATCGTCTTGCGCTTGACCTCGGGGTCGGAAACCCCTTCCAGCGCGCCCAGGAACAGTTCGGATTCGTCGGCGTGGATCAGCGGGATGTTGTAGTGGTCGCGGAACATGGTCACGACTTCCTCGGCCTCGTTCAGGCGCAGAAGGCCGTGGTCCACGAAGACGCAGGTCAGCTGGTCGCCGATCGCCTCGTGGATCAGGACGGCGGCGACGGAACTGTCCACGCCGCCGGACAGTCCGCAGATGACCTTCTTGTCGCCGACCTGTTCGCGGATCTTGCGGATCGCCTCGTCCCGGTAACCCGCCATGGTCCAGTCGCCGGTAAAGCCCGCCAGCCGGACGAAGTTTTCCAGCATGATGCGGCCGCGCGGGGTGTGATGCACCTCGGGGTGGAACTGCACGCCATAGAAGCGACGGGCTTCGTCCGCGATCATCGCGAAGGGCGCATTGGGCGAGACGCCGATCACCTCGAAGCCGGGCGCAAGCGCGGTCACGCGGTCGCCATGGCTCATCCACACCTCCTCGCGTCCCGCATCGAACAGGCCCGCGAAGATGCCGTCGCCCTTGTGACCGGGGGCCGGGGCGATGAAGGCGCGGCCGTATTCGGCATGGTGCCCGCCTTCGACCGCGCCGCCCAGCTGCTCCATCATCACCTGCTGGCCATAGCAGATGCCGAAGATCGGCACGCCCAGGTCGAAGACCGCCTGCGGGGCGCGGGGGCTGCCCGCGCGGGTCACGCTGTCCGGTCCGCCCGACAGGATCACCGCCTGCGGGTTCAGCCCGCGCAGGATGTCGTCCGTCAGCAGGTTATAGGGGTGGATTTCGCAAAAGACGTTCAGTTCGCGCAGACGGCGCGCGATCAACTGCGTCACCTGGGATCCGAAGTCGATGATCAGAAGGCGTTGGTGCTGGGTCATGGATGCGCTTTAAGCGCGCCCATGCCGTCGTGCAAGGGATTCGGCTGCCGGAACTGCCCCCAGCAGGCCCGCGTTCCGCCGGACCATCGAAAGAGGTTTTCATGTCCACCTTCCGCGCCCTTGCCGCACCGCTTGCCTTGTCGCTGCTGTCCGCCTGCGGGCAGGGACCGGGCATGGCGCTGCCGTGGCGGCAGGCGGAACCCCCGGCCGAGGAGTCCCTGGCCGCATCCTGCACCGGCGATCCGGCCATCGCCGCCGCCCTGGACGGCGCCGTCAACGCCGCGCGCCAGGCCGAGGGCAAGACGCTGCTGGACCGCGCGCCTTTGCTGGCGCAGATCGCGCAAAGCCACGCCTGCGACATGGCCGCGCTTGGCCGCGTCGATGTGGAAGGCTCGAACGGGTCCAGCGTCGTGGACCGGGCGCGGGCGGTGGGATACCCGGTCTGCGGGGTGGTGCAGCTTGTCAGCCGGGGCGGCAGCCCGGCGGATGCCCTTGCCGCCTGGCTGTCCCAGGATGCGCAGCGGACCGAGCTTCTGGGCCAGACCAGCCGGCAACTGGGCAGCGGCCATGCCGTCGGGGCGGACGGGCGGACCTATTACAGCGTGGTCCTGGGCGACAACTGCCGCTGACCAAAGGCGGGGGGCATTGCGCCCCCGGTTCCTATTTCTCGGGCACCAGCCCGCGCGGGGCAAAGCGCAGCACCAGCAGCAGGACCAGGCCCATGGCGATGAAGCGCATGTGGGCGGCGCTGTTCAGCAGATGGGACTTGATGTCGCCATCGGGCAGGGGGCCGACCAGGGCGCCGATCAGGTTCGGGCCCCAGACCTCGGCCTTGATCCACAGGAACCAGATCAGCACCGCGCCCAGCACCGCGCCCCAGTTGTTGCCCGATCCGCCGACCACGACCATCACCCAGATCAGGAAAGTATAGCGCAGCGGGTTATAGCTGTTGGGCGCCATCAGCCCGTCCAGCGTGATCATCATCGCCCCCGCGATGCCGATCACCGCCGAACCCAGGATGAAGATCTGCAGGTGGCGCGCGGTGACGTCCTTGCCCATCGCCTCGGCCGCGGTCTCGTTGTCGCGGATCGCGCGCATCATCCGGCCCCAGGGCGATTTCAGCGCCAGTTCGGCCAGCAGGATGACCGTTAGCAGCACCACCAGGAACAGCGACATGTAGCACAGCTTGACCCAGATGCCCGAAGCCTCTGCCACGCCGAAGCCCCAGCTTGCGGCGAATTCGGCAAAGGCCGGGTTCTGCTGCAGGTCGGTTTCGTAAGGCACGGGCCGGGGGATGGCCGCGACGTTCTTGACGCCGCGCGCCAGCCAATCCTCGTTGCGCAGGACCGCCACGATGATCTCGCCGATGCCCAGGGTCGCGATGGCCAGGTAATCCGACCGCAGCCCAAGCGCGACCTTGCCCACCGCCCAGGCGGCAGCCGCCGCGAAGGCCCCGCCCACCAGCCAGGACAGCAGGATCGGCAGGCCGAGGCCGCCGATATTGCCGGTCCGTGCGCTGTCATTCGCCTCGATCGCGGTGACGGCGGGGTCGAACAGCCAGCGATAGGCGACAAAGCCCGCGACCAGGACAAGGACCATGATCCAGCCGCGCCGGGTGCGGGTATAGGCGATCTTCGCCAGGGCCAGCGTGCCCAGGCCCACCAGCAGCGCCAGGATCAGGCGCGGTCCGCCCGCGGCCCAGGCGCCTTCGACCGGGGGCAGCGAGACCAGCACCGGGGCCAGGCCGCCAAGCGCCAGGAAGCCCACGACGCCGGCGTTGAACAGCCCGGCATAGCCCCATTGCATGTTCACGCCCAAAGCCGTGATCGCCGAGATCAGGCCCATGTTCAGGATCGCCAGCGAGGTGTTCCACGACCCCGAGAACATGCCGTTCCTGACCGTACCTTCCAGCACGAACAGGATGGCAAGGATCGCGAACAGGATGGGCGCGCGCCAGGGGCTGGCTTGGGCGGCTTGACGGTTGGATGACATGACTGGATCTCCCCTACACCGACTTGCCGCGGAACAGCCCGGTCGGGCGGAACAGCAGGACCACGATCAGGATGACGAAGCTGACGGCGAACTTGTATTCGGTGCCCAGAAGCTGAAGCAATCCGGCCGGTTCCCAACCGGGGGCCAGATAGCCCGCGACCTTGACCCAAGGATAGGTGACGGCGACTTCCGAGAAGGCGACCAGGAAGCCGCCCGCGATGGCGCCAAGCGGGCTGCCCAGGCCGCCGACGATGGCAGCGGCGAAGATCGGCAGCAGAAGCTGGAAATAATTGAAGGGGCGGAACGACTTGTCCAGCCCATACAGCACCCCGGCGATGGTGATCAGCGCAGCGGCAATGATCCAGGTCATGCGCACGACGCGTTCGGGGTCGATGCCCGACAGCAGCGCCAGATCCTCGTTGTCGGAATAGGCGCGCATGGCCTTGCCCTTCTTGGTCCGGTTCAGGAACCAGAACAGCGCGGCGCAGACGATCGCCGTCACCACCAGCGTCAGCACCTGCGTGGACCGCAGGGCCAGACCCTCGGCCAGGCCGGTCCATTCGCGGAAGTCGCGCACGTTGATGATGAAGCGCGCGCCGTCGTCGAACCGCTGGTCGTCCACGCCGATGATAAGCCGCGTCAGGCCGTTCATGATGAACATCACGCCGACCGAGGCCATGACGAAGATGATCGGCGCCGCCTTCTGCGCGCGATAAAAGCGATAGACCACGCGGTCCGTGCCCAGCACCAGCAGCGCGGTGGCGGCGATCCCCACCGGCAGGGCCAGAAGCGCGGTCGGCAGCGGCCCGAGCGAGACGCCAAGCGATTGCAGGCCCCAGGTCGTCAGGATGGTGATGGCGGTGCCGAAGGCCATGGTGTCGCCATGGGCGAAGTTCGAGAACCGCAGGATGCCATAGATCAGCGTCACCCCAAGCGCGCCAAGCGCAAGCTGCGCGCCATAGGCGGCGGCGGGGATGAAGACGAAGTTCAGAAAGGCCACAAGGGCGTTGAGGATATCCAAGGCTCAGCCCCCCAGGAAGGTGCGGCGCACCTCGTCGTTCTGCATCAACTCGTGGCCGGTGCCGGTATGGGCATTCGCGCCCTGGACCAGCACATAGGCCTTGTCGGCGATCATCATCGCCTGCTTGGCGTTCTGTTCGACCATCAGCACCGGCAACCCGCCGCGCGCGATGGCGATGATGCGGTCGAACAATTCGTCCATGACGATGGGGCTGACACCCGCAGTGGGTTCGTCCAGCATCAGGACGGAGGGCTGCGTCATCAGCGCGCGGCCCACGGCCACCTGCTGGCGCTGCCCGCCCGAGAGTTCGCCCGCGGCCTGGCGTCGCTTGGCGGCGACGGCCGGGAACAGCTCATAGACCTGCTCCATCGTGCGGCGGATGTCGTCCTTGCGGATGAAGGCGCCCATTTCCAGGTTCTCCTCGACCGTCATGGACGGGAAGATGTTGTTGACCTGCGGCACGAAGCCCATGCCCGCCTTGACCCGGTCCTGGGGGTTCAGCGCGGTGATGTCGCGCCCGTTCAGCCGGACGCTGCCCTTGCGCAGGTTCAGCATCCCGAAGATCGCCTTCATGGCAGTGGACTTGCCCGCGCCGTTCGGGCCGACGATCACGGCGATCTGGCCCTGTTCCACGGAAATCGTGCAATCGTGCAGGATGTCGGCGCCCTTGCCGTATCCGCCGGTCATGCCTTCGCCGATCAGGAAGGGATCGCCGGCATGGCCCGGCCCGACCGGGCCCGAAGGGCGGGTGCCATCGATGGTGCCCCGGCCGTGCAGGTTCACGATCGAAGAGTCGCGGTTGCCGCGATTGCCGAAGGCTGCGTCCAGATCGCTCATGCGCCCACCATGTCCTTGTTCTTGAGGCCCGTGCCCAGATAGGCCTCGATCACGGCCTCGTTCTGCATGATGTCGGAGGCGCTTCCCTTGGCCAGCACCTTGCCTTCGGCCATGACGATCACCGGGTCGCACAGCTTGCCGATGAAATCCATGTCGTGTTCGATCACGCAGAAGGTATAGCCGCGTTCCCTGTTCAGCCGGATGATCGCGTCGGCGATGGTCATCAGCAGCGTCCGGTTCACGCCCGCGCCGACCTCGTCCAGGAAGACCACCTTGGCATCCACCATCATGGTGCGGCCCAGTTCCAGAAGCTTCTTCTGCCCGCCCGACAGGTTGCCGGCCTTTTCATGGGTCAGGTGGCGGATGGTCAGAAAGTCCAGAACCTCGTCGGCCTTCTTACGCAGGGCGGCTTCCTCGCGCTCGATCCGGCCGCGCTGGAACCAGGTCTTCCAGATCGTCTCGCCCGATTGCGCGCCCGGCACCATCATCAGGTTCTCGCGCACGGTCATGGAACTGAACTCATGCGCAAGCTGGAAGGTGCGCAGCAGGCCCTTGTGGAACAAGGCGTGCGGCGGCAGGCCGGTGATATCCTCGCCATCCATGAAGACGCGGCCCGATGTCGGCGGCAGCACGCCCGCGATCACGTTGAACAGCGTGGACTTGCCCGCGCCGTTCGGTCCGATCAGCCCGGTGATGGACCCCGTCTCGATGGTCAGGCTGGCGCCATCGACGGCGCGGAAGCCCCCGAAATGCCGGTGTAGGTCTTCGACCCTGATCATTCGTTTACCCCGTCTTCACGCCATTGGTGAAGTGTGACCGCATTCTGCGGCTCTTGTCATGAAAAATGGCCCGGCAACCGCGTGGCTGCCGGGCCGGAGCATTCCTGATGCCTCAGCGATAGCCGATAACGGCCAATTCGCCGTTCTCGATGGCGATCTCGCGATAGACGCCGGCGGTTTCGCCCGCGCCCACCATCTCGATGGAGGAGGCGCCGACATAGTCGATGTCGCCGCCGCCGTTCAGGATCTCGATGCCCTTGGCCAGTTCGCCCGGCAGGATCTTCTCGCCCGGCTCGTTGGCGACATCCATGACGTTGTTCTTCCAGACATTGGGATCGCTGGACTTGGCGGCGGCCATGGACAGCAGCATCAGCGCGGCGGCGTCATAAGCCTCGGCCGAATAGGCGCTGGTGCCGTCGAAGCCTGCGGCCTTGGCCATTTCCAGGAACTTCTCGCGGCCCTCGCCCTCGGCCGCGGGGTTCTGGCCGAAGCTGCCGTCGATTTCCGACCCGAAGTTGTCAACCAGGGCCTGACCGACCATGCCGTCGGGGAAGACGAAGGTGTCGAAGGCGCCGGTATCCAGCGCCGCGCGCACCACGCCCGAACCGCCCTGGTCCACATAGCCCGCGACGACAAGCGCATCGCCGCCCGCCGCGGCAAGCGCCGCGACCTCGGCCGAATAGTCGGCCTTGCCGTCGTCATGGGCGCTGTTCACCGTCACGGTGCCGCCCTTTTCCTGGAAGGCCGCCGCGAAGGCATCCGCCAGGCCCTTGCCATAGTCGTTGTTGGTATAGGTGACGGCGGCGTTCTGGATGCCCTTCTCGATCATGATCTCGGCCATCACTTCGCCCTGGCGGGCGTCGGACGGCGAGGTGCGGAAGAACAACCCGTTATCCTCGATCGTGGACAGCGCGGGCGAGGTCGCCGACGGCGAGATCATCACCACGCCATTCGGCACGGCCACGTTCTGCAGCGATGCGATCGCCTCGCCCGAGCACATGCCGCCGACGATCCCCTTGACCCCTTCGGCGGTGATCAGGCGTTCAACGGTCGCGGTGGCTGCGGCGGCGTCGATGCAGGTCGAATCGCCCTGCACGGGCACAACGGTCGATCCGTCCAGAAGCAGGCCGGAATCGGTGACCTCTTTCATGGCCAGTTCGGCCCCCGCCGCCATGCCCGGCGCCATGGATTCCAGCGGTCCGGTAAAGCCCAGCGACATGCCAAGCTTGATTTCTTCGGCAGAGGCCGCACCGGCCAGAAGGGCACCGGCAGCGGTGGCCAGAAGAAGTTTTTTCATTGATTGTCTCCCAGTTGGAACAATGTCCTGCGCCGCACGTTAGAAGCGCCCTGTTCAAAAGAAAAGCAGGATATTATCAACAATCCTTGCCTTTTCAGGCTGGTGACGCATGGTCAACGCCAACCCAGCCGATCCTGGGGGCGCCGGAAGACGCGCCCGGCGAGACCCGCCAGCAGCCAGCCCAGGACCAGACCGATCCCCGCAGCCCACAGGCCCGCAACCGTCACGGGAACGGCGGGGCGGAAATCGCCCCAGGTGGCGGCCAGGGTTTCCCCGTCGCGGATCCGGTGGGGCAGCAGCATCCGTTCCAGCGGCCCCGCAAGGCGCAGCAGTTCCAGATCCTGCCGCGCGCGATCCAGGCGGGCGAAGACATCGCGCATGTTCGACTGGTGGGCGTCGCGAAAGGCGCTGCCTGACAGATCCGCAAGCGCCCGTTCCCGCGTCAGGCCCGCGCCCTGGGCGCTTGCGTCGAATTCGGCGGCGACACGGGAAAGGGCATCGACCTGACCGCCAAGCCGCTGGACATATTGGTCCGAAAAGGCCGGAAACTGCGACAGGACGATGGCGACGCAGACCGCCACCGCCAGCCGCAGGATGCCGATCACCGGTCCTG
The DNA here is from genome assembly GCF_014642735.1 of Paracoccus acridae. GTDB lineage: Bacteria > Pseudomonadota > Alphaproteobacteria > Rhodobacterales > Rhodobacteraceae > Paracoccus > Paracoccus acridae. The sequence continues at coordinate 131,808 of NZ_BMIV01000007.1, forward strand.
CACCTTCAGGCCCAGCACGGGGGCATAGACCTGTTCCAGCCGGGCGATTGCGTCCTTGGGCGACATTTCCTCGGTCGCGCCGGTGCGGCGGTTGGTCAGTTCCACCTTGTTCGCGGCCAGGCCACGCGGCCCCACCGTGATCCGCCAGGGCAGGCCGATCAGGTCCATGGTGGCGAACTTGGCCCCCGCCCGGTCGTCCCGGTCGTCATAAAGCGGATCCAGACCCCGCGCCTGCAATTCGGCATAGATCGCGTCGCAGGCGGCGTCGGTGGAATTGTCGCCCTGTTTCAGGTTGACGATGCCGACATGGAAGGGGGTCACGCCCTCGGGCCAGATGATGCCCTTGTCGTCGTGGTTGGCCTCGATGATGGCGCCCAGCAGGCGGGACACGCCGATGCCGTGGCTGCCCATTTCCACCGGCACGCGCTGCCCGTCGGGGCCGACCACGGTGGCGCCCATGGCCTCGGAATACTTGGTGCCGAAATAGAAGATCTGGCCGACCTCGATCCCGCGCGCGGTTCGCCTGCGTTCCTCGGGGACCTGGGCGAAGATCGCCTCGTCATGCGTCTCGTCGGTGCGGGCGTAACGGCTGGTGAACTCCTCCAGCACGGCCTGGCACTGTTCGACGCTGTCATAGTCGATCTGCCGGTCGCCGAAGGTCAGGTCGGTGATCTGGCTGTCATAGAAGACCTCGGATTCCCCGGTTTCCGCCAGCACCAGGAATTCATGGGTGTAATCCCCGCCGATCGGCCCCCCGTCCGCGCGCATCGGGATCGCCTGCAACCCCATCCGTTCATAGGTCCGCAGATAGCTGACCAGGTGCCGGTTATAGGCGTGCAGCGCGGCTTCCCGCGTCAGGTCGAAGTTGTAGCCGTCCTTCATCAGGAACTCGCGCCCGCGCATCACGCCGAAGCGGGGGCGGATCTCGTCGCGGAACTTCCACTGGACGTGATACAGCGTCAGCGGAAGGTCCTTGTAGCTGTTCACATGGGACCGGAAGATGTCGGTGATCATCTCCTCGTTCGTGGGACCATACAGCAGGTCGCGCTTGTGGCGGTCCTTGATGCGCAGCATCTCCTCGCCGTAATCGTCGTAGCGGCCGCTTTCGCGCCACAGGTCGGCGGGCTGCAGCGTCGGCATCAGCAGGGGGATATGGCCCGCGCGGCTCTGCTCCTCGTGCACGATCTGCTCGATCCGGCGCAGGACCTTGAAGCCCAGCGGCAGCCAGGAATAGATGCCTGCCGCCTGCTGCTTGATCATCCCGGCGCGCAGCATCAGCCGGTGGCTGACGATCTGCGCCTCTTTCGGGTCTTCCTTCAGCACCGGCAGGAAATAGCGCGACAAACGCATGGGCAGGATCCTTTGAGCGTATACGGCGCAAAGCCCTAGCGGATCGGTCCTGCCTTGCCAAGAACCGCCCGCTTGCAACTGCCGCGCGTCGCGGTCACATTCCACGCGACACTCGCATCAGGACACGGCCATGCGCATACCGATACACAAGCAGCTGATGTGGTGGGGCGTTGCGGCGGTGGCGCTGTTGCTGGCGATGTGGCTGCTGGGCCAGGCGATCCTGCCCTTCATCCTGGGCGCGGGCGTGGCCTATCTGCTGGACCCGGTGGCCGACCGGCTGGAACGCGCGGGCCTGTCGCGGGTGATGTCGGTGGTGGTCATCACCGTCGGCGCCGTTCTGGCCTTCGCGGCGGTCGTCCTGCTGATCGTGCCGGTCATGCTGCGCCAGGCGACGTCGCTGATCGAGACCGCGCCCGCCATGATCGAACAGGGACGCCTGTTCCTGTCCGCCCGCTTTCCCGAACTTCTGCCCGCGGACGGCAGCATCGGCACCGCGCTGACCGACCTGGGCGCGGCCATGGGCGAACAGATGGGCACGGTGGCGTCGCGGCTCTTGTCGTCGGTCGGGGGCATCATCAGCGCCATCGCGATCCTGGTGATCGTGCCGGTCGTGGCCTTCTATCTGCTGCTGGACTGGGATCACCTGGTGGACCGGGTGGACACGCTGCTGCCGCGCGAACATGCCCCCACGCTGCGCCGCATCGCGCGGGAAATCGACGAGGCGCTGTCCGGCTTCGTCCGGGGGCAGGGGCTGGTCATGCTGATCCTGGGCACATGGTACGCCTTCGGGCTGATGATCGTGGGCCTGCCCTTCGGCTTCTTCATCGGCATCATGGCGGCGCTTCTGTCCTTCATCCCCTATGTCGGCGTGCTGATCGGCGGGGCCACCGCCATCGGGGTCGCGCTGTTCAGCTTTTGGGGGGATCCCCTGTGGATCGGGCTTGTGATCGCGATCTTCGCCATCGGCCAGGTGGTCGAGGGCAATTACCTGCAGCCCAAGATCGTCGGCCACCATGTCGGGCTGCACCCCGTCTGGCTGCTGCTGGCCTTGTCGGTCTTCGGCGCGCTGTTCGGATTTGTCGGCATGGTCATGGCGGTGCCGCTGGCCGCAGCCTTGGGGGTGATCGGGCGGTTCCTGACGCAGCGGTATCAGGACAGCGCGCTGTTCACCGGTCAGGCGCTGCCCCCCGATCCGGGCCAGCCCATGCTGGTCGAGATCGTGCCCCAGGGCACCGTCGCCAACACCATCCGCGAGGCGCGCATCCGCGCCGACCAGAACCGCGCCCAAGGCCAGATCGAGATGATGCGCGAGGAAATCGCCCGCAGGCATTCAGAAGCGGAATGATGTCCGCAGCGTCCCGGCAATTGACACTGGACCTGACGACTCCGCCCGCCCATTCGCGCGCGGATTTCCTGCCCGCGCCGGCGAACAGCAACGCGCTTGCCGTTCTTGACGCGCCCCAGGACTGGCCGCAGGGGCGGATGCTTCTGATCGGCCCGGAAGGGGCGGGCAAATCGCATCTTGCGGCCTTCTGGGCGGCCGAGAACGGCGCCCGCCGCATGAAGGCCGCCGCCCTGCGGCCCGATGCGGCAGACGGGCTTGCCACCGAAGGGGGCGCCCTGGTGATCGAGGATGCGGACCGCGCCGGCCGGGCGGCGGGGGCGGAACAGGCGCTGTTCCACCTGTGGAACCTGTGCGCGCCGCGCGATTGCCTGCTGCTGCTGACGGCGCGCACGCCGCCGCGCGACTGGGGCCTTGTCCTGCCCGACCTGCGAAGCCGCATGGACGCGATGCCGCAGGTGCGCCTGATGCCCCCCGACGAATCCCTGCTGGCCGCCGTGCTGGTCAAGCTGTTCGCGGATCGCCAGCAGGCCGTTCCCGCCGACCTGATCGACTGGCTGGTCCTGCACATGCCGCGCGACCTCGGCCTTGCCCGCCGGCTTGTCGCCGCGATGGACCGCGCCGCCATGGCCGACAAGCGGCCGATCACGCGGCGCATTGCAGCCGAGTTGCTGAACGGTCTATCCGCAGAGGATATGTGACTCTCCGCCCCCAAGGTCAGGACCATGACACAAGCAGATTTCCTTCGGACGCCCTTTCCCGCACCCCAGGACCTGCCTGACGGGGTGCCCCAGAACGGGTCGCGCTTCTTCAACCGCGAAGTCAGCTGGCTGTCCTTCAACTGGCGCGTCTTGGACGAGGCGCGAAACCCCCGCGTGCCGCTTCTGGAACGGCTGCGCTTCGTGTCGATCAGCGCGACCAACCTGGACGAATTCTATACCGTGCGCGTGGCGGGCCTGCGCGAACTGGTGCGCGAGGGCAATGCCACACCGTCCGACGACGGCATGACCCCGGCCGAGCAGCTTGCGGTCATCAACGCCGATGCCCGCCGCCTGATGGGCGCGCAGCAGGGCGTCTGGAACCGCATCCGCCGCGAGATGGAGGAGGCGGGCATCGTCATCCTGTCCCGGTCCCGCCTGACCCGCGCCGAGGAGGAGTTCCTGCACGATTACTTCGAGCGCAAGGTCTTTCCGGTCCTGTCGCCGCTGGCCATCGACCCGGCGCATCCGTTTCCCTTCATCCCCAATGCGGGCTTCTCGCTGGCGCTGGAACTGGCGCGGGAAACCGACGGGCGGCAGATGCAGGCGCTGCTGCCGATCCCTGCGCAGTTGAACCGCTTCATCCCCCTTCCGGGCGGGGAACGGTTCTTCAAGCTGGAGGATCTGCTGCTGATGCACCTGTCCAGCCTGTTCCCCGGCTATCGCGACACCGGCCATTGCGCCTTCCGCGTGCTGCGCGACAGCGACCTCGAGGTCGAGGAGGAAGCCGAGGATCTGGTCCGCGAGTTCGAGACCGCGCTGAAGCGCCGCCGCCGGGGCAGCGTGATCCGGCTGAAGATCACGCGCGGCGCGCCCGACCGCCTGCGCCGCCTGATCATGGACGAGCTTGAGGTCGGCCCCGACGAGGTGATCGAGGTCGAGGGGCTTCTGGGCGTGGCCGACCTGTCCGAACTGGTGCTGGATTCGCGCCGCGACCTGCTGTGGCCCGCCTTCACGCCGCGCGTTCCCGAACGGGTGCAGGACCATGACGGCGACATGTTCGCCGCCATCAAGCAAAAGGACATGCTGCTGCACCACCCCTATGAGACCTTCGACATGGTGGTGCGCTTCCTGGCCCAGGCGGCGCGGGATCCGAACGTGCTGGCGATCAAGCAGACGCTTTATCGCACCAGCCGCGACAGCCCCATCGTCGATGCCCTGTGCGAGGCCGCCGAATCCGGCAAGTCGGTCACGGCCCTGGTGGAACTGAAGGCCCGCTTCGACGAGGCCGCCAATATCCGCCAGTCGCGCAGGCTGGAACGGGCGGGCGCGCATGTCGTCTATGGCTTCATCAACTACAAGACCCATGCCAAGATCAGCACGGTCGTCCGGCGGGAAGGCGACAACCTGGTCACCTATACCCATTATGGGACCGGCAACTATCACCCGATCACGGCGCGGATCTATACCGACCTGTCGCTGTTCACCTGCGATCCGGCGCTGGGGCGGGACGCGACCAAGCTGTTCAACTATCTGTCGGGCTATGTGCAGCCTGCGGGGCTGGAAAACATCTCGGTCTCTCCGATCGACCTCAAGGACCGCCTGCTGTCCCTGATCTCGCGCGAGGCGGAACTGGCCCGGCAAGGCCGCCCGGCCGCGATCTGGGCCAAGATGAACTCGTTGATCGAAAGGGACGTGATCGACGCGCTTTATGCGGCAAGCGCCGCTGGCGTCAGGATCAGCCTGGTCGTGCGCGGCATCTGCGGCCTCAGGCCCGGCATCCGCGGCCTGTCGGACAACATCCGCGTCAAGTCGATCGTCGGCCGCTATCTGGAACATTCGCGCATCGTCTGCTTCGGCAACGGCTATGGCCTGCCGTCGAAGCGGGCGCGGGTCTTCATCAGCTCGGCCGACTGGATGGACCGCAACCTGAACCGCCGGGTCGAAACCCTGGTCGAATGCGTGAACGACACCGTCAAGGCGCAGATCGTCAGCCAGATCATGGCCGCCAACATGGCGGACGAGGCGCAAAGCTGGCTTTTGCAACCCGATGGGCGGTTCGTGCGCTATCTTCCCGAAGGGCGCGACGACCTGTTCAACTGTCACCGCTTCTTCATGGACCATCCCTCGCTGTCCGGGCGGGGCACGGCAGGTGCCGGGGACGTTCCGGCACTGACCCATTCGAATGATTGACGTGCCGGGAAGGGCAAGTCATTAACGGCGCGATGCGGGCCAAGCAGGAGACGCGGATGAACGGCGTGCGGACGACGACCGGCAAGAAGGTCGAGCCTTTCGGCAAGATGTTCGCGACCCTGCCCAAGCGGGCCTTGTCGCGCGTGGGCGTGGTCGATGTGGGGTCGAACTCGATCCGCATGGTGGTCTTCGACGGCGCGGCGCGGTCGCCCGCCTATTTCTACAACGAAAAGGTCATGGCGGGACTGGGCGCCAAGATGGCCCAGACCGGCCGGCTGAACCCCGACGGCGTCGAACGCGGCTTTGCCGCCATGCAACGCTTTGCCGCGCTTGCCAAGGGCATGGACATCGACCCGCTGACCTGCGTGGCCACCGCCGCCGTGCGCGAGGCCGCCGACGGTCCAGAATTCCAGGCCCGCGTCGAACGCGAGACCGGCATCAAGATGTATGTCATCGACGGCGAGGAGGAGGCCCGCCTTTCGGCGCAAGGCGTGCTGCTGGGCTGGCCCGACGCGCGCGGGCTGGTCTGCGACATCGGCGGCAACTCGATGGAACTGGCCGAGGTGGCGGACGGACAGGTTGGCAAGCGCGTGTCGTCGCAGCTTGGTCCCTTCCGCCTGCAACAGGTGCCCGGCGGCAAGGACGGGCTGCGCAAGCACATCAGGAAGACCGTGGCCGACCTGGCCCGGACGATGGGCACCCATCACGAACGCATCTATCTGGTCGGCGGCAGCTGGCGGGCCATTGCCCGGTTGGACATGGAACGCGTGGGCTATCCTATGACCGTCCTGCACGAATACCGCATGACGCCCCAGGCTGTGGCCGATACTGTCGCCTGGATTGCGGATAATGACCTGGCTGACCTCAAGGCGCGGACCGGGCTGTCATCGTCGCGGATCGAACTTGTGCCCTTGGCTGCCCAAGTGCTGGCGCAACTGACCGAAATCTTCGCGCCGGCAGAACTGGCCATATCCAGCTATGGCATCCGCGAAGGGCTGCTCTACGAACAGATGCCGGACAACCTGCGCAAGCGCGACCCCCTGATCGAGGCCGCGCGGTTCACCGAACGCCAGATGGCGCGGATGCCGGGATCGGGCAAGAAGCTGTATCATTTCCTGCAACCGCTGTTTGGCGACGTGTCCCCCGAACGCGACCGCCTGATCCGCGCCGCCTGCCTGCTCCATGACACAAGCTGGCGCGCCCATCCCGATTACCGGGCCGAGGCCTGCTTCGACAATGTGACCCGCGCGAACATGGCCGCGCTGAGCCATCCCGAGCGGGTCTTCCTGGGCCTTGCGCTGCTGCACCGCTACAAGAACAGCCGTGCCGGTTCGCCCATGGCGCCGCTGTTCAAGCTGCTGTCGGAGGCAGAGATCCGCGATGCCGAGATCCTGGGCAAGGCGATGCGCTTCGGAGCGATGCTGGCGCTTGACGATCCGGCGGATGCGGGCAAGTTGACCCTGACGGATCAGGAACTGCGCCTGCATCTGACGTCCATCGGCCGCAAGCTGATGGGCGAGGTCGCCGAGGCGCGGTTCCGGTCGCTGTGCAATGCCCTGGACAAGGAACCCGTGATCGCCTGACCGCGCCGTCAGAGCGATTCCGCCGTGCGCTGCAGCCATTCGCGATGGCGCTGTTCGTCGGCAAAGGCCTTCTGGAAGAAGGAGCGCGACTTCTCGATGGCGTCTGGGTGGGCCGAGGCACGCTCATAGGCCGTGACCGTGTCGTTTTCGTTCGTCGCCATCGCCTTCAGGATGGCCGCGTCCCCGAACATATCCGCCAGGGCGATTTTGCCAGTGGTCAGAAGTTGCTTCATGTCGCCTTGCTGCGGCCCTTCGGCCCCTGTTTCGACAGCCACTTCCTGAAGCACGTTGAGGTGTTGCAGGTGGTCCTGCCGGAAGGATTCCACCTGTTGGGACAAGCTGGTGTCTGACAGGCGCTCGATCGTGGATTCATAGGCCGCGATCGCATCGCGTTCTAGCAGGATGAGGTTACGCACAAGGTCGCGGATGTTGTCTTCGGTGCCGACAGTCGTGGCCATGAAGAAGCCTCCTGAAGATTGTGGTTCAGAAAGGCTGAACCGTCCCCGTGCGGCGTTTGTTCCTAGGTCGAATGGATCCTGGCCAGGAAGGACACCATGACGACCTTTTCCCTGTCAGATCATCTGGGTCCGCTAACGCTCGCCTTCGAGTGGCTTGTAGTGGTCATCGAACTGTTTGCCATTGCCATCCTTCTGCTGGGTTTGTTGCGGTTCGCGAAAGACTTCGTATCCGGCGAAATCCTGCGTCGCGATGCGCATGAGCGCGGCCACAGGCTGAACGTAGGCCGGCTAACACTGGGCCGCCACATCCTGTCGGGGCTGGAGGTGCTGATCGTCGCCGACCTGATCCGCACGATGCTGCACCTGACGATGGACAATATCCTGCTTCTGGGCGGGCTGGTGGCTATCCGATCGCTAATCTCGTTCTTCCTGGAACGGGAAATGAGCCATCTGGATCAAGAAGGGAAATCCTAACGAAGGGCATTATCCCTTCACAACTGTCCGTCGTTCCCTGATGCCGGGTCGTCCACCACGACGGCACCTTCGACATAAAGGCCATCAGGCCCCGGTTCCAAATCCGTACCGTCTTGGAGCCCCGATCCTGGCTGCTCATCTGGCGGCCCGCGCCTGTCCGTAGGCTGCGAGATCCAACCGTCGGCGCAAAAGGTGCTGCTGGCCGTGGTACTGCACGCCCGTGCCGGTCCGGCAAGGCAGAAGACGGCCAGAACAAGACCTGCGATGATACGGACCATGAAATCTCCTGACGGCGTGTTGCCCTTGCCTACAGGAAAAGCCTCAAGGAACAGTTAGCGCGATACAGGCGAAAAGCAAAAAGGGCGCCTTCCGGCGCCCTTTCCGTTTCTGCCGCAGGGCAGGGGATGATTACATCATCCCGCCCATGCCGCCCATGTCGGGCATGCCGCCGGCCCCAGCCTTCGGCTCGGGCTTTTCGGCAATCATGGCTTCGGTGGTGATCAGCAGACCGGCGACCGAGGCTGCGTCTTCCAGCGCGGTGCGAACCACCTTGGCCGGGTCGATGACGCCGAACTTGAACATGTCGCCATATTCTTCGGTCTGGGCGTTGAAGCCGAAGGACTTGTCGTTCGACTCGCGGACCTTGCCGGCAACCACGGCACCGTCAACGCCGGCGTTCTCGGCGATCTGGCGCATCGGGGCTTCCAGGGCGCGGCGCACGATGGCGATGCCGGCTTCCTGGTCGCTGTTCTCGGCCGACAGGCCTTCCAGGGCCTTGCCGCCCTGAACCAGGGCCACGCCGCCGCCGACGACCACGCCTTCCTGCACGGCTGCGCGGGTCGCGTTCAGCGCGTCGTCCACACGGTCCTTGCGCTCTTTCACCTCGACCTCGGTCATGCCGCCGACGCGGATGACGGCAACGCCGCCGGCCAGCTTGGCAACACGCTCCTGCAGCTTCTCGCGGTCGTAGTCCGAGGTGGTTTCCTCGATCTGCTGACGGATTTGCGACACGCGGGCTTCGATCTCGGCCTTTTCACCGGCGCCATCGACGATGGTGGTGTTGTCCTTGTTGATCGAGACCTTCTTCGCGCGGCCCAGCATGTCGATGCCGACGTTTTCCAGCTTCATGCCCAGGTCTTCGCTGATGACCTGACCGCCGGTCAGGATCGCGATGTCCTGCAGCATGGCCTTGCGGCGATCGCCGAAGCCCGGAGCCTTGACGGCAGCGATCTTCAGGCCGCCACGCAGCTTGTTGACGACCAGCGTGGCCAGGGCCTCGCCTTCGACGTCCTCGGCAACGATCACCAGCGGCTTGCCCGACTGGATCACGGCTTCCAGCAGCGGCACCATCGGCTGCAGCGACGAGAGCTTCTTCTCGTGCAGCAGGATATAGGCGTCTTCCAGTTCCGCGACCATCTTGTCGGGGTTGGTCACGAAATAGGGCGACAGGTAGCCGCGGTCGAACTGCATGCCTTCGACGACTTCGACTTCCGTCTCCATCCCCTTGTTTTCTTCGACGGTGATCACACCCTCGTTGCCGACTTTCTGCATTGCATCGGCGATGAAGCGGCCGATCTGGGCTTCGCCGTTGGCCGAGATGGTGCCGACCTGGGCGACTTCGTCGCTGTCGTTGACCGGACGCGAGGCCGCCTTGATCGCCTCGACCACTTTCGAGGTCGCGAGGTCGATGCCGCGCTTCAGATCCATCGGGTTCATGCCGGCGGCAACCGCCTTCATACCCTCTTTCACGATGGCCTGGGCCAGAACGGTGGCGGTGGTGGTGCCGTCGCCGGCCTCATCGTTGGTGCGCGACGCGACTTCGCGGACCATCTGGGCGCCCATGTTCTCGAACTTGTCGGCCAGTTCGATTTCCTTGGCGACCGAGACGCCGTCCTTGGTGATGCGCGGGGCGCCGAAGGACTTGTCGATCACGACGTTGCGGCCCTTGGGGCCAAGCGTGACCTTCACGGCGTCGGCCAGGATGTTGACGCCTTTCAGCATCCGGTCGCGGGCGTCGGTATTGAACTTGACTTCTTTCGCAGCCATTTGATTCTCCTGAATTTATCGGTGAAGGTGGCGGATCAGGCGATGACGCCCAGGATGTCGCTTTCCTTCATGATCAGCAGCTCTTCGCCGTCGATCGTGACTTCGGTGCCCGACCATTTGCCGAACAGCACGCGGTCCCCCGCCTTGACCGAGGGCGCGATCAGTTCGCCCGAATCCTTGCGCGCGCCTTCGCCGGTCGAGATGACCTCGCCCTCGGCGGGCTTTTCCTTGGCGCTGTCAGGGATGATCAGGCCGCCCTTGGTCTTTTCGTCCGACTGGACGCGGCGGACCAGAACGCGGTCATGCAGCGGTGTGAATGCCATGGTTGAACACTCCGTGTTTCAGGTTGCAGTGTCGCTTTGTTGGCACTCACACCAGGTGAGTGCCAATGGACGCTGATTTAGGCCAAGGCTTCGGGCCTGTCAACGGCGCGCGGTCGCCAAAATGTGCGCGGCCGATGCTGGCCAAAGCGGGGGGCCTGTGACAGTTTCCCGGTGTCTGGCAGTCAAGGAGAGAACCGTGCGCAGCCTTCTGGTGGGAACCCTGATGCTGTGGGCGGGGGCGGCCTCTGCCTCGCAATGCGTGGGCACGAACCTTTTCGACACCATGACCCCCGACCAGCGGGCCGAGATCGACGCCGCCGTGGCGGATGTCCCCTATCACCAAGGGTTGCTGTGGCGGGCCAGCAAGGGCGACCAGACGATGATTCTGGTCGGCACCTATCATTTCGGCGATCCGCGCCACGACGCGATGCTGGCCCGGTTGGAGCCGATGCTGGCCGACGCCGCCGCCGTCTTTGTCGAAACGGGACCGGCCGAGGAACGGAAACTGACCGAGGCCCTGGCCTCTGATCCGACCCTGATGGTCGATCCGGCCGGGCCCACCCTGCCGGAACGTCTTGATGACCGCGACTGGGCGGCGCTTTCGGCCGCGATGGCGGATCGCGGGACACCCGCCATCATCACCTCGAAGCTGCGGCCCTGGTATGTGGCGATGATGCTGGGGGTCAGCCCCTGCATGATGCGGCAGGTGGCCGATGGGCAGGGGCAGCGGGACAGCCTGGATCACCGCCTGATGGACCGGGCCGAGGCGCTGGATATCCCCGTGCGGTCCCTGGAACCCTGGGATACGGTCTTCACCCTGTTTCGCGACCTGACGCCCCAGCAGGAGATCGAGATGATCCGGGCGGCCTTGCCTGCCGCATCCTATGCCGACGATTATGCCGTCACGTTGACCGATGCCTATTTCGCGGGGGATGTCTGGCGGATCTGGGAGTTCGGCCGATTCGACGCTTACCGCAATTCGGGACTGACGCGGGATCAGGTCGATGCGCAGATGGATCTGGTCAAGGACCAACTGATGGATCGGCGGAACGCGGCCTGGATCGGTCCGCTGACCAAGGGCGCGCGAAAGGCCGCCGCGCAGGGCAAGGGCATCGTCGCGGGTTTCGGCGCGCTGCACCTGCCGGGCAGGGGGGGCGTGCTGCACCTGCTGGAACAGGACGGCTGGACCATCACCGGGCTGGACGGTTGATCCTCAGCGCCCGCCCAGCACCGACAGCGCCTGCTGCTGGCCACCCTTCACGAAGGTGATGCGGCTGTCGCCGATATCGGTGATCGTGCCGCCGTTGATCCGGTCCCCCAGCCGCAGGGTCAGCACGCGGCCGTTCGACAGGCGCACAAGGGCGCGGCTGGCCTTGCCCGCGCCGATGGTGCCGATGATCTGGGTGCGGTTGATCTGGATGCCGTCCTTGACGGTGGCGGCGACGCCTGCCGTGGTCGGCGTGCGGCCGTCGGGGATATTGGCCGCGACTTCCGGCTCGTCCTCGGCCTCGGGCGGGGCATAGCGTTGCTGGCGGCTGGCTGCGGCGCGGGCCTCTGCCTCGGCCTGGGCACGGGCGCGGGCTTCGGCTGCGGCGCGGGCCTGTGCCTCGGCCTGGGCGTCCTGGGCGGCGCGGGCGCGGGCGCGGGCTTCGGCCTGGGCCTGCAACTCGGCATCCTGGCGGCGCTGTTCAGCCAGGGCCGCTTCCTCGGACTGGGCCTGGGCCGCGGCGCGCAGGTCGCCGGATGTGGGCGCCAGGGTCGCGATGGGTGCCGCGGCGGCGGTGACGGCCGCGGCGGCCGCAGCCCCGGCCCCCGTCGCGCGGCGTGGCGGAAGGGCAGATGAACGAAGCGCCGTCAAAGCGACGGCGCCTGGCAAGGGAGAGCTTTCGGATACGGCTTCGGCAACGGCCTGGTCGATGGCCCTGCCGGACAGGCTGGCGTTGCCGGGACCGGGATCGCTGCGGGCGACGGATCTGGCCCCGCCGGGCCTGGCCTTGGGACGGGCCGACTGTCCCAGTCCTGCTCCCGATGCCGACCGCGCAGGGGGCGCATCGGCGACCGCCGCCGCGACGGCATCCTGCACCGCCCGTTGCGCCGGTCCGCCGACCGCGACCGGCTTGCGGGTCGGGCGGGCATCGGCCAGCCGGATCAATGCGCCGCGTTCCGCCGTGCTGAGGCCTGACGCACCGGCCTGTGCCGTGCGCAGGTCGCGCAGCAGGTCGGTCAGGGCGCGTTTTTCGGCCTGTGTCAGGCGGGTCGGCTGGCCATCCTCGGCCCGGCTGCCTTCCTCGATCATGCTTTGGCGTTCGGGACGGGCGGGCGGGCGGTTCGACGACGCGGCCGGCGGCGTCGCGCGTGCGGGTCCCGATGCCGGTGTCACAGCGGGCTGGCTGGCTTGCTGGGTGGTGGGTCGTTCGGGCGGGCGGGACCCGGTCAGCCGGGCCGTGTCGGGACGTGCGCGTTCCGCGAAGGGCTGCGGATTGGCGGGAACCGCCGGGCGGGCATCGGTCCGTGCCGGAGGCGCGGCCCGCACCGGGGCCACGCGCGGCGGACGGGCCGAACTGGCAAGCCGCTGCGTCGGGGTTTCCACGCGGGCAGCAGGCGCCGCCGGCGCTGCCGCGACCGGAGAGGCAGCCGTCGGAACGCTCGCCGGGGCCGAGGGCGAGGCAGCGGCCGGGGCAGCGGCTGAGGCCGGGGCGTCTGCCATGGTCAGGGCGCTGACCGGGGCCTGCGGCGCGGTGGCCGGGGGCGCGGCCATGGCCTGCGTCAATGCCTGGGTCAGCGCATCATCGGGCTGCGCGGGTGCCGGCTGGGGACGCGTGGCGGTCACCACGGGCGCGACAGGAACGGGCTGGATGGCGGCAGTTTCGGGCGCGGCTTGCGTGGTCTCCGCAGCCTCGGCGGTTTCAGTGTCCGCCGCTGGGGGCAGGGGTGTGGCCACCGGGGCTGCGGCGGTTGCGGTCGGTTGCGCTTCGGGCTGGACCTGCGCGGGTTCCGCAGCGGGCGCTTCGGCAACGGCTTCGACCGCAGGGGCCTGGGCCGGGGTTTCGGCATCCGCCACGGGCGCAGGCGGCACGGCTTCCTGCGGCGCCTCGGCGGTCTCGACCGGCGCGGGCTGCGTCACCGGGTCGGCAGGCATGGCCAGGGCTTCGGCGGTGGTCGCGGGCGTCGGCGCCACGCCATCATCGCCCGACGGCGCGCCGAAGAAGGCCAGGACCAGCACGAGGCCCAGAACCAGAATCCCCATCATCACGGGCAACCGGCCCGGATCCAGGCTGCGCAGGCGCGCCGCAAGCGACGGCGAGGCTGCCGTGTCCTCGGATAGGGCTGCGGGGCGGGCCCGGGCTTCGCGGGCGCGGTCATGGACGGCCTGCGCGCGCGGCGGCAGGGTGCGGGGCGCCGCAGGGGCCTTGACCTCCTTGTGGCGGATCACGGCGGCAGCGGCGGCTTCGGGCGCGGGCCGGGCCTGCGCCGGAACGGCGGCGGCGACCACATGCGGCACGATGCGGCTGATGACGACGGGGGCATCGACCTTGGCGGCGGCGGGTTCCGCGACCGGCACGACCGGGTCGGTCACGCGCGCCTGCGCCAGATCCGGCTGGCTGAAGGGCGGGCGGGTGAACCCGTCGCCGGCCATCCGGCTGGGGCCGAAGTCGGGCTGGCCGTCGAAACGCTCATCCTCGGGGCGGGCGACGAAGCCTGCGGGGCGGAAGCCCTGGGCGCGGGCGAAATCCTCGGCCTCTTCCAGGGTGCGGCGGGCGACGGCGGCGATGCGCAGCGTCTCGATGTCGCCATGGGCCGACGGGCACCAGTCGAAGGCCAGATCCTCGGCCTGATAGGGGGTTATCGCCTCCAGCGCGCGGGCGATGGCCTTGGGGGTGTCGCTGCCCACCGGAACCGTCAGCGTGGTGTAAAGGATCTGGTCGTCGGGAATGACCAGAACGGTGTCGGCCTGGCCCGATGCGGTGCCCGCCTCGTCACGCAGGGCGGCCAGCCGGGCGGTCATTTCCCGGCCCGCGAAGGGGGCCTGGCCCAGGGGGCGCCATCCAAGTCCGTCGCGATGTTCCAGCAGGACCGCCTCGGGCGTGAAGCTCATGGCGAAATCGGGCGGCGCAATATGTCTGTTCATGGTAATGACTGCTCGATGACGATCGCGTGTTATGAAGGTCCGCGACTTGGTGGGATTACGGCAGATCTACCGGATTTTGCGCCCTGAGGAAAGCCAAACTGGCGGATCCGTGAACGCAATTGCTTTGAACTTACCAGCCGGATCGCTGTTAGCTGGAACAAGGAAATTTCCGCAGAGAGGACAGAGACATGACCATCTTTTCGCACCGGCTGGCACGGGCCGCCCTGGTGGCATCCACGGCCCTGGCGCTTGGGGCACCGGCCATGGCCGCACCGGGCAAGGGGGGATACGGCATGTGCCATCCCGGCATGTCGCGCCTGACCGTGACCGGCGAGGGAGAGGCGCGCGCGGCCCCGGATCTGGCGACGATCCAACTGGGCGTGACGACGCAGGCCCCCAGCGCGGCCGAGGCGATGCGCCAGAATTCCACCCAGCAGACCGCGGTGATCGACGCCCTGGCAGGCGCGGGGATCGAGGCGGCGGATGTCCAGACCTCGGGCCTGAACCTCAATCCCGTGATGGATTATGCCGAAGGCCGCGCGCCCAGCGTCACGGGTTACCAGGCCACGAACATGGTGACGGTCCGCGTCCGCGACGTGGCCCGACTGGGCGAGGTTCTGGACGCCATCGTCGTGGCGGGCGCGAACGAGATCAACGGCATCAGCTTCATCCGCGACAACAGCAGCGCGGCCGAGGACGAGGCCCGTCGCGCCGCCGTCGCTGATGCCCGCCACAAGGCCGAGATCCTGGCCGAGGCTGCCGGGCTGACCCTTGGCCCGGTCCTTGTCCTGCGCGACACCCCCACGATGGAGGGGCCGCGCCCCATGATGATGGAGGCCCGTGCCGCCGCGGATGCCGCCAAGGTGCCGATTGCCGCGGGCGAGGTCGCCTTGTCCGCCAATGTGGAAATGCAGTTCGCGCTGACCGGCCAGGATTGCGGTCCGATGATGGATCGGAAAGGCGG
This sequence comes from Paracoccus acridae, assembly GCF_014642735.1. Taxonomy (GTDB): domain Bacteria; phylum Pseudomonadota; class Alphaproteobacteria; order Rhodobacterales; family Rhodobacteraceae; genus Paracoccus; species Paracoccus acridae. The sequence goes on from NZ_BMIV01000007.1 coordinate 147,368, forward strand.
CCACGGCCACGGCCACGGGCATGGCGAAGGCCCCGCTTCGGGCCAGGGGACCGATGACGCCGAACAGGGTGTCCTGCCCCCCGGCCATCCGCCCGTTCCCGGCATGGAAACCCCCGCGCCCGACGGCGGTGCCGCAGCGCCCGTCCCCGGCAACGACCCGGCCGCACCGTCACCGGGCGAGCTGCCGCCGCCCCTGGGCACCGATACCGGCGCACCCGAACCCGATGAGCCTGTCGTGCCGCTGGGCGAAGCCCCGGCGGACGCCCCTGCCGAGGGTCAGGCACCCGCAAACTGAACGTGAAAGGGGGCCGCGCGGCCCCCTTTCCTTATCCGACCGCGGCCGACAGCGCCTGGTCCAGGTCGGCGATCAGGTCGGCCGGATCCTCGATCCCGATGGACAGGCGCAGCAGGTCGGGGGCCGCGCCCGCCGCGCGCTGCTGATCCTCGGTCAACTGGCGGTGGGTGGTCGAAGCCGAATGGATCACCAGCGACCGCGCGTCGCCCAGGTTCGCCACATGGCTGAACAGCTTCAGCGCGCCCACCACCTTGACCGCCGTTTCATAGCCGCCCTTGACCGAAAAGGTGAACAGCGCCCCGGCCCCCTTCGGATACAGCCGCTTCGCCGTCGCGTTCCAGGGCGAGGATGCCAGCCCGGCATAGGTCACGGCGGTCACGCGCGGGTCGTTTTCCAGCCATTCCGCGACCTTCTGGGCGTTCTCCACATGGCGGGCCATGCGCAGGCCCAGGGTTTCGATCCCCATCAGCGTGTAATGCGCGCCCTGCGGGTTCATGGTCATGCCCAGGTCGCGCAGACCGATGGCGATAGAATGGAAGGTGAAGGCCAGGTTGCCGAAGGTCTCGTGGAACTTCAGGCCGTGATAGGCGGGTTCGGGATCCGACAGGCTGGGGAACTTGCCCGAGGCCGACCAGTCGAAGCTGCCGCTGTCCACGACCACGCCGCCCGTCACGGTGCCGTTGCCGGTCATGTATTTGGTCAGGCTGTGGACGACCAGCGTCGCGCCCATCTCGATCGGGCGGCACAGGTATGGTGTGGCCAGCGTGTTGTCCACGATCAACGGGATGCCTGCGGCATTGGTGATCTCGGCAACTGCCGGAATGTCGGTGACATAGCCGCCGGGATTGCTGATCGATTCGCAGAAGACCGCGCGCGTGTCGTCGTCGATGGCCGCACGCAGGGCGTCCAGATCGTCGAAGTCCACGAATTTGGCGGACCAGCCGAACCGCTTGATGGTCTGGCTGAACTGCGTGACCGTGCCGCCGTAAAGCCGGGTCGAGGCGATGATATTGCGCCCCGGCCCCATCAGCGGGAACAGCGCCATGATCTGCGCCGCGTGCCCCGACGAACAGCAGACCGCCCCCGCGCCGCCTTCCAGCGCGGCGACCCGGTTCTGCAGCGCGCCGACGGTGGGGTTGGTCAGGCGGGAATAGATGTATCCCACCTCTTGCAGCCCGAACAGGCGCGCCGCGTGGTCGGCGTCCTTGAAGACATAGGACGTGGTCTGATAGATCGGCACCTGCCGCGCGCCGGTCGCGGGATCGGGTTCGGTCCCGGCATGGATCGCGGTGGTGTCAAAGCCCTGGGTCATCTCTCTCTCCTCTCGATGTCGGTTGCGGGCAGAAGGTCACGACAGCGCCCGGGTTTCAATTGGAAATACCGGGTTGTCCCTGCCGGACCTTGCCCCGATCATGCCGTCATCTCCTTAAGGGACAGCCATGCGCATGATCGACTTCAGCAACTGGAACAGCATCCTGTCCACCGTGATCGGGATCGCGCTGTTCGCGCTGATCGGCATCGGCATCCGGGTGCTGGTGATGTTCACCGTCCAGCAGCGCCGCGAACGGATGAACCGCCAGATCAACGAACGCCTGCGGGTGCTGATCGCCGCCTACAAGGTGCTGGGCGGATCCTTCACGGGCGATCTGGCCGTGGATCCCGCCCATCTGCGCGACCTGCGCCAGCGCGCGACCGAGGAGGGCACGGATCTGACCGAAGGCTCGGACCGCCGCCGCCGGATCCGGGATGCGGTCGAAGCCGCGCTGTCCGACATCCTGCTGCTGGGCACGGAAACCCATGTCCGCCTGGCCGAACGCGCCGCCCGCGACCTGGTGGAAGGGCGGCCGGTCCAGACGGATGAACTGGTGCGATCCCTGCGCGACTTCATCCGCAAAGCCCTGGATCTGGAACCCGTGCCCACCGGCCTTGCCATCCCGCCCCAGGGACCGACCCGCCCCGCACCGGGTGGCGGCAAGGGCAGGGGCGGGGACGAGGGGCGGTCCCGCGGCACCGGCGGCGGAGGAGGGGCGGGCGCCGGGGGTGGTGGCGGCATGGGCATGGGCATGGCTGCGGGCCGCCAGGCCGACGATCCCGCGACCGGCGGCTGAGGCTTACCGCTGCCGCCGTGCCATGAAGGCCAGCTTTTCGAACAGTGCCACATCCTGTTCGTTCTTCAGCAGCGCGCCGTGCAGCTTCGGCAGCATCGTGTGGGGGTCACGCCGCAGATCCTCGGGCGCCAGATCCTCGGCCAGGATCAGCTTCAGCCAGTCCAGAAGCTCGCTGGTCGAGGGCTTCTTCTTCAGCCCCGGCGTGTCGCGCAATTCGAAGAACTGCGTCAACGCCTGGTCCAGCAGCCCGCGCTTCAGGCCCGGATAATGCACGTCCACGATGGCGCGCAGCGTGTCGGCATCGGGAAACCGGATATAATGGAAGAAACAGCGCCGCAGGAATGCGTCCGGCAGTTCCTTTTCGTTGTTCGAGGTGATGATGACAACCGGCCGGTGTGCGGCGCGGATCGTCTCGCCGGTCTCGTAAACGTGAAACTCCATCCGGTCGAGTTCCTGCAGAAGGTCGTTCGGAAACTCGATGTCGGCCTTGTCGATCTCGTCGATCAGCAAGACCACCTTGCCGGGCGCCTCGAAGGCCTGCCACAGCTTGCCCTTGCGGATATAGTTGGCGACATCATGGACCCGCGCATCGCCCAACTGGCTGTCGCGCAACCGGCTGACGGCGTCGTATTCATACAAGCCCTGCTGGGCCTTGGTCGTTGATTTGACATGCCATTCGATGATCGGCAGGGACAGGCTTTCCGCCACCTGCCGGGCCAGTTCGGTCTTGCCCGTGCCCGGTTCGCCCTTGACCAGCAGCGGGCGTTCCAGCGTGACGGCGGCATTGACCGCGATCGCCAGGTCGGGCGGGGCGACATATCGGCCGGTGCCGGTGAACTGCATCAAACTCTCCTTTCAGGTGAAATACTTGGGCACGAACAACGCACGGGATCGCATGTCATTCAACCTTGAACGTTTCGCCTAGTGACAAGCAGCACGTCATACTTTATGGGGGCGCGCAAGGTGCCGGTTCGCGTTCCACCCGGCCCTGCCGGAGAGCATTTATGAAAGCCCAGACCTTCCTGCCCCAGGACTATCGTCCCGCCGAGGATGAGCCGTTCATGAACGACCGGCAGTTGGAATATTTCCGGCGCAAGCTGGAAGCCTGGAAGCAGGAATTGCTGGATCAATCCGCCGAAACGCTGGAAGGCCTGCAAGACAGCGCCCGCGCCGTGCCGGATCTGGCCGACCGCGCGTCCGAGGAAACCGATCGCGCCCTTGAACTGCGCACCCGCGACCGCCAGCGCAAGCTGGTCAGCAAGATCGACGCGGCCTTGCGCCGGATCGAGACGGGCGAATACGGTTACTGCGAAATGACGGGCGAACCGATCAGCCTGAAACGCCTGGACGCCCGCCCTATCGCCACCATGACGCTGGAAGCGCAGGAACGCCACGAACGCCGCGAGCGGGTCCACCGCGACGACTGATCCGATGCCAGGCGCCCTGCGATCACGGCCCGTCACGGTCGTCGGCGGCGGCGTCGCGGGGCTGACCGCCGCCATCGCGCTGCAACAGCGCGGGGCAAAGGTCACCGTCCTGGAACGCGCGCCCGCCATCGCCGAGGTCGGCGCGGGCCTGCAACTCTCCCCCAACGCGATGCGCGTGCTTGACGCGCTTGGGCTGTCTGCGGCGCTTGATGCGGTGTCGCTGCCCAGCCATGCGGTGCGGTTGCGCGATGCCTCGGGTTCGGATGTGGTTCGGCTGGACCTGGCCCGCCACCGCCCCCAGGCCCGGTTCCGCCTGATCCACCGCGCCCGTTTGATCGAGGTTCTGGAACAGGCCGCAAGGCGGGCGGGTGTGCGGATCGTCCTGGACCATCCAGTTGAATCTCCACCCGACGCCCCCCTGCTGATCGGCGCCGACGGGCTGCACAGCGGGATCCGCGCCGCCCTGAACGGACGCGAAGTGCCCTTCTTCACGGGCCAGACGGCCTGGCGCGCCGTCATTGCAGACCAGGACAAGCCCCCTGAGGCTCAGGTCTTCATGGGACCGAACCGCCACCTGGTCAGCTATCCCCTGGCGGGCGGGCTTCGCAACATCGTGGCGGTCCTGGAAACCCGCGACTGGCAGGACGAAGGCTGGTCCCATCCCGACGATCCCGCCAACCTGCGCGCGGCCTTCGCCCGCTTCGGCGGCCCGGTGCCGGGATGGCTGGCACAGGTCGATCGGGTCCATGTCTGGGGCCTGTTCCGCCATCAGGTCGCAGCCCGCTGGCAAGACGGACGCATGGCGATCCTGGGCGACGCCGCCCATCCGACGCTGCCCTTCATGGCCCAAGGCGCCTGCATGGCCATCGAGGATGCCTGGACGCTGGCCGCCTGCCTGGACGCCGTGCCCGACCAGCAGGCCGCGCTGATGCGCTATGAAAGCCTGCGCAAGCCTCGCACGACCCGCATCGTCGAGGCGGCGAATGCCAATGCAGGCAACTATCACCTGACCGGTCCGAGGCGGCTTGCCGCCCATGCCGCGCTGCGTTTGGGCGGCAAGGTGGCACCCGGCGCAATTTTGTCGCGCTTCGACTGGATCTATGATTTCGACCCGGTTGCGGAAGCGCCCTGAATCTTCTGTGTGAAAATATCCCACAGGGGGTCCGGGGGACGTGAAGTCCCCCGGCGTTTGCCGCCTCAGGCTGCCTTTTCCACCGCCGCGACGATCCCGTCCACGACTTCGCGCAGCACGGTCTCGTTCTCGGCCTCGGCCATCACGCGGATCAGGGGTTCGGTGCCGGACTTGCGGATCAGGACGCGGCCCGTGCCTGCCAGCCGTGCCTCGGCATCCGCGATCACGGCGCGCACCTCGGCCGCCGACAAGGGGTCGGCGCCTGCGGCGTAGCGGACGTTCTTCAGCATCTGCGGCACCGGGTCGAACTGCGCGGCCAGGACGCTGGCGCTTTCGCCCGTCTCGGCCATGGCGGCCAGGAACTGCATCGCCGCGATCAGCCCGTCCCCGGTGGTGGCATAGTCGGTCATCACGATATGGCCCGACTGTTCGCCGCCCAGGTTGAACCCGCCCCCGCGCATCCGTTCGACCACATAGCGGTCGCCGACCTTGGTGCGCTCCAGCCGCAGCCCGCGCCCGGTCAGGAAATGTTCCAGCCCCAGGTTCGACATCACAGTGGCGACAAGGGCGTTCCCTTGCAGGCGTCCCTGGTCGGCCCAGCGGGCCGCCATCAATGCCATGATCTGGTCCCCGTCGGCCACCTGACCCTTTTCGTCGATGATGATCACCCGGTCCGCATCGCCGTCCAGGCTGATGCCCAGATGCGCGCCATGGTCCAGAACCGCCGCCGCGCAGGCCTGAGGATGGGTGGAACCCACGCCGGCATTGATGTTGAAGCCGTCCGGCTTCACCCCGATGGGGATCACATGGGCGCCCAGTTCCCACAGCACGTCGGGCGCGGCGCGATAAGCGGCGCCGTTGGCGCAGTCGATCACCACGCGCAAGCCGTCCAGGCGCTGTCCTGACGGGAAGGTGGTCTTGGCATATTCGACATAACGCCCGCGACCGTCGTCGATGCGCCTGGCGCGGCCGATATTGGCGGGCTGGGCCGGGGTGATGTCGCCCGCGACGATGCGCTCGATCTCGGCTTCGGCCTCGTCCGACAGCTTGAAGCCGTCGGGGCCGAAGAACTTGATGCCGTTGTCCTCGGCCGGGTTGTGGCTGGCGGAAATCATGATTCCCACATCCGCGCGCATCGACCGGGTCAGGAAGCCCACGGCCGGGGTGGGCACCGGACCCAGCAGCAGCACGTTCATGCCGGTGCTGGTCAGCCCCGCCGTCAGGGCGTTTTCCAGCATGTAGCCGGACAGCCGCGTGTCCTTGCCGATCACCACGCGATGCGCGCTGTCATCGCCCGAGCGGCGGAAATACCGCCCCGCCGCCGCGCCAAGGCGCAGGGCCATCTCGGCGGTCATGGGGTGGGTGTTGGCGCGTCCGCGCACGCCGTCTGTCCCGAACAAGCCTCTGCTCATGTTCCTGCCTTTTCGTTATCGTTGACGGCCTGCCACAGCCGCAGCCCCTGCACCAGTCCGCGCACATCGTGGACGCGGTGTATCTGAACCCCCTGCGCCACCGCCGCAAGCGTCACCGCCAGCGTTCCCGGCGATCTGTCGGCGGGATCCTGCGCCCCGCCGACCGCGCCGATGAACCGCTTGCGCGAGACGCCCAGAAGGATCGCGCAGCCAAGCCCATGATACAGCGAAATCCGCCGCAGGATGGCAAGATTATGCGCCTGCGTCTTGCCGAAGCCGATGCCGGGATCGACCAGGATCCGATTGCGCGCGATGCCCGCAGCCTCGGCCCGGCGGATCCGCGCTTCCAGCGCGTCATAGACGTCCAGCAGCACATCGTCATAGCGCGGATCGTCCTGCATCGTCTCGGGCAGGCCCTGCGCATGCATCAGGCAGACCGGCACCTTCGCCTCCGCCGTCAGGCTTGCAAGCGCGGGGTCGAAGTCGAAGCCCGACACGTCGTTGATCAGCCCTGCGCCCGCCGCCAGCGCGGCCCGTGCGACCGCCGTCTTGCGGGTATCGACGGAAAGCGGCGCATCGGCCAGGGCGCGGATGACGGGGACGATCCGGCCGATCTCCTCGGCCACCGGAACCTCGGCCGCGCCGGGGCGGGTGGATTCGCCGCCGATGTCCAGCAGGTCGGCCCCATCCTGCATCAGTTGCCGGCCCCATTGGACGGGGTCATAGGTGCCGCCGTCCGAGAAGCTGTCCGGCGTCGCGTTGACGATGCCCATCACGCGCGGGCGGTCCATGGACAGGTCCAGGACGCCGGAACGGGGCGCGGTCAGGCGTTCCAGCAGATCGGGCGGGATGTCCGTGCCAAGCCGGGGCAGCTGGCCGCGTTCCAGGACCTCGACCTGGGAAAAGCGGATCCAGCCGCCCGCAAGGCGGTGGCGGCCGTATGGGTCGGGAAGGGGGCGGTAATAAAGGCTCATGTCGCCACCGGAACACGGCCCACGGCAATCCCCTCGGGCGGGGCGGGCAGGGGCGCATCGGTCGCGAAATCGACGCGGTGGGCGGACAGGCGCGCGGCCAGCCAGAAGGCCAGGTCCGGCGCGGCGGGCAGGATGCCGGGTGCTTCGACCGCAAGCCGGGCCGGGGCCCAGACCACCGCGGCTTCGGCCCGAATGGCGGCGTCGAGTTCGGTCCGCGTCTCGGCCACCTCGATGCCCAAGGCGTCCGACAGGATCCAGGCGGCCTGATCAAGGCCCAGCAAGGCGATGCGGCGGGTGTCGCCACCCTGCGGCAGGGGCGCGACGGGCGCTTCGGGCACTACCACCAGGGCACCAGAAGGCAAGGCCGCCGGACGGCCCACGACGATCCGCACCGGCAGATGCTGCGATGTCACGGCCATGCGGCCCGCATCGCGGGTGATGGTGATGCCCAGGGCGCCGGGGCCGCGATCCAGCTTTTCCACCGTGACGGTTATCCGCGCGGCGCGGGGATCGGCCAGCACCTGCGCCGCGATGCGTTCGGCCAGCGTTTCCACCAGGTTGAACCGCTGCTCCGCAAGGGCTGCATCCACCGCCTGGACCAGCACGTCATAGGACAGGATGCGGTCCACATGGTCGTCCCTGGCGTCCACGGGATCGCGCAGATCGACGGAAAGCGAAAAACGCAGCCGCTGGGTGCGGCCGCGTTCGGATTGAAAGGCGCCGATTTCGGCTTCGACGACATGGTCGCGCAGATGGATGCGGTCAGGCTGGCTCATGCCTGCCATTCACAGCAATTCCCAGCCGCAGGCAAGTCCGGCCTTAATTCGAGGCGACGCGCTGGCCGCCGGGGCGATAGAAGATGTGCTGCCCGATCTGCACGGTGCGCTGGAACCGGCGCGACCAGGACGGGCTTACGGCGGGCGTGTGGAAATAGGTGGCCCCGTTCGTCAAGGCGCGCGGTGCCCCGGCCAGGGCGTTGCGGGCGATGTCGCGGGCACGCAGATAGGCGCTCTTGTTCTTGATCGGCTTGCGCCCGCCGATGGTATAGCTGAACTGGCTGGGCTGGTTCACCACCCCGCAGACCGACGAGGGGAACTGCCGGCTGTCGACGCGGTTCAGGATCACCTCGGCCACGGCGGCCTGGCCGCGGGTGCTTTCGCCGCGCGCCTCGTGATAGATCGCCTCGGCCAGGCAGTTCAGGTCGCGTTCGTCGAACCTGCCCCTCGCCGACCGTTCGGCGCTGGCCGGCAGCAATCTTGCACGCTGATTTTCACGCTGGACGGCAGATTCAGCCTTCACAGGTTCGTCACCCGTATGTAGAAGCGGCGTCGGACGCGCTGACTGTGTCGCGGAACCGAACAGCCCGGCATCGGACGAAAACAGCGATCCGTTGCCTGCAATGGCGTATGTCGCCGTGAAGGTAAGGGCGGCGGCGCACAGGCATGACGGCACCAACCGCTGAAGCAGCGTTTTCATATCTATCCCTATAACCGTGTCGGATGGACAGGTCGTTAAGATCACGGCTGGCCCAGAGCAGATGGACACCACCGCGTTCGCCGGAATGATTACGGTTTTAGCGATCGGCGCATCCACCGAACTTCCCCGTGAGGTTCCGTTTCAGGGGAAAAAGGGACGTTTCCGGCAGCATCTCGCCGACCTGCAAAGCGTCAACCGGCAGGTTTCGGCACGATGACAACCTTTGCGGGTGCAGCAAGAGGCTGTCGAGACGCAAGATTTTGCGTGATCGACCGGCGAATCAGTCAGCCGTCGCCGCGCAGAAGCCGGGCGCGCAAGGCCGATTGCGCCGCCGCCAGCCGGGCTACGGGAACGCGGAACGGCGAACAGGACACATAGTCGAATCCCGCATCATGGCAGAACCCGATGGATTCGGGATTGCCGCCATGTTCCCCGCAGACCGAGATGGTGATCCCGGGATGCTGCTGGCGTGCCCTCTGCGCCCCGGTCAGCAGCAATTCCCCGACGCCGTCCTGGTCAAGGCAGTGGAAGGGATCTTCCTCATAGACGCGCTGGCCGACATAGGTGCCCATGAAGCGCCCCGCATCGTCGCGCGACAGGCCATAGGTCATCTGCGTCAGGTCGTTCGTGCCGAAGGACAGGAAGGCCGAATGAGCGGCGATGTCGCCCGCGCGCAGGCAGGCGCGCGGCGTTTCCACCATCACCCCCAGGCGATAGGTGAAGTCGATGCGGCGGTCGTTCCTGACGGCGGCGGCCACCGCGTCGATGCGGTTCTTGACCAGCTCGACCTCTCGCATGGCGCTGACCAGGGGGATCATGATCTCGGGGACGACCGGGTCGCCCTTGCGGCTGGCTTCAATGGTGGCCTCGAAGATGGCACGGGCCTGCATGTCATAGATTTCGGGAACGGTGATGCCCAGCCGGACCCCGCGCATCCCCAGCATCGGGTTGAATTCCGACAGCGCCTCGACCCGGCGGGTCACGTCGGACAAGGGCAGGTCCATGGTATCGGCCAGTTCGCGCAACCCCTCGCGGTCATGGGGCAGGAATTCGTGCAGCGGCGGGTCGAACAGGCGGATGGTGACCGGCAGGCCTGCCATGATCTCGAACAGGGCGGTGAAGTCCTGGCGCTGCATGGGCAGGATGCGGTCCAGGGCCAGGCGGCGATCCTGGGGGGTGTCGGCAAAGATCATCTCGCGCATGGCGGGCAGGCGCTCGGCGTCGAAGAACATGTGTTCGGTCCGGCACAGCCCGATGCCCTGCGCGTTGAAGCGCCGGGCGGTGCGGGCGTCTTCCGGCGTGTCGCAATTGGCGCGCACCGCGATGCCCCCCGCCGCATCCGCCCAGACCAGCAGTTGCGAGAAATTGTCGTCGAGCGCCGGTTCCAGCAGGGGGACACGTCCCGTCAACACCTCTCCGCTGGATCCGTCGATGGTGATCTCGTCCCCTTCGTGCAGGGTGATGCCGCCCGCGCGAAGGGTCCGCTGGCGCGCGTCGATGCTGATGCCATTGGCACCCACGATGCAGGGCAGACCCATGCCCCGCGCGATCACGGCCGCGTGGCTGGTGGTGCCGCCCCGTTCGGTCAGGACGCCCACGGATGCGTGCATCCCGCGCACGTCTTCAGGGACGGTTTCACGGCGGACCAGGATGCAAGCCTCGTCCCGCGCGGCGGCGGCCTGGGCGGCGGCGGCGGTGAAGACGATCCGGCCGGTGGCGGCGCCAGGGCTGGCGTTGATGCCGCGCGCGATCACCTCTCGCGGGGCGTGGGGATCGACCTGTCGGTGCAGCAGATCGGCAAGCGCGCGGGGTTCGACGCGCATCACGGCCTCGGATTCCGGGATGATGCCGTCGCGGGCCAAGGCCACGGCGATGCAGACCCCGGCGCGGGATGTCCGCTGAACCCGCGTGGCGTCGATGATCGAGATCTGGCTGTCGGCCACCACGAACTCGATCTGCATTTCCTCGCGCAGGCGCTCGCGCGCGGCGACGCCGAAGCGGATCAGGTCGGCGAAAACCTCGGGCGCGGTGTCTTCCAGCGACGGACCACGGTCGTCGCGGACCAGGAACTGGGTTTCGGCCCCCGCCCCATCCGCGCCCCCATGGTGCTGGCGCTTGAAGCGGCCGGTGACGCGGGGCGCGCCGGTTGCGGAATCGACGAACTGGATGCTGCCCGATCCGCACAGCCCCGGCCCCAGGCCAAGCGCCATCTGCTGAACCACCAGCCCCAGCGGCGCGTCCGGGGGCGCGCCCTTGGCCTGGCGCAGCAGCCGCGCGGTCGGGCCGTCCCAGGCGCGGGCCATGGACCGCAGGACCTCGGCCAGTTGGATGGCGGGATCCTGGGGAAAATCCTCGTCCGTTTCGTCGCGATAGCTGCGAAGCGCCTCGGCCAGGGCGCCTTCGCCGTCCTGGGCGAACATGTCGGGGTCCAGGCGCGCGATATGGATGGCATAGCTTTGGACAAAGCGGCGATACAGGGTGTCGGCATTGGCGCGGCCGATCCGATGGGCCAGCCGCTTGTGCGTCCTGTCGTTGATGCCGACGTTCAGGATCGTGCCCGGCCCGCCCCATTCCGGCATCAGGGCCGAGGGGCGCACGCTGACCAACCCGTCGCCGTCGCTGAAAAGGTCCGCCAGATCCCCCAGGTCGATCCGCCTGCCCGTCGCGATGGACTGCACCGATTCCGCGGGGATCGCAAAGCTGCGCGGCACCGGCAGGCGCATCCGGATCAGCCGTTGCAGGCACTTCGCCCGCCAGCCGTGGCACGCGCGTTCCACCCCGGCCGAGGGGGTGATTTCAGTTACGTCTGGAAGGTTGCGCGGTTCCATGTCGCGCGAAAGATAGGCGCGCGGCGGCCAATGCCGCAAGCGCGAAAAAGGGGGCCATCGGCCCCCTTGATCTTATTCGACGATGGTGACTTTCGCCATGTAGTCGGGTTCCTCGACCGCGCCATTCGCGTTCGCGTCGCCTTTCTTGATGCCGGTCAGCACGTCCCAGCCGTCGATCAACTGGCCAACGACGGTATATTGCCCGTCAAGGAAGGTCGCGGGCGCCAGGTCGATGAAGAACTGGCTGTTGGCGCTGTTCGGATCCTGCGCGCGGGCCATGCCCACGGTGCCCGCCTGGAACGACACGTCGTTGAACTCGGCTTCCAGATCCGGCAGGTCCGATCCGCCGGTGCCGGCCATGGCGACGCTGGCGCCGCCCTGCTTGCCATGTTCCACATCGCCCGTCTGTGCCATGAAGCCGTCGATCACGCGGTGGAAGACCACGCCGTCATAGGCGCCGGCCTTGGCCAGTTCGACCAGGCGGGCGACATGGTTCGGCGCCTTGTCGGCCAGCAGGTCCAGCGTGATGGTGCCCTTGGACGTGCCGTCGGCGGCAGCCACTTCGATCACCATGTTCGGGCCGGGGCCGTCCTCATGCGCGGGGGCCTGGGCATGGGCCGCCGTTGCGGCCAGGACGAATGCGGGGATCAGCAGCTTACGCATCGGCAGCCACCTTGACCGAGATCATGCGGTCGGGGTTCGCAGGCGGCTCTCCGCGCGCGATCTTGTCCACATGCTCCATTCCCTCGATCACGCGGCCATAGACGGTGTACTGGCCGTTCAGGAAATGGTTGTCCTTGAAGTTGATGAAGAACTGGCTGTTGGCGCTGTTGGGGTTCTGCGACCGCGCGGCACCCAGCGTGCCACGATCATGCGGCAGCTTGGAAAATTCCGCCGGCAGGTCCGGCAGGTCCGACCCGCCCGTGCCCGAACGACCGGGGTTGTAGTTGTTTTCCATGTTGGCGTGCTGGACGTCGCCGGTCTGGGCCATGAAACCCTCGATCACGCGGTGGAAGGCCACGTTGTCGTATTTCCCGGCGCGGGCCAGTTCCTTCATGCGTTCGGCATGTTTCGGGGCGACATCGGGCAGAAGCTCGACAACGACGCGGCCGTCCTTCAGCTCGATGATGATGGTGTTTTCGGGATCCTTGATCTCGGCCATGCGGCCCTCCTTTGCCACGTTCGGTCCTTGGTCTAGGGCTTTGCCGCCCCGATCGCAACGCGCAAACCCCCTCACGCGTTGATCATACTTACGCGAGAGTTGACGCGGGCAGCCCCATGCGGGACAAGCCCGGCAATCCCAATGCTGCGAGGACGGACGATGGCCGATTTCAAGACGATCGATGATCTGGACATGGACGGCAAGGTCGTCCTGACCCGCGTGGACGTGAACGTGCCGGTCGAGGACGGCCGCGTGACCGACGCCACGCGGATCGAGAAGATCGTGCCCACGGTCAAGGACATCCAGGCCAAGGGCGGCATCCCGGTGCTGCTGGCCCATTTCGACCGCCCCAAGGGCAAGCGCGTGGATGCCATGAGCCTGAAGCAGATCGTCCCGGCGCTGGAAGCCGCGCTTGGGCAGTCGGTCATCTTTGCCGACGACTGCATCGGCGGGCCCGCCAAGCGGGTGGTGGCGGGGCTGAAGCCGGGCGATGTTGCGCTTCTGGAAAACACCCGCTTCCATGAAGGCGAGGAAAAGAACGACGCCACCTTCGCCGCATCCATCGCGGCGCTTGGCAAGGTCTATATCAACGACGCCTTCTCGGCCGCGCATCGCGCGCATGGCTCGACCGAAGGGCTGGCGCGACTGCTGCCCGCCGGGGCGGGCCGGCTGATGGAGGCGGAACTCAAGGCGCTGGATGCGGCGCTTGGCAATCCGCAACGGCCGGTGATGGCGGTCGTGGGCGGGGCCAAGGTCTCGACCAAGCTGGACCTGCTGATGAACCTGGTGGACAAGGTCGATCACCTGGTGATCGGCGGCGGCATGGCCAACACCTTCCTGGTCGCCAAGGGCGTCGAGGTGGGCAAGTCCCTGGCCGAACGCGACATGGCCGACACGGCGCGCCAGATCCTGGAAAAGGCCGACCAGGGCGGCTGCGTGATCCATCTGCCGCTGGACATCGTGGTGGCGCGCGAGTTCAAGGCGGGCGCGGAATCGCAGGTGCTGCCGGTCGATCAATGCCCGCCCGACGCGATGATCCTCGACGCGGGCCCCGCCACTGTGGACGCGCTGCGCGAGGCGATGGGCCATTGCAAGACGCTGATCTGGAACGGCCCCCTTGGCGCCTTCGAGATCGAGCCCTTCGACCGCGCGACCAATGCGGCGGCCCAGGCCGCGGCGCAACTGACGCGCAATGGCACGATGACCTCGGTCGCGGGGGGCGGGGATACGGTCGCGGCGCTGAACAAGGCGGGCGTCAGCGGGGATTTCACCTTCATCTCGACCGCCGGGGGCGCCTTTCTGGAATGGATGGAAGGAAAGGAACTGCCCGGCGTCGCCGCCCTGAAGGACGCGCGGAACGGCTGACGAAAAAGGGGGCGCTCGCGCCCCCTCTTGCGCCTCGGGCGCAATTCACCCCCGAGGATATTTGGCACAGAAGAAAACCCTAGCCGCGCAGGCCGGTCTTTTTCAGCAGCCCCTTGCGCTTGGCCTCGTAATAATAGCCGCGCGAATACCACATCACCGTCTTGTCGGGATTGCCGTCGGCCACCATCCAGGCGCCGCGCAGGTATTTGACCCCATAGCGCAGGTTCGTGTCCGCATCCAGCAGCGCCTCGGGCGATCCGCGATGGCCCATGGTGCGGGCGGTCTGCGGGTTCAGCTGCATCAGCCCGTAATAGGAACCGTTGCGCGCGCCGGGGCGATGCTGCGATTCCCGCAGGATGATGCGCTGCACCATCGCGGAAGGCACCTCGTAATGGCGCGACCAATAGTTGATGCGGGCGCGCAGCTGCGGCGTCTCGTTCGGGTAAAGCCCGTTGCGGCCCAGGCCGTCCGGCATCTTCTGGCCCCCGCCGCCACAGGCGGCAAGCGCAAGCGTCGCCAGGATCAGGCCGCGCCTTCCCATCTTCTGTGCGGAAATATCCCGGGGGGTGAGACGCGCCAGCGTCGAGGGGGGCAGCGCCCCCCTTGCCAGATCAGACATGGATGGCGCCGTCCCCGCAGGCAAGCGCCGCTTCCCGCACCGCTTCCGAGGTGGTCGGATGCGCGTGGCAGGTCAGCGCCAGATCCTGCGCAGCGGCGCCGAATTCCATCGCCACGCAGACCTCGTGGATCATCTCGCCCGCGTTGGGGCCGATGATGTGGCAGCCGAGGATGCGGTCGGTTTCCGCATCGGCGATCATCTTGACGAAGCCCTCGGCCTGCATGACCGCCTTTGCCCGCGCATTGCCCATGAAGGGGAACTTGCCGACCTTGATCTTGCGGCCGCCTTCCTTGGCGGCTTCCTCGGTCAGGCCGACGCTGGCGACTTCGGGCATGGTATAGATCACGCCGGGGATCAGGCCATAGTTGACGTGCCCATGCTTGCCCGCGATCACCTCGGCCACGGCCATGCCCTCGTCCTCGGCCTTGTGGGCCAGCATCGGGCCAGGCACCGCGTCGCCGATGGCATAGATGCCGGGAACCGAGGTCGCCCAGTGGCCGTCCACCTTGATATAGCCGCGATCGGTCATCTGCACGCCCAAGGCATCCAGGCCCAGGCCGTCGGCATAGGGGCGGCGGCCGGTGGCGACCAGGACCACATCGGCCTTGATCTCGTGCTTGCTGCCGTCCTTGCGCAGCTCGTATTCGACCTCGGCCCGGCCATCCTCGACCTCGACCTCGGACACGGCGGCGCCCAGGATGAACTTGAGGCCCTGCTTGGTCAGGATGCGCTGGAACTGCTTCTGCACCTCGCCGTCCATGCCGGGGGTGATGGCGTCCAGGTATTCGATCACCGTCACCTGCGCGCCGAGGCGCGCATAGACCGAACCCAGTTCCAGCCCGATCACGCCAGCGCCGATCACCACCATGGATTCCGGGATCTTCGGCAGCGCAAGCGCGCCGGTCGAATCCACCACGATGCCCGCATCGTTGTCCACCGTCACGCCCTTCAGCGCCGAGGGGACCGAGCCGGTGGCGATCACGATGTTCTTCGCCTCATGAGTGGTCTCGCCGACCCTGACCTTGCCCGGCGTCTCGATCACGGCCCAGCCTTTCAGCCAGTCGATCTTGTTCTTCTTGAACAGGAACTCGATGCCCTTGGTGTTGCCGGCGACGGTTTCGGACTTGTAGCCCTGCATCTTCTGCCAATCGATTTCGACGTGGCCGGCCATCAGGCCCATCTTGGCGAAATTCTCGTGCGTCTCGTGCAGCATGTGGCTGGCGTGCAGCAGGGCCTTGGACGGGATGCAGCCCACGTTCAGGCAGGTGCCGCCCAGCGTCTCGCGCCCCTCGACGCAGGCGACCTTGAGGCCCAGCTGGGCTGCCCGGATCGCGCAGACATAGCCGCCCGGTCCCGCCCCGATCACGATCAGGTCATAGGTGGACATCAACTTCTCCTTCATTGTCCCTCAGGGGCCAGTGTCCAGGGCGTGCCTAGAACAGCGCGGCCAGTATCATCAGCATCGTCGCCGCGAATCCCACGGCCCAGATGACCGAGCGCCAGGGCACCCAGCCAAAGACATAGGCCGGCACATAGAGGATTCGCGCCGCAAGATAAATCCATGCGCAGGCCGTCGTCGCGCCGCTGGCCTGCCCGCCCAGCGTCACCACGACAACGGCCAGGGTGAACAGGATCAGCCCTTCGAAATGGTTGTTCAGCGCCCGCTGCAGGCGCCCCGCCGTCCCGGTCAGCGCCGGGGCATGATCGCGCGGCCCCATCGCCACGCGCGGCCCGACCTGCATGTTCGCCGCGACCGAGAAAGCCGCGAATTGCAGGCCCTGCAGCAGGCCCGCAAGCGCCAGGACGGTCAGTTCCGGCGTCATCATGGTCAGGCGGTCTTCACGAAGTGGAAATCGGTGCCGGTCACGCCCGCCTGCGCGTTGAAGGGGGCCGCGCCGCCGGACAGATAGGCCCGCGCGGCCTTGGGGTCGGTCACCTGGAACAGCGCCCAGGCATTGCGGTCATCTTCGTGCCACAATTGCAGCAGCGACAGGCCGGCATGGCCGCGATCCTCGGCATCGGCGTCGAAGGCCGTGCGAAAGGCGGCATAATCGGCGACGGTGTAATGGGCGATCAGTTGCATGGCCTGTCCTTTCAAGGGAAAGGCACCGCCGCTGGGATCGGCGGTGCCGGGTCTTTACAGATCCATCAGCAGGCGGCGGGGATCCTCCAGCGCCTCCTTGACGCGGACCAGGAAGGTCACGGCGCCTTTGCCGTCCACGATCCGGTGGTCATAGGACAGCGCCAGATACATCATCGGCCGGATCACGATCTGCCCGCCGACGACGACCGGACGGTCCTGGATCTTGTGCATCCCCAGGATCCCCGACTGCGGGGGGTTCAGGATCGGCGAGGACATCAGCGAGCCATAAACCCCCCCGTTCGAGATGGTGAAGGTGCCGCCCTGCATTTCCTGCATGGTCAGCTTGCCGTCCCGGCCCTTGGCGCCCAGTTCGGCGATTTCCTTCTCGATAGCGGCGAAGCCCTTCTGGTCGGCGTCGCGCACCACCGGAACCACCAGGCCCGAGGGGGTGCCCACGGCCACGCCCATGTTGACATAGTTCTTGTAAACCACGTCGGTGCCGTCGATCTCGGCGTTGACCTCGGGGACTTCCTTCAGGGCGTGGCAGCAGGCCTTCACGAAGAAGGACATGAAGCCCAGCTTGACCTTGTGCTTCTTCTCGAAGGCGTCCTTGTATTCGTTGCGCAGACCCATGATGCCGGACATGTCGGCCTCGTTATAGGTCGTCAGCATCGCGGCGGTGTTCTGCGCGTCCTTCAGGCGCCGCGCGATGGTCTGGCGCAGGCGGGTCATCTTGACGCGTTCCTCGCGCGCGGCGTCCTCGGCCGGGCGGGGGGCTGCCGGGACGGCGGCGGGCTTCGGCGCGGCGGCTGCCTTGGCGACGTCTTCCTTCATCACGCGGCCGTCGCGGCCCGAGCCGGTCACCTGATCGCGGCTGACGCCCTTTTCGGCCATGGCCTTCCGGGCCGAGGGCGCATCCTCGACATCGGTGCGGGGCTGGGTCTGCTCGGGGCCGGCGCCGGGGGATCCGACCTGGCCTGCGGTCACCCCATCCTCGCCGCCCGAGGCGGAACCCACGGGGGCCTCGGCATTGCCATAGGCGCCCTTGTTGTCGCCCTTGCTCTCGGAAGAAGACTGCGGGGCCGAGGCGCCCGCGCTGCCGGCGGCGCCTTCGGTGATGATCGCCAGGCGCGCCTTGGCATCGACGGTCGCGCCTTCCTCGGCCAGGATGTCGGCCAGGACGCCCGCGGCGGGGCTGGGAACCTCGACCGACACCTTGTCGGTTTCCAGCTCGCACAGCATCTCGTCCACGGCGACGGTGTCGCCGGGTTTCTTGAACCAGGTGGCCACGGTCGCCTCGGTCACGCTTTCGCCAAGCGCGGGCACCATCACATCCACGGATTTGCCGCTCATCTGTTTCTGTCCTTCCGGGGTCTTCTGGGCCGTCTCGGCCTGCTGTTGTGTGTTTGGGGTGACGCTGCCAGCCTCGCCGATCTGGGCCAGCAGCGCGTCGGGTCCGACGGTTTCGCCTTCCGCCACCACGATTTCGGCAAGGATGCCCGCCGCGGGGCTGGGAACCTCGACCGTCACCTTGTCGGTTTCCAGCTCGCACAGCATCTCGTCCACCGCCACCGCGTCACCCGGCTTCTTGAACCAGGTGGCGACGGTCGCCTCGGTGACGGATTCGCCCAGGGCGGGCACGCGGACTTCGGTGGGCATCAGGTCATCCTTCAAGCGACAGCGCCTCGTTCACCAAAGCTTCCTGTTCGGCCTTGTGGCGCGATCCAAGACCCGTGGCGACCGATGCGGCGGCGTTGCGCCCGACATAGCGGGCGCGGTTGTGGCGCGCCCCCAGCCGGTCCAGCGACCATTCCAGGTAGGGCTCGACAAAGCTCCACCCGCCCTGGTTCTTGGGTTCCTCCTGGCACCAGATGACCTCAGCGTCCTTGAAGCGGGCCAGTTCCTTGACCATCGACTGCGCGGGGAAGGGATAGAACTGTTCCAGCCGCAGCAGATAGATGTCGTCGATCCCGGCCTCGTCCCGCGCCTTCAGCAGGTCGTAATAAACCTTGCCCGAACAGATCACGACGCGGCGGATGCGGTGATCCGGGACCAGCGTGATGTCCGAACTGCCCTGCTGCGCGTCGTCCCACAGCACGCGGTGGAAGGTCGATCCGGTCTGGAAATCCTCGGCCCGGCTGGTGGCCTTGGGATGGCGCAGCAGCGATTTCGGCGTCATCAGCACCAGCGGCTTGCGGAAGCGGCGGTGCATCTGGCGGCGCAGGATGTGGAAATAGTTGGCCGGCGTCGTGCAGTTGGCGACGATCCAGTTGTCCTCGGCGCACATCTGCAGGAAGCGTTCCAGGCGGGCGGAACTGTGTTCCGGCCCCTGACCCTCAAAACCGTGGGGCAGCAGCATCACCAAGCCCGACATGCGCAGCCATTTCTTCTCGCCCGAGGAGATGAACTGGTCGAACATGATCTGTGCGCCGTTGGCGAAATCGCCGAACTGAGCTTCCCACATCACCAGGGCGTTCGGTTCGGCCAGCGAATAGCCGTATTCGAAGCCCAGCACGGCGTATTCCGACAGCATCGAATCGATGACTTCGTAATTCGCCTGGCCTTCCGCGATGTGGTTCAGCGGATAGTAACGATCCTCGGTCTTCTGGTCGATGAAGGCCGAATGACGCTGGCTGAAGGTGCCGCGCGTGCTGTCCTGTCCTGCCAGCCGCACGCCCTTGCCTTCCAGCAGAAGCGATCCGAAGGCCAGGGCCTCGCCCGTGGCCCAGTCGAAGCCTTCGCCCGTCTCGAACATCTGGCGCTTGGATTCCAGAAGGCGGCCCACGGTCTTGTGCAGGTTGTGGCCTTCGGGAACGGTGGTCAGCGCGCGGCCGATCTGGGCCATCGTCGACGGCTCGATCCCCGTTTCGCCCGAGACGTATTCGGCCCCCTCGCGATCAAGGCCCGACCACTTGCCGTCCAGCCAGTCGGCCTTGTTCGGCTTGTAGTTCTTGCCGATCTCGAACTCCTCGTTGAGGTGGTTCTGGAACGCGGCCTTCATGTCCTCGATCTCGCCCTCGGGGATCAGGCCGTCGGCGACCAGGCGTTCGGTGTACAGCTGCAGCGTGGTCTTGTGACCCTTGATCTGGGTGTACATCGCCGGGTTGGTGAACATCGGCTCGTCGCCTTCGTTGTGCCCGAAGCGGCGATAGCAGAAGATGTCCAGCACCACGTCCTTCTGGAACTTCTGGCGGAACTCGGTCGCGACCTTGGCGGCATGGACCACGGCCTCGGGGTCGTCGCCATTGACGTGGAAGATCGGCGCCTCGACCATCAGGGCGATGTCGGTCGGATAGGGCGAGGTGCGGCTGAAATGCGGCGCGGTGGTGAAGCCGATCTGGTTGTTCACCACGATGTGCAGGCAGCCGCCGGTGCGATGGCCCTTGATGCCCGAAAGCTGAAGGCATTCGGCCACAACGCCTTGGCCCGCGAAGGCCGCGTCGCCATGCAGCAGGATCGGCAGGACCGCGCTGCGGTCATGCTGGTCGCCCAGCTGGTCGCCCTTGGCGCGCGCCTTGCCCAGCACGACCGGGTTCACGGCCTCCAGGTGCGAGGGGTTGGCGGTCAGCGACAGGTGGACGGTGTTGCCGTCGAATTCGCGGTCGCTGGATGCGCCCAGGTGGTATTTCACGTCGCCCGAACCGTCCACGTCCTCGGGCTTGAAGCTGCCGCCCTGGAATTCGTGGAAGATGGCCCGATAGGGCTTGGACATCACGTTGGCCAGGACCGACAGACGGCCCCGGTGGGGCATGCCGATGACGATTTCCTTCACGCCAAGCGCGCCGCCGCGCTTGATGATCTGTTCCATCGCGGGGATCAGCGCCTCGCCGCCGTCAAGGCCGAAGCGCTTGGTGCCCATGTATTTCACATGCAGGAACTTCTCGAAGCCCTCGGCCTCGACCAGCTTGTTCAGGATGGCGCGGCGGCCTTCGCGGGTGAACTGGATTTCCTTGCCGTAACCCTCGATCCGTTCCTTCAGCCAGGCGGCTTCCTCGGGGTTGGAAATATGCATGAACTGGATCGCGAAGGTGCCGCAATAGGTCCGCTGCATCAATTCGGTGATCTGGCGGATCGAGGCGATCTCCAGGCCCAGCACGTTGTCGATGAAGATCGGCCGGTCCATGTCGCCGGGACCGAAGCCATAGGTTTCGGGGTTCAGTTCCCCGTGGTCGGGCACGTCGCGCAGGCCCAGCGGGTCCAGGTTCGCGTGCAGGTGGCCCCGGATGCGGAAGGCGCGGATCAGCATCAGCGCGCGGATCGAATCCAGCACGGCCTGACGCATCTTGTCCTCGGTCAGGCTGACGCCCTTTTCCTCGGCCTTGGCGGCGATCTTCTTCATCGCGGCGGCGGCTTCGGATTTGGAGGCCATCGGCCATTCGCCGGTCAGCGCGGCGGTGGTCTCGTCCGACGGCATGGGCGGCCAGTCGGCGCGCTTCCAGCTTGCGCCCTCCGCCTCGCGGGCGGCATCCTCTCCGGCATCGCCCAGGCTGCGGAAGAATGCGTCCCAGGCCGCGTCGAAGGCGCCCGGGTTCTGCGCCCATTGGCCGTAAAGCTGCTCGATATAGGCCGCGTTGTGCCCTTGCAGGAAGGACGAGTCGTGGAAATCGGCGTTCTTGGGTTGGTCGGTCATTGTGTCTCGCGTCCTTGACGCAATGGAAGAATGGGAACGGGGATATGCGGCGTCAGGCGGCGCTGCATGTGACGATCATCATCTGGACACCGGGCATCGCGCTGCCCGCGCCAGGCTTGTTGGTGCGGCTGTTTTCCAAGCCGCGTCCCGCGCTGCGGCACAGTTGCGCGGGTGCGGCCTCGATCTTGCCGGCGTCGGTCTGGGCGGGCCGGAACAGCACGGTGAAGCGGCTGTCGGCATCGCCTGTGACGGCGATGACCGAAGCTTGGTGCAGGCCGGTGCGGCTGTCCACGGGGCCGGTCGGCAGGGCCGGGGCGGGGGGCGCAACCACCGGCGGCGATGGCGGAACGGGCAGGCTGGCCACTGGCGGGGCAGCGGGCGCCGGGGCAGGGGCCACGGGGGCAGGCTGCTGGGCCGCTGGTGTCACCTGCACGCAACCCGCCAGAAGCGCGGCCGGCAGAAGCACCGACAGGCGGGCAAGAACGGAAGGTTTGGCAGGATATCTGGGTGTCATGACCGCCTCAGGCACAATAAACGTCGATGATGGCCGCGCCGGGATCGGCATAGGGATCCGCGCGCGGGATGCGTTCGATCCGGGCAACCCCGCGGCGTTCCAGCCCGCACAAGGCGCGGGCCGCGCCCTGGTCGGCCCCGGCGGGCGCGCGGGTGGGGTGATAGATCAGCCGCCAGCCGAAATCGCGCCGCGCCACGGTGCGCACGGAGTCGGGGGGCAGGGTGCTGGCCTGGTGCAGGTTCGTGATGGCGGGAATGCCGCCGCGCAGGATGTCGTCGGTGGGCGCGCGGCCACAGGCCGTCAGCGCCAGAAGGGCGGCCAGGGACAAGGGCGCCATGCAGCCGCCGGTCCGGGCGTTTGCCCCGTCCGAAGATCTGGCTGCTGCGCGCTGCGGCTGGTCGTCCACGTCATCCCCCTGGTTTCCGATGCCCCATACTTATGTCCGAGGCACCGGCTTTCAATCGCGTCACCCGCAGGTGACGGTCATCCTTTGAACGCCACTGCCGAACTGCGGGGCAGAGGTATCCACCGCCTCGGCCGAAAAGACCTGCGAGGCGGTGTTGGAACAGATGATCGCGGGTGCGGCGGCAACCTGGTCGGCCGTCACCGCGTCGCCGCGATAGAAGACCGTGTACTGGTTGCCGGTGCGCGAGGCGGCGACCACGGCATCGGCCGGCAGGCCCGTCGCCGCGCCAAGCGCGCCCGAGGGAACCGAGGCCACCGACACCGAGGTTTCGACGCGCGTGATCGGCTCGGGCGCGCAGGCTCCCAGAACGACAGTCGAGGCGATGATGGCAGCAGAAAGCATCTTCATCTTTAATCTCCTGTGGTTACAGAGCGATTGCTCTTGCCCGTGGAACGCGCGCGCCGCGCCGGGGGTTGCGTCAGCCCTTGATGGCCTTCAGCACGGCCTCGCCCAGGCCTGCGGGGCTGTCGGCCACGACGATCCCGGCGCGCTTCATCGCCTCGATCTTCGATTCCGCGTCACCCTTGCCGCCCGACACAATGGCGCCGGCATGGCCCATGCGACGGCCCGGAGGGGCGGTGCGGCCCGCGATGAAGCCGGCGGTGGGCTTCCACTTGCCCTTCTTCTTCTGCTCGGCCAGGAACTCGGCCGCTTCCTCCTCGGCCGAACCGCCGATCTCGCCGATCATGATGATCGACTCGGTTTCCGGGTCGTCCAGGAACATCTG
Source organism: Paracoccus acridae (assembly GCF_014642735.1). Taxonomy (GTDB): domain Bacteria; phylum Pseudomonadota; class Alphaproteobacteria; order Rhodobacterales; family Rhodobacteraceae; genus Paracoccus; species Paracoccus acridae. Next base: position 170,586 of record NZ_BMIV01000007.1, read on the forward strand.
CAGCACGTCGATATGCTCCATCCCCTTGATGGGATCGCCGCCGATGCCCACCGCCGAGGACTGGCCCAGGCCCACGTCCGAGGTCTGCTTCACGGCCTCATAGGTCAGGGTGCCCGAACGCGACACGACGCCCACGCTGCCGCGGCGGAAGATGCTGCCCGGCATGATGCCGATCTTGCATTCGTCCGGCGTCATGATGCCGGGGCAGTTCGGCCCGATCAGGCGCGACTGCGACCCTTGCAGGGCGCGCTTGACGCGCATCATGTCCAGCACCGGGATGCCTTCGGTGATGCAGACGATCAGCGGGATCTGCGCGTCGATGGCCTCCAGGATCGAATCCGCCGCGAAAGGGGGCGGGACATAGATCGCGGTCGCATTGGCGCCCGTCTTCGCCACGGCCTCGTGGACCGAGTTGAAGACCGGCAGGCCCAGATGTTCGCTGCTGCCCTTGCCGGGGGTCACGCCGCCGACCATCTGCGTGCCATAGGCGATCGCCTGTTCGGTGTGGAAGGTGCCCTGGGATCCGGTGATCCCCTGGCAGATGACTTTGGTGTCTTTGTTAACGAGAACGGCCATTACGGCTTTCCTTGACGTAGGGTGCGTGGTCCCACGCACCATTGTTCAGGGGAAGGCGCGTGAAATCACGCGCCCTGTGTTTCAACCTTTAACGGCTTTCACGATCTTCTCGGCCGCGTCCGACAGGTCGTCGGCGGCGATCACGTTCAGACCGGACTTGGCGATGATCTCCTTGCCCAGTTCGACGTTCGTGCCTTCCAGGCGCACGACCAGCGGAACCTGCAGGCCGACTTCCTTCACAGCGGCGATGATGCCTTCCGCGATGATGTCGCAGCGCATGATGCCGCCGAAGATGTTGACCAGGATGCCTTTGACGTTCGGGTCCGAGGTGATGATCTTGAAGGCTTCCGTCACCTTCTCCTTCGTGGCGCCGCCGCCCACGTCCAGGAAGTTCGCGGGTTCCGCCCCATACAGCTTGATGATGTCCATCGTGGCCATCGCCAGGCCCGCGCCGTTCACCATGCAGCCGATCTCACCGTCAAGCGCGATGTAGTTCAGGTCGAACTTGGAGGCGGCCAGTTCCTTGGGATCTTCCTCGGTCTCGTCGCGCAGCGCCATGATGTCGGGCTGGCGGTAAAGCGCGTTGTTGTCGAAGCCCATCTTCGCGTCCAGGCACTTGATGTTGCCTTCGGGCGTGACGATCAGCGGGTTGATCTCCAGCATCTCCATGTCCTTTTCGATGAACATGCGATACAGGTTCTTGACCAGCGCCACGCACTGCTTGACCTGCGAGCCTTCCAGCCCCAGGGCGAAGGCCACGCGGCGGCCGTGGAAGTCCGACAGGCCGGATGCCGGATCGACGCTGAAGCTGACTATCTTTTCGGGCGTGTGGGCCGCGACTTCCTCGATGTCCATGCCCCCCTCGGTCGAGGCGACGAAGCTGACGCGAGAGGTCTGGCGGTCCACCAGCAGCGCCAGGTATAGTTCGCGCGCGATGTCGCTGCCGTCCTCGATATAGATGCGGTTGACCTGCTTGCCGGCGGGACCGGTCTGGTGCGTGACCAGCGTGCGGCCCAGCATCTGGCGGGTCAGTTCCTCGGCTTCCTCGACCGACTTGGCCAGGCGGACGCCGCCCTTTTCACCGGCTTCGGCTTCCTTGAAGCTGCCCTTGCCGCGGCCGCCCGCGTGGATCTGAGCCTTCACGACCCACAACGGGCCGTCCATCTCGCTGGCGCAGGTCTTGGCCTCGTCGGCCTTCATCACGATCCGGCCGTCGCTGACCGGCGCGCCGTATTGACGCAGCAGCGCCTTGGCCTGGTATTCGTGGATATTCATCCTGACCCCCTTTTTCGGTTCGGCAGATTTCGGGGCCTCTTGCCACATCCGAGGGGAGAACGAGAAACGTTTTGATCGGGAAAACGCCTAAACTTGCAGGAACATGCCGATTGTGATCACAGCTTCAAATGCCGTGATCACAAAGGACATGCCGCGGGATTCGCCTGACCCTCAGCCAGCGACGCGGGCGCAATCGAAGCTGTCGCCGGTGGTTTCCGATGTCCAGGTCATCCGGTTGTCATTTTGCCACTGAACCTGGATCACCGCGCCGTCGGCCAGGGTCATCGTGGTTGCGCGGTTCTGGGTCGAGAAACTGCGGATCGTGATCGGCGCGGCATCGACCGAGGGGATATAGGAGGTCGGCGTGAATGTCATGGTGGTCGCGCCGCAATCCCATGTGCCCATGAACGGCAACTGGTCGGTCGGGCGGGGGCTGGTGGGCGGCGCCTGACAGGCGGTCAGGACAATGGCGGAAAACAGGGCAGCAGGCAGAACGGTCCGGTTCATGGTCGCCTCCGGTTGCAAGGAACGGGGCGATGATAAAGCGGAAGCCGAAAAACGCATAACATCAAATGCAAAGGCGCGCCCACCGGGCGCGCCTTGTTCATGTCGGGCCGTTTCAGGCCAGCGAGCCGTCGATGCCCTTGCAGGCCTCGACCAGGCCGTTCACCGCATCGACGGACTTGGTGAACATCGCCTGTTCGTCTTCGTTCAGCGTGATGTCGATGACCTTTTCGACGCCGCCCGCACCGATCACGGTGGGCACGCCCACATACATGCCGTTCAGGCCATAGGCGCCGTCCACATAGGCCGCGCAGGGCAGGACGCGCTTCTGGTCCTTGAGATAGGCTTCCGCCATCTCGATCGCGCTGGTCGCGGGGGCATAGAAGGCGCTGCCGGTCTTCAGCAGGCCGACGATCTCGGCGCCGCCGTCGCGGGTGCGCTGGACGATGCTGTCCAACTTCTCCTGCGTGGTCCAGCCCATCTTGACCAGATCCGGCAGCGGGATGCCCGCGACCGTGGAATAACGAACCAGCGGCACCATCGTGTCGCCATGCCCGCCCAGCACGAAGGCCGTCACGTCGCGCATGGAGACGCCGAATTCCAGCGACAGGAAGTGGCGGAAGCGGGCCGAATCCAGCACGCCGGCCATGCCGCAGACCTTTTCACGCGGCAGGCCGCTGAATTCGCGCAACGCCCAGACCATCGCGTCCAGCGGGTTGGTGATGCAGATCACGAAGGCGTTCGGGGCGTGCTTGGCGATGCCTTCGCCCACCGACTTCATGACCTTGAGGTTGATGCCCAGAAGGTCGTCGCGGCTCATCCCCGGCTTGCGCGGCACGCCGGCGGTGACGATGCAGACATCCGCGCCCGCGATGTCGGCGTAATCGTTGGCGCCTTTCATGACGGCGTCGAAGCCTTCGGACGGACCCGACTGGGCGATGTCCAGTGCCTTGCCCTGGGGCGTGCCCTCGGCGATGTCGAACAGGACGACGTCGCCCAGTTCCTTCATCGCGGCCAGATGCGCCAGCGTGCCGCCGATCTGCCCCGCACCGATCAGTGCGATTTTGGGTCGGGCCATGGATAACCTCCGATCAATGGGATGATTGTTGCGGGGTGGTTACGGGGTCGCGCAAGAAATCGCAAGCCACTGTTGGCGCTGACACTTGCCAAAGCGGGCGCGGGGCCGCATTCCTGCCGGGCGGACAGGGGAATGGACCATGCTGGAATTGACCGTTGGGGGCTGGGTTCTGGCCGTGATCGCCGCAGCCTCGGTCGGGCTTGCCAAGGGCGGGCTGGCGATGGTCGGCATGATCTCGGTCCCGGTGCTGTCGCTGGTGATGTCGCCGGTACAGGCGGCGGGCTTGATGCTGCCCATCTATGTGGTGTCCGACGTGGGCGGGCTGCTGGCGTTCCGGCGGAACTTCGACATGCGCGTGCTGGCCACCGCGCTGCCCGGCGCCCTTGCCGGGATCGGCATCGGCTGGGCGGGCGCGCATGTGGTGCCCGTGGATGGCGTCACCTTCATCGTCGGCGCGGTCGGGACGATCTTCGCGCTGAACGCATTGATCCGGCCCCCGCTAAAGGACGAAAGGCGATCCCCGTCCTATGCCCGGGGCACGGGCTGGGGGCTGCTGTCGGGATATACCAGCTTCGTCAGCCATGCGGGCGCGCCGCCCTGGCAGGTCTATGTGCAGCCGCTGCGGCTGTCCGCGCTGACCTATGCGGGAACGACCACCTGGTTCTTCGCGGTCTGCAACTGGGTCAAGCTGATCCCCTATGCCGCGCTGGGGCAGTTGTCGCCCGGCAACCTTCGGGCCGCCGCCGTGCTGATGCCGGTCGCGCTGCTGTCGGTCTGGGCCGGCCTGCGGCTGGTCAAGATCATCCCCGAGGCGCTGTTCTACAAGCTGATCACCTGGGGCCTGCTGGCGGTGTCGCTGCGGCTGATCTGGCAGGCGCTTGCCTGACGCCGCAGCGCAGCAATTTTGCGCTTGCCAATTCTAGCGCCACAGGGCAGCGTCGCGCAAGATTGTTGCGAGGAGGATCTGATGGCGCGTCCCTATCGTTCGGTTCTGTATATTCCCGCCGCCAATGCGCGGGCGATGGAAAAGGCGCAGACGCTTCCCGCCGACGCGATCATCTTCGATCTGGAGGACGCGGTCGCCCCTGCGGAAAAGCCTGCCGCGCGGGATGCCCTGGCGGCAGCCCTGGGCAATGATTACGGCCCGCGCGCGCGGATCGTGCGGATCAACGGTCTGGCGACGGAATGGGGCGAGGACGACGCGCGCTTCTGCGCGGGGCTGGCGGTCGATGCGGTGCTGATCCCCAAGGTGGACGGCCCCGCCGACCTGGACCGGGTGGCCGCGATCATTCCCGACGCGCCCTTGTGGGCGATGATGGAGACGCCGCTGGGGATGCTGAACGCCGTCGCCATTGCCGCCCATCCCCGGCTGGAGGGGATGGTGATGGGCACCAACGATCTTGCCAAGGAACTGAACAGCCGCTTCCGCCCCGACCGGCTGCCGATGCAGGCGGGGCTGGGCCTGTGCCTGCTGGCCGCCAAGGCCCATGGCAAGGTGATCGTGGACGGGGTCTTCAACGCCTTCAAGGACGAGGACGGGCTGCGCGCCGAATGCGAACAGGGCCGCGACATGGGATTTGACGGCAAGACGCTGATCCACCCCGCCCAGCTTGCCATCGCCAACGACGCCTTCGCCCCCACGGACGCGGAAATCGACCTGGCCCGCCGCCAGATCGACGCCTTCCAGGCGGCAAGCGCCGAAGGCAAGGGCGTCGCCGTGGTCGATGGCAGGATCGTGGAAAACCTGCATGTCGAAACCGCGCGCAAGACGCTGGACCGCGCCAAGGCGATTGCGGCCATGGCCGGATAAGGGCAGGGTGCGGCACAAGACATCCAGCGAAGGGAAAGCCAGATGGTTCTGCTGATATCGGGACTGGTTCTGTGGTGGGCGGCCCATCTGTTCAAGCGCGTGGCACCGGAACGGCGTGCCGCCCTGGGCGATAAGGGCAAGGGCCTGGTCGCGGTCCTGCTGATCCTGTCGGTCTTCATCATGGCGCGGGGCTATGGACAGGTCGATGGCCCCGTCTGGTGGGGCCGTTCGCCCGCGACGACGGGCATCAACAATCTGCTGATGCTGCTGGCCTTCTATCTCTATGCTGCCGACGGGATGGGCACGCGCGTCACCGCCTGGATCCGGCATCCGCAGCTGACCGGCTTCTCGCTCTGGGCCGTGGCGCATCTGCTGGTGAACGGGGATCTGGCCTCGCTGATCCTGTTCGGCGGGCTGCTGGCCTGGGCGCTTGTGGAAATCGTCCTGCTGAACCGCGCGGGCGCCTGGAAGCGGCGCAGCGGGCCCTTCCCGGTCCGCAAGGAAATCATGGCGGCCGTGGGCGCGGTCGTCGTCATGCTGGTCGTGGGCCTGATCCACGGCTGGATCGGACCCTGGCCATTCGGAGGCTGACGTGACCACCCTTTACCGCTGCATCACCGAGGACGACACCGTCCAGTTCTGCCACCGTGTCAGCGAGGCGCTGTCCAAGGGCTGGTCCCTGCATGGCAGCCCGACCATGGCCTTCGATCCCGTCAAGGGCGTGATGCGGATGGGGCAGGCCGTGACCAAGCAGGTTCAGGCCGAATACCATCCCGACATGAAGCTGGGGCAGCAATGACCAAGACCAATCCGGGCCGCTTCTTCGAGGATTACCGCATCGGCCAGGTGATCCGCCACGCCGTTCCCCGCACTGTCGCGGAAGGGGAACGGGCGCTGTATCACGCGCTGTATCCTGCGCGCCACGCGCTTTATTCCAGCGATGAATTCGCGTCGAATTGCGGGCTGGAAAGCAGCCCGATGGATGACCTGCTGGCCTTTCACATCGTCTTCGGCAAGACCGTGCCGGATGTCAGCCTGAACGCGGTGGCGAACCTGGGCTATGCGCAGGGGCGCTGGCTAGCCCCGGTCTGGCCGGGCGACACGCTGCGGTCGGAATCGCAGGTGATCGGGCTGAAGCAGAACAGCAATGGCAAATCCGGCGTGGTCTGGGTCCGTACCGAGGGTCTGAACCAGATGGAGGAGCCCGTGCTGGACTATGTTCGTTGGGTGATGGTGCGCAAGCGCGACCCTGATGCCCCCGCGCCCGAAACGGTCGTGCCCGACCTGGCCCCCGTTGTCATGCCCGAGGATCTGGTGTTTCCGGAAGGGCTGGATTTCAGCGACTACGACTTCGATCTGGCCGGCGAGCCGCATCGCTGGGGCGATTACCAACTGGGCGAGAAGATCGACCATGTGGACGGCGTCACCATCGAGGAGGCCGAGCATATGCTGGCGACCCGGCTGTGGCAGAACACCGCCAAGGTCCATTTCGACGCCACGAACCGAGAGGATGGGCGGCGGCTGATCTATGGCGGCCATGTCATCAGCATGGCCCGCGCGCTGTCCTTCAACGGATTGGCGAATGCGCAGATGATCGTCGCGCTGAACGGCGGCACCCATGCCAACCCTTGTTTCGCGGGCGATACCGTTCGCGCATGGTCCGAGGTTCTGGACAAGGCCGAAACGCCCGCGCCCGGCGTCGGCGCGATCCGGCTGCGGCTGGTCGCCACCAAGGGCGACAGCGGCGCGTTCAGGCTGAAGGACGCCGAGGGCCGCTATCATCCCGATGTCCTGCTGGATCTGGATTACTGGGCACTGATGCCGGTCTGACAAAGCGACTCGGCCGTTTCGCATCCGCAGCATGTGTTGTGATCACAGCCCGCCAGGTCGTGATCACAAACTCCGCCGACCAAGTCAAATCCGCGAAAAGACGGTGATGACTGGGTGACAGATGAAACAAATGGCGACAGTAACGCGTCAATTGCCAGCCCGCGCGGTCAGCCAAGCACCTGCGACGGGTCAAGCCAGAACCGTTTGAAGGAGCGCCGCATCATGGCCGACGTGAACCGGGGCAACCGGCCGCTTTCCCCCCATCTTCAGGTTTATCGCCTGCCCATGGCCGCCGTGACGTCGATCATGACGCGGATCACGGGGCACGCATTGGTCGCGGGTATCCTGCTGCTGGTCTGGTGGCTGGTCGCCGCCGTAACCGGCCCGGAAGCCTTTGCCGCCGCCGACTGGGTGGTGCGGTCCTGGATCGGCTTCATCGTGCTGACCGGATCGGCCTGGGCGCTGTGGTTCCACACGCTGGCGGGCATCCGGCACCTGTTCTACGATTCCGGCCAGCTTCTGCGGATCGAGGAGGCCGAGCGCGCAAGCTGGGCCATCATCATCGGGTCGGTGGTGCTGACGCTGCTGTCGCTGATCCTGTTCTTCTTTGCATAAGGGTAAGGCAACCATGCGCTATATCACCCCCCGCAAGGCAGCCATGGGCCTGGGTTCCGCCCACAGCGGCACGGCCGACCACTGGTTCCTGACCGTCAGTTCCTGCGCCCTCGTCCTGCTGGTCCCGGCCTTCATGCTGGTGATCGGCAATGCCATCGGCATGTCGCATCCCGAACTGGTGGCCTATTTCGGCCGTCCCTATCCGGCGCTGATCACGGCGCTGTTCATCGTCGTGGGCATGGTGCACTTCATCAAGGGCACCCGGATCATGATCGACGATTACTTCCAACACACGGCGCGCAAGGTGGCGATCATCGTCTCGGTGGTCTTTTCCTGGGCGGTCATCGCGGCGGCGGTCTTTGCGCTGGCCAAGATGACGCTGGTCACCGTCGCGATCTGAGGGCACCATGGCAGCATACGATATCCATACGCATGATTACGACGTGGTCGTGGTGGGGGCCGGGGGCGCCGGCCTGCGCGCGACGCTGGGCATGGCCGAACAGGGCCTTCGCACGGCCTGCGTGACCAAGGTCTTTCCGACCCGGTCCCACACCGTCGCGGCGCAGGGCGGCATCGCCGCGTCTCTGTCGAACATGGGCCCGGACAACTGGCAGTGGCACATGTACGACACCGTGAAGGGGTCGGACTGGCTGGGCGACACGGACGCGATGGAATACCTCGCGCGCGAGGCGCCCAAGGCCGTCTACGAGCTTGAACATTACGGCGTTCCCTTCAGCCGGACCGAGGAGGGCAAGATCTATCAGCGTCCCTTCGGCGGCCACACGACCGAGTTCGGCGAAGGCCCCCCGGTGCAGCGCACCTGCGCCGCGGCCGACCGGACCGGCCACGCGATCCTGCACACGCTTTACGGTCAGTCGCTGAAGAACAATGCGGAATTCTTCATCGAATACTTTGCGATCGACCTGATCGTCACGGACGGCGCCTGCACCGGCGTGGTCTGCTGGAAGCTGGACGACGGCACCATCCACGTCTTCAACGCCAAGATGGTGGTGCTGGCGACCGGCGGCTATGGCCGGGCCTATTTCAGCGCGACATCGGCCCATACCTGCACCGGCGACGGCGGCGGGATGGTCGCGCGCGCGGGCCTGCCCCTGCAGGACATGGAGTTCGTGCAGTTCCACCCGACCGGCATCTATGGCTCGGGCTGCCTGATCACCGAAGGCGCACGGGGCGAGGGCGGATACCTCACCAATTCGGAAGGCGAGCGTTTCATGGAACGCTATGCGCCGACCTACAAGGATCTGGCGTCCCGCGATGTGGTCAGCCGCTGCATCACCATCGAGATCCGCGAAGGCCGCGGCGTCGGTCCCGACAAGGACCACATGTATCTGAACCTGATGCACCTGCCGCCCGAGGCCTTGGCCGAACGTTTGCCCGGCATCAGTGAATCGGCCAAGATCTTCGCAGGCGTCGATGTGACCAAGCAGCCGATCCCCATCCTGCCGACGGTCCATTACAACATGGGCGGCATTCCCACGAACTATTGGGGCGAAGTCCTTGCGCCGACGGCGGAAAACCCCGATGCGATCTTCCCCGGCCTGATGGCCGTGGGCGAGGCGGGCTGCGCATCCGTCCATGGCGCGAACCGCCTGGGATCGAACAGCCTGATCGACCTGGTGGTCTTTGGCCGCGCCGCCGCCATCCGCGCCGGGCAGGTGATCGACCGCGAGGGTCATATCCCCTCGACCAACCAGGCCGAGGTTGACAAGGCCCTGGCCCGCTTCGACGGTCTGCGCCACGCCAAGGGCACCGTCAGCACGGCCGAACTGCGGCTGGAAATGCAGCGCACGATGCAGGCCGATGCGGCGGTGTTCCGCACCGACAAGACCCTGGCCGAGGGCGCCGAGAAGATGACGGCGATCGCGGCCAAGATGGACGACATCAAGGTCACGGACCGGGGCCTGATCTGGAACAGCGACCTGATGGAAACGCTGGAACTGACCAACCTGATGCCCAACGCGCTGGCGACCATTGTCGCGGCCGAGGCGCGCAAGGAAAGCCGTGGCGCACATGCCCATGAGGACTGGCCCGAGCGGGACGACGCCAACTGGCGGAAGCACTCGCTTGCATGGGTCGATGGAAACGCGGTTAAACTGGACTACCGCCCCGTCCATCTGGACCCCTTGACCAAGGAAGAGGATGGCGGGATCGACCTGAAGAAGATTGCTCCCAAGAAAAGGGTTTACTGATGCGCTTCCAAACTCTCGCCGCCCTGGGTCTTGCCGCCGCCACGCTTGCGGCCTGCGCCGCACCGATGCCGCCGGCGACCACCGTCACCGTGCCCCCCGCGGTCGTCACCACGCCGACCGTGCTGGACGCGGCCTCGCGCCAGGTTGCCCGGACCGTCATCAACGCCGAGATGGAGAAGCGCCTGCCCGGCGCCAATGTCGCGCCCTATACCGACTGCGTGGTCAACAACGCCACCACGGCGGAACTGATCGACATCGCCCAGGCCTCGCGCGCGGGCGTGTCGGGCACGGCGGACAGCGTGGCGGCCATTGTCTCGCGCCCGGCGACCACGCAGTGCATCGCCGCGGCGGCACGCACGGCCTGATGTGATGCGCGCGCGGGCGGGACATATGGCCTTGGCGCTGATCGGGATGCTGGCCGCCTGCGGCCCCGTCCCGGTCCAGCAGGCCGAGGTGACCTGCCTGCGCGACGCCGAACTGGCCGTCCGCCCGCAGACCAATGTGGCGGTCGGCATCGGCACCGGATCGTCCGGCACGCGCGGCTTCGGCAGCGTGTCGGTCGATCTGTCGGGCGACTACCTGATGGGCCGCGACCCGTCGCAGGTCTATGACCGCTGCGTGCAGCGCCGTTCGGGCCAGCCGCCGCGCCGGCCGCTGATCGACCAGCCGGGCTGGACGGGCTGAGCCATGGCGGGGCAGGCAGGGACAGGGCAGGGGGCGCGGCGCCTGATCGTTCATCTGGGCGTCCAGAAGACCGGCAGCACCTCGATCCAGCGGCACCTGCGCCGCAATGCCGACACGCTGGCGCATCACCTTGTGGTCCGCACGCCCGAGGAAGGATCGCCCATGCGCCCGCTGGGCCGCGCGGCGATTGCCTTCAGCCTGGCGCCTTCGGATGTCCGTGCGCAGGCGCTGAGGCTTGCCTTTCGCGACGTGCTGGACACCCTGCCGGCAAGCGATGTTCCGGTTCTGGTCAGCCACGAGAACCTGGCGGGCGCCATGCCCGGCAATGGCGGCGAGACGGGGCTGTTCCCGCACCTGCCCGGGATCGCCGGCCTTCTGGCAGAAGAAGCGCGGGAATTCGCGACCGATTTCGTGATCTATACGCGCAACCAGAAAAGCTGGCGTCCCTCGGTCTGGGCGCAGGCGGTGCGGACCGACGGTTATACCCGCAGCCTGGTTGAATTCGAGGCCGAGACTGCCGATCTTCCCCGGTGGGGCGACCTGATCCGCCGCATGACGGCCGAACTGGGCGGGCGCGTGACCCGCTTCCGGCTTGAGGACGAGGGCGATCCCCTGCGCCCCGGCCGCCAGCTTCTGCGTCATGCCGGGCTGGATGACGCCCTGATCGACGCGCTTCAGCCCCTGGACGGAGAGGCGAACAGCCGCCTGAACGACGGCGCGACCGAATTCCTGCGCAGGCTGAACGGCCTGTCGCTGAACCCCCACGCGCATGGCCGGATCGTCGATCTGGTCGCGCGCGCCGAACATCTTTTCGCGGCGGACGTGACGTCGCAAGGCACTTCCTGAGAGGAGCACCCCATGGTCCAGTTCACCCTGCCCAAGAACAGCCAGATCCGGGTCGGCAAGACCTGGCCCGCGCCTGCGGGCGCCACCAATGTCCGCAAGTTCAAGATCTATCGCTGGGATCCCGACACGGGCGAAAACCCGCGGCTGGACACCTATTTCGTCGATCTGGACAAGTGCGGGCCGATGATCCTGGACGCGCTGATCAAGATCAAGAACGAGATCGACCCGACCCTGTCCTTCCGCCGGTCCTGCCGCGAAGGGATCTGCGGGTCCTGCGCGATGAACATCGACGGCGGCAACCACCTGGCCTGCATCTATGGCATCGACGAGGTGAAGGGCGACGTGTCCATCTATCCGCTGCCGCATATGCCGGTGGTCAAGGACTTGGTGCCAGATCTGACGCATTTCTATGCCCAGCTTGCATCCGTGAACCCTTACCTGATCACCAAGTCGCCCACGCCCGGAAAGGAATGGAAGCAGTCCATCGAGGACCGCAAGAAGCTGGACGGGCTTTATGAATGCATCCTTTGTGCCTCCTGCTCGACCTCTTGCCCCAGCTACTGGTGGAACGGCGACCGTTATCTTGGCCCGGCCGCGCTGCTGAACGCCTATCGCTGGATCATCGACAGCCGCGACGAGGCCACGGGCGAGCGGCTGGACGAGCTGGAGGATCCCTTCAAGCTGTATCGCTGCCACACGATCATGAACTGCACCAACACCTGTCCCAAGGGGTTGAACCCCGCCAAGGCGATTGCCTCGATCAAGCACATGATGGTCGATCGGATGGTGTGATCCGCGTCCCGCAGTGGCCGGGGGCCAGCCCCCGGACCCCCGGGGTATTTGGGCAACGAAGAAGGGCCGGAGCAGTGATGCTTCGGCCCTTTTGGTTTTAGCATATTGGAAGGGTCAGCCTTCGACCTTGGTGAAATCCGCGATCTGCTGGCCTGCGGCGCGGATGCGGTGCAGCAGGTTCAGGCGGTTGCGGCGGACGATCTGGTTGTCGGTATTGACCTGCACCGCCTCGAAGAAGGCGTCGGTGGGGGCGCGAAGGCCTGCGATGGCGGTCATGGCGGCGGGGAAATCCTCGGCCTTGATCGCGGCTCTGATGGCCGGTTCGGCGGTATCGAGGGCGGCGAACAGGGCGCGTTCCTCGTCGGTTTCGGCGAACTTCACGTCGGCGCCAAAGCTGTATTCGACGCCGTCCTTTTCCTCGGCCTGGGCCAGGATATTGCCCGCGCGCTTGAGGCCCTGGGTCAGGTTCCGGCCGTCATCCGTCTGCAGCATGGCGTTCAGGGCGGTGGCGCGGTTCACCACCAGCACGAGGTCGTCGTTGCCGGGTTGCGCCAGCACGGCGTCGATGATGTCGTGGCGGATGCCTTGGTCGCGGAGATAGACCTTGAGGCGGTCGTGGAGGAAGGAGAGGAGGTCGGCAGCTTTCGAATCCAGTCCGACAGCAATATTTTCTGCCGTGGCTTCGGGATCGAAGTTTTCTCCGAACGTATGCGCATCGAACAGACTTAAGAGAAGCTTCTGTTCTGCTTCTGTTAGATTACTATCCCTTGAGGCGTTGCGTGTTGTATTGAGCGTCTGTGCAAATTGATCAAGCATCGATTCTTTCACGGCCGCTGCCAGGTTTCTGATCAATGGAAGTTTCGATGTGGTCTCTAACCTCATACGGACGTCACTTCCGAGAATGAGCCGAATGACCCCCAGCGCGGCCCGCCGTAGCGCAAAGGGATCCTTCGATCCCGTAGGCTTCTCATCAATCGCCCAGAACCCGGTCAGCGTGTCGATCTTGTCCGCGAGTGCCACCGCCACCGACACAGGCGTGGTTGGCACCGCATCCGACGGCCCGAGCGGCGAGTAGTGGTCGCGGGCGGCATCTGCCACGGCCTCATCCTCGCCAGCCGCAAGCGCGTAGTAGCGACCCATCGTGCCTTGCAGTTCGGGGAATTCACCGACCATGGCGCTGCGCAAGTCCAGCTTGGCCAGCTTTGCGGCCCGTTCGGCCTGGTCGGCATCGGCGCCGACCAAGGGCGCGATCTCTCGGGCAAGGGCGGCGATGCGTTCGATGCGATCCGCCTGCGAGCCCAGCTTGTTGTGGAAGGTAACGGATTTCAGCCCCTCGGCCCAGGCCTGCATCCCGGCCTTCGCCTCGCGCAGGTCGTTCTGCCAGAAGAACGCCGCGTCCGACAGACGCGCGGCCAGCACCCGCTGGTTGCCGGCCAGGATCGTCGCGCCGTCGTCGGGGGTCTCGATATTGGCGACGGTGACGAAGCCCTCGATCCGGCCGGTCCTGGGGTTGCGGGCCGAGAAGAACTTCTGGTGTTCCTTCATCGAGGTCTGCAGCACCTCGGGCGGCAGGTCCAGGAAGCGTTCCTCGATCACGCCCATCAGGGGGACGGGCCATTCGACAAGGCCCGCGACTTCGGCCAGCAGGGCGTCGTCGGGCACGATCTGCCAGCCGCGCGCGAAGGCGAGGTTCTCGGCCCCTTGGCGGATCGTTTCCTCGCGCTCGGCGCTGTCCAGGATCACATGGGCGCGGCGGAGTTTCGCGGCATAGTCGTCGAAGCCTGAAACGGTGAAGGCGTCGGGGGACAGAAAGCGGTGGCCGCGCGTGCTGTTGCCGGCGGCGATGCCTTCGACCGTCAGCGGGACCACGGTGGCGCCGGCCTCGTCCGAGAGCAGGCAGATGATCGAATGCAGCGGGCGCACCCAGCGCAGCGAACCCGCGCCCCAGCGCATCGACTTGGGCCAGGGGAAGTTGCGGATGGCGGCGTCCAGAACCTCGGCCACGATCTCGGATGCGGGGCGACCGGGCTTTTCGACCGTGGCGAACCAGACCTGGCCCTTCTTGTCGTCGCGCGCCGTCAACTGGTCGCGGGTCAGGCCGGCCGAGCGCAGGAAGCCCTCCAGCGCGGCTTCGGGGGCATCCAGGCGGGGGCCCTTGCGTTCCTCGCGCGTGGTGGGGCTGTGGGCGGTCAGCCCTTCCACCGCAAGCGTCAGGCGGCGGGGCGTGGAAAAGGCCCCGGCGCTGGCATAGGTCAGCCCGGCTTCGACCAGTCCGTCCGTGACCAGCTTGCGCAGATCCTCGCGCGCGCGGGCCTGCATCCGGGCGGGAATTTCCTCGGAGAACAGTTCGATCAACAGGTCGGGCATCAGTCCATCACTCCGCGTTCCGGGGTCTTGTCGTTGTATTGGTGCCAGCCATAGACGCGGCCGTCGGGATAGATCGCCAGCACGCGGTCCACGTCCGGGCGGATCTCGGCCTGGCCCAGGACGGCCTGAGCTGCGCCGGAGGCGAGGTCGGCGGTCAGTTGCCCGTGGTCGAAGCAGTCGAACCAGCCGGGGGCGCCCAGCGGCGTCGCGCCGCCGAAAGGGACGGGATCGGCGGGCTGCTGGTCCAGCACCGCGCAGGCCCGCCAGCGAAGGGGCGAGCTGTCTGCGTCGATGCCCTGGAAGTCGCGGACGGGCAGGGTGACGGGGCCGCCGGCGGTCTGCACGGCGAGCGTGTCGGCAGGCGGGATGCGGTCGTAGAAATGGTATTCCTGCAGATACCACATGCCCCCGCCCGCGATCACGCCGATGGCCAGCAGCCCTATGCCGACGATCTTGCCGTTCATGCTTGCGCGGCCTCGGTCGTGACGAACAGGTCGGCGCAGGCCTTCGCAAGCGCGCGGACCCGGCCGATATAGGCCTGCCGTTCCGTGACCGAGATCACGCCGCGCGCGTCCAGCAGGTTGAAGATGTGGCTGGCCTTGATCGCCTGGTCATAGGCCGGGTGCGCCATGGGAATGGTGCGGCCCGCCGCGTCCACCGGATCGGCGGCAAGGATGCGGGCGCATTCGGCCTCGGCGTCCTTGAAGTGCTGGAACAGCGTGTCGGTATCGGCCACGTCGAAGTTCCAGCGGGAATATTCGCGTTCGGTCTGGCGGAAGACATCGCCATAGGTCAGCGGGATCGGCGCGTCGGGGTCGTTGAAGGGCATGTCCATGACATGTTCCACCCCCAGCACATACATCGCCAGCCGTTCCAGGCCATAGGTCAGCTCGCCCGACACCGGGCGGCAGTCATGGCCGCCGACCTGCTGGAAATAGGTGAACTGGCTGACCTCCATCCCGTCGCACCAGACCTCCCATCCCAGGCCCCAGGCGCCCAAGGTCGGGGATTCCCAGTCGTCTTCCACGAAGCGTACGTCGTGGACCAGCGGGTCCAGGCCGATGGCGCGCAGGCTGCCCAGATACAGATCCTGCAGGTTCGCGGGGCTTGGCTTGATGATGACCTGATACTGGTAATAATGCTGCAGGCGGTTGGGGTTTTCGCCATAGCGCCCGTCGGTCGGGCGGCGCGAGGGCTGGACATAGGCCGCGGCCCAGGACCGCCCGCCCAGGGCGCGCAGCGTGGTGGCGGGGTGGAAGGTGCCCGCGCCGACTTCCATGTCATAGGGCTGCAGGACGGCGCAGCCTTGGGCGGCCCAGTAATTCTGCAACCGCAGGATGATGTCCTGGAAGCTGCGGGGTCGGTTGGGGCTGGTCATCGGGGCCGTCCTTTGCATAGATCAGCACATGCTTGCGCGCCTTCTAGGCGGGGCGGGGAACAGGGTCAATAAAGGCCGCAAGAACGGCCAGCGAAGGGGAACGGGGATGCGGCGCTTGGCTTTCTTGGTGATGGCGGCGGGATTGCCGATGGCGGCCTGGGCGCAGGACGCCGTGATCCGCATCGAGGCCAAGCGCGGCGACGACGTGGCCGAAGCCGCCGCCCGCTGGGCCAGCCAACTGGGCGAGGTGGTGACCTTTCCCCTGCCGCGCGGCTGGACGGCCATCGCCATCGGTCCCCTGACGCCCGAGGAAGCGGGCGAACGGATCGGGGCGCTGAAGGAGGCGCGCCAGATCCCGCAGGACAGCTTCGTCACCGTGCCGGGCCCGGATGTGGTTCTGACGCCGGTGGGTGCGGCGCCTGCGGTTGCGGAACCTGTGACCGAGGAACCTGCCGCGCCGCAGCCGGACCTGCCCGCGCCGGGAACCTATATCCGCCTGCAATCGGTGCAGGACCGTGCCGAAGCCGATGCCGCGCTTGCGGAATGGCGCAAGACCTTCCCCGAGGCGGGGATGACGGAATTGCCGAACGGCCGGTTCGGGGTGGTGCTGGGTCCGATGGACCGGGCGACGGCGGATGCCTGGCTGGATGTCTTCGAGGATGGCGACGTGGTGCCGGACGATGCCGTGGTGTCGGATGCGTCCGAACTGGGCGCGGTGATCGAGGCGGGGGAAACCCCCGACCTGCCCCCGCCGCCTGCCACCGCCGCCGAGATGCCGCCCATGGACCAGGTTCAGCGCGCGCTTCGCTGGGCGGGCGTGTATGATGGGGAAATCGACGGCAAGACCGGTCCGCGCACCCGCGACGCCATCCAGGCCGAGATCCTGGCCGAGCGCCTGTCCACCGATCCCGGCACGGCCATGGCCGAACTGATCGCCCGGCGCGAGGCCTGGCGGGCCGAAGTCGGGCTGACAACGCTGGAAGACAAGGCCACGGGGCTGTCGGTCATGGCGCCGATGGACCGGCTGGAATTCGACCGGGCGGAACGGGCGCTGTCGATCTATGGCCCCAAGGACGGGTCGGGCGCGGCGCTGATCCTGTTCAGCCAGCCCGGCGGTCAGCAGGAGTTGCTGGACATGTCGGGCCTCGTCACCGCGCTTGGCTGGGTGCCGCAGCCGGTGCGCGACATCAAGCCGGGCCGTGTCCTGCTGGAAGGCGCAAACGACGCCCATATCGGCCGCGCCGAAGGCTGGGTCCGCGACGGCCGGGCCGAGGGCTTCGTGCTGATCTGGCCTGCGTCCGACGCGCAGGGCCAGGCGCGGATCGCGGCAGAAATGTCGGACAGCTTCGCGCGCAGGGGTCCGGCGGCGAATGACGCGCCCCAGCCTGCCCAGTCTGCCACGCCCGCCTTGGGAAATCCCTAACCCCGCCAGAAGCGCGGCAGCAGCAGGACCAGCACCGATACCAGTTCCAGGCGGCCCAGATACATTCCCAGCGTCATCAGCCATTTGGCCGCGTCCGGAAATTCGGCGACCGATCCGTTGGCGGTGATCTCGGGTCCCCAGACGGGGCCGATATTGGCGATGGCGGTCCAGGCGCCGGTCAGGGCGGTGCGGGGATGCAGCCCGGCCAGCGACAGGCCCACGATCAGCAGCCCGAAGGTCAGCATGAACAGCGTGAAGAAGGCCATGACGGAATCGATCACGTCCTGGTCCAGGGGGCGGCCTTCATAGCGCAGGGCATAGACGCGGTGGGGCGAATGCATCCGGCGCAACTGCGCGCGCACCGCCTGGAACAGCACTAGGTATCGGAACACCTTGACCGAACAGGCGGTCGATCCCGTGCAGCCGCCGATCAGCCCGCAGATGATCAGGATCGCCAGCGGCAGGTGGCCCCAGGTCATCACGTCGGTCGAAAAGAACCCGGTGCCGGAAAAGGTGGACACGGTGTTGAACACGGTTTCCCGCGTGATGTCGATGATGTTGCCCTGATGCTGCAGGAAGATCACGCGATAGGCGATGATGATCGCGCAGGCATAGACGATCCAGCGAAGATAGGCGCGGATCTGCAGATCCTGCCAGAAGGGCGTCAGGTCCCCGCGCATCCCCTGCACCAGCCGGATGAAGGGGATCGAGGCCAGGATCATGAAGAAGGACGCCGCCCATTCCAGCGGTCCCAGGAAGGCCCCGAAGCTGGCGTCATAGTTCGAGAAGCCGCCGGTCGAGACCGTGCCGAAAGCCTGCACGATGGCATCGAAGCCGTTCATGCCCAGCAGCAGATAGGTGACGGTGCAGAACGCCGTCAGCATGATGTAGATGCGCGTCATCTCGGCCGCGATCTCTCCGGCGCGGGGCATGATCTTGCCCAGGGTGTCGAAGCCCTCGGACCGGAAGAACTGCATGCCGCCCACCTTCATGATCGGCAGGAAGACCATGGCGACGACGACGATACCGAGGCCGCCGATCCAGTGCAGGATGGCCCGCCACAGATGCGTGCCGCGCGGCAGGCCGTCCAGTTCAGGGAATGCCGTGGTGCCGGTGGTGGTGACGCCCGACATCGCCTCGAAATAGGCATCGACGAAGGGGGCGCCGGGCTGGCCCAGCATGAAGGGCAGGGCGCCGAAGACCGGCAGCACCGCCCACAGGCCCGAGGTCAGCAGAAAGGCCTGCTGGATCGACAGGCTTCTGTATTCGCCCCAGGTCGCGACCGAGACCAGCGTGCCCGCGACGGCCGTCAATGCCGCGCATTGCAGGAAGACCACCCAGTGCGGGTCGCCGTGCCACCAGTCCACCAGCATGGGCGCCAGCATCGAAACCCCCAGGGTCACGATGATCTTGCCGATCGGATGGGCCACGGGGCGAAGGTCGATCATGGCGACTGCTTGCCCCGCGCCCGTCAGGCCGTCAAGCGCCCTGCTGGACCCCGCGTGCGGCGCGGTTGATCCGGCCGATCCACCATGCCGCCGCCAGCAGCACCAGCCCCGCCGCCAGCGCCACCATGCCCGTGGCATGGTCGAAGGCCGCGTTGGCCGTGGCGATCAGGCGGTCCGCCTGCGGCGCGGGCAGGGTCGCGGCCAGGGCCAGGGCGCCGTCCAGCGAATCCGTGGCCTCGCGTCCTGATCCCCCGGCACCCGCGAAGCTGGCGCTGTAGATGCCCGCAAGCAGGCTGCCCAGGATCGCGATGCCAAGCGCGCCGCCCAGTTCATAGGACACCTCCTCGACCGAGGCCGCCATGCCCGCGCGGTCCGCGGGCGCGTTCAGCATGATGGCCGAGGAGGCGGCGGTCATGGCCGCGCCGATGCCTGCCCCCATGACCGCGAAGCTGCCAAGCGCCAAGGCCGGATGGCCGAAGCCCATGCCATAGGCCAGGATGCCCGCCCCGCTGGCCGCCAGCGACCAGGCCAGCAGGCGCCCCGCGTCCATGCGGGCCATCATCAGGCCCGCGACCGGTCCGGCCACGAAGGCCGCCAACGGGATGGGCAGGCTGAACAGCCCTGCTTCCAGGGGCGACAGGCCCTGGACCAGTTGCAGGCGCTGCGTGATGGCAAGCTGCACCCCCAGCAGCGCGGCGGCGGAGACGACGGCGCCGATGACCCCGCCCGCGAAACGGGGATCGCGGAACAGCGCCAGGTCGATCATCGGGCTGGCGCTGCGGCGCAGGCGGCGCAGGAACAGCGCAAGGGCGGCAAGGCCCACCAGGGCGGACAGGACCAGCACCGTCGCGGAAGGCGCAGGCTTGGCGATTTCCTTGATGGCCAGCGTGATGCCGATCAGGCCCACCAGGATCAGCACCGATCCCGCAGGGTCGAAGGGATGATGCCCGTGGGCCTTGCCCCTGGGCACGAAGGCGATGGTCAGGACCAGTGCCGCCAGCACGACCGGCAGGTTGATCAGGAACACGGCGCCCCAGTGGAAATGCTGAAGCAGCGCCCCGCCGATCACCGGCCCCAGCGCCGCCCCGCCCGAGGCGACGGCGGCCCAGATGCCGATGGCCAAGGCCCGGTCATCGGGATCCTCGAAGGTTTGGCGGATGATCGACAGCGTGGCGGGCATCATCGCCGCCGCGCCCAGGGCAAGGCCCGCCCGCGCCGCGATCAGCATGACCGGCAACGGCGCAAAGCCCGCAGCCAGCGAGGCCAGCCCGAAGATGACCAGCCCGATGGCGAACATCCGCCGGTGACCGTAACGGTCCCCCAACGCCCCCGCGCCGGGCAGCAGCCCGGCCACGACCAGCGAATAGGCATTGACGATCCACAGCTTTTCCGTGGCCGAGGCACCCAGATCCCGCGTCAGCGTCGGCAGCGCGGTGTAAAGCACCGTCATGTCGATGACGATCAGGAACAGCGCGCTTGAAACGATCGCCAGCACGAGCCAGGGGGAACGGGCGGTCATGATTCACCTGAAATGAAGGCGATGCCGGAACGGGTCGATGCGTGACTTTAGCTATAATGGAGAAGGAGCAAAATGGCCGAGATCGCGGGGCTGCGGAACGAACAGGCAGCCATTTCCGGCGCGACCCGCGCAGGTGGCCTCTGAAAGCCACCGCTTGGGTCTTGCCTGGGTCGGCCCCTGCCAAATCAGCTGTTCGGATCCTGGTAAACGCCGGTTTCCTTCAGCGTGTCCATGACCTCGCGCGGCATGTAGGTCTCGTCATGCTTGGCCAGAAGGTCGCGCGCCTCGAAGCGGCCGTCGCGGTAATAGCCCTTGGCGATGGTGCCCTGGCCTTCGGTGAACAGGTCCGGGCGCGGGTCGCGGCCGACATAGCTGACGGGGATTTCCGCCGCGCCATCGGTGATGACGAAGTCGAATTCGACGCCGTGGCGGTCCACGATGGACCCGTCCTTCACCAGCCCGCCCAACTGGAAATATTCGTCGGGATCGGGCGCGGCCTCGGTCACCTGCGTGGGCGAGCGATACAGGTTGATGCCGTCGCGAAAGCCGTAGCCGATCAGCCCCACCGCGATCAGCAAGGCAACGGCGGCCGCGACGATCACCTGGATGCGGCGGCGTTTCTTCAGGGATTTCATGCCAGCCATGGTATCACCCTCATGCTGCCTCGAAATGGATGGGGCGGCGCAGGAACTGGGTGGCCTTGCTGGACACCCGGACCGGATCGCCCGTCGTCAGGTTCTTGGATTCGGTGCCCGAACCCAGGAATTCCGGCCTGCGCTGCAGATAGTCGGCCAGGCTTTCCGCGACCAGTCCCGCCTGGCTGAAAACCTTGACATCGGGACCAAGCGCCTTCTGGAAGGCCGCTTCGACCAGGGGATAATGCGTGCAGCCCAGCACCGCGGCCTCGGGGTGGGGCATCCGGCGCAGCAGCGCCTCGACATGGGATGCCACAAGCGCCTCGGCCAGGATCTCGTCGCCCATCTCGATGGCATCGACCACGCCGCCGCAGGGCTGGGCCTCGACATCGACGCCCACGGCGCGGAAGGCCAGTTCCCGCTGGAAGGCGCGGCTGGCGACGGTCGCCGGGGTGGCGAACAGCGCCACATGCTTGACCGCGACCTCGCGGGGCGGCGAATTGTCGCCCCAACGGCGTTCGGTCAGCGCCTCGATCATCGGGACGAAGACGCCCAGGACGCGCTTGTCGGCGGGCAGCCAGGTTTCCTGCATCCGCTTCAGCGCGGCGGCGCTGGCGGTGTTGCAGGCCAGGATCACCAGATCGCAGCCTTCCTGCCACAGCCGTTCGACGCCCGCGCAGGTCAGGTTGAAGATATCCTCGGCATCGCGCACGCCATAGGGCGTATGCTTGTTGTCGCCCAGATAGACCAGCGGCAGGTCGGGCAGGCGCGCGGCGATGGCCTGATGGACCGTCAGCCCGCCCAGTCCCGAATCGAAAACGCCTACCGCCATCCGTGCCACCCTTGTTCTGTCGCGAGGTGCCTTTTTAGGGCGCATCGCGGTTCTTGGAAATGACTTAGATCAGGTGACCCCCCGAAAGGTGGTCATTCGGCGGCCTGCTGCAGGGGTGCCTGGCCGCTGCGGAGCTGCGCCAGTAGTTCCGTCCGGCGCAGGGCCGCGGCTTGTTCGGCCTTTTCCTTCACCGGGCCGAAGCCGCGCACCGTCAGCGGCAGTTCCGCCAGTTCGATGGCAACGGGCATGGTGGCATCGGTGACATTCGCCAGGACTTCGCGCATGTCCGCCTCGTATTCGCGGATGGCAGCCCGTTCCCTGCGGCGTTCGGCGGCATAGCCGAAGGGGTCGAAGGGCGTGCCGCGCAGGAACTTCAGCCTTGCCAGCAGCTTGAAGCCGCGCAGCATCCCTTCGCCGTATTCGCGTTTCCTCGGGCGGCCTTCGGCATTCTTGCCGCCCAGGATCGGCGGGGCGAGGTGCAGCTTCAGCTTCGTGTCGCCATCCCACTGTTCCGCAATCTGCTGCGCCGTGGTCAGGTGCAGCCGCGCGACCTCGTATTCGTCCTTGTAGGCCAGCAGCTTGTAATACCCGCGCGCGACGCTTTCGCGCAGGGGTGCGGGGGCGGCATCGACCAGCTTGCGGAAACGCTTTGCCAGCCGCTTGTTCTGGTAACCGATCAGCCGCGCCTCGCGATAGGCCACCGGATCGGGGGGCAGTTGCGTGACCGGGGCGGGCTTGCGGGTCTGTTCGGGGAAGGCCATGGCCCAGCGGCCGATCTGGAAGGCCCGCTGGTTTTCCGCGACCTTGGCGCCGTTCAGTTCGATCGCCTGCATGATCGCGTCCAGCGTCAGGGGGATCAGCCCCTGCTGCCAGGCCGCGCCCAGCACCAGCATGTTGGAATAGATCGAATCCCCCAGCATCCGCAGCGCCAGGTCGTTGGCGTCGAAGAAGGCCACCTTTTCGCGCAGCCGCGCCTGAAGCGAGACCTTGAGCTGGTCCGAGGGCACGCGGAAATCGCGCAGGCGGGTGAAGTCGCCGGTCACGATCTCGTGGTCGTTGACGACGGCGCCGGTGCGGCCCGTGGTCATCAGGCCGATGGTCTTGGCCCCGGCGGTCACGACCAGGTCGCCGCCGATGATGCAGTCTGCCTCGCCCACGGCGACGCGGATGGCGCTGATGTCCTCGGGGCGGTTCGCCAGGCGCAGGTGGATATGGACCGCGCCGCCCTTCTGGGCCAGGCCCGCCATCTCCATCATGCCGGCGCCCTTGCCGTCGATATGGGCGGCCTGGGCCAGCACCGCGCCCAGCGTCACGACCCCGGTGCCGCCGACGCCGGTGATGACAACGTTATGCGTGCCGGTGATCGCGGGAAGGGTGGGGCTTGGCAGGTCGGGGATCTCGAAGGCCTCGGCCTTGGGCTTCCTCAGCTTGCCGCCCTCGACCGTGACGAAGCTGGGGCAGAAGCCCTTGAGGCAGGAAAAGTCCTTGTTGCAGGACGACTGGTCGATCTGGCGCTTGCGGCCCAGTTCGGTGTCCAAGGGCACGATCGACACGCAGTTCGACTGGATGCCGCAATCGCCGCAACCCTCGCAGACCTCGGGGTTGATCCAGACGCGGCGGTCGGGATCGGGGAAGGTGCCCTTCTTGCGGCGGCGGCGTTTCTCGGCCGCGCAGGTCTGGATATAAAGGATCGCGCTGACGCCCTCGGTCCCGGCCAGTTCACGCTGCACGGCCATCAGTTCGGACCGTTCCTCGAAGCGCAGGCCCGTGGGGAACTGCTTGCGGTCGATGTCTTCCTTTTCGTCATAGACGACGACCAGGGGCTTGACGCCCATCGCCACCAGTTCCTCGGCGATCTGGGGGGCGGTCAGGCCGCCTTCGTTGGGCTGCCCGCCGGTCATGGCGACCGCGTCGTTGAACAGGATCTTGTAGGTGATCGTGGTCCCCGCCGCGATGGCCGCGCGGATCGCCAGCGACCCCGAATGGTTGTAGGTGCCGTCGCCCAGGTTCTGGAAGACGTGCTTGGTCTTGGAAAACGGCGCCTCGCCCACCCAGTTCACGCCCTCGCCGCCCATATGGGTGAAGCCGGTGGTTTCCCGGTCCATCCACTGCACCATGTAGTGACAGCCGATCCCGGCATAGGCGCGGCTGCCGTCCGGCACCCTGGTCGAGGTGTTGTGCGGGCAGCCCGAGCAGAACCAGGGCGTGCGCGTGGCGATTTCCGGGGCGTTGTCGGCGCGGCGCACCTCGGCCAGGCGGGTCAGGCCCGCCTTGATGTGGTCGGTGCCGCGACCTTCCTCAATCAGGATTTCGCCGATCTTCTGGGCGATCATCACCGGATCAAGGGCGTAGCGCGTGGGGAACAGTTCGGCCCCGGTGCGGTCGTGCTTCCAGCCATGGACGCGGCGGCCGTGGCGGTTGTCGAAGATCGCCTCCTTCAGCTGCACCTCGATCAGCTTGCGCTTTTCCTCGACGCAGACGATCAGTTCAAGGTTCTCGGACCATTCCTGGAAGGACTTCATGTCCAGGGGCCAGGTCTGCCCGACCTTGTAGGTGGACAGGCCCAGCCGTTCGGCCTCGGCCTCGTCGATGCCCAGAAGCGACAGCGCATGGACCAGATCCAGCCAGTTCTTGCCCGCCGCGACGAAGCCGATCTTGGCGCCGGGCTTGCCCCAGACCTTGTGGTCGATCTTGTTGGCGCGCGAAAACGCCTCGGCCGCCCAGCGTTTATAGTCGATCATCCGCGCCTCGGAGGCGACGGGCGTGTCGTGCAGGCGGATGTTCAGCCCACCTTCCGGCATCTGGAAGTCGGGCGTGACGAAGGACAGCCGGAACGGATCGCCATTGACGACCGAGGTCGCCTCGACCGTGTCCTTCATGGTCTTCAGCCCCGTCCAGACGCCCGCGAAACGCGACAAGGCAAAGGCGTAAAGGCCGTAATCCAGGATTTCCTGGACGCCCGCGGGCGACAGCACGGGGATATAGCGGTCGATCATCGCCCAGTCCGACTGGTGCAGCACGGAACTGCTTTCGCCGGTATGGTCGTCGCCCATGGCCATGACCACGCCGCCGAATTTCGACGTGCCCGCCATGTTGGCATGGCGCATCACGTCGCCCGACCGGTCCACGCCCGGCCCCTTGCCATACCACAGCGCGAAGACGCCGTCGTATTTGCCCTCGCCCCGCAACTCGGCCTGCTGGCTGCCCCAGATGGCGGTGGCGGCCAGATCCTCGTTCAGGCCCGGCTGGAACAGGATGTTCTGTTCCCCCAGCCGCTTGCCTTCGCGCATCATCTGCAGATCGACGCCCCCCAGCGGCGATCCGCGATAGCCGGTCACGAAGCCCGCCGTGTTCAACCCCGCCGCCTTGTCGCGCGCCGCCTGCATCAGCATCAGCCGCACCAAGGCCTGCGTGCCGTTCAACAGCACCTGGGGCTTGGTCAGGTCGAACCGGTCGGCTAGCGAAAATTCCTGCTTGCTCATTCTGTGGTCTCCTCCGCCTTGGGGCATTATAGGTCAGCTTTGCTGACCGACGAAGGAAAAACTTCGTGTTTGCCTTTCGCTTGCCGAGATGGGGCATTCAGGTTAGGTCTGCAAAAATTGCATGGCAGCCACGGCAGGATTGTAACAGCATGGACTGGGACAAGCTCAGAATCTTTCACGCCGTTGCCGATGCCGGCAGCCTGACCCATGCCGGCGACACGTTGCACCTGTCGCAGTCGGCGGTCAGCCGGCAGATTCGCGCCCTGGAAGAATCACTTGGGACCACCCTTTTCCACCGCCATGCGCGGGGGCTGATTCTGACCGAACAAGGGGAACTGCTGTTCGAGGCCACCTCCTCGATGGCGCGCAAGCTGGATACCGCATCGGCCCGCATCCGCGACAGCGAGGAACATGTCTTCGGCGAATTGAAGGTGACGGCCACCGTGGGCTTCGGCACGCTGTGGCTGGCCCCCAAGCTGGTCAAGCTTTACGACAAGTATCCCGACCTCAAGATCGACCTCATGCTGGAGGAACGGGTCCTGGACCTGCCCATGCGCGAGGCCGACGTGGCGATCCGCATGAAGGAACCCAGCCAGTCCGACCTGATCCGGCGCCGCCTGCTATCCGTGCGGATGCGGCTTTATGCGACGCAGGAATACCTGGACAAGGCGGGCGTGCCCGAAACCATGGCCGACCTGTCCCCCTATCGCCTGATCTGCCAGCGTCCCGACCAGCCCCAGGTGACGGCCGGCGCGCGCCTGGTGCAGGAGATCATGGCCCAGAACATTGGATCGACCCTGACGGTGAACAACTATTTCGGGGTGCTGCAGGCCGTGCTGGCGAACCTGGGAATCGGCGTGTTGCCCGATTATCTGACAGCCGATCACAAGCGCCTGGTCCGCGTCCTGCCCAACATCGAATCCGGCGAGGTGCCGGTCTTCCTGGCCTATCCCGAGGAATTGCGCCAAACCCGCCGGGTCGCCGTGTTCCGCGATTTCGTGCTGGAGGAAATCCAGGCATTCCGCCGCCGGCAAAGCGAAGCCCTGCTGTCAGAGGCCATAAGCAACGACTAAAGTCGCAGAGGCTGGGGCAAATCTGCAACTTTGGCGTGTAGCCATTCCGCAACTGCATGGCCGCTATGACCTTTGGATGGGGTCAATGGCCTTGAATCGTTAACAACCTGCCCATAGATCAGGCGTCGAAGGCGATGATCAGCGTAATCGCTCATCACCTTCTACCTCCCTGTTGGACTTAGGCCGGGCCTTGTGCCCGGCTTTTTTTTGGCCCGCTTCCGACAGGGGTCGGCGCGGGCCTTCCCATGCGCGCCGTCTGTGCCTAAAAGGCGCCACATCCACCCCCGCAGGAAGGCACCACGATGCAGGAACCGACGATCACCCCCGACCTGATCGCCGCGCACGGGCTGAAGCCCGACGAATACGACCGCATCCTGGACATCATCGGACGCGAACCCACCTTCACCGAACTGGGCATCTTCAGCGCCATGTGGAACGAGCATTGTTCCTACAAGTCGTCGAAGAAATGGCTGCGCACGCTGCCCACGACCGGCCCCCAGGTGATCTGCGGTCCGGGCGAGAATGCGGGCGTGGTGGATATCGGCGACGGCCAGGCCGTGGTCTTCAAGATGGAAAGCCACAACCACCCCAGCTATATCGAGCCGCACCAGGGCGCCGCGACCGGCGTGGGCGGCATCCTGCGCGACGTCTTCACCATGGGCGCGCGCCCGATTGCCGCGATGGACGCGCTGTCCTTCGGCCGCCCGGAACATCCCAAGACCCCGCATCTGGTCAAGGGCGTGGTGGAAGGCATCGGCGCCTATGGCAATGCCTTCGGCGTCCCGAACGTGGGCGGAGAGGTCCGCTTTCACCGCAGCTATGACGGCAACTGCCTGGTCAACGCCTTTGCGGCGGGCCTGGCCGATGCGGACAGGATCTTCTATTCCGCCGCCTCGGGCATCGGCATGCCGGTGGTCTATCTGGGCGCCAAGACCGGCCGCGACGGGGTGGGCGGCGCGACCATGGCCAGCGCCGAATTCGACGACAGCATCGAGGAAAAGCGCCCGACCGTGCAGGTGGGCGACCCCTTCACCGAGAAATGCCTTCTGGAAGCCTGCCTTGAACTGATGCAGACGGATTCCGTCATTTCCATCCAAGACATGGGGGCGGCCGGGCTGACCTGTTCCGCCGTGGAAATGGGCGACAAGGGCGGGCTTGGCATCAAGCTGATCCTGGACAACGTCCCGCAGCGCGAGACCGCCATGACGGCATACGAGATGATGCTGTCGGAAAGCCAGGAACGGATGCTGATGGTCCTCAAGCCCGAGAAGGAGGCCGAGGCCCGCGCCATCTTCGAGAAATGGGATCTGGACTTCGCCATCGTGGGCGAGACCATCGCCGAGGACCGCTTCCTGATCCTGCACGGCAATCAGGTCAAGGCCGACCTGCCGCTGTCGAAGCTGTCGTCCAGCGCGCCGGAATACGACCGCCCCTGGGTGGAAACCCCCGCCGCCGGTCCTGCGCCGGATCTGCCCGCGATCACGCCCATCGAGGCGCTGCGGGCGCTGATCGGATCGCCTTCCTATGCGCACAAGGCCTGGGTCTGGGAACAATACGACACCCAGGTGGGCGCCGACAC
This sequence comes from Paracoccus acridae, assembly GCF_014642735.1. GTDB lineage: Bacteria > Pseudomonadota > Alphaproteobacteria > Rhodobacterales > Rhodobacteraceae > Paracoccus > Paracoccus acridae. The sequence goes on from NZ_BMIV01000007.1 coordinate 198,542, forward strand.
GATCCGCCGCCCCGGCATGGGCGCGGGCGTGGTCCGCGTCCACGGCACCAACAAGGCACTGGCCTTCACCAGCGACGTGACCCCCCGATACGTCAAGGCCAACCCCTTCGAGGGCGGCAAGCAGGCCGTGGCCGAGGCTTATCGCAACCTCTCGGCCGTGGGCGCGCTGCCGCTGGCCACCACCGACAACCTCAACTTCGGCAATCCCGAGAAGCCCGAGATCATGGGCCAATTCGTCGGCGCCATCAAAGGCATCGGCGAGGCCTGCAAGGCCCTGGACTTCCCCATCGTGTCGGGGAACGTGTCGCTGTATAACGAAACCGACGGCAAGGGCATCCTGCCCACACCCACCATCGGTGGCGTGGGCCTGATCGACGACCTGTCGAACCTGATCGCGGGCTTGCCGAGCGAAGGCGATGTGGCCATCGTCATCGGCGAAACGCGCGGCCACCTGGGCCAGTCGGCGCTCGCCGCCGAGGCCTTCGGCATCGAGAAGGGCGACGCCCCCCATGTCGATCTGGAGGCCGAGCGCAAGCATGGCGAATTCCTGCGCGCCAACCGCGCCCATCTGAAATCCGCCACCGACCTGTCGGACGGCGGCCTTGCCCTTGCCGCCTTCGAGATGGCCGAGGCCGCGGGCATCGGCATCCGCCTGGACAGCGGCGACATCGCGCAGCTGTTCGGCGAAGACCAAGCCCGCTATCTGGTCGCCTGCGACGCCGCCGGGGCCGAGGCACTGTTGAAGGCGGCCGATGCCGCTGGCGTGCCCGCTGCGCAAGTGGGCGTCTTCGGCGGCCTTGCCGTGCAGATGGGCGAGGACGCGGGCGATCTGGCGGATCTGTCGCAGCTTTACCGCACCGCCTTCGCCCAAGCGATCCGGGGCGACATGCCCGATCACGCATGACGGTCACGGCGCCTCCGGGCTATGCCGCCATCGTCACCGCTGCCGGTCGCGGCACCCGCGCGGGCGGGGGCGAGCCGAAACAATGGCGCGACCTGGCCGGGCGCAGCATCCTGGCGCGCTCGCTCGATGCCTTTGCAGGCTTTGACCGCGTGGTGCTGGTGGTCCATCCCGACGACATGGCCCGCGCGATCCGTGACTTTGCGGGCGGCGTGACCATCGTCACCGGGGGCGACACCCGCGCGGCCAGCGTCATGGCGGGGCTTCACGCGCTGGAAGGGCAGGCGACCCACGTCCTGATCCATGACGGCGCCCGCCCCCTGGTCGGCGATGCCGTCATCCAGGGCGTGATCGACGCGCTGCAAGGCGGCGCGCCCGCCGCCGCCCCGGCCTTGCCCGTCAGCGATGCCTTGTGGAAGGGTGCGGGCGGGGCTGTCACCGGCACGACCCCGCGCGACGGGCTGTTCCGGGCGCAGACGCCGCAGGGCTTTGCCTTGGATCAAATATCCAATGCGCACCGCCTCCACCCCCACGACGCCGCCGACGATGTGGAACTGGCGCTCAAGGCGGGGATCCCGGTTGCGATCACGCCGGGGTCCGAGGACAATCTGAAGATCACCTTTCCCGCAGATTTCGCGCGGGCCGAACGGATACTGGGGACTGCGATGGATATTCGCCTTGGCAATGGCTATGACGTTCACGCCTTCGGGCCGGGCAACCATGTCTGGCTGTGCGGCGTGCAGATCGCGCATGAAGCCGGGCTGGTCGGCCATTCCGACGCCGACGTGGGAATGCACGCGCTGACCGACGCGATCTATGGCGCGCTGGCCGAAGGCGATATCGGCCGCCATTTCCCGCCCAGCGATCCGCAATGGAAGGGCGCCGACAGCGCGATTTTCCTGGCGCATGCGGCGGATCTGGCGCGTGAGCGCGGCTTCACCTTCGGCAATGCCGACGTCACGCTCATCTGCGAGATGCCGAAGATCGGCCCCCATGCCCAGGCCATGCAGGCCCGCCTGGCCCAGATCATGGGCGTTGACGCCAGCCGCATCAGCGTCAAGGCCACCACCTCGGAACGGCTGGGCTTCACCGGGCGGCGCGAAGGCATCGCGGCCATCGCCACCGCCGCGCTGATCAAGGCGTGACGCGATGATCGCCATGATCACGACCTTCTTCGGCATTGGCAGGCTGCGCCCCGCGCCCGGCACCTGGGGGTCGGCGGCCGCCGTCCTGCTGGCGGTGCTGGTCTATGAGGCGGGCGGGGCGCTGCTGATCCCCCTTGGCGCGGTTCTCGCCGCACTGATCGGGTTCTGGGCCGTGCCGCAGGCGCTGCGGATGACGACCGACGAGGATCCGTCCGAAATCGTCATCGACGAGGTGGCGGGCCAGTGGCTTGCCATGTCCTTCACGGTGATTCCCTTGTCCCGGCACGGGATCTCGATCCTGGACGCCTGGCCTGCCTTTGTGGTGCCCTTCCTGCTGTTCCGCTTGTTCGACATCTGGAAGCCCTGGCTGGTGGGCCGCGCCGACCGGCAGGGCGGGGCCGTCGGCGTGATGATGGACGATCTGTGGGCCGGGCTGTTCGCCGGGCTGGGATCGGTCGCGCTTGCCGGTCTGTATCACGCCCTGCTGGAGCCGATGCTGTGAGCCTTGCCGCCGATATCCTGGACGCCGCCCGCGCGCGCGGCGTGATGATCGCCACCGCCGAAAGCTGCACCGGCGGCCTGATCGCGGGCGCCCTGACCGAGGTGCCGGGATCGTCTGACGCCGTGGACCGGGGCTTCGTCACCTATTCCAACGCCGCCAAGCAGCAGATGCTGGGCGTGCGCGCTGAAACGCTGGAAGCCCATGGCGCCGTCAGCGAACAGGTCGCGGCGGAAATGGCCGCGGGCGCCCTGCGCCTGTCCCAGGCAGGCATCGCCGTTTCCGTCACCGGCATCGCTGGCCCCGGCGGCTCCGAACACAAGCCCGAAGGCCGCGTCTGCTTCGGCATCGCGCAGCCTTTCGGCACCCGCACCGAAACGGTCGAGTTCGGGGCCATCGGCCGCAGCAATGTCCGCGCCGCGACCGTGGATCACGCCTTGCAGATGCTGATGGACGCCCTGCGCGACTAGCAACGCACGGACGGTTAACGGCCCGTTAACGCAGGCCCGCCACCCTTGCCGCCTGATGTTCAGGACGGGGGTGATCCATGCCAAGCGTTGAGGAAGTCGCCGCGCAGATCGTCGCGCGGGAAGGCGGATATGTGAACGATCCCGACGATCCGGGCGGCGCCACGAATTACGGCGTCACGGTCGGGACGATGAAGTCCCTGGGTCTGGATCTGAACAAGGACGGGCGGGTCGATGCGACCGACGTCAAGATGCTGACCCGCGCCCAGGCTCAGCAGATTTTCGTGGAACATTATTTCCGCCGTCCGCGACTGGCCGAACTGCCCCCTGCGGTGCAGGCCAGCGTCTTCGACATGTATGTGAACGCGGGCACCAATGCCGTGAAGATCCTGCAAAGGCTGGTCGCGCGCATGGGATTTGCCGCGACGGCCGACGGCGTCATCGGCCCGCAGACCATCGCCGCGGCCCATGACGCCGCCGCCGCCGCGCCCGACCATTTCGCCGATGCCTATGGGATCGCGCGGCGGAATTATTACTATTCGCTGGCCGATCAGCGCCCCGCCAGCCGCAAATATGCGCGCAGCAAGGCAGGCGGGAAGGGCGGCTGGATCACCCGGGCCGAGGAATTCATCAGCCCCCGCTATCACCTGACCGAGGCCGAGCATCGCGAAAGGACCGCCAAATGGGCATGATCGACCGCTTCATCGGCCTGGGCCAAGGCGTCACCGCCTTGGGCAGCGCCGCCACCGGCATGGCCGAGGTCTTCACCCAGAACGCCACCCGCAAGATGGAGCTTGAGGAGGAAGCCTATGCCCGCGCGATCAACCAGCTGGGACAGGAATTCCAGACCGTCCGCCCGGGATTTTTCGACAGCTTCGTCAACGGTTTGAACCGCCTTCCCCGACCGCTTCTGGCCTTGGGGACCATGGCCCTGTTCGTCTATGCCATGATCGAGCCCGAGGGGTTCGGCCTGCGCATGATGGGCCTGCAACAGGTGCCCGAACCCTTGTGGTGGCTGCTTGGGGCCATCGTGGGCTTCTATTTCGGCGCGCGAGAGGCGCATCATTTCCGCCATCGCGTCTGGCCCGCCCAAGAGGTCAAGACCAGCGTGACGACCACCCAGCAGGTCACGGCGGTCAAGCCCAACGACGACTTTGCCGACAATGCCGCGCTGCGCGACTGGGTGGCCGGCCTGCGCGAATAGGCCGCAGCCCGGCGCACGCAAAACTGACCAAGGCGACCAAGGGGGGACTTTTCCCCCCTTTTGCATGGCTCTATGCTGGGCGGACACGGAAGGATCGCCGCCATGACAGCTGAATTCGGCCATTTCGCCCTGATCCTCGCCTTTGCGGTGTCGCTGTATCAGACGGTCGTGCCGCTGGTCGGCGCCTCGAAAGGGTGGGGGGGCTGGATGGACAGCGCCCGCCCGGCCGCCGTGGCGCAGTTCCTGCTGGTCGGGCTGTCCTTCGCGGCGCTGACGGTGGCCTTTGTCACCTCGGACTTCTCGGTGAAGCTGGTGTACGAGAATTCGCATACCGCCAAGCCGATGATCTACAAGATCAGCGGCGTCTGGGGGAACCACGAAGGGTCGATGCTGCTGTGGGTGCTGATCTTGGCGCTGTTCGGGGCGGCGGCTGCGATCTTCGGCGACAACCTGCCCCCGGCCTTGCGGGCGCGGGTGCTGGCGGTGCAGGCGGCGATCGGCGCGGCCTTCTATGCCTTCATCATCTTCACCTCGAACCCGTTTTTGCGGCTGGCAAGCCCGCCCTTCGACGGGCGCGACCTGAACCCGCTGCTGCAGGATCCTGGCCTGGCCTTCCACCCCCCGTTCCTTTACCTGGGCTATGTCGGCCTTTCGATGGCCTTCAGCTTCGCCGTCGCCGCCCTGATCGAGGGGCGGGTGGACGCCGCCTGGGCGCGCTGGGTGCGTCCCTGGACGCTGGCCGCCTGGATGTTCCTGACCATCGGCATCGCGCTGGGATCCTGGTGGGCCTATTACGAGCTTGGCTGGGGCGGCTTCTGGTTTTGGGATCCGGTGGAAAACGCCAGCTTCATGCCCTGGCTGCTGGCTGCAGCCCTGCTGCATTCCGCCATCGTCGTCGAAAAGCGCGAGGCGCTGAAAAGCTGGACGATCCTTCTGGCGATCATGGCCTTCGGATTTTCCATGATCGGCACGTTCATCGTGCGTTCGGGCGTCATCACCTCGGTCCACAGCTTCGCAAGCGACCCGGCGCGGGGCGTGTTCATCCTGGGGATCCTGGTGTTCTTCACCGGCGGCGCGCTGACGCTTTACGCCGCGCGGGCGGGGCAGATGACCGCCAAGGGGATCTTCGCGCCGGTGTCGCGCGAAGGCGCCCTGGTCCTGAACAACGTCCTGCTGGCGGTGTCGGCCTTCGTGGTCTTCATCGGCACCATGTGGCCCCTGATCGCCGAGATGCTGTGGGACCGCAAGCTGTCGGTGGGCGCGCCCTTCTTCAACCAGGCCTTCACGCCCTTCATGGTGGTGCTGGCGATGGTGCTGCCCCTGGGGTCGATCCTGCCCTGGAAACGCGCGACGCTCGGCCGGATCATGCGCCCCCTGTGGCCGGCCCTGCTGCTGACCGGGGCGGTGATGGCGCTGATCTTTGCCGTCTCGACCGGACGGTCGGCGATTGCGGTGATCGGGGCGGGGCTTGGCGCCTGGATCGTCTTCGGCGCGGTGGCCGAACTGGTCCACCGCACCGGCCAGTCGGGCCTGTCGCGCCTGGCGCGCCTGCCACGCGCCGACTGGGGCAAGGCCATCGCCCATGGCGGACTGGGCGTCACCTTCATCGGCGTCGCCCTTCTCACCGCTTGGCAGGTCGAGGATATCCGCGTCGCGCAGATCGGCCAGCCGTTCCGGGTCGCCGATTACGACATCACCCTTGCCAGCGTCGATGAGGTCGAGGGGCCGAACTACGTCTCGACTACGGCCACCATGGAGGTCGCGCGGGATGGGCGACCGGTGGCGGTGCTGCATCCTGAAAAGCGGGTCTATCCCGTCCAGGCCATGCCCACGACCGAGGCCGCGATCGACAACGGCATCTTCCGCGACATCTATCTGGTGATCGGGGATGCCCAGGCGGATGGGGGCTGGGCCGTGCGCACCTATATCAAGCCCTTCGCCAACTGGATCTGGGCGGGATCCCTGCTGATGGCGCTTGGCGGGATCGTCAGCCTGTCCGACCGTCGCTATCGGGTGGCCGCAGGCGCCCGGCGCACGCCCGCCAGAACGGTGGCCGCGGAATGAGGCGGCTTGCCCTGGCACTCGCCCTGCTGCTGCCCATGGCGGCCTTCGCGGTGCAGCCCGACGAGGTGCTGCCCGATCCCGCGGCCGAGGCGCGGGCGCGCGAGATTTCCCAAAAACTGCGTTGCCCGGTCTGCCAGGGCGAGAATATCGACGAATCGAACGCACCGATCAGCCGCGATCTGCGGCTGTATGTGCGCGAACGGATCGTGGCGGGCGACAGCAACGACGAGGTAATCGACGCCGTCGTGGACCGCTTCGGCGAATTCGTGCTGTTCGAACCCCGCGCCCGGGGCGGCAACCTGGTCCTGTGGCTGGCCGGGCCGGTCATGGCGCTGCTGGCCTTGCTGGGGGCCTGGCGCTTCCTGCGGTCCCGCGCGACGGCCCGCCCCGAGGAAACCACGGCGCTGAGCCAGGCCGAGCGCGACCGGCTGGACCAGATCATGCGCGACTGACGCCGGGTCGCGCTTTCCCCCTGCGCGGTTTCGGTCATGATGCCGCCAAAAGGGGGACCGCCATGACTTACGAAACCATCGAATTCGCCGTCAGCGAAGGCGTCGCCACGCTGACCCTGAATCGCCCGCAGGTGATGAACGCGCTCAGCAGTCGGATGCGGGCCGAGATCACGGAGGCGGTGACGACCCTGCCCCCCGAAGCGCGTTGCCTGGTCATCACCGGCGCCGGGCGGGGCTTCTGTTCGGGGCAGGATCTGACCGATCGGGCCGCGGCAGCCGATTTGGAAGGCACGCTGCGCGACGAATACGAACCCATGCTGCGGGCGATCCGCGCCTGCCGCGCGCCGGTGATCGCGGCGGTGAACGGAGTCGCGGCGGGGGCGGGGGCGAACCTGGCCCTGGCCGCCGACGTGGTGATCGCCACCGAAAGCGCCAGCTTCATCCAGGCCTTCGCGCGGATCGGGCTGGTCCCGGATGCAGGCGGCACCTTCGTCATTCCCCGCGCCGTGGGCATGGCGCGGGCCATGGGTATGATGCTGTTCGCCGAACCCGTCAGCGCCCGCCAGGCCGCCGATTGGGGGCTGATCTGGGAAGCGCTGCCGGATGCGGATTTCGCCGAAGGCATCGCCACCCGGGCGCGGCAACTGGCGCAAGGACCGACGGCCGCCTATCTGGCGATCCGCGAAGCCGTCGCGGCATCCACCCAGAACGACATGGACGCGCAGCTTGCGCTGGAGGCGCGGCTGCAAGGTGCGGCGGGCCGGACAGCGGATTTCGTCGAAGGGGTGACGGCCTTCCTGGAAAAGCGCCCGGCGCGGTTCACCGGACGCTAGGCGATCTGCGCGAAACGCGGGGCAGGGGTCCGGTTGTCGAAGAAGGGCACCGTGTCAGGCACCGGCAAGGGCGCGTCGGGCGCCAAGCCCGCGATCAGGTCGGCCAGTTCGGCCAGCACGACCTCGGTGATGAAGGGCAGGTCCAGAGCGCGCGCCTGGGCCAGGGGCACCCAGTGCAGGTGCGAAAGCTCGTCGCAGGCGCGGCTGAAGTCGTCGGGGTCGGTCGCCAGGCAGGCGGCGTCGGCCACGAAGAAATGCGCATCGAACCGGCGCGGGCGGCCCGGCGGGGTGATGGCGCGGAACAGATAGGTCAGGGAGGCGGCGTCGGGGGCAAGCCCCGCCTCGGCAAAGCCCGGCCAGTCGCAGCGGCCGGGACGGCCGATCAACTGGCCCGTTTCCTCGGCCAGTTCGCGCAGGGCGGCGGCGGCAATGGCATCGGGGTGGGGCGTGCAATCGGGGCGGGGTTCCCGTGCCAGGCGGCTTCGATGCGGCTCCGCAAGGGGCGCCGCCAGCGACACGGCCGCGTCCGAGGCATCGACCGCGCCCCCTGGAAAGACGTATTTCGACGGCATGAAGACCGCCCCCGCGCCGCGCATCCCCATCAGGACCGAACTGCCGCCCCCCGTCCCGCCGCCCGTCCTGCGCAGCAGGATGACGGTCGCCGCGTCGCGGATGGGGGTGGGGTCGGTCACGCCGAGGTCACGGGTCGCGCGCCGAACCCGTGCATCCGCCGGGCCCATTGCAGGCCCACGAAGGCCCCCTTGATGCGCGGCAACAGCAGCAGCGACAGGATCACGGCGCCCAGGCTGAAGGTCCAGATCATCGTCATCGCGGATGGCCGCCATGCGACATAGCTGGCCAGCAGGATCGGCGCGCCCAGATGCGAGACAAGCAGGATCGTCAGATAAGCCGGGCCGTCATCGGCACGCTGATGATGCAAGGCCTCGCCGCAGGACGGGCAATGATCGGCGACCTTCAGGAAGGACCGGAACAGCTTCCCCTCGCCGCAGGCGGGGCAGCGGCCCCGGGAACCGCGAAGCACTGCCTGTCCGGTCGGACGCTCGGACATATCGGACGGTGCGGCTTGGGACGACATGGCAATCTCCGGGTTGGTCGGGCGTTGCCAATGTAGGGGCTGATCGGGCGGGATACCAGACCGGTTCCCGTGCCTTTCGACGCCTCAGCAGACCGGCTGCGTCGGCGCCATTAGCACGCGGTTGCGCCCCAGCGACTTGGCGGCGATCATCGCGCGGTCCGCACGTTCAAGCGCGATTTCCGCCAGGATGTCGGGGCGGCTGATGCAGAAGGGCGTCTGTTCCAGCGCCACCCCGATCGACAGCGTGGCCTGAACCTCGCCTCCGCCCGAGATGCGGGGCAACAGCGTGGGCTGCGCTTCGACGGCGCGGCGGATTTCCTCGGCCATCCGAAGCGCCTCGGCCTCGGTCGCGTTGGGCAGCACGACCAGGAACTCCTCTCCTCCCAAGCGGGCGGTCAGGCCGCGGCTGGACACGATCTCCTCGACCCGGTGGGCGATGTCGCACAGGACGGCGTCGCCCGCCGCATGGCCGAAGCTGTCGTTGATCGCCTTGAAGCGGTCCAGATCCAGCGCCATCACGGCAAATCCCGATTGCCGCCGCATGGCGCCGCGCGCGATCTCGACCAGGCGGGGCAGGGCATAGCGGCGGTTGTAAAGGCCGGTCAGCGGATCGGACATAGCCCAGGCCATGTTGCGCTTCATCTCCTCGCGCCGGGTGTCGGCACGGCGCTTGCGGTCAAGCTGGTTGCGCAAGGCCAGGGCGGCGATTTCGGCATTGTTGTCCTCGGCCGGGTCCAGGGGCAGCACCTCGCCCGCGCCCAGATCCAGCGCGATGGCGCAGAGCTCCTCGCGCTCGGGCGCGACAAGGACGGCAAAGCCCGCCTCCTTCGATCCGTTGCGCGATCGCAGTTCGGACAGAAGCTGCAGGCCGTCGCCCTTGCGGTCGATGTCGGCGGCGATGATGTAGAGATCCGCGCCATCGCCCTGCGCCGCCGCGCTGAGCGTTTCATCGGGGCTGGAAATGGCGAATCGGCAGTTCAGGCGCGGTTGCAGGGCATGGCGCCAGCGTTGCGCCCGCGCGGGCTGGTCGGCCACCAGCACGACATTCCCCGACGGCGCGTGGGCAAAGCCCGCCGCCTGTTCGGCCATGGCGAAGTCCGGCGGATCCTCCGCCTCGGCGTCCCGCAGAAGGCCGCGGACGCGGGCCAGCAGCATCTGTTCATCGACCCGCGGATCCAGAACGGCCGCCGCGCCCGCCTCCAGCGCCTCGACCCGGCGCTGCCCGTTGGCGAGAACCAGGACCGGTGTACGGGGGCGTTCCACCGACACCATGCGAAAGAAATCGGGCAGCGGCACATCGGTGAAGCCCGGTCCCAGCAGAATCAGATCCGGGCGCCCAAGGCGCAGTTGCGACAGAAGTTCGGTTGCCGAAGCGGCCGCCAGCACATCGTAACAGGCGCCCGACAGCCTGACCTTGAGGCTGATCCGGCTGGTTGCACTGCTTTCCGCGATAAGGATACGCGCAGTCACAGATAACGCCCCTTTACGACAATTTTCCAAAGAATTGCATTGATTCCTTAACAAAGGGTTTCCAAACAGGCATCACTGGCCGCATCGGGGAAACATGTGATGACATATACGCGAGAATCCGCGCAGGACCTGGCCATGGGCGTTCTTCTCTACATGGTGGAACGGCCCGAACTGCTGGGCGGCTTTCTGGGGGCGACCGGCCTTCAACCCCAGGATCTGCGCCAGGCGGCCGGCAATCCCGACATCGCCCTGCATGTCCTGGACTATCTGCTGGAAGACGACCAGCGGGTGCTGGAAGCTGCGGCGGACTTGCAGGTCGTGCCGGGCGACCTGATGCAGGCCCGCACGGCCCTGGCCGGCCCTGGCAGCTACGGATGGGAAATCTGACGTTGGGAATTTCTTCACCTCTTGCCCTTATCACGGGCGGCGGAGGTGACACATGCACGATCTGGTCAGCCGCGCGATCGAGAAATTCCTGACCGAGCAATCGGTTTCCCTTGAAGACCGGGCGGGCACCCTGCCTCCGGGCCAGTTGCTGCATGATGCTGCGCGCAACCTGGACAAGCCCGTCGACGAACTGGCCGAGGATCTGGGGGCATGGCTGGTCCAGCAAGAGGAAATCTGGCGCCTGCTGCGTTTCTGCGGCCGGGATTTCCTGGATTTCCTTCTGCGGCTCGAGGAGTTGCCGGACCGCATCCGGCTGATCACGGATGATGTCGATATTCCTGAAATCGGCCTGTCGCGCGGCGATGACGGGCTGCTCTGGGTGACGTTCACGGATGGATCGCCCATCTGGACGTCCCTGCTGGCCGGGCTGCTGCGGGCCATGGCCGACGATTATGGCACGCTTTGCGTGATCTTCCGGCAGGACGGGGGCCTGTGCATCGACGTGTCGGACCTGGCCTTCGCCGCCGCGCGCACCTTCCACCTGTCGGCCAGGGGGCAGGGGCGATGACCCATGCCCTGACCCTTGGGCAAGCCGCCCTGGACCGCCTGATGCCCATGCATCTGTGCATCGCGGATTGCGGGCAGATCCATTTTGCCGGTCCGACCATGCGCAAGCTGATGCCGCCCGGCGCCCAGGGCGTCGAGGATATCTTCGTCGAGGCAAGGGGCATCGCGACCGGCCATGTCATCGGCGCCATCCGCGCGGCGGAACCTGGCGACCGCCTGGCCCTGCGCCTGCGCCATCACGGGCAGTTGATGCTGCGCGGCCATGTCGTCGCGCCGGGGTTCGGTGGGCTGCTGCTGAATTTCGGCTTCGGGGTGTCGCTGTCGGACGCGGTCGCCGCCTTCGGCCTGACCGAGGGAGACTTCGCCCCCACGGAACTCGCGCTTGAACTGATGTTCCTGCAAGAGGCGAACCGGGCCATCCAGCAGGAACTTGCCCGCTTCAACCGCCACCTGATGCTGGCCCGCCAGGATGCCGAGCGAGAGGCCCATACCGATGCCCTGACAGGTCTGCTCAACCGCCGGGGCCTGCAGGCAGTGATGCGCAATGCCCTGGATCCCAAGGGCGGGATGCAGGGTTTCGCCCTGGTTCATCTGGACCTGGACAATTTCAAGCAGGTCAACGACCGGCTGGGCCATGGCGCGGGCGACCGCTTGCTGGGCAATGTCGCCCGCGTGCTGGGCCGGGCGGTCCGGTCGCGCGATCACGTCGCGCGGATCGGCGGGGACGAATTCGTGCTGATCCTGGGGGGAAGCTGGACCTGCCAGGCGCTGACCGCCATCGGCATGCGGATCGTCCAGGGCATCGAGGCCGTCTCGCCCGAAGACTGCGCTGTATCGGCAAGCCTGGGGATCGTGCTGTCCGCAGGCTATGGCCCGGACGGCATCGAGCGGATGCTGGATGATGCCGACGTGGCGCTTTATCGGTCGAAACGGGCCGGCAAGGGTCGCGTCTCGATCGCGCCCCTGCCGGTGGACGCCGCCGTCAAGCCGCTGCCAGGGCCGCGATGATCGGTCCGAAATCGACGGCCTTCAGGCTTGCCCCGCCGACCAGGGCGCCGTCCACATCGGGAACGGCAAAGATCTCGGCCGCATTGCCCGGCTTGACGCTGCCGCCATAAAGCAGGCGCACCTGCGCCGCGTCCTGCACCTTGCCCGCCAGGCGTTCCCGCATCAGCGCATGAACCTCGGCGATCTGGTCGGCGGTGGGGGTGCGCCCTGTGCCTATGGCCCAGACGGGTTCATAGGCGATGACGGTATTGGCAGCCGTGGCCCCCTCGGGGATCGACCCGTCCAGTTGCGAAGCGATGACCGTCAATGTCTCGTCGCCGTCCCGCTGCGCCTCGGTTTCGCCCACGCAGATGATCGCCGTCAACCCGGCGGCATGGGCGGCCGCGGCCTTTGCCGCCACCATCGCATCGGTCTCGCCATAGTCGGCGCGGCGTTCGGAATGTCCCAGGATCACATAGGCCGCGCCCGCATCCTTAAGCTGGCCTGCCGCGATGTCGCCGGTATGCGCGCCCGAGCGGTTGGCATGACAGTCCTGCCCGCCAAGGGCGATGGCATCGCCCGCCCTTGCCTTCATCGGATGCAGAAGGACGGCAGGCGGACAGATCACGACCTCGCAGCCGGGGGCCGGATGGGCCGTGACCAGGGCGTCGATCTCGGCCAAGGCGGCCAGGTCGCCGTTCATCTTCCAGTTTCCAGCAGCCAGTTTGCGCGGTGCCATGCTGTTCCTCCAAGCGTTTGCAGAGGCTTAGGGGCAGGGTCCGGGCTTCGCAATGATGATAGCGACGAAACCCCGCGCAAATTGCCCCATCAACCGGCGGCGCGGCTTCCTTCCAGCGGCTCGAACCGCACGGATTCGCCGCAGCCGCAGGCATCGGTCACGTTCGGGTTGCGGAACCGGAACTGGGATTCCAGCACCCCGGTCTCATAGTCGATCTCGGTCCCGAACAGGAACATCTGCGCCTTGGGCGCGATCAGCACGCGTGCTGCGCCCTGTTCCACGATCTCGTCATTGGATTCCGCCGTCTCGACCAGATCCATGGTGTATTCCATGCCCGCGCAGCCGCCCTTCTTCAGCCCGATCCGCAGGCCGAAGGCGTTCTTGCCCGCCATCAGTCGGGCGATCTGGCGCTCGGCGGCAGGCGTGATCGTGACGGGCACGGATCCGGGAATGGCAAACATGGGCGCGTTCCTTCTGTTCACCCTGAACATAATCCCCCGGCCTGCCTCCATCAAGACGGGCAGGTTCTTTGCCTTGGGGTCAAATATCCCACAGGGGGTCCGGGGGACGTGAAGTCCCCCGGCCACCGCCGCCAAGGGCGGCCTACATGAAGCCCAGTTCCAGCCGCGCCTCGTCGGACATCATGTCCATGCCCCATTGCGGCTGGAAGGTCATTTCCACATCGACCTGCTTGACGCCCGGAATGGCCTCGACGGCGTCGGCGACCCAACCCGGCATCTCGCCCGCGACGGGGCAGCCAGGCGCGGTCAGGGTCATGACGACCCGCACCTCGTTTTCCGGGTTGATCGCGATGGTATAGATCAGGCCCAGGTCGAAGATGTTGACCGGGATTTCCGGGTCGTAAACCGTCTTGCAAGCCTCGACGACGCTTTCATACAGCGGATGCTCGGTGGTCGAGGGCGCGATCAGCGGCGCACCTTCCTGCGGTTCGGTCATGGCGTGTTCCTGTCGAATTTGCCCTGATATAGGCTTCTGCCCCCTTCAGGTCCAGAGACGGGCCGCATTGCGGTCCCCGCCCGCAGCGGCTAGACACGCCCGGTTCCAGCGACAGGCCCCCCGATGAGCGAGCGTTTCCACTTTACCCTTCACGCGACCGACGGCCAAGCCCGCACCGGCACCATCCACACGCCGCGCGGCGAGATCCGCACCCCCGCCTTCATGCCGGTGGGCACCGCCGCGACCGTCAAGGCGATGCTGCCGGAATCCGTCCGCGCCACCGGGGCCGACATCCTGCTGGGCAATACCTATCACCTGATGCTGCGGCCGGGCGCGGAACGCATCGCGCGGCTGGGCGGGTTGCACCGCTTCATGAACTGGGACCGGCCCATCCTGACGGATTCGGGCGGATTCCAGGTGATGTCGCTGGCGGCCCTGCGCAAGCTGACGGAAGACGGTGTCACCTTCTCGTCCCATATCGACGGGTCCAAGCACATGCTGTCGCCCGAAACCAGCATGGAGATCCAGCGCCTGCTGGGCAGCGACATCGTGATGTGCTTCGACGAATGTCCCGCGCTGCCCGCAACCGAGGAGGCCGTGGCGCAGTCCATGCGCCTGTCCATGCGTTGGGCGCAACGGTCGCGCGACGCGTTCGGCGACCGGCCGGGACACGCGCTGTTCGGCATCATGCAGGGCGGCGTCACGCGTGATCTGCGCGAGGAGTCCGCCGAAGCTTTGAAATCCATCGGCTTCGACGGCTATGCGATCGGCGGCCTTGCCGTGGGCGAGGGGCAGGAGGCGATGTTCGGCGTTCTCGACTATGCGCCCGGTTTCCTTCCCGCCGACAAGCCGCGCTATCTGATGGGCGTGGGCAAGCCAGACGACATCGTGGGTGCCGTGCAGCGGGGCGTGGACATGATGGACTGCGTGCTGCCGTCGCGGTCGGGCCGCACGGGGCAGGCCTGGACGCGGCGGGGACAGGTCAACATCAAGAATGCGCGCCATGCCGACGACCCGCGCCCGCTGGATCAGGATTGCACCTGCCCGGCCTGCACGGGGTATTCCCGCGCCTATCTGCACCACGTCTTCCGCGCGGGCGAGATGATCAGCGGGATGCTGTTGACCTGGCACAACCTGCATTATTTCCAGGAACTGATGGAAGGCCTGCGCAACGCGATCACCCAAGGGCGGCTGGACGATTTCGTGGCTGATTTTCACGCAATGCGCGCAGAGGGCGACATCCTGGCCTTGTGATCCGTCAGGCTGGCTGACCAAAAAGACTTTCCAAGGCGAAGTCTTGGTCTTATGTCAACCGGATCCGGCGGACGAACCGCCCTGCGAAAGCCCTCATGAGCGACGACATCATCACCATTACCCGGACCGACGACCTCGCGCTGTTTTGCGAGAACGCAAAGTCAGCCCCCTATGTCACCGTCGATACGGAATTCCTGCGCGAACGGACCTATTGGTCGAAGCTGTGCCTGATCCAGCTTGCCATTCCGCCCGCATCGACCCCCAAAACCCCGGGCGGAGAGGCCGTGCTGGTCGATCCCCTGGCCGAAGGGCTGTCGCTGGAGCCGCTTTACGACCTGTTCCGCCACGAGGGCACCGTCAAGGTGTTCCACGCCGCCCGCCAGGACCTCGAGATCTTCTTCCATGACGCGGGCCTTTTCCCCCAGCCCCTGTTCGACACGCAGGTGGCCGCGATGGTCTGCGGCTTTGGCGAGCAGGTCGGATACGAGACCCTGGTGCGCAAGATCGCCAAGGCCAACCTGGACAAGTCGTCGCGCTTCACCGACTGGTCGCGCCGTCCCCTGTCGGACGCGCAGGCGGCCTATGCCCTGGCCGACGTGACCCATCTGCGCGTCATCTATGAATTCCTGGCGGCCGAACTGCGCAAGAACAATCGCGAAAGCTGGCTGGCCGAGGAGATCGCGGTCCTTGAAGACCCCGAAACCTATATCACCCGCCCCGAAGAAGCCTGGCTCAAGATCCGCACGCGCACCAATTCGCCCCGCTTTCTGGCGATCCTGCGCGAACTGGCCCGCTTCCGCGAGGCCTACGCCCAGGAACGTGACATTCCCCGGTCGCGGGTCTTCAAGGACGACGCCATGATCGAGGTCGCCTCGACCAAACCCCTGACCGAGGCCGATCTGGGCCGGTCCCGCCTGCTGCTGCGCGAGGCGCGCAAGGGCGACATCGCCAACGGCATTCTGGCCGCCGTCAAGGCCGGGATCGAGACGAAGGACCTGCCCCAGGCCAAGGCCGAGGAACCGGGCAAGCCCGGCAATGCCGCGCTGTCCGACCTGCTGCGGGTTCTTCTCAAGGCCAAGGCGGATGAATCGGGGGTCGCGCCCAAGCTGATCGCGTCGTCGTCGGAACTGGACGCCATCGCCCAGGGGGAACGCGACCTGCCCGCGCTGAAGGGCTGGCGGGCCGAGGTGTTCGGGCACGACGCCCTGCGCCTGGCGCAGGGAGAGATCGCGCTGTCGGCCAAGGGCGGCGCGGTGCGCGTCATACCGGTGGGATGAACGCGGTGGCGGCCCTGGTCCTGACCCGTCCATGGCCCGAGGATGCCGCCGCCATCGCCGATGCCCTGTCCGGCTGGGATCTGGCCCAATGGCTGACCGCCGTGCCCTGGCCCTATCGGCCGGACGATGCGGCGGCCTTCATTGCCGGTGCGGGTCTTGACGAACATGCCGTCCGCCACGAGGGCCGCCTGGTGGGCATGGTCCGCGCCTCGGCCAGCTTCGGGATCTGGATGGCGCCGGCCGCGCAGGGGCAGGGGCTTGCGGAACGGGCGTCGGTCCTTGCCTTGTCCCGCCGTTTCCGCGGCGGCGCCGATGAAACCGAGGCGAACCATGTCCAGGGCAACACCCGCTGTGCCGCGCTGCTGGCGCGGCTGGGTTTCCGGCCATCCGGCCCGGTCACGCTGTGGTCGCAGCCACGGCAGCAGCAATTGCCCGGACTGTCGCTGCGCCTGTCCCGACAGGATTTCGCCCGCCGTCATCCCATCGTGCTGACGACGCCGCGCCTGCTGATCCAGCCATTCCGGCCCGCCGACCTGCCCGATCTGCACCGCATTGCCACCAGCCCCCAGGTCGCGTCGAAGCTGCTGGTGTTCCATCCCCACATGACGCCCGAGGAGATGGAACCCTTGTTCCGGTCAGACGGCCTGCTGCCGCCCATGCGCCTGACCGTGCGGCATGGCGGGCGGGTTGCCGGGTCCATCGGCATCAGCGCGGGCGATCCCTGGCGCATCTTCTATTTCCTCGATCCCGCCCTGGCGGGGCAGGGACTGGGAGAGGAGATGGCGCGCGCCTTCCTGGACGAGATCATCGCCCGCTTCGACCCGCCCGAACTGCTGGCCGACGTGTTCCTGGACAACCTGCCGTCCCGCAGGCTGCTGAAGAACCTCGGTTTCCAGCGAGAGGAAGACCAGATGCTGTTCTCGGCCGGGCGCGGAGAGGCTGCGCCAGCCGCGATCTATCGCTGGCAACGCAAGATGCGCCCCTGGCTGCTGGCGTGATTATTAGGCCCTGATCATTCGGTCCGGCCTGTTGGACGCGACGGGCCGGGCAGGGTGATCAGTTGAAACTGAGACCGCCTGCCTTCGCTGTCGTCGCGCCCCAGGCTGCGTTCCGGCGCGGCCAGGCCCGCGGGTCGGCCAAGCTTTCCCGCCCGCGCGCTTCCGGCGGACCATCCCTCTCGTCCGGGGTCCGAGGCGGAGGGCGCCAGGGTCTTGCCCCCTTCGATGATGGGCAGAACCTCGTCATGGGTCAGGTCGAACCGGCGGGGGGCGACGCCGATCTGGCCTTCGGCGATGATGCAGCCCAAGGCGCGCGTCACGTCGCCCAGATCCGAGGACAAGGGCAGAAGCAGCATCCGCGCCGAAAGCTCGGGTCGGGCATATTCGGCTTTCGCGTGCAACGTCATCTGGGCCAATTGCGGGGCGCGGAACACCGATTCCAGCACATCCGACAACCGCCCGCGCGAGCTTGAATGGGCCAGCGAACAGAAGGCCATGCCGCGCACCTCCATCCCCATCAGGTCGATCAGGTGCTGCCCGGCAAGGCGGAACCGCGCGGCGCCGGGGGCGATCCGTTCCAGGATGAAGGCGTAATCCAGCGCGCGCCGGATCCCCTGGGGCTGGATGTCGGACCGGGCGGGCACGGCCCGACCCTGTCGCAGGCTGTCCCAATAGGCGCGCATGTCGGCCATGATGCGGGCAGGCTGGGTCAGGTTGAAATCGGCAAGATGCACAATCCGGCCTGTCCGATCCGCTTCGGGCGGACACGACATCTTGTCGTCCTTCCATTCCGACACTGCTTTACCCTCGTTACCACGCGCATCCAGGAACGCAGATACGCCATTACTGCAAGATCATGATAAACATAACTTCGCCACATGCCGAGTCGTTTCCTAACGAATGGTTAAGGCATCTGCAGTCCCGCTCCGACCGGAGGCAGGGGACTTGACCGTCGGGCACCGCTGGTCCATCCCGCCGTCAGATTGCCAAGGAAAGACGACCCATGGACCGGACCGGCCTGCTGATCATCCTGTCATCGCCATCGGGCGCGGGGAAATCGACGCTGGCCCGGCGGCTGATGGACTGGGATCCCAGCCTGCGGTTCTCGGTCTCGGCCACCACCCGTCCCCCCCGGCCGGGCGAGGTGGACGGGCAACATTACTTCTTCACCACCCCCGGCGCCTTTCACCAGATGGTCGAACAAGGGCAGATGCTGGAATATGCCGAGGTGTTCGGCAACCTTTACGGCAGCCCCCGCGCCCCGGTCGAGGCGGCGATGCGCGACGGGCGCGACACGCTGTTCGACGTGGACTGGCAGGGCGGCCAGCAGATCCGCGCCTCGGCCCTGGGGGGGCATGTCGTGTCCATCTTCGTGCTGCCGCCGTCGCTTCCCGAACTGGAACGCCGCCTGCGCGGACGCGGGCAGGACAGCGACGAGGTCATCGCGGCGCGGATGGCGAAAAGCCGGGCCGAGATCAGCCACTGGGCCGAATACGATTATGTCCTGGTCAACGACGACCTGGACGAGACGGAAGGCCGTCTGCGCGCCATCCTGACCGCCGAACGGCTGCGCCGCGACCGGCAGGGCGGGCTTGGCCGCTTCGTCAAGCACCTGATGGAGGAGGACGCATGATCTGGGAACTGGACGGCATCGCACCCCAGGTCGCGGCAGACGCCTGGGTCGCGCCCGACGCGCAACTGATGGGCAAGGTGGTGCTGGAAGAAGGCGCCTCGGTCTGGTGGGGGGCCGTGCTGCGCGGCGACACCGAGGAGATCCGCCTGGGCCGGGGCAGCAATGTCCAGGATCTGTGCGTGCTGCACACCGATCCGGGCTGCCCGCTGGTCATCGGCGCAGATTGCACCATCGGCCATCGCGCGATCCTGCACGGCTGCACCATCGGCGACGGCGCCCTGGTCGGCATGGGCGCCACGATCCTGAACGGCGCGAAGATCGGGGCGGGCGCCCTGATCGGCGCGGGCGCCCTGATCGCGGAAAACAAGGAGATCCCGCCAGGCGCCCTGGTCATGGGCGCGCCCGGCAAGGTCGTGCGGATGCTGGACGAGGCGGCGCTTGACGGCCTGCGGCAGTCGGCCGCCCGATACCGCGCCAATGCCGCGCGGTTCCGCGCGGGCCTGCGGCAGGCCGGATGATCCCCGACGCGCATCGCCGGGCGTCCGACCTGCTGGACGGGGTGCCCGTGCCGATGCTGGCGGTCGATGACCGGGCGCGCACCATTGCCGCCAATCCCGCGGCGGTGGCCCTGTTCGGCGGCGGCGATCTGCTGAACCGGCCCTTTGTCACCATCCTGCGCCATCCGGCCGTCGTCGCGGCGCTGGACTGGGTGCTGGATCCCGACCGCCACCCCGCGCCGGTGCCCGACCCCTCGCTGCCCGCCTCGGCCAAGGGGGGGGTCCGGCTGAACGCCGTGATCGGGGCGGACGGGCGCGACATCGCGGCTGAAATCACAGTGGCGCGCCTGCCCTCGCCCCTGGGGAAGGGGGCGACGATCGCGGTTCTCGACCGATCGGCGGCCGAGGAGGCGGAACAGATGCGGCGCGATTTCGTCGCCAATGTCAGCCACGAACTGAAGACGCCGCTGACCGCGATGATCGGCTTCATCGAGACCCTGCGCGGCCCGGCCCGCGACGATGCCAAGGCCCGCGACCGCTTCCTGGACATCATGGAACGCGAAGCCGCCCGCATGAACCGCCTGGTCAGCGACCTTCTGTCGCTGAGCCGCGTCCAGGCCGAGGAACGCCGCCGCCCCGGCGGCCAGGTCGATCTGCCCCTGCTGCTGCGGGGGGTGCTTGCGACTATGGACCATGCGGCCCAGACCGCCGGGGTCACGGCAGAGGTCCGGGGCCTCGACGGCAGCCAGATGGTGCCCGGCGATCCCGACCAGTTGGTGCAGGTCTTCCAGAACCTGATCGAGAACGCGCTGAAATACGGCGGCTCTGGCGGATACCTGGGCGTGACGATGCGCCGGATCGACCACGAACCGCAATTGCGCGGCCCCGCCTGGGCGGTGGAGATCCGCGACAGGGGCGAAGGGATCGAGGGGATGCACCTGCCGCGCCTGACCGAACGCTTCTATCGCGTGGACACCCACCGATCACGCGCGCAGGGCGGAACGGGACTTGGCCTGGCCATCGTCAAGCATATCGTGAACCGCCATCGGGGCAGGCTGCGCATCGACAGCAGCAAGGGCCAGGGCAGCGCCTTCACGGTGATCCTGCCCGAAAGCGCCAGCCGGGGCTGAGAAACCCCGCCGCGCGGCTGCGGCGGGGTCGGGCCTGGTCCTATTTCACCTTGCGGCGGCGAAGCATCGACAGCAGCCCCAGGCCGCCCGCCAGCATCGGGAATGCCGCAGGCACCGGAACCGGCGAGGGGTCGGGATCTGGATCCGGCGTCACGCTGCCGAAAGTCACGTCGTCGAAGGCGATCTGGTTGCCCGCCCCTGCGAAGCTTACCGACTTCGCAAGTCCCTCGAACCCGATGCCGGAGGCGGCGAAAGGACAGAAAGGGGCATTGTATTCACTACTGCAGTTGCTGGCGGTCACACCAAGGGCCAGCGTTGCCAGCAGGGCCCCAGTGCCGTTCAGACCATCATAGACGCTGATTGAACCGGCGACGTTGACGGAAGAATAGAAAAATGAAAAGCCGGTCGTGAAACCCGCTGCCACATTCATGAAGGTTTCCGTTCCTTCAACGAAGAACAGGGCGGTTTGCTGTGAGGCGGGGTTGCCCAAACCTCCCCGAGAGCCATTGGAGCATGAGGTTTCAAGCGTATTCAGGCACACCGCCAGGGCATTGCCCGAAAACTCTACTCCATAATTCGTCCCCGAGGTGCCGACGCTACTGGTCCCGCCGTTATAGAAGCCGCCTACAGTTGCAGAACTGTTGGATGGATAGGTTTCATAGATGCCTTCAAAGTCGAGGACGATCGTCGCTGCTTGGGTTTGCGACGCCATTGCAAGAAGGATTGCGCCGGCTGCACCGCTTAAAAGAGAACTTTTCATGCTGGGTCCTTTCGTTACATAGTCGGCTCTGAACAACTCCTCAGGCGGCCACTGCATGGCGGTGATGGGTCCTTTCGCCCCGGATGATCGCCGTGATCAGGTGAAGCAATAGAGTCCAAAGAG
>NZ_BMIV01000008.1 GCF_014642735.1 Paracoccus acridae
ACGCCGAACGAAGCAGAGGAGGCCTTCTACGCAAGCTTGAACGCAGCCGAAAAAGCAGCCTAATCATTGAACCACAAACTCTCCGGTAAACCCGGGGCGGTTCACTGGGCCCACTGCCTTGATGTCCATCCCATGACGAAGGTCCTCCGCGAACAGGTCGCTTTCGAGTGGCAGGCAGCACCGCGCAAGTCCCGGACGCACTATTTCGACCTTCTGGTGGAGCAGGTCGATGGCCGACGGATCGCCTATCCCGTCAAGCCTGAGGTGCGCCTTACGCCGAAGTTCATGGCTGAAATCGCCCAGGTTGCCCAACAGGCCAAGATGTCCGGGTTTGTCGATGATGTGCGGCTGCTGACGGATGTCGATCTGGACCCGATTGAGCTGTCAAATGCCCGGCTGACTTACGGCATGCGCAAGCCGGACGCGGAAGCCGACGCGGCAGCCGCCGATGTTCTCGCTGGAAGCGCAGGTGTCGCTTCGCTCGGCGAACTGACGGCCCGCATTGGCCTCGGGGCAAGGGGGTATCGAGCCTTGATCCGGTTGGTTCGGAAAGGCCGCCTTCGTTCCGTTCGTCATGAACGACTGACCCACGACACCGAAGTCTTCCATGTAGGAGAACCGGCATGAACATCCAGTTCGACCCGAAGCGTCACCACTATGCGTTTGGCTTCTATGACCGTGTCATGATCGACAATCAGGCCTGGCGCCCCGTCAGCAGCAACGAGGTCGGCTGGGTCATGAGGCGTCCGGAGGAGGGTGGCATCGCTGTTCAGTTCACCCACGCCGAGCTGAGCCAGCTAGGCGCATCCGGTCGGATCCAGACCGAGCGCAACTACTTCACAGCCAAGTCAGCGCAGCGTCGCTCAGACGAGACGGACACGTTGATCTCTCTGCTGACCGACAAGCAGCAAGATGACGTCTTTGCTCGCGAGATCTGGGTGAAGTCATTTTTTGAATTGGAACGGAAGAGAAAAATCTGTCGAACGGATCTTTCGATCGAAACCAACATGGGTGAACTCAGAGGTATTGCTCTTGATCATGCAGAACATCTGAAAGGACCGAGTGCCTCCCATGCATCTGCCGGGTTCCAGTTCAGAAAGCGCCCGAGCTCAAGAACGCTGCGGAAATGGCTGAAGGCCTATGAGGCCGACGGCTTGGCAGGGCTTG
Source organism: Paracoccus acridae (assembly GCF_014642735.1). GTDB lineage: Bacteria > Pseudomonadota > Alphaproteobacteria > Rhodobacterales > Rhodobacteraceae > Paracoccus > Paracoccus acridae. Next base: position 1,168 of record NZ_BMIV01000008.1, read on the forward strand.
TTGATCGCGCGCGATTTCGTGGAAACCGCAGTTCCTCATTATGTCCCAGCGCTATCGGGCTTATGATGTCCGAAGCGCGAGGATACATGCACCCCGATAGGCCTACAATCCAAGTGATCGTCGAGCGTGTTCAGGGCGCTTTCGAGAAGAAGAATGCCGAACTTGCTGCCCAAGGCTTACCTGTTCTCGTCACTCCAAGTCGCGAAACCGTGCGCCGAGCCATTCGTGGGCTCGATCCGTATCATGTCGAACTCCGCCGGATGGGGGCAGCCGCCGCCCGCAAGAAGTTTGCGCCGGTTGGCAAGGGGCTGTCGCTGAGCCGGCCCTTGCAACGTGTCGAGATGGACGAATGGAACATCGATATCATCGTAAAGCTGGCCGAAGCCGGGTTGCTTGACTGGTTCACGTCAGATGAGCGTATGGCACTTGGGTTGGATCGTGAGTCTTTCCGGTGGACGGTGACTGGGGCGATGTGTGCAACAACCAGGTGTATTCTCGCCTTGGTCATGACACCCTCTGCGAAGGCCAGCGCAGCCATCCAGGCGGTCAAGATGGTGCTGTCTGACAAGGGGGCACTGTCCACCGCAGTCAAGGCTCATGGCCAGTGGTATATGCATGGGTTGCCGGAAGAGGTCGTCACCGATTGCGGGCCGGCGTTTCGGTCTCAGGAGTTTCAGACAGTCTGTGCGGATCTGGGTGTCTCCGCTACGCGGGCCGTCGCCGGGGTGCCGGAACTGCGCGGCCGGGTCGAGCGCCTGTTCCGGACGATGTCCATCAATCTCCTTCCTGAACTCGCTGGCCGCACCTTCTCCGGCATCGCCGAGAAAGGCGACAGCAACCCGTCGGATCGGGCTTGTCTGACAGTGAACGATCTGGCCTTCGTGCTGGTCCGCTGGGTTGTCGATATCTATCACAACACCGAACATGAGGGGCTTGGCGGCGAAACGCCTGCGCAATGCTGGGAGCGCCTGACGGCTCAGTTCGGCGTGACGCCACCACCCGACACCCGCACCAGCCGCCTCATCTTTGGCCAGAAAATCCGCCGGACCTTGGACAAGAGCGGCATCAGGGTTCTCGGTGCCCAGTATCACTCTCCCGGGTTGGCGGCCCACTTCATGAGCCGGCGCAATCGCGAACTCGAGATCCGCTGGCTGCCCAGCGACATCGGCGCCATCGAGGTTCGTATCGATCACGACTGGATCACCGTGCCTGCTGTCCTGGAGGACCTGCACGGTCTCAGTGCGCAGCTCTGGATGTCGGCCGTGCGCGAGGTCAGGGCTACAAACCCCGACCGGAAACGCCATGACGACGCGGTCATCCGTGCAGCGTTGCGCGACATTCGGGGCCGCTCCGAAGACGCGCAAGCGGCCATCGGTCTGATTGTGGATGACTGGTCTGATGATCGTCTGCGCCGCGAAGAGCAGAAGCTGATGATCGGCTTCGATGTCGGCCCAAATAAGCCTTCCGCACCCCGTAATGGCGGCATCGGCCGGTCCATCGACACCGCTGCCGTTTCCGATGAAAGCATCCCGGTGCAGAAACCTAGTGCGCCGACGGCCAAGCCCGCGCGCAGCGGCAAGTTCAAGCTGGAGGACTGAGCATGATCGATCACGCCAAGAACGCGCGCATCATGCTGTCGCTGCGCACCCGCCATGTCACGGGGCCTCGGGACGCCGAATTCCGATCCCACCTCGAACGCCTTCTGCGTCGCGATGACGCCGGAAACCTGGCCGCTGAGGCGGTCAGGTATTCGGCCACCGGTGAAACCCGTGGTATTCTCGTGGTGGACGGCCCGGGCGGCGGGAAGTCCACAACTGTCGCCCATCAGCTTGCGACCCTTCCGGCTTTGCAGGTCGGGTCTCAAGGGACTCCAGCCTGGCTGGGGGTAAGCGTGCCCAGCCCGGCAACGCTCAAGAGCATGGGCTGCGAGATCCTTCGGCACAGTGGCTATCCGAACCTTTCGGACAGGCGCGAGGTATGGAGCATCTGGGATCAGATCAGGTCGCGCCTGAAGATGCTCGGGGTATGCGTGCTCTGGATCGACGAGGCCCACGACCTGTTCTGCAAAGACAGGGCCATGATCCTGCGGGCCCTCAAGTCGCTGATGCAAGGCGATGAGGCGGTGATCGTGATCTTGTCCGGCACTGAGCAGCTGCACGAGATCATCCGAAGCGATCCGCAGGTCCAACGGCGGTTTTCCACCATGCAGTTGCGGCCGGTCTGCGCCGCAACCGACGGGGAAGACTTTCACGATCTAATCGAGGCCTATTGTGCACAGGCGGACCTGAGGTCGCACCTGTCTGCTGATCTCGTCGCGAGGCTGTTCCATGCGTCGCGCTATCGGTTTGGGCGCAGCATCGAAACTGCCCTGAACGCCATCGAGGCGGCGCTCGGCAGCGGCGACGATGGTCTGACCAACGACCATTTCGCCCAAGCTTGGGCCATGCTGGAAGGCTGCGCCCCGGGACGAAATGTCTTCCTGGTCGATGATTGGAGCAGCATCGACCCCGACCGTGATGACAGTGAGCCCATGGTTCGGCAGCGCGGACGGAGGCACTGATCATGCTGCAGTTGTTTCCGCACCTGCGGTTCGAGACTGATGAGACTCCGGCATCCTGGGCCGCTCGTCTGTCGGTGCTTCATGGCTGTTCCACCCTCAGGACGTTCCTGTCTGATCAGGGCATCGCTTCTTCGGATTTTCTGCACGGGCGCCGCAGCGTCATCGATCGCCTCTGCGAGGCTGCAGGGCAGGACGCTGCGCCAGTCTGGCACAACACTGCTGCATCCGTGGGCAATCAGAACTTCACCCTTCGCGCCGAACCTCTTCCGGCCTCCATGATGGTGAGGGAGGAAACGCGGTTCTGCCCCCTCTGCCTGCATCAAGACGACCTTCTTGGTGGCGACCCGGGGATCTGCCGACGTGACCGGTGGGCTTGGAGCCTTCGTGTCGTGACGACTTGCCCGGAGCACGGCATCGCCCTGATCTATCGGGGTCGGGATCACCGGGACAAGATGCAGCGCAAGCTGATTGAACATATTCCGGAGCGGGGCGGCGCCCTTGTTGCCTTGGCGGAAAAAGCGACGCGCCGGGAGCCATCACCCCTGCAGACCTACGTGCTGGGCCGCCTCGAAGGCCAGTCAGGCCCTCAGTGGCTGGATGGACAAACCCTCGAACAGTCGGTCAGGACAACACAGATGCTCGGTGTCGTCATGGCCTTTGGCACCACGATCAACCTGGGGTCTGTCGACCGAGACGGCTGGGACCTGGCGGGCCGTATGGGGTGGAGATGGGTGGCAGCAGGTGAACCCGGCCTGCACTCCGCCTTTGCAGAGCTCCAGGCCGCGGCCTTCGAGCGAGGGCAGGGAGGGCAGAACTATTTCACCGTGTTCGGCCATCTTTATCGCTGGCTGCTCGAGCCAGGAAATCGCCCGGATCATGGCCCCATCAAGCAGTTGTTGCGCGACTACATTCTGCAGAACATGGATGTCTGCGTCGGGCGCGACCTGCTGGGTGAACGCATCGAACGCCGAAGGAAATACTCGGTGCAATCGCTTGCCCTGCAGTCCGGTCTGCATCCGCAGACCCTCGGCAAAGTCTTGGTCGAGCGCGGATTGATCGGGGCGGAGAATGCGGACAAGCCTGCCTCCATCCTGCTGGTTGATGCAGAAGAAGGTCGCCAAGCGGCGGCTTCGCTGAGCCGTTCGGTTCCGTTCGTGCAGCTGCCTGCGCTGTTGGGAGCAACTCGACCGATCGCCAGCTGCCTGATCGACCTCGGCGTCCTCACGCCGCTGACCCGCAGCCAGGGAGAGAACACCCGAGACAAGTGCGGTTTCGACGCCCTGGAAGTAGAGCAAGCTTTGGAGCAGATCCATGTCATGGTGCCGGAGATGTCGGATGTGCCAGCGGAATGGGTATCGCTGAACCAGTGTTCGAAGCGTGCGCGCATCCCGATGCGCGATCTGCTGCAGATGATCCTTTCGGGTAAACTTCGGCAGATCGGACGCGCGCAGGGAGAACTCGGGTTCAACTCGTTGCGAATCAGCATCGAGAACATTCGCCTCGTGGCCTCATAATTGGCCAAGGATCCAAATAAATTCGGGAATGGCCGCCTCAGGCGGCCATTTTTCTTGAACTTTCGATGGCAGTTTTATGCGTGTCGAATGGCAACTTCGTCCGCCGTCTGAAGAGAGGCAGCCGCGTATACGCTGAACACGATGGTAGTTTTACGTGTGTCTGCACATGAGGGCGGCTGGAACGCCGCCCCCGCTCAACCTAGTCCCGGTGTTCGGGCAGGGCTTTCAGATCTTCCTTGCTCCAACGCGACACGGCATGGACGACGCCATCGCCGTCGCGCATCACGTCCAGGTCCGATACCGGCACCAGGACGGGCTTGGATCCGATGCCCAGAAACCCGCCAACGTCGATCACCACCTGCGCATTGCTGCCAGAGCCATGCACATGCGACACGCTGCCGATCGTCTGGTCTCCGGGGCCATAGACGGATGCGCCCGTCAGCACCGCATCGGTCAGTTCATCCGGCAGAAGCCGGGGATGTTGGGAATGGTCCATGCCTTTCCTCCATTGGCTTGTCGATAACGGGCCAACGCGGCTGGCAGGCGGTCGTTCCTTGTCTTCAGTTGAGGTACTTTTCCGGATCGACGCTGTCGAAGCCCTGGCGGACCTCGAAATGGACGAAGCCTCCCCGGCCCGCCTTGCCAAGGGACTGGCCGGCGGAAACGGTGTCCCCCTTGGCCACGTCCAGACCGTCGAGGCCCGTATAGACGGTCATCAGGTTGCCATCGTGGCGGACCACCACGATGGGCGTGCCGGTCGTGTCCTGGGTGACAGCAGCCACCGTGCCGCGACCGGCAGCCTTGACCGCCGTCCCTGCAGTGGCGGAAATGTCGATGCCGTCGTTCTTGCCCTTTTCATAGACACGGATGATCGACCCCGACACCGGCATCTGGAACCGGCCCCCGGCGGAAGCGGCGGTCCGCGTGGCACCCAGATCGGTCGTCGGCGCGGCGGGGCCGGGATCGGCAGCGGGTATGGTGGTTTCGGAAGGCAGCGGACGTTCGGCGGACGGCGGACGCGGGGTCGGGCTGCCGCTGCCCGGTGCGGTTGTGACGATGGCCGGATCTGGCGCCTTCTGCCCGGCCACGGGGACGATCAACCGCTGCCCGACGCGCAGCGTCATGGACGAGGGCAGGCCGTTCCAGGCCGCCAGATCCTGCACGCTGACATTGTATTTGCGGGCGACCGACCAAGCGGTCTCGCCTGCGACGACCACATGCTGCGTGGGATTGGCAGGACCGGACGCGGGTTGCGGGGTCGTCGCGGCCGGCGATGGTGTGCTTCGCGCCGACTGTCGCGCAAAGGGATCGGACACGACAGCCCGCCCACCCGGGGCGGCTGCCGCCCCGCTTGCGCCGACGCGCTGAGGCAGGACCAGAACCTGTCCCGCGCCCAAGGGGGCATTCGCGGGCAAGGCATTGTGCTGGGCCAGCCGCGCGGCATCGACGCCCAGCCGAGCCGCGACGGACCCGATCGTATCCCCGCTGCGTGCCACCGCCACCTGATAGGTCGGAAAGGTGATGACGCCGCGATCATCCGGTTGCGGACGCGGCGCGGCACTGGCGGCGGCATCGGCCGTGCTCAGGGCACCGGGCATCCAGCCGCGCAGGTCGGCATCAAAGCCCGTGGCGCCGCATGAAGCCAAAAGAAAGGCAGCCGCCCCGACGCTGGCGGCCCGTCGAAAAGTCCTGCTCATGTCCGTCGTCCTCAACCTGCCGTGCCGCAGATCCGGGTCATGTCGGTCCCAACCCTTCGACCAGCGGCACAAATCGCACCTGCCGCAATTCGTCATAGTCATAGCCGGTTTCCGTCCGGGTGACGCGGATCAACGTCTGGACCGCATCGGACTGCCCCACCGGCACGACCATGATACCGCCGATCTTCAACTGTGCCAACAGCGGGCCCGGCGGATCCTCGGCCGCGGCGGTGACAAGGATGCGATCAAAGGGCGCCTGATCGTGCAGGCCGCGCGAACCATCGGCCACCTGGGCGGTGATGTTGTGCAGGCCCAGGTGACGGAAGATCGCCTCGGCCTCGGTCACCAGGCGGCGATGACGGTCAACGGTATAGACGCGACGGCACAGACCCGACAGCACCGCCGCCTGGTATCCAGACCCCGTCCCGATCTCCAGCACGGTGTCGCGCGGGCCGGGGTTCAGCGATTGCGTCATCAGGCCCACGACGGATGGCTGGCTGATCGTCTGCCCGCAGGGGATGGGCAGGGGCGTGTCCTCGTATGCGCGGTCGGCGAACTGGCCGCGAACGAACAGGCCGCGGTCGATCCGTTCCATGGCCGCCAGCACCCGCGGATCGGTGACGCCCCGCGACCGCAACTGGAACAGAAAGCGCATCTTGCGCTCGGCGGGGTCGTCTTCGTCGTCGTGACCTTCGTTCATCGGCTCTCCGCCCTGGGGCTGTCGTCGAACAGGTTTTCCATCTCGCGCAGCGACACATGGCAGGTCAGGTCGGCCCGCATGGGCGTGACCGAGATGAAGCCGTCCATGTTGACCGCCACATCGGTGCCGGGTCGGGCGGGGGCGTTCTGCGCGCCGCCCGCGGCCCACATGAAGCGGCGGCCATTGGGCGCGGTATGGGGCACGACGCGGAAATTCGTGCCCTGCCGGCGCCCCTGCGGCACCACCCGCGTCCCACGCACCGCCGATGCCGGGACCGGGGGGAAGTTGATGTTGTAGAACAGCCGGAAATCGGCATCCGAGGTCCAGTCGCCATGATCCAGCAGCCGCCGGATCACCGCCGCGCCATGCTCGCGCGCGCATTCGAACGGATCGGCCAGGCTGGCCGTCTTCGGCCCCAGGTATTGCGACAGGGCGATGGCGGGAAGGCCCTGCAACGCGGCCTCCATGGCCCCGCCGATGGTGCCGGAATACATCGCGTTCTCGCCGGAATTGTTGCCCCGGTTCACGCCCGACAGCACCAGGTCGGGCGGCGCGTCCGCCATGATGTCGCACAGGGCGGCCAGAACGCAGTCGGCCGGGCTTCCCTCGGTCGCATAGCGGCGTTCGTCCAGCCGCGCCACCATGGTCGGGTGGGAATAGCTGATGCAGTGGGCCACGCCCGATTGTTCAAAGGCGGGGGCAACGGTCCAGACCTGGCCCGAAGGGCCGGCAAGCGTGGCGGCGATCTCGGCCAGAACCTCGAGCCCCGGTGCGTTGATGCCGTCGTCGTTGGTGATCAAGATGCGCATTGTCCGGCCGGTCCTGGGGCGCGGAAAAGCGCCAGTTCACGTCTTCGTTCCTGCTTAGCGGTGCGGTCCACGCGCTTCAAGCGCCCGAAAGCGGTTTGACGGCATTGCCGGGCCGTTGCATCCTTTTCCACAACGCAAACGGCGCGCGGGTTCATGCAGATCTACCTTCCCATCGCAGAAGTGTCCGTCAATGCCTTCACGCTGATCGGACTTGGCGGGCTTGTCGGCGTGATGAGCGGGCTGTTCGGCGTGGGCGGCGGCTTTCTGATCACGCCGCTGTTGTTCTTTATCGGCATCCCGCCCCCCATCGCGGTGGCGACGGGCGCGAACCAGGTCGTCGCCTCGTCGGTTTCCGGCGTGCTGGCCCATGTCAAACGCAAGAGCGTGGATTTCCGCATGGGGGGCGTTCTGCTGGCGGGGGGCCTTGTCGGATCCTGGATGGGGGTCTGGGTCTTCACGCTGCTGCAGGAACTGGGCCAGGTCGATCTGGTCGTGCAGCTTTGCTATGTCGTGTTCCTGGGCCTGATCGGCGCGATGATGCTGCAGGAAAGCATCCGCGCGCTGCGCCGGTCGTCCAAACCCGGCCATCGCAAGCGGCTGCACCAGCACAACTGGGTCCATCGCTGGCCGGTGAAGGTCAAGTTCCGCGCCTCGGGCCTGTATATCAGCGTCTTCCCCCCGCTTCTGGTGGGGCTTGCGGTCGGCGTCCTGGCCGCGATCATGGGGGTGGGCGGCGGCTTCATCATGGTGCCCGCGATGATCTATCTGCTGGGGATGCCGACCAAGGTCGTCGTCGGCACCTCGCTGTTCCAGATCACCTTCGTCACCGCCTTCACGACGCTGATGCACGCCGTCAGCTATAACACCGTGGACATCATGCTGGCGGTGCTGCTGATCCTAGGCGGGGTGGTGGGCGCGCAGTTCGGCACCACGCTTGGCGCCAAGCTGCGGGCCGAACAGCTGCGGATCCTGCTGGCGCTGCTGGTGCTGGCGGTCTGCGGCAAGCTGGCGCTGGATCTGTTCCTGACGCCGGACAACCTGTATGTCGTCCAGCCGGGTATCGGCTGATGCGGGGACGGATCGCCGCCTTGATGCTGCTGGTCTTGTCCTGCACGGCAAGCGCGCAATCGACCGTCCCGCCGGGCGGCGCCGACGCCCTGCCGATCGAGGCCGGGCCGCCCGATGCGCCCCCTGCGGAAACCGTGGTGGCGGGGCTGTCCAGCGACAGCGTGGCGATCACCGCCAGCTTCGACGGATCGGACATCCTGATCTATGGCGCGATCAAGCGCGAAAGCCCCATCCCCGAAGGTCCGCCCCTGCAGGTGATCGTCACGGTCGAGGCGCCGTCCAGCGGCGTCACGGTCTGGCGCAAGGAACGCAAGGCAGGGATCTGGGTCAATTCGCAATCCGTGCGGATCGGCGCGGCGCCGGGCTTCTATGCCGTTGCCACCTCGGCCGCGCTTGATGACATCCTGCTGCCCGAGGCCGACAATCGCTATCGAATTTCGCTTCCCTTGGCGATGCGGGCCTTTGCGGGCCAGGTCGCCGTCGAAAGCGCCGTTCCCTTCACCGAGGCCCTGATCCGCATCCGCGAGGACGAGGGCCTGTATCGCCTGGACGAAGGCAGCGTGTCGCTGATCGACCAGACCCTGTTCCGCGCCGATGTCAGCCTGCCCGCGAACCTGGTCGAAGGGGCCTACAAGACACGGATCTTCCTGCTGCGTGACGGGCATGTGATCGACGTTTTCGTGGCGCCGATCAACGTGCGCAAGGTCGGCCTGGAACGCTGGCTGTACCGGCTGGCCTTCGACCAGCCGTTTCTTTACGGCTTGATGTCGCTGCTTGTGGCGGTGGCCGCAGGCTGGGGGGCATCGGCGGCCTTCCAGAAGCTGCGGCGGCCCTAGACCGCCGCAGCGGGAAGGTCATCCCGCGATCAGTTCCGCCTGCCGCACGATCACCTCGGCCTGCTTGATCGAGGCGATATCGACCAGCCGCCCCTTGTAGACCGTCGCGCCCGCGCCCTCGGCCTTGGCCTTTTCCATCGCGGCCAGGATCTCTCGCGCCTCGGTGACGGCGGCTTCGCTGGGGGAAAAGACTTCGTTCGCAAGGGCGACCTGGCTGGGATGGATCGCCCATTTGCCGACCATGCCCAGGGTGGCGGACCGGCGGGCTTGGGCGATGAAGCCGTCCTGGTCGCTGAAATCGCCGAAAGGCCCGTCCACCGGCAGCAGCCCATGGGTGCGGCAGGCGGCGACGATGGCCGTCTGCGCCCAGTGCCAAGGGTCGGGCCAGTATTTCTGCCCTTCGCGGATCATGTAATAGTTTTCCTGCGTCCCGCCGATGCCCGTGGTCGCCATGCCCATCGAGGCCGCGAAATCCGCGGCCCCAAGGCTAATCGCCTGCATCCGGGGGGATGAGGCGGCGATCTCCTCGACATGGCAGATGCCTGCCGCGCTTTCGATGATCACCTCGAAATTGATGCGCTTGGTGCGACCCTTGGCGCGTTCGATGGCGGTCACCAGGGCGTCCACCGCATAGATGTCGCTGGCGTTCCCGGCCTTGGGGATCATGATCTGGTCCAGCCTGTCGCCCGCCTGTTCCAGCAGATCCACCACGTCGCGATACCAGAAGGGCGTATCCAAGCCGTTGATCCTGACCGAAAGCGTCTTGTCGCCCCAGTCGATGTCGCCGATGGCCTGGATGATGTTGGCCCGTGCCCGATCCTTGTCGGCGGGGGCAACCGAATCCTCCAGATCCAGGTTGATCACGTCGGCGGCGGACTTTGCCATCTTCTCGAACAGGCTCTCGCGCGAGCCGGGGCCGAACAGCTGGCAGCGGTTGAGACGGGCAGGGGGCAGAGGCTGGGTGCGAAAGCTCATGGACATGTTCCGAAAAGATTTGCGTCGATGCCAGCAATATTCTTTCGCACCTGCAGCATCAAGCCCGGACCTTGGTTTGTCTTGACGACGCGGCGCTTTGGGCGCAGGACCGCTGCCACAACCGCGGAACCGAAGGGGACACCATGACGCGCACGGTCTATGTAAACGGCGAGTACCTGCCCGAGGATCAGGCCACGATCTCGATCTTCGACCGGGGGTTCCTGATGGCCGACGGCGTCTATGAGGTTGTCAGCGTTCTGGATGGCAAGCTGCTGGATTTCGAAGGTCATATGGTCCGGCTGAAGCGGTCGCTGGGCGAACTGGCGATGGACAACCCGCTGTCGGACGACGAATACCTTCGGGCCTTCCGCGCCCTGGTGGAAAAGAACGCGATCACCGACGGGCTTGTCTATCTGCAGGTCACGCGGGGCAATCCGGGCGACCGCGACTTTGCCTATCCCCCGGCGGGCACCGGGCCCACGGTGGTGATGTTCACGCAATCCAAGCCCGGCCTTGCGGATGCACCTGCGGCAAAAACGGGCTGGAAGGTCATCAGCATCGAGGATGCGCGTTGGGCGCGCCGCGACATCAAGACGGTGCAGTTGCTTTATCCGTCCATGGCCAAGATGGAGGCCAAGGCCCGCGGTGTGGACGACGCCTGGATGGTCGAGGACGGCCTGGTCACCGAGGGCACCAGCAACAACGCCTATATCGTCAAGAACGGCACCATCGTCACCCGCGCGCTGTCGAACGACATCCTGCACGGCATCACCCGCGCCGCTGTGCTTCGCTTTGCCGCCGAGGCGCAGATGCAGGTCGAGGAACGCAGCTTCACGATCGCGGAAGCGCAAGACGCAGACGAGGCCTTCATCACCTCGGCTTCGGCTTTCGTGATGCCGGTGGTGGAAATCGACGGGGCGGCCGTGGGGACGGGGCAGGTGGGCCCGGTGGCGACCCGCCTGCGCGAGATCTATCTGGAGGAAAGCCGCAAGGCCGCGGTCTGAGCCGGATTTCCTGCCCTTGCGGGCAGGCGAAGGCCGGGGGCTGACTGCCCCCGGACCCCCGTGGATATTTCCACACAGAAGATGAAGCGGGGGTGGGACTGCCGCCTAGGCCAGGCCTTCGGACCCGCGCACCAGCCGAGCCCCGCCGCGATCCTGCATCAGGCGCGCGGCATCGGGGCCGGGCGAGGGCAGGGCCAGCACCGCGTCGCGCAGCACGTTGATCGCATCCTCGCCCCTGGGCAGGGTCGCGGGGTCGATGGGGGCACCCACGGTGATGCGGTAAGGCTGGCTGCGCTTGTTCAGGACCTCGTTGAACAGGGTCACGTCCCGTAGTGTGGGATGGACCGCGTCCAGCAGGTAGAACAGCGCCGAGTTGCGCGCCCGGATGTTCATCGGGATGACCGGCACGCCGAACTTGCGCGCGATCATCGCGGCGCTTGCCATCCAGGGCCGTTCGTGCAGCGTCAGCCCCTGCCGCTTGGCCAGACGGCCTGACGGAAAGATCAGCCCGATCCGGCCCGCCGCCAAGGCCTCGCGCGTGTAATCCATCGTGGCCTTGGTCTTGGCATGGCTGCGCTTTTCCATGCGCCATTCCACGCCTGCGATCAAATCCGCCGTCTGCGGCAGCACGCGGATCATGTCGTGGTTGGCATAGATGAACAGGTCGTCGCGCAGATGCGACATCAACGCATGGACGACGATCCCGTCCGCGATGCCCGTGGGGTGGTTCGACACGATCAACGCGGGGCCGGTCGCGGGGATATGCTCCATCCCCTCGACCCGGACATCGCGGACGATCAGGTCGGTCATGCGGCGCATGATCTCGGGGGTGGGCAGATCCCGGAACTCGGCACCCAGCCGGATCGTGGTCGGATAGCGCAGCAGGCCCATCATCGCCCATTTGGCGATGCGGTGATGCGGCTTGCCGGAATAAAGCCAAGGCGCCCGTTCTGCGATCAGCGGGTCCAGGCGGGCCTGCATCTCGGCCCTGGCATCGGCGTAACGGTCAGTCATCCCGGCCTTTCTGCCCCGCTGCCGGGGCGCCCGCAACCGCGATCATCGACCGGCGGCGATCATCCGCGACACCATCTCGCGGGTGTTCTTGCTCAAACCCTGGACTGCGGCGATTCGTTCCAATGCCGCCAAGGCCTTGGCGCGACGACCCGCGTCGTATCGGGTCCAGGTTTCGAAGGCAGTGGACATGCGGGCGGCAATCTGCGGGTTCACGGGATCCATGCGCATCAGCCAATCGGCCACGAAGTCGTAACCCGATCCGTCGGCGGCGTGGAAACCGGCATGGTTGGCCGAAAGCCCGCCGATCAGCGCGCGGAACCGATTGGGGTTCTTCCAGTCGAAATCCTTCCGCTGCGACAGGCTGCGGGCGACCTGTGCGGCCTGCGCGGGCGGCGCTGCCATCGGCTGGACGGAAAACCACTTGTCCATCACCAAACGGTTGTCCGCAAACAGGTCATGCAGCGCAGTCAGTTCCGCCTGCCCGCGTCCGCGCCGCAGCAGAGCCGTCAAGGCGGCGATGCGTTCGGTCATGTTGCCTGTGACACCGAACAGGACCTCGGCCCGTTCGCCGCCGTCGATGCGGGTCAGCAGTGCCAACACCGCGTTGCGCAACGACCGGCGCGCAGCGTCGGCAGCATCGGGACGATAGGGGCCTTCGACCGTCATGGCGGTATAAAGGCGCGACAGCAGGTCCAGATGCGTCTCGGCTAGGTCGCGGGCCAGGGATTCGCGTGCCGCATGGATCGCGTCGGGATCGGGGGTGATGCCCTGGTTGAACAAGCGGGTGGCGATCTCCTCCTCTCCGGGCAGGCTCAGGCACAAGGCGCGGAAGGCGGGGTCTGCGCTGTCATCGGCGATCAGGCGGCCGATCGCCTCGACATAGTCGCGGGTCACCGGCTGCCCCTGCGAGGCCGCAATCAGGGCCGACAGCGCCAGGTCGCGGCCAGCCTCCCACCGGGCAAAGGGATCGGTGTCATGGGCCAGCAGGAAGGCGCGTGTGGCGTCGTCCAACCGGCGGGACAAGATGACAGGCGCGGAAAAGCCGCGCAGGACCGATACGACCGGGCGCGCACCCAAGCCATCGAAGGTGAAGGACTGCTTCGCCTCGGTCATTTCCAGCACCTGGGTGGGCGCGACTTCATCCCCGTTGGGACCTATCAGGCCCAGGGCGATGGGGATCACGCGCGGCAGTTTTTCGGTCTGTCTGGGCGTGGCGGGTGTTTCCTGGGTGAAGGTCAGCGCCAGGGTGCCGCCTGCTTCGGCGGGTTGCCAATCCTCGGCCATCGTCAGGCGGGGCGTTCCGGCATCGGTATACCACCGCTTGAACTGGGTCAGGTCGCGTCCGGTCGCGTCCTCGAAGACCTTCAACCAGTCCTCGATGGTGGCCGCGTCTCCGTCATGGCGGTTGAAGTAAAGATCGAGCGCCCGGCGATAACCATCGTCCCCGACAAGGCGCTTCAGCATCCCGATCACCTCGGCGCCCTTTTCATAGACGGTCGCGGTGTAGAAATTGTTGATCTCCTCGTATCGGTCGGGACGCGGGGGATGGGCAAGCGGTCCCTGATCCTCGCGGAACTGGCGGGCGCGCAGGGCCTGGACATCCTCGATGCGCTTGACTGCCGCCGACCGCATGTCGGACGTGAACTGCTGGTCGCGGAAGACCGTCAACCCTTCCTTGAGGCAAAGCTGGAACCAGTCGCGGCAGGTGATGCGGTTGCCGGTCCAGTTGTGGAAATATTCATGGGCGATCACAGCCTCGATCCGTTCGTAATCGCCGTCCGTCGCGGTTTCCGGGCTGGCCAGCACCAGTTTCGAGTTGAAGATGTTCAACCCCTTGTTTTCCATGGCCCCCATGTTGAAGTCATCGACCGCAACGATGTTGAACACGTCCAGGTCGTATTCGCGGCCATAGACATCCTCGTCCCATTTCATCGACTTGATGAGGGATTCCATCGCAAAGCCGGCGCGATCCTGATCGCCGGGCCGCACCCAGACGTTCAGCGCGACCTTGCGGCCCGACCGGGTGGTGAAGCTGTCGCTGACCGCGACCAGATCGCCCGCGACAAGCGCGAACAGATAGGACGGTTTGGGCCAGGGGTCGTGCCATTCGGCGCGGCCCTGCGACTGGCCGACCGGGTTGCCGTTCGACAGCAGCACCGGCAGGTCGCTGTCGATGGTGACGTGGAATGTCGCCATCACATCGGGACGGTCGGGATAGAAGGTGATGTGGCGGAACCCCTCGGCCTCGCATTGGGTGCAGAACATCTCGTTCGAGATATACAGCCCCTCGAAGGCCGTGTTCGCGGACGGATCGATGCCCACCTCGGTTTCCAGAAGGAAGGAATGGCGGGGCAGGGCGGCTGCGGTGATCGTCAAGGTTTCACCCTCGCGCCGGACATGCGCGGGGTCGGGCACCGCGCCGTCGATCGTCAGGGACAGCAGCCGGACCCCCTTGCCGCCATCCAGAACAAGGTCCTCGGGCCGGTCTGGATGGCGCGGCGCCAGCGACAAGGCGGTCAGCACGCGGGTATCCGTGGCCGAAAGGCGGAACGTCATGCGGGTTGACGACAAAACAAAGGGATAAGGGCGATAGTCGGCAAGAAATTGCACATTCTGCCCGGTTGTCGTGGTCATGGCATCCCCGCCTTGAAAAAGCTGCCCCGCCGCGCGGAACTTCATCTTGTCCAACGTGTTAGTCGCCTGAAGGCCGGGTCGCAAGTCGGCTGGTTCAACCTCTGGGTCCGTTCGGTATGATTGACACGGGACCACCGGCAGAACACATCTGCGGCGACGCTTAAACCGGTGTCTCATCATAGAACTTTTGGAGGCCAGCAATGACCTATGACCCGAACGATCCGAACCGCACTCGCCCGGCGGATCCCGCGCGTCCTGCCGACCCGCTTGTCCGAAACGAAACCTATGTCGAGCCGGTCGAGCGTCGCTCCTCGCCGCTGCCGTTGATCATCGGCGTTCTTCTGGCGCTTGCGCTGGCCTACTTCGTGCTGCAGCGCTTCACCGGCGACGATACCGTCGCGGTTGACGGAGACACGACCACGGTGACGACCACCGACGCGCCCGCAACCGGCGCCGGCAGCGATGCGGCCGCCGATGCCGAAGCCGCCGCGGAGGACGCCGAGGCTGCCGCGGACAATGCGGCCGCCGCGACGGAAGAGGCTGCGGATGATGCAGCGGCAGCCGCCGAGAATGCCGCCGAAAACGCCGCGTCTGCCGCCGACAGCGCCGCCGATGCGGCCGGCACCGCCGCCGAGAATGCAGCCGACGCCGCCAGCGATGCGGCCGACGATGCAGCCGCCGCCGCTGCGGATACGGCCAGCGATGTGGGTGAGGCCGTGGACGACGCGGTTTCGGTCGAGGAACCGGCCACCACCACGCCTCCTGCCACGACGACTCCCGCGCCGGCAACCACGGCGCCGGCGAACTGATCGTTCGGCATAAGCAGGACATGCGCCCGAGGCCGGCCGGCCTCGGGCGTTTTCTTTGTGCGTCACGGCGGCATTCGACATTTGTCCTGCATGGGCCACGCACGGACTTGTGAAAGAATATTTCGCGATGCTATCTGTCACCCGGAACAAAGCGAGCGGGGGGCAACACAGCCATGAAGATTGGCGCGTTGAAGGAAGGTTTCGAGGGTGAGGCGCGGGTTGCCGTCACGCCATCCTCTGCCGGACATCTGATGAAGCTGGGCCACGAGGTCTTTGTCGAAAGCGGGGCAGGGGCGCGGGCCGGCTTTTCGGACGACAGCTATCGCGCGGCGGGGGTTACGGTTCTGCCTTCCGCAGCCGAACTGATCCGGTCGGTCGATGTGGTGGCCAAGGTGCGCCAGCCGTCCGAGGCCGAGATCGGGCAGATGCAGCCGGGACAGACGCTGATCAGCTTCTTCTATCCCGCCCAGAACAGCGAATTGCTGGCCCAGGCCAAGGAACAGGGCATCACCGCCATCGCCATGGACATGGTGCCACGCATCAGCCGGGCGCAGAAGATGGACGCGCTGTCGTCCATGGCCAATATCGCCGGCTATCGCGCGGTGATCGAGGCCGCGAACAATTTTGGCCGCTTCTTCACGGGCCAGGTGACGGCGGCTGGCAAGGTGCCTCCGGCCAAGGTTCTGGTCGTCGGGGCAGGGGTCGCGGGCCTGGCATCGATCGGCACGGCCGTTTCGCTGGGCGCGCAGGTCTATGCCTTCGACGTCCGCCCCGAAGTGGCCGAGCAGATCGAGTCGATGGGCGCCGAGTTCGTCTACCTCGATTTCGAGGAAGCGCAGGACGGTGCCGCCACAGGCGGATATGCCGCGCCCTCGTCGCCCGAATTCCGCGAAAAGCAGCTTGCGAAGTTCCGAGAGCTTGCGCCGCAGATGGACGTGGTGATCACCACCGCGCTGATCCCCGGCCGCGATGCGCCGAAGCTGTGGACCCGCGACATGGTCGAGGCGATGAAGCCCGGCAGCGTGATCGTGGACCTTGCGGCCGAGCGTGGCGGTAACTGCGAACTGACCATCCCCGACGAACGCCATGTGACGGAAAACGGCGTGACGATCATCGGCTATACCGATTTTCCGTCGCGCATGGGCGCGCAGGCGTCCGAGCTGTATGGCAACAACGTGCGTCACTTCATGGCCGACCTGACGCCCAAGAAGGACGGCGTGATCCAGCACAACATGGAGGATGACGTGATCCGGGGGGCGACCGTCACCCGCGACCATGACGTGACCTGGCCGCCGCCGCCGCCCAAGATCGCGGCCATCGCGGCACAGAAGCCCAAGGAGAAGAAGCGCGAACTGACGGTCGAGGAACGCCGCGCCGCCGAGGTTGCCGCCTTCAAGGCGGAAACCAGGTCGCAGGTCACGCTGCTGGTGGCAGGTGCGCTTGTGCTGCTGGTGATCGGGGCCGTCGCGCCCGCCAGCTTCATGGCGCATTTCATCGTCTTCGTGCTGGCCTGCTTTATCGGCTTCCGCGTGATCTGGAACGTCGCCCATTCGCTGCACACGCCGCTGATGGCGATCACCAACGCGATCAGTTCCATCATCATCCTGGGCGCGCTGATGCAGATCGGGTCCGGGTCCTGGTGGGTCGTCCTGCTGGGCGCGCTTGCCGTGCTGATGGCGGGCGTCAACATCTTCGGCGGCTTCCTGGTCACGCGCCGGATGCTTGCCATGTTCCAGAAGTCGTAAGGGGACAGCAATGGAATACGGATTCACCACCGCGGCCTATGTGGTCGCAGCCGTGCTGTTCATCCTGTCGCTGGGCGGCCTGTCGGGGCAGGAAAGCGCCAAGCGCGCGATCTGGTACGGCATCGCGGGGATGGCGCTTGCCGTTCTGGCGACGCTGATCGGGCCGGGCGCGGGCAACTGGCTGTTGTCGATCATCATGATTGCCATCGGCGGCGCCATCGGCTGGGTCGTCGCCAAGCGCGTGCAGATGACCGAGATGCCCCAGCTTGTCGCCGCCATGCATTCGCTGGTGGGTCTGGCGGCGGTCTTCGTTGGCTTCAACGCCCAGATCGAACTGGCCCGCGTCCTGCGCGCCAAGGCCGAACCGGGCGTTCACGTCTTCCAGGGCTTCGCGGCGGTCCTTGCCAACAAGACCCCGGCCGAGATCGCGATGCTGAAGATCGAGGTCTTCCTGGGCATCTTCATCGGCGCCGTGACCTTCACCGGATCGGTGGTGGCCTTCGGCAAGCTGGCGGGCCGTGTCGATGGCAAGCCCAGGAAGCTGCCGGGCGGACACATGCTGAACGCGGGCGCACTGGGCCTGTCGATCCTGCTGGGCATCCTTTATTGCGCGGGCGTCGGGCCGGCGATCCTGTGGCTGATCCTGATCACGCTGCTGGCCTTCTTCATCGGCTATCACCTGATCATGGGCATCGGCGGGGCCGACATGCCGGTCGTGGTGTCGATGCTGAACAGCTATTCCGGCTGGGCGGCGGCGGCCATCGGCTTCACGCTGGGCAATGACCTGCTGATCGTGGTGGGCGCGCTTGTCGGCTCGAGCGGTGCGATCCTGTCCTACATCATGTGCAAGGCGATGAACCGCAACTTCGTCAGCGTGATCCTGGGCGGCTTTGGCGGCGAGGCGGGACCGGCTGCCGAGATCACGGGCGAACAGATCGCCATCGACGCCGAAGGCGTGGCCGCAGCCCTGAACGACGCCGACAGCGTGATCATCGTGCCGGGCTACGGCATGGCGGTGGCGCAGGCGCAGGGCGCGGTCAGCGAACTGACCCGCAAGCTGCGCGCAGCGGGCAAGACGGTGCGCTTTGCCATCCACCCCGTCGCGGGCCGCCTGCCGGGCCATATGAACGTGCTGCTGGCCGAGGCCAAGGTGCCCTATGACATTGTGCTGGAGATGGACGAGATCAACGAGGACTTCCCCTCGACCGACGTGGTGATCGTCATCGGCTCGAACGACATCGTGAACCCTGCGGCGCAGGACGACCCGAACAGCCCCATCGCCGGCATGCCGGTGCTGGAGGTCTGGAAGGCCAAGCAGGTCTTCGTCAGCAAGCGCGGGCAGGGCACCGGCTATTCGGGGATCGAGAACCCGCTGTTCTTCAAGGAGAACACGCGCATGTTCTATGGCGACGCCAAGGACAGCCTGAACAAGCTGCTGCCAATGATCGACTAAGAACGAACAGGGGGACGGGCGACCGTCCCCCTGTTGATTCGTGCGCGAACCGCCCACGGCGCGGGCAATCTGTAAATGCATTTTCCCGCAATACAGATTTCACGCCGCCGGACCTTGTCCCTGCATCGTCACGCTTGGCGTTAGGTCAACTTTCGGCTGTGATGCAGTTGAAAGAAACACCACAAGGGCAGGGACAGACCAGTGAACCATCCGGACTATATCCATATCGCCAGCGGTGATCCATCGCTCTACAACGAGGACCTTGCGCCCGTCCCCCACGAACGGCGGCACTGGGGCGCGTTCGAGATCTTCAACGTCTGGAACAACGACATCCAGAGCCTGTTCGGCTATACCCTGGCCGCGTCGCTGTTCCTGTCCTATGGCCTGAACGGCTGGCTGACCTTCACGGCGATCGTCGTATCGGGGCTGATCGTCATGTGGCTGGTGAACCTGTCGGGCCGTCCCTCGGTCCGCTACGGCATTCCCTATGCGGTGATGGCGCGATCCTCGATGGGCGTGAGGGGCGCGCGGTTTCCGGCGCTGATCCGGGGGATCGTCGCGATCTTCTGGTATGGGGTGCAGACCTATTTCGCCTCGACCGCCGTGGCGCTGGCGATCCACGCGCTGTTCGGCATCGAGGACACGGGCGGCGGGTTCCTGGGCCTGAACGGCGTGGACTGGATCGCCTATATCATCGTGGCGGGATTCCAGATCGGGCTGTTCATGATGGGGATCGCCTGGGTGGGGCGGTTCCTGAACTGGGCCGGTCCCTTCGTCTATGTGGTGATGATCGTGCTGGCGCTGATGATCTGGTATCAGGCGGGCAACGGCATCTGGTCAGAGATCGGCGTCATCTTCCAGGGCGGCGACAGCGAATACAGCACGGTGTCGGGTTTCATTGCCGTGGTGGGAACCATGGTGGCATATTTCGCGGCCGTGGTGATCAATTTCGGCGACTTCTCGCGCTTCGTTCAGACCGAACGGCAGATGCGCGTGGGCAATTTCTGGGGCCTGCCCGTGTCCATGGCGTTCTTTTCCTTCATAGCGCTGTTCATCACCGCCGGTGCCGTGGTGCTGTTCGGAGAACGGCTGACCGATCCAACCGCCATCGTCGAACGCGTGGACAGCCTTGCCCTGACGCTGATCGCGGCGGTGACGTTCTTTGCGGCCACGGTCGGCATCAACCTGGTCGCCAACTTCGTGCCCGCCGCCTATGACATCGCCAACCTGTCGCCATCGCTGATCAGCGCTCGCACGGGCGGGATCATCACCGCAGCGGTGGCCTTCGTCATCGGGGCCTTGTGGGTATCGGTGATTTCCACCATCGGCATCGCGGGCTTCGTGGACACGCTGGGCGCGATCCTTGCACCGTTGTACGGGATCCTGATCGCCGATTACTATGTGGTCAAGCAAAGGCGCCTGGATGTCGATCAGATGTTCAGCGCGGATCCGTCGGGTCGCTACTACTATGATGGCGGTTGGAACCGGCGCGCCATCATGGCAGTGGGGATCGCGGCGGTCTTTTCCATCGGAACGGTCTGGCTGCCCGCCTTGCAGGCGCTGTCCGGCTTTGGCTGGCTGATCGGCGCGGTGCTGGGCGGCGTGCTGTATATCCTGTTCAGCCGCAGGAACTGAAAGGGAGAATGGCGTGGGGCCGGATATCGAACACCCGTTGCGATACGATCTTGTCAACGAACTGCATGCCCGCCCCTCGCCCCGCCTGACAGCCCCCGCGACCTGCACGTTCGTGGCCTTCAAGGAACCCCGGGACGCGGCCAATCGCGACCGGGACCGGGACATGGCGCATCTGACGGCGCTGACCTCGCGCCATGGCGGGCCACGTCCCGATCCCGACGACAGCCATTACCAGGGGCGGTTGGGCAGGCATGACCTCAAGTGGGAAAGCCATACGGAATTCGT
Organism: Paracoccus acridae; assembly: GCF_014642735.1. Classification (GTDB taxonomy): domain Bacteria; phylum Pseudomonadota; class Alphaproteobacteria; order Rhodobacterales; family Rhodobacteraceae; genus Paracoccus; species Paracoccus acridae. The sequence continues at coordinate 21,906 of NZ_BMIV01000008.1, forward strand.
GACCTACATGGCCACGACTCCCGGCCTGCCGATCCGGCCCTTCGATCCAAGCGCGGGGGCGATCTTCTCGGCGGATTGGCAAGCCGCCGCGCCCGGACGTCGGGTTGCCGCCGTGATGGTCCAGGTCGACATCCTGCCGGAAGATCCTGCCGACGCGCTTGAACGGATAGGCACATGGTTCGCCCGCGACAGCCTGACGGCGGTTTGGGTGCTGGAAGAAGCCGCGATGATCGCAGGCGATTTCCGCATCGACCCCGATGGTTGGATGCGGTTCGCGGTCTTCGTGCGCCCGGATGTGGGGCCTGGCCGGATCGGCCGCATCGTGCATCGGCTGGTGGAACTGGAAACCTATCGCGCGATGTCGATGCTGGGCCTCGGCCGGTCGCGCAGCCTGTCGCGCCGTCTCAACGAACTGGAACCGCGCCTGTCGGCCATCGTGGACGGCATGCACGACGATGCGCGCCCGGCCGAGACGGTGCTGCACGAACTGCTGGAGGTGTCGGCCGAACTGGAAGCCCAGGCGGTCCAGCATTTCTTCCGGTTCGGGGCAACCAAGGCTTATGAAGCGATCGTCATGGACCGGGTTTCCGCCTTGCGCGAGACACGGTTCCTGGAACGGCAGATGCTGAACGAATTCATGCGCCGCCGCTACCGGCCTGCCATGCGCACCGTCGCCTCGGCCGAGGATCGGCTGCGCGCGATGATCGAACGGACGCGGCGCGCCGCCGATCTGCTGCGCACGCGGGTGGATGTCGAACGGTCCGCCCAGAACCAGGCGCTGCTGGAACGCATGGATCGCCGCGCCGACCTGCAACTGCGCCTGCAACATACGGTTGAAGGATTGTCTGTCGTCGCGATCAGCTATTACACGGTGGGATTGCTGTCCTACGCACTCTATCCGGTGGCATCGGCCCTGGGCGTGGACAAGGCTTATCTGATTGCAGGATTGACCCCAGTCGCGGTGCTGATCGTCTGGTGGGCGATGCGTCAGGTTCGCCGCAGCCTGCACAAGCACGGTCCGGCAGGCGATTTGTGACTTGCCGCACACGCGCAGGACGGAAATAAGCCATTCGGCATAACCCTATCGGAGCTGACCGTGAAACTGTTCCTGGCCCTTGCCGCGCTTCTTACCCTGTCTGCCTGCGGTGTGCCGCTGGTTCCCTTTGTCTGACCTGGATCCTGCCATGAAATCCCTGACGCTTTATGGATTGTCACATTGTTCCACCTGCCAGAAGGCACAGGCGGACTTGCAGGAGAACGGCTGGACCGTGGATTTCCGCGACGTCCAGAAGCAACCGCTGACTGAGGACGAACGCAGCCGCCTGGTCGCCGATTTCGGCGACAAGATCGTGAACCGCGCAAGCCTGACCTGGCGGGGCATGTCCGACGACGAACGGGCAGGGGATCCGGTGGCGATGATGGGCGCAAAGCCCAGCGTGATGAAGCGCCCGGCCATCGTCGCTGACGACCTGCGCCTGTTGGGATGGACCGCCAATGTCAAGCGCGCCTTGGGCGTTCCCGCGTAAGGATCAGCGGCTGGCGCCCGCCAGGGACCGCATCAAGGGCACCACGCCCGACAGGTCATAGCCTGCCTGGGCAGCGGTGTTCAGAACCTCAGCCTCGGACAGCTTGCCCGACTGGGCAAGCGCCCAGAGAACCGTGGACCGGTTGCCCGACCGGCAATAGGCGATTGCCGGTTTGGCCCCGTCAAGCGCAGCCGCGAAGCCCTGGATCAGATCCGGGCTGATCTGCCCGGGTCGGAAGGGCAGATAGTGATATTCCATCCCGGCATCAGCGGCGGCCTTTGCCATGACCTCGTGATCCACCGCACCGCTTTCGTCATCGGGACGGTTGTTGATCAGTGTCTTGAAGCCCGATCCGGCCAGCAGGGCGACGTCTTCAAGGTCGATCTGCGGAGAAACCGCAAGATTCGGTGTAAGCTGGCGAAGATCCATGACAAGCCTTTCCGTGGCACAGCCTTGGATTGGCGCATCTGCGTCCGCAATGTCAAGCGTGTGCAGGTTCCTTCGTGCCGGCTGATCAATGCGCGGATAATGCCAACGCTTGCGTCTCGATCATGGCGGGCAGTGCCGCGAAGTCGTCGAAAGATGCCAGGTGAGGCAACTCCTCGATGGGGGTCTGGCGATAGCCTTTGGTATAGATCAGGAAGGGCACCGATGCCGCCAATGCACATGCTGCGTCGAATTCGCTGTCGCCCACATAGATCGCCTTGGGATTCCTTGGGTCGGCGCCAAGGGCCTGGATGGCGGCACGCAAGGGGGCGGGATGGGGTTTTCGTTCGGGAACCGAGTCGCCGCCGATGACACTGCCAAACAGATGCGCGATGCCGAAGTGGGACAGGACAGCCTGCGTGACCGCCAAGGGCTTGTTCGTGCAGATGCCCAGGGGGTGTCCACGATCCGCAAGCGTTTCCAGCGTCGGGATCACATCGGGGAAAAGCGCGGTCAACTGTGTCGCATCGTGATAGCAGGCCATGAAGGCCGCCATGTATTCCGGCTTCCTGTCATCCTGAAGCTCTTGTGCGGCAATGATCTTTTGCCACAGCACATCGACACCGCCGCCGATGAAGGCGCGCACCTGCTCCAGCGTCAGATGCGGCGTGCCATGTTCTTCAAGAACGTAATTGACGCAGGCATGGATATCCGGCGCGCTGTCGATCAGGGTGCCGTCAAGGTCGAATACAATCGGGCAGGGGGCAAGGCAGACGTTCATGCAGCCTTCCACTTGATCGAGCAACCCATTGACGGAATTTGTTTTTCCGGTCCCTTGCCGGTTTCGGCGATTTGCAGCATCGCTTCCAGAAGCTCCCGTCGGGCCTCGGCCGGACCGGGTGTTCTGGCCGAGGCGTCAAAACGCCCGCGATATTGCAGCTTTCCCTCTGCATTATAGCCGAAGAAGTCGGGGGTGCATTCGGCACCATAGGCGCGCGCGACATCCTGGGTTTCGTCGTAAAGATAAGGAAAGGTAAAGCCGCGGCGTTCAGCTTCGGCCTTCATATGGTCAGGCCCATCCTGGGGATATTCGACGACATCATTGGCCGAGATGGCGACGACCCCGATGCCCGCAGCCTGCATCTCTCGCGCGTCGTGCACGATCCGGTCGATGATGGACTGGACATAAGGACAGTGATTGCAGATGAACATCACCAAGGTGCCACGCGGCCCTGCAACGTCCGTCAGCCGGTAAGTCCGACCATCTGTTCCTGGCAGTTCAAAATGGTGCCACGGAGCGCCAAAGTCACAAACAGGTGGCGATACGGCCATGACATCCTCCGAGCGGGTTTTCAGGTGCGACTTTGTAAAAAGACACAGGGAAGAACAAGCCCGGCCATAGTCGCAGAGCATTGTTGTTGCATAATACAGATTATTTATTTGGTATGACATCCGTGGGGACGCGCTATCCTGAAATGCGACTTTCTGTGCTCAACAATGGGTTGAGCCATGAAAGGATCATAGAATGAAGGTTCGGTTCTCTCACCTTTCCCTTTCCGAGCGGCGCAAGATCGAGCGCTGGCGGCAGATGAAGCTGAGCCCTGACGAGATGGCGCGCAGGCTTGGCCGGCATCGTTCGACGATCTTCCGCGAGCTGCGCCGCAATCATTTCCACGACAGCGAGATCCCGAAGCTCAGCGGTTACTGGTGCGTTGTGGCGCAAAGCTACTCGGATAGACGCCGGACACGGCAGCGCAAGCTGGTGCGGGATCCCGGGCTGCGTGACCAGGTCGAGCGCTGTCTCCGCTCTGGCTGGACCCCCGAGCAGATCGCCGGCCGGATGCGTTACGAAGGTGCCTCGCGCCGGGTATGCCAGGAGACGATCTATCAACACATCTATTCAGAGGATGGTCGTCGAGGTGAGCTGTGGCGCCACCTGCCCTCCGGCCGCCGACGCCGCCGGGGATATCGGTTGCGCAAGCGCCCGCCGCCCAAGTTTGCGCCGGAACTCAGCATCTTGTTCCGCCCCGACGTTATCGCGCATCGCCGCCAGTTTGGGCACTGGGAAGCGGATCTGGTGCTGTTCCGGCAGAAATATGGTCCTGCCAATGTCACCACCATGATCGAACGCACAAGCCGTTTCCTGGTGGCGTTGAAGAACGAGGAGAAACGCACCAAGCCGATCATGGCGCAGATCGCCCAGGCTCTGACGCCCCTGCCCCGGCATGCCTGCCGATCGATCACCTTTAACCGCGGATCCGAGTTCGTCGACTGGCCGCATCTGCAGGCCGAGGTGGGCACGCAAACGTGGTTCTGCGAGGCGCAGTCGCCCTGGCAGAAAGGTGCTGTGGAGAACGCCAACAAACGGCTGCGACGCTGGCTTTGTCGCGACACCGATCCGAACTCGCTCTCACAGGAGGGACTTCGTCAGCTCTGCGCGGGCCTGAACGCCACGCCGCGCAAGTGCCTCGGCTTCCGAACGCCTGCGGAGGTCTTCAAGGCCAATCTGCTCGGACGCGGCTACAGAAAGGCGAAACTTTCCCAGCAACCGAGGTCGCATTTGGGCTAGCGCGTCCGCGTGGAGGCCCTGTCTTGCAGTGCGACCTTCCGTGTTCGACACCAATGAAGTTGTGAAAGCAACACGGATGCAAGTTCGGCAAGTATCCTCGTCTCCTTTAGAGCGCCGGACTGAGAACTGGCGGCAGATATGACCAAGGCCCTAGCCGGATAGCGCGTCGGCTTGGACGGCATCTTGATAGACCTTGCTGCCGGCTGGAAGCTGGGCGAAATCGTTTTTCCAAGGCCGGTTCGGCATGTCTGTGCCACAAAGGCATGGGCGGCGCCTTCGCTGGATCGTTTCAGCAGGACGCCGGGAAATCGGTGCCTGGCCTTGGACCACGTCATCACCTTGGACAGTTCGGGCGCAAGATCGTGGCCGCTGGATGACACATTCTATCTGTTCTTCGTTGCAGAACCCGTCAGGGCCATCATGGATGCACGAAGTTCGAAATGTATCCCCTGCGGCCGATACTCCACACCCGCGCTGCCCTCGACAGTGGCTGACAGGACCTTCTCGATCATGCGGCTGCCAAAGCCGGTTCGGGTCGGCGGCGTCACCTCGGGGCCGCCGATCTCGTCCCAGGTCAACACGAACTCGCTCTCGTTGACGCTCCATTCGATACGCACCCGGCCGCTGTCGCCCGAAAGGGCCCCATACTTGAGCGCGTTTGTGGCAAGCTCGTGCAGCGCCAGCGTCAGCGCGCTGCTGACGGCATGCCTGATCTCCAGATCGGAGCCAAAGTAATGGATGCGGCCGTCGGCATTGAACGGGCGCAAGGCACGCTCCACCGTCTGCCGCAGACCGGCTACATCCCAATCATTCTCCGCAAGAATGTCATGGGCGCCGCTGAGTGCCTCGATCCGCTCGGCGACGATCTTTCGCATCTCGTTCGAGGGCAGTTCTGCGCGAAGCGACTGGCTGACGATGGACTGAACGGTCGCCAGCGTGTTCTTGATGCGATGGTTCATCTCTTGCGTCACCAATGCCCTATAGGCCTCCGCCTCCTTGCGCTCTGTGATGTCGAGAGAGATGCCACTGAGGGTGACAGGTCGATGGGCGTCGTCAAAGCGTGTCTTTGCCCGGATTTCGATCCAGCGCAGGCCCCCCTGAGGCAGGTTGATCCGGTACTCGATATGAAAGTTCCCGTCCGACTCGAACGCAGCGTGGAGAGTTCGCTGCCAGCGTTCATAGTCTTCGGGGTGGATGGAGGACTGCAGGTCCTGATATCCGAACTCGTCGCTTGGGCCGCGTCCAAAGTTTGCCTTGCACAAAGCAGACACGACAAGCCGTTGGTTCTGTATGTCCAAGGTCCAGGTGCCAAGACCACCCGCCTTCAAGGTGAAATGCAGCCGGTCCTCGGCAGCGATCAGATCGGCAATCCGACGTTGCGCATCCTCCTCGGAAGACCCGTCAGCCGCCAGTCCGGCGATCTTGTCCTTCGTGACATCAAGTTGCGAGGCGAAGAAATAGGTCAGGTCATCGCCATCGAAGACCGGCGACACAAGGACCCGGTTCCAGAAGATGCCGCCGTCCTTCTTGTAGTTCAGCAGTTCCACCTCGACCGGAACGCGCCTTGCGATGGCCTGACGCAAGCGATCAACGTCATCGACATTGGTGCCGGGACCCTGAAGAAAACGGCAGTTGCGGCCCAGGGTCTCCTCTCGCGTATATCCCGTCAGCCTGCCGAAGGCGTCATTGACGAAGACGATCGGATTGTCGGGCTGCCGCGGATCGGTGATGAGCATGGGCATCCGCGTGGCGCGCATCGCCGCCGCAAAAGGGTCGGAGCTTGCCTTGGTGCGGTGAATTTCAAGATCAATACGGCGTTCTTCGGAAGGATTGCTCATTTATACCGCGGATCAGGGTTCCAGTCGTTCCCCGAGTGCTACGCGTAATGCACATCGGTGTCACGCCCGCAGGTCTTGCAGCGCAGATTGCCGGGTGAATTTGCCTGAATCCAGGTCTTAGGCTTTTCGGATCCCCTGCCCTGCCCGCATCCAAGGAAGGGATATCGGGCGTGCGCGCCCAGGGCATTCAAGGGATCGCGCGTCCGGTATCGCCAATCCCCTCCCCCTGGAACAGAAAGCGGTTCTCTGCCAGAGACATGCGGTAATCTGCCGGTTATGGCAGCCAACCCCCCTGCCCGGCAGGCTAAACGCATCATTCAGCATCGTCGGGGCGTCGCCCGCCCGGCATGCGGGCATGTTCCTTGATCCACCGACACTTATCAGGTGGAGCAAGTGCTGCTAACGCGATAGGTGGCTTGCATCCAAGGCGCGTCTGGGGAACGTGCTGAAAGAAGATGAGTTCATCATGGAAGCAGTCTGGGCCTTCTTTATCCAGACCGGCCGCTTTTTCAGGACAGGGCATCGCCAACATGCGCGAGACGAGCGGGGTCGATCCCCAGAAAAGACTGCTGACCGGAACATCCGGCCTTGATGCTGTCTTGCGCGGGGGATTGACCCCGTCGCGACTTTATCTTGTCGAGGGAACCCCCGGCTCTGGCAAGACGACCTTGGCGCTTGCGTTCCTGCTGGAAGGGCGCAGCAACGGTGAACGAGGCCTTTACATCACCCTGTCCGAAACCGAGAACGAACTGCACGCGGTCGCGCAGTCGCATGGCTTTACCCTGGAGGGGATCGACGTCTTCGAGATCCTCACCGAAGACGAATTCGGGGCGGATTACGAACAGTCTCTCTTGCATCCCAGCGAGGTCGAGCTGGGCGAAACGGTCCGCGGCATCTTCGAACTGGTCGAGAAGACCGATCCGGCGCGGGTGGTGCTGGACAGCTTGTCCGAACTGCGGCTTCTGGCGCAAAATCCGCTTCGCTATCGTCGGCAGATCCTGGCGCTGAAGCATTTCTTCGCCCGCAGGAACTGCACCGTTCTCATGCTGGATGACCGGACGGCCGAACCCGGGGATCTGCAGCTTCATTCGATCGCTCATGGGGTGATCTCGCTGGAACAGATGGCCAATGATTTCGGATCCGAGCGGCGCAGGCTGCGTGTGATCAAGATGCGTGGGCTTCAGTATCACGGAGGCTATCACGACCTGACGATCGAACGGGGCGGAGTCTGCGTCTATCCCCGTCTGATCGCGGCCGATCATCACCGCAGCTTTTCCAGCGAACCCGTCACGACCGGCATTGATGAACTGGATGCGCTTCTGGGCCAGGGGCTGTTTCCGGGAACGAATACCTTGCTGGCCGGACCGGCCGGCGCGGGCAAGACCACGACAGCCGTACGCTGCATGATCGCCGCGATGAGGCGCGGCCAGAAGGCCGCCTATTTCCTGTTCGACGAACGGCTTGCAACATTGCTGATCCGGTCCAAGGCCTTGAACATGGATCTGCAACCCTTCATCGACAACGGGCTTCTCGAGATCAGGCAGATCGATCCGGCCGAACTGTCGCCGGGCGAATTTGCCGGCGCCGTCCGCGACGCGGTGGAAAGGGATAATGCCCGCCTTGTGGTGATCGACAGCCTCAATGCCTATCTGCACGCAATGCCCAGCGACAACTTCCTTGTCCTGCAGATGCACGAATTGCTGAGCTATCTGGCGCAGCAGGGTGTGGTGTCGTTGATGATCCTGGGGCAGCATGGCGTCATGGGCGACCTGCGTGCCGATCTCGACATCAGCTACCTGGCCGATACGGTGGTGATGCTGCGCTTCTTCGAGGCAGAGGGCGAGGTGCGCAAGTCCATCGCGGTGATCAAGACGCGCACGTCCGATCACGAACGGACGGTCCGTGAATTGAAGATCGATGGGAACGGTCTTGCGATCGGGAAGCCGATCCGGAACTTCATGGGCCTCCTTTCCGGGACACCGATCCTGGTTCCGACGGCTGGCGGTCCCGCACCTCTGGATCAAGACGAGACGTGCCCATCGTGATCGGCCGCCCGACAGACCCGCGGCAAGACCCGGATGCGGCAACCGACGGACGATTGTCGGTCGTGGTCCTGGCGCCGCGGGGGCGGGATGCCGCCGTGGCCGTCGATCTGTTGGGCAAGGTCGGGATCCCTTCGATCGTCGTGCGCGACATCGGCGGACTGGCCTCGTTGATCGGGGACTGCATCGGGGTCGCGCTTGTCACGGAGGAGGCCTTGGCCGCGGGAACGGGCGACCGGCGGTTGATCGAGGCATTGTCCGGTCAACCGTCTTGGTCGGATGTCCCGTTCATCGTCCTGGCAAACGGCACCGTACACCACCGCCCTGCCCGCGCAGGAATGGCCATCGACGCCTTGCAGAACGCCGTCCTGCTGTCGCGTCCCCTTCACGCCGAGGAGCTGGTGCGATCTGTCCGTTCGGCGCTCAAGGCACGGGCCCGGCAGTACGAGGCCCGGGACCGGATGCAGGAATTGCAGATGCGAGAGGCCCAGCTTTACGAAAGCGAGGCCAAGTTCCACGCGATCGCCGACTCGGTCGACCAGATCATCTGGTCCACGCAGCCGGACGGATACCATGACTATTACAACAGCCGCTGGTATGAATTCACGGGCATGCCGCAGGGTTCGACCGATGGTGAAAGATGGGCGGACCTGTTCCATCCCGATGATCTTTCAAGAACCTGGGAACGCTGGCGTCACAGCCTGGAAAGCGGGCAGCCGTACGAGATCGAGTATCGCCTGAAGCATCATTCGGGCGAATACCGTTGGGTTCTTGGCCGCGCTCAGCCCGTCCGCGATGCGGAAGGACGGATCATCCGATGGTACGGCAGTTGCACCGACATCAACCGGATCAAGCTTGAAGAAGAACAACGTCGGCTGATGCTGGGCGAGATGAACCACCGGGTCAAGAATTCGATGGCCATGGTCCATGCGATCGTGTCCCAGACCCTGCGGCAGGCCGAAAGCCTTGACGACGCCCGGACCTCGATCCAGTCTCGGGTCGGCATGATGGCCCAGGCGCATGATCGCCTTGTGAAAGCGACCTGGACCGAAACGTCGATCACCGAGGTGATCGAGGCTGCGCTGACCCCCCACCGCATGAAGGACGGCCGCATCATCCTTGAAGGCCCCGACTTGCCGATCGGGTCGAAACAGGCCCTGGCCCTGACAATGGCGCTGCACGAACTGGCCACGAACGCCGCGAAATATGGCGCCCTGTCGAATGACGGAGGCCATGTCCGCGTCCAGTGGTGCGAGACGCCCTGCGGCAATGAGCGTGAGTTCCACTTGAACTGGACCGAGGCGGATGGTCCGCCGGTCGCACCGCCGTCCCGAAAAGGCTTCGGAAGCCGCATGATCGAACAGGCACTGGCCGGATACTTCAACGGATCGGCGGAACTGATCTACAAACAGGATGGTTTGGTTTTCGAACTGAGAGCTCCGTCAGAGGGCCTGTCTCAGCAAGACAACGGCTTCGTATAAACAGACCGAGCACAGAGCAGTCATGGAACGGACACAGCAGCCCTGCCCAGCGGTCCTTGTGGTGGAAGACGAAGTCCTGATCCGCATGGAGGCGGTGGACATGCTGCAGGATGCGGGCTTTCGCACCTTCGAGGCAAGGTCGGCCGATGCAGCGTTGGTTGTCCTGGAAAGGGAAACCGGCATCGCGTTCCTGTTCACCGATGTCGATATGCCTGGTTCCATGAACGGTCTGGATCTGGCCGCTCGTGTCAGCAAGACCTGGCCTCATATCCATATCATCATCGCGTCGGGGATGCTGGATGCAGCGCAAGAGGACCTTCCGCAAGGCGCCTGCTTTTTCCCGAAACCATACCCGACAAGCGAGATCGTTCAGAAGATGTGCGAACTGGGCCGGTAATCAGCGTAGCTGGTCCGGCCGATATTTCACAGCCTGTGTTTCGGGCCGGCAAGCGTCATCAAAGGGCTGTCGCCTGGACGATCATGAACGTCCTGCACCATACGACGTCCGGCGAAGGCAGCGCGACCACCTGTCACCTGCAATGAATCCCACGGGGCACGCGGAAGCCGTCGGTGTCGGTTGTTGCTGCAGGTGCTTGGCTGTTCCGAAAAGCCTGCTGAAGCAGCGCATGAAAACGCGCGTCAGCCTTGCCTGACGATGCAAGATAAAGCGGGCGCGGGGTAGCCTGTGCCATGATCCATCAATGGGGCCGAACCTTGGTGGTTCTGATCGCATGGCTTGCATGTTCAGTCCCGACCCCCTTTTCCGCCACCGTTCCCATTACCGCCGCCGTTCCCATTGCCGCCGCCGTTTCCGTGACCACCACCGTTCCCATTACCGCCGCCGTTCCCATGTCCGCCGCCGTTCCCATGTCCACCACCGTTCCCGTGTCCACCACCGTTGCCGTGGCCGCCGCCGCCGTTCCCGTGTCCACCGCCATTTCCATTGCCGCCGCCGTTCCCCTTACCCCCATCGTTTCCTTTTCCGCCGCCATTCCCATGGCCACCACCGTTTCCTCTGCCGCCGTCGCCTCCCTTGTCGCCGCCACTGTCCCTTCCATCACCATGGCCCCCGGCGCTACTGCCTCCATTTCCGCGGCCGCCGCCATCGCTGCCGGCACGACCGCCACCGTTCCCACCGCTGTTCCCACCGCCACTGGCATGGCCGCCGCCTGCACCGGTTCCCTTGCCGCCACCGTCTCTGCCTTCCCCGGCTCTACCCTCGTTCCCCCGGCCGGTGGTGTGTCCGGTTCTCGCGGCATCGCCTGCCGTGCTGTTCCTGGCGCCGGCCAGATTGCGGCTGTTCGTGGTCCGCGGCCATTCATTGTCTCCCCTGCCAAAAAGGGACCGGCGACGGCCTTCCGCTGCTTGGGGTGCCTCAGCGCCATTCCTGTCAATGTTGGTTCGGCTTGACTGTGGATCGCTTCTGCGCGCGACGACCGGCTTGGGTTTCGGGGGCGCTCCCTGACCGCCTAGCCACAGTTCCAGATATCCCTCCTCGGGGGAGGGTGTGAAGCTGACGAAGTCCCGTGCCGTTGTATCCAACGAGGCTGCAAGTTCCTCGGCCGCCTTCCGATCCTGGGGATGGAAATACCGGACATGGGTTTCGCCGATCGTGAAGGGCGTGGACGCCTCTTGGGCCGACCATCCCGCTTGGGCAAGCCGCGCCATGGTTTCGTTCCGCCCTTCGGCCGCCAGGCGCTCGGGGACGTAAACGGCCAGACGCAAGGCTGGCGTTTCCGGCAAGATCGGCAGTTGCCGAGGCCCGGCATCCATGGCCGAGGCATCGGGCCGGGCAAGCTGCGACGGCGACAGAAACAGAGTCTGCTCTGCCTCTCCGACGACCGCGCCGGGTGCCAGTGCCGCAACCTCCTGGCTTGCCTCAAGGTCGGGCTGTTCGAAAGCGGAAGCAGGGGTGGACATTGCCGACATGCTGGGCGCAGAACCCGCCGTCGCCACGACGGGCAACTCCAGCCCAAGCGCGGATGGAGCAGACAGGGTTTCGATGGGCGCGAAAGCCGTCGCCGGCGGATCAGCCGGGGGAACAATCTCTGGCTCCTGAAACTCCGCTGCCGAGGGTGCCGACATGACCGGCATGACATGGGAAAGTGCCGTGTCCACGGAAAGGCCAGCCAAGGAGACCGGCGGTTCACCCAACCCCCGAAGATCACCCCCGTCGGGGCGAGTTGCGCCAAGACTGACGAGAGAGGCACCCGCAAGACCGCCAATGACAAGCCCGAACAGCATCGGATGCACTCTGCCGACAAAGGCAAGCCTGCCCATCGCCTGGGTGCAGGTGGCAAAGGCCAAGGGCAGACCGAAAGGACGCGGCGCGACGCTTGCGGCCTTTGGCTGCCCGTCCTTTGCAATGCGCATCAGCGCCGCCCCCTTGGCGGGCGGCCAGGCGGCAGGCAGGTCAGCGCGCCCGGAAGATCTGGCGGACCCGCCTTCGACCGTCCGGCGCTGATCTTCCGCACGCTGCCGCAAGACTTTTTCCCGCTTGGCGCGGGCAGCCGCTACCCGTTGCTTCCATTCTTCTGGATCATAGGGAAGAAATCTGGCAGCCGGAGCATCAGCGGCAGGCTGGTGCTGCGGTTCTGGCGCATGCTGAACCATGACTGTACCACCAAAATCCGCGCCATCCTGACGCGTCCATTGGCAGGATAGCATTTTTCGCCTTCACGCGCAAAGCTGTGGGGACGTGGCGCGCGATCGACGGCGGTTATCCGCAGGGCAGGCGCGCGGTCAGCACCTGCCCGGTCCAGCGGGCTTGAACCCGGGAACACGGAAGCCGCCGCGCGGCATCATGCGAAGCATCACAGCGACTGGGACGAGCGGGGATCGACGTAGAACACATGGTCGTCGATCAGCCGCACCCGGGTCATCGACGGAACCCACCCTGGGGACACTGAGGTCGTGTGATAATGGTCAGCGCCTTTCAGTTCGGGCATCGGGCCTTCCAGCAATGCCTGGGCTGCGAACCGGACCGCCCTTTCCCAAGCTTTCCTGTCGTTTATGGGCGGGTAATCGTACCGCGACGTAAGGAAGCTGAACTGAGAGGGCACGATATTCTCGCAAGCGGTGTCACCCCATCGGCCCGGGATCGCGGCGCGTTGAACGATCACCGATGCGACGGCACGCTGCCCGAAGTCCTCCTGGTCGCGGGCTTCATGGTAAATCGCCACGGCGATGCAGGACAGATCGCTTGCATTGCGCAACGAGTCAGGCGGCGAGGGAATGGCAGCGCCTTGCAGGATTTGCCGGGGCGTGGCCGGACGCGGCACCGGCCGAACTGTGTCAACCTTCGCAGGACGAGGCGCAGGAGCACGGGCGACCTTGAGCGACAGATCAGAAGGCGGGCTTGCCGAAGGCGGATGGGCAGGTTGCCGAGCCATGTGCTGAACTGCGGGCAACCCGACGGCAACGTCCCGCCTAACGGCCTGTTCGCCACCGTCATCGACGCGCGACAGAACAAGGGCCCCGGCATACCAGGTACCGACGAGCGTGATGGCCGTGGCGAGAACCGCTCGGATCATCGGAAAACTCCTTCGATCCATGGCAACGGTCCAGGCCGTCAAACCGTTCCGCCCCCTTGCGACGAAGCCGGTTCAGCCGCCGTTCTCAGCAGTATCGCTCGACGAAGGCCATCTGGTGATCACCATACCGGTCGCCATGCGCAAATCCGGCCGGAAGAATGTCGCCGATCTCCTCGAGGTCGGATGCCTTCAGGGCCGGAGGGTTCCAGTCGCCAAGATGCGCCGCCAACCGGGTGCCCGGAATGGGAATGATGTGTTCCCCCTGCCCCAGGACCCAGCGAAGCGCCGCGCCGGGGACCGTCCACCCCCGTTCGGCGCAAAGGGCGCGGAATGGCGCAATGGCAGCCAGATTGGCCGAGAAGTTCGGCTCGACGAACCGGGGATTGGTGTCCCGGAAGTCGATCCCGGCGCGGAAGTCGCGCTTCAAGGGATCGCGGCCGAACATTCCCCGTCCCAGCGGGGAAAAGGCGACAAAGGCGACACCCAGGTCCCTGCAGGTCTGGATCAGGCCAAGCTGAGGCAGGCGCGTCCAAAGCGAGAATTCATTCTGGACAGCAGTCAGGGGATGTTCGGCATGGGCCCGGCGAACGGTCGAGGGCGCGACCTCGGAAAGGCCATACCCGCCGATCTTTCCTTCCTGGACAAGCCTTCCCATCGTTCCTGCCAGATCCTCGATGGGGATCTCGGGCTGGCGGCGGTGGATGTAGTAAAGATCGACATGCTCGCGACGCAATCGTCGAAGGGACTCCTCCAGACACTCGCGGATATAGGCCTCGTCATTGCGCACCGCCCGAGGCGGCCCGTTGATGATGCCGCACTTGGTGCCAAGGTGCACATCCCGGCATCCCCACTTGCCGATGATCTCCTCGGACAGGCCCATGCCATAGATGTTGGCGGTGTCGATATGGCTGATGCCCGTGTCAACCGCTGCGTCAAGGCATCTCAGGGATGTCGCTTCGTCCGTGGGGCCGAACATTCCTCCAAAGCTCATCGCGCCGAAGCCGATGGCACCGACCTTGCGGTTGCCAAGCCACCTTTGCTCCACCTGTATCCCTCGCCTTCACCTGTTCCGCGGTGCGGCAGGTAAGCCCGCAAAACCTGGCCCGTCAACAATTCAATCGGCCTTTGCGGCGGGCAAGGTTCACGCCTGCGCACGACCAGATATCTGAAAGCCTGCCGGTTCATCCTGACTGGCAAGGTCGCATCCGCGCCCCCGATGGTCAGGTTGGTCATCAGCCCGACAGGGCGCCGAGACCGACCACGACCAGCAGGTCTGTCAGCCTTGATGCGCGGCGACACGATGCCGGCAAGATCAGGCATCCTCGGCACAGGCCATCCGTCGCGCAAGGCGGGCCTCAGCGGCAATTCGGAAAGTCGCAAGCCTTAGTGCCAAGTGACGACATAAGGACCGAAACAGCAGCGGCGGGCCGTGACGTTTCCTCTTTCGTCGGCCACGGAAAAGACGCCGATGGTCCAGTCGAAGGGGTTTGGGGAAAAGCTGACGATAGGCATGGGATGTTCCCGGGTTCAGGTTTCACAAACCCAACAGCCCTGCCCCGCCCCCAGGTTCCGGCACTTGCGAAATGATATCCCGCATCGCCCCGGTGTTGCCCATGCACCACGACCCCAAGCCACTTCCCGTTCTCACGGGGTGATCAGATACTTTTCCCCCGTGGCCTTGCGCAGATAAGCCGCCACGGTTTCGGGTTGCAGCGCCTGTTCCAGCGTAACGCGCGCGGTATAATGGCTGGCGAAGGTCGTCGTCATCTCGGCCAGGATCCGCTGGTGCATCCGCCCGATAACCGCCGGATCCAGCTTTTGCAGGGCCCGGAACAGCAGCCAGCCCCCCACGCTCCAACTGAAGCCGAAGCCGCGCCGCAGGATCGTGGGCCCGGTGTCCAGGACGCCATAGATATAGCCCTGTTTCAGCACCGCCGAACCATAGCGGTCATAGCTTTCCATCTTGCCCTGCGCGACGGTTTCCATGGCGGTCAGGACGATGCTGGTCATCTCGCCCCCGCCGATGGCGTCAAAGGACAGTGTGGCGCCGGTGGCGGTGATGGCCTGGGTCAGGTCGTCGCGAAAGCTGTCGCTGCTGCTGTCCACCACATGCTCGGCGCCCAGGTCGCGCAGCAGGGCGACCTGCCGGGGGCTGCGGACGATGTTGACCAGGCCGATGCCGCCGGCCTTGCAGATCCGCACCAGCATCTGGCCCAGGTTCGATGCGGCAGGCGCGTGGACGATGGCGCTGTGCCCCTCGGCCCGCATGGTCTCGACAAAGCCAAGCGCGGTCATCGGGTTGACGAACAGCGCGGCGCCTTCCTCGGCCCCGGCGCCTTCGGGCAGGACCAGGCAGTCGCCGGCGGCGATCAGGCGCAGTTTCGCATACATCGACCCGCCCAGCATGGCGACCCGCTTGCCCAGCAGGTGCTGCTGGTCCGGCCCTGCCGCGATTACCGTGCCCGCGCCTTCGTTGCCGGGCACAAGCGGCTGGTCGATCCGGGCGCGCATGGACGCCATGACGGCCGGAGGGATGCGGGCAGTCAGGGCCTGGCCGTCCCAGGCCAGCGTTTCCATATCGGCCGGACCGAACATCAGTCCCAAGTCCGAAGGATTGATCGGCGCAGCCTCGACGCGGACCAGAAGCTGGCCCGGGCCGGGTTCGGGCAAGGTCACAGGCTGCAGTTCCAGCCGCAGCGTGCCATCGGCGGTGACGGTCGTTCTCAGTTCCAGGCTGTCGCGGTCCATCGGTCACTCCGTCTGAAATTTGCGGGCATCTTTCCGCAGGCGCAGGCGGGGTTCAACCGCCTTGTGGCGTTGCGTCTGGCCAAAGGCTCAATCCGCGGCGCCGCCTGTATCCACATGGACCACCACCGACATGCCGGGGCGCAGGTGTTCCGCCATGGGCTGTCCCTTGTCGATGGCGATGCGGACCGGCAGGCGCTGCGCGATCTTGGTGAAGTTGCCGGTGGCGTTCGTGCCCGCCAGAAGGCTGTATTCCGACGCCGTCGCCGGAGAGAAGGATTCGACCCGGCCCGTGAAGTCCCGGTGTTCCATCGCGTCCACGGTGAAATGCACGACCTCTCCGGTCCGCAGGCCGGTCAGGCTGGTTTCCTTGAAGTTCGCGATCACCCAGGTATCGCTGCCGACATGGGATACAAGCGCCGTGCCGGGCGTCACATATTGGCCGGCCCGCACGCCGACCTGGCCCAGGCGACCATCGGCGGGCGCGCGGATCACGGTGTTGTCCAGTTCGATCCGGGCCAGTTCGACCGCGGCCTCGGCGCTGGCGATGTCGGCCTGCCGCGATTGCAGGGCGACGCGCGCCGATTTCACCGCCTCGCGCTGCACGTCGAGTTGCGCCTGGGCCTGGGTGACGGCGGCCTGGGCCTGTTGCAGCGACAGTTCGGACTGTTCGGCCGTCGATTGCGAGGCGACGCCGCGGGCCTGAAGCTCCTGGGCGCGGTTCCAGCCGGTCCGTGCGGTTGCAAGCGCCGATCGGGCGGCATCCACCCCCGCCTGGTCGGCCCTGACCACTGCCTCGGCCGAGGCGACGTTCTGGGTCGCCACCTCCATCATGGCGTGGGCGGCGGCCAGTTGCGCCTCGGCCTGGGCCAGCTTCTGGCGGGCGATGCGGTCGTCGATGCGCGCGATCACGTCGCCTGCCTTGACGGTCTGGAAATCGGTGACCTCGACGGCGGCGACATAGCCGGTGACCTGCGGGGCGATGGTCGTGACCTTGCCGCGGATATAGGCGTTCTCGGTCGTCGGTTCCGACGGCTGGAAGGGCGGCAGGTGCCAAGCATAGAGCAGAAGCAGGACGCCCGCGATGCCGATGACCAGGGCGATGACGGTGGGAAGCAGGTTTTCTTTTTTCATGGGGTCGCATCCGGTTGGGTCTTGTCCGCCTGGACCCGGGCCGTCAGGCGAAGGACCATCCGGTCCCGCAGCAGGTGCAGGACCAGAACAAAGGCCGCGCCAAGCGCGATCAGGGCGGTCAGAAGATAAGCATCGTTATAGGCCATGACATAGGCTTGCGCGGCTGCGTCCTGGGCGATCTGGGCAGCCGCCTGGGCGCCGCGCGCGGCGGCATCGGGCATCTGGGCGGCAAGGGCGGCGGCGCGGGCTGCGATGGCTTGGGCGGTCGGCGCATCGGCCGTGGCAAGCTGTTCGGTCAGGGTCGCGTAATGGGCCGCCTGGCGGTGGTTGATCAGGGTCGTGAACAGCCCCGACCCAAGAACCCCGCCCAGCGACTGGGTCGAGATGAAGACGATCACGAAGGACAGAAGATATTGCGGCCCCCGCGCCAGGGCCTGGATCAGCCCCGCCATCATGGCCGGTGGCAGGAACAGCATCCCCGCGAAGCCGATCAAGGCCTGGCTGGCGATCATCTGGGCGGGGCGGGTGTCGATGGTCGCCTGCGCGTCCATGAAGGCCCCCGCGGCGATCAGCAGCAGCGCCACCAGGTGCAGGGCACCCACGCGGTTCGGCCGCATCCAGGCCACACAGGCCAGGCCGCCCAGCAGGCTTGCCCCGACGATCACCGCAAACAGCCCGGTCATCTGCGCGGGCGCGACGCCCAGCGTCTGGAACATGCGCGGGGCGCCCGCGCTTTGTTCCGACAGGATCAGCCGGAACAGGAACAGCGTGGCCGTCAGGTGCAGCATGGCGGGGCTTGCCAGCCAGCGGATGTCCAGAAGCGGCGCGGCCCGGTTCAACTCCACCGCGACGGCCATGGCCAGGGACGCGACAGAAGCCGCCAGCAGCAGCCCGACCCATGGAGCGTCGGTCCAGTAATGGATCGGCCCCATCACGAAGCCGATGGTCAGCCCCGCAAAGCCGAAGCCGATCAACAGGAAGCTGACGAAATCCAGCGGCTGGATCACCTTCATATGCGGCACGGGCCGCAGGGGCAGACGAAAGACCAGCATCAGCGACACCATCGCCAGGCCAAGCGCGGTCAGGTGGATCCCCGTCAATCCGCCGTCTCCGATCAGCGCGGGCGACACGACGCGGGCCAGTGTGGGCCCCGCCATCATCACGGCCATCGCGGCGGGCAGGCCCAGGCGCATCTTCCATTCGGGGGCCAGGGGTTCCAGCATGTACATGAAGGCAAGGGTTGAAAGGGGCGCGGCCGCCGCCCCCGACAGCGCCTGCACCACGACGGCGGACCGGAAGTCCGTGATCCAGACCGATGCAAAGGCCACCGCCACATAGGCGATGATGCCCAGTTCGGCAAAGCGGCGCAGGCCGTACTGGGTGCGGATCTTGATCAGCAGCAGCGGCAGCGAGGCGCGCGGGATCATATAGGCCGCCATCAGCCAGCTTGCCTGGGTGGTGGTGATGCCCAGATCGCCCGCGATCGGGGGGATGTTCGCGGCGACAAACCCCTGCCCCAGCCCCTGCGCCAAGGCCAGCACGACCGCCGCGCCCATATAGGCCACGGCCTGGGACAGCGGCAGCGGCGGATGGACCACGGGGGTCGGCGCCTGGGCAGGTGCTTCGGTCATTCCCGGTCCAGCCTTGCGATATTGGCGGCGATGCGGTCCAGAACCGACTGCGCCACCGCCAGATCCTCGGCCGGGATGCCCGCCACCAGTTCTGCCCGCATCCGGCGGGTGAAATCGACAACCGCGCTGTCGCGCCCCCGGTCGGTCAGGAACAGCGCGTTCTTGCGCCCGTCATCCGCCGCCGGGCGGCGTTCGACAAAGCCCGCATGTTCCAGGGCGTCGATCTGGCGCTTGAGTGTGGGCGCCTCGATTTCCAGGGCGGCGGCAAGATCGGCCTGCGTCGCGCCATCCATCCGCGACAGCATCGTCAAGGCGCGGGCACGCGACAGGGTCAGGCCAACGGCGCTTGCCCGCGCATCATAGCTGCGGCGCAGGTCGCGCATCAGGTGCAAGAGCGTATCGAGAAAGGTCGAGGATGTAGGCATGATCATCGGACGGCTGCAAATTCGTTAGCTAGCTAATGATCGGACTGGTCATCGTCAAGTCTTGCCTCCTGGCGATATCCGCCCAAACGCCGCAGCAGCATGACTTGTCCACAAATTCTGTGGATCGTTTGGGGGATGGATAGAGGATGACAAGGCTGTGGCATCCTCGAAGGGCCGCGATCACTGGCATGGCGGTCGCGCGGGATCGCCAACATGGATCGTCGGCAGACGGCTCGTCCGGCCAAGGCTACTCGGGTCGGACGGCCAGGGCGCGCGCCTTTTCGGTCGCGGCGAGCAATGCGTCCTTGATCGCTTTCGAAAAACCTGCCGCCTCGGCCGCCTCGATGCCCGCCGCCGTGGTGCCGCGATAGTCGCGGTATGCGGCGACAAGGGCCGGGGCATCCGCGATCCGGCCCGCCAGCATGGCGGCCCCGCCGCATACCGCAGCCTCAGTCGCGCGCCAGGCGATCCGTTCGGGTACGCCCTGCCCGGTCATGAACTCTGCCATTGCCATGGCCATGAGCGCCGGATAGGCCGCGCCGGACCCCGGCAAGGCCGTCATCAGGTCCATCTGCGCTTCATCACCAATCTCGTCCGAGGTGCCGATGGCGGACAGGATGGTCGTGACAGCTTGCCGATCTTCGGCCGTGACGCCGTCATCGGCCCACCACGGCGTCCAGGACCCGCCGATCTCGGCGGCGGCATTGGGCATGGCCCGGACGATGCGACCACCACAGGCGGCCAGCCGATCGGCCCCGACCCCCGCCATGAAGGACAGGACAAGCTTGTCGGTCGCGTGCAGCTGCAGCGCGGGCCAGTCGTCCGGCCGGACCGAAACGACAACCACGTCCGACAGCCCGACCAGTTCAGCGCAGTCCTGCGCCCATCTCACGGAATGGCCGTGATAGGTCGCGCGGGCGCCGCTGCGGTTGGCGACCACCAACTGATCCGGCCTCACGATCCCCTGGGCCAGCAGCCGACCGCCAAGAGCCGATCCCAGCCAACCCGTGGCGCCGATGATCCCTATGCGCATGATGCCTCCGTCCTGCGGGCTGCCCTTCGGATTGCCAGCCTTATCACCCCTGCCCCTGGCGAATCCCGGCATTGAAGCGGGCGATTTCGCGTGGTTCGGGATCCTGGCCCGTATAGATCCTGACGTACATGGGGATGCGGGCAAGACGGGTTTCGATATCTTCCCTGGCCTGCATCGAGATATAGCCGATCTGGACCAGATAGACGGTGCGGGCACGGATATCGGCCTCGTCGGGATGGTTGCCCCACTTGACCAGCATGGCGGCTATGGCCTGAAGGCGCGCCTCGTCCGCGGCCTTCACACGGTCGGCCACGCCCTCGTCCTGCAAGGCCCAGCTTCGCACCGCAAATTCCAGACGGGAATCAAAGGTGTTTGCCGCCAGGAAGCAGGTCAGCACATTCAGCATCGCCTCGGATACCGTTTCGGCATAGCGCGAGGTCGCATCGACCAGCGGCTTCGTGGTGCGCTGTTCCCAGCCGTCGATCAGGGCCGCCAGCAGCGCTTCGCGATCTTCGAAGAACCAATAGAAGCTGGTGCGTGCCAGGTTCAGCCGCTTGGCAAGAGGCAGGATCTTCACGGCATCAACGCCGCCGTCGATCAGCGCCTGATAGCCGACCTCGAGCCAGCCCTCGCGAGAGCCGCGCCATCCCTTTTCCGCTGCATCGTCACGCTTCATGGCTGATGGGTACGCGGTCACACCCTGTCGAACAAGCGAATTGTTCATCATGATCTGTGGCAAGTTCATTTATGTTTCCCTTGTTGACATAGGTGTACATTTTGAACATGATTCATCCTGCACGTTGATGCTCAGGCAGACCCATGGCGACCGACCCCCTTCTCCAGCCCTTCCAGCTGAAGCACCTGACGCTTCGCAACCGGATCATGATCACCAGCCATGAACCGGCCTACCCCGAGGACGGGATGCCCAAGGGGCGTTACCGCGCCTATCATGTGGAACGTGCGAAGGCCGGGGTGGCGCTGACGATGACGGCGGGTTCGGCCTCGGTGTCACGGGACAGCCCGCCGGTCTTCAACAACATCCTGGCCTGGAAGGACGAGGTCGTGGGCTGGATGCGGCAGCTTGCCGACGAATGCCACGACCACGGCTGCGCGGTGATGATCCAGTTGACGCATCTGGGCCGGCGCACCCGCTGGGACAAGGCCGACTGGCTGCCGGTGGTATCGCCCGGTCATCAGCGCGAGGCCGCGCACCGGTCCTTTCCGAAGAAGATGGAGGACTGGGACATCGCCCGCATCATCGGCGATTATGTCGATGCTGCGGAACGGATGAAGGCTGCGGGCCTGGACGGGATCGAACTGCAGGCCTATGGCCATCTGATAGACCAGTTCTGGTCGCCGCTGACCAATGACCTGGACGGCCCTTATGGCGGCGATCTGGATAACCGGCTGCGCTTTACCTTCGACATCCTGCGCGGCATCCGCGAACGCTGCGGGCCGGACTTCATCGTGGGCGTGCGCTATACCGGGGACGAATGCCTGCCGGGGGGCCTGGATGCGGGCGACGGCATCGCCATCTCGCGCAAGCTGAAGGAAAGCGGCCTGGTCGATTTCCTGAACGTGGTGCGCGGCCATATCGACACGGATGCGGGACTGACCGACGTGATCCCCGTCCAGGGAATGCGCAACGCACCGCATCTGGAATTCGCGGGACAGATCCGCCAGGCGACGGACTTTCCCACCTTCCATGCCGCCAAGATCCCCGACGTGCCGACCGCGCGCCATGCCATCGCCTCGGGCCTGGTGGATATGGTCGGCATGACCCGCGCCCATATCGCCGATCCGCATCTGGTCCGTAAGATCGTCGAGGGACGCGAGGACGAGATCCGCCCCTGCGTCGGCGCGAACTATTGTCTGGACCGCATCTATCAGGGGGGCTTCGCCTTCTGCCTGCACAACGCCGCCACGGGCCGAGAGGAGACGATGCCCCATACCATCCCGTCCGCGCCTGTTCGTAAGCGCGTCACGGTGGTGGGGGCCGGTCCCGCCGGCATGGAGGCCGCCCGCGTCGCCGCCGAACGCGGCCATGCCGTGACCGTCTTCGAGGCTGCGGACCAACCCGGCGGCCAGATCCGCCTGACCGCGCTGCAGGAACGCCGCCGAGAGATGATGGCGATCATCGCCTGGCGCCAGGCCATGTGCGAGCGTCACGGCGTGTCCTTCCGCTTCAACATCGTGGCCGAAGCGGGCGACGTCCTGGCCACCAACCCCGACGAGGTCATCATCGCCACCGGCGGGCTGCCCCATACCGAGGTTCTGGCAAAGGGCAACGACCTTGTCGTGTCGGCCTGGGACATCCTGTCGGGCGACGTGAAGCCGGGCCAGAACGTCCTGATCTTCGACGACGCGGGCGACCACGCCGCGCTGCAGGCCGCCGATCTGATCGCCGGGACCGGCGCGCGGGTCGAGATCGTCACCCCCGACCGCGCTTTCGCCCCCGAGGTGATGGCGATGAACCTGGTCCCCTATATGCGCAGCCTGCAGGCCCGCGACACCACCTTCACCGTCACCTGGCGGCTGATCTCGGTCGAACGAGAGGGCAACCAGCTGCGGGCCACTCTGGGCAGCGACTATGGCAAGGTCACGCGTGACCGGATCGTGGACCAGGTGGTCGTCAATCACGGCACCCGCCCGCTGGACGATCTGTATTTCGACCTGAAGCCCTTGTCGTCGAACGGCGGAGAGGTGGATTACGAGGCCCTGACCACAGGCGGGCTTCAGGACGTCCGCACGAACCTCAGCGGCAGTTTCCGCCTGTTCCGCATCGGCGATGCCATCGCCGCCCGCAACACCCATGCCGCGATCCATGATGCCCTTCGACTGGTGAAGGATCTTTAGGATCATCAGACGCGGCGCCGTCGGGTCGGACGATGCGCCTGCCAGTCAGTTGCCGCGTGGTGAAAGGCAAACCGGGGGCCGGTTCCAAACGGCGGGACAGCCACCCCCATGCCACCGGACCGGAGGGATCCACAGGTCCGCCTTGAGAGTTGCAGCAAAGCCAGCGAAGCGCCGCAGGCAGGCGCCATGCGCCTGTTGGTAAAGAACCAGGGGAGACAGGAAAAGCCATGACCGGACAAGACATGGGATGGGCGATAACGCTCATGCGGGTCGGCTATCTGGGCCGGAGATTGGTTTATCTGGCGGTTGCGGGCATATCGCTTTATTCGATCTGGCGAGGAGGCCAGGCGCAGGACACGTCCTCCGCGCTTGGATGGCTTGAAAATACCTGGGGAGGAGGAGCGGTCCTGTTCCTCATCCTGGTGGGGATGCTGGCCTATGCCATCTGGCGCGTGGTCGATGCCGCCTACGATCTTGAAGACTATGGCAAGGATGCCAAGGGCGTGGTCGCCAGGGTCGGGATGGTGGTGACCGGCGGCATCCATCTGGGGATCGGCATCCTGGCTTTTTCCCTGCTGTTCGGCCGTGGCGGGACCGGGCAAGGCTCCGGCATTCCGGGTTATGTCGGAGCCGTGATGCAATGGCCCGGGGGCCGCTGGATCATCGGCCTTGTCGCCCTTCTCATCCTGGGGGCAGGTGCTTATTACCTGCGACAGGGCTGGTGCAACGAATATCGCAAGCACCTGCGGGCGAATGATTTCACGACCCGCTGGAATTCGATCCTAAAGGCGGGCGTGATGGCTCATAGCCTGGTCATCGGCGTGATCGGGTTGCTGTTCCTGTTTGCGGCATGGCGTTCCAATCCCCAGGAAGCAGGAGGCGTCGGGGAAGCCTTCTCGTGGCTTTCGAGCCAGGCCTATGGACGGTTTCTTGTCATCGCCGTCTGTGTCGGCCTTGTGGGGTTTTCGATCTTCTGTTTCGTCAACGCCGCCTATCGGATCGTTCCGAAAGCCTCGGGGCCGGACATCCAAAGCCTGGCCGATGCGCTGAAGCGCAGGCTTCCGGTGTGAGGTTTGCGGGCTTCCCATGACATCGACGAAGGCTGCAAAGCAGCAAAAAGGAACCGCCTTCCTTGCTTCACGGTTGTCCTTGCTAAGAGGATGAACCCCATTCAGGGAAGGATGGCGCCATGCGTCGGATCATTCGCAACTCAACGGCCATCGCAGCCTGCCTGTCGCTTTTGCTGCCGCAACTTTCGCAAGCCTGGGCGGACACCCCTGTTCCAGAAGGCCAAGCGGCGGATCGAAGCACGATGCCATTGCTTCTTGCCCAGGCCGAACGGGACGGGCCGCCTGTCCGCCGGGGTCAGTCCCAGCCGCCTGAACGCCAGGCGGATCGGCAGGGGCAGCCCCAAGCTGAACGAAAACCGCAGCGGGCAGGAAAGCAGGCGCAAGCAGAAAAGCCTGGGCAGGGACGTGAACAGTCGAACGACAACGCCGCCAAAGGATCGGGCGAACGACCAGAGCAAGCCCGTCAGCCTGCTGCCCAGCGGGCCGCTGCGCAGCCGCAAGACGAACAGCAGCAGCGCGGGAATGCGAAGGAAAAGCAAGAGCGCCCTGCCCGGCAACCCGCCCAGCAGGAACGGCGTCCCGTGCCGCCTCAGGAACGGGCCGATCAGAAGCAGCAGAACAAGACCCCCGGCCGTGCTGAAGAACGTGCAAGGCCCCAGCCCAACAGGGAAGCACGTTCAGGGCGTGAGCAGGCCGAGCGCCGTGAGCAGGCGCCGCGCGAGGGAGGCGGGCAGCGTGCCGGGGCCGGCAACCAGCAAGCGAACGCCCCGGCGCAGCGTCAGCAGCGCCCGTCCGAGGGGCGGGCACCACGACAACAGGCTGATGACGCCGGCGGCCGGCAGCAGGCACGCCAGCCTGCGGCCCGTCCTGCGGGAAATGCCCGCAATCAGCAACCGCTGCCAGAGGTGCGGCAGGATCAACAGCAGACCAACATGACCACCCGACGCGAAGGCGCAGCCCAAAGGGCGGGCCAGCAGGTGCCCCGGCAGAACCGGCAACCCCAGGCAGTCACCCCCCAAGGCGAAGCCGCCCGTCGCGCCGCGCGTGAAACCCGCGCCGCCCGTGCCGCCGCGCTGAATGAAGACCGGCGGGGCCGCATCGTGGAGCAGCGGATCACCCGCGAGAACAGTCGATCGTCGGACGAGGATTTCCAGACGAACCTTCGTGACGTCCTGCGGGCCCGGGATCAGCAGCGCGCCGAGGCCCGCGCGGACAACGATGACGACCGCAACGATCTTGTCAAAGCGCTGCTGCTGGGATTGGGCACGGTGGCGGTCGGCTCTTATCTCAACAACAACAGGCAGGTGGCCCTGGCCACGCCCGACCGGGTCGTGGTGACAGAGGCGGATGGCAGCCAGCAGGTCATCAAGGACGAGGTCGCGCTTTTGCGCCAGCCGGGATCGACCGTGACGACCGAAAACTTCGATGACGGATCGTCGCGAACCGTCGTGACCCGCGCCGACGGCAGCCGGGTGGTGACCATCCGCGATGCCGACCTGCGCGTCCTGCGGCGCACGCTGATCTCGCCCGACGGCTCTCAGACGCGCCTCATCGACGATACCGCCGAAGTGGAACCGGTGGATATCGCCACGCTTCCTGCCCCGGCGCCGGTTTATGGCAGCGTCACCCAAGACGACGAGGCCGCCTTGCGAGAGGCCCTCAGAAGCGAGGTGGACATCGACCGCCGCTTTACCCTGGAACAGGTCCGCAGCATTTCCGAGGTCCGTTCCCTGGTCGCCCCCGTCAACATTGATGCCATCACCTTCGACAGCGGTTCGGCTGCGATCTCACCGGATCAGGCGCGGCAACTGTCAACGCTGGGCAATGCCATTCAGGATGCCATCGCCGAAAACCGGCAAGAGATATTTCTGATCGAAGGTCATACCGACCTGGTGGGTTCGGATGCGGCAAACCTGGCGCTGTCCGACCGCCGGGCCGAGTCCGTGGCCCTGGCACTGTCTGAATATTTCCAGGTCCCGCCCGAGAACCTGGTGGTCCAGGGATACGGCGAGCAGTACCCGCAGATCCGTCGGGAAGGCGACATCCGAGAGAACCGACGCGCGACCGTTCGCCGGATCACGGATCTGCTGCAAACCGCAGATGCGCAGTGACGGCCTTGTTCAGCGGGACGTCACCTGCCCCTCGGGTCGCGTCTCGGACCATCGTTGCAGGCGCAAGGGCAGCCTGCTTACCACTGTCACGCAGGCCTGACACCAGCGTCAGCCGTTCTTGACCAGCCGCATCAGGGTCATCATGCCCAGTGGCGGCAAGGTGCGTTCCTCCATCAATGTCAGGCTCGCTTCGCCGAGCACCCGGGAACGGTCGAAATCGGAATGCCAGCCCAGGAGGTCCGCAAGGGGCGCGGCAATCCGTTCGGCCAAGGCGATGGCGCCGCTTGTCCGGGCGAAATGGTTGACGATGACGACGCTTCCCCCAGGGCGAACCACCCGGGCGATTTCGGACATGACCTTTTCGGGATCGGGCACCACCGAGATCACATGCATGGCTGCAACGTGATCGAAGCTGTTGTCCGGGAAGGCCAGTTCGCGTGCGTCCATCCGGTAGAGTGCAGCCACATTCGCAAGGTTTTCGGCGTCCACCTTTGCCCGTGCCTTTTCCAGCATCTCGGCGCTGTAATCGACGCCCGTCACTTTCACCTTCGGGCCATAGTGGCGCAGGGCAAGGCCGGTGCCCACGCCGATCTCCAGGACCGAACCGCCCATCTCGCTCAGAAGCGCGGTGGCCCTGTGGCGTCCGGCATTCGTCACCGCGCCGAAGGTCCGGTCATAGATCGGCGCCCAGCGGGCATAGGATCTCTCGACAGCCTGCAACTCCATTCATGCGTCCTTTTGTGACTGACGCCGCCGAAGCCGGATCCATCCGGCCAAGAGCAGCAGCAGATAAGCAAGGTCCAACAGCACCAGTGTCAACCAGGGATAGGTCAGCAGTGCCGCCCCCACTGCCACCGCCCCGATCAGAAGAAGGCGTGCCTGGTCGGGGCGGACCCGGACGGGGCGGATGGCCGGCGTGGGCAGACGGCTGACCATCAGGGCCGCGACAACGACGATCCAGAAAGCGGAAGCAGGACCGGGCAGGACCGCGCCGGGAATCAGATTGGCAACGAAGATCGGCAGCAGGGCCAGCATCGCCCCAGCGGGCGACGGAACCCCTGTAAAGGACGTCTTGGGCATGGCCGATGCAAGCGCATCCCGACTGCTGATGTTGAAGCGCGCCAGCCGCAGGGCGCAGGCCGTCGCATAGACCAGGGCGGCGATCCATCCCAATCCTCCGGCACCCCCATAGGCCCAGAAGTGAAGCACAAGAACCGGGGCCACGCCGAAATTGACGAAATCGCAAAGCGAGTCGAGTTCGGCCCCCATGGCGCTTTCGCTTCTCAGCCGACGCGCCAGGCGTCCGTCCAGGCCGTCAAGCACCGCGGCAAGGATGATCAAGGCCGCTGCCCGGTCGAATTCTTCCACGCCGGCAAGGCGGATTGCCGTCAGACCTGCGCAAAGCGCCGCAAGCGTCAGGATATTCGGCAGCAACTGCACCACGGACAATCGAGGGCGGCGATCCGGGTGCTGGCTCATCGTCAGTCCATCCGTGCAGGACGCGCAGGCCCGGCAAGGCCAAGTTCGGCGATGACGGTTTCGCCCGCGACCATCGTCTGACCGATGGCGACCAAGGGGGTCACCTCCGGCGGCAGATAGACATCAAGCCGCGACCCGAAGCGGATCAGCCCGAAACGCTCGCCCGTCCTCAGGTCCTGGTCCTTCTTGGTCCAGCACAGAATTCGACGCGCCACAAGGCCGGCGATCTGCACGACAGCCAATTGTCGGCCGTCAGCCAGTTCCAGGCAAAGCCCGTTGCGTTCGTTCAGGTCGCTGGCCTTGTCCAGCGAGGCATTGAAGAACCGCCCGGGGCGATAGGCCACCGCCAGCACGCGACCTGCGATGGGTGCGCGGTTCACATGGCAATTGAACACCGACATGAAGACGCTGACGCGTGTCAGCGCAACGGGCTCCATCCCCAGTTCGGCCGGTGGCACCGCTTCCTCGATCAGCGAGACAACACCGTCGGCGGGGCTGACGATCAGGCCCTCGGCCTGCGGCACCGCCCGTCGCGGATCGCGAAAGAAGTAATAGCACCAGACCGTCAGCCCCACCCCGATCCAACCCAGCGGCTCCCACAAGAAAAAGAACCCCAAGGTCACAAGCGCGAAGATCGGCAGGAACCGGAATCCCTCCGGGTGCATCGGCTTGAGGAAAGTGCCCCACATGGTCATGCGTCGGTTGTCCTGCTGCCGTTGACGGTCCGGCGCGCATAGCAGCCCGGCAAAATGGGGTCAAACGAAGACGACGCTTTTCTGCCCGGTTGCGACATTGCCCACCAGGCACCGTCCCGCCAGCTAGCGCCGCATCGGAGAAAAGGTGTGCAGGTTCCAGCCGCTGCGGAACTTTTGCGTCACCTGACGCTTTCTCGAACAGGAGCGCAACAAGGCGCCTGGAAAAGGATGATCTGATGCGAGTTTTGACGGCAAGCTTGTGCGGCGGCATGCTTTTTGTTCTTGCGGCCTGTGGTGACAACGCTACCGAAAGAGCCGCGACCGGCGGCCTGGGGGGGGCGGTCATTGCCGGTCCCGCCGGAGCGGTCGTCGGTGGAACCGTCGGTGCCGCCACCGCCAATTGATCGACCCCTGCATCTGAAACGGCCGCGTCCCACGCGGCCGTTTTTTGTTGGCCTTGCGGGACCTTTCCCCTTCCCCTACATCTGGGAAGCAAAGGCAGAAGGACATCCCCATGGCCATGGAAGCCCATGACATCGAAGCCCTCATACGGGCGGCATTTCCCAACGCGCAAATCACGATCACCGATCTTGCAGGCGACGGAAACCATTACGCGGCCGAGGTGATCGACGAAAGCTTCCGGGGTCAGAACCGTGTCCAGCAGCAGCGCGCCGTCTATGCCGCCCTTCAGGACAAGATGGCGGGGAAATCGGGTGAGCTGCACGCCCTGGCATTGACCACCAAAGCGCCTGACTGAGGACCTGCCCCTTGGCCAGACCATCAGACACAGGATGAAAGAGATGACAGAAGTAACTGACAAGATTCAAGGAATCGTGGACAATGCCGATGTGGTCTTGTTCATGAAGGGGACCAAGGAAATGCCCCAGTGCGGATTCTCCAGCCGTGTGGCAGGGGTTCTGAACTACATGGGCGTCGATTACCGCGACGTGAACGTGCTGGCTGACGACGACATCCGCCAGGGTATCAAGGATTTCTCGGACTGGCCGACGATCCCGCAACTGTATGTCAAAGGCGAATTCGTCGGCGGCTGCGACATCGTGACCGAGATGACCCTTTCGGGCGAACTGGATCAGCTTTTCGATCAGAAAGGCGTGGGTTACGACAAGGCCGCAGCGGACAAGATCCGCGAAGCGAACGCCTGACGATCTAGACATGACATCAAAAGGGCCGCCCAAGGCGGCCCTTTTTCACAGGATGTCGTCTTCGTAATCGTCGTCATCCTGCTGTTCCCGCAACTTCGAGGCAAGCGTGACGCCGATTGCAAAGGCTCCGATCAGCTTTGCCATGCTGGCAGCATTGCTGCTGTTCGCGCGTGACAGGGTGTCCCTTGCGTCTTCCACCTTGTGGCGCACTGTCTGGATGTTGCCCGGGGTGAAGCCGACGGCCTGTGCCGCGTTCCTGGCCGCGCCGAAGACCCGGCGCTCGGTATCGTCCGCCAGCTTGTTGGCGCGATAGCTGGCCTCGTCCATGAGGGAACTGACCTTGTTGCCGGCCTTGTCCAGCATCCGGTCGGCCTCCGCCCGCGCCCGTTCGACGGCAGCGTCGGTGGCAAGGGTGACGCGTGCCTCGACCTCCTTGCGCAGGTCCTCCTTGGTCGGCATTTCGTGCTGGGTCCGCTTGGACATGACGAACAGCACGACGCCGATCAGGATGAACAGCACGGCCACGCCCAGGGATGCCAAGGCCGGACCCCAGTCCAGATCATGCGCAAGAAACGACCAAAGGGCGGCGATGAGAAAGCCTGCGGCAATGGCCAGGACAAGCCCGGCCACCACCTTCATCGCAGACCGACGCGCCGTGTCCTTGAGAGCCAGTTGAAGACGCTGCGCATAGTCGAACATGGAAACGTCCTCAGCGACGGGCCAGGATCAGGCCGACAAGGAAGCCGATGCCGGCGGCGATGCCCAGGGCTTGCGCAGGATTGCGCCGCACCATTACGGACACCTCGTCATAACGCTCCTCGGCGTAATGGGCGACTTCCGACGCTCTCTGCTGGCTGGTCTGGTAAAGACGCTCGGCCTCGGCCCTGGCGCGGCCTGCATATTCTCCGCCAGCCTCACGGGCGCGCTCGACATAGTCCTGCGCCGTATCGCGAGCGGTCTGGGCCATTTCCGCGCCGCGGTCCTTCAGGCTGCCTGCGGCAGAGTTCTGCGACATCTTGTCGGCAGTATCGCGGATGTCGTCGCCGACCTTCTTGGCGCCTTCGTTCAGATCCTTCTTCGCCTGCTGCCCGGCAGCCGTGGCGTCTTTCTTCATGTCATTTGAGGTGGGATTGTATTCAGCCATGTCAATGTCCTCCGGTGTGTTGTCACCATCGGAACCTAAACACGCCGAACATGGCCATTGTTCCGAGAACGGAAAGAATAACTGAACGCAAGGGCTTGGAAGGATGGTACCGCCTCCCCGGCTCGAACGGGGGACCTCTAGATCCACAATCTAGCGCTCTAACCAACTGAGCTAAGGCGGCACGGATGCGTTCTCTAACGCCGGTTTGACCCCGTTGCAAGCCCGTCTTGCCGTGAAATCGCACGCGGGATACAGAAAGCCATCACAGAAGGATAATGGTCATGGGCATCAACAGCCAGAGCGACATCGCAGCCAATCTCCAGATCGGCCCCACCGACCAAGGGATGGTGCGGATCTATGTCGAGGCAGAAGGGGTTGACCTGCCCCTGGACTTCGATCCCGAGGAAGCGACCGAGATCGCCGAGGAATTGCTGGCGGCCGCCGAAGCGGCGCGCGACATGGGCAAGACCGGGGGAAAGCCTAAAAAGCCCCGGCGCTGAACGCGTCGGGATCCGTCAGGCCCTGCAGCCGCAGGGCCGAGGCGCGGGCGAAATCGCGCATGATCCTGCTGCGGCGTGCCCCCGCCAGCCGCGTTTCCGGCGCCATGCGCTGGATCTCAGCCCCATAGGCATCGGCGCAGATCAGGCCTGTATCGGGTGGCAACAGTTCGGACGGGAAGTCGCAATCGACGGCCCAGAAATAGCGGTCGCACCATTCGACATACCCCTGCCACTTGCGGTCGCCCATGAAGTCGGCGCGGCAGCTCTTGCATTCGATGATCCAGAATTCGCCTTTTGGCCCCATGCTGATGACATCGACCCGCAAGCCGCGGACCGGCGTGAATTCAGTCAGGACCGCATGATCCATGCTGCGCAGCAGCCGCCCGACGCCGCGCGCAAGACGTTGGCCCGGCATCGCCGGAAGGGTCGGATCCATCTGTGTCATGACGGTTCTTATAGAACGAAGAGGAAACATCCTTCAACCCGCTTGAACCGCCCCTGGCCCGTGCCTATCTTCCGGGATGGCGGGTTTCTGCTCTTCTCGCGTGTGGCCATTTTTCCACTGGCCTATAATCTTTCCGAGGGGGCTGGCTCTGGCGTGACCCTGGTCTCGTTATCCGGCGCCCACCTGGTAATCCAGGCTTTCGGGAAATCTCGTGCTGCCGCGGTTGCTGCGGTTCCCGCCACCAGTTGAAACCGCCCTGCCCCGCAGCGGCGGTTTTTCCATGCGAAAAGGGCGGCCTTGCGGGCCGCCCTTCGTTCGCTTGTCCGTCGCTTGACTTAGAAGCCGTAAACGACCGAAACGCCCAAGGTGTTGTCCGTGCGGATCGGACGGTTTTCCTGGTATTCGGTGGTATAGCTGACGCGCGTCGCCAGCTGATCCGACATCTGGAAGTTCACGCCGAACTGGTTGGTGATCACGTCATCCGAATCTTCCGACGACAGATAGTCGGTGTCGTTGGTGATGAAGACCATGTCGTTGAAGCGGTGGTACAGGCGCGACGACACGATGTAGCCGACGCCGCTGTCGGACGAATCCGTGACTTCTTCGCGGACAAAGACGCCGTCGCCATCCGGATCCACCAGATCGAAGCCCGACTTCTGCGCGCCGGTCTGGGTATAGCGGTAACCGATACCGGCCTGAACGCGCCATGCGGTCTGTTCGGTGTTGATCACGCGATAGCCCGGACCCACGCCGATGAAGCCGTCACGGGCGAAGTCGCCCAGGTCATCTGCGACGTCGGCATCGCCGGCGGGGTTTGTAGGATCGTATTCGTCCCCGTTTGCCAGACCGTCGATGCTGAAACGGCCCAGGACGAAGGCATAGAAGCGGTCGTTGAAGTAGTAGGCGCCATCATAGATGACCGACACTTCTTCCTTGTCCTTGTCGCCGTCTTCGTCTTCGCCGAATTCAAGCAACATGCCGACCGACTGCTGCCAGGGACCGGCGTTGTTCGACACGCGGCCCGCCAGCGAGAAGTCCTGGCTTTCGTCGTTGCCGGTGCTGCCCGCATAGGTCAGAGCAAGCGAGCCGAACAGCCCTTCGCGACGATCCGGGTTGCCGAAGCGCGCGTCATCGTTGTCGCGGTCGAAGTCGTCCTGGACGGCGTCCTCGACATCGATGATGCGGTCGTTGATGCCGGAAATGCCGGTGGCGTCCGCGCCAGCGGCAATCTCGGTCTGGGCGAAGGCCGGGGCGGAAAGGGCGGCCATCAGCGCGGCGGAGCCGGTCAGCAGCGTAATTTTCTTCATCTCATCCTCACGAGCTGAGTTTGGTTGTTCTGAACGCCGTTCGGACGCCAGAGCATCTCTGCGAAAGATGAAGTAATACCACCTGTCCTTGGTTCACAGACCCCCGAGAATCATGACAGCTTCCCGAAAACGTGAGGGTCAGCGGCGCGGCAGGTAGTAGGCAAAATCATGCTGAAACATGGTGTTGATGACTTCACAGGGAACCGAATACCTATTCCCTGAAGTAGTTAACGCATCTAAATAAAAGTATCCTGCTACGCAAAAGAAGATAATCCCGGGCTGACCCGACCTCTGCAATAAAGCCGTGACTGCCTATTCGGAGGGCAGTTTTTCAAGATGGGTCATTTATGCAATCTGTTGCATAATCGACACGATAATCAACCTTTCGTGTCAGACCTGCACGTTGCCGCTATTTTCGACCTGCGCGTGCGACGGATCTTTGCGGAACGGCGACCATCCTGGGACGTAAGATCCAGGCGCGCCTGCCTGTAGAAGGGGGCGTTTCCGCCTGCATCATCACGACAATCGCAAACTGGACGCCTGCGAAGACGATGGCGTTGAAGAACACCAGCATGCACAGGGCCAGCCAGCCCGACGGGCTGTTGAGGATCAGGTGGCGCAGATGCCCCACATCCAGGGCCAACAGGGCGGCAACGAAGCAACAGGCCAGTGCAGCGCCGATCAGGACACTGCGAATATAGACGCGAACCATCATCGGCATGGCGGACCCCATAAGGCAGAAGCCTAACATATAGGGCATCCGCGCCAGAAATGCAGGAAAAATCGCTGGGTCAGAAAGCCTCGGGACGCAGTTCGCGGGCGACGTGGTCCAGCACGGCATTGACGAACTTCGGCTCTCGGCCATCGGGGAAGAAGGCTTCCGCCAACCGTACATATTCGGTGATGACGACCCTGGGCGGGGTTTGCGGCGTCACGAGTTCGGCGCCCGCCGCGCGGAACAGAGCGCGCAGAACCGGATCGATCCGGTCGATCGGCCATTTCGCGACCAGGCCCCGGTCCGTCGCCTGGTCGATCCGCGACTGCCAGTTCACCGCCGAATCCACGATGCGGCCGAACAATCCTTCGTCTGCGGGCAGGTATTGGCCGTCCTCATCCTCGGCGCCCAGGCGATGGATCTCGAATTCCCGCATCACGCGGTCGGCGGACTGGCCGGCTGCTTCCATCTGATAAAGGGCTTGAACCGCATAGAAACGCGCCCCGCTGCTTTTCGCCCGGCGGTCGGCGCGCTTGTCGGTCGGCTTGTCGTCGTTCGGGTTCATGGGATCAGGCCTTGCACAAAGACCGGCTGCAATGGAACGAAAGCCGCCCCGCGTCAAGCCCCGGAAGGCAGGGGCGCGCCCATGGCCTCGGCCAGGCGGGCGACATAGCGGGCCAGGGTGTCGATCTCGAGGTTGACGGCATCGCCCTGGGCGACCGCGCCCCAGGTTGTCACCTGCCGGGTATGCGGGATCAGATTGACGCCGAAGCGATTGCCCTCGACCTCGTTCACGGTCAGCGAGGTGCCGTTCAGCGCGACCGAGCCCTTGGGCGCGATATACCGGGCCAAGGCGGCCGGGGCCTCGAAGGTCAGGCGCAGGCTGTCGCCTTCGTCCTGCATGGCGATCACGCGGGCCACGCCATCGACATGCCCGCTGACGATATGGCCGCCCAGTTCGTCGCCCACCCGCAGCGCGCGTTCAAGGTTCAGGCGCTTTCCAACCTGCCAGCCCTCCGCGCCGATATTCGTCTTGGACAGCGTCTCGGCCGAGATATCGACCGCGAACCACCCCTGCCCCTTGTCCACCACCGTCAGGCAAACTCCGTCGCACGCGATCGAGGCGCCCATATCGACGGTCGCCATGTCATAGCCGCAGTCGATCCGGGCGCGCATGTCGCCGCGCATCTCGACTGTTGCGACCGTGCCGATATCCGTGATGATGCCTGTGAACACGCCAAAACCTCTTTCCTTCGGCAAAGACCTAGGCGATAGCGTATTTCAGCGCAAGCATCGTACGCTCCGCCGTCTGCCCCTGCCGCGCTGCTGACAGGAGGGGGTCGTGCTTCAGGATCGTCACACATCGTCTCGAACATCCGCCGCGCCTCAGCGCGTGTCGCGTGTGTTTCTGCTGCTGCAGGGTCCGCACGGACCCTTCTTCGACCGCCTGGGCCGGCTGCTGCGCGCGTCAGGTGCGCAGGTCTGGCGCTGCGCCTTCAACGCAGGGGACGAATTCTTCTGGTCCGACCCCGCGCATCTGCTGCGCCACACGGGCAGCGGGGCCGACTGGCCCGCGCATCTGGACCGGATCATCGCCGAAAAAGGGGTGACGGATATCGTCCTTTACGGCGACGTGCGTCCCATCCATGCCGCCGCGCGCATGGCGGCGCAGGCCGGGAACCTGCGGCTGCACGTCTTCGAGGAAGGCTATCTGCGTCCCTTCTGGATCAGCTATGAACGCGGCGGCTCGAACGGCCATTCGGCCTTGCTGGACATTTCGCTTTCGGACATGCGGGCCACCTTGCGCGACACGACGGCCGAGATCCGCCACCCGCCCGCCCATTGGGGCGACATGCGCCAGCACAAGGCCTATGGCGCCTTTTATCACTTCCTCGTCCTGGTTGCGAACCGCCGCTATCGCCAGTTCGCCAGCCATCGCTCGCTTCCCGTCTTTCACGAATTCCGGCTGAACCTGGTCCGGCTGATGCTGACGCCGTTTCATTCGCTGACCCGTGCGGTCCAGTGGCGACGCTTCCGGCTGTCGGGCCACCCCTATCTGCTGGTGCCGATGCAACTGGAGCATGATTCGAACATGCTGGGCCATTCCCCCTTCGCCGGGAACAGGGATTTCGTCGAACGGGTCATCGCGGAATTCGCCCGTTCCGCGCCCCGCCATCAACACCTGCTGTTCAAGGCGCATCCGCTGGAGGACGGGCGGGCCAGGAACCGCAGGTCGATCCGGGAGATCGCTGAACGGCACGGGGTGTCAGACAGGGTGCATTACTTCCGCGGCGGCAAGCTGGCCGACATGATGGCCCACGCCCGCGCGATCATCACCGTGAACTCGACCGCAGCCCAGCAGGCGCTGTGGCGCGGCCTGCCCGTCAAGGCCCTGGGCCGCGCGGTTTATTGCAAGCCGGGGCTGGTGTCGGGTCAGTCCCTGTCCGATTTCCTGGCCCATCCCCAGCAGCCGGACACCACCGCATATCGCATCTTCCGCAATTACCTGCTGCAGACCAGTCAGGTGCCGGGGGGGTTCTATTCACGCCGGTCCCGCGCCCATGCGCTGCGGCTGGTCGCAGACCTGATCCTGGCACCCGAGGATCCGTACCAGGCCCTCGCCTCTGGGCGCTTCCACCGTCGCCAGCAGATCGGCGAAGTTCTGGACTAGGGTTCAGGAATGTGTGGCGTCCGCGTCCCGCCCAGTCTAGATTGCGCGCACAACCGGACGTCAAGTCCGGGCCAAGGAACAGGAGTTTTTGAGAGGTGACAGTGAAGCTTTCTCCTGCCCGTCCAGGGGCGGGCGTGGCCATGCGCATGGTCCTGATCGCCGCCATGACATTGCTTGCGGCATGCAGCCTGCCGCGTTCCGGCCCAAGCAAGAACGAGATCTATTCGGGTGCTGTCGAAAAGGGCGGCAACACGCATGTGATCTATGTGAACGATCATGTCGCCCGTGCCACGAACTTCGCCCCGTCCTATGGCTTTTCCAACAGCTTCCTGCGCGCCGGGCAGGTCGGCGCGGACGAGATTCGGGCCGGCGACGTGCTGGGCCTGGCCATCTGGGAAAACGTCGATGACGGGCTGCTGACCTCGCTTGGGGCCAGTTCGACCGCCTTGCAGGAAATCCAGGTGGACAGCGGCGGCTATATCTTCGTGCCCTATGCGGGCCGGGTGCAGGCGGCGGGCAACACGCCCGACCAGTTGCGGCAGATCATCACCGAACGGCTGGCGACGCAGACCCCCGACCCGCAGGTGACGGTGGCCCGCGTGGCGGGCGACGGTGCCACGGTGTCGGTCATGGGCAAGGTGACGGCACAGGGCGTCTATCCGATCGAACGCCCGACCCGGACGTTGTCGGCCATGCTGGCGCGGGCGGGCGGCGTGTCGATCGAACCCGAGATCGCCGTCATCACCGTCAAGCGCGGCAACGACAATGGCAAGGTCTGGCTGACGGATCTGTATTCCAACGCCAGCAACGACATCGCGCTGCGCCCCGGCGATGTCATCCTGGTCGAGGAGGATCAGCGCAGCTTCACCGCCTTGGGCGCGCTTGGCGGCCAGACCCGCGTTCCCCTGGGGAACGAGATGATCAACGGGGTCGAAGCCGTGGCCATGGTGGGCGGCCTGAACTCCAACCTGGCCGATCCGACCGGTGTCTTCATCCTGCGGGATGAGCCGGAATCGGTCGCGTCCCGCGTGCTGGGCAAGACCGTGTCCGGATCGCAGCGCATCGCCTATGTGCTGGACCTGACGCGGCCCAACGGGCTGTTTCTGGCGCGCGACTTCCTGATCCGGGACGGGGACACGGTCTATGTGACCGAAGCGCCCTATGTTCAGTGGCAGAAGCGGCTGGCCGCGCTGATAGGGCCGATCAATTCGGCGAACTCGCTGCAGAACCTGACCCAGTGACGCGCGGATGACCGACGATCTGAAAGCCGCCGGTGAAAAAACCCGGCGGCTTTTCGCGTTCAATGCCGGATTCTGGCGCGGCGCGCGCCTGCGGCGCATCCTGTCGCTTGCAGGATGGGACCTGCGGCTGGGCCTGCCGGGCGGGGACGACCGCGTGGCGATCTGGGGCGCCAGCCCGACGGCCTGGCGCGATCGTGCCGTCGCACGCCGCACCGGCGCAGGCCTGGTCACGGTCGAGGATGCGTTTCTCCGATCCGTCCTGCCGGGCCGCGCGCGGGGTCATGTCGCCCGGCGCGGACCGATAGGCTTGCTGATCGACCCGCTGGGTCTGCACTTCGACCCTTCCCGGCCTTCGTTGATCGAAAGCCTGATCGTCCGGGGTCGGACAGCAGGGCTGGAACAGCGCGCCCGTGACGGCATCGCCCGCCTGCGGTCGGCGGATCTGTCGAAATACAACGCGCATCGTGCCGAACTGTCCGCGCCTGAACCCGGCTATGTCCTGGTGATCGACCAGACGCGCGGCGATGCGTCGCTGATGGGTGCGGGGCGGGAGCGGTTCCTAGCCATGCTGGATGCCGCCCGGCGCGAACACCCCGGCCGCCCCATCCTGCTGCGCAGCCACCCCGAAACGATCCACGGCCTGCGCCCGGGTCATCTGGACCGCACTGACCTCAGGCCGGGCGAGATGCTGTGCGACCAGGAAATCTCGCCCTGGCGGCTGCTGGAAAACGCCCGGGCCGTCTATTCCGTCAGCTCTCAACTGGGGTACGAGGCGATCCTGGCCGGTCACAGGCCGCGCCTGTTCGGCCAGCCTTTCTATGCCGGCTGGGACCTGACGCAGGACGAAATTCCCCTGCCCCCTGGACGGCGCGGCCCGGCCACGGTGGAAGCCCTGTTCGCCGCCAGTCATCTTCTGGCTCCGGTCTGGTACGACCCCTGCCGCGACCGGCTGTGCGACTTCGAAACTGCCCTGGACCAGATCGAGGCCGAGGCGAAAGCCTTTCGCCAGGATCGGGACGGACATCTGGCCTATGGGATGCGCTTGTGGAAACGCCCCGCCATTGCGCGCGCCTTCGGGGACGGCGCGGGCGTGCGCTTTGCGGCGCGGCCATCGCCGGAAGTCACGCTGGCCTGGGCGGGCAAGGCTGCCTCGGTGCCGGGCGCGATCCGGGTCGAGGATGGGTTCCTGCGTTCCCGCGGGCTGGGGGCGGCACTGACGCCTCCCTTGTCGCTGGTGGCCGACGATCTTGGCATCTATTATGATCCGACCCGCGAAAGCCGGCTGGAACGCCTGGTCGCGTCGGGGCCGCCCCCTGGCGGCAACACCCGCGCCGCACGCCTGATTGCGGCGATCCGCACGGCGGGCTTGTCGAAATACAACCTTCCCGGCGGCTATTGCCCTGTCCCGACCGACCGCAGGCGGATCCTGGTGCCCGGTCAGGTCGAAGACGACGCATCCATTCGTCTGGGGGCCGGGGCGGAACGCACGAACCTTGATCTGCTTGCCCGTGTGCGCCGCGAAAACCCGGATGCGCATCTGATCTTCAAGCCCCATCCCGATGTTGAAGTCGGCCTGCGCCCCGGCACCGTCATGGCAATGCCCCTTGCAGACGAGGTGGCGGTCGCCGCCGATCCCATCGCCCTGCTGGCCCATGTGGACGAGGTCTGGACCATCACCTCGACCCTGGGGTTCGAGGCGCTGTTGCGGGGTGTCCCCGTGACGACCCTGGGCGCCCCCTTCTATGCAGGCTGGGGGCTGACGCGCGACCTTGGCCCGGTGCCTCCGCGCCGCACTGCGCGGCCCGATCTGGCGGGCTTGGTCCATGCCTGCCTGATCGCCTATCCGCGCTATCGCGACCCCGTGACCGGCCTGCCTTGCCCGGTGGAGGTCGCCGTGGACCGGCTGCGCGGGGGCATGAGCCCGCGCCCGCCAGCCCTGCGCCTTCTGGCCAAGCTGCAGGGGACCTATGCCGGACAAGCTTGGATATGGCGGCGCTGAGCGAAAAAGGAAAATTGTCGTCGGGCCGCCGCTTCTTTCCGAACGTCACCTGTGTCGTTCAGCCTGGGCAGGACAAGGATTTTTCCAAGCCCCGTTGATGCGGAACGCCGTTCTCCGGTACCGCCCATCAACGCAAGGCCGCGTTCCTTGGCAAGTCCATGCCCTGTTGTTAACTCTTGCCGGCAAACAGGAAAGTCGGCCCATGACCCTTGCCATCTCGCATCTTGCCCGGCGCTTCGGCGCGACCCAGGTTCTGCGCGGCATCGACTTGCAGGTGCGGCAGGGGGAACTGATCGCGCTGCTGGGTCCGTCCGGGTCGGGCAAGACGACGCTGCTCCGCATCATCGCGGGGCTGGACTGGCCCGATGCGGGGACGCTGTCCTTTGACGGCGCGGACTGGCTGGGGAAATCTGCCGCCGAACGCCGCATCGGCTTTGTTTTCCAGCACTATGCCCTGTTTCCGCACATGACGGTGCGGGACAACATCGCCTTCGGCCTGTCGGTCCTGCCCCGGTCCGAACGGCCCGGCAAGACGCAGATCGCCGCCACCGTGGACCGGCTGCTGGCCTTTCTGCAGATCGGCGGACTTGCCGACCGTTATCCGGCGGAACTGTCGGGCGGGCAACGCCAGCGCGTCGCACTGGGCCGCGCCATGGCGATCGAGCCGCGCGTCCTGCTGCTGGACGAACCTTTCGGCGCGCTTGACGCCCAGGTCCGCCGCGACCTGCGCCGCTGGCTGCGCGGCGTCCACGACAGCGCGGGCACCACCACCATCTTCGTCACCCATGACCAGGAGGAGGCGTTCGAACTGGCCGACCGGGTGGTCGTGATGAACGGCGGCGTCATTGAACAGACCGGCCAGCCGGACGAGATCTATGACCATCCCGCCACGCCCTTTGTCGCCCGCTTCCTGGGCCTGACGGTCGAACTTCCGGTGACGATGCGCGCGGGCCGGGCACATGCGGCCGGCCTGGATCTGGCCGCCCTGCCCCGCCGCGCCATTCCCGACGGTCCCGCGACGCTGTTCCTGCGGCCTGCCGACATCCTGCCTGTTCCCGATCCCCAGGCGCCCTTCCGCGTGGCCGAAATGGCGACGACGGGCGCCCTTCTGCGCATCGTGGCCGAGGACGGCACAGGCTGCCGTATCGAATCCGAGGTGCCGCGCCGCGACGGCCGCGACCTGCGCCAGGGCCAGCCCGTCGCGTTGCGTGCCGTGGCAGGCCAGATCTTCCCCGGCAGCGGGCAACAGCCTGCCCAGCCGATCCATACCCCGATGACCCTCAAGGAGGCCCGCCCGTGAAAACCCGCTTGACCACCGCCCTTGCCCTTGTGCTGGGCCTTGCCAGCCCTGTCGCCGCGCAGGACGCCATCCTGAACGTGTCCTATGACATCGCACGCGAACTGTTCGCCGAACTGAACCCCGTCTTCGCCGAGAAGTGGCAGGCCGAAACCGGCCGCAGCGTGACCATCGACCAGTCGCATGGCGGTTCGTCGAAGCAGGCCCGCGCGATCTTGGAAGGCCTGCCCGCCGATGTCGTGACCTTCAACCAGGTCACCGACATCGACGTCCTGGCCGAAGGCGGCATGGTCGATGAAAACTGGCGCGACGCATTTCCGAACCAGGCCTCGCCTTACTACTCGCTGCCGGCCTTCCTGGTGCGCGAAGGCAATCCGAAGAACATCGGCGACTGGGACGACCTGGCGGCCGAAGGCGTGCAGGTGATCTTCCCGAACCCCAAGACCAGCGGCAATGCGCGCTATACCTATCTGGCGGCCTATGCCTATGGGCTGGAGAAGAACAACGGCGACCAGGCCGCGGCGCAGGAGTTCGTGAAGAAGATCTTTGCCAATGTCCCGGTCTTCGACCAGGGCGGCCGCGCCGCGACCGCAACCTTTGCCGAACGAGGCCTGGGCGACGTCCTGATCACCTTCGAGGCCGAGACCGGCGGCATCGCCCGCCAGTACGCCGATGCGAAACTGGAACGGGTCACGCCGTCCATGTCGGTCCTGGCCGAGTTCCCGGTGGCCATCGTCACCGAGAATGCCGAAAGCAAGGGCACGGCCGAGGTGTCGAAGGCCTATCTCGACTTCCTTTATTCCCCCGAGGCGCAGCGCATCCTGGCCCAGAACTTCAACCGCGTGCATGACGACGCGATCACCGCCGAATTCGCCGCGAACTTCCCCGACGTGAAACTGGTCACGGTCGAGGACGTCTTCGGCGGCTGGGACAAGGTCCAGGAGGAACACTTCGCCGAAGGCGGCATCCTTGATTCCGTGTTCGTGAACCAATGAGCGTTGCGGCGGTCATCGACGCCCCGGCGAGACGGCAGAAGCGTGTGCTTCCGGGCTTTGGCCTGACCATGGGCCTGACGCTGACCTATGTCGGCATCATCGTCCTTTTGCCCGTGATCGCCCTGGTGCTGAAGGGGGCCGAGATCGGTCCCGTCCGCTTCTGGGACATCGTGACCGCCCCCCGCACCTTGGCCGCGCTGCGGCTGACCATCACCGCCGCCGCGCTGGCGACGGTTTTCAACGCGCTCTATGGCTTGCTGATGGCATGGGTGCTGGTCCGGTATCGCTTTCCGGGGCGTCGGCTGCTGGACGCGATGATGGATATCCCCTTCGCCCTTCCGACCGCCGTGGCCGGCCTGGCGCTGACGGCGCTGTTTTCCGAAAACGGCTGGTATGGCGCGATCCTGGCGCCTGCCGGGATCTCGGTCGTCTATACGATCTGGGGCGTGGCGATCGCGATGACCTTCACGTCCATTCCCTTCGTCGTGCGCACCGTGCAGCCGATCCTTGAGGATCTTGACCACAGCCAGGAGGAAGCGGCCCGCACGCTGGGCGCGACGCCCTTCCAGATCTTCGCGCGCGTGA
This sequence comes from Paracoccus acridae, assembly GCF_014642735.1. Classification (GTDB taxonomy): domain Bacteria; phylum Pseudomonadota; class Alphaproteobacteria; order Rhodobacterales; family Rhodobacteraceae; genus Paracoccus; species Paracoccus acridae. Next base: position 64,562 of record NZ_BMIV01000008.1, read on the forward strand.
TCTTTCCGGCCATCCTGCCCGCCTTCCTGATCGGCACCACCATCGCCTTTGCCCGGTCGCTGGGTGAATTCGGCGCCGTCATTTTCATTGCGGGCAACCTGCCCATGAAGACCGAGATCGCCTCGCTTCTGGCCGTGATCCGGCTTGAGGAATATGATTACAACGGCGCGGCCGCCATCGCCCTGACCCTGGTCGCCATCGCGCTTGTGCTGCTGGCCCTGTCGAATTGGCTGCAAGCCCGGCTGACGCGGCGGAGGGTTCCGGCATGATGCCCGCAGCCACCCCCGCAACCCTTGCTCCGCGGCAGGATCGCCGCGCGCCCTTGCTGCTGATCGGTCTGGCCGTGGCGCTGACGCTGTTCATCGTCGTAGTGCCGCTGGCCTATATCTTCTGGCGCGCGCTGTCGCAGGGCTTTGCGGTCTTCGCGCAGAACATCATGGCGCCCGACACGCTGCACGCGATCTGGCTGACCACGGTGGTGGCGGTGATCACGCTGCCCATCAACCTTGTCGTCGGTATCAGCGCCGCCTGGCTGATCGCGCGGTTCACCTTTCCGGGCCGCAAGCTGCTGCTGACGATCATCGAACTGCCGTTTTCGATTTCGCCCATCATCGCCGGGGTGTGCTATCTGCTGCTGTATGGGCGTCAGGGGCTGCTTGGGCCCACCTTGGCGGCGGGCGACATCAAGATCCTGTTCGCGCTGCCAGGCATCGTCCTGGTGACGCTGTTCGTGACCGGACCCTTTGTCGCGCGCGAGGTCCTGCCGCTGATGCAGGCCCAGGGGTCGGAACAGGAACAGGCGGCACTGACCCTTGGCGCATCCGGCTGGCAGGTGTTTCGCCGGGTGACCCTGCCCAACATCCGCTGGGCGCTGCTTTACGGGGCGGTCCTTGCGACGGCGCGGGCGGTCGGGGAATTCGGCGCGGTGTCGGTGGTGTCGGGGGCGATCCGGGGGCAGACGAACACCCTGCCCTTGCAGATCGAACTGCTGTTCAACGACCTGAACATCGTCGGCGCCTTTGCGGCGGCCTCCACCCTGACGCTGATCGCGCTTGTGGTGCTGGTCCTGAAAACCATCATCGAGGGCCGGACCCGCTGATCAGCGGCGGAAATCGGTGGGCTTGATCCCGTGGCGGGCCAGCTTGTCGTAAAAGGTCTTGCGCGGCAGTTGCAGCCGCCCCATCGCCGCCGTGGCATTGCCCCCTGAAAGGCGCAGGGCGTCGCGGATCAACTCTCGCTCGTATGCCGCGACCAGATCCGAAAGGCCTGGCGGATCGCCGTCGTCCCCTGCCTCGAAGGGGGTCACGCCGATGGCCTGGCTTTCGGCAAAGCCGCGCAGTTCCGGCAGGTTGCCGGGCCAGCCATGCCCCGACAGCCGCGCCTTGACCGCCCCGGTCAGTTCGGGCGCGGGCCGGTCCAGCCGGGCGCAGGCCGCCAGCAGGAAATGACGATACAGCGCCGGGATATCCTCGCGCCGTTCTGCCAGCGAAGGAACCGGCAGGACGGTGCCCGACAAGCGATAGAACAGGCGCGCATCGAAGGGGCCTTCGCCCAAGCGCGCCGGATCAACCGTGGTCGAGGCGAGAAGCTGCACATCCATCGGCCGGGCGGCTGCGGCGCCAGCGGGCCAGAACTCGCCCGCCTCAAGGATCGCGGCCAGCCGCGCCTGCATCGGCGGCGTCAAGGCATCCACGCGGTCCAGGAACAACACGCCACGCTGCGCCCGTTCCAGTTGCCCGACCTGCCGGGTGCCGCGCGGACCCGGGGCATCGCTGCCCAGCAGATCGGCATCGAACCGGGCCTCGTCCAAGGCATCGCAGGCCAGATGCACAAAGGGGCGGGCGCGCCGCGGGCCCTGGCGGTGGATCGCGCGGGCAACCGACAGCTTGCCCACACCCTGCGGGCCGGTCAGAAGCACGCTGCCCTCGGCGACGGCCACGCGGTCCAGGGCGGCGCGCAGATGGACCATCACCTCGCTGCCGCCCGCAAGTTCGGGAAAGCCGTCCGAGGCGTCATGGCTTGCCTGTCGCAACTGGCGGTTTTCAAGGATCAGGGCGCGGGCCGACACCGCCCGGTTCACCGCAGCCAGCAACACATCGCGCGACACGGGCTTGGTCAGGAAATCATACGCCCCGGCCTTCAGCGCCGCCACCGCCATGGGCACGTCGCCATGCCCGGTCAAAAGGATCACCGGCAGGTCGGCGTCGATCGCGTGCAGGCGCTGAAACAGTTGCAGCCCGTCCATGCCGGGCATCCGCACATCGGACAGCAGCACGCCCGGATAATCACGCGTCACCCCCTTCAGCGCATCCTCGGCAAGGCCGAAATCCTCGACCTGCAAACCCGCCATCTGCAAGGTCTGAACCTGTGCCGCGCGCAGGTCTTCGTCGTCATCCACCAGGCGCACCAGTCCGGTCATGCCGCTTTCCTCAGGGTCAGGCGGAAGGTTGCCCCCTGACCCGTCACCGGGGCCTCGGCGATCAGTTCGCCCCCAAGGTCACGCGCGATGTCGCGGGAAATCACAAGCCCCAGCCCAAGCCCCTGGGCCTTGCTGGTGGCAAAGGGGGCGAAAAGCTGCGCGATCACCTGGGGCGAAAGACCGGGACCGTTGTCCGACACCGTCAGCGCGACATGGTCGCCATCCTCCTCGACCCCGATGCGGATCCAGGGATCGACACGGCCCTCCTGCGCCTCGAAGGCGTTTGCCAGCAGGTTGACCAGGATCTGTTCCACCCGCACCCGTTCGCCCAGGACCGCAAGGCTGTCCGGGATGGCGGGCAGATGAACCGGCATGTCGCCCGCCTTGCGCCGGCTTGTGGTCAGCATCAGCGATGCGTCGATCGCCGAACGCAGGGGAACGGCCCCCACCTCTCCGGTGGCCTTGCGGGCAAAGCCGCGAAGCTGGTCGGTGATCTGGCCGATCCGGTCCGTCATGCGCGCGATCCGGGCAAGGTTGTCGCCTGCCGGTCCGTCCGGCAGCATCGCCTGTCCGTTTTCGGCCAGCAGGCGGATCGTGGCCAGCGGCTGGTTGATCTCGTGCGCGACGCCGGCGGTGATCTGGCCCATGGTGGCCAGCTTGTTGGCCTGCACAAGGTCCGCCTGCATCTGCGACAAACGTTGCTGGGCCAGCTGGCGTTCGCGTATCTCCTCGGACAGGTCGCGGGTGCGTTCGGCCACGGCACGTTCCAGTTCCGCGCGATGGGTGCGGTCGGCGCGGGCCTTGCGGGCGGCGCGAAGGCGCGCGCGGCGGGCCTGGTCGGCAAGCGCCATCAGCAGCAGCGTCGCCAGGCCCGCAGCGCCTGCGGCATAGGCGGCTGTCTGGTCTGCTTCCCGGGTCGGCATGTGCATGGACAGCGTCCATCCCGTTCCCCGCACCGGAAGGGTGATCGCCAGGCTGTCGGGCACGGCGGGCGGCGTGGTGGTGAACCGAAGATGCGGGTCGGTGGTAATGATGACGCGGCCCTCTGCCTCGGTCACATGGGTCGCGTTCGGGCTGCGCGCCCAGGCCGCCTCCAACGTGTCGAATTCCATCTTGACAACGACCACCCCAAGAAGCGCGTCGCCGTCCCGCACGTCATGGGACAGATACAACCCCGGCTGGCCGCTGACGGTGCCAAGCGCGAATTCCATGGCCGTGGCCTGGGTCAGCGCCTGCCTGAAATAGTTGCGAAAGCTGTAGTCGTGGCCCACGAAGCTGTCCGGCATGTTCCAGTTCGACGCGGCGATGGTATGGCCGGTGTCCTCCATCAGATACATGACCGAGCTTTGCGTCTCCTCGCGCAAGCGTTCCAGCTTGGCCGACACCGCGTCGCCTTCGTCGAACTCGCGTCGCAGCGCGGCCTTGACCACCGCGTCGTCGGCCAGGATCGCCACGACGGACCGTTGCCGGTCAAGGATGCTTTCCAGCGTCAGCGCGCGGGACTGCGCCGCCGCCAGACCTTCGGCACGCAGATCCTCCAATGCCCCGGCCCGGATCACCCAGAAGGCGGTGGCGGGCACCAGCACCAGAAAGGCCATGGCCAGCAGGATCGCCAGCCATCCCGCAACGCGCGGCAAGACCGGCGAATCGCTGGCAACCGACGATCTGTGCTGCGTATCGCGCACGCCTTCCTGTCCCCGCATGGTGTTTCAGATCCCACACTAGCAGCTTGGGCCTGTGCGGAAAACCACACATATTCCCCATGCCGCTCTGCAAAAACAGTCATGTTTTCAGCGCATTGCAGCCATGCAGCAAGTTTTTTGGGCTGCCCTGCCCACGTTCTAGAATGTCCTTCATCCAAACGACATCCAAGGCAGGAGGAGGCCTTTCCATGCAGCTGGACACTTCCGCGCAGCCCGTGGCCCACGAAAAGAGGCCGTTCTATCACCACCTCTATTTCCAGGTCATCATCGCCATCGCGGCTGGCGCGTTGCTGGGACACTTCTATCCCGAAACCGGCGAGGCGCTGAAGCCGCTGGGCGACGCCTTCATCAAGCTGGTCAAGATGATCATCGCGCCGGTGATCTTCCTGACCATCGTGACCGGCCTTGCGGGGATGGGTTCGCTGCGCGGCGTGGGTTCGGTCGTGGGCAAGGCCTTCGCCTATTTCCTGACCTTCTCGACGCTGGCGCTGATCGTGGGCCTGATCGTGGCGAACGTCGTCCAGCCGGGATCGGGGATGAACATCGACCCGGCCAGCCTGGATTCAGGGGCGGTGGCGACCTATACCGAAAAGGCGCACGAGACGTCGCTGACCGGCTTCGTCATGGACATCATCCCCACGACGCTGGTGTCGGCCTTCGTGGAAGGCAACATCCTGCAGGTGCTGTTCGTGGCGATCCTGTTCGGCGTCGGCCTGATCCTGGTCGGCGACAAGGGCAAGCCGGTGCTGAACATCCTGGAATCGGCCAGCTTCGCGATCTTCCGCGTGGTGGACATCCTGATGAAGGCCGCCCCCATCGGCGCCTTCGGGGCCTTTGCCTTCACCATCGGCAAATACGGCATCGCGTCGATCATGAACCTGGCGATGCTGGTGGGGACGTTCTACCTGACCTCGGCCATGTTCGTGATCGTGGTCCTGGGGGCCGTCTGCCTTGCCAACGGCTTCTCGATCTTCCGGCTGATCTCGTATCTCAAGGCGGAAATCCTGCTGGTGCTGGGCACCTCGTCGTCGGAATCCGCGCTGCCCTCGCTGATGGAAAAGATGGAGAAGGCAGGCTGCGCCCGTCCCGTGGTGGGATTGGTCGTGCCGACCGGATACAGCTTCAACCTGGACGGCACCAACATCTACATGACGCTGGCCGCGCTGTTCATCGCCCAAGCCACCAACACCGACCTGTCGCTGCAACAGCAGGTGCTGCTGCTGCTGGTCGCGATGCTGTCGTCCAAGGGTGCGGCGGGCGTCACCGGCGCGGGCTTCATCACCCTGGCCGCCACCTTGTCGGTCGTCCCAACCGTTCCGGTCGCCGGGATGGCGCTGATCCTGGGCGTGGACCGCTTCATGTCGGAATGCCGGTCGATCACCAACTTCATCGGCAACGCCGTCGCCACCGTGGTCGTCAGCCGCTGGCAGGGCGCGCTTGACCGCGAGACGTTCGACGCCGTGATGGGTGGGCGCGAACCCGACAGCCCGGCCGCGCCCGTGACTGGCCTTGCCTTGCACCCCGCCGGGCTGCAACTGGGCGAACGCAGCGCCGACTGATCCTTCCCTCGGGAACGCAAGGGCACCGCAGCGATGCGGTGCCTTTTTTCGTCAGACGAGAACGTCGATATCGCGCGGCGGAATGCCCTGGTGGACCGCCAGCAGGTTTTCCATCATCCGCATGATGGTGGGCGCGAAACCTGCCGCATCCAGCGCGCCAAGATGCGGCGTCAGCACCACCCGGTCCAGCCCCAGCAGCGGATTGTCGGGCGTGATCGGCTCGACCGAGAACACGTCGATCCCCGCCCCGCGCAGCCGGCCTTGGCGGATCGCGTCGGCCAGGTCGCCCTCGACCAACACGCCCCCGCGCGCGGCATTGACCAGGATCGCGTCGGGCTTCATCAGCGCCAGGCGGCGGGCGTCGATCAGGTCGCGGGTGCTGTCGTTCAGGTCGCAGTTCAGCGTGACCACGTCGGATGCCGCCAGCAGGTCGTCCAGCGGCGCGAAGCAGGCGTTCAGGTCCGCCTCCTCGGGCTGCGGCAGGGGGGTGCGCTTGGTGTAAAGGACCGGGCAGCCAAAGCCCCGCAGCAGCCGGGCTAGGGCCTTGCCGATGTAACCCATGCCGACGATGCCCACCGTACGTCCCGACAGCGTGGTCGAGGTCGGTCCGACCTGTCCCTTGGGCCAGCCGCCGTTCAGGATACCGACATGGCCGCGCACGATGTTGCGGTTCACCGCAAGGATCAGGCCCAGGGTCGTTTCCGCCACCGCAACGGCATTTGATCCGGTCGTGCGCAACACGCGCACGCCATGCCGCCGGGCCGCATCCAGGTCGATCCCGTCATAGCCGACGCCCCATTTGTGAACCGCCCGCAGCCCCCGCGTGGCGAACATCTGGTCCGTCACCGGCATGTCGCCGCTGATCGCAAAGCTGGCGCCTTGCAGCGCGGCAAGCTGATCCTTCGGATCACGGGATGCTGCGGCGGTCAGCACCCATCCTTGCGGCAGGAAGGGCCGGATGCGGTCCAGACGTTCGGGCGCGGCCGGGTCAAGAAGGACGACATGGGCCATGGTCATATCACGAACCGGATGCCGGGCCGGGCCAACCCGCCGCCCTGGGCCATGACGGTGCCGTCCGCGCGCCAGCAGGCCGCGCCGGTCATGGTGCCGTCGGGTGCGAAGGCGATGGCGTTCATGCCGCCGCCGATGGTCTTGACCAGCCGCACGTCGTGGCCGCGCGCGCGCATCGCGTCGGCCTGCGCGGTAAGGCCGGGTTCCAGTTCCAGGTGATGCCCCTCGGTCCACAGGCGCGGGGCCTCGACCGCCTGCTGCAGGGTCATGCCGTGGTCGATCAGGTTCACGATCGCCTGCATGGCCGAGGGGAAGATCCGCACCGCCCCCGGCAGGCCCAGCGCGAAGACCGGGCGCCCGTCGCGCAGCACGATCATCGGCGCCATGGATGTCGGCACCCGCTTGCCCGGCGCCACCGACAGTGCCCGGCCGGGGCGCGGGTCATAGTTCAGCATATAGTTGTTGGGGATGATCCCGGTCCCCGGCACCATGAAGCAGGCTCCCCATAGCCCGTTGATCGTATGCGTCGCGCTGACGATGGTGCCGTCCGCATCCGCCACGGTCACATGGGTCGTGTCGCGGCTTTCATGGACGACCGGCCTGGCCGTTCCGGCGCGTTGTTCCATCCGCTGCCGGGCATAGTTCTTGTCGGTGAAGCGTTCGACCGGCACATCCACGAAATCGGGATCGCCCGATGCCTGCCGCCGATCCTCGAAGGCCAGGGCAATGGCGCGGGCCATCAGGTCCATTGCGTCGGGATTGCCGAAACCCATGCCGCGCAGATCGTGGGGTTCCAGCATGTTCAGCATCTGGACGACATGCACGCCCGAGGACGCGGGCGGCGGCGGTCCGGCAATGGTATGGCCGCGATAAGTGCCAAGGATCGCCTGACGCTGAACGGCGCGTGCCGCCGTCAGGTCGTCCAGCGTGACATGGCCGTCGCCTGCCGCCAGCCGGTCCGCCAGGGCGCGGCCCAGATCACCGCCATGCAGGGCCGCGTCGCCCTGGGACTGGATCAACCGCAGGCTTTCCGCGTAATCGCCCATGACCAGCCGCGCGCCCGGTTGCAGCGGAACCCCATCGGGCAGGAACATCCGTGCCATCTCCGGGTCAGTGCAAAGGTCGGCGCGATGTTCCAGGATCGCGCCGTGCAGATAGGGGCTGACGGCAAAGCCACGGGCCGCCGCGCGGATCGCCGGTTCGACCACATCGGCCCATGGCAGCCGCCCGTATCGCTGCTGCATCAGGAACCAGCCGCGCAGGTTTCCCGGCACCGCGACGGCCGAGGGGCCGACGCGGTTTCTCCGCTCCTCGGTCTCCATATAGGTGTCGGGCAGGTCGGACACCGGGGTGAACATGTCCGCCCGCGCACCCTGCCCGGCCACCGACAGCACATCGATCACCACATGCCGCCCGTCCGCCAGCCGCAGATGCGCGATGCCGCCGCCTGCGATGCCGACCATCATCGGCTCCACCACGGTCAGCGTCAGCAGCGCGGCGACGGCGGCGTCCACGGCATTGCCGCCGATGGCCAGCATCTCGGACCCCGCCATCGTTCCCAAGGGCGCATTCGCGACCACCACCCCCCGCGAACCAGAGGCGGGGCTTTTCTCGCAGGTGAAGGGAAGGGTCATGCCGGGATTCCGCTGTTCGCGGCCAGCTTGGCCGTTGGGGATGGCGGGATCAAGCGCGCGCATCCTCCAGCATCATCCGGGCGGCCTTTTCCGCGATCATCATCACCGGCGCATTGGTGTTGCCGCTGGTGATCGTCGGCATGATCGAGGCATCGGCGATCCGCAGCCGCCCCACCGCACGCATCCGCAGGCGCGGATCGACTACGGCGCCATCGTCCGTGCCCATCCGGCAGGTGCCGACCGGGTGAAAGATCGTGGTGCCCACCGCGCCTGCCGCCTTGACCAGGTCGTCGTCGGTCTGGAAGGCGATGCCGGGGACATGTTCGCTGGGGTCATAGCGGGTGAAGGCCGGTTGCGCGGCGATCTTGCGCGTCAGGCGGATCGCGCGGACCGCCACGTCCCGGTCGCCGGGGGTCGAAAGGTAATTGGGCCGGATCGCAGGATGCGCGCGGAAATCGGGCGTGGTCACATGAACGGAACCGCGGCTTTCCGGACGCAGGTTGCAGACGCTGGCGGTCATGGCCGGGAACGGATGGACCGGATCGCCGAACTTGTCCAGGCTGACGGGCTGGACGTGGAATTCAAGATCCGCCGTGGCCTTGTCGGGACCGGATTTCGCGAAGATGCCCAGCTGGCTGGGGGCCATCGACATCGGCCCCGACCGCTTGAGCAGGTATTCCAACCCGATCGAGGCCTTGCCCATCAGGCGCGAGGCCTTTTCGTTCAGCGTGGGCACGCCGCGCACCTTATAGACCAGCCGCAGTTGCAGGTGATCCTGCAGGTTTTCGCCCAGCGAAGGCACCTCGACCTGCGGGGCGATGCCCGCGGCTTGCAGGACATCGCCGCGCCCGATGCCGGATTGTTCCAGGATCTGCACCGATCCGATGGCCCCGGCGGACAGGACCGTCTCGCGCGTGGCACGGACCTGCTGGCGGCGGCCCAGGTGGTGGAAGACGACGCTCTGGACCTCGCCCCCCTCGATCACCAGACGCTCGACCTCGGCGCCGGTCAGGACGCGCAGGTTGGGGCGCTTGATAACGGGGCGCAGGAAGGCCTTGGCCGCGCTCCACCGCCAGCCGGCGCGCTGGGTCACGTCGAAATAGCCGCTGCCCTCGTTGTCGCCACGGTTGAAGTCGGTCGTTCGCGGGATGCCCGCCTGTTCCGCCGCCTCCATGAAGGCGTCCAGCACGGCCCAGCGGACGCGCGCGGTTTCGACCCGCAATTCGCCGCCCGCGCCATGGGCGTCGTCGGCGCCGCGATAGAAATCCTCTTGCGCCTTGAACAGCGGCAGGATGTCGTCCCAACCCCAGCCGGTGCAGCCAAGCTGGCGCCAGTGGTCGTAATCGGCCGCCTGCCCGCGCATGTAGATCATGCCGTTGATCGAGGAGCATCCGCCCAGCACGCGCCCGCGCGGATACAGCAGCGACCGGCCGTTCAGCCCTTCCTCGGCCTGGGTCTTGAAGCCCCAGTCGGTGCGCGGATTGCCTATGCAATACAGGTATCCGACAGGAATGTGGATCCAGTGGTAGTTGTCACGTCCCCCGGCCTCGAGCAGCAGGACACGGGCCTTGGGATCGGCAGACAGGCGGTTCGCCAGAACGCAACCGGCGCTGCCCGCGCCGATCACGATGTAATCATAGCTTTCCATCAGCTTTCCGACCTGAAGCCGAGCCTGCGCCCCAGCCTGCTGGCGAAGAATTCGCCGATCAGGCCGCGACGGAAGACCAGCACGCAGACCATGAAGACCACGCCGGTGATGATCGTCACCGGAAAGTCAGAGGTGGCCAGATAGTTCTGCAGCGTCACCACCAGCCCCGCGCCCACGACCGGACCGGCCAGCGTGCCGATGCCGCCCAGCAGCGTCATCAGGATCACCTCGCCCGACATCTGCCAGGACACGTCGGTCAACGTGGCGAACTGGAAGATCAGCGCCTTGACGCCGCCAGCCAGTCCCGCAAGCGCTGCCGACATCACGAAGGCCCCCAGCTTGTAGCGGCTGACCGAATAGCCCAGCGAGATCGCGCGCTGTTCGTTTTCGCGGATCGACTTGAGGATCATCCCGAAGGGCGAATTCACGAAGCGCCAGATGATCAGCAGCCCGATGACGAACACGGCTAAGACGAAGTAATACATGGTCATCGTGTCAGACAGGTTGAAGATGCCGAACAGGGTGCCGCGCGGCACCGACTGGATGCCGTCCTCGCCATGGGTAAAGCCTGCCTGCAGGCAGAAGAAGAAGAACATCTGCGACAGGGCCAGCGTGATCATGGCGAAATAGATGCCCTGGCGGCGGATGGCGATGGCACCCATGACCAGGCCCAGGGCCGCGGCGCCCAGGACGCCCAGCAGGATCCCGGCCTCGGGCGGCCAACCCCAGACCTTCACCGCATGGGCGGTGAAATAGGCCGCGCCCCCGAAGAAGGTGGCATGGCCGAAGGACAGCAGGCCCGTATAGCCCAGCAGCAGGTTGAAGGCCGCCGCGAACAGGCCGAAGGCCAAGAGCTTCATCAGGAAGATCGGATACAGGAACTGCGGCGCCAGCAGCAGCGCAGCCCCGATCACGGCCAGCAGCACAAGCTGGATCTGCCCCGCCTTGGGATGGATGGCGATATGTTCGGACGCGATGGGTTCGGATTTGCCGGCCATGTCAGGCATCCTTTCCGAAAAGGCCCGCAGGCCGCAGGATCAAGACGATCGCCATGATGACGAAGATCACGATGTTGGACGCCTCGGGGTAGAAGACCTTGGTCAATCCCTCGACCACGCCCAGCATGTAGCCGGTGATGATGGCCCCCAGGATGGATCCCATGCCGCCGACCACGACCACCGCGAAGACGATGATGATCAGGTTCGACCCCATCAGCGGGCTGACCTGATAGACCGGCGCGGCCAGCACGCCCGCGAAGGCCGCAAGCCCCGCGCCAAGCGCATAGGTCAGCGTCAGCAGCAGGGGCACGTTGATGCCGAAGCTTTGCACCAGTGTCGGGTTTTCCGTAGCCGCGCGCAAGTATGCGCCCAGCTTGGTCTTCTCGATCATGAACCAGACGGCAAGGCAGACGATCAACGAGGCGACCACGACCCAGCCGCGATAGATGGGCAGGAACATGAAGCCCAGGTTGACCGCGCCCGTCAGCGCCGCGGGCGCCGCATAGGGCATCCCCGACGCGCCATAGAAGTAACGGAACGTCCCCTCGATCGCCAAGGCGAGGCCGAAGGTGAACAGAAGGCCGTAAAGATGGTCCAGCTTGTACAGGCGCGACAGCATCGTGCGTTCCACGACGGCGCCGAACAGGCCCACGATCACCGGGGCCAGGATCAGCGCCAGCCAATAGTTGACGCCGCCCACGGTCAGCAGCAGCAGCGCGGCAAAGGCGCCCATCATGTATTGCGCGCCATGCGCGAAGTTGATCACGCGCAACAGGCCGAAGATGACCGCAAGGCCAAGCGAGAGCAGCGCATAAAAGCTGCCGTTGATCAGTCCGACCAGAAGCTGCCCCATCAGGGCCTGGACGGGAATGCCGAAGATCATGGTCATGTCACACCCCCAGTTCCCGATGCAGCAGGTCCATCCGGTTCGGCAGCTCGGATACCGGGAATTCGGCGGTCATGGTGCCATGGTCCATCAGATAGAAGCGGTCGGCGACCTTGGCGGCGAAGCGGAAGTTCTGTTCCACCAGCACCACGGTCATGCCGCGTTGTTTCAGTTTGCGCAGGACGTCCCCGATGGCGTTGATGATGACAGGGGCCAGACCCTCGGTCGGTTCGTCCAGCAACAGGCAGCGCGCGCCGGTGCGCAGGATGCGCGCCATGGCCAGCATCTGCTGTTCGCCCCCCGACAGCTTGGTGCCGGGGCTGTTGCGACGTTCCTGCAGGTTGGGGAACAGGTCATAGATCTCGGCCACCGACATGCCGCCATCGGCGACCTTGGGCGGCAGCATCAGGTTTTCCTCGACCGAAAGGGTCGCGAAGATGCCGCGTTCCTCGGGGACGAAGCCCACGCCGGCGCGGGCGGTCTTGTGCAGGGGCACGGACATCATGTCCTGGCCCGCGAAGGTGATGCGGCCGGTGCGCTTGCGCAGGATGCCCATGATCGTGCGCAGCGTCGTCGTCTTTCCCATCCCGTTGCGGCCCAGGATGCAGATCATCTCGCCTTCGTTGACGTGCAGGTCCACGCCATGCAGCACATGGCTTTCGCCATACCAGGCCTGCAGCCCGGCAGTTTCCAGAAGCGGAGCCGTCATCATTCGGTTCCCATATAGGCGGTGCGCACGCGCGGATCGGCGGATACCGTGGCGTAATCGCCGGTCGCGATGATCTCGCCCCGTTGCAGCACGGTGACGTGGTGGCAGATGTCGGCGACCACGTTCAGGTTATGCTCGACCATCAGCACGGCGCGGGTTTGCGCGACATCGCGGATGATGTCCGCAACCATGCGCACATCCTCCTGGCCCATGCCGGCCATGGGTTCGTCCAGCAGCAGCACCTCGGGGTCGAGCGCGAGGGTCGTCGCGATCTCCAGCACGCGCTTGCGGCCATAGGACAGGTCTGCGGCGCGGTGGTCGCGATAGGGCGTCAGGCCCAGGTCGTCGATCAACTGGTCCGCGCGCCCGTTCAACCGGTCCAGCGAGGACAGCGGCTTCCAGAACTGCACGGCCAGACCCGCCGGACGCTGCAGCGCGACCTTGACGTTCTCGCGCACGGTCAGGTGCGGAAACACGGCCGAGATCTGGAACGACCGAACCAGCCCCATCCGGGCCACCTTGTCGGGCTTGGTCTGGGTGATGTCCTGGCCCAGCAGCGTGATCTTGCCGCGCGTGGGCTGCAGGAACTTGGTCAGCAGGTTGAAGACCGTGGTCTTTCCCGCCCCGTTCGGTCCGATCAGCGCGTGGATGCGCGCATGTTCGACATCCAGATCGACATTGTTGACGGCGGTAAAGCCCGCGAAATCCTTGCCAAGACCGCGGGCGGTAAGCACCACCCGCGGTTCGGATTGCGTCATGACAGGCGCAATGCTCATCTGTATGCCTTACTGCGTGACCAGCGGGCAGCCGCTTTCAGCCGGATCCAGATAGGCCTCGTCCCCCGGAATGGTCGCCAGGACGTTGTAATAGTCCCATTCCTCGGTGATGTCGGCGGGGGCCTTCACCTCCATCAGATAGACATCCTTGATCAGCCGGCCGTTGGCGCCGACCTTGCCGTCCTGGGCGAAGACGTCGTTGACCGGCAGTTCATGCAGCTTGGCGGCGACGGCTTCGGTTTCGTCCGTTCCGGCGGCCTCGATGGCCTTCAGATAGGACATGACCGTGGAATAGGTGCCGGCGTGGATCATGTTCGGCATCGACCCGGTGCGCTCCATGAAGCGGCGGCCGAATTCCTCGGACTGGGCATCGCGCTTCCAGTAGAAGCTTTCGGTCAGGTTCAGGCCCTGCGCGGCCTCGGCGCCCAGCCCGTGGACATCGGCCAGCGTGAACAGCAGCGCGGCCAGCTTCTGCCCGCCCTGGGTGATTCCGAATTCCGCGGCCTGCTTGATGGCGTTCTGCGTGTCGGCGCCGGCATTGGCCAGGCCGATGACCTTGGCGCCCGAAGCCTGGGCCTGCAGCAGGAAGGACGAAAAGTCGGTCGTCGCCAGCGGGTGACGCACCGACCCGGTGATCGTGCCGCCTTTTTCGGTGACGAAGCTGCTGGTCTGTTCTTCCAGCGAATAGCCGAAGGCGTAATCCGCGGTCAGGAAGAACCAGCTGTCGCCGCCTTCCTGCACCAACGCGCCGCCGGTGCCCACGGCCAGGGCATGCGTGTCATAGGCCCAGTGGAAGCCGTAAGGGGAACATTGCGCGCCGGTCAGTTCCGTCGTCGCCGCCCCGGTGGTCATTGTGATCTTCTGCTTCTCGGTGGACAGTGCCTGAACGGCAAGGGCCACCGAAGATGTCGTCAGCTCCATGATGCTGTCCACCTGTTCGGTGTCATACCACTGGCGCGCGATGTTCGAGGCGATGTCGGCCTTGTTCTGGTGGTCGGCGGTCACCACCTCGATCGGGGCGTCCAGCACGGTGCCGCCGAAATCCTCGACCGCCATCAGCGCGGCTTCATAGGAATTCTTGCCGCCGAAGTCGGAATAGACGCCCGACTGGTCGTTCAGGATCCCGATCTTGACCTTGCCGTCCGAAATCTCGGCCACCGCAGGCGCGGCCATTACACCGACGGACGCGGCAGACAACAGTAGTTTACGCATACGACCTCCCTTGGGCATGATCCTTCGGCACCGCGGCAGAGACCGCGATCCGGGAAAATGACCTGTTCATGTTGACGAAGGCCTCTCCTCCAGCCCTCGTTCGACCAAAGGATGACCTCAAAGTCACTTTGACACAAGCGTTCAATGCAGTCTAATTTCGTTCAGGTTTTGAACATATTTGAACAATGGCACTAAGCTGGGACGACCTGCAATTCTTTCTGGCCGTAGCGCGCGAAGGACAGTTGTCGCGGGCGGCACGGGTGCTGGGCACGTCGCATGTCACTGTGTCCCGGCGGATCGACCGGCTGGAACAGGCGCTCAACGCGCGGCTGTTCGAACGCAACCCGCGCGGATACGAACCGACCCCCGCAGGCCGTCGCCTAGTCGAAACCGCCGAACGGATGGAGGAGGCAGCCGACCAGATCCCCGTTGACCAGGGGGCCGCGTCGCGCCAGGCCGGGCCGTTGCGGCTGGCGGTGCCGGAAGGTTTCGCCAGCCTCTTTTCCCAGCACCTGTGGCCCGACTTCATCACGCAGTTCCCGCTGATTTCGCTGGAACTGATCACCATGCCGCAGATCCTGTCGCTGTCGCGGCGCGAGGCGGACATGTCCGTGACCCTGGATCCGATCTCCAGCGGACCTTACCGGTCCGAACGGATGGCGAACTATACCCTGCATCTCTACGCGACCGAGACTTACTTGGCCGGGCACCCCGCCATTGTCCGGCGCGACGACCTGCGGGCGCATCGCATCATCGGCTATATCGAGGAAATGATCTTCGCCCCCGGCCTGGATTATCTGAACGAGGTCCTGCCGGGCATTCGGGCGTCGGTCAAAAGCTCTAGCATCTTCAACCAGTTGGCGGCCGCGCGCAATCACCTGGGGGTTGTCGTTCTGCCTCATTACATCGCGGCGAAATATCCTGAACTGCGGATCATCCTGCCCGACGAGGTGACGCTGACCCGCAGCTATTGGCTGACCTGCCATCGCGACGTCCGCACCATGCGCCGGGAACGCGCGGTGATCGCCTTCCTGACCGACAGCCTGCGCGCCCGGGGTTCGGACCTGGTGCGCCTGACCTAGGCGACAGGTGATTTTTCTTGCCGCAATGCAACTTGGGGAACAGTCTGGCGCTTGACGAAAGGTCAAGGAGGTGGACATGGCCGAGGCATATCAACCCGCGGCGCCCGCGTCGCATCAACCCGAACTTCACCGCGTCATGGGACCAAAGCTGCTGCTCTTGTTCATCGTGGGCGACATCCTGGGAACCGGCGTCTATGCCCTGACCGGGACCGTCGCGGCCGAGGTGGGTGGCGCCGCTTGGGCGCCCTTCCTGATCGCGTTCCTGGTCGCCACGATCACGGCGCTTTCCTATCTGGAACTGGTGACGCGCTATCCTCAGGCGGCAGGCGCCGCGCTTTATGCCCATCGCGCCTTCGGCATCCATTTCCTGACCTTCCTTGTGGCCTTTACGGTGATGTGCTCGGGGATCACCTCGGCCTCGACCGCGTCGAACGCATTCGCCGGCTTCCTGAACGATGGCTTCGGGCTGGGCTTCGAAAAGGGCGGTGCCGGGATCCTGCTGATCGCGCTTGGCTTCATGGCCCTGGTCGCGGTCATCAACCTGCGCGGGGTGGGTGAAAGCGTCAAGGCGAACGTGATCCTGACCTGCGTTGAATTGACCGGGCTTCTGATGATCATCTTCGTGGGCTTCTATGCCATGTCCCAGGGCCGCGCTGACTTTTCCGAAGTGATGGTCTTTCGCTCGTCCGAGGAAAAGGGCGCCTTCCTGTCCCTGACCGCCGCCACCGCCCTGGCCTTCTTCGCCATGGTGGGCTTCGAGGATTCGGTCAACATGGCCGAGGAGGTCAAGGATCCCGTCCGCATCTTCCCCCGCATCATGCTGATGGGGCTGGCGATCACCGGCGTGATCTATGTGCTGGTGTCCATCTGCGCGGTGGCGTTGGTGCCGGTGGGCGACCTGTCCGACCCCGACAAGGGCTCGGCCCTGACCCAGGTCGTGCGCGCGGGCGCGCCCAACCTGCCCTTCGACACGATCTTTCCCTTCATCGGCATGTTCGCTGTCGCCAATTCGGCGCTGATCAACATGCTGATGGCCAGCCGGCTCCTCTATGGCCTGGCGCGGCAGAGGGTGCTGCCGCACGGTCTGGGGCTCGTCCATCACACCCGCCGCACGCCCTGGGTGGCGATCCTGTTCACGACGGCCCTGGCTTTCGGGCTGATCTATTTCGTGGTCACGCGATCGAACCTTCCGGCGGTCAGCCTGCTGGGCGGCACGACGTCGCTGCTGTTGCTGTGCGTGTTCACGGTGGTCAACATATCGCTGATCGTGCTGCGCCGGCATCCCGCCGGACACGACCATTTCCGCGCCCCCAGGATCACCCCCTGGATCGGCGCGGTGACCTGCGCCTTCCTGGCCGGTCCCTGGGCGCGCAGTTCAGCGCAGATGGATCAATACCGCATCGCCGGATGGCTGCTGGGCATCGGGATCGTGCTGTGGGCGGCAACCTGGGTCTGGAACAAGGCGCGGCACAAGCCCCATCCGGGCAGCATGGGCGACATCGACCAGATGCGGGAACATCATGGGGATTCGCCAAGGAACTGATCGTCACGCACCTTGGCAAAAATGGCGATCCCGGAAGGAATCGAACCCTCAACCTGCCGATTAGAAGTCGGCTGCTCTATCCAGTTGAGCTACGGGACCGTCTGGCCGATCTCTTGCGGGATTGCGCGGCGATGCGCAAGTCACAGCATGCGCGTCATGAAAACGCTGTTCGGATCCGGTTGATACGCGCCGAAGGGCGGGCATTCGGCAAAACCACCGCGCGCATACAGGCGCCGCGCCGCCGCAAAACTGGCCTGCGCCCCGGTTTCCAGCGACAGGCGCGTCAGCCCCGACTGCCGGGCGTGGTCCGACAGCCGGTCCAGCATCAGCCGCGACAACCCCGCCCCCCGGGCCTCGGCCAGGACGTGCATGGACTTGATCTCTCCATGCATGGGGTCCAGGCGCTTCAGCGCGGCCATTCCCACCGCGATACCGTCCCGCCGAAGTACGAAAAAGTCGATGTCCGGCGAGACCAGAGTTTCGCGCGGCATCATGTGAATGGATTCGGGCGGCGTATCAGCATGCATTTCCGCCGTGTGCCGCTGAAACAGCAGGCCCAGGTCTTCGGTCAGCGGGGATTCAAGGGTAAAGGACAGGGACTGAGTCAAGGCAACCTCGGGTGGGGGGCGCGGCAGGCAAGCGTTGCAGCGATTGCGGCAGAATCGAAAAAGGGCGGCCCCGCGGACCGCCCTTCAGAAAGTCGGAAAACAATCAGGCGGCGCGGGTCAGCAGCACTTCCTCGACCCGCTTCTGGGCGGCGCCTTCATCCAGCCCGTTGACGGCCGCCACTTCGCGGGTCAGGCGGTCCAGGGCCGCTTCGTAAAGCTGGCGTTCGGAATAGGACTGTTCGCGCTGATCGTCGTTGCGATGCAGGTCGCGCACGACCTCGGCAATGGACATCAGATCGCCCGAGTTGATCTTCTGGTCATATTCCTGCGCGCGGCGCGACCACATGGCGCGTTTCACACGGGCCTTGCCCTTCAGGGTTTCCAGCGCACGGTCGATCAGGTCAGGCGTCGACAGGCTCCGCATCCCGATCTCGGACGCGCGGGCGGTCGGAACGCGCAGGGTCATCTTGTCTTTCTCAAAGGAGATGACGAACATCTCCAACCGCAGCCCTGCGACTTCCTGCTCTTCGATCGACACGATCCGGCCGACACCATGGGCCGGATAGACGACGAAATCATCAGGGCGAAATTCGTTCTTCTTGGTCTTGGACATCTGGCTTCCTCTAGGTAGTGCCTTCCGGAAGAAGGACACAAAAGAACCGAAAGCAGCCAAACTGCCTCCGGCCTGTTCATTGTCGTCAGGTTGTTTCCGCCCGGCAGAGGCAGGAAAACGGTAAGCTTGGGGCGCACATCCTTTGGGCCTCTGACTCCCATCAGATGCGAATATAGCGAGATCATAACACAAAATGGACGCCAAAAAAAGCGTCGCGATCAAGCGTCAAAGCCGCAGAACAAGGATAATTTTCGACAATTTGTCAAAGACTTGTCCCGACCTTCCAGTGGTCGGGCCAGTTGAGGGCTTCGAATCGCGTCATGATTGACGCGACGTCGCCTGGACCGATCAATCGCCTTCGCCGGGCGCCTCGGAAAAGTATTTCTCCAACTTGCCCGACACACCGTCCATTTCGGCGGCGGTGGGCAGGGGTTCTTTCTTCTGGGTGATGACCGGCCAGATTTCGGAATACTTCCGGTTGAACTCGACCCAAGTTTCCATCGCCGGCTCGGTATCGGGCCTGATCGCGTCGGCAGGGCATTCCGGTTCGCAGACGCCGCAGTCGATGCACTCGTCGGGATGAATGACCAAGGTGTTCTCGCCCTCATAGAAACAATCTACCGGGCAGACCTCGACGCAGTCGGTGTATTTGCACATGATGCAATTATCGGTCACGACATAGGTCATCGCAGGCTCCATCTCCGTCAGGGCGCTAGTTACGCCCCGGCGGCTGATCATTCAAGGCCGCAGCCTTGGAAAAGACTGCCGTTCGCCGAAAGGCCTGAAGGCGCAAATGCCTTTCCCAAAGGGTGCGGCAGCGACGAACATCGGGCCGTCAGGCCTGTTCGTCCAGGTCGAGATAAAGGCCCTGCGCTTCCGTCGCGGGACCACGCCGATGGCCAAGCGCCGCAACCTCGAGGGCGCGAACATGGCCGAAGGCCGACACCACGATCCGGTCGCCGGGCCGGACCAGCTTGCCAGGCTTGTTGCAGGGCTGATCGTTCACCCGGACGCCGCCCGCCTCGATCCGTTCGACGGCAATCGCGCGGGACTTGAAGACCCGCGCGAAGAACAGCCACTTGTCCAGACGGATGCCGTCCAGTCCGTCGGTCACTTCTTGTCCTTCAAGGCCGCAAGGATCGCGAAGGGACTGTCGGGATCGGCCTTCCTCTCGGGACGCGAGGAGAAGGTCGCAGGCTTGTTGTGCTGCGGCTTGCCGCCCTTCTTGAAGTTGTCCTTGCCGCGCGGCTTGCCGCCTTCGCCATGATTGCGGTCCTCGCGGCGTTCCCGGTTGGGGCGTCCGCCTTCCGGGCGGCCCTGACGGTCGCCTTGCGCCGGACGTTCGCCCCGATCCTGCCGTTCGGCGCGGGGTTCGCGCGGACCATCCTGCGCGGCGTCACGGCGCGGCCCGCCGCGACGCCCCTGCCCGTCGCCTTGCGGACGACGGTTCGGGCGGGGTTTCGGTGCCCAGCGGAAGGTATAGAAGACCTCCATCTCGGGGGCGGCCTCCTCGACAGGCTCGCCTGCGGCCTCGGCCTCGAGGCGGCGCTTTTCGGCCTGCTCGGCTTCCCAGCGTGCCCGGGTCTCGGCCGCAAGGACGCTTTCCTCCTCGGTCATCGGCGCGTCGGAGGCCTCGCCCTCGGGCGCGGGCACCGCGACCGGCGCCTCGGCTGCCTTGACCTTGGCCCGTTCGCCCTTTTCGGCGGCATAGCCCAGGCCTTCCATCAGACGAGAGAACTGTTCCAGCGTCATGCCGGTGATCGACAGCATGTCGGGATTCGCCTCGAAGCCGCCGCGCGTGTCCTGGGTGCGCAGCAGGTCAGCCAGCCGTTCCAGCATGTCGATGCGGATCGCGCGGTCTCCGGCGGGGCGATAGCCTGACAGCGTATAATGCTGTTCCGGCACGTCGGCGATATGCGGGATCGTGACAAGGCCGGGGGGCGGGCTTTCCGGGAAGGTGTCCAGGCCTTCCGCCAGCGACCACAGGACCAGCCGCAGCCGGGTCGGCGCGGGCTTCAGCAGCGCGGGCATGAAGATCGTGAATTGGCCGAAGCGGACGCCGTGCTTGCGCAGCGCGCCGCGCGCGTCCTGGTCCAGTTCCTTCACCTCGTGCGCCACGCCATCACGCGGCAGGATGCCCAGCGATTCGACCAACCGGAAGGCGAAGCCGCGCGCAAGGCCGGTCAGGGCTTCGTCCTTCTGCAGGGTCAACAGGGGCTCGAACAGCGCGGCGACCTTGCGGTCGATGAAATGCTGCAGCCGGCGCTTCACCTTCTCGGCGATCTCGGGGCCGGCTTCCTCATCCACGAAAACCTCGACGCCGGGATGCAGCGCATCCGACCCGCGCACCAGCTTGCCGACGGCAGAGGCGCCCCACATCAGGCCGCCCTGTTCGGTGTAATCCAGCTCGGTATCGGGCGCGTTATAGAACCGATCCGCTCTCAGGTGGAACTCGGGGCGCAGCGCCTCGTAGCTGGCGCGGTTCAGCATCCGTGCCTCGTCGGCCGATCCGGTCTGGTCGGGGCGAAAGCGGAAACCTTCCAGACGGCCGGCAAATTCGCCCTCGACCGTCACTTCGCCCTTGTCGTTCACTTCGGCCACAAGGCTCTCCTTCTGCTTGAGCCGGCGCAGCAGCACCGAGGTGCGCCGGTCCACAAATCGTTGGGTCAGCGCCGCGTGCAAGGCGTCTGACAATCGGTCTTCTACCGCGCGCGTCTCGCCGCGCCAATGGCTTTCGTCCTGAACCCAGCCAGATCTCTGCGCGACATAGGTCCAGGTGCGGATATAGGCCAGCCGCTTCGAGATGGCGTCGATGTCGCCATGCGTCCGGTCGATCCGCTTGATCGCATTGCCCAGCCAGTCGGACGGGATCGCCCCATCCTGCAGGAACCCGAAGATTCGCGCCAGCAAACTGGTGTGTTCGGCAGGGGAAATGCCGCGGAAATCCGGCACGCGGCAGACATCCCACAAAAGCCGCACGTCCTGCCCGCCGCGCACGCGGTCGCGGATTTCCGGCAATTCGCGCAGGGTCTTGAGCGCCTGCACGTCATCGGCATCCCGCCCCTTGCCCAGCAAGGCATGGCCCGACGGCGCCTCCAGGCTTTCGACCAGCCGGTCCATCGTGCCGAATTGCAGGTCCGAATTGCGCCAGGTCAGCCGCTGGATCGGGGCGAAGCGATGGTTCTCGATCGCGTCGATCAGGCCTTCGTCCAGGATCTCGGCCTCTCCGGTGACGCCGAAGGTGCCGGATTCGGTATGGCGCCCTGCCCGGCCCGCGATCTGGCCCATCTCGTGCGGGAACAGCGGGCGGACGCGGCGGCCGTCGAACTTGTGCGTGGCGGAAAAGGCCACATGCCGGATATCCAGGTTCAGGCCCATGCCGATGGCATCGGTGGCGACCAGGTAATCCACCTCTCCGGCCTGATACATCGCGACCTGGGCGTTGCGGGTGCGGGGCGACAGCGCGCCCATCACCACCGCGCAGCCGCCTTTCTGCCGCCGGATCAGTTCGGCCATGGCATAGACGTCATCGACGGAAAATCCGACGATGGCCGACCGCGCCGGCATCCGCGACAGCTTCTTCGACCCCGACCAGGACAGTTGCGACAGCCGGTCACGCCGCTGGAACTGCACGCCGGGGATCAGTTGGGCGATGGCCGGGCGCATCGTGTCGCTGCCCAGAAACAGCGTCTCGTGCAGCCCGCGCATCTTCAGCAGCCGGTCGGTGAAGACATGGCCGCGTTCGGGATCGGCGCAAAGCTGGATCTCGTCGATGGCCACGAAATCGGCGGCAATGTCGGGCATAGCCTCGGTGGTGGCGACCCAGTATTGCACCCGTTCCGGGACGATCCGTTCTTCGCCCGTGACAAGGGCCACGACCGAAGGCCCCCGCGCACGCACGATGCGGTCATAGACCTCGCGCGCCAGAAGACGCAGCGGCAGGCCGATGACGCCGGTGCGATGGGCCAGCATCCGCTCGATCGCGTAATGGGTTTTCCCGGTATTGGTCGGGCCAAGGATGGCCGTGACGCGGCCGCGTTCATGAATTGTCATGGGCTAGATATCGGTGCCGTCTTGCTGGCGTTCCAGACGCGCCGCGCCATCAATCGCCTCTTGCTGGTGGGGATGTATCGCCAGGCTTGCGCGATAGGCGGCAAGGGCGCGTTCGATATCGCCCGTTTCCTCCAGCATGAAGCCCAATTGCGTCAGCGCGGGAAAATGACGAGGTTCCAGTTGCAGCGCGCGCGCCAGGTCGCCGATGGCGGGGCCGAACTGGCCCAAGGCCGCATAGGCGGCGGCGCGGGCCTGAAATCCCGTCGCGAAATCCGGGGCATGATCCGTCAGGGCTGTCAGATGGCCCAGGGCCGTCGCGGGATCGCCTTCATCCAGGGCCTTTTCCCCCCGTTGCAGCAGAACATCCATCGCGGCGGATCCCGACTTGGACCATTCGCGCAGGATATCCGATTCGGCGATGCGCCAGCTTTCGCCCTGCGGTTCGGCCAGACGGCGAAACAGTTCCTCCATGTCGGGGCGATCCTGTGCAGCCAGGCCCCCTGCAAACAGAAATGTCGCGCAAATTAGGAAAAACGTAGCTATTCGATGGCGGATTGCCGCGACGACATTATGGAAAATGTGGCAATCCGGGCGCATATCATGGATCTTAACCAGCCCGTCTGCCGGGCGCCAGCCCAACCGAAGGAAAGACCTGAAAATGAGCAATGTTGTGAATGCCGCCGTCGAAAAACTGAACCAGAAGATCGGCAGCTTCGGTTCGACCGCCAAGTTCGTGATCGAGGATGAGGGCGCTATCATGATCGACGAGAACGGCGTTCGCGCGGGCGACGAAGAAGCCGAGGTGACGCTGTTCGCCAATCGTGACACCTTCGAAGGCATCCTGAACGGCAGCGTGAACCCCGCCACCGCCTTCATGACCGGCAAGCTGAAGATCGACGGGTCGATGGGCGTCGCCATGCAGCTGGGCCAAGCGCTGTCCTGATCGCGATGCGCGGCAAGGCCGCACCCTTCAGGCAACTGCCGGGCGATCCTTTTGGCCCTGCGCAGGCCTTCTGGGTGCAGGCCGATGATGATGTGACGCTGCGGCTTGCCCATTGGGCGGCCGTATCGGACAGCCGGGGCAGCATCCTGCTGTTTCCCGGCCGCACCGAATATGTCGAAAAATACGCAGGCATCGCCGCCGCGTTGACCAAGGCGGGATATGACGTGCTGGCGATCGACTGGCGCGGCCAGGGGATGTCGGACCGCCTTTTGCCCGATGCGCGGCTGGGCCATGTGGGCCAGTTCGCCGACTATCAGCGCGATGTGGTGGAAATGGTCGCTGCCGCCACGGAACGCGATCTTCCCAGACCATGGCACCTTCTGGCCCATTCAATGGGCGGCTGCATCGGGCTGGCGGCCCTTCATCAGGGTCTTCCGGTCGCATCAGCGGCGTTTTCGGCCCCCATGTGGGGGATCAACCTTCGCCAGATGCCGCACGGGGTGGCCGTGGGCATGGCCTATCTGGCCGGACGGCTGGGGCGTGGCGGACGTCCCGCGCCGGGCAGCGGAGCCCTGGAAACATACGTCCTGGAAGAAAGCTTCAACGCCAACCTGCTGACCACCGACCCCGACGAATGGTGCCGGATGGTCCGTCAGGCGGCGGCCTGGCCCGACATGACCTTGGGCGGGGCCAGCTTCGACTGGGTGGGCAAGGCATTGAACGAATGCAGCCGCCTGGCCCGGATGCCGTCGCCCGATCTTCCCGCCCTTGCCGCCTTGGGCGGGCAGGAAAAGGTCGTCTCGCCCACGGCGATCCGCGACCGGATCGCCCGATGGCCGGATGCGCGCCTGCTGGAGTTCCCGGAGGCGCGGCATGAAATCATGATGTGCACCCCCGAACGGCGCAGGGCATTCCTGTCGGCAGCCCTGGCCCTGTTCGAAGGCGCGGCCTGATCAGCCTTTCTCGCCGGGCACGGCCTGCGGGATATGAACAGGCCGGACACTGTCGGCCATGACCGCCGCAGGCAGGCGCAGTCGCACTGTCTTGATGCGGCGCGGATCGGCATCGACCACCTCGAATTCGGCGCCCGAGGCATGGGGAATCACCTCGCCCTGCGCGGGCAAGTGGCCTGCCAGCACGAAGATCAGCCCGCCCAGGGTGTCGATGTCCTCATCTTCGTCCTCGCCGGTCAGGGTCAACCCTGTTTCCGTCTCGACATCGTTGACTGGGGCGCGGGCCTGGATCAGCCACTGCCCGGGCTTTTCCACCACCCACAGGCTGCCCTCGGCCTCGTCATGCTCGTCCTCGATCTCGCCGATGACCTGTTCAATCAGATCCTCGATGGTGACAAGGCCGTCCACCCCGCCGTATTCGTCGATCACCAGGGCCATGTGGATGCGCTTCTGCTGCATCTGCTGCAACAGAACGCCGATGGGCATCGACGGCGGGACATACAGCAGGGGCCGCAGCATGGGGCGCAGATTGAAGTCGCCGCCCTGGCCGAACCCGTGCTTCAACGCCAGGTCCTTCAGATGGATCATGCCCAAGGGGCTGTCCAGCGTCTCGTCATAGATGGGCAGGCGGGAAAAGCCGTGCTCGCGGAACAGCACGACCAGATCGTCAAGGCTGCTTGTCTCGGGCGCGGCGACCATTTCGGCCTTGGGGACCGCGACATCGTCCACGCGCATGCGCCGCAGGTTGACCATGCCGGGCACGACGGGGGCAGGTCTGTCGCCGTCGTCCGCGTCATCGTCCGCGCCTTTCAGGGCATCGAAGAACCGCCCCAGGAAACCGCGCGAACTAGGAAGATCCCGTCCCTCCCCTCCGATGCCGTCCGCCTCGGAGGCGGCATCGGCACCAAGGGGGTGGCCGGGTAATCGAGACTCGGAGTTCATCAGACCTTCTCGTGATAAGGATCGGGAATATTGAGGCCCGCCAGGATTGAACGCTCCGCGGCTTCCATTGTTTCCGCGTCGGCATCGTTCATGTGGTCATAGCCCAGCAGATGCAGGGTCGCATGGACCAGCAGATGCGTGACGTGATCGGCGACGGGCTTGTTCTGCGCCTCGGCCTCGGCCAGGCAGGTGTCATAGGCGATGGCAATGTCGCCCAGTTCATCCTCGTCCGGCAGTTCGGGCGTGGCGCCGGGTTCATGCGGCAGGTGTTCGACCGAGGGCCAGGACAGCACGTTGGTCGCGCGGGGCTTGCCGCGGAAATCGGCGTTCAGCGCCGCGATGCGGGCATCGTCGCACCCCATGACCACGACCTCGCCGCCGATGCCATGCCAGCTCAGCGCGGCAGCAACGGCGCGTTCGGCCAAGGCTTCAAGCCCCAGGGTCTCCCATCGGTCATCCTCGATGACGCAATCGGTGGATATGTCGTCAGGCATCGCCTCGCATTGCCCGGCGGGGTGCGTATTGTCCGCGCGGTCCTTCTGATTCGCCACGCGCCAGGGCCGCAGCATCCTCGGTGTCATACGCCTCGATGATGCGCGCGACAAGCGGGTGGCGCACGACGTCCTTGGCGGTGAAATAGCTGAAACTGATCCCCTTGACCCCGTCCAGGATGCGTTCGGCATCGACAAGGCCCGAATGGATCCCGCGCGGCAGGTCGATCTGGGTGCGGTCGCCGGTGATGACCATGCGCGATCCTTCGCCCAGGCGGGTCAGGAACATTTTCATCTGCATGGTGGTCGCGTTCTGCGCCTCGTCCAGGACCACGAAGGCGTTGGACAGGGTGCGCCCGCGCATGAAGGCCAGGGGCGCGATCTCGATGCGCTTTTCCTCCATCAGCTTCTGCATCTGCTTGGCGGGAAGAAAGTCGTTCAGCGCGTCGTAAAGCGGCTGCATGTAAGGATCGACCTTCTCCTTCATGTCGCCGGGCAGAAAACCCAGACGCTCGCCCGCCTCGACGGCCGGACGCGACAGGATGATGCGGTCCACATGCCCGCCGATCAGCATGGTCACGCCCACGGCGACGGCCAGGTAGGTCTTGCCGGTGCCCGCCGGGCCGATGCCGAAGGCCAGTTCGTTCTGGAACAGAGACCGGACATAGGCCTTTTGCGCGTCCGTGCGCGGCTCGATGGACTTCTTGCGCGTGCGCAGTTCATAGTCGCCGGCCGCGAACATCTCCATCTGTTCGGCGGGCGTCGGGGGGGTCGCATCGTCCATGCCCATCCGCAAGGCGGCGTCGATCTCGGCCAGCGACACCGGGCGGCCCTGTTCCAGACGAGCATACAACCCACGCAGCAGCAGCGCGGCCTCGGACTGCGCCTCGGGGGTGCCTACCACGGCAAGCTGGTTTCCGCGGCGCAGGATATGGACACCAAGCGCCTCCTCGATCCGGGCCAGGTGCCGGTCGTTCACACCGCACAGGTCGATCAGCAGCCGGTTATCGGGAAATTCCAGCAGGGTTTCGCTTGAAGGGGTCGCGACGGGGGGCGTAGGCGTAAGGCCCAAATCTTTCTCCTGGTCAGGCATCTTGATCTAAAGGTGGAGTTCGAAGGGGATTCGCACAAGGTCATAGTGGCGGGGTGTTGCCAAGAAACCCCGCAAGAGGAGCCGCGTGATCCATCGCGGGAACCTGGCCCTCCCAGGCGATGCGGCCATCCTGCAACAACGCCACCCGGTCGCCGATGGCCCGCACCGAATCCATGTCATGCGTGATGGTGATGGCCGTGGCACCGGTTTCCGTCACGATGCCCCGGATCAGGTCATTGATGCGCCGCGCGCGGATCGGATCGAGCCCCGTCGTCGGTTCGTCGAAAAAGATCACCGCCGGGTCGTCCGCGATGGCACGCGCCAGCCCCGCCCGCTTGGCCATTCCCCCCGACAGTTCGGCAGGCATCAGATCAGCCGTTTCCGGCCCCAGTCCGACACGGGCCAGCTTTTCGATGGCAACGGCGCGGGCCTGGGCATCCGGCATCCGCTGGCGCAAGCGAAAGGCGACGTTCTGCCAGACGGTCAGGCTGTCGAACAGCGCGGCGCCCTGAAACAGCATCCCGAAGCGCGCCATGAAGGCAGGCCGTGTCCTGCGGTCCAGCGGGCGACCTTGCCACAGGATCTGCCCCGCATCCGGCTGGGTCAGGCCCAGGATGCATTTCAGCAGCACCGATTTGCCGGTTCCCGACTGGCCGATGACACACAGGCTTTCGCCCTGCCCCACGGCCAGATCGACGCCCGAAAGCACCGGCTTGCCGCCAAAGGATTTGCGCAGTCCGCTGACCTGGATCATTCGAAGAATAGCCCCGTCAGCACGAAATTCGCGGCCAGGATCCCTACGGCGGCCGCCACCACGGCGGATTTGGTGGCCCGGCCGACCCCCGCCGCGCCGCGCCCGGAATGGATGCCGAACCAGCAGCCGCAGACCGCGACGATCAGGCCGAAGACCGCGCCCTTCAGCAGACCCGACACCACATCCCAGCGTTCCAGATAGGCAGAGGTGTTTGCCAGATAGGCGGTGGAGTTGAACCCCAGCGACTGCGTACCGACCAGCCAGCCGCCCATGATGCCGATGATGTCGCCCACACCGACCAGAACCGGCACCGTCAGCACCGCCGCCCACAGGCGGGGCGTGACCAGCCAGCGCATCGGGTCGGTGGACAG
This sequence comes from Paracoccus acridae, assembly GCF_014642735.1. GTDB lineage: Bacteria > Pseudomonadota > Alphaproteobacteria > Rhodobacterales > Rhodobacteraceae > Paracoccus > Paracoccus acridae. The sequence goes on from NZ_BMIV01000008.1 coordinate 92,563, forward strand.
GGTGACAAGCGCGTCGATCTGTTCTGTCACCTTCATCGTGCCGATCTCGGCCGCGATGGAACTGGCGACGCGGGCCGCGACCATCAGCCCGCCCAGGACCGGGCCAAGTTCCCGCACCATGCCGATGGCGACGATGGCGGGGACGACGTCGCTGGCCTGGAAACGCGCGCCGCCGGAATGGATCTGCAGGGCCAGTGCCGCGCCGGTGAACAGCGCGGTCAGGCCCACCACTGGCAGCGACAGCCAGCCGATCTGCACCAGCTGCGCCCCGAATGCGCGCCCATGGAAGGGCCGCAGACGAAACAGCCCGCGCAGGGTGAACAGGGTCACCGCACCGATGCCGCGTGTCAGCGACAGCGCGGCGCGGCCGATCAGGCGGACTGGGTTCACCGCCAGGTCCGGTCGTAGCGGTGGCCCAGCGAGGTGAGGATCTCGTATCCGATGGTGCCCGCATGATCCGCCAGCCGGTCCACCGGCTGTTCCGGGCAGATCAGGTCCAGCTCCCCCGGCACGTCCGCCAGTCCGGTCACATCCACCGTGATCAGGTCCATGGACACCCGACCCACGATCGGACAGGCGGTGCCCGCCGCATAAAGGCTGGCACCACTGGAGGAGATCGAGCGCAGGATCCCGTCGGCATAGCCCGCCGCAACCGTGGCAATGCGACGCGGCCCACCCGCCGTCCAGGTCGCGCTGTAGCCCACGAACTCGCCCGGCTGGACGATGCGCGTCTGGATCACCGGCAGGGACAGGCGCACCACCGGCTGCGCATCCGCAAAGGGCAACGCGCCGTAAAGGCCGATCCCGGGGCGGACCAGATCGAAGTGATAGTCTGGGCCCAGCAGGATGCCCCCGGTCGCCGACAGCGAGCGCGGGACATCGCAGCCATCCGTCATGGCCCGAAACGCGGCAAGCTGCATGGCGTTGGCCGGCTGGTCCGGTTCATCCGCGCAGGCAAGGTGCGACATGATGAAATCAGGTTTGGCGGACAGGGCTTCGGCCCGGATCGCCGCCCATTCGCCGGCCTCCATCCCCAGGCGGTTCATGCCGGTGTCCAACTGGATCGCAAAGGGCCTGCCGGGACGCATGGCGCGGTCGCGAAAGAACTGTTCCGGGCTGTTCAGGACGGGAACCAGGCCGGTCAGGTCCGCACCCTCCATATGCCCGGACAGGACATTGATGCAGGCATCGTCGGGCAGATGCGGGCGCAAGGCCCTGCCCTCGGACGCCAAGGCCACGAAGAAATCCCGCGCCCCGGCCGCATAGAGCGCGGGCGCAACACGGGCGGCGCCCAGGCCATAGGCGTCGGCCTTGACCACGGCGGCGGTGCGGGCACCGGGGGCCTTGGCGGCAAGCGCCTTCCAGTTGGCGACAATGGCTTGCAGGTCGATATGCAGGGTCATGGCGGGCCGTCCTTGATGTCGGCCATCTTCAATCAGAAATTGCCCCGCGCTTCCAGCCCGGATCAGACGAACTGTTCGCGCAGCAGCCGTTCCTCCAGCCCATGCCCGCTGTCGAACAGCAGCCGATGGCGCACGTCCTGCGCGCTGCTGATCTGGACGCGGACGACGTTGCGGACAAAGCGGGAATCCGCGTCGGCCATGACGGGGCGGCGTTCTGGCGTCAGCACCTCGACTTCGACCTGGGCCGTCTTCGGCAGCAGCGCGCCGCGCCACCGACGGGGCCGGAAGGGCGCAATGGCCGTCAAGGCCAGAACCTCTGAATTGATTGGAAGAATAGGCCCATGCGCGGAATAGTTATAAGCCGTCGAACCTGCCGGGGTGGCAATCAATGCACCATCGCAGACCAGTTCCTCCATCCGCATCCGTCCATCCACATGGATGCGCAACTTGGCCGCCTGCGGGCCTTCGCGCAACATGCTGACCTCGTTGATGGCAAGCGCCTCGTGGACGGAACCATCTGCGCCGAAAGCACGCATTCGCAAGGGGTTGATGACCGTTTCCTCGGCGGCGTCCAGCCGTTCCAGCAGCCCTTCTTCGGCAAAGCCGTTCATCAGGAAGCCCACTGTTCCCCGGTTCATGCCATAGACCGGCAGCCCTCGCCCGGTCAGGCTGTGCAGCGTCTGCAGCATGAAGCCATCGCCGCCAAGGGCCACGACCACATCGGCCCGGTCCAGATCAACCGTGCCGTAGAGTGCCGACAGGACCGGCAGCGCCTGCTGGGCCATCTCGGCCTCGCTTGCCGTGAAATGGATCTTTGGCGTCATGGTGCCCCTGTTCCCGTCTGCGGGCAGCATCCGATGCAGCCCCCGGCAATGCAAGCCCCACAGCATCCACGGCAAGTCGCACCTGTCCCGGACTTCTGCCGCATTTGTGCCTTTCCGCACCGTCAACCCTGGGGTATGACATCGCCGAACCGCCGCCCCTTGGCCCAACGATAAGGACGCGAACCATGAACGCCCCGACCCGTGAAACCGGATTCTTCACCGAAACGCTGCAAAACAGCGATCCCGAGATCGCCAAGGCCATCACCCAGGAACTCGGCCGCCAGCGTGACGAGATCGAACTGATCGCATCCGAGAACATCGTCTCGAAGGCGGTTCTGGAGGCCCAGGGCTCGGTCCTGACGAACAAATATGCCGAAGGCTATCCGGGCAAGCGCTATTACGGCGGCTGCCAGTATGTCGATATCGTCGAGACCCTGGCGATCGAGCGGGCGAAGACGCTGTTCGATTGCGAATTCGCCAACGTCCAGCCGAACAGCGGCAGCCAGATGAACCAGGCCGTGTTCCTGGCGCTGCTTCAGCCCGGCGACACCTTCATGGGCCTGGACCTGAATTCGGGCGGCCACCTGACCCATGGCTCGCCGGTGAACATGTCGGGCAAGTGGTTCAACGTCGTTAGCTATGGCGTGCGCCAGCAGGACCAGCTTCTGGACATGGAGGAGGTCCGCCAGAAGGCCCTGGAAAGCAAGCCCAAGCTGATCGTTGCAGGCGGTACGGCTTACAGCCGCGTCTGGGACTGGGCCGCCTTCCGCAAGATCGCGGACGAAGTGGGCGCATACCTGATGGTGGACATGGCCCATATCGCGGGCCTGGTCGCGGGCGGCGTTCACCCCTCGCCCATCCCGCACGCGCATGTCGTGACCACCACCACGCACAAGTCCCTGCGCGGCCCGCGGGGCGGCATGGTGCTGACCAACGACGCCGATATCGCGAAAAAGATCAACAGCGCGGTCTTCCCCGGCCTTCAGGGCGGCCCGCTGATGCATGTGATCGCCGCCAAGGCCGTGGCTTTCGGCGAGGCGCTGCAGCCTTCGTTCAAGGCCTATGCCGCGCAAGTCGTGAAGAACGCCCAGGCCATGGCGGACGAGCTGATGAAGGGCGGCATCGACATCGTGTCGGGCGGCACGGACAACCACCTCTGCCTCGCTGACCTGCGCCCGAAAGGCGTGACCGGCAAGGCGACCGAGGCGGCCCTTGGCCGCGCCCATATCACCTGCAACAAGAACGGCGTGCCCTTCGACCCCGAAAAGCCCTTCGTCACCTCGGGTATCCGCCTGGGCGCCCCGGCCGGCACGACCCGCGGCTTCGGCGAGGAGGAATTCCGCCAGATCGCCCGCTGGATCGTCGAGGTCGTCGACGGCCTGGCCGCCAATGGCAACGATGGCAATGCCGCCGTCGAAGCCAAGGTCAAGGCCGAGGTCGCCCAGCTTTGCGCGCGCTTCCCGCTGTATTCCGGGATGTGATCGCCTGGACGGATCGAAACCCGCCGCGTGCCGCGCGGCGGGTTTTTTCATGCCTACTCAGCGGCGGTCGCCACGACGGTGGCGCTTGCACGCGCACGCTGCCGCGCCTCGCGCCAGGTGATATAGCAGATCGCCCCGATCATCAGCCCGCCGCCCAGGATCACCCAGCCGTCCAGCGGCTCGTGGAAGATGAAGACGCCGACAAGGCTGGCCCAGATCAGTTGCAGGAAGGTGACCGGCTGCGTCACGGTCATCGGCGCGACCGCGAAGGCGCGGGTCATGCTGTAATGGCCCGCCGTTCCGAAGACCGCGACAAGGCCCAGCCAAGCCACCTGCCCCCAGGTCGGCGGCACCCAGACCGCCCAGGCAAGCGGCGCAAGCCCGATCGACACCGTCAGCGACAGCATGGCGACAACGACGGCGGGCGACACATGTTCGGTGATACGCTTGGCGACAAGATACGACGCCCCGAAAGCCATCGAGGCAAGGATCTGTGACAGATGCCCCGGATCCAGCTCTCGCAATCCCGGCCGCAGCACGATCAGCGCGCCCATCAGCGCCACGCCGACCGCCATGATCCGCCGCGCGGCCAGACGTTCGCCCATGAACAGCGCGGCGCCCACGGTCACCACGATGGGGTTCAGAAAGCCGATGGCGGTCACTTCGGCCACGGTGATGCGCGACATGGCATAGAACCAGGCGACCGTCGCCAGGACATGCAGCGCCCCCCGCACCGACAGAAGCCTCCAGATCCGGGCCGAGAATCCAGCTTTCAGCGCCGGGACCACCAAGGGACCCACGAAAAGCAGACCGAAGACAAAGCGGATAAAGGCCGCCTGTGCGGCAGGCACCGCGCCTTCCAGGCTGCGCACGATGCCGTTCACGGCGACGAAGCAAAGGCCCGTCACCAGCATCCATCCGATTCCCGCAAGATCGCGGCGTGTCTGCGCGTCCATTTGCATGATGTGCAGTTGGACTGCTTTGCCAGCAGGACGCAAGCTCAATCCACGATCAGGGTCAGGGCGATGGACCACATCACGATGCCGATCCCCAGTTCCAGCACCTGCCAAGCGCGGGGTCGGGCGAAGACCGGCGCCAGCAACCGGGCGCCATAACCCAAGGCAAAGAAGAACAGGAACGATCCGGTCATGGCACCAAGGCCGAAGACCAGCGGATCCGGCCAACCCGCGGACACCGCCCCCAGCAGCACGACCGTATCCAACCACACATGCGGGTTGAGCCAGGTCAGTGCCGCGATCACCGCAAGCGTCCGGCCCAGGGTTTTCCCGTCTCCCTCGGGCCGCAAAGCTTCACCCCCCCGCCAGGCAGAGCGAAACGACCGCGCACCATACCAAACCAGGAACGCCGCCCCGGCCCAGCGCATCACCTCGGCCAGCATGGGCGCCGCTGTCAGGATGCGGGCCATGCCCGTGACCCCGAGCAGGATCAGGAACGCGTCGGAGGCCGCGCAGAACAGGCAGACCCAGAACACATGATGCCGCATCAGCCCCTGCTTCAGGACAAAGGCATTCTGCGCCCCGATGGCGACGATCAATGACAGTCCGGTTCCAAATCCGGCGGCATAGGACAACATTGTGGCACCTCCGGCCTTGCCTCGGCCGCCTCCTGACGTATCCCAGCCTGAAGGACCGAAATGGATACGCCCTCATCGACCGGCGTCCCGGGGGCTGTCCCGACTGCCCATCACTCTGGTTCAAATATCCCGGGGGGAGTCCCGCAGGGACGGGGGGCTGGCCCCCCTTCCACCGCCCCCGGCAAGCGTCCGCCCCTTACAGCTGCGCGGCGACCGCCTCGGACAGATCGAAGTTCCCGGTGACGTTCTGCACGTCGTCGTCGTCTTCCAGGTTGTCGATCAGCTTCATCAGCTTCTGCGCCGTTTCCAGATCGGTGATCTCGGTCGGAGCTTGCGGCTTCCAGATCAGCTTCGCGGTCTCGGACTCGCCCAAGGCGGCCTCAAGCGCGGTGGACACCTCGTTCAGCGCGGTGTCGGCACAATAGATCCAGTGGCCTTCCTCGTCCGTTTCCACATCGTCCGCACCGGCCTCGATTGCCGCAAGCATCACTGTGTCGGCATCGCCTGCGGACAGGGGATACATGATCTCGCCCACGCGGTCGAACATGAAGCTGACCGATCCGCTTTGCCCCAGATCGCCGCCCGCCTTGGTGAAATAGCTGCGGACGTTCGACGCGGTGCGATTGCGGTTGTCCGTCATCGCCTCGACCACCAGGGCGATGCCGTTCGGGCCATAACCTTCATAGCGGATTTCTTCATAGTTCTCGGCGTCGCCGCCCTGCGACTTCTTGATGGCGCGGTCGATCACGTCCTTGGGGACCGAATTCGACTTGGCTTCCTTGACCGCCAGGCGCAGGCGCGGGTTCTTGTCGGGATCGGGATCGCCCATCTTGGCGGCGACGGTGATCTCCTTTGACATCTTGGAAAACAGCTTCGCCCGGATCTTGTCCTGCCGCCCCTTGCGATGCTGAATATTGGCCCATTTGGAATGGCCTGCCATGGTCGGTCGTCCTTCGCATTTTCTGACAGTTCAGGTCTGGCCCGCTTTTAGTCCAGGCCGCCCGCCTCTCGCAAGACGCGGCGCGTCAAAAGCAAAGCGCCCAACCCCTTGCGGGGCGGGCGCTGAATGGCAAAGGAATGGAAGGACCTTACAGGGCGGCGGCGACACCCATGATGCGGCGGACTTCGCCTTCGCGGGTCAGACCGCGCGCCGCAAGTTCCGCATCGCTCAGCTGGTTCAGGCGCTCGATCTCACGAGCATGGGGAACGGCTTCGGCGATCAGGACCAGGAACCTGCCGATGGCCAGGAAAGGCGCGGCCAATGATCTCCAGGAAAAACCCCGGGGCGTGTCGATGGTGGTGTTGGCCATGTGGAAACCCTTTCGCAGGACTACAAAATGTTTCCTCCCCTGCGATGCATATCGCGGCTGGGACCGACTTTCTCAACCTCTGATGCTGCATGACAGCATTGCAGGAACGGCAGGGCGGGTTAACCGGCGTTCAGATCGGCCAGAACAGGGGGATGACCAGGCAGGCCACGATGCCGCAAACGATGTCCAGGGGCACGCCGACACGGACGAAATCGCTGAACCTGTATCCCCCCGGACCATAGACCATCATGTGCGTCTGGTATCCGATGGGGGTGGCAAAGGCGACTGTGGCCGAAAACATCACCGCAACCACATATGCGCGCGGATCGTGGCCCAGGGATTGCGCAAGCGCGATGGCAATGGGTGTCAGCAACACCGCCACGGCGTTGTTTGACAGGATCTCCGTCATCACCAATCCCAGGAAATAGATGGCGATCAGCGTGGCGAACGGGGGGATGTCGCGCAGCCAGGGAGTCACGAAATCCACGATCAGCGCCACGGTGCCCGTATGCTCCAGCGCCTCGCCCACGGCCAGCATGGCAAAGATCATCGCCATCAGCCGTCCGTCGATAAAAGAAAACGCCTCCTCCGCGTCGATGCAGCGGGTCAGAAGGATCACGGCCGATGCAAGGAAGGCCAGCACCATGATGGGGGCCAGATCCAGGGCGGCCAGCGTCACGACGGCCAGCAGGCAGACGATGGCGATCGGCGCACGTTCGCGCCGATAGGCCCGGACCGACGGGCGCGACACGTCCACCAGCCCCATATCCGCAGCCAGCCGGGCGATATCCTCGGGCGCGCCTTCCACCAGCAGCGTATCGCCCACGCGGACCACAAGATCGTCCAGTTGCCGCCCCAGGTTCTGGTCCCGCCGATGCGCCGCCAGAACATAGACGCCATAACGGCGGCGCAGGCGCATGTCGCCCAGGCGGCGCCCGACCAGCAGCGCGCCGGGCGAGATCAGCACCTCGACCGTGTCGGTGGCGACCGAACTCAGCTTGTCGGCGGCCTTCAGGTTCTTGTTGCCCAGCAGTTCAAGCAGATCGACCATCTCGGACCGCAGCACCACCCGGTCGCCGGGTTCCAGCACCACGCTGGCAAGATCGCGGCGCAGCGACGCGTCGCCGCGCAAGACGTCGATCAGCCGCACGGCCTCGCGCTTGAACAGCGCGACATCGACCGCCTTCTGGCCGACCAGCGTCGAATCCTCGGGGATCGCCAGTTCGGTGAAATACTTCATCTCTCGCCGCGCGCCCAGGAAACCCGCCAGCGAGGTCCGATCCGGCAACAGCCTGCGGCCCAGCAGCGCGAAATAGGCAACCCCTGCCAAGGTGATCGCAATGCCCACCGGCGCGATCTCGAAGATCGTGAAGGGCTCCATCCCCTGTTCGCGCGCCACCCCGTCCACCAGAAGGTTCGTCGAGGTGCCGATCAGCGTGATCATTCCGCCCAGGATTGTGAAATAACTCAGCGGCATCAGAAGCTTGGAAGGGGATATCTTCATCCTGCCCGCAAGCTGGATGCAGATGGGGATCATCACCGCGACGACCGGCGTATTGTTCATCACCGCAGAGGCAACGATCACGAACGCAAACAGCGCGCAGACCGTGAAGGCGGGGTTCGAGGTCGCCCGGGCCGTGACGATGCGCGACATCATCTCCAGCGCGCCGGTGCGCAGCAGGCCGCCCATGATCAGGAACATGAAGGCGATGGTCCAGGGGGCGGCATTGGACAGGACGCCTGCCGCGGCATCGGCCGGCAGCAAGCCCAGGACCAGCATGGTGGCGGCGGAACCGATGGCCACCACCTCGGGCGGCTGCTTCTCTCGGATGAACTGGATGAAGGTGATCGCCACGATGACCAGCATGGCTATTGCCGCATTCGTTCCGGTCAGGTCAAATCCAAGCATGAAGCCCCTGTCAGTCGGCGCCGTTCAACGGCGGTCGTCGCGGGTGTAGAATTGTTTTCCCCATTACCGCAAGCGAAAGCGGGCAGGCTATGCCGGATGGGTCTGGGCCAGCCGCCCGCCGTCGCGCACCGGCTCGACCAGGGTGGCAAGGCCGGTGCGCTCGTCGGTGACGACCAGGATGCCCGACAGCGTCGCCTCACCCTCGGCCGGGACGAAACGGTCGCGGGTCATGCCGGTGATGAAGCGGCGCAGGGGTTCGGCCTTTTCCATGCCGATGACACTGTCGTAATCGCCGCACATCCCCGCATCCGACTGATAGGCCGTGCCGCGCGGCAGGATCTGGGCGTCGGCGGTCGGCACATGGGTATGCGTGCCCACAACCGCACTGGCCCGTCCGTCGCAGAAATGGCCCGTCGCCATCTTCTCGCTGGTGGCTTCCGCGTGGATGTCGACCAGCGAGGCCTGGACCATGCCGCCTGGGGGATGCGCGCGCAGCACCGCATCCAGCGCCGAGAACGGGTCGTCATAGGGCCGCGACATGAACACCTGCCCCAGGGCCTGCGTCACAAGCAGCTTGCGGCCCCGCGCATCTGTGATGACGGCGCTGCCCCGGCCCGGCGCCTCCTTGGCGAAGTTCAGGGGGCGGACGATCCGGGGTTCGCGGTCGATGAAGGCCAGCATGTCCTTTTGATCGAAGGCATGGTCCCCCAGCGTCAGGCAATCCGCCCCTGATTCCAGCAGAAGCTGGGCATGTCCGGCCGTGCAGCCGCGCCCGCCGCTGGCGTTTTCGGCATTCACCACCACCAGATCGGCCTTCAACCGCGCCCGCAGGGGGGCCAGTCGTTCCACGATGGCGCGCCGTCCGGCCCGCCCCATTACGTCGCCAAGAAAAAGTATCCGCATGGAACGGTCGTTACGCCCATGCCGTGCCCGCTTCAAGCACCGTCTCTGGACAGGGGCGCGAGGCGCGATCATCTTGCGCCCCGAAGCGGAAAGGGATCGGGGATGGATCAGGCGGATTGGGCGGCGGCCGAACTGGCAGGTGGAGAGTTGCGCTTGTGGCTGATGGAGGGTGGCGAATGTATCACCGCATCCTGCGGCGACGATCCGGGCCAGACCCTGCGCTCGCTGCTGTTGCCCATGTTGGCGCAGGGGCAGATCATGGATGTCCTCGCCTGCGGCTGGCCCGAGGTCGAACCTGTCAGCGTTCCCTGCCCGCCCCCGCCACCCGCTGCCCCCATGGCGTTGGATCCCCTGATACGGCTGCACGCGGTGCCCGGCCTGGTTCAGGACCGCCCCCTGGACCTGCTTGCCCGTGCCGTGCCGCTGATCGGCGGCCATCTGGCCGCCATGCCGGATTTCGATGGGGTTCTGTGTCTGGCAGGCTGTCCTTCGGCCTGGGTGCAGATCAGCGCGGGCGAGGTCGTCAGCTTTCGCAGCTTCCTGACGGCCGAGATCCTGTTGGCCCTTGACGCAGCGCCCCGTGACCCTTTCGACAAGGCGGCTTTCACCGAGGCGGTCGCACAGGCCATGTCCAGGCCTGCGTCCCTGGCTGCGGAGCTTTCATCCGTCCGCGCCGGTCTTGCATTGGGCCGGATCGAAGATGCCGCTGCGTGGTCCCGCATGGCAGGGCTGATGATCGGGGCCGAACTTGCGGCGGCGCGACCCTGGTGGCTGGGACAAAACGTCGTTGTCATCGGGGACAGCCCGCTGGCCGACCGCTATGCCGACGCGCTGGCGGCACAGGGCGTGATCGCCGCACGGGCAGATCCCGTGAAGACCTGGCTTGAGGGAATGCAGGCGGCACGGCGCAGGCCATAGGCGACAAGGAACCCCCAACCCGCCGCCGTGGTTCTGTTGCCGAACATCTTGCCGGAGCAGCAATGAATTCCAGGGACGATCTGTCTTGCGACGTGGCGATCATCGGGGCGGGCACAGCGGGCCTTGCGGCGGAACGCGCCGCCCGGCGAGAGGGCGCCCGCACGCTTCTGATCGACGACGGCTTTGCGGGAACGCTGTGTGCCACCACCGGCTGCATGCCGTCAAAGCTGCTGATCGCTGCTGCCCGCGCCCATGCCGGTCTGGATCAGGCCCGTCTGATGGGGATCGACATTCCGTCGGCGCGCGTCGATGGCCGTCGGGTGATGGAGAGGCTGCGGGCGGAACGCGACCGGTTTGCGGCGGGGGTGCGCAAGGGCATCGCCGATCTTCCCGACGGGACGTGCATCGACAGCCGTGCCCGGTTCGCAGCACCCGGCAGATTGGAGTTGCGCGACGGCAGGCAGGTCGCCGCACGCGCCGTGGTGATCGCCACCGGATCGCTGCCCGTGGTCCCCGAACCCTATCGCGATCTTGGCCCGCAGGTTCTGACCAATGACAGCGTGTTCGAACTGAAGGATCTTCCGCGCAGCATGGCGGTGATCGGGGCCGGTCCCCTGGGGGTGGAACTGGCACAGGCTTTTGCACGGCTGGACGTGCGGGTCGCGCTATTCGACCAGGGCGACCGGCTGGCCAAGATCCGCTGCGACAAGGTGCATCAGGCGTTTCGCGACCTGTATGCCCGCGATGTCGCACTGCACCTGGGCTGCGCGCCACAACCATCGGCGCGGGAAGACGGGGTCCGGCTGGCTTGGCAGGGACAGTCCGAGGATTTCGACTGCGTGCTGGTGGCCACGGGACGTGTGCCTGCATTGAAAAGCCTGAACCTGGCGGCCTCGGGGCTGTCGCTGGACGACAAGGGCGTGTCCCGGTTCGACCGTGACACCCTGCAATGCGGCGACAGCGCGGTTTTCATCGCGGGCGACGCGGATGCCGATGTCCCTGTCCTGCACGAGGCGTCGCTGGAAGGTGCGATTGCCGGGCGGAATGCCGCCCGCTATCCCGATGTGACGCCCGCCGAACGCCCGCCCTTGTTCACCCTGACCTTCACCGATCCCCCGGTTGCCGCCATCGGCGCTGCACCCGATGATTGCGCCCTGAACGGATTTGCCGACTATGCCGACCAGGGCCGCGCACGGGTCGAGGCGCGGCCGGGGGGCATCCTGCGCCTGGGCGCGGACGACCAGGGGCGGCTGACCGGCGCCGATCTGGCCGTGCCGGGGGGCGACCACCTGGCGCATCTGCTGGTCGCGGCGGCCATGAACGGAAACACCGCGCGTGACATGCTGGACATCCCCTTCTATCACCCCACGCTTGAAGAAGGGCTGAAGCCTGCCCTGCGTCAGATCTGCAAGGCGGCAAGCCTTGACCTGTCCACCAACCGCGACAGCGGCAACCCGCCGGGGGCATGATGGCCGAACGCGTGATCGACCTTGGCAACGGCTTCTGGAACATTCGCGGCGACCTGAGGATCGGCGGTGTCGTCAATGTCGGCACCCATTCGTCGCTGGTGCGGATGTCGTCGGGCGATTTCCTGTTCCTGGATTCCTATGGCTTTGGCGACGATGTCGCCCGTCAGATCAGGGCGCTGACCGATCAGGGGCGCGCTGTCCGCGCAATCCTGAACCTGCACCCTTTCCACACGATCCATTGCGAGACGATGCACCGCATGTTCCCGCAGGCGGACCTGTTCGGATCGGACCGGCACAAGCGCAAGTGGCCCGACCTGCCGTGGCAGCCCCAGGCGGTCGAATCGCCCGAAGTCGCCGCGCGCTTTTCCGACCTGCGCTTTTCGCTGCCCGACGGGCTTGACTACATCTGCCAGAACGAACGCGTCCATGCCGGATCGCTGCTGGCCTTCCATCCCGCCAGCGGCAGCCTGCATGTCGATGACACGCTGAACGTTCTGCCGATCCCCGGCTGGCTGCGGCGGTTGCTGCGCCAGCCGCGACTGGCCTTCCACCCGACGCTGGGTCAGGCCTTGCAGGACCGTCCCGGCGCGGCGGGCGAATTCCGCGACTGGGCCCTGCGGATCGCGGAAGACTGGCGCGACACCCGCACCGTCTGCGCCGCCCATTCCGCCACGCTGGTGCTAGAACCGGGCAGCTTTCCCGACCATGTCAGGAAGGCCTTGGCCCGCGTCGAATCCGTGCTGAAGCGGGCCGAGGCGAAGGGCCGTTAGCCCAGCCGCGCGATCAGGGACGAGGTGTCCCAACGGCCCCCGCCCATCCGTTGCACGTCCTTGTAGAACTGATCGACCAGGGCGGTCACCGGCAGGGACGCACCCACCTCGTCCGCTGCGGCCAGGCAGATCCCCAGATCCTTGCGCATCCAATCCACCGCGAAGCCGTGGTCGAAATGACCCTGGTCCATGGTCTTGTGGCGGTTGGCCATCTGCCAGCTTCCGGCGGCGCCCTGGCTGATGACCTCGACCAGCTTATCGACCTCAAGCCCCGACTTCTTGGCAAAGGCCAGGGATTCCGACAGCGCCTGCACCAAGCCCGCAATGGCGATCTGGTTGCACATCTTGGCGATCTGGCCCGCGCCCACGTCGCCCATCCGGCGGCAGATCCGGGCATATGCGGCAATCACGGGTTCCGCTGCGCCGAAGTCCTGTTCCGACCCGCCGCACATGACCGACAACTGCCCATTTTCGGCCCCCGCCTGGCCGCCCGACACGGGTGCATCGACATAGCCAAGGCCCATGCTCTGTGCCGCCCCGGCCAGTTCGCGCGTCACGGCGGCGGATACCGTGGTGTGGTCCACGAAGATCGCGCCCGGCCGCATGCCGGCAAAGGCGCCTTCGGGACCAAGGCAGACCTGGCGCAGGTCGTCGTCGTTGCCTACGCAGGCCATGACGAAATCGGCCCCCTGGGCCGCCTGCATGGGGGTGGGTGCCCAAGACCCGCCGTGCCTGGCCACCCAGGCCTCGGCCTTGGCGGCGGTGCGGTTGAAGACGGTAACGTCATGGCCCGCCGCCTTCAGGTGCCCCGCCATCGGCGCGCCCATCACGCCCAGCCCCAGAAATGCCAGTTTTGCCATATGTCCCCCATTGCCTGGGCGCGGGTCCGTTGAACTGGGGCCGCGCCTGAATTATGCAGCACACCAACATCCCCGCGCGCCTTGGTCAAGCGCGCAGGCACCCCAAGGAACAGGCAGCGGACCGGCCATGGATCATCTTCCGACATGCTGACCCTTTTCCGCTGGCTTCTGCGGCTGACCATCGGGCTGATCGTGCTGCTGGTGCTGGCGGCGGTCCTGGCCTGGTATTTCGCCGTCCGGTCCCTGCCCGACTACAACGCCACGCTGCATGTCCGGGGCATATCCGCGCCGGTCGAGATCGTGCGGTCCACCGAAAACGTGCCCCATATCTTCGGCCAGACGGACGAGGACGTGTTCTTCGCCCTGGGTCTGGCCCATGCCCAGGACCGGCTGTTCCAGATGACCCTGTTGCGCCGCGCAGCCCAGGGCCGCCTGTCCGAGGTTTATGGCGCCGGCGCCTTCCCGGCCGACGACCTGGCGCGTCGGCTGGAACTGTACCGCAATGCCGCCGCATCGGTCGATTCGCAGGACCAGGCGACCCAGGCCGCGCTGCGCGCCTATGCCGAAGGCGTGAACCAGTGGATCGCAGAGGTCAACGAAGGCGCGCTTGGCCGGGGTGCGCCGGAATTCTTCGTCCTGCCGCAAGAGATCGCCTATTGGCAGCCCGCCGATTCGCTGGCGATCCTGAAACTGCTGGCAGCCGCGACCAGCGATGCCGCAGCCGAGGAGATCCTGCGTGCGCGCCTGTCGCTGACCTGGCCGGAACGCGGGCCGGAACTGCTGTTCGGAGAAGCCGACGGTCCTCTGCTTCCCCGTTACGCCGACATGTTCCCCGGCGTCCGACTTGCCCCGCCCGAGGCGCGGCTTGGCGCCGCTCCGGCGCGTGACGCCGCCGGTTTCCTGTTCCCGAACCAGGGGCTTGGCGCCAATACCTTCGCGGTCGGGGCGGACCGCACGGCGGCGGGCGGCGCCCTGCTGGGGAACGATCCGCAAAGCCCGCTGATCGCGCCGTCGCTGTATTACCTGGCGCGGCTGCAACTGACGCCGGGGGGCGTCATCGGGGCAACGGTGCCGGGGTTGCCCGTGGTCTTTTCGGGTCGCAACCCGCAGCTTGCCTGGGGCATCGCGCCCGCCAGCCTGGACGATGCCGATATCGCGATCGAGGAGATCCAGCCCGGACAGCCCGACCGTTATCGCGGCACCGAAGGCTGGACCGAATTCACCACCCGCAGGGAAGTGATCCGGGTGCTGGACGAACCCGCCCGCGCCATCACCCTGCGCAGCAGCCGCAATGGTCCCCTTGTGCCGCTGCTGGATCCAGGGCTGGCGGATGTCACGCCCCTGGGCCATGTCCCTGCGCTGCGATGGACCGGCCTTTCGGCCACGGACACCACGATGTCTGCCTTGATCGGCCTCATGCGCGCCACCGATGCAAACAGCGCGGCCACTGCGCTGGGGCGGGTGGTGGCGCCTGCCATGGCGGTGACGCTGGCCGATGCGGACGGCATCCGCCAGGTGACCGTGGGCGCCCTGCCCCAGCGATCGGCCAGCCATCCGACGGGCGGCCTGATGCCCGTGCCCGGCTGGCTGCCGGATGGCGAATGGACGGGGATGATGTCCCAGACACAGGACAGCCCCATCACCGATGACCTGGCCTTCGCGACCGAGGAACGTGGCCCCCTGGCCCTGCGCCGCGCCCGGCTGTCGCATCTGCTGAACGACCGCGAGGTTCATTCGCGCGACAGCTTCATCGCGGCCCAGCTGGATATCGTCAGCCCCGCCGCGCGCGCGTTGCTGCCGCTGGTCGGGGCCGATCTGTGGTTCACCGGGGAACCCGCCGCCCCCGGCACGCCGGAACGCCAGCGCCAGGATGCGCTGAACCTGCTGGCCGAATGGGACGGCGCCATGAGCGAGCATCTGCCCGAACCGCTGATCTATTCCGCCTGGATGGCCGCCTTGCAGGACCGCCTGATCCGGGACGAGCTTGGCCCGGTGGCCGACGACATCCGTGCCCTCCATCCCGGCTTCATCGATTCCGTGTTCCGCAACCGGAACGGCGCGGCGGTCTGGTGCGACATCGTGCAAAGCGCCCCAGAGGAGGATTGCACGACCATTGCCCGGCAGGCCCTGGATCGCGCGATCCTGGACCTGACCCAGCGCTTCGGTCCCGACGTGACAAGCTGGCGGTGGGGCGACGCGCATCAGGCGCGCCATCTTCATCCCGGCCTGGGACAGATCTCGGCGCTTGGCTGGATCGTCAACCTGTCGCAGTCGATTTCCGGCGGCGCCTTTACCGTGTCCTATACCGAGATGCTGGGCACCGGCCCCGCCCGGTTCGAGGCGCGGACCGGCCCCGGCTATCGGGGGGTCTACGACCTTGCCGACCCCGACAGTTCGGTCTTCATCATCTCGACCGGGCAGTCGGGCCATCCTCTTTCGCGCCATTACGACGACTTGGCCGGGCTGTGGCGCCGGGGGGAATATGTCGGCATGTCCCTGGACCCGCAGCTTGCCCGCGCGGCGGCCACCGGCATCACCCGCCTGGAACCCGACGGCTAGTCGAACAGCACGACCTGCCTGATCGCGTGGCCCTGGTCCAACAGGTCGAAGCCTTCGTTGATCTGCTCCAACGTCAGCGTATGCGTCAGCAGCCTGTTCACCGGCAACTGCCCCGCGCGATACATGCGGATAAATCGCGGAATGTCGCGCTGCGGAACGCAGGATCCCATATAGCTGCCCTTCACCGTGCGTTCGTCGGCCACCACATTCACGGCCGGGATCCGGAATTCCGCCGTAGGCGCGGCAAGCCCCGCCGTGACCGTCTGCCCACCGCGCCGGGTGATGGCATAGGCAAGCTGAAAGGCCGGAACAGCGCCTGCCAGTTCGATCGCGTGATCGACCCCGCCGCCCGTATCGGACCGGATGCGGCCCGCCAGATCGGCTTCGGCGGCGTCATAGGTGCGCGTCGCCCCCAGGTCGCGGGCCAGGGCCAGCTTGTCATCCGACAGGTCGATGGCCACGATCTCGGTCGCGCCAGCCGCCACCGCACCCAGCAGGGCAGCCAGGCCGACACCGCCCAGGCCGACGATGGCAACGCTTTGCCCCGGCTGCACGCGGCAGGTGTTCAGCACCGCCCCCACCCCGGTCTGGACCGCGCAACCGAACAGCGCCAGTTCCGCAAAGGGTATGTCGTCTGCATCCACCCGGACGACCGAATGACGGGACACGACCGCATGATCGGCATAGGCCGACACGCCGCAATGGTGATGGACATTGCGCCCCCCGTCATGCAGCCGCATCGCGTCCCCCATCAGGGCACCCTTGCCGTTCGCTTCGGCCCCCGGGATGCACAGCGCGGGCCGTCCCTCGGCACAGGGCAGGCAGGCGCCGCAGGTGGGCTGAAACGTCATCACCACCCGGTCACCCGGCGTCAGGTCGCGGACCGCGCTGCCCACCTGAACCACGGTTCCCGCCGCTTCGTGCCCCAGGACCATAGGGACGGGCCGGGGACGGTTTCCGTTGATCACCGACAGATCCGAATGGCACAATCCCGCCGCGCCGATCCTGACCAGCACCTCCTCGGGCCCCGGAGGATCCAGATCCAGTTCCCGGATTTCCAGCGGTCGGCTTGTGGCGAAAGGCGCGGCGACAGGCGAGGATGTCAGCACGGCGGCGCGGATCTTCATTCATCTCTCCTTGTCAGATGGGCCGACTTTTCCCTTCCTGGGACCGACGATCAAGACGGTTGTTGGAATGGACCGCCATGGCAACGTGGCATTGCCATCGCTGAAACCGCATTTTCAGGGATGCATGATGGCCCGGTCTCCACAAGGTGACGACGCGGGCGGCAGCGAACCAGTTTTTGCGGGGTCATATCGCGTCCAGCCGACAGAAGTCATGACAGCCGCCGCCACTGCCTCATCCTGTAATCCGTCGCCAGCGATGGAACAGGTCGCCGCCCAAGGCGCGCGTTTCCACCAACCGGAACCGTGGCGCGTCGGCCAGGTGTACAAGCCCCATCGGTCCTATCGCCGCCCTGCCCTCGCCCCCCAGAACGACACCGGCGGTATAGCCGATGACCTGATCGACCAATCCGGCCTGCAACATCGACGCGGCCAGCATCCCGCCTCCCTCGCAGAACACCCGGGTGATGCCCTGTCGGGCCAGATCGACAAGCGCATTCTGGGGCAAGGCGTCGATCCGCCACAAGGGACCATGCATCGGTCCTTCGGGCGGAAGGTCGGACACCGGTTTCGACGACAGGACCACCCGCGCTGGCTGGCGGGGCGTTGTCAGCCCCCTCACGTTCAACGAGGGGCGGTCAACGCGGGCCGTGTTGCCCCCCACCATCACCGCGTCGTGGGCCATGCGCATGGCGTGGACATGCAACCGCGCCTGCGGCCCGGTGATCCACCTGCTTTCGCCGCTGGCCGTGGCGATGCGGCCGTCAAAGCTGGTCGCAAGCTTCAGGGTCACGAAGGGCCGCCCTGTCAGGATGCGCGACAGGAACCCCGCCTGCAGTTCCTGCGCCTCGGCCTGCCTGACGCCTTGGGTGACGCCGATGCCTGCATCTTGCAGCATCCCGTGCCCGCGACCGGCCACGCGCGGATCGGGATCCGTCATGGCAGACACCACCCGGCTGATCCCCGCCTCGATCAATCCCTCGGCGCAGGGCGGGGTTCGGCCATGATGCGCACAGGGCTCCAGCGTGACATAGGCCGTGGCGCCCCGTGCCAGCGGACCGGCCTGATCCAGCGCCATCCGTTCCGCATGAGGACGCCCGCCCGGCTGGGTCCAGCCCCGCCCCACGATGCGACCGTCCCGCACGATCACGCAGCCGACCGCCGGATTGGGCCAGACATTTCCCAGACCCCGGCGCGCCAGGCGCAAGGCATGGTCCATGTGACGCAGGTCGTCGCGGGCGGTCACGCCTTATTCGCTGCCCGCGCCGGGGCGCAGTTCAGACACGAACTTGTCGAAATCATCCGCGTCCTGGAAGTTCTTGTAAACGCTGGCAAAACGGACATAGGCAACGTTGTCGATGCGGGACAGCGATTCCATCACGATCTCGCCGATCATCTTGGAAGGGATGTCGGTCTCGCCCGTGCTTTCCAGGCGGCGGACGATGCCGCTGATCATCTGCTCGATCCGTTCTGGTTCGACCGGGCGCTTTTGCATGGCGATGCGGATGGACCGGGCCAGCTTGTCGCGGTCGAAATCCTCTCGCCTTCCGCTGGACTTGACGACGACCAGATCGCGCAGCTGCACCCGTTCATAGGTCGTGAAACGTCCCCCGCAGGCAGGGCAGAAACGACGGCGACGAATGGCGACATTGTCTTCGGCGGGACGTGAATCCTTGACCTGAGTATCCACGTTTCCGCAAAACGGGCAGCGCATCCAGTTGTCCCCTGTGCCGCACAAATCCCAATAACTATAAGACACCGGCAGGAATTGGGTAGCCTTATCCACAAGCCACAACATGTTCTTCAGCCAGGCTGTGTCCGGAATGCCGCGCTGTCAGTCCGCTTGAAACAGGGCGGCGACTTCCCGTCTGTGGGGCGCGCGACGGTGTTCCACAAGATAGATACCCTGCCATGTGCCCAGCATCATCCGCCCGTTCGCGACCGGAACCTGCAGGCTGACTGGCAAAACGGCGGCCTTCAGATGGGCGGGCATGTCGTCCGGGCCTTCGTCACGATGGCGCAGCCAGGACATCGAAGGATGATCGGCAGGCGGCGCGATGCGGTCCAGCCAGCCAAGCAGATCGGACTGCACGTCGGGATCGGCATTTTCCTGGATCAGCAGCGAACAGGACGTATGGCGCACCATCAGCGTCAGAAGCCCGTCCGCCGCATCGTTGTCCGCCAGCCAGGCCGCCACCTCGCGGGTGAAATCGTGACAGGCGGGACCGCGCGTCTGGATGGTGAAGATGCGGTTCATTCCGCCGCCTCGGGGCTGCCCAGCAGGGGCAGGTCGTCGTCGCCGTCATGCCCGATGGCCAACCGTTTCTGGTTGCGTGCGCCAAGCTGGCGCAGCATCTCGGCCTGGCGGATCACGTTGCCCGACCCACGGGACAGGCGATCCATCGCCGTGGCATGGCTTTTCTGCGCCTTGTCCAGGGCCGTGCCGACTTCGTCCATCGCCGAGACGAAGCCGTGCAGCTTGTCGTAAAGCGCCCCGGCCCGGTTCGCGATCGCCGCCGCATTGGATTCGCGCCGCTCGACCGTCCAGATGTGATCGACCGTCCGCAGCGTCAGCATCAGCGTGGTGGGCGTCGCCAGCCCCACGCGGTTCTCCATCGCGTGCCGCGTCAGGTCGGGATCCACGCGCAGCGCCTCGGAAAAGGCGCCTTCGATGGGGATGAACATCAGGACGTAATCGACCGAGCCTTCATCCAGCGCGTGATAGCCCTTCCCTGCAAGCGAGGCGATATGGGCGCGCATCGCCGCCACATGCCGGCGCAGCGCGCCGTCGCAGATCGACGGATCCTCGGCGCTGACCGCTTCCTCATAGGCCAGAAGCGAGACCTTGCTGTCCACCACCAGAACCTTCTTCTGCGGCATCCTGATGATCACGTCGGGGCGCCAGGTCCGGCCCTGCTCATCCTTGTGGCTGGTCTGGGTGATGTAATGCGTTCCCGCCAGCAGGCCCGAATCCTCGAGGATGCGTTCCAGGATCATCTCGCCCCAGGCACCGCGCTTCTGGCTGTCCCCCTTCAAGGCGCGGGTCAGGTTGACCGCCTCGCGGGAAATGGCCTCGGACCGGCGATGAAGCCCCTCGATCTGCTCGCGCAGGCGGGCGCGTTCCTCGTCCGTGGCCTTGTTGCGGGCCTGAAGTTCGGTCTGAAACCGGTGGACCTGGTCGCGGAACGGGGTCAGCAGCGCGCTTAGCTGGTCGCCATGGGCGCGCTGCATCTCGGCCCCCTGTGTCTTCAGCGTCTCGTTGGCCAGCAGCTTGAACTGGCCGGTCATTTCCTCTCGCAATTCCTTGAGGGTGGCGATCTCGCGCTGCGCCGCCTCCAGATCCTTCTGCGCCATCAGACGGGCCTGAGACAGGTCTTTCTCAAGATTGGCAACGGACTGGCGTTCGGCGCGCAAGGCAGCGTCAAGGTCGTCGCGTTCGGCGGTGAGCTGCGCAACCACCTCATTCATCTGGTCGCGCGCTTCATGCAGGCGCGCGACCTCTCGCCGTTCGGCGGCGATATCCTTTTCGGCAGCAAGGCGGGCGGATGACAGTTCCCCTTCCAGGCGCGCAAGATTGCGGCGCTCGGCATGCAGCGCATCCGCCAGATCGTCACGTTCCTGGTTCAGTTCCGACAGGCGGCGTTCCAGATGCTCGGCCTGCGCCTCGAGGCGACCGGCACGCAGGCGCTGTTCGTCAAGAACTTGACCTTGCTCGGCCAGCCGGCGTTCCAGATCCTGGACCTTGCCGTCATCAGAGGAACGCGCACCGCCCCGTCGCTGGGTCAGCAGTAGGACCAGCACCACCGCCGCCAAGAAAAGACAGACGGCGATCAGAATCGTATCGGAAGGCATCGACGAACCTCGGGCAATTCAGGAACAGCGTTCATGATTTACCCCCGAATTGCAAGCGCCGAGGCGATTGCCTGCGGGATGCGCTTGCCGACAATTCTCATCATCCACAAAAGGAAAAACCGCCCGAGGGCGGTTTTCCGTCACTGGTCCAGGAAGGACCGCAGCTTGCGACTGCGCGAAGGATGCTTCAGCTTGCGCAGCGCCTTGGCCTCGATCTGGCGGATGCGTTCGCGGGTCACGCTGAACTGCTGGCCCACCTCCTCCAGCGTGTGGTCGGTGTTCATGCCGATGCCAAAGCGCATTCGCAGAACCCGTTCCTCTCGCGGAGTCAGGGAGGCCAGAACCCGCGTGGTCGTTTCCTTCAGGTTTTCCTGAATGGCGCTGTCCAGCGGCAGGACGGCGTTCTTGTCCTCGATGAAATCGCCAAGCTGGCTGTCTTCCTCGTCCCCGATGGGAGTTTCGAGGGAGATCGGCTCCTTGGCGATCTTCATGACCTTGCGGACCTTTTCCAGCGGCATCTGCAGCTTTTCGGCGAGTTCCTCGGGCGTGGGTTCCCGACCGATCTCGTGCAGCATCTGGCGGCCGGTGCGGACCAGCTTGTTGATCGTCTCGATCATGTGAACCGGGATGCGGATGGTCCGCGCCTGGTCGGCGATGGACCGGGTGATCGCCTGCCGGATCCACCAGGTCGCATAGGTCGAGAACTTGTAGCCGCGGCGGTATTCGAACTTGTCCACGGCCTTCATCAGGCCGATGTTGCCTTCCTGGATCAGGTCCAGGAACTGCAGGCCGCGGTTCGTGTATTTCTTGGCGATGCTGATGACCAGGCGCAGGTTGGCCTCGACCATTTCCTTCTTGGCCTGGCGGGCTTCCTTTTCGCCGCGCTGGACCTGAGCCACGATGCGGCGGAATTCCTCGATATCGACGCCGACATACTGGCCGACCTGCGCCATCTCGTTGCGCAGATCATCCACCTTGTCGCGGGACCGTTCGAACAGCGCCTGCCAGCCGCGGCCGGCCTGCTGGGACATGCGGTCCACCCAGGTCGGGTCCAGTTCGGTGCCACGATAGGCGTCGATGAATTCGCGGCGGTTGATCCGCGCGGCATCGGCCAGCTTGACCATGCCGCTGTCGATGGTGACGATCCGGCGGTTGATGCCGTAAAGCTGATCGACCAGCGCCTCGATCCGGCTGCTGTTCAGGTGCAGTTCGTTGACCAGCCCGACGATGCGCGACCGCAGCACCTGATAGTCGCTCTCATTGCTGGCCGAGAAGCTGTTGTCCTCGTTCAGCGTGGCCGACATCCGCTGGTCCTGCATCGCGGCCAGGGCTTCATAGTCGCGCGCGATCAGTTCCAGGGTTTCCAGAACCTTGGGCTTGAGGCTGGCTTCCATCGCGGCCAATGACAGGTTGGCGCCTTCGTCCTCGTCCTCGTCGTCCTCGCCCAGGATGGGATTGCCGTCGGCGTCCAGTTCCTCGCGTTTCTGCGTGGCTTCTGTCTGGACGCTTTCCTCGGTCAGTTCCTCTTCCTCGCCCTCATCGTCGTCCAGCGACTGGCCGAAGGTGGTTTCCAGGTCGATCACGTCGCGCAGAAGGATTTCTTCGTCCAGAAGCTCCTCGCGCCACATGGTGATGGCCTTGAAGGTCAGCGGGCTTTCGCAAAGGCCCGCGATCATGGTGTTCCGGCCGGCCTCGATCCGCTTGGCGATGGCGATCTCGCCCTCGCGGGACAGCAGCTCGACCGAGCCCATCTCGCGCAGATACATCCGCACCGGGTCATCGGTACGGTCCAGCTTCTCGGTTTCCGAGGTCGAGACGGCCACCTCGCGCGAGGTCGATCCGACCACGGCCACGGCCCCGCCCTCGGGTTCCTCGGCCCCGTCCTCGTCCTCGATCACGTTGATGCCCATTTCGGACAACATCGACATCACGTCCTCGATCTGCTCGGACGAGGCGTGCTCGGGCGGAAGCGCCGCATTCAACTGGTCATAGGTGATATAGCCGCGCTCGCGCGCCTCGGCGATCATGCGCTTGACGGCCGCCTGGCTCATGTCCAGGGAATGCGCGTTGTCGTCCTTGTCGGTCTTGTCGTGATCGTCGTCCTTGGCGGCCATCAACGGCTCCCTTCTTCAGGCGGTGATTCGCAGACAGGCGAATCACTGAACATGCGTTCTACATTTAGCGTGGCGCACCCCCGAATCAAAGGGCACGCGATGCGGCTGATTCGCCGACATGGTGCGAATCGATCGGGGATGGTCAGCGGCGTGGCGGCTTGCGCCAGATCTGGCCCTGGACAAACTCCGACAACTGGGCCGAAAGGGCGTCCCGGTCCTCGTTCAAATCCATGCCGCCCTCCAGTTCAGGCCGCTCGGCGCGGTGACGCGCGCGGGCGATCTGCTGCATCCGCCAGGTCAGCCCCTCGTCGGCCTCGCCCTGGATTTCGGCTTCGGCGCGGGCCAGTTCGGTGCCGATGGCCCGCTGCGCTTCCAGCCGGTCCAGAAGATTGCCCAGGATCGCGGCCACGGTTTCAGTGTCCTGCGTGTCGATGACCGCAGGAGTGAGGCCCAGATGGGCGTCACGCCGCAGCGTTTCAAGACCGCGTTGACCTGCCGCGCTTTGCGTCTGGCCCAGAAGGTCGAACAGCAGGGCCGCCCGGTCGGGATCCTGGGGTGACAAGCGCTCCAGGCGGGTTTCCATCTGCGCGACCAGTTCGGGGCGCAAGGCGCAGATCAACAGGCTTGCCCCTTCCAGAAGACTGCCTGCCGCCTGCGGGTCCGAGACGGTCGCAGGAATGGGCAGGACCGGACGCGAGGGTCTGGCGGACCCCTTGCGCTTGCCGGGCGTCCAGTCCACGCGCCGCGACGTTCCGCCGAACAGATCCCACTGCTTGCTGCGCAGTTCCTTGGCGTAATGGTTGCGGGTCAGGTCGTCCGGGATCTTGGCAACGGCGTCCTGAAGGCGCTTTTCCAAGGCGGCCTTGCGTTCGGGGCTGTCGAAGACCTGTCCTTCGGTCTCGCGCGCCCACAACAGATCGACCAGCGGGCGCGCCTGATCCAGCAGCGCCCCCATGGCGCCCGGTCCTGCTGCCTTGATCAGGTCGTCGGGATCCTGTCCTGCGGGCAGGATGACGAAACGAAGCGCCCGGCCCGGTCCCGTCATCGGCAGGGCCAGATCGATCAGCCGCTGCGCCGCCCGCTGTCCTGCCGCGTCGCCGTCCAGGGCGATCACGGGTTCGGGGCTGACGCGCCACATCAGGTGCAACTGCTCCTCGGTGATTGCGGTGCCCAGGGGGGCCACGGCGCCCTCGAAACCCGCACGGGCCAGGGCGATCACGTCCATGTAGCCTTCTGCCACCACCAGCCGCTGGCCCTTGGCAATGGCGGCACGGGCCGGGCCAAGGTGATAAAGGTTGCGCCCCTTGTCGAACAGCGGCGTTTCCGGGCTGTTGAGGTATTTCGCCCGCGCATTCGGATCCATCGCCCGACCGCCGAAGCCGATGCAGCGCCCCTGCCCGTCGCGGATCGGAAAGATGATGCGGTCCCGGAAGCGGTCATAGGCTGCCCCGCCATTGTCGGGCCGCGCCGACATGCCTGCTTCGACGATCAGGGATTCGTCGAAACCCTTGTCGCGCAATGCCTGCGTCAGCGCGGTGCGGCTGTCGGGGGCAAATCCGATCTCGAACCGGTCTAGCGCCGCCTGATCCAGGCCGCGCCGTGCCAGGTAATCGCGCGCATCAGCGGCGGCGCCGGTTTGCAGTTGCAGGCGGAACCAGCGGCAGGCGGCCTCGGTCACGTCCAGCAGGCGGGTGCGGCGGTCGGTTCTTTCCCGGGCGCGGGGATCGGGTTCGGGCATCTGCAACCCGGCCTCCGCGGCCAGCAGCTTGACGGCCTCGATGAACTCCATCCCGTCGGCCTCGCGCAGGAACTTGATGGCGTCGCCCTTGGCGTGGCAGCCGAAGCAGTAGTAATAGCCCTTCTGGTCATCGCAATGAAAACTGGCGGATTTTTCCTGGTGGAACGGGCATGGCGCCCACCAGTCGCCCCGCGCCTGGTTCGACTTGCGCAGATCCCACACGACCTTCTTGCCGATCACGCGGCTGATCGGGACGCGGGTCCGAATCTCGTCAAGGAAGCCGGGGGGAAGACTCATGGGGGGGATTATCGCGCTGCGGCCAAAATCAAGAAAGGGGGTATTTGGACAACGAAGAAGCGGCGGTCAATCCGCGCCGACCGCGCCCCGCGCAAGGCCCCAATAGATGTCGCCGATGCGCCGGCGGTCCAGACGCCCGCCTTCGCGGTACCAGTTCGTCACGCCCGTCAGCATCGCGATCAGGGCCATTGTCGCCAGGCGCGGGTCGTCGATGCGCATCACGCCCGCCGCCACCCCGTCGCGCAGGATGGCCTCTAGCGCGTTCTCGTATTCGCCGCGCAGGGCCGCAATGCGGGCGCGGTTTTCCGGGGTCAGGTTGCGAAGTTCCATATAGGACAGGAACACGGCATCGGCGTGATCCAGGCTGGTGTCGATATGGAAGCGCACGAAATGTTCCAGCCGCGCCAAGGGATCGCCCGGAATGTCGGACCAGGCGCCCAGCAGTTCCTGCATGTGGCTTTCCAGAAGATCGAACAGCAAGGCCTGCTTGTCGGGGGTATAGGCATAAAGCGCGCCAGCCTGCACCCCCACCGCCGACGCGATCTGGCGCATCGACACGGCGGCATAGCCCTGCCGCGCGAACAGGCGGCGGGCATGGGTGCGGATCAGGGGGCCGGTGACATCGGCGCGGGAACCTTGGGTGCGGGCCATGCGGTCTTCTAGCGCGCGGCGGCAGGGCGGGAAAGTCCGTTGCCCCGGTGCAAGCCGCGCCATAATCTTGGGGCCATGAAACATGTCTTGCCCCTGACCTGCGCCGCATTCCTGGCGGCATGCTCGACCGATACGGAATCCTATCCGCGCTTGCTGCCCACCGACCAGATCCTGGCCGAACCTGTCCTGCCCGATCATGCGCCCCAGGCAACGTCGTCCGATGTCGAGGCAGAGGCGCAGGCACGGGCGGACGCGCTGCGGCGGCGCGCCGACGCCCTGCGCGGGCCGGTCATCGAACCAGACACGCTGCGGCGGATCCAGCCCCAAGGATGATTGCTGGCCGCATGCCGATCTGGTAAAGATTCTTGACCAATCCTGTCGGAGAGCCTCATGCCCGTCATCACGTCGATCGAAGATCTCAAGCGGATGCACCGCTCGCGCACTCCGAAGATGTTCTATGACTATGCCGAGTCGGGCAGCTATACCGAACAGACCTTCCGCGAGAACACGACCGACTTCGCCCGGTTGAAGCTTCGTCAGAAGGTGGCCGTGGACATGTCGAACCGCAGCACGGCATCGGACATCGTGGGCCTTCCCGCCGCGATGCCCGTGGCGCTGGCCCCTGTCGGCATGACCGGGATGCAGCACGCCGATGGGGAAATCCATGCTGCCCGTGCGGCCGAGAAGTTCGGCGTGCCATTCTGTCTGTCCACCATGTCGATCTGTTCCATCGAGGATGTGGCGGAACACACCACCAAGCCTTTCATGTTCCAGCTTTATGCGATGAAGGACCAGGATTTCCTGGCCGCCATCATCGAGCGCGCGAAAAAGGCGAATTGCAGCGCCCTGGTCCTGACGCTGGACCTTCAGATCCTGGGCCAGCGGCACAAGGACCTGAAGAACGGCCTGTCCGCGCCCCCCAAGCTGACCCTGCCGACCATGCTGGATCTTGCGACCCGCTGGCGCTGGGGGATGGGGATGCTGCAGACGAAGCGCCGCTTCTTCGGCAATATCGTGGGCCATGCCAAGGGCGTGGCCGATCCTTCCAGCCTGATGAGCTGGACGGCCGAGCAGTTCGACGAAAAACTGGACTGGGACAAGATCGCCCGGATCCGCGACATGTGGGGCGGCAAGCTGATCCTGAAAGGCGTGCTGGACCCCGACGACGCGCGCATTGCGGCGGATTTCGGCGCCGACGCGATCATCGTCAGCAACCACGGTGGGCGGCAACTGGATGGGGCGCTGTCCTCGATCAGGATGCTGCCGCATATCGTCAAGGCCGTGGGCGACCGGGTGGAAATCCACATGGACGGCGGCATCCGGTCGGGCCAGGACGTGCTGAAGGCGCTTGCCCTGGGCGCGCATTCGACCTGGATCGGGCGGGCCTGGCTGCACGGGCTTGGCGCCATGGGCGAGGCCGGGGTGACCCGCGCGCTGGAAATCATCCGCAAGGAGCTGGACATCAGCATGGCGCTGTGCGGCGAACGGGATGTCAGGAACATCGGGCCCCAGAACGTGATGATCCCCCGCGGCTTCCTGGACGAATACGAGGTTCAGGCGCCCAAGGGGGCTTCACAAATCACCCCCATTGCCGTATAGGCCGCCACCTGTCGCCATGCACCCTTGGAGGATGGCGGCACCAACAACCAAGTTAGGAACATATCATGGCCAAAGAGATCCCTGATCTGGTGGCCGAGCCGCGCGCGGGGTCAGGCAAGGGGGCCGCCCGCCAAGCTCGCCGCGATGGCAAGGTGCCCGGAGTCGTCTATGGTGACCACAAGGACCCGGTCAACATCCAGTTCGACTTCAACAAGCTGCTGACGCAACTGCGCGCCGGCCGGTTCATGTCCACGCTGTTCAACCTGAAGGTCGAAGGCCAGGAAGACGTCCGCGTCATCTGCCGCGGCGTCCAGAAGGACGTGGTGAAGGACCTGCCGATCCACATCGACTTCATGCGCCTGCGCCGCACCTCGAAGGTGAACCTGTTCATCCCGGTCGAATTCATCAACCACGAAAAATCCCCCGGCCTGAAGCGCGGCGGGACGTTGGTTACGGTTCGTCCCGAGGTCGAGCTTGTCGTGACTGCAGGCGACATCCCGGACCACATCACCGTCGATCTGGAAGGCCTGAACGTCGGTGAAACGATCCACATCAACGATGTGAAGCTGCCGGAAGGCGCGAAGCCGACCATCGACCGCAACTTCGTCATCGCCAACGTCGCCGCGCCGTCCGCGCTGCGTTCGGGCGGCGACGACGAGCCGGCCGAGGCTGCCGCGGAGGAGTGATCTCCGCGCGCTTTGCGCAATCATCGGGGCGGTGCCGCTTGGCGCCGCCCTTTCCATTTGCGGGCAGCTTTGCTAGCCCCATCCGCAGGAGGTCACATGGAACCTGTCCACATCATTGGCGCGGGCCTTGCCGGGTCCGAGGCCGCCTGGCAGATCGCCCGCACGGGCGTGCCTGTTGTCCTGCACGAAATGCGCCCCGCCAAAGGCACCTTCGCCCACAAGACCGGCGATTGTGCGGAAATGGTCTGTTCCAACAGCTTCCGGTCCGACGACGACGTGATGAACGCGGTCGGGCAACTGCATTGGGAAATGCGCGCGGCGGAGGGGCTGATCATGTCAATGGCGGATCGCCATCGGCTTCCTGCGGGTGGTGCCCTTGCCGTGGACCGCGAGGCGTTTTCAGCAGCCGTAACCGAAGCCTTGCAGGCCGAGCCGCTGATCCAGATCGTTCCGGGCGAAATCACCGACCTGCCAGACGATGGCAACTGGATCGTGGCGACCGGGCCGCTGACCTCGGACGCGCTGGCGCAGGCGATCCGCGCGGTGACCGGCACCGATGCCCTGGCCTTTTTCGACGCCATCGCACCCATCGTCCATGCGGATACCATCGACATGTCCGTGGCCTGGGAACAAAGCCGCTATGACAAGGGCGAGACCGAGGCCGAGCAGAAGGCCTATATCAACTGCCCGATGACCCACGACCAGTACGAGGCCTTCATCGACGCCCTTCTGGCCGCCGAGAAGACCGAGTTCCACGAGGGCGAGACCGCAGGCTATTTCGACGGCTGCCTGCCCATCGAGGTCATGGCCGAACGCGGCCGGGAAACCTTGCGGCACGGACCGATGAAGCCCGTCGGGCTGACGAATGCCCATAACCCGACTGAGAAACCTTATGCAGTGGTTCAACTTCGTCGTGATAATGCCTTGGGAACACTTTATAATATTGTTGGCTTCCAGACCAAGATGAAATACGGCGCCCAGACCCAGGTGTTTCGCATGATCCCTGGGCTGGAGAATGCCAGCTTCGCCCGGCTTGGTGGCATCCACCGCAACTCCTTCCTGAACTCGCCAACGCTGCTGGACGACCGGATGCGTCTGCGTCAGCGGCCGAACCTGCGCTTTGCCGGGCAGGTCACCGGGGTCGAGGGCTATGTCGAAAGCGCCGCCATGGGCTTGCTGGCGGGCCGGATGGCGGCTGCACAGGCGCAGGGGCGCGATCTGCCGCCGCCGGCCCCGACGACTGCCATGGGTGCCCTTGTCAACCACATCACCGGCGGGGCCGAGGCCAAGACCTTCCAGCCGATGAACGTGAACTTCGGCCTGTTTCCTCCGCTTGACGAGATGCGCGGCGGCCGAAAGGGGCGCAAGGACCGATATCCTGCCTATACCCAGCGGGCCAAGGACGATTTCAGCGCATGGCTGGCGGCGCAGTAACCCGCTTCGCACCCTCACCCACCGGACTGCTGCATCTGGGCCATGCCTATGCGGCCCTGGTGGCGGAAAGCCTGGCGGGCCCGGGCCGGTTCCTGTTGCGCATCGAGGATATCGACCGCGACCGTTGCCGCCCCGAATACGAAGCCGCGATCAAGGAGGATCTGGCTTGGCTGGGCCTTGGCTGGCCGGAACCGGTGATGCGGCAGTCGGACCGGATGGAGGCTTATCGAAAGGCGCTTCGGCGGCTGGCGCCCTTGACCTATCCCTGCCGCTGCCGTCGGGGCGACATCCGCGCGGCAATGTCGGCCCCGCAGGAAGGCGCCTGGCCCGCAGGTCCCGACGGACTGATCTATCCCGGAACCTGCCGGGGCCGCAGCCTGACCGATGCGGGACCGGACGACGTGATCCGGCTGGATGCCGCGCGTGCCTTCGATGCCCTGGACTTGGACAGCATCGCTTTCCAGGATCAGGCGATCATGCCCGGACATGACCACGCACTGACCCGGGATCAGTTTCTGGAGGGCATCGGCGATGTGATCCTGTCGCGGCGCGGGATGGGCACATCCTATCACCTGGCGGTGGTCGTGGACGATGCCGCCCAAGGGATCACCTTGGTCACACGCGGAAAAGACCTTTTCGATTCAACCTATATCCATGTGCTTCTTCAGAAGCTGCTTCAACTATCGACCCCTTTCTATCACCATCATCGCCTGATCCGCGACGACGCCGGCAAGCGATTGGCCAAGCGCGATGACGCCCGGGCCATTCGTCATTACCGCGACGATGGCGCGACCCCGCAGGATATCCGCAGCATGATCGGGTTCTAGGCCATCGGCGCCATGATCTCGACCTCCACGCCATCGCGGACGACGGTATAGAAGCAGCTTCGCCGGTTGGTATGGCATGCCGGGCCGGTCTGGCGGACCAGCACAAGCAGGCAGTCGCGGTCGCAATCCAGGCGCAGTTCCACCAGTTCCTGCACATGCCCCGAGCTTTCGCCCTTGACCCAGAACGACTGCCGCGACCGCGACCAATAGGTGACGCGCCCGGTTTCCAAAGTCCGCGCGACGCTTTCGGCATTCATCCAAGCCATCATCAGAACCTCGCCCCCATCCGCGTCCTGGGCAATGGCGGGGATCAGCCCGTTCGGATCATATTTCAGGCTAGCTGGGTCGAACATCGGGTTTCCTTTCGGCTGACGCGTCCCTATCTAGACCCCAGGCAGCGCATGGGAAAGACCGATGGCCGACAGCGACATGATGCAGCTTTATTCCCGCCGAATCCTGGCATTGACGACGGCGATCCCGCATCTGGGCGCATTGCCGGAATTCGACGGCAAGGCCATGCGCCGGTCGCCGCAATGCGGGTCGTCGGTCACGGCCTATGTCGCGATGGAGGGGGACCGGATCGCGGATTTCCGGCAGGAAGTGCGGGCCTGCGCGCTTGGTCAGGCATCGGCCTCGGTCCTGGGGCAAGGCGTGATCGGGCGCAGCCGGGACGAAATCGCGGCGACCCGAGACGCTTTGGAAGCCATGCTGACGACCGAAGCCGATCCCCCCGCCGCCCCTTTCGCCGAGCTTGAGGCCCTGCTGCCCGCGCGCGAATATCCGAACCGCCATGCCTCGATCCTGCTGGCCTGGAATGCGACGCTGGACGCCATCGACCAGGCCACACGGTCATGAAAAAAGCCGGTCCCCTTGCGGGACCGGCAGGTGCGCGTGCTGGGGAACTGACGGTCGCACAGGCAAGCGCCGTCAGGGCAACGCGGGGCAGAGATCAGGCTTGCAGGATCGCAGGCAACCACAAGACGATGACGGTGGTGACGGCCAGGGCGGTGACACCCAACAGGTCGGATACGAATTCGCGGGACATGAGCAACTCCTATCTGTTGCTGTTTTGTTCTCATGTTCCTGGCGATTCGTAAAGAACATTTTAAGAATTTAGCCGACCGAGATCAGACGGATCGCCTCATCCTGGCTCATCAGCCACATCAGCATCCGCACAGCCTGCCCGCGCGGGCTGTCCAGGGTGGGATCGCGGTCCAGAAGATTGCGGGCGTCCTGACGCGCCACCGCCATCAGCCCCGCCTGATGTTCCAGATCCCCGATGCGGAACCGGGGAAGGCCCGATTGCGCCGTGCCGATCACATCGCCGGCCCCGCGCATCTCCAGATCGACCTCGGCGATGCGGAAGCCATCCTCGGTATCCCGCAGGGTCGTCAGCCGCCGCGCGCCGGTTTCGCCTAAGGGGGGGTGATACATCAGCAGACAGGTGGATGCCCCCGTTCCCCGCCCGACCCTGCCGCGCAACTGGTGCAACTGCGCAAGGCCGAAGCTTTCGGCCCGTTCGATCACCATGATTGTCGCCTCGGGCACGTCCACGCCGACCTCGATCACCGTGGTGGCGACCAGAAGCCGGGCACGGCCGCTAGCGAAATCGGCCATGGCCGCGTCGCGCTGATCGGCAGGCATCTGGCCATGAACCAGCCGCACGATATCGCCGAACTGCGCCCGCAGCGCCTGGAACCGCGCCTCGGCCGCGGTCAGATCCGTGACTTCGCTTTCGTCCACAAGGGGGCAGACCCAATAGGCGCGCGCGCCCTGATCCAGCACATGACGCAGCCGGGCCGTCACTTCGTCAAGGCGCTGATCGCTGATCATCACCGTGGTGATCGGCTGCCGCCCCGGCGGTTTCTCGTCCAGGATCGAGATGTCCAGATCCCCATATTGCGTCAGCGCAAGCGAACGGGGGATCGGTGTCGCCGTCATGATCAGCATGTCAGGGGGCACCTGGCCCTTGCCCGACAGTTCCAGCCGTTGCGCCACGCCGAACCGATGCTGTTCGTCGATGATCGCCAGCCGCAGGTCATGGAAATCGACACCGCGTTGGAACACCGCATGAGTGCCGACCAGGATGTCGATGCGCCCTTCGGCAAGGTCCTCCAACAGTTGCGCACGCAATTCGCCCTTGTCGCGGCCGGTCAGGGCGGCCAGCCGGATGCCCGCCGCGCGGGCCAGCGGTTCCAGGGCGCGGGCATGCTGGCGGGCCAGGATCTCGGTCGGGGCCATCAGCACCGCCTGCCCGCCCGCCTCGACCGCGACAAGGGCTGACAGCATCGCAACCAGGGTCTTGCCCGATCCCACGTCGCCTTGCAGCAGCCGGTTCATGCGCCGGTCGCTGGCCATGTCGGCGGCGATGTCCCGGACCGCGCGCATCTGGGCACCGGTCGGAGGCCAGGGCAGATGATCCAGCACCGCGCGCCGCAACCGCCCGTCACCCCCGCTGGGCCGCCCTTTCAGCCGTCGCTTTTCACGCCGAACCAGGGCCAGCGTCATCTGATGGGCCAGAAACTCGTCATAGGCCAAGCGCGCCCGCGCAGGCGCATCGGGCGACAGGTCGCGCACCGACCGGGGATCATGCGCAGCCTGCAATGCCGCCGCAAAATCGGGCCAGCCCCGTTGCGCGATCAACTGCGGATCGATCCATTCCTGCATGGGCGGCAGGCGGGTCAGCGCGGCCTCGATCCCCTTGACCATGACCTTGCGCGTCAGTCCCGCAGTCAGGGGATAGATGGCCTCGAACTCCGGCAGGGGTGGTTCGTCCTCTCGCTGGATATGGTCGGGATGGACCATCTGGGCCAACCCGTCGAACAGCTCGATCTTGCCGCTGACGACGCGGCGGGCGCCGGTGGGAAGCTGGCTTTCGATCCATTCCTTGCGCGGGTGAAAGAAGACAAGCGTCAGGTCGCCAACGCCGTCGCTGCAATGGACGCGCCAGGGACGGCCCTTGACGGCGGGCGGATGATGGCGGCCCACCGTGACGGCGATGGTCACGACCTCGGGCGGCCGGGCATCGCTGATGCGGGCAATCCGGCGGCGGGTGATGCCGCTGGCAGGCAGCGTCAGGATCAGGTCGCGCGGTCGTTCGATCCCCATCTGCGCCAGGGCCTCGCGGCTTTTCGGACCCACGCCCGGCAGCGTGTCGATGGCCGCGAACAGCGGAAACAGCGCCGGGGGGCGCCCCTTGGGCTGCGTCATGACCCGCCCGCGATGCGCAGCCATTCATCCTCGTCGATGACGGTCACGCCCAGTTCCGCAGCCTTCGCCGCCTTCGATCCGGCGCCCGGTGCGGCGATCAGAAGGTCCGTCTTGGCGCTGACCGAGCCTGCAACCTTGGCGCCCATGGCCTCGGCCCGCGCCTTGGCCTCGGCCCGCGTCATGCGTTCCAGGGTGCCGGTAAAAACCAGGGTCTTGCCACTGATCGCGGTTTGCTGGACCTGGCGGGCCGTGGCGGGAATGACCTGGATCTGCCCGATCAGACGATCGATGCTGGCGCGTTCGGCCGGCTGGGTCAGGGTGGTGACAAGCGACTGGACCAGCACGGCGCCGATGCCGTTGATCGTGGTCAATTCGGCCCAATGCGGGCTGTCGGCCAAGGCCATCCGACGCGCCTTGTCGTCGGCTGCAAAGGCCGGTTCATGCGCGGCGCCATCCACGGCGCCAAGCAAGGCGTCCCAGGTTCCGAAATGGCGGGCGAGGATCCCTGCCGCAACCTCGCCCACATGGCGGATGCCCAAGGCAAAGATCAGCCGTTCCAGGGGAATGCGGCGCTTGTCCTCGATCGCGGCAAACAGCTTTTCGACCGACCGGGCACCGAACCCCTCGCGGTTCTTCAGCCTTGCGATG
Organism: Paracoccus acridae; assembly: GCF_014642735.1. Classification (GTDB taxonomy): domain Bacteria; phylum Pseudomonadota; class Alphaproteobacteria; order Rhodobacterales; family Rhodobacteraceae; genus Paracoccus; species Paracoccus acridae. Next base: position 126,743 of record NZ_BMIV01000008.1, read on the forward strand.
TTGCGGGCGTCGCGTTCGGCCAGGGTAAAGATATCGGCGGGTTCGCGGATCGGCAGGGCGGGATCGGCAAAGAACATCTCGATCTGCTTGGCGCCCAGGCCCTCGATGTCGAAGGCCGCGCGGCTGACGAAATGCTTCAGCTTCTCGATCGCCTGGGCAGGGCAAACCAGGCCGCCGGTGCAGCGGCGCACGGAATCGCCCGGTTCGCGGATCGCGTCGGATCCGCATTGAGGGCAGGTTTCGGGAAAGCGATAGGGCTGGCTGTCTGCGGGCCTGCGCGACAGATCGACGTCGGCGATCTTGGGGATCACGTCCCCTGCCCGGTAAATCTTGACCCAGTCGCCTTCGCGAATGTCGCGCCCCTCGCGAATGGGCGCGCCACTGCTGTCGCGACCGGCGATGTAATCCTCATTGTGCAGGGTCGCGTTGGAAACGACCACGCCGCCGACCGTCACAGGCTCCAGCCGGGCGATCGGCGAAAGCGCACCCGTGCGGCCGACCTGGATGTCGATTCGGTCCAGCCGCGTCCAAGCCGTCTCGGCCGGGAACTTGTGCGCAAGCGCCCATCGCGGCGTGGTCGAGCGGTAACCCAGCCGTGTCTGATAGGACAGGTCGTTGACCTTGTAGACGACCCCATCGATGTCATAGCCCAGGGTCGCACGCTGCTGTTCGATCTCGGCCCAGACGGCCAGCATCTGACCGGCATCATGGCAAAGCCGCGTCAAGGGGTTCGTCCGAAATCCCAGGGCGGCCAGCCGTTCGACCGCTTCCATCTGCGTATCGGCCAGTGCCTGGCTGAGCTGGCCCCACCCATATGCGAAGAACCGCAAGGGACGCGAGGCGGTCACATCAGGGTCGATCTGTCGCAACGACCCGGCGGCGGCGTTGCGGGGATTGGCGAAGACCCGTCCCCCTTCTGCCGCGTTCAGGCGCTGGAAATCGGCATGGCTCATGTAAACCTCGCCCCGCACTTCCAGAATGGCCGGGGCGCCCGTCAGTCGGTGGGGAATATCGGCGATGGTGCGGGCGTTGGCTGTGACGTTTTCCCCGACCGCGCCGTCCCCGCGGGTCGCGGCCTGGACCAGAACGCCATCTTCGTAGCGCAGGGACAGCGAAAGGCCATCGATCTTGGGTTCCGCGGTAAAGGCCAGATCGCCATCCCGCAGACCCAGGAAGCTGCGGATGCGGGAAACGAAATCGGTTACATCTGCGTCGGCAAAGCCGTTTTCCAGCGACATCATCCGCTGGGCATGGACGACCTTGCCGAACCCCTCTGCCGGGGCGGCCCCGACCACCTGGCTGGGGCTGTCGGGCCGGGCAAGCTGCGGGAAGGCACGCTCCAGCGCCAGCAGCCGCTGCTTCAGCGCGTCGTATTCCGCATCCGACAGGACCGGTGCGTCCTTGACGTGATAGTTGTCGTTCGCCTGGGCGATCCGGGCCGACAGGTCGGCGATTTCATCGCTAGCGCGCTGTTCGTCAAGCGCGGCCACATCCGGCCGCGCCGCGCCGTCATCCTGCTTTCCATCGCTCATCGCTGTCTCCGCCTTCCGTTCGTCCGTTCTATACGACGTTCGGCGAAGGGTTTTACAGGGGCTGCCGCCAGCTTCCTGCAGCAGCCGCCCTTTCAGGCGCCGATCGCCAGACGTTCGGCATTGGGCGCAGGCTCGCGCAGGACATAGCCCCTGCCCCAGACGGTTTCGATATGGCTGTCACCCCCGATGGCCTCGGACAGCTTCTTGCGCAACTTGCAGATGAAGACGTCGATGATCTTCAGTTCCGGTTCGTCCATCCCGCCGTAAAGATGGTTCAGGAACATTTCCTTTGTCAGCGTCGTGCCCTTGCGAAGGCTGAGAAGTTCCAGGATTTGATATTCCTTGCCGGTCAGGTTCACGGCCTTGCCTTTGACCTGCACCGTACGCGCATCCAGGTTCACCACGATTTCCCCGGTCTTGATGATCGCCTGGCTGTGGCCCTTGGACCGGCGGATGATCGCCTGGATGCGGGCCTGCAATTCCTCGCGGTTGAAGGGCTTGGTCATGTAATCGTCGGCGCCGAAGCCAAAGCCCCGCAGCTTGCTTTCGGTATCGTCAGAGCCGGTCAGGATCAGGATCGGCGTATCGACACGCGCAAGGCGCAGATGGCGCAGAACCTCCATCCCGTGCATGTCGGGCAGATCGAGATCCAGAAGGATCAGGTCATAATCATACAGCTTGGCAAGGTCGATCCCCTCCTCGCCCATATCGGTTCGAAAGACATTGTAGCTGGCGGCAGTCAGCATCAATTCGATGGCCCGAGCGGTGCTGGGATCATCCTCAACCAACAGAATTCTCATGAATGTAAGCCCCGATTCTGGTATTCGCTACGATCAACCATCAACCTATAAGGTTAATATGTTGTTACCATGATCCGGTAATTGATCTGGAGCAACTTATGGTTGTCGAAATCGCTGGATTGCGGTGATTTTCAAGGCGTCCAGCCCATGAACCTGCATGGCACGCGCCCAACTGTCGAATTCCTCGTCCGACAGGCCATAGCGTCGAAGGGCCTCCTCCTTCGTGATCAGGCCATGGACCACGGCGTTGACGACGGTTTCCTTGCGGCTGGCCACCCAACGCGTGTTGTCAGGCGGAAGGTCGGCCACGGTCAGGATCCTGCCATCCGGCAATGTCACGGTGCGAGGCGTGTCGGTTTTCTTCAAGAACATCCCACCTGTCCTATGTCGCTTACGAAGGACATTGTCCCGGATCCCATTAAGGCCCCGTTGAAGGTGGCAGGTTTTTCTGGCTTCGCCTGCTTGAGAATAGACAGCATTTGCCTATATTTCGACGCAATTGTTTTCCATCGGATCCGCCATGACCCTCCATCACCGCGCCCCGGCGCGCGACACCTTGCTGAACAGCCTTGGCTTCCCGAAGGCCCCCGCACAGACCCGGGTGGTCGTCGCGATGTCGGGCGGCGTGGACAGTTCGGTCGTGGCCGCCAAGCTGAAGTCCGAGGGTTACGACGTGATCGGCGTCACCCTGCAGCTTTACGACCATGGTGCGGCCTTGGCGAAAAAGGGCGCCTGCTGCGCAGGCCAGGACATCCATGACGCGCGACGCGTGGCCGAACGCATGGGCTTTCCGCACTATGTCCTGGATTACGAAAACAGGTTTCGCGAATCGGTGATCGACGAATTCGCCGATGCCTATCTGGCGGGCGCGACGCCGGTGCCCTGCATCCGCTGCAACGAGCGCGTCAAGTTCCGGGACCTGCTGGAAACTGCGCGCGACCTGGATGCCGACTGCATGGCGACCGGCCACTATATCCAGCGCAAGAACGGCGCGGCGCGGGCCGAGCTTCACATGGCTGCGGATCCGAACCGGGATCAAAGCTATTTCCTGTTCTCGACCACGCAGGAGCAGCTTGATTTCCTGCGCTTTCCCTTGGGGCATCTGGAAAGCAAGGCCGAAACGCGCGCCTTGGCGGCCGAATACGGCCTGGCGGTGGCTGACAAGCCCGACAGCCAGGACATCTGCTTCGTGCCCAACGGCAACTATGCCGCCGTGATCGAGAAATTGCGCCCCAATGCGGCCGAACCGGGCGAGATCGTGGACATGGATGGCAACGTCCTGGGCCGGCACAAGGGCGTCATCCATTATACGATCGGCCAGCGGCGCGGGCTTGGGATCGGCGGCCTGGGCGATCCGCTTTACGTCGTGCGGCTGGATCCCGATGCGCGGCGCGTGGTGGTCGGACCGAAATCGGCGCTTGCGACGACGGTCGTGCCCATCAGCGAAGTGAACTGGCTGGGCGATCAGCCTTTCGCGGGCGAGATCCCGGTGATGGTCCGCATCCGGTCCACTCGCCCCCCGCGGCCCGCGATCCTGCGACCCATCGACGCCACACGGGCTGAGGTCGAACTGCTGGACGCCGAGGAAGGCGTCAGCCCCGGCCAGGCCTGCGTCTTCTATGAACCTGACAGCACCCGCGTGCTGGGCGGAGGCTGGATCACGCTGCGTCGGCGGAAAGCTGCCTGATTCGCTGGATCATCGCCCGCAGCCCGTTCGACCGCTGCGAGGACAGGTGTTCGTCCAGGCCCAGCCGCGCCAGTTCGGCCTGCGCGTCGATCCGGCCCACCTCGGCCACCGGGACGTCGGAATAAAGCGCGTGCAGCACCGCGATCAGCCCGCGCACGATCATCGCATCGCTGTCGCCCTGGAAATCGAAGCGTCCATTTTCGATGCGGGGCATGATCCAGACCTGGCTGGCGCAACCCTCGACCTTGGTGGCGGGCACCTGCAGCGCCGGATCCATTGGCGGCATCGCCCGACCCAGTTCGATCACATGGCGATAACGTTCCTCCCAGTCGTCGAGGAAGTCGAAGGTTTCGGCGATGTCTTCGAAGGCTTGGGTTGCCATGGCACGGTCCTTTTGCCCTGTGGTTAACGCGGCGGGCGGGCAAGGTCAAAGTGCCTTTATCCCGCATCCGATTTCGCCTAACAAACCGAAAACGCCCGAGGGATGGTGACATGAGCAAACTGACCGCGCCCCTGCTGATCGCCGCCTTGGCCGTGACCGGCTGCGGGCGGCTTGGCGACAGCAGGTGGAACCCCCTTTCCTGGGGCGAGGCGCCGGCCCGGACCCTGGAACCCGAGGGCGGCTATGCCGAGGTATCGGACAACCGCCCCGACATCCCCCAGATCACCGCCGCCCGGTGGGAGCCCTTGAACGAAGGCCGCCTGCTGGTCGTGAACGGCTTTGCGCCGGTGCGCGGCTATTCCTCGGTCGCGCTTGTCACCGCACGTCCCATGCCGGGCGACCGCATCTCGCCCGATGCCGATGGCGTGCTGCGGTTGCGCCTGGTGGGCGTCCCGCCCGCGCCGGGCAGCGCCGCCGCCCTGCCCGCCCGCCCCGGTGTTGACGACATCACGGCGGCGATGTCGCTGTCGTCGGTGCAGCTGTCGCGGATCGTGGCGGTGGAGATCACGAGCGCAGGAAATGTGGTGCGGTTGGGGCGGTAGCGGACATGGAAGGGGTGCGTGCAAGCACGCACCCTACGTAAGATCCGCTTCTTGTAGGGTGCGTGCTTGCACGCACCTTTCTTATTGCCTCGATGACGCAAGATGCGGACCGGGCCGATCGCTACCGGCTCAGCCCGCCCGCCACACTCGGCACATCCCCCGCTGCGAACCCATAATGCCGCAGCCAGCGCAGGTCGCTCTCGAAGAAGGCCCGCAGGTCGGGGATGCCGTATTTCAGCATGGCGATCCGGTCGATGCCCATGCCGAAGGCGAAGCCCTGCCACTGGTCGGGGTCGATGCCGCCCGCGCGCAGGACCTTGGGGTGGACCATGCCGGAACCGAGGATCTCCAGCCACGAATCTCCCTCGCCGATCTTCAGCTGGCCGCGCTCCCAGGAACAGCGGATATCCACCTCGGCCGAGGGTTCGGTGAAGGGAAAATGGCTGGCGCGGAAGCGCAGTTCGACCTGGCCCACCTCGAAGAAGGCGCGGCAGAATTCCTCCAGCGTCCACTTCAGTTGCGCCATGGAAATGTCGCGGTCGATGGCAAGCCCCTCGACCTGGTGGAACATCGGCGTGTGGGTCTGGTCCATGTCCATGCGATAGACGCGGCCAGGGCAGATCACGCGGATCGGTGCGCCCTGTTCCTGCATGGCGCGGATCTGGACGGGGCTTGTATGGGTGCGCAGCACATGCGGCGGGCGGTTGTCGCCGGGCGCGCGGTGCATGAAGAAGGTGTCGTGTTCCTGGCGCGCGGGATGTTCGGGCGCGATGTTCAGGGCGTCGAAATTATACCAGTCGGATTCGACCTGCGGACCCTCGGCCACGGAAAATCCCATGTCGGCGAAGATCGCGGTCACTTCCTCGGTCACCTGGCTGATCGGGTGGATCGTCCCCTGCGGGCGCGGGCGGCCGGGCAGCGTCACGTCCAGCCATTCGCCGGCCAGACGCGCCTCCAGCGCGGCGTCTTCCAGCGACAGCTTGCGGGCGCGCAGCGCCGCGTCCAGTTCGTCTCGCAATTCGTTCAGGGCACGCCCGGTGGTCTGGCGTTCCTCGGGCGACATGCGGCCCAGTTCGCGCATCTTCAGGCTGATCTCGCCCTTCTTGCCAAGGGCGGCAAGGCGCACCTCCTCGATGGCGGCGGGGTCGGTCGCGCCGTTGATCCGGTCAAGCCATTGCTGGCGGAGGGGGGTCAGGTCGTCCATCGTCATGCCTCGTCCTTGTCGGGACTTGCGTTAGCATTTGTGACGACGGGGGAAAAGCCTTGGCCGCAGGCTGGGCGGCCAAGGCGGCAGGGTCATTTCCAGATGTCGCGGTTGACGCCCTGTTCCAGGCCGGGATGGTCGCCGATGTGGAAAGTCGGCTGCCGGCCCGCCTTGCGTTGCGCCACATAGTCGCGGGTGACCCGGATGACCGTGCGGGACAGCAGCACGATGGCGATCAGGTTGATCGTCGCCATCAGCCCCATGCTGGCATCGGCGAAGTTGAAGACCGTCGTCACGGCCTGGATCGAACCCCAAACCACCATCGCAAGCGCGACACAGCGCAGCACGAGGATGCCGGTCCTGCCGCCGCCCAGATAGACGACCGAGTTCTCGGCATAGCTGTAATTGCCGATGATCGAGGTAAAGGCGAAGAAGAAGATCGCGATGGCCACGAAGACGCCCCCGAAAGACCCGAAATGCTCGGTCAGCGCGCTTTGGGTAAGGGCCGTCCCGGTCAGTTCGGCCGAAGGGATCGCGCCCGACAGCAGGATCATGACAGCGGTCGCGGTGCAGACCAGGATCGTGTCGATGAACACCCCCAGGGCCTGCACGAAGCCTTGGCTGGAGGGATGGTGAGGGTCGGGCACGGCCACCGCCGCGATGTTGGGGGCCGACCCCATTCCCGCCTCGTTCGAGAAAAGGCCGCGCTTGATGCCGTTCAGCGCCGCCGCCATGACGCCGCCGGTCACGCCCCAGGCAGCCTCTTGCAGGCCGAAGGCATTGGCAATGATCGCCCAAAGGACGCCCGGCACTTCGGACAGGTTCAGGATGATGACGATGATCGCCGCAAGAAGATAGGCGCCTGCCATGAAGGGCACTACGAATTCCGCAAACCGGGCGATCTGCGGGATGCCGCCGAAGATGATGACCGCCGTCAGCGCCGCGACCCCAAGGCCGACGATCCATTTCTCGACCCCGAAGGCGCCCTCGATGGCCTCGGCAATCGAGTTGGCTTGGACGGCGTTGAAGATCATCCCGAAGGCCAGGATCAGCGCGACGGCAAAGACCGCCGCAAGCCAAGGCTGGCGCAGGCCGTTGGCGATATAGAAGGCCGGGCCGCCGCGATACATGCCATCGGGCCCGTGGACCTTGTAAAGCTGTGCCAGCGTCGATTCCGCATAGGCCGTCGCCATGCCGACCGTCGCCACCACCCACATCCAGAAGATCGCCCCCGGCCCGCCCAGGGTCAGGGCCACAGCCACGCCCGCGATGTTGCCCGTGCCGACCCGGCTTGCCAGCGACACGGTCAGCGCCTGGAAGGGCGAGATGCCGTCCCGGTCCCCCGAACGGGATCCGGTGACACAGCGGAACATCTCGGGGAAGTGGCGGAACTGGATGAAGCCCAGCGATACGGTGAAATAGATGCCCACCGCGATCAGCCCATAGATCAGGACATAGCCCCAGAAGATGTTGTTCAGAAAATCGATGATGGTGTTCATGGCCGCGCTCCTGCTTCCTCAATCACTAGGGGTGTAACACCCGCGTGATCTGTCCGCCTCACGGCCTAACGGTTTGGTTGGGGAAGTGTTGCACGCGCGCCTAACGCGGCGCGACCTTCAGCCAGACACCCCCGTGCGGGCGCAGTGTCAGGATCATGCGCGGCTGGGGGTTGCGGCCGGGGATCGCGCTGAAGCGGAAGCGGGCCAGCAAGGTGGCCAGGATGATGACGGCCTCGTGCAGGGCGAAGCTGGCGCCGATGCAGATGCGCGGCCCTGCGCCGAAGGGCAGATAGGCATAGCGGTCGGGCGCCGTTAGGAAGCGGTCCGGGTCGAAGGCGTCGGGACGATCCCATAGCAGGTGATGGCGGTGCAGCGCATAGATCGGCAGCATCACGGTATCGCCGGGCAGGACCTCGCGCCCGCAAAGGCGGTCCAAGACCTGCGCCGTGCGCGACAGGAAGGCGGCGGGGGGATAAAGCCGCAGCGCCTCGGACACGATGCGCTGGATCAGCGGCAGTCGCGGCATGTCGGCGGCCGTCGCCGCCCGGTCGCCCAGGGCCGCCTGCGCCTCGGCCGCAGCGCGGTCCTGTATGTCAGGGTCGAAGGCGCACAGATACAGCGCCCAGGCCAGGGTCAGGGCCGTGGTCTCGTGCCCGGCGACGATGAAGGTCAGCAGGTTGTCGCGCAACTCGTCGCGCGTCATGGCGCGGCCGGTTTCCGGGTCGGCCGCATCCAGCAGCAGATCCAGCAGATCGGGCGCGCCTTCGACCCTTGGCGATGCGGCGCGGGCGTTGATGGCGCGATCCGCGACCGACTTCATCCGCCCAAGGTCGGACCGTGAAAAGATGCGCCCCGGACGCGGGATCCAGCCCGGCAGCCCCATCACGTCCAACAGGGACACCTTGGCCGTCTGCGCGATATAGCTGTCGATGGCGCCATGGACCGCCTCGCGGTCAAAGGCGCGGTCCCCGGACAGCGTGACATCCGAAATCACCTCGAAGGTCGCGGCGACTGTTTCGGCGAACAGGTCCACCGGGCCGCGCGCCCCTGCCAAACGACGGGACGAAGCTTCGGCCGCGGCCGTCATGACCGGGCCAAGCGCCTCGACATGGCGCAGGGCGAAGGCGGGGGCCACGGCGCGGCGTTGCCACCGCCACTGGGCACCTTCGGCGATGAACAGGCTGTCGCCGATGGCGGGTTCCAGGATCAGCTTGGTGACATTGGATTTCGGGTAATCCTCGACCCTGTCCTTGAGGATGTGGCGCAGCGTCGGTGGGTCCATGACCATGTGGAACCGCACACCGGTCTTGCCCGACACGATCGGCTGGCGGGTGGCGATCTGCGGGATCAGTTCCAGCAGGTTCCGTCGCGCGGTCAGCGCGGTGCCGAGAATACCCAGCGGCTGCCGGGCAAGCGCGACCTTGACGGGTTCCCGGCTGCGGACAGGCGGCGTTCGGATGTTCATCCTGAAAGGATAGGAAGCGCCCGGCCCCGAAACAATGGTGCCCATGAAAAAGGCCGGTGCGCCCTGCACCGGCCTTGTCGTTGTCACTGTCGCTGTTGCAGCGGATCAGGCGGCGGCTTTCGCCTGTGCAACGATCGCGCCGAAAGCCTCGGGCTCGTTCACGGCCAGGTCGGCCAGAACCTTGCGGTCAACCTCGATCCCGGCTTTCGCCAGCAGGTTGATGAAGCGCGAATAGGTCATTTCCGCATCCACCAGACGGACGGCGGCGTTGATGCGCTGGATCCACAGGGCGCGGAAGTTGCGCTTGCGGGTCTTGCGGTCGCGGGTGGCGTACTGGTTCGCCTTGTCCACGGCCTGGGTGGCGGTGCGGAAGTTGCGCGAACGGTTGCCGTAATAGCCTTTCGCCGCGTCAAGAACCTTCTTGTGGCGGGCGTGGGTGACCTTGCCGGATTTAACTCGTGCCATTGTTCAGTCCTCGCGATCAGCGGTTGTAGGGCATGTATTTCTTGACGATCTTGGCATCCGCGTCCGACAGGACGGTGGTGCCGCGCGCATCGCGAATGAACTTCGTCGTGCGCTTGATCATGCCGTGGCGCTTGCCGGCCTGGGCGGATTTCACCTTGCCCCCGGCCGTGAACGAGAACCGCTTCTTGGCGGCCGACTTGGTCTTCATCTTCGGCATTTTTGTCTCCTTGGATCAGAGTGAACGCGCGACTCGGCAATGCCATCGTGGCCGGCCGCACGGGGGTAGGAAGCGCGCCGTATAAGCGCGCCCGGCTTGTTTGGCAAGGGGTTACGGCGTGGTCGTGCCGCCGGTGACGCGCGCCCAGGCCTGCGGGATCTGTTCCAGCGTGAAGGGCTGCGGCGACAGATAGGCGGCGGCGAAGATCGCGGCGATCCCCAGCACCAGCAGGATCGCCGCCGCGCGCGGGGGCTGCGTCCGCAAAAGCTGCACGACGGCGACAAGGACCGAAATCAGGCACAGCGCGATGCCGCCCAGCAGCAGAAGATCAGACATGGATGTCCCCGGACTTGTTGACGTCCACCGGGCTTATTCTGGATCGGATGCGAAGATCAAGCGTTCGTCGCAGGGCGCGATCCGCACGATGTTGGTGCTGCCCGGCACGTTGAAGGGCACGCCCGCGATCACCACAACCTGCCGGGTTTCATCGGCAAAGTGGAATTCGCGCGCGGCGCGGGTGGCATTGACCACAGCTTCCTTGAAGCGGCCCAGTTGCGGCGTGATCACGCAATGCGTCCCCCAGGTCAGGCACATGCGGCGCAGGACCGATTCGACATGGGTCAGCGCGATGATCGGCACGCGCGGCCGTTCGCGGGCGACCAGGCTGGCGGTCTTGCCGGACTGGCTGAAGGCGCAGATCGCCGCGATGTCGGTCGTCTCGGCGATTTCGCGCGCGGCGGTCACGATGGCGTCTGCCACGGTGTGCAGCTTGTTCTGGCGCGAGGCCTCGATGATGGCGCGATAGTTGCTGTCAGCCTCGACCGAGCGGGCGACGCTGTCCATGGTGCGCACGGCCTCGATGGGATAGGCGCCGGCGGCGCTTTCAGCCGACAGCATCACGGCGTCGGCGCCTTCGTAGATGGCGTTGGCCACGTCGCTGACCTCGGCCCGCGTGGGCATCGGGCTTTCGATCATGGATTCCAGCATCTGGGTGGCGACGATCACCGGCTTGGCGGCCGACCGGCACCGGCGCACCAGCCGTTTCTGGATCGGTGGGACGGAATGGATCGGCAGTTCCACGCCCAGATCGCCGCGCGCGACCATGATGCCGTCGGACACGGCAAGGATTTCCTCGAACGCATCGACGGCGGCGGGCTTTTCGATCTTGGACAGGATCGCGGCGCGGCCCGTGGCCAGCTCGCGCGCCTCCTCGACATCGGCGGCCCGCTGGACAAAGGACAGCGCCAGCCAATCGACACCCAGTTCGCAGGCGAATTCCAGATCCGCCCGGTCCTTGTCCGACAGCGCCGCCAGGGGCAGCACCACATCCGGCACGTTCACGCCCTTGCGGTCGCTGATGGTGCCGCCCACCGTCACGGTGCATTCGGCGAAATCGGGGCCGCATTCATCGACGCGCAGACGGATCTTGCCGTCGTTGACCAGCAGGTTGCTGCCGGGCACCAGGGCCGCGAAAATCTCGGGGTGGGGCAACTGCACACGGCGGGAATCGCCACGCGCGGGGTCCAGATCGAAGCGGAAGCGGTTTCCTTCCTCAAGATCGCAGGCCCCTGCGGTGAATTGGCCCACCCGCAGCTTCGGTCCCTGCAAATCCGCCAGAATGGCAATGGGACGTCCGGTTTCCGCCTCGACCGCGCGGATCGCGTCATAGCGGGCGCGGTGGTCCTCATGGCTGCCGTGGCTCATGTTCAGGCGGAAGACGTCGGCGCCTGTTTCGAACAACGAACGGATCATGTCGCGGGTCGAGGAAGCGGGTCCCAACGTTGCCACGATCTTCACGTTGCGATGTCGTCTCATTCCGGCGCCCTTCTTCCGTTTGCGCTAACTATGATCCAGATCGCCCGAGGCTGCAACTGGCGTCCGGTGAAAGCATGGCATAGACAATCACCAAGATGAAGGATGACCGACCCATGACAGAACGCGCCTTCTGGATTGAAGGCGAGGATCGCCCGTCCCGCTGGCTGATCACCTGCGACCACGCGACGAACCGGGTGCCTGCCTGGGTGGGGGGCGGCGACCTGGGCATCGCCCCCGAAGACATGGCCCGCCACATCGCCTATGACGTGGGCGCGGCCGGGTTGGCGTCGAAGCTGGCGGTCCTGATGGACGCGCCCGCGATCTTTTCCGATTTCTCGCGCCTGGTGATCGACCCCAACCGGGGCGAGGACGACCCGACCCTGCTGATGCGGCTTTATGACGGGACGGTCATTCCGGCGAACAAGAACGCCGACGCGGCCGAGCGCGAACGTCGCCTGAACCGCCTGCACCGCCCCTATCACACCGCCCTTGCCAAGCTTGCGGATGGTCATCCCGACCGCTGCATCTGCGCGATCCACAGCTTTACCCCGCAGTTGCGGGGCCGTCCCCGGCGTCCCTGGCAGGTGGGGATTCTTTATTCCTATCGGGATGTGCGGCTGGGTGCGCCCCTGGTGCAGGCCTGTCGCCAGATGGGCTGGATCACCGGGGAAAACCAGCCCTATGACGGTCACCTCGAGGGTGACTCGATCGACCGCCACGCCCTGCGCCATGCCCGCCCCAACATCCTGGTCGAAGTCCGCAACGACCTCATCACGGACAAGGCCGGTCAGGCCGAATGGGCCGCCCGTCTGGCCCCCGTGATCGCAGGGACGCTGGCGGCGTCCGGGTTGTGATCCGGCGACACCCCTAGCCGCATTTGGAATGTCCGCAATGGGGACAGGTCATGCAGCCTTCGTTCATCCGCATTCCGTATTGGCCGCAATTCGGACAGGCCGGGCCAAGCGGGCGTTCGCCGACCGCCACGGCCTCGATATGAGGGTCTGATTTCAGGCCCATCCCCTCGCCTGCCAGAAAGCCGATGGCGACCATGTGGCGTTCGATGACCCCGCCGATGGCCGCAAGGATCGAGGGGACATAGCGCCCGCCCATCCATGCGCCACCCCGGGGGTCGAAGACCGCCTTCAGTTCCTCGACCACGAAGGACACGTCGCCGCCGCGGCGGAAGACGGCGCTGATCATGCGGGTCAGGGCGACCGTCCAGGCGAAATGCTCCATGTTCTTGGAGTTGATGAAGATCTCGAACGGGCGGCGATAACCTGCCTGCACGATGTCGTTGATGGTGATATAGATCGCGTGTTCGCTGGCCGGCCACTTCAGCTTGTAGGTCGCGCCTTCCAACGCAGCGGGGCGATCCAGGGGCTGGGTCAGATAGACGACATCGGCCCCGGTATCGGCCTGCGGAACGGTTTCGGCCTTTTCACTGACCGACAGGACGCTGCCTGTCACCTCATTCGGACGATAGGTCGTGCAGCCCTTGCAGCCCAGTTCCCAGGCGGACAGATAGACGCCCTTGAAGTCGTCGAAGGATATGTCGGCGGGGCAGTTGATCGTCTTGGAAATCGAACTGTCCACCCATTCCTGCGCCGCGGCCTGCATGGCGACATGATCGCGGGGCGCAAGGGTCTGCGCGTTCACGAAGTGATCCGGCAAGGGGGCGTCGCCGTGCATGTCGCGCCACATCTGGACGGCGTAATCGACGACCTCCTCCTCGGTCCGCGATCCGTCCTTCTGCAGCACCTTGCGGGTATAGGCATATGCAAAGACCGGCTCGATCCCCGAACTGACATTGCCCGCATAAAGGCTGATCGTCCCGGTGGGGGCGATGCTGGTCAGCAGCGCGTTGCGGATGCCGTGCTGCGCCACCGCCTGCCGGACATCGTCGTCCATCCGCTGCATGAACCCCGATGCCAGGAAGGCATCCCGGTCGAACAGCGGGAAAGGCCCCTTTTCGCGGGCCAGATCGGCACTGGCCAGATAGGCCGACCGCGCGATCGCCTTCATCCAGTCCCGCGTCTGGTCCACCGCATCCGCCGCGCCGTAACGCAGCCCCAGCATCAGCAGCGCGTCGGCAAGCCCCGTCACGCCCAGACCGATGCGGCGCTTGGCCTGCGCCTCGTCCGCCTGCTGGGGCAGCGGGAAGCGCGAGGCATCGACCACATTGTCCATCATCCGCACCGCCACGCGGACCAGATCGTCAAGCGCCGCCATGTCCAGCCGCGCCCCCGATGTAAACGGATCGCTGACCAGCCGCGCCAGGTTGATCGACCCCAGCAGGCAGGCGCCATAGGGCGGCAACGGTTGTTCGCCGCAGGGGTTCGTGGCGCTGATCGTTTCCGCATAATGCAGGTTGTTCTGCTGGTTGATGCGGTCGATGAAGATGACGCCCGGTTCGGCATAGTCATAGGTCGCGCGCATGATCCGGTTCCACAGGTCGCGCGCCCGGGTTGTCCGATAAACCTTGCCGCCGAAGACAAGATCCCAGGATGCGTCGGCCTTGACGGCTTCCATGAAGGCATCGGTCACTAGGACGGACAGGTTGAACATGCGCAGCCGGGCGCTGTCCTGCTTGGCTTCGATGAAATCCTCGATGTCGGGGTGGTCGCAGCGCATGGTGGCCATCATCGCGCCGCGCCGCGACCCCGCCGACATGATCGTGCGGCACATCGAATCCCACACGTCCATGAAGGACAACGGACCCGAGGCATCGGCCCCCACCCCCAGCACCTCGGCCCCTTTCGGACGCAGGGTGCTGAAGTCGTAGCCGATGCCGCCGCCCTGCTGCATCGTCAGCGCAGCCTCTTTCAGGGCGTCGAAGATGCCCCCCATGCTGTCCTGGATGGTTCCCATGACGAAGCAGTTGAACAGCGTGACCGACCGGCCCGTGCCCGCCCCCGCCAGGATGCGGCCCGCTGGCAGGAACCTGAAACCCTCGAGCGCGGCATAGAAGCGATCTTCCCATTCGGCCGGATTGGCCTCGACGCTGGCAAGGTTTCGGGCGACGCGGCGCCAGCTGTCTTCGACCGTCAGGTCGATCGGACGGTCCTGGGCGTCCTTCAGGCGGTATTTCATGTCCCAGATCTGTTCGGCAATGGGTGCGGCGAAACGGGTCATAGCGGACCTCTTGGGGCAGGACAGTGGCGGATCTACAAGATATGGTCGTTCTGCCTGACCGATCAAGCGATCAGATCGCCAGGCCTTGCCGCACCGCATCCTCGCAGGCACTTGCAAGGGTCTTGCGCGTCAGTCCCGCGACCGGGATCGGCTCATGCAGAACCACCGTCACCCGCCCCTGCCGCTTGGCCGCAAGCACGGCCAGCAGATGCGGTCCAAGGTCCATGTCGCCCCACCAGCCATAGAAACGCGGATCCGCGCCCCTCGGTGCCTCATACCGCGCGCTGACCGGCTGGATCGCCAAACCTTCTGGCAATGCCGGGTCCAGGAAGCCCTGGAACAGGGTCGGCTTGAAGGGCAACAGGCGCTGCCCATCGGTCGAGGTGCCTTCGGGGAAGAACAGCAGCCGGTGACCCGCCTGAATACGCTCTGCGAATTCGCGTGCCTGTGCGGATGCCAGCCGGGGATCGCGGACCACGAAATGCGTGTCGGTCACGCGGGTCAGGATGTTGATGCCGGGCCAACCCGCGACCTCGGACTTGCTGACGAAAAAGACCGGCATGGCCGCGTTCAGCACCAGGATGTCCAGCCAGCTTGAATGATTGGCCACCACCGCGCCAGGGCCGCGCATCGGCTTCCCCCGGCACGACCGGCGAATGCCCATGGAGGCCAGCGTCAGGCGGCATACCATCTGAACAAGCCGCCCGGTCCAGGGACGACGACGGCCGTGAAACAGCCGTTCGACCCCCCGCATCGGCAGGATCAGAAACACCCCTGCCAGCAGCACCAGAACAGCACCGCCCCCGCGCCGCAGGACGCGCAGCCAGTCGCAAAGACCCGCAGGCGGCGCGGAAGGAGGAGGCACCGCGTCGCGCCAGGTCGCCTCGGCCCGTCCCGGATCGACACGCAGGGGAAGGGTCATTGCGGCTGCCAGCGGCTTTCATAGAATTGCCGGTGCTTGTCCGACATCGCAGCGGTGTCCATCAACAGGAACACATCGGTCGTGTTGAAGGCGCGGTCGATGAAGGCACCCTCGCCCACCATCCCGCCCAAGCGAAGATAGGCCTTGATCAGCGCAGGCATCCCGGCCATCGCCTCTCGCCGGTCAAGGCGATCGGCAGGGATCAGGTCCATCCTGTGATAACCCGCAGGCAACGCCCTGGGCCGCAACTCCGCAGGCGCAAGGTGATGGTGGTGCAACCAACTGAGCGAAGGCGCCAGCATCGGAATGTCGGTGCCGTGAAAGCTGGCCACGCCGAACAGGATCTCGATCCCGTGATCCAGGACGTAATCGGCAAGGGCATTCCACATCAGGAACATCCCCGACCCGCCCCGGCTGGCCGGATCGACGCAGGACCGGCCAAGTTCCAGCACGGGGCGGCCGCAGTCGCGCAAGGGCGTCAGGTCGTATTCCGCATCGCAGTAAAATCGCCCGAACTTCGCGGCCCGATCCCCCGGCAACAAGCGATAGACCCCGACCACATGATCCAGATCCTTTGCCGAACGGCGATTGTCGATCAGGCAAAGATGGTCCACGATGGGGTCGAATTCGTCGCGTTCCAGCCGTTTGTCGTGATCGACGAATGGTCCGGTGCCGCCCAGTTCCTCGATGAACACCCGATAGCGCAGGCGCTGCGCCGCCAGCAGATCCTGTTCTGACACAGCCAGGCGGATGTCGAAGAATGACGGATCGGTCTTCATGCGGGCGGCAGGGCTGGTCATGGGCATCCCGTTCTCTCTAGGCAGGGTGCCAAGGCTTTGCAACAGCGCCAAGGTTGATCGGGTCTTCGCTTTATCATGCGTCAGGCCTTGCGTGGAACAATCAAAGGTTGCAATCGTGGCGCTGAACCATTCTAGCTGCCCTGTGTCCAGACGATGTCCAGCGAAACCCGTCTTCCGTCGATGACCCGCTTCCCGGCTTCGGCGAAGTTGACCGTGATGCGGTCGCCGATGCGCGATTGCACCTGTCCCTCGCCCCATTCGGGTGCGCCGGGATGGCGGACGATCATTCCGGGTTCCAGGATCTCGTTCACGGCGGCTCTCCCTCAGTTCCACCGGAAAGGTAATGCCGCATGACCCTTGATACAACGCGCCTTGCCGCGGGCGAGCTGTCGCAGCTTCTGGGGTCGCGGCTGTGCCACGATCTCGTCTCGCCGCTGGGCGCCATCGGCAACGGGGTCGAACTGCTGGAAATGTCGCCCGACTTCCCCGGCATCGCGGCCTGCCCCGAACTGCAGCTGATCGCGGAAAGCGTGTCCTCGGCCCGTGCGCGGATCCAGATTTTCCGGGTGGCCTTCGGCCAGGCCCAAGGTGATCAGCGCATTTCGCGCGCAGGCCTGGCGCAGCTTCTGGACGGGTTCTCGGCCCAGGGCCGGATGCAGGTTCAACTGGATGCTCAAGGGGATTTCCCGCGCGCCGAGATGCGGATGATCATGCTGGCGATGATGTGCCTTGAAACCGCGATGCCCTGGGGCGGCAAGGTGACGGTGCTGCACGGTCCCGCGGGTTGGCGCCTGGTTGCGGAAGCCGACCGGACCAAGCAGGACGCAGCCCTGTGGGCCTGGCTTGGCGGAGAGGGGCAGCGCAATCCCCTGCCCTCGGAAGTCCATTTCCCCCTGCTGGCCGAAGCCTTGGCCGAGGCCCGTCGTCGTCCGACCTGGGAGGTGGACGAGACGGGCGCCGAGATCGCCTTCTGATCCGCCTTATGGACGGATCGTGCCGTCGCCGGTCACCAGATACTTGAAGCTGGTCAGCTGTTCCGCCCCCACGGGGCCGCGCGCGTGCATCTTGCCGGTGGCGATGCCGATTTCCGCGCCCATGCCGAACTCGCCGCCATCGGCAAACTGGGTGGACGCGTTGCGCATCAGGATCGCGCTGTCCAGACCCGCGAAGAACCGCTGCGCCGCGCTGTCGTCTTCGGTCAGGATCGATTCGGTGTGCTGGCTGCCATGGCGGCGGATATGGGCAATGGCATCGTCCACCCCGTCCACCAGCCGCGTCGCGATGATCATGTCCAGGAACTCGCGCCCGAAATCGTCCGGCTCGGCGGGGACGGTGCCGGGGATTTTGGCCAATTCGCCCTCGGCCCGGACCTCGACGCCCGCGTCCAGCAGCGCCTGGATCAAGGCGGGTCCCTGGGAATAGGCGCGGTCGATCAGCAGGCATTCGGCCGCGCCGCAGATACCCGTGCGCCGCGTCTTGGCGTTCAGGACCACGTTCAGCGCCTTGCCGGGATCGGCGGCGGCATCGACATAAACGTGGCAGATCCCTTCCAGATGCGCAAAGACCGGCACCCGCGCCTCGCGCTGCACCAGTCCGACAAGGCCCTTGCCGCCGCGCGGGATGATCACGTCGATCAGCCCCTGGGCCTGCAGCATCGCGGTTACGGCGGCCCGGTCGCGAGTCGGGACAAGCTGGACCGCGGTTTCAGGCAGGTCCGCCTGACGCAGACCTTCGGCCATGCAGGCATGGATGGCCTGGCTGGAATGCAGGCTTTCGGACCCCCCGCGCAGGATCACGGCATTGCCGGATTTCAGCGCCAGCGCACCCGCATCGGCGGTCACGTTGGGACGGCTTTCATAGATCACGCCGATCACCCCGATGGGGGTGCGGACCCGCTGGATGTGCAGCCCGTTCGGACGGTCCCATTCGGCCACGACCTCGCCCACCGGATCGGGCTGCCCGGCCACCGCGCGCAGCCCGTCCTCGATCCCGCGCAGGCGGTCCGGATCCAGGCGCAGGCGGTCCAGCATCGAATCGGCTAAACCCTTGTCGCGGCCGAACTGCATGTCCTTGTCGTTGGCCGACAGGATCCGGGCCTGGTCCCGGCTCAGCGCGTCCGCGGCCGCGATCAGGGCGGCTTGCTTCTGTTCGGCGCTGGCTTGGGCCAGTTCTATCGCGGCCGCACGCGCGGCCTTGCCCATCCGGGTGATCAGCGCGGTCGCGTCATCATGATCCGTCATGCCAGTGTCCATTCGCAATCCTCCGCCAGCGGGGTTACGTCTTAGCGGACAAGCATCGGATATGTTAGATCGAAAAAGAAGGGAAATGGCGCGGTTGACGGGGCTCGAACCCGCGACCCCCGGCGTGACAGGCCGGTACTCTAACCAACTGAGCTACAACCGCGCATTTCATGGGCGATGGTGTGTGTGGCGCGGTTGACGGGGCTCGAACCCGCGACCCCCGGCGTGACAGGCCGGTACTCTAACCAACTGAGCTACAACCGCACACTCACCACCCCGACAGATCGCCCTTCGGGGTGAGGGGCGGTTTACGCAGACCGATCGTCGCCGTCAAGGGCGCGTCGGAAAAAATCGTGCCGCGACCGAGGATAACTGATCCGCCCCCCGCAGCAGGGCGTGGGAACGCCCGTCGTGGTTGGCCCCGACGTGGGCAATCCGCGCATCACGCGGGCCGCCAGCCAGCCGAAGGCCTGCGCCTCGAGCATGTCGCCATCAAGGCCCGCGGCCTCGACCGGTTGCACCGCGCAGGGCAGAACCCGGGCCAGTTGCGCCATGATCGTGGGGTTGCGCCGCCCGCCGCCGCAGACCAGCACCGTGGCGGGATTTTGCGGCAGCCAGCGAAAGCCCGCCGCGACCGATCCCGCCAGCGCGGCCACCAGCGTCGCTGCGGCATCGGCATCGGGCAGCGCCTCGACCGATCCCGCAAGGCCCGCGAACTGGTCGCGGTCCAGCGATTTCGGCGGCTGCCGGTCGAAGAACCGGTGGCGCAGGAAATCGGCGACGATGCCCATGTCGGCCGTCCCGGATGCCGCAAGCCTGCCGTCCCGGTCATGGCTTTGGCGCAGCCTGCGGCGCATCAGGTCGTTCAGCGGCGCATTGGCGGGACCCGTGTCGAAGGCCAGGCAGGCGCCCGGCGATTCCGGCGCGGCGGCCTGCGGATCGACCCAGGTGATGTTGCCGACCCCGCCCAGGTTCAGGAAAGCCACCGGCTGGGCGGGCAGCAGCCCCTGCCCCACCGCCCAGGCGGCGCAGGCCCAGTGGAAGAAGGGGGCCAGCGGCGCGCCCTCGCCCCCGCGCCGCACATCCTCGCTGCGAAAGTCCCAGACGACGGGGCGATCCACCTGCCGCGCAAGCCAGGCGCCGTTGCCCGCCTGATGCGTTCCCCGGCCCCGAGGATCATGGGCCAGCGTCTGCCCGTGATAGCCGATCAGGTCGGCCTCAGGGAAATCGGCATCCATCGCGGCATGGCTTTCGACCGAGATTGCCGCGGCATCCTGAACCCCTTCATCCCCGGGCCAGCGGCCAAGCGCGGCGTGCAGCACCGCCGCTTCGTTGTCGGAATAGGCGCGAAAGGCGCTGCGGCCGAAACCGCCGATCCGCACGCCGTCGGTCTCGATCAGCGCCGCGTCCACCCCGTCCATCGAGGTGCCCGACATCATTCCCAGAACCCGGATCATCGCGCTTTTCCTTCCTTGCCCCAGCCGGTATATCCCCGGCGATCAGAAGGAAAAAGCCGATGACCTACAGCCCCAAGTCCGATTTCCTGCGCGTGATGTTCGAACGCGGCTATGTCGCCGACTGCACGGACTATGCGGCGCTGGACCAGGCGCTGCTGGACGGGCCGGTCACGGCCTATATCGGCTATGACGCGACGGCGGCGTCGCTGCATGTGGGCCACCTGCTGAACATCATGATGCTGCGCTGGTTCCAGAAGACCGGCAACCGCCCGATCACGCTGATGGGCGGGGGCACGACCAAGGTGGGCGATCCGTCCTTCCGGTCCGAGGAACGGCCCCTGCTGACCGAGGACGCGATCCAGTCCAATATCGATGGGATGCAGCAGGTCTTTGCGCGCTATCTGGATTACGGCGACGGCCGGGCCACCATGCTGAACAACGCCGAATGGCTGGACGGGCTGAACTATCTGGAATTCCTGCGCGACATCGGGCGGCATTTCAGCGTCAACCGGATGCTGTCCTTCGAATCCGTCAAGTCCCGGCTGGACCGCGAACAGTCGCTGTCCTTCCTGGAATTCAACTACATGATCCTGCAGGCCTATGACTTCCTGGAACTGCATCGCCGCTATGGCTGCCGGCTGCAGATGGGCGGGTCGGACCAGTGGGGCAACATCGTCAACGGCATCGACCTGACGCGCCGGGTGGATGACGCGGTGATCTGGGGCCTGACCTCGCCCCTGCTGACCACCAGCGACGGGCGCAAGATGGGCAAGTCGGCTGGGGGTGCTGTCTGGCTCAACGGGGCGATGCTGTCTCCCTATGAGTTCTGGCAATTCTGGCGCAATACCACCGACGCCGATGTGGGCCGCTTCCTGAAGCTTTACACCGAACTGCCGGTCGAGGAATGCGACCGCCTGGGCGCGCTGCAAGGGTCCGAGATCAACGAGGCCAAGGTTCTGCTGGCCAACCAGGTCACCACCTTGCTGCACGGGGCCGAGGCCGCCGCAAGCGCCGAGGCCACTGCCCGCCAGGTCTTCGAACAGGGCGGCGCCGGCGGCGATCTCGAGGTCGCGACCATCGGCGCCGACGCGCTGACCGGCGGCATGACGGTGGCGCAACTGCTGGTCCAGACGGGCATCACCGCCTCGGGGAAAGAGGCCAAGCGCCTGATAGCCGAGGGCGGGCTGCGGCTGAACAACGAAGCCGTGTCCGACCCGCAGATGACGGTGGATGCCGCGCTGATCGGCAAGGGGCTGAAGGTGTCGGTGGGCAAGAAGAAGCACCGGATGGTCCAGGTCGGCTGATGCGTCTGCTGCATGGCAGCATTGCAAGCAGGATTGACGCTGCGTCGCAGCAATGGACACCGTGGCATACCATCCCTATCTGTCTGCGTGGGAGGATTAATCCGACCATGGAAGACAGGATAATGGAACAGAACACCGCACAACCCCTCAGCATCAGCGCCCGCAAATTGCAGGCCCAGGCCGATGCCGTGCTGGATCAGATGTTCGCGTATTTCACCCGCGAGGAAGCGCCGCGCGTGATTGAAACCCGTCGCGCCGCCTGATCACGGCCAGACTGTTTGGATTTCCGGGGGCGTTCGCGCCCCCTTTGCATGTCCGGATGTCAGCGCGCCACCGCCCGGGGATACCCGTTCGCCCGCAGCCGCGCCAAGGCCGAGACCAGCGCCTGCCGGTCGGCAAAAGGCCCGGCAAGTATTTCCCTTCGCACCTTGTCATTCGTCCTCTCGCTGCGTTGCGCCGTGCGATAACCCAGGCTGGACAACCGCCGCAGGGCTGCAAGGGCATTGGCTTCGTCTGCATAGGTGCCGATCCAGACATAGCGCGCGCTGGCGGGGATCATCTCGGCCAAGGGCGCACCGGGCCGGGGCGGTTCGGAACGGCGTGCGACAACTGACGCAGGCTTGGCGCCACCCTGGATGGTGTCTGCCTGGGGACGCCTTGCGGGCGCAGGATCTTCTGCCTTTTGCGGCATCTTCGCCGGACGGGTGCCGGATGGCGATGCCGCGGCAGCCTTTGGTTCGACAACCGTTGCTGCCACCACTGCCGGCGCTGGGTCAGCCTTCATGCCGGGGCAAAGTCCCTGCGTCACGTCACCGCCGATGATCGGCGTCTTGTCGCCAGCGGGGCGATAGCCCAGTCGCGCGCACAGCCCGTCGGGCGCTTGGCCCGCCATGGCGCTGCGCAGGCGCGCCTCAAGTTCGACCTGCTGGGCCAGGGTCTTGTCCAGTTCCGCTTGTGCAGGATCCGGTGCGGTTTCCAAGGCTGTGGGCGGCGCGCCTGCGGCCAGATCCCCGGACCGCAAGCCCTCGGCCAACACGGCCGTCAACGCCTCCTCGGGGGTCGGCACGGTTCCAGACGCACCGGCTGCCTCGGCCGGCTGGCTGGGGGGAAAGCCGCAGACCGCCCTTCCCTCCTTGTCGAGCCGTGGCAGCCATGCGGTGCCTTCCTTGACGAAGACGCATCCGCTGCGGTCAATGTATTGCGCACCCGGATAATCGCCGGGAGGAGGCGGTTCGGGCGCGGCCAAGACCTGCCCCGGCAGCAGAACCGCCATCACCATCCAAGCAAAGACCCGCATCGGCCACCCGCAATTCGTTTCCACGAATCACAGATAGCCCCTAAGCCTGAAACGCCGGTTAACGCGGTTACTTCGTTCCGAACATCCGGTCGCCCGCGTCGCCCAGGCCCGGCACGATATAGCCGTGATCGTCCAGCCTTTCGTCCAGGGACGCCGTGAAGATCGGCACGTCGGGATGGGCCTGGCGCATCCGTTCGACGCCCTCGGGGGCAGCCAGAAGACACAGGAAGCGCAGGTTGGTGGCCCCGCGCGCCTTCAGCATGTCGATGGCCGCAACGGATGAATTGCCCGTGGCCAGCATCGGATCGACGACGATGGTCAGCCGCGCGTCCAGTTCCTTGGGAACCTTGCAGTAATATTCGACCGGCAGCAGCGTTTCGGGGTCGCGGTAAAGACCCACGAAGCCGACGCGGGCCGAGGGGATCATTTCCAGGATCCCGTCCAGCAGGCCGTTGCCCGCCCGCAGGATCGAGATCAGGGCGAGCTTTTTCCCTTCAAGCGTGGGCGCGTCCATCTCGCAGACGGGGGTCTCGATCCGGGTGGTGGTCAGTTCAAGTTCGCGCGTGACCTCATAGGCCAGCAGCAGGCTGACCTCTCGCAGCAGGCGGCGGAAGCCAGCGGTGGACACGTCCTTCTTGCGCATGATCGTCAGCTTGTGCTGGACAAGGGGATGGTCGATGACGGTCAGGTGCTGTTGGGTCACGGAAACTCCTTCAAAAGCCGGTCGCGGGTCGCCTGGTCGCAGAAAGCAGCCTCGGCGGCCCAGCGGTTGATCTGGGCGAATTCCGTATCGCCCCAACCGAAGGCGTCGGCAAGCCGGTCGTATTCATGCCGCAACGTCGTGTGAAAGAAGGGCGGATCATCGGTGGATACGGTGACGCGCACCCCGGCGTCGGCCAGCCGCGCGATCGGGTGGGCGGACCAGGCGGGATAGATGCCAAGCGCGACGTTCGAACCGGGGCAGACTTCAAGTGTCACCCCCTTGTCGGCAAGGTCGCGAACCAGGGCCGGATCCTCGGTCGCGCGGACCCCGTGGCCGATGCGGGTGCAGCCGAGGGACAAGGCATCGCGGATGCTGTCGGGGCCGCGCCATTCGCCCGCATGGCAAGTCAGGCCAAGACCCGCCTCCTTCGCGCAGTCGAAGGACCAGGCGTAATCGGTCGCGCGGCCCACGGTTTCCGCCCCGCCCATGCCGAAGCCGGTCACCCAATCGCCCGCCGTTTCCGCCGCGCAGATCGCGGTCTTCCTGGCACGATCCGGGCCGAAATGGCGGATTGCCGTCAGGATTGCGCGGCTGTCGATGCCATGGGCCCGGGACTTGTCCGCGACCTCGGTCATGGCCGCCAGATAGTCGCGCCAGGCCGACAGGTCAGCCCCGCCGCAGAACTCGGGCGAGACGAACAGCTCGGTATAGATCACGCCCTGTTCGGCAGATCGTTCCAGCACCTCGGCCAGAAGGCGGGCGAAATCCTGCGGCGTCCGCAGCACGCAGGTTGCCGCTTCGTAACAACGCAGGAAGCCGTCGAACCCGTCATAGGAATAGTTCCCCTGCTCGTCGAAGACGCCGCTCAGATCGGCATGCTTCTCGGCTGCAAGGCCACGGATGAAGGCGGGCGGGGCGGCCCCTTCCAGATGCAGGTGCAGTTCTATCTTCTTCACAGGAACGACCTTCCATGATCGGGCGCGGGCAAACCCAGATGCGCCATGACCGAGGCGCCGATGTCGCTGAAGCCGACCAAGCCAATCTCGCGGAGGCCGACGCCGTGCCCCAGCACCGCCACGCGTTCGCGGGTGTGGTCGGTGCCATGCCAGGATGGGTCGTTGCCGTGATCGGCGGTGAAGATCGCCAGATCGCCCGGTCCCAACGCGTCCAGGAACCGCCCGGCAACCCCGTCGAACCATTCCAGTTGTGCGGCATAGCCGGGAATGTCGCGGCGATGGCCGAAATTCGTGTCGAATTCGACGAAGTTGGCGAATGTCAGGCTGCCCGGTTCGGCTTCGCGTCCCAAGCGCACCAGATGTTCGGCAAGATCGGCGTCGGACTTGCCCTTGTGCAGGTGGGTGATTCCGCGATGGCTGAAGATGTCGCCGATCTTGCCGATGGCATGGGTCACGCGCCCTGCCCCTTGGGCGATATCCAGGATCGTGCGGCCCGGCGGCGCGATGGCGAAGTCGCGGCGGTTGCCTGTGCGGCGGAAATCGCCGGGCGCATTGCCCAGGAAAGGCCGCGCGATCACCCGGCCCACGCGCATATCGTGCAGCGTTGGCGCCAGCGCCTCGCACAGCCCGATCAGGCGGTCCAGGCCGAAATGATCCTCATGCGCGGCGATCTGCAACACGCTATCGACCGAGGTATAGCAGATCGGCCAGCCGGTGCGGATATGCTCGGCCCCAAAATCCTCGATCACCTGCGTGCCGGATGCGTGGCAGTTGGCTAGAATCCCCTCGGTCCCCGCCAGATCGCAGACGCGGGCTGTCACCTCGGGTGGAAAAGCGGGGGTGGTGTCGGGAAAATAGTGCCAATCCCAGGGGACCGGCACGCCCGCGATCTCCCAATGACCCGAGGGGGTATCCTTGCCGCGCGAGATTTCGGTGGCCGCACCCCACAGCCCCTGCGGCGGCACCATCAGCCCCGGCGCATCCTGCCCCGACGCAAGACGCACCGCCGCGCCAAGGCCAAGCCGCGCCAGGTTCGGCATGTGCAGCGGCTGCGCCTGCGTGATATGTGCCACGGTGTTCGCGCCCGTATCGGGCAGGCTGTCGTTGAAGAACTGGTCGGCGTCGGGCGCCCCGCCGATACCGACGCTGTCCATCACGATCAGGAATGCGCGCCTGTTTGTCACGGCGCGATCCTGTCGCGGACCAGCGGGCCAGGGGCGCCATCCTCTCCCAACCGATAGGCGGCAGAAACGGCGGCGATGGCGACCTCGGCCGCAGTGTCGTCGGCGGCATGGACCAGGGCCAGGGGGCGGCCGGGTCCGACCTCATCGCCCAGTTTCGCCAGCATGGACAGGCCCACGCGCGGGTCGATCGCCTCTCCTGCGCGGACGCGGCCCCCGCCAAGGGCCACGACGGCATGACCAAGCGCGGTGACGTCGATCTGGGCGATCCGGCCTTCGGGCGTTGGGACGGGGCGGACGACCGGCGCCGGGGCCAGATGCGTGTCAGGCCGGTCCAGAAGATCGGCGGGGCCGCCCTGGGCGGCGACCATGCGGCCGAAGACCTCGGCCGCCGCGCCGGAATCCAGCAGGTCTTCCAGCCCCTCGTCCCCCTGCCCCGCAAGGCGCAACACCTCGGACGCAAGCGCCAGGGTCAGGTCGCGTAGCGCGCCGGGTTCGCCTTTCAGGACCCGGATGGATTCGGCGATTTCCAGGGCGTTTCCCGCGCTGCAGGCCAGGGGCTGATCCATGTCGGTGATCAGCGCCGCCGTCGGACAGCCTGCGCCATTGGCCGTTTCCACCAAGGCCTGCGCCAGCCGCTGCGAGGATTCGGCCTTGCGCAGGAACGCCCCCGACCCGGCCTTCACGTCCAGCACAAGCGCCTGCAATCCCGCCGCCAACTTCTTCGACAGGATGGATGCGGTGATCAGGTCGATCGACTCCACCGTCGCGGATTCGTCGCGGATCGCATACAGCCTGCGGTCGGCAGGGGCGAAATCGCCGCTGGCCGCGACGATGGCGCAGCCGACGGTGCGGACGATGCGACGAAAATCATCCTCGGATTGGTCGCAGCGGTATCCGGGTATCGCTTCCAGCTTGTCCAGGGTGCCGCCGGTATGGCCCAGTCCGCGCCCCGAGATCATCGGCACGAACACCCCTCGCGCGGCCAACAAGGGCGCCAGGGCCAGGCTGACCGCATCTCCGATGCCGCCCGTGGAATGCTTGTCCACGACCGGCCCCGGCAGATCCCAATGCAGCACATGCCCCGAATCGCGCATGGCCCGCGTCAGCGCCACCCGCCCCGGCACGCCTATGCCCTTGACCAGGACGGCCATGGCAAAGGCGCCCGCCTGCGCGTCGCTGACCGATCCGTTCGCCAGTCCCTGCGCGATCAGCGCCGCACCCGGCCCGTCAAGGCCGCGACCGTCGCGGATCGCCGCGATCACCGGGCGGGGATCGGTCATTATGCCTTGACCATGTGCCCGGCGTCGAAACGCCCCGGCAACAGCTCGCCCACCGTTGTGGCCAGCGTCGCGCCGTCCGTCGTTGCCAGCAGCACGGGCGTGTCCTGGCGGCCGAATTCAGCCAGCTTCTGCCGGCAGCCGCCGCAGGGCGGCACGGGCGACGGACTGTCGGCGATCACCGCGACCTCGATCAACTCTGTCTCACCCGCCGCGACCATGGCGGAAATCGCCCCGGCCTCGGCGCAGGTGCCTTCGGGATAGGCCACATTTTCCACATTGCAGCCGCGATAGATGGCGCCAGACGCGCCACGGATGGCAGCACCCACTTTGAACCGGGAATAAGGCACATAGGCCATTTCGCGCACCTCGCGGGCGGCATCCAGCAGCGACATCCTCGGCTCCTTCATCCTGTGGCGGCAGTTTTGCGCAGGGTTGCCGCTAACGCAAGCCGAAGGCTTCTGTTCCCCGCCGGGGAAATGGTTTAACGGTCAACTAATTCGCTTTCGAGGGGGACAAAGATGGAAGAACGCAGGCAGGACAATGCCCGGCAAGAGGCGCTTGATTATCACGAATTCCCGCGTCCGGGTAAGCTGGAGATCCGAGCGACCAAACCGCTGGCCAACGGCCGCGACCTGAGCCGCGCCTATTCCCCCGGCGTGGCCGAGGCCTGCCTGGAGATCCAAGCCGACCCGGCCACGGCCAGCCGCTATACCTCGCGCGGCAATCTGGTCGCGGTGGTGTCGAACGGAACCGCCGTTCTGGGCCTTGGCAATATCGGTGCGGCCGCCTCCAAGCCAGTGATGGAGGGCAAGGCCGTCCTGTTCAAGAAATTCGCCAATATCGACTGCTTCGACATCGAGGTGAACGAATCCGACCCCGAGAAGCTGGCCGATATCGTCTGCGCGCTGGAACCCACCTTCGGGGCGGTGAACCTGGAAGACATCAAGGCCCCCGACTGCTTCATCGTCGAAAAGCTGTGCCGCGAGCGCATGAACATCCCGGTCTTCCACGACGACCAGCATGGCACCGCCATCGTGGTCGGCGCGGCGGCCACCAACGCGCTGCATGTCGCGGGCAAGCGGTTCGAGGATATCAAGGTCGTCTCGACCGGCGGAGGGGCGGCGGGGATCGCCTGCCTCAACATGCTGCTGAAGCTGGGGGTGAAGCGCGAGAACGTCTGGCTCTGCGACATCCACGGGCTGGTCTACAAGGGTCGGGTCGAGGACATGACCGTCCAGAAGGCCGCCTTCGCCCAGGACACCGAAGCCCGGACCCTGGGCGAGGTGATCGACGGCGCGGACCTGTTCCTGGGCTTGTCCGGCCCCGGCGTCCTGAAGCCCGAGATGGTGGCCCGCATGGCCTCCCGCCCGATCATCTTCGCGCTTGCGAACCCCAATCCCGAGATCGTGCCCGACGATGCGCGCGCCGTCGCCCCCGACGCGATCATCGCCACGGGCCGCAGCGATTTCCCGAACCAGGTGAACAACGTCCTGTGCTTCCCCTTCATCTTCCGGGGCGCGCTGGATGTGGGCGCAACCACCATCAACTCGGAAATGGAACTGGCCTGCATCGAGGGCATCGCGGCCCTTGCGCGCGCCACCACCACCGCCGAGGCGGCCGCCGCCTATCGCGGCGAGACGCTGACCTTCGGGCCGGAATACCTGATCCCGAAACCGTTTGATCCGCGCCTGGTGGGTGTCGTCAGTTCCGCCGTAGCCCGCGCCGCGATGGAAACCGGCGTGGCGACTCGGCCCATCGCCGACCTGGACGCCTACAAGCGCAAGCTGGACAGTTCCGTCTTCCGGTCCGCCCTGATCATGCGACCCGTCTTCGAGGCCGCCGCGACCGCCACCCGCCGCATCGCCTTCGCCGAGGGCGAGGATGAACGCGTCCTGCGCGCGGCCAATGCCATGCTGGAGGAAACGACCGACGTGCCGATCCTGATCGGCCGACCCGAGGTGATCGCCATGCGCGCCGAACGCGCAGGCCTGCCGATCCGCCCCGAACGCGATTTCCAGATCGTGAACCCTGAAAACGACCCCCGTTATCGCGACTACTGGGAAACCTATCACACCCTGATGGCCCGGCGGGGGGTCAGCCCCGACATCGCGCGGGCGATCATGCGCACCAACACCACGGCCATCGCCGCCGTCATGGTCCACCGGGGCGAAGCCGACAGCCTGATCTGCGGCACCTTCGGGCAATATTCGTGGCACCTGCGCTATATCCGGGAAATCCTGGCTCGTGACGGGCTGTCCCCGGTGGGCGCGCTGTCGATGATCATCCTGGAGGACGGGCCGCTGTTCATCGCGGACACCCAGTGCCACGACGACCCAACGCCGCAGCAGGTGATGGACACGGTCATGGGCGCTGCCCGCCATGTCCGCCGCTTCGGCCTGACGCCCAAGATCGCGCTGTGTTGCCATTCGCAATTCGGGAATCTGGACACCTACACGGGCCGCAAGATGCGCGAGGCGCTGGCCCTGCTGGACGCCAGGAAGCCCGACTTCATGTATGATGGCGAAATGCATGTCGACTCGGCTCTCAGCCCGGAGCTGCGCGAACGGATCTTCCCCGGATCGCGGCTGGAAGGCGTGGCGAACGTGCTGGTCTTTGCCGGCACCGACGCGGCATCCGGCGTTCGCAACGCGCTGAAGATGCGCGCCAACGGGCTTGAGGTCGGGCCGATCCTGATGGGCATGGGCAACCGCGCGCATATCGTCACCCCTTCGATCACCACGCGCGGCCTGCTGAACATGAGCGTTCTGGCGGGAACCCCGGTCGCGCATTACAGTTGATCCCTGCGCCGGGCGATTCGGCTGATGATCGCCCGGCGCGCTGCATCCGCAAGGCTGCATTTGCAAACATGTTGCCCCTGTATGGGCTGGTTTGCAGGTTTTTCCGTTTTGCAAATACCTCTCGCATGGATTTGCTACATTTCGTCAAGCGGCGACGACCTGACCCGCTAACATTGTTGCGCGAACCCGCCACCCCTGCGTAACACATGCGCAGGAGTGAGGAGACAAGACCATGTCGTATCGCGAAACCTATGCCGCCTGGCAGGCCGATCCCGAAGCCTTCTGGATGGACGCATCCCGCACGATCGATTGGGACCGACCGCCAAGCCGGGCCTTCTTCGATCAGGGACCGGCGGGGGAATGGTATGCCGACGGGATGCTGAACGCCTGCTGGAACGCCGTTGACCGCCATGTCGAGGCCGGGCGCGGCGACCAGCTTGCCATCATCCACGACAGCCCGATCACCCGGTCATGCCGGGGCATCACATACCGGGAATTGCGCGATCGCGTGGCCAGCCTTGCGGGCGCCTTGCGCGCCAAGGGCATCCAGAAGGGCGACCGGGTCATCATCTACATGCCCATGGTCCCCGAGGCGCTGGAGGCGATGCTGGCCTGCGCACGGCTGGGCGCGATCCATTCGGTCGTCTTCGGCGGCTTTGCCGCGCACGAACTGGCGGTCCGCATCAACGACGCCACGCCCAAGGCGATCATCGCGGCGTCCTGCGGGTTGGAACCCGGCCGCATCGTTCCCTACAAGCCGCTTCTGGACCGCGCGATCGAGGAAGCCACCCACAAGCCCGACTTCTGCGTGATCTTCCAGCGGGAACAAGAGGTCGCGCACCTGACCGAAGGCCGCGACGTCGCCTGGCACAGCTTCCAGTTCGGCGTCGAACCTGCGGAATGCGTGCCCGTCGAAGGCAATCATCCGGCCTATGTGCTCTACACCTCGGGGACGACAGGGCAGCCCAAGGGGGTGGTGCGGCATACCGGGGGGCATATGGTCGCGCTCGCCTGGTCGATGAAGAACGTCTATGACATCGACGCGGGCGACGTCTTCTGGGCGGCGTCCGACGTGGGCTGGGTCGTGGGCCACAGCTATATCTGCTATGGCCCACTGGCCGTCGGCGCCACCACCATCGTTTTCGAGGGCAAGCCGGTCGGCACCCCCGACGCCGCCGCCTATTGGCGCGTGATCCAGAACCACCGCGTCAAAAGCGTGTTCAGCGCCCCCACCGCGATCCGCGCCATCCGTCGCGAGGACCCTGAAGGCAAGCTAATCGGCGAATACAACCTGCGCCATTTCAAGACCCTGTATCTGGCGGGCGAACGCGCCGACCCCGACACCATCCAATGGGCCGAGGGAAAGCTGCGGGTGCCCGTCATCGACCACTGGTGGCAGACGGAAACCGGCTGGCCCATCGTCGCGAACCCCGTCGGGATCGAACTTCTGCCCGTCAAGCGCGGCAGCCCCTCGGTCACGCTGCCCGGCTATGACGTGCAGGTCCTGGACGAGGCGGGACATCCTGTCCCGGCGGGCACGCTGGGCGCGGTGGCCATCAAGCTGCCCTTGCCGCCGGGCACGCTGCCGACCCTGTGGAACGCCGAGGACCGGTTCCGCAAATCCTATCTGTCGCATTTCCCCGGCTATTACGAAACCGGCGACGCGGGCTATATCGACGAGGATGGATATCTCTACATCATGGCGCGCACGGATGACGTGATCAACGTCGCAGGCCATCGCCTGTCCACCGGCGCGATGGAGGAGGTTCTGTCGGCCCATCCCGCCGTCGCGGAATGCGCGGTGATCGGCGTCGCCGACAGCCTCAAGGGGCAGATGCCGCTGGGCTTTCTGTGCCTGAAGAAGGGGACGAACACCCCCGACCAGCAGGTCGTGAAAGAGGTCGTCGGCATGGTCCGCGACCAGATCGGCCCGGTCGCGGCCTTCAAGACCGCCTGCGTGGTGGACCGCCTGCCCAAGACCCGTTCGGGCAAAATCCTGCGTGCCACCATGGTCAAGATCGCCGACGGGGAAAGCTTCAAGACCCCGGCGACGATCGACGATCCGGCCATCCTGGACGAAATCGCCGCGGCCCTGCGCGCGGTCGGGTACCCGCAGCACGTCTAACAAAGATTTGCAGAACCCTTGTCGGTCATTGGCGTTTCACTGATGGAGGCGCCGATGACCACACAAGCACATTCCATCGTGGACCATATTCACCTGCGCTCGGTGCATCTCGACCAGGCCATTCTTTTCTATCAAGCCATCTTCCAGGCACTGGGCCGAAACAGCGATATGAAGGGCGGCCGGGACTGGCTGGAACTGGGCTGCTTCTATCTGGATGAGGCCGATGCCGATGCCCCGCCCAGCAGGATCCACCTGGCCTTCGCCGCCCGTTCGCGTGCCGAGGTGCAGGCCTTCCATGCCGCCGGCCTGAAGGCAGGCGGGACGGACAATGGCCCTCCCGGCCTGCGCGATTATCATCCTGGATATTATGCGGCCTATCTGCTGGACCCGGACGGGAACAACATCGAAGCAAAGTTCGACGAACGGACGGGCTAGCCCAGATCGCCGCCCAGACCCTGCATCAAGGGCAGGAAATCGGGGAAAGACGTCGCGATCGGTGCGCCGTCGTCGATGGAAACCGGTGCCTCGGATGCCAGTCCCAGGACCAGGAAGGACATGGCGATGCGATGGTCCAGATGCGTGACGGCCCTGCCGCCGCCCGGCACGCGGCCCATGCCATGCACGGTCATGCTGTCCTTCGTCTCCTCGATCTTCACGCCATTGGCCTCCAGCCCGCGGGCCATGGCGTCGATCCGGTCGCTTTCCTTGACCCGCAGTTCCGCCACGCCGTTCATGACCGTCGTGCCTTCGGCAAAAGCGGCGATGACCGACAGGATGGGAAATTCGTCGATCATGCTGGCGGCGCGTTCGGCGGGAACAACGACCCCTTTCAGCGCACCGTGACGGACCAGCAGGTCTGCCACCGGCTCGCCCCCTTCCTCTCGGGGATTTTCAAAGACGATGTCCGCGCCCATTTCCAGCAGCGTCACATACAGGCCATCGCGCGTCGGGTTGCGGCTGACGCCCGGCACACGGATCTCCGAACCGGGAACGATCAGGGCGGCGGCCACCGGGAAGGCCGCGCTTGACGGATCGCGCGGAACGGCAACCGGTTGCGCGCGCAGTTCGGGGCGGCCTTGCAGGGTGATAACATGGCCTTCCTCGGTCGTCTCGGCGCGAATGTCGGCGCCGAAACCTGCCAGCATCCGTTCGGAATGATCGCGGGTGGGTTCCGGCTCGATGACCACCGTCTCGCCCGGCACGTTCAGGCCCGCCAGCAGAATTGCCGACTTGATCTGCGCACTGGCCACGGGCGTGCGATAGCGAACCGGCAGGGGATCTGCCGCGCCCTGGATGGTGATGGGCAGCCGCCCGCCTTCCCGCGCGGTGATCTGCGCGCCGAACAGTTCCAGCGGGTCGGTCACGCGCGCCATGGGGCGGCGCGACAGGCTGGCATCGCCCGTGAAGGTCGCGGTGATCGGCGTCGTGGCCATGGCCCCCATGATCAGCCGCACCCCGGTGCCCGAATTGCCGCAGTCGATCACGCTTTCGGGTTCGGAAAACCCGCCCACGCCGACGCCATAGACGGACCATTCGCCATCGCCCAGACGCGTGACCTGCGCGCCAAAAGCCTCCATCGCCTTGGCGGTGTCCAGCACGTCCTCGCCTTCCAGCAGGCCGGTGATCCGCGTTTCGCCCACCGACAGCGCGCCCAGGATCAGCGCGCGGTGGCTGATCGACTTGTCGCCCGGAATGTGGGCCGTGCCGCGCAGCGGGCCGCTGCGGCGGGCAGTCATCGGGCGGGGTTCGGACGAATGGGACATGGGCACACCTGTTGATTGCGCGGTTCTTTTAGCGCCACCACCCCCGCGCGGCCAGCCCGTTCTTGCGCCCGAAGGCGGGTCTTCCTAGAACCGCGGGAACGGAGGTTCCCATGACAGAACTGGACAGCCTGAAGGCCCTGGCCGATCCCGAAAAGGCGGATCAGATGCAGGCCTATCACAAGACGCCGCGCGTCTATCTTGGGGTGGCGAACCCGCACCTGGACGACCTGGTCGCCGAATGGCGGGCCTCGCGGGACATCGAAGGACGCATCGACCTGGCGCGCGACCTGTGGGCAAGCGACATCCATGAAGCGCGGATCGCGGCGGCCAAGCTGCTGACCCAGGCACGCATCCGCCCCGACGATGCCGTATGGTCGCTGATCGCCGGATGGGCGGCAGAATTCGACGGCTGGGCCATCGCGGACAGCACCATGATCGCCGGGCAGAAGCGGCTGGTGGCCGATCCCTCGCGGCTGGACCAGGTCGAGACCTGGCTGGATCATCCGAACAAATGGACCCGCCGCGCGGCCCTGGTGGGCACCCTGCCCTGGGCCAAGATGAACAACCCGAAGGCCGACGAACTTGCCGCGCGGGAACACATCCTGAACTGGGCGGCGCGGCTGGCGGATGACCGCGACTGGTTCATCCAGAAGGCCATCGCCTGGTGGCTGCGCGACCTGTCCAAACGCGACGCGCCCCGCGTCCGGGCCTTCCTGGAGGGTCACGGGGCACGCATGAAGCCCTTTGCCCGCAAGGAAGCCCTGCGGCTGGTTCAGGACCGATAAACCTCAAGCGTCGGCAGGTCGGTCAGGGACACTCCCAGCAACTGCAGCGCGGGCAGCGACACCTGCGACCCGCCGCTGGCAGGACCGTCCAGGGGGATCAGATCGACCTTGGCCGACTTTCCGGTGGCCGGGTCCACGATCCGGCCGATTCCGCGTTCGCTGACCAAGGGCGTCTTGATCCAGAACCCTCCCTCGGACGGGTTGCCCAACGATGCGACGGTGGTGCCCAGCCTAGTCTCGGCCGCCTCAGCCGGTTTTGCGGCGGCGGCGCGCTGTTCGGGGGTCGTGGTGTCCAGTTGGGCAGCGGACGCCCGCGCTGCCGGACGCGGCGCAGGGGCACGGGTGACGGCAGCGGCCGCCGTGACCTGTTCAGCCGTCATCTGCGTCTGCGGGGCGGCATCGGCGCCGCGCCCTGCCGTCATCGCGCCTTGAGTGCAGCCCGCCAGAACGCCCGCAGTCAGGATCAACGCCGGGGCGACAATGGTGAAACGCATGAATTGTCCCTTCTGTCCCATATTCAGCTTCAACCTAGTCTGCATAACCCGACCCCGTCCACAACCAGTCGCCGCTTGTCTGCGATCAACACCGCGCATAGATTAAGGCCATGCAGCAAGCAGCCCCCCTTATCGACCCCTTCGCCCGGCCGATCACCTATCTGCGGGTGTCGGTCACGGACCGCTGCGACTTCCGCTGCGTTTATTGCATGGCCGAACACATGCAGTTCCTGCCCAAGGCAGAGCTTCTGACGCTGGAGGAGCTGGAGCGCCTGTGCAGCGCCTTTGTGGACCTTGGCGTGCAAAAGCTGCGCATCACCGGGGGCGAGCCCCTGGTCCGCCGCAACATCATGTCCTTCTTCCGCTCCATGTCGCGCCATTTGGGCAACGGTCTGGACGAATTGACGCTGACCACCAATGGCAGTCAGCTTGGCCGCTATGCCGGCGAACTGGTCGATTGCGGTGTCAGGCGGGTCAATGTGTCGCTGGACACGCTGGATGCGGACAAGTTCGCGGCGATCACCCGCTGGGGACGCCTGCCGCAGGTGCTGGACGGCATCCGTGCCGCGCAAGCCGCCGGGCTGCGGGTCAAGATCAACGCGGTCGCGCTGAAAGGCGTGAACGATGTCGAACTGTTCGACCTTGTCCGCTGGTGCGGCGACGAGGGTCACGACCTGACCTTCATCGAGGTCATGCCGATGGGCGATCTGGGCAACGAGGATCGGCTGGACCAGTACTGGCCCCTGTCCGACCTGCGCGCCCGCCTGGCCGAACGCTTTACCCTGATCGACCTTGCCGAACGGACCGGCGGCCCCGCCCGCTATGTCCGGCTGCAGGAAACCGGGCAGAAGATCGGCTTCATCACGCCCCTGACGCATAATTTCTGCGAAAGCTGCAACCGGGTGCGCCTGACCTGCACCGGCGAACTCTACATGTGCCTGGGC
Source organism: Paracoccus acridae (assembly GCF_014642735.1). Lineage (GTDB taxonomy): Bacteria > Pseudomonadota > Alphaproteobacteria > Rhodobacterales > Rhodobacteraceae > Paracoccus > Paracoccus acridae. The sequence continues at coordinate 162,595 of NZ_BMIV01000008.1, forward strand.
CAGGAGGATCGTGCGGACCTGCGCGCGCCGCTGCGCGCCTCGGCCGAGGATGCCGTGGTCAAGGACGCCATCCGCGCCGCGATCAGCCGCAAGCCCAAGGGCCACGATTTCGACTATTCCCGCCAGACCGTCGCGGGCCAGATGTCCCGCCACATGAGCCATACCGGCGGCTAGGGTGCGTGCCTGCACGCACCTTGGTCCGGCCGGCCGTGCGTGCAAGCACGCACCCTACTCGGCCGCCTGAATTCCTGCTTCCGCCTCGATCTTCTCGGCGCGTTCCTCGACCAGTTGCACGATATGGTCGATCATCTGATCGTTGGTCATCTTGTGGCTTTGCCGCCCGGCCAGATAAACCATGCCGCTGCCCGCGCCACCGCCGGTGAAGCCGATATCGGTCATCAGCGCCTCGCCCGGACCGTTGACGACGCAGCCGATGATCGACAGCGACATGGGCGTCTTGATATGTTCCAGCCGCTTTTCCAGCCTTTCCACCGTCTTGATCACGTCAAAGCCCTGGCGCGCGCAGGACGGGCAGGAAATGATCTGCACCCCCCGCGTCCGCAGGCCCAGCGACTTGAGGATTTCAAAGCCGACCTTCACCTCCTCGACCGGATCCGCCGACAGGCTGACGCGGATCGTGTCGCCGATCCCCATCCACAGCAGGTTGCCAAGCCCGATGGCCGATTTCACCGTGCCGCCGACAAAGCCGCCCGCCTCGGTGATGCCAAGATGGATCGGCGCGTCCGTGGCATCCGCAAGCTGCTGATAGGCGGCGGCGGACAGGAACACGTCGCTCGCCTTTACGCTGATCTTGAATTCGTGAAAGTCGTTGTCCTGCAGGATCTTGATGTGATCCAGGCCGGATTCAACCATCGCGTCCGGGCAAGGCTCGCCATATTTCTCCAGCAGGTGACGTTCCAGCGATCCCGCGTTCACGCCGATGCGGATGGAACAGCCGTGGTCCTTGGCGGCCTTGATGACCTCGCGCACGCGGCTTTCATCGCCGATATTGCCGGGATTGATGCGCAGGCAGGCGGCGCCCGCCTCGGCCGCCTCAATGGCGCGCTTGTAGTGGAAATGGATGTCGGCCACGATGGGGACCGGGCTTTCGCGGCAGATCTCGCGCAGGGCCCGCGTGGTTTCCTGATCGGGGGCGGAAATCCGCACGATGTCGGCCCCGGCGTCGGCGGCGCGGATCACCTGGTCCAGCGTGGCGCGCACGTCATGGCCGTTGGTGTTGGTCATGGTCTGCACGCTGATCGGCGCGTCGCCGCCCACGGGCACGTTGCCCACCATGATCTGGCGCGACTTCCGACGCTCGATGTTGCGCCAAGGACGGATGGGGTTCAGCGACATGGATGCCTCCGGGGGTTCGCCCCTTGCAGATAAGCCATCGCGACCAAGGCGGCAACCGCCGCACGGGGCTTTGATCGTTCAGGCAGGCAGGCGAAGCGCCGTCATCACGGATGCCAGCGTGCTGCGCGGCAACATCAGCAGCATCTTGCCCTCGATCCGCAGGGTCACGACGCCGTTCGCCATGTTGGATGTGCCAACCCGCCCGCCCGGCGCGAACTCGATCCCCTCGATGGGCCATTCCAGCCCCGTGCTGATCCCCCGCGCCGGTCCCATCGGATAGAGCGAGACCCGGGTGCCCGGCATCAGCGGCAAGGTCAGGCGCGGCGGCGCCACGAAGACCACGTCGTCGGACCCCAGAAGGATCACAAGGGGGCGGGGCGTGCTGGCCATTGTCGTCAATGCCGACAGCGTATGATCCAGACGCAGCCCGGCAAATCCCACCGCCATCACGAAAGGCGCCGCGATGCGGGTCAGGCACTTGGCGAAATCCGTGCTGTCCTGTTCGGCCACATGATGAATGCGTCCCGCCGGGATCAGCTTGCGCGCGCCGGCCGTGATGCTGTCCAGATCGCCGATCACCCAGTCGGGGGCCTGACCCAAGGCAAGCGCCCGGTCGGCCCCGCCATCGGCGGCCACAAGGGTCGGCGCCACCGCCAGCGCGGTCTGCAGGTCATAAGGGGTCGTCGCGCCGCCCCCGATCACGGTCACCCCCCGATCAGAGATGACCAGCGGCGGTATCATTCCCCGCGCCCGACGCCGGAAAAGACCCGCTTGAACGGCAGGATCCACAGGATGCCCAAGCCCACATAGACCGCGACCTCGACCAGGATCGGCTGGCGGCCAAAGCGCGCGTCCATCCAGTTGACCAGCGTCACCGCAGCGACGATGTAAAGCGGCAGGCCGATGACAAGGATCAGCAGCGACAGCCTCTTGCGTGTCTTCAGGTTCATCGCCGCCTCCGTTTCATCTTCTGTGGATAAATATCCCACGGGGGTCCGGGGGTGTGAAACCCCCGGTTTGCGCCCTCAGTCCGCAAAAGGATCCGTCACCAGGATGGTATCGTCCCGTTCAGGACTGGTCGAGAGCAGCGCGACCGGGCATTGGATCAACTCCTCGACCCGGCGGACATACTTGATCGCCGCCGCAGGAAGCTGCGCCCAGCTGCGCGCGCCTTGCGTGGATTCCTGCCAGCCTTCCATTTCCTCATAGATGGGCGTGACTTTGGCCTGCAGCGCGGCGGCCGTGGGCAGATAGTCGTATTTCACGCCATCGATCTCGTAGCCCACGCAGATCTTCAACGTGTCGAACCCGTCCAGCACGTCCAGCTTGGTCAGCGCGATGCCGTTCACGCCGCTGATGGCGCAGGTCTGGCGCACCAGCACCGCGTCGAACCAGCCGCAGCGGCGCTTGCGCCCGGTGACGGTGCCGAATTCATGCCCGCGTTCGCCAAGACGCTGCCCGTCGCCGTCGTGCAACTCGGTCGGGAACGGCCCCTCGCCCACGCGGGTGGTATAGGCCTTGACGATCCCCAGCACGAAGCCGATGGCCGAAGGTCCCATGCCGGTCCCGGACGCCGCCATCCCCGACATGGTGGTCGAACTGGTGACATAGGGATAGGTGCCGAAGTCGATATCCAGCAGCGACCCCTGCGCGCCTTCGAACAGGATGCGCTTGCCGGCCTTGCGGGCATCGGCCATGATCTTCCAGACCGGCTGGGCATAGGGCAGCAGCTTCGGCGCCACTTCCATCAGCCTGGCCTTCAACTCGGCCCGGTCGATGGGCTCGGCGCCCAGTCCCTGCCGCAAGGCATCGTGATGGGCCAGCAGGCGGTCCAGCCGCGCATCCAGCGTTTCCTCGTCGCCCAGATCCGCCACGCGGATGGTGCGGCGTCCCACCTTGTCCTCGTATGCCGGGCCGATGCCGCGGCCGGTGGTGCCGATCTTGGCCTTGCCCGCGGCTTCCTCGCGCAGCTTGTCCAGATCCTGGTGCAGCGGCAGGATCAGCGGGGTGTTCTCCGCGATCATCAGGTTATCGGTCGAGATCGTGACGCCCTGGCCCGACAGCTTGTCGATTTCCGAAAACAGCGCCCAAGGGTCCAGCACCACTCCATTGCCGATCACGGCCAGCTTGCCTTCCCGCACGATACCCGAGGGCAGCAGCGACAGCTTGAAGACCTTCTCGCCGATGACCAGCGTGTGCCCGGCGTTATGACCGCCCTGGAAACGCGCGATCACATCGGCCCGTTCGCTCAGCCAATCGACGATCTTGCCCTTGCCCTCGTCGCCCCATTGCGCGCCGACAACCACCACATTGGCCATGAACGGTCCTTCCATCTGCCCGAAAAATGTCCGGTGCAGGGTCTAGCGCAAGGCCGGGCCGGGGGAAAGCCGCGATTTGACCGGCGCGGCACCGGCCGCCTGCCCTTTTCCTTTCCGGTCGCAAGGTTTAGGTTCGCCGCCGGGCTGCAAGGGTACAGGGCATGTCGTTTTTCTCGAAACTGCGCGATCGGCTGACCCGATCCTCGTCAAAGATCGGCGAAGGATTGGACGGCATCGTGGACGCCGGACCTGCCCCTGCCGCCGTGACGCCGGCTGCCCCCCAGCCCATGGATCCACCGCCGCCTGCGGCGCCTGCGGCCCCTTCCGCCGGATTGGTCGGGCGCCTGTTCGGCACCGCCCCCGCCAAACCCGAGGAACCGCGTCGCGCCCTCGACGACGAGATGCTCGAGGAACTGGAGGACATGCTGGTCCAGGCCGACCTCGGCGTGGATACGGCCCTGCGCGTGACGGCCAATATCGCCGAAGGGCGGATGGGGCGCCGCCTGTCGGCCACCGAACTCAAGGAACTGCTGGCGACCGAGATCGCGCGGATCATGACCCCGGTGGCCCGTCCCCTGCCCCTTTACCCCAAGAAGCCGCAGGTCGTGCTGGTCGTGGGCGTCAATGGCGCGGGCAAGACGACCACCATCGGCAAGCTGGCAAGCCAGTTTCGCGCGGCGGGCAAGTCGGTGATGATCGCGGCGGGCGACACGTTCCGCGCGGCGGCCGTCGAACAGTTGCAAATCTGGGGCCAGCGGGCGGGCGTGCCGGTGATGGTCGCCGCGCAAGGCAGCGATCCCGCAAGCCTGGCCTTCGACGCCATGACGCGGGCCGAGGCTGAAGGCGCCGATCTTCTGATGATCGACACGGCCGGCCGCCTGCAGAACCGCCAGGACCTGATGGAGGAACTGGCCAAGATCGTCCGCGTGATCCGCAAGAAGGATCCAACCGCGCCCCACAACACCCTTCTGGTGCTGGACGCGACCACGGGCCAGAATGCGCTGAACCAGGTGGAAACCTTCCGCCAACTTGCCGATGTCTCGGGCCTGGTGATGACGAAACTGGACGGCACCGCGCGCGGCGGCGTGCTGGTGGCCCTGGCCGACCGCTTCGGCCTGCCGATCCATGCGATCGGCGTCGGCGAACAGATCGACGACCTAGACGCCTTCGACGCCAATGACTTCGCCCGCGCGCTTGTCGGGCTCTGACGCTTCTTCGTTGCCCAAATATCCTCGGGGGAACGCGCGAAGCGCGTGGGGGCAGACAGCCCCCGCCTAGCTTGCCACCCCAAGCTGCGCCAGAAACGGCCGCACATCACCAAGCGCCGCCCGGTGTGCAAAAAGCGTAGCCTGCGACTGCAGGATCGGCTCGGCCCCCAGGATCTTCAGGTTGTTGGCCCGCAGCGTTTCCCCGGACGAGGTGATGTCGGCCACCGCCTCGGCGGTCTGGTTGGCAACCGTGCCCTCAGTCGCGCCCTGGGAATCGACCAGCTGGTAATCCGCGACCTCGTGATGGGCCAGCCAGGCGCGGACCAGGCGGTGATATTTGGTGGCGATGCGCAGGCGGAAGCCATGGGCCGCGCGGAAGTCGCGCGCAATGGACGCGAAATCGTCCAGATCCTCGCAATCGCGCCAGCATTCCGGCACGGCCAGGATCAGGTCGGCATGGCCAAAGCCCATGGGCGCGATCTCGGCCACGTCCGACCGCCAGCCTGCCAGCTTCTCGCGCACCAGGTCGGTGCCAGTCACGCCCAGTTCAATCCGCCCTGCGGCAAGTTCTCGCGGGATCTCGCCCGCCGACAGCAGGACCAGCGACACCCCCTCCGCGCCCTGGACCTGGCCCGCATATTCGCGATCCGACCCGCTGCGCGACAGGGTGACGCCGCGCGCCGCGAACCAGTCGAAGGTCTGCTCCATCAGCCGCCCCTTGGACGGCACCCCCAGCCGGATCATCGCGCGGCCTCCAGTTCGGCGACAAGGCCGGGGCGGATGATGCCGCCCACCGCCGGAATCGCCCGACCGCCCCGGCCCAGAACGGCGGTCAACGCGTCATAGCGCCCGCCGGATGCCACCGGGGGCCAGTCAGGACGGTTCTGCGCCACGAAGCTGAAGGTGAAGCCGTCGTAATATTCCATCGTCTGCCGCCCATGGCTTGCATCGAACAGGATCGCGCCCGGCACGATGCCCAAGGCCGAGAGCATCGCCAGCCGATCCTCGATCCGTGCGACGGCGGAGCCAAGATCGGGCCATTCCGCGACCAGTCCGCGCAGATCCGCCAAGGCCGCAGGCAGGGGCGCGCGCACCGCAAACAGCCGTTCCAGCCGCGCGTTCCAGGCCGGGTCCAACGGCACCGCGTCCCGGTCGGCCAGCAGCCGGTCGATCCGGGCCTGCATCTCGTCCTCGCCGCGCAGGCCAGCCCAGGGGGCGACCGGTGCAGGCAGGACGCGCGCCTCGGCGGGCCGAGAGAACCGCGCCAGCAGCCGCGCAAAGCGGCGAGGCCGCCACAGGTGATGCAGCAGGGCATCGCGACGGGCATTTGACAGCGGCAGCGCCCGGACCGCATCCATCAGCAGCCCCGTATCGCCCGTCACGGCCTGCAGGCCATAGGGGGTCAGCAGCCGGTGGAACAGCCCGAAGACCTCGGCATCGGCCTCGCGATCATGGGCGAACAGCTCGAACCCCGCCTGCAGGTATTCGTTGTCACGCGGATTGGCAGGGCGCTCCTCGCCCGGATCCTGCTTGCGAAAGACCTCGCCCAGATAGCAGTATCGTGCCGGTTCCGCCCCGCCTGCCATGTGCATCTGCACCACGGGCACCGTGAAATCGGGCCGCAGCATCACCTCGCCCCGCAAGGGATCGGTCGAGGTATAGGCGCGGGCGCGGATATCCTCGCCATACAGATCCAGCAGCGTGTCGGCAGGCAGCAGGATGTCGGGCGCGACCTCAACCGCCCCCGCCTCGCGGAAGGCCTGCAGGAAACGCTGGCCGATGGCCTGCTTGTCGCGCTTGGGGATCATCCGACGATCCGCCTGACTTCCGCGACCAGATCGGCGCGCGGAACCTCGGTCTGGGCGGGTTGGGCTTTCCATTCGTCGAGGCTCGCCTCGGCCGCGATCCTTGCGCCCAGGACCAGATCCTTGACCTGCACCACGCCCCGCGCAGCCTCGTCGCCGCCCTGGATGATCGCCACCGGCGCGCCGCGCTTGTCGGCATATTTCAACTGGTTGCCGAAGTTCTTGGGATTGCCCAGATAAACCTCGGCCCGGATGCCTGCCGCCCGCAACTCGGACGCCATGGCCTGGTAATCCGCCATGCGGTCGCGGTCCATCACCGTCACGACCACCGGCCCCTGCGCCTGGGTTCCCGCAAGCCCCTTGGCCCGCAGCGCCGCCAGCAGCCGGTCCACGCCGATGCTGACGCCCGTTGCAGGCACCTTCTGGCCGGTGAATCGTTCCACCAACCCGTCATAGCGCCCGCCGCCCGCGACCGACCCGAACTGCCGCTTGCGGCCCTTCTCGTCCAGAATCTCGAAGGTCAGTTCGGCCTCGAAGACCGGGCCGGTGTAGTATCCAAGCCCCCGCACGATCGAGGGGTCGATGACCGCCCGATCCTCGGCCACGCCCATCGCGGCCAGCATGTCGGCGATCTGGGCCAGTTCCTCGACGCCCTCGGCCCCCATGGCGGACCCGCCAACCGCCGCGCGCAGGTTCGCCAGCGTCGCCGCGTTGTCCGCGCCTTTCGAGGTCAGGAAAGCCAGCACCGGCTGGGCCTGCGCCTCGCTCAACCCAACCCCCTCGATCATCGCGCCGCTGTCGTCCTTGCGGCCCGTGGTCAGCAGCGCCAGCACGCCCGCCTCGCCAACCTTGTCGAACTTATCGATCTGGCGCAGCACATCCTCGGCCTGCTCGGCGCGGACCTCGGCGGCCTCCAGCACGCCGTTCAGAACCTTGCGGTTGTTGATCCGCACGATGTAGTCGCCCCGCGCAATCCCCACCGCCTCCAGCGCATCGGCCAGCATCGCGCAGATCTCGGCATCCGCCGCGACGGAAGCCGACCCCACCGTATCCGCATCGCATTGATAGAACTGCCGGAACCGCCCCGGCCCCGGCTTCTCGTTCCGCCAGACCGGACCCATCGCATAGCGGCGATAGGGCGACGGCAGGTCGTTGCGGAACTGCGCCGCCACCCGCGCCAGGGGTGCCGTCAGGTCGTATCGCAGCGCCAGCCAGTCGCCAGAACCCCCGCCGGGCACGGCTTCCTCTTGCCAGGCAAAGACGCCGGCGTTGGGGCGATCCACGTCGGGCAGGAACTTGCCCAAGGCCTCGACCGTCTCGACGGCGCTGGTTTCCAGGGGATCGAAGCCATGGCGATGATAGATTTCGGCGATCCGGTCCAGCATCGCCTTGCGTTCCGTCACATCCGCGCCGAAATAGTCGCGAAAGCCCTTGGGCGTTTCCGCCTTGGGACGGGGTTGTTTTTTCTGATCTTTCGCCATGGTCCTGCCTTTCCGGCCAAATCCGTGGCTGCCTTAACCGAAGGGGCCGATATGGACAAGGATAGCGAAACGCGAATCCGGCAGCTTGAAGAAACGCTGGCGCATCTGACACGCGTGACCGACGACCTGCACGAGGTCATCGCCCGCCAGGACGGGGAAATCGCCCTGCTGACCCGCCGGGTCGAGATGCTGATGCGTTTCGCCGCCGAACAGCAGGCCGATGCCGAAGGCACGATCCCCCTGGCCGATCAGCGCCCGCCGCACTGGTAGCATCTTCTGTGGGGAAATATCCCGCGGGGGTCCGGGGGCGCGAAGCCCCCGGCCTTTTCTACCCGCGCATCTGCCGGAAGACCTGCGCCAGATGCTCGGTGGACGCATCATGCCCCGGCGCGTCCTCGCCCTTCAGCAGGGGTTCGACCTTCAGGGCCAATTCCTTGCCCAGTTCGACCCCCCATTGGTCGAAGCTGTTCAGCCCCAGGATCACGCCTTCCACGAAGACCCTGTGTTCGTAAAGCGCGACGATCTGGCCCAGGGTAAAGGGCGTCAGCTGTTCGATCAGCAGCGTGGTCGAAGGCCGGTTGCCGGGGAACACACGATGCCGCGCCTGCCGGTCCAGTTCGGCGCCCTCCAGACCCTTGGCAGACATCAGGGCGCGCGCCTCGTCCAGGGTCCGGCCACGCATCAGGGCCTCGGACTGGGCAAGGCAGTTGGCGGCCAGCAGGATATGGTGATGGGCCAGGTCGTCCTCGTGCCCCTTCGCGGCCAGGATGAATTCGCAAGGCACGGGCGTCGTGCCTTGGTGGATCAACTGATAGAAGGCGTGCTGGCCGTTGGTGCCGGGCTCGCCCCAGACGACCGGGCCTGATGGCAGGGCCAGGTCGGCTCCGTCCATTGCCACGCGCTTGCCGTTCGATTCCATCTCGAGCTGCTGCAGATAGGCGGGCAGCCGCAGCAGGCGGTTGTCATAGGGCAGCACGGCGCGCGTCGGATAACCGCAGATCTGGTGATGCCAGATGCCCACCAGGGCCAGCAGCACGGGCAGGTTTTCCGCCAGGGGCGCAGCGCGGAAATGCGCGTCCATCGCAGCACCGCCCGCCAGGAATTCGTCAAAGCGTTCGTCGCCGATGGCCAGCATCAGCGACAGCCCGATCGGCCCCCAGACGGAATAACGTCCGCCGACCCAATCCTCGAAGCCGAAGACGCGCGACGGTTCGATGCCGAACTCCGCCGTCTTGGCGGTGGCGGATGACAGCGCCACGAATTGCGCCGCCGGGTCGGTGACGACGCGGCCCATCCAGTCGCGGGCGGTCTGGGCATTGGTCATCGTCTCGATGGTGGTGAAGGTCTTGGATGCCACGATGACCAGCGTCGTCGCCGGGTCCAGGCCCTTCAGCGTGTCGGCGATGTCGGCGCCGTCCACGTTGCTGACGAAATGGCAGCGCGGCCCGTCGTGATAGGGCGCCATCGCCAGCACCGCCATATAGGGACCCAGATCCGACCCGCCGATGCCGATATTGACCACATCGGTGATCTTGCCGCCCTGCCCCGTGAAGGCGCCCGACCGGACGTCACGGGCGAAATCCGCCATGCGGTCATGCGTCTCGCGCACGGCGGGCATCACGTCCTGGCCGTCCACCATCACGCTGCCGCGCAGGTTGCGCAGGGCGGTGTGCAGGACGGCGCGGCCCTCGGTCTCGTTGATCCTTTCGCCGGTGAACATCGCCTCGCGGCGGGCCGCCACGTCGGCGCCCTCGGCCAGTGCCACCAGCAGGTCGCGCGCGGTCGCGTCGATCATCGTCTTGGACCAGTCGAAGACCAGCCCATCCGCCTGGGCGCAAAACGCGCGGGCGCGTCCAGGGTCGGCATCGAACAGGTCAGAGATCCGGCTGTCACCTTGCGCCTGGCGGTGGGATTTCAGGCGGGTCCAGATGTCGGTCATTCGGAAAGACTCCTATTCGGCCCAGTGAACGGTCGCGTTGTCCAGGAAGGCGCGGATCGGCGCCTCGGTCGGGTCCATCTTCTGCGCCCGTTCAAGCGCCTCGCGCTTTTCAGGCCCCATGATCAGGACATGGACATTCATCGCATCGGCAAGGGCGGGGCGGGTCAGGGTGATGCGCGGCTCCTCGGCGCCTTCGGCGCGGATCGGCAGGACCAGCGGTGCATCCGCGGCCAGGCCCTCGGCCAAACGATCCGCACCGGGGAACAGGCTGGCGGTGTGCATGTCATTGCCCATGCCCAGCAGGACCACGGTGATCGGCAGATGCGGCCTGATCGCCTGGGCCAGACCATCCGCGGCCTCGTCCGGCGTGGCGTCGCCCGTGTAAAGGTCGATGTAGGCCGCGGCCGCCGCCTTGTCGCGCAGCAGGTGGCGGCGCAACAGGCGGCCGTTCGACCGCTTGTGTTCGCCGTCCACCCAGCGTTCGTCGCCCAGAAACACCGTCACACGGCCCCAGTCGATATCCGCCCCGCTGAGCGTCTCGAACACCAGCGTGGGCGAGGTCCCCCCCGGCACGCAGAGGCTGGCCCGTTCGCCCGTCCGCAACTGCTGCGCCAGTTGCGACGCCATCTGGTCGGCCAGCGACAGCGCCAGCATTTCCCTGTCCGGGTATTCCTTGAATTCCATCGTCACGCGCGAATCTCCCTCCATCGGCGGTTGTCGCGATGCAGCAGACGCAACGCTTCCTCGGGGCCAGAGGATCCCGCGTCATAGGGTTCGGGGCGCCGCTTGCTGTCTTCCCAGGCGGCGATGATCGGATCGGTCCAGGCCCAGGCGGCCTCGACCTCGTCCCCGCGCATGAACAGGGTCTGGTTGCCCCGGATCACATCCATGATCAGCCGTTCATAGGCGTCGGGCATGTCGCTGCCATCGGCGCCAAGCGCGTCGGCGAAGGACATGTCCAACGGCACCTGCACCAGCCGCATCCCCCCCGGACCCGGTTCCTTGATCATCACCTTGAGGTTCATACCCTCGTTCGGTTGCAGGCGGATGACAAGCTCGTTGGCCTTGGGCGCGCCGCTGTCGTCGAAGATAGAATGGGGCGGTTCGCGGAAGACGATGGCGATCTCGCTGGTCCGGGCGCGCAGCTTCTTGCCGGTGCGCAGATAGAAGGGCGTGCCCTGCCACCGCCAGTTCGAGATGCAGACCTTCATCGCGACATAGCTTTCGGTGCGCGAATCCGGGTTATCGGCATCCTCGCGATAGCCGGTCGATTTCCCGTCGGCCTGATACTGGCCGCGCACGATGTCGCCGGGTTCCACCGGTTGCAGGGCGCGGATCACCTTCAGCTTCTCGTCCCTGACGGCATTGGGGTCGAAGTGATAGGGCGGCTCCATCGCGATCAGGCACAGAAGCTGCATCATGTGGTTCTGCACCATGTCGCGGATGGCGCCGGATTTATCGTAATAGCTGCCGCGCCCGGCTACGCCCACCGTTTCGGCCACCGTGATCTGGACGTGATCGACATACTGGGAATTCCACAGCGGCTCGAACAGGATATTGGCGAAACGCACCGCCATCAGGTTCTGCACGGTTTCCTTGCCCAGGTAATGGTCGATCCGATAGATCTGTTCTTCGCGGAAATGGCAGGCCAGCGTGGCGTTCAGGGCGCGCGCGCTTTCCAGGTCGCGGCCAAAGGGCTTTTCCACGACGATGCGGCTGTTTTCATCCGCGATGCCATGGCTGGCCAGGCGGCTGGCGATATCGCCGAACAGCGCCGGCGCGACCGAGAAGTAGAAGGCATGGACGGCACCGGGGCGCATCCGCGATTTCAGATCGGCCCAGCCGCCGTCCCCCTTGGCGTCGATCGGCGTATAGCCCAGCAGGTCCAGGAACTGCGCCAGCCGAGGGTCGTCCGCGGCGATGCCGCCGAACTCCTCGATGGCCTTCCTGGCCTCGCCGCGAAAAGCCGCGTCGTCCTGTTCGGTGCGGGCCGCGCCGATGATGCGTGAGGTCGCGGGAACCTGTCCGGCCACGAAGCGGCGGAACAGGCCCGGCAGAATCTTGCGCTGCGCCAGATCGCCGGTGGCACCAAAGATGACCAGATCGAAGTCATCGACCGGAATGACGCGCGAGACCATGCTGTCCTCCTTGCGGTTGGGGGTCGCCATATCTCTTGTTAGCGTTAACAGCAACTCGGTTCAACCTTTCAGCGCCTTGGCCAGCCTTGGCAGGCGGCTGCGTTTCAGCATGGCGGCCAAGGTCATGTCGCCACCCATTGCGGCGGCCTTGTCGCGTGTCGTCAGAACAGCGGCGCGAACCGCGCCCGGATCGGACCTGAACAGGTCCAGCAGGAACGCATCGGGATGGATCGCGCGCAGCCCAAGGCCCGCCATGAGGGTTTGGGGAAAATCGCGCAGGTTCGCCGTCACCACCAGCGTCGCGGCCCCTGCCAGGGCCGCCTCCACCACATGCCGGTCGGCAGGGTCCGGGAAATGCAGGTCGATGGCGCGGTTGCCGTCATCGGGCATCTCGGCCGCAGGAAACCGGTCGCGCAGCAAGGCGATCTCGGCTCCTGCGACGGCGTCCTGATCCCCGCCCAGCCGGGCGGCGGCACCCCGCCATTCGGCCAGGATGCGCGGCGACCACAAGGGCACGAACAACCCCGCGCCAGCCAGATCGATCAGGATCTCTCGCAGGATCGTGGGAAACAGGACATTGGCGTCAAGAACGGCGCGCATCAGTCCAGCCGGAAGAACAGCGCCTTGAGATAGCCGGTCTCGGCGAGTTGCGGCAGCATCGGGTGATCCGGCCCCGCCTGTCCGGTATGGATCAGCACCCCGCGCCGCCCGCCGCGCCCGATGCCGCGCGCGCTGACATTGCGGAAGGCCGTCAGGTCGGCCGCATGGGAACAGCTGCACAGGACCAGATAGCCGCCGGGCGCGACCAGAGGCGCTGCCAGCTTCGCTACCCGTTCATAGGCGCGCAGCCCCGCCTCCAGCGCGGGCTTGGCGGGTGCGAAGGCGGGCGGATCGCAGACCACCAGGTCGAAGCGGCGGCCATCCTCGGCCATCTTCTCCATCGCCTTGAAGGCGTCGGACTGGACGGTTTCCAGGCGGTCGGCGGCGCCCATGCGCCCTGCCCCGCCCTTCGCCAGATCCAGGGCCGCCGCGCTGCCGTCCACGCAAGTGGCGCTTGCCGCACCTGCCGCCAAGGCCGCAAGGCCGAAGCCGCCCACATGGCTGAACACGTCCAGCATCGTGCCGCCCTTGGCCAGCCGCTGCGCAAAGGCGTGGTTCGGCCGCTGATCGAAGAACAGCCCGGTCTTCTGCCCGCCCATCAGATCGGCCAGATAGGTCGCGCCATTCATCGGCACCGCCACGGGTTCGGACGGGGCCTGTCCGCGCAGAACCTCCATCCGTTCCTCCAGGCCCTCCAGCCCGCGCACGCGGCCCTGGCCGTTCAGGATCACCGTCGTCACGCCGGTCACATCGACCAGGGCGTCGGCCAGATCCTCAGCCATCCGGTCTGCCCAGGCGGCGTTCGGCTGAATCACCGCCGCATCGCCGAAACGGTCGATCACCAGGCCGGGAAGGCCGTCGGCTTCGGCATGGACCAGTCGATAGAAGGGCGTATCGTACAGCCGCTGCCGCAACTGCAATGCCTGGTCCAGCTTGGCGCGCAGCCATGCCCCGTCGATCCGCACATCGGTATTGGCGTCCATCACCCGGCCGACGATCTTGGAATTCGGGTTGACCGTCACCAGGGCCAGGGGCGCACGTTCGGCGTCTTCGAGGATGGCAAAGCCGCCTGGGGGGATCGCGCGGCTGCGGCGGTCCATCACCGCCTCGTCGGCAAAGACCCAAGGAAAGCCGTGGCGGATCGCCTGAGGCTTGGATTTAGGGCGCAGGCGCAGCACGGGCAGATCAGTCATCGGTTTCATCCTTTTCGCGCCACTGGATCTGGCATGGCGCCTCGTCCGGCACAAGGCTGCCCGACAAAGCAAAGCGCCGCGACAAGCGATGTTGAACCGTTAACGCTAACAGCGTATATAATGACGCAAGAAGGAGCCAGCCATGACCCTGCACGCCACCATCGACCGCGTCACTGACCGGATCCGCACCCGGTCCCGCCAGGGCCGAGAGGCCTATCTGACCAAGATCGCCCGCGCGGCCGAGGAAGGCCCCCGCCGGGCGCACCTGTCCTGCGGCAACCAGGCCCATGCCTATGCCGCGATGGATGACAAGGACGACCTGGCCCTTTCTCGCAAGCCGAACATCGGCATTGTCACCGCCTATAACGACATGCTGTCGGCCCATCAGCCTTACGAACGTTTTCCCGACCTGATCCGCCGTGCAGGCAAGGCAGCAGGCGCCACGGTCCAGGTCGCGGGCGGCGTGCCCGCCATGTGCGACGGCGTGACCCAGGGCCGCGCCGGGATGGAACTGTCGCTGTTTTCCCGCGACGTGATCGCGCTTGCGGCGGGTGTCGCACTGTCCCACGATTGTTTCGACGCGGCGCTGTATCTGGGTGTCTGCGACAAGATCGTGCCTGGCCTGGTCATGGCCGCCGCCACCTTCGGCCATGTCCCTGCCGTCTTCCTGCCTGCCGGGCCCATGCCCTCGGGCCTTCCCAATGATGAGAAATCCCGCATCCGCCAGCAATTCGCGGCAGGCGAGGTCGGGCGTGACGCGCTGATGGCGGCCGAGATGGCGTCCTATCATTCCCCCGGCACCTGCACCTTCTACGGCACCGCCAACAGCAACCAGATGCTGATGGAGTTCATGGGCCTGCACCTGCCCGGCTCCAGCTTCGTGAACCCCAACACCCCCCTGCGCGAGGCGCTGACCGTGGCGGGCGTCCAGCGTGCCGCCGCGATCACGCGGCTTGGCAACGACTATCTGCCCGCGGGCGAGGTCCTGGACGAAAAGGCCTTCGTGAACGGCATCGTCGGGCTGATGGCGACAGGCGGTTCCACGAACCTGGTCATGCACATCCCTGCCATGGCCAAGGCGGCGGGCATCCTGATCGACATCCAGGATTTCCACGACATTTCCGAATCCGTGCCCCTGATGGCGCGCGTCTATCCCAACGGCCTGGCCGACGTGAACCACTTCCACGCGGCGGGCGGCATCGGCTACATGATCGGACAGTTGCTGGACGCGGGGCTGCTGCACGCCGATGTCAAGACGATCAACGGCACCGGCCTGGTCGGCTATACCGCCGAACCCAAGCTGGACGGCGACCGCATCCGCTGGGAAGAAGGATCGCGCGAGACGCTGAACGACCGCATCCTGCGCCCCGCCGGCAATCCCTTCGCCCGGACAGGCGGGTTGAAGCAGCTTCAAGGCAACTTGGGCCGGGGCGTCATCAAGGTCAGCGCCGTCGCCGAGGAACGCCATGTGATCGAGGCCCGCGCCCGCGTCTTTTCCGATCAGGAGCAGGTGAAGGAGGCCTTCAAGGCGGGCGAATTCACCGAAGACACCGTCGTGGTCGTCCGCTTCCAGGGGCCGCGCGCGAACGGAATGCCCGAACTGCATTCCTTGACGCCGATCCTGGCCGTATTGCAGGATCGCGGGCTGCGTGTCGCCCTGCTGACCGATGGCCGCATGTCAGGCGCCTCGGGCAAGGTCCCGGCGGCCATCCACATCTCGCCCGAGGCATCGGTGGGCGGCCCCCTTGCCCGCATCCAGGATGGCGACCTGATCCGGCTGGACGCGGTCAGCGGAACGATCGACTGCCTGGCGCCCGACTTCGAAGCCCGTCCTGCCGCGCTGCACGACCCCGCCCCCAGCAGCGAAGGCATGGGCCGCGAACTGTTCGCCGCCTTCCGCACCGTGGCCGGCCCCGCAACCGAGGGCGCGGGCGTGGTGGTGTGACGGATGGGCCTTGGCAATCGGTCTGCCGCGGTTTAGGCAAACCTACGGAGCAGTGGCCGAGCGGTCTAAGGCAGCGGTCTTGAAAACCGCCGGGCCAGTGATGGTCCCGTGGGTTCGAATCCCACCTGCTCCGCCACTCCCGAACAAAACTGGGCACTGCAGCAGGTGTTATTGCACCCTTTGCGGCACCAGCTTCCAAGAGGGAGGCGCGGCCGGCGATACGGATCACATCGGCTCCAACGGATATCTCATCGATCACAGATCTAAGCACTGCGCGGCGCTTGGGAATGGAAGGATCGTCAAGCGCAGAAATTAAGGCCGTTACAAATGGCACGGTATTATCTTGAGTCATGTTCATATCTGACGGGAGCTCAGCTTTCACCTGAATAAGCTCTCTTTCCGCTGCTGCGTTTTCTAACTTAGCTTTGGTGAAGTGCTCCTTGAATCGCGGATCGGAGGCATCCTCCAAGCCTTCCTCGACCAACTTGTAGAGACGCGCCACTACGCGCGAAGTGTCGACGACAGCCTGCTCTCGCTTTGCGAGGGTTTCATAATGCGCCGCATGTCGCTGCTTGAAGGATGCTCTACGCTTGGCTACCATCCCTGTAATGGTCTCTACCGTAAACACTCGCTCTCGCAAAGTATTACAGATCAAATCGTCGAGAGCCTCACGAGGAACGCGATGGCCTTGGCAACCCATGGATCCTTGCCGGTTCTTTGTAGAGCATGAATAGTACTGATATCTTCCTCCCTTTCCGGAGGTCGCAATCATTGCTGCACCACAGTAAGGGCAAGTTGCCAGCCCAGAAAGCAGTACGTCGCCTGTGACCATGCGCGGCGGCGTCTTTTTTGGGTTCTTTGCACATTTTCTCTGCTGAACTGCCTCAAATGTTTCTGTGTCTATGAGTTGAGGAACGTCTATTTCGATTTCCTGCCCATCACCTTGTGAGTATCCGTCTTGGTCAAGCAGGATTGGGTGTCCAATTGCGATCGGCTTTGACGAGAGCGTTGGCAGTCTCGATGAGCTTGCGCATGAGCGTGACGATGG